>CCFE01000033.1 GCA_000752035.1 Bacillus rubiinfantis | reverse complement strand
CGAGATGAGATTTCCCATAGCGCAAGCTAGTAAGATCCCTGAAAGATGATCAGGTTGATAGGTCAGAGGTGGAAGCATGGTGACATGTGGAGCTGACTGATACTAATCGATCGAGGACTTAACCAAATAGAAAAGCGGAAGCGTCCGCTTAGCAACGTATGGCTTGGAGGGCATTGACTGAGATAAAGGAAACACGAAGAGCGTTAGCGATTCGATGTTGACTTATCGTAGGGAAAGGACCGAAAGACACTAGTTGCTGGACGCTGCAGCTAGACAATAAACGAAAAGCGGAAGCGTCCGCTTAATAAGTATACTCGTTCTTCAATGGAACTTCTTCTGCATTATCTAGTTTTGAGGGAATGAAAAATTTAATTTTCCCTTGACAAATATAATAAAAACACTATAATAAGATAGTGTCAACTAAATAGTCTGGCGGTGATGGCGAGAAGGTCACACCCGTTCCCATACCGAACACGGAAGTTAAGCTTCTCTGCGCCGATGGTAGTTGGGGTTTTACCCCTGTGAGAGTAGGACGCTGCCAGGCATTGTATTGTTCCGCAGTAGCTCAGTGGTAGAGCTATCGGCTGTTAACCGATCGGTCGTAGGTTCGAATCCTACCTGCGGAGCCATTTTTATGTCTATAATAATTAATAATTTGCTTCCATAGCTCAGTAGGTAGAGCACTTCCATGGTAAGGAAGAGGTCAGCGGTTCGAGCCCGCTTGGGAGCTTTTATAGTTTTGATAGTGGCCCCTTGGTCAAGCGGTTAAGACACCGCCCTTTCACGGCGGTAACACGGGTTCGAATCCCGTAGGGGTCATCATAATGGAGGATTAGCTCAGCTGGGAGAGCATCTGCCTTACAAGCAGAGGGTCGGCGGTTCGATCCCGTCATCCTCCACCATATTATGCTTTCTCAAACTATATGCCGGTTTAGCTCAATTGGTAGAGCAACTGACTTGTAATCAGTAGGTTGGGGGTTCAAGTCCTCTAGCCGGCATCATTGTTGGAGGGGTAGCGAAGTGGCTAAACGCGGCGGACTGTAAATCCGCTCCCTCAGGGTTCGGCGGTTCGAATCCGTCCCCCTCCACCATACATATTTATTATATTTTTGGACAAACTATTAATAAGTTAATATTGGGCTATAGCCAAGCGGTAAGGCAACGGACTTTGACTCCGTCATTCGTAGGTTCGAATCCTGCTAGCCCAGCCATATTCTTGTATCTCTGAATATTTTTAGTGAATTTTGTGCAAAATGTGAAGAGATAGTGTATGCATTAACTGAGCCATTAGCTCAGTCGGTAGAGCATCTGACTTTTAATCAGAGGGTCGAAGGTTCGAGTCCTTCATGGCTCATAAAAGCAAGAGAAGAATTCTTCTCTTGCTTTTTTATATTCTTATTTTGCCATTTTTTACTTTTAATAAAGAAATAATAAAGAAAATTATATGAGACTTGTGAAAAGATGGTTATAATAAAAGGTAACAATTTTAAATATTAGGATAAACAGCATATCAAGGGGAAAACAGGCAAAAGGGGAATATGTAATGGCTTTAAATAATCCTAATCAGGAAAAAGTAATCAAAAGGGAAGAATATAAAAAGAAAAAAGATCAGATTGGTCAGGAGAATTCCGAAGTACGGGAGAAAAGAGTCCGAATAAGGCTAATTCCAATATGGCTTAGATTAGTATTGTTGATAATTTTTGTGTTCATAAGTGTAACAGTTGGAGCGGTTGTTGGCTATAGTTTGCTAGGCGGTGGCAAGGTTACAGATGTATTTAAAGTATCTACTTGGACACATATTGATGATTTAGTCGAAAAGGAAAAATAAATGGGGAAGGACGGCAACAGTCCTTCCCTTTTATCGTCTATTAGTAGTAAAATGTAGTTATGACTTAATCTTAATAGGAGGTACTAAATTTATGCTTGATATTCAGCAAATTAAAGAAATTATCCCCCATCGCTATCCGTTTTTACTGGTGGACAGAATTTTAGAAGTAGAAGAAGGAAAACGAGCCGTAGGAATTAAGAATGTCTCAGCAAATGAGGAGTTTTTTAATGGGCACTTTCCAGATTATCCTGTCATGCCAGGTGTTTTAATTGTAGAGGCACTTGCCCAAGTAGGCGCGGTTGCAGTGTTAAAAAAGGAAGAGAACCGCGGACGTTTAGCCTTTTTTGCTGGAATTGACGGTTGCCGCTTTAAAAAGCAAGTTAAACCTGGTGATCAGCTTCGTCTAGAAGTTGAAATGGTGCGGCTTCGCGGCCCAATTGGTAAAGGAAAAGCCGTGGCAACTGTTGACGGAGAACTCGTCTGTGAGGCGGAAATTACTTTTGCCCTTGGCGAAAAAAAGTAGGGTTATATGAAGACAATGAGACTAGGACATCGTTTCCTAGTCTTTTTTTAATAATATTTTCCAAATATTGATGCATATTATGTCCTGTTTGTGTATTTTGTGCATAAACCTATATCCAAGCTAATACAATGAATACAAACCTTTACAAAGAGAGTGTTTGAGGTGAGGAGTCGTTTGAAGATGCGGGAAATTCAGTTGGGGACATGATTATTCATCGTATGATACAGAAAGGAAATCTTTCTGCCGCATAGTGCCTGACACCCATTTTGAGATAATGTCCGTCCCATATGGACAACTGTCTTTTTGTGGTGCCTGACACCATTTAAATGTCACCACCATGCGGATGCAGTATTTGGTCATAGTGATAAGCGAGTCTCATTTCACACTCCACATCCAATTTAGGGAGGGCGAGAGTGTGCACGATTACATCAAAGAGAGGACTATCAAGATTGGAAAGTATATCGTGGAGACGAGAAAAACGGTTCGCGTCATTGCGAAGGAGTTTGGCGTATCCAAAAGTACAGTCCATAAGGATTTAACTGAGAGACTTCCTGAGATTAATCCTGAGCTTGCAAACGAGGTCAAGGAAATATTAGATTATCATAAATCAATTCGTCACTTAAGGGGTGGGGAAGCAACAAAGATGAAGTATCAGAAAGAAGAAAAGGAGGGGGAGGCGGTAAATAAATAGCATATAGCCTTCTCTGGTAAAAAAATATTTAAGATTCTTAAATCCTCCGATTCCGACAGTATTCATCAAAAGTTTACAACTTTTACCCGAAAATGTTATGTGAATTGCATTGGATATGGTAAAATAAACAATTAGGAAAAGTATGTGGAATCTTCCGAGGAGGAAAGAATAGAGAATGTTTGCAAGGGATATTGGGATTGATTTAGGGACGGCTAACGTACTAATCCACGTTAAAGGCCGAGGAATTGTATTGAATGAGCCTTCTGTAGTTGCAATAGACAAAAACACCAACCGGGTACTTGCGGTTGGCGAAGAAGCACGTCGAATGGTTGGACGTACTCCGGGCAATATCGTTGCGATTCGCCCATTAAAAGATGGCGTCATTGCGGACTTTGATGTCACAGAAGCGATGTTAAAGCATTTTATTAATAAGTTGAATGTAAAGGGATTTTTATCAAAACCGCGAATTTTAATCTGCTGTCCAACAAATATTACCAGTGTTGAGCAAAAGGCAATACGAGAAGCCGCCGAAAAGAGTGGCGGTAAAAAGGTGTATTTAGAAGAGGAACCGAAAGTTGCTGCTATCGGTGCCGGGATGGATATCTTCCAGCCAAGCGGGAATATGGTTGTTGATATTGGAGGAGGAACAACAGATGTTGCAGTACTCTCAATGGGCGATATCGTGACGTCTTCCTCCATTAAAATGGCCGGTGATAAGTTCGATACGGAGATTTTAAATTATATTAAGCGCGAGTATAAGCTCCTAATCGGAGAACGCACATCTGAGAATATCAAAATTAATATTGGAACAGTTTTTCCAGGATCACGCTCTGAGGAAATGGAAATCCGTGGACGTGATATGGTTAGCGGTTTGCCACGTACGATTACCGTCCGCTCTGAAGAAATTGAACAGGCATTGCGCGAACCTGTAGCAGTTATTGTACAAGCGGCTAAAAGTGTACTTGAGCGTACACCGCCAGAACTTTCCGCCGACATTATTGACCGCGGCGTGATTCTAACCGGAGGCGGAGCTTTATTGCATGGCATTGACATGCTTCTGGCAGAGGAGTTGAAAGTTCCTGTACTCGTTGCTGATAATCCAATGGATTGTGTTGCAATCGGAACCGGTATCATGCTTGATAACATTGACAAAATTCCTAGTCGTAAATTAGGTTAATTATAAAACGTCCAATGAAGTCCATAGACTCATTGGACGTTTTTTTTACAAAAAACAGAAAAAACGTATAACTATACAGGCTTTTGTCCAGTTTGTCTAGCTCAAGTGGCTATCGCCTAGCAAATTTCAAGACTCCTCCCTACGATAAGTCAACATCGATTCACTACGTTCATCGTGTTTCCTTTATCTCAGTCGAAGTCCCTCCAATTTGTACGGCGATGACCAAGCCCCTTTTGCTTTTCTATGTTGAGTCACTCCAACAATAGCAGGTACAATAAAGGAAAAAACAATAGGGGGATTTTTTGTGGAGAGGAAACTTGCTATTATTGGAATGCCGATGGACTTAGGCCAATTGCGACGGGGTGTTGATATGGGGCCAAGTGCGATACGTTATGCAGGCATTAATGAACGGTTAGCCCCATTGTTTAATCAGATTCATGATTTAGGTGACATCGCAATCGGCCGGCCAGAAGTCACGGTTGATCAGGATTCACGGCTCAGAAACTTACATTTAGTTGCTGAAAAGAATACCTTATTAGCCAAAAAGGTTGATGAAGTGATTCAATCCGGTGCATTTCCACTGGTGCTTGGCGGCGATCATAGTATTGCAATAGGAACATTAGCAGGAGTTGCCAAGCATTATAAGAATCTAGGAGTAATATGGTATGATGCTCATGGTGATCTTAATACCGCGGAAACGAGTCCTTCCGGAAATATTCATGGAATGCCATTGGCAGTCAGTTTAGGGTTGGGACATCAGCTGCTACTAGAAATAGGTGAATACTCCCCAAAAATTAAGGCGGAAAATATCATTATTATTGGAGCGCGCTCGCTAGATGATGGCGAAAAGGCGTTAATAAAGGAAAAAGGGATAAAAGTATACACCATGCATGAAATAGACCGTCTAGGTATGACGAAAGTAATGGAGGAAACAATTACTTACCTAAAGGAAAGGACCGATGGTGTCCATTTATCATTGGATTTAGATGCGTTAGACCCTAGTGAGTGTCCTGGAGTGGGAACACCTGTCTTTGGTGGAATAAGTTATCGGGAAAGCCATTTGGCGATGGAAATGTTAGCGGAGGCAGAGCTAATCACTTCTGCAGAATTTGTAGAAGTAAACCCTATTTTAGATGAAAAAAATCGGACAGCATCCATTGCAGTTAGTCTCATGGGATCCCTATTTGGCGAAAAACTATTATAGATAATACCCCGTTACTCCCTTTTTCATCAAATAATTATTAACAGTATTTAGCAAGTTTTTGCTAAAATAAAAGGGAATGAGTCCAAAATTTCGTTATAAACGAAACCTTTTTGCTACCGAATCGTATTATCGGATAGCGGCATTGGAGCTGAAGGAACTGTATGGAAACTATTGTAAAAAAGAGAATAAAACAAGTAATCAAAGGCGATCAAGATGCATTTGGGGAAATTGTAGAAATCTATAAGAACAGTGTTTATCAGCTCTGCTTTCGAATGTTGGGAAACCGCCATGAAGCAGAAGATATTGCCCAAGAAACGTTTCTTCGGGCATATGTAAATATCCGATCATTTAATCAGGAATTAAAATTCTCTACATGGCTGTTTCGCATTGCAACAAATTTATGTATTGACAGGCTGCGGAAGAAAAAACCTGATTATTATTTAGATGCAGAAGTAGCTGGTTCAGAGGGGCTTACCATGTATTCTCAAATTCCAGCTAACACACCTCTCCCCGAAAAGGAGTTAGAAGGCTTGGAACTGCAGGAAGTGGTTCAAAAGGAAATCTTGAAACTCCCTGAAAAATATCGTTCTGCTATCGTGTTAAAGTATATTGAGGATTTATCATTAAATGAAATTAGTGAAATTCTTGATTTACCTTTGGGAACTGTGAAAACAAGAATTCATCGCGGCCGGGAGGCTTTAAGAAAACAATTACGGTATGTGTAGAGGTGAAGCTGTTATGTGTCCAGACCATATTGTTGAACTGATGCACCAGTATCTGGATGAAGAAATTAATTCAGAAGAAGAGCAGATATTAAGAGCGCACCTCCAAAGTTGTAAAGAGTGCGAAACTATATTTAACGAACTAAAAAAGACCGTTGCTTTTGTAAAAAGTATCTCAAGTATGCAAGCCCCAGCAGATTTTACAGTTAACGTCCTAGCGCGCCTGCCAAAAGAAAAAAAGAAAGTTTTACTGGCGCGTATGATGAGAAATCATCCGTTACTATCCGCGGCATCCTTGTTCGTTGTCCTCATGATGGGCAGTCTTTTCTCGACATGGAATCAAGACCGCGAATTTTCCGTTTCCAAGCAAGAAAATCTTGTCGTGGAGAACAATACCGTTATTGTCCCTAAAGGGGAAGTGGTTAAAGGCGATGTGGTTGTGCGCAACGGAAAATTGAAAATAGAGGGCGAAATCCAAGGAAATGTGACTGTTATTCACGGTGAGGTTATTCATGGCGAAAAATACCTCGCCTCAGCTGGACATGTGACGGGTGAAATTGATGAGGTAAATGAGATGTTCGACTGGATTTGGTATCAAATGAAACGTTCAGCACATGAGGTCACAGGGTTTTTTAAGTAGTCGGAAGTACAATAACTATAAATCACTCAAAATGGGTGATTTATTTTTTTAAACAACACAACCTAATAAGTACAAGCAGGTTTATGCTATAATAAATGAGTTGCGTGCAACAGGTATTTAATGCAAATTTACGGAGGAAAAACCATGCCGTTTGCGGATTGGACATTTTGGAAGTATGTATCGAGTATTGTTGATATTCTCCTTGTATGGTATGTCATCTACAAGTTGATTAATTTGATAAAAGGCACGAAGGCTGTTCAATTACTAAAAGGGATCCTTGTTATACTTGTAGTTAGGGTAGCCAGTGACTTTTTTGGTTTAGAAACATTAAGTTGGATGATGCAGCAGGTCATCACATACGGATTTCTTGCAGTCATTATTATTTTTCAGCCTGAGCTAAGAAGAGCACTAGAGCAACTAGGAAGAGGAAAGTTTTTTTCACGAAGCAGTACCGTTGATGATGACGGTCAAGAGAAAACTGTTGAAGCGATTCTTAAGGCAACAGATTATATGGCTAAGCGCAGGATTGGTGCGTTAATTTCAATTGAGCGGGAAACCGGGATGAGCGATTATATTGAAACAGGTATTTCCTTAAATTCTAAGATTTCTTCAGAGCTATTAATCAATATTTTTATCCCAAATACACCGCTTCATGATGGTGCAGTCATTATTCAAAAAAATAATGTTGCGGCGGCTGCATGTTATCTACCTCTATCCGAGAGTCCATTTATTTCAAAAGAATTAGGAACCAGGCATAGGGCTGCATTGGGGATTAGCGAAGTGACAGACAGCATCACTGTTGTTGTTTCCGAGGAAACAGGCGGAATATCACTTACGAAAAATGGAGAACTACATCGTGATTTACAGGCGGAGGAACTTAAAGAAATCCTCACTAATGAGTTAGTGAACAATCTCAGAACAAAACCTGCTTCTTCAGCTCGTTGGAACTGGAGGGGAAAAAATAATGGATAAATTTATGGATAACCCTTGGTTTATCAAGGGACTTGCTCTCGTTTTGGCGGTGCTGTTATATTCTTCAGTTAACCCAGGTGCAAAAGATGTCTATGTACCAACGAACCAAAAGACTGAGGATATTAAGGATTATCCTGTCAAAGCTTATTATGATACCGAGAATTTAGTCGTCTCAGGTATTCCTAATACCGTTGATATTAGCTTAAAGGGTCCGATTACTCATGTTCAAACAGCTAAAGCGTTGCGAAACTTTGAAGTTTATATTGACTTAAAGGATGCCAAAATAGGCAGGCAAAAAGTAAAATTAAAAATCCGCGAACTATCTGATAAAATTAAAGCAACAATTAAACCAGAGTACGTTTACGTAACGGTTCGGGAAAAAGTAACAAAAGAATTCAAGGTAGAAGCAGAGTATAATCACGCAAATATAGCTGATGGATATATTGCCGGCCAGCCCTTCGTCGAACCAGGGGAGGTAAAAATAACCGGTGCTAAAAATCTGATTGACCGGATTGCATATGTGAAAGCAGTCATTGAAGAAAACAGCGATATGAAAGAAACAATCTCAAGGAATGCTGAAGTACAGGTTCTCGATAAGAATCTAAATAAATTAAATGTTACGGTGGAGCCTAGCACGGTAAAAGTAACTCTTCCAATCAAGAATAATAACAAGACTGTGCCGATTAGTATTGTGCAAAAAGGTACCCCCCCAGAAGGTGTGACCATCGATAAAATTGAACTTGAAACAAGAGAAGCCGTGATTTCAGGAAATGAGCAAGTCTTGAAAAATATCAAGAATGTACGCGTAGAGGTTGATGTTAGTAAAATAACAGCTGATCAGACGCTGGAGTTACCGGTTATCATTGCAAATGGGGTAACAAAGGTTACACCACAGTTGGTTAAAGTAAAAGTCAAAGTGAGTATAACGACACAGGAAGAAAAAACAATCACGAAAATCCCCATCCAAATAAAGGGGTTGGCAAATGATTATGAAGCGGAAATGGATGACCCAAATAATCAAATGATTTCTCTGCTCGTCAATGGAGAGGGTAACAAATTAAAATCATTGGGACCCGAGGATTTTAATGCCTATGTTGATCTTTCCGATTTAGACGAAGGCAATCATGAGGTAAATATTCATATAGAGGGACCTTCCGATCTCGAATGGAAGCCAAATAAATCGAAGGCAAAAGTTACAATAACCACTAATGCATAAAATCGAGCATTTATTGAAGGAGCGTTTTTTATGGGAAAATATTTTGGTACCGATGGAGTAAGGGGAATAGCCAACAGTGAATTAACACCTGAACTGGCGTTTAAATTAGGCCGATTTGGCGGTTATGTATTGACGAAAGACAAATCCCGTCCGAAGGTTCTAATTGGACGCGACACCCGTATTTCCGGGCACATGCTTGAAGGGGCGCTTGTAGCCGGGTTACTTTCGATAGGAGCAGAAGTCATGCGGCTTGGAGTTATTTCAACACCGGGAGTAGCATATTTAACAAAAGCTCAAGGAGCACAGGCGGGAGTCATGATCTCAGCTTCTCATAACCCGGTGGCTGATAATGGAATTAAGTTTTTTGGGCCAGACGGTTTTAAACTCTCAGATGAACAAGAACAGGAAATTGAGGAGTTAATGGATCTACCAGAAGATCAATTACCGCGGCCAATTGGCGAAGAACTTGGTTTAGTAATGGATTATTTTGAAGGCAGTCAAAAATACCTCCAATATTTAAAAAATACGGTAGATGAGGAATTCACTGGCATACATATAGCATTAGATTGTGCTCACGGGGCTACCTCATCACTAGCCACCCATTTATTTGCTGACCTTGATGCAGATTTGTCAACAATGGGGGCCTCTCCGAATGGATTAAATATTAATGATGGTGTTGGTTCTACACACCCACAAGCACTTGCGGAGTTTTTGAAAGAGAAAGGTGCCGATGTTGGCTTAGCATTTGATGGCGATGGCGATAGACTAATTGCCATCGATGAAAATGGCAATGTCGTCGATGGAGACCATATTCTTTATATCTGTGGGAAATATATGAAAGAACAGGGACGCTTAAAACATAGTACGATTGTTTCAACGGTTATGAGTAATCTTGGCTTTTATAAGGCGCTTGAAGCACATGATATCCAAAGTGTCGCTACCGCTGTTGGTGACCGCTATGTTGTCGAAGAAATGAAGAAAAATAGCTATAATTTAGGCGGAGAGCAATCAGGTCATATTATCTTCTTAGACTATAATACAACCGGTGATGGCTTATTAACCGGTCTGCAGTTAGTTAATATTATGAAAGCAACGCAAAAACCGTTATCTGAACTGGCAGCGGAAATGAAAAAATACCCACAAAAGCTAGTCAATGTTAAAGTAACCGATAAATATCATGTAACAGATAATCAAAAAGTTAAGGAAGTTATTGAACAGGTTGAGGCCGAGATGGCTGGTAACGGTAGAATTCTTGTCCGTCCTTCAGGTACAGAACCGCTAGTCCGTGTCATGGCAGAAGCGGCAACAGAAGAATTATGCGCAGCCTATGTGGACAGAATCGTTCAGGTAGTGGAGGCTGAGATGGGCCTTAAAGAGTAACCTGCCCTTAGGGGAACTAGAACATTGAAATACATCGCTGATAATCAAAAAAGAATAATTGATAAGCTTAAAAATTCACATGCATAAGGGGGAACACTTATTTCTCCTTATGCATATTTTATTTTGACTGGAAAAATCACGGGTCTCTAATTTAAGGTTGACGAATTTCCAGTTTTTCAGTAGTATTAATTTGCTTTGTTATTTTATTGAAGGGAGGGCAGAGAGAGTCAAGATTATTTAAAAGCGCCTGGACTAACCAAAGAGAGTTGGTTAGTTGACGAGGAGGAGGTTTATCGAAGGTTTCGGCGGATACCTCCCGGTTGAACGCACAACCGAAATTTTTTCCTTAAAACACAAAGGTAACTTTGTGCACAAAGGGGAAGAAATGCGACATACTAAAACAAGGATAGAAACGCTCATAAATCCTTGTGGCAAAATCAGAGATAAGGGGGCAAGTACGCCCTCGGGATGTTGTCTTGCCCCCTTCATTAGGGAGGAAAACAACTTATGTGCGGAATTGTTGGATATATTGGACAGAATGATGCGAAGGAAATTTTATTAAGAGGTCTGGAGAAGCTTGAATATCGCGGCTATGATTCAGCGGGAATCGCCTTAAAAAATGAAGACGGTGTTCATGTTTTTAAGGAAAAAGGCCGGATTGCAGATTTACGCCAGACGGTATCAGAAGACGTTCAGGCAAACATGGGAATCGGTCATACTCGCTGGGCGACTCATGGTGTACCAAGCAAAGAAAATTCCCACCCACATCAGAGTGTCTCAGGCCGGTTTACCTTGGTTCATAATGGTGTCATCGAGAATTATGAATTATTAAAACGGGAGTATTTGTCAACGGTTACTTTCAAAAGCGAAACAGATACGGAAGTGATTGTTCAGCTAGTGGAGAAGTATGTTGGCGATGGTCTGGCGGTTGCAGATGCATTTCGGAAGACGTTGGCACAGCTGCATGGTTCCTATGCGTTAGCTATGATTGATGCAGAAGATAACAATACTATTTATGTTGCAAAAAATAAAAGCCCGTTATTAGTCGGTTTGGGTGAAGGTTACAATGTTGTCGCCAGCGATGCAATGGCAATGCTCCAAGTAACCGATCAATTTGTTGAATTAATGGACAAAGAAATGGTCCTTGTGACAAGAAGCGGAGTAACGATCCAAAATCTCAACGGTGATGTGATTAATCGTGCACCATACACAGCTGAATTGGATGCCAGCGACATCGAAAAGGGTACGTATCCGCATTATATGCTGAAAGAAATTGACGAACAGCCAGCTGTTATGCGAAAAATTATCCAAATGTATCAAGATGGTCAAGGCGAACTTACCATTGATGATGCAATTATCGATGCGGTCACGGAAGCAGATCGGATTTATATTATCGCTGCGGGGACATCTTACCATGCCGGTCTCGTAGGTAAACAGTTTATTGAGAAGTTAGCGCACATTCCAGTTGAGGTCCATATCTCCAGTGAATTTGGTTATAACATGCCGCTTTTATCGAAAAATCCACTGTTTATCTTTATCTCACAGAGCGGTGAAACAGCTGACAGCCGTGCCGTGCTCGTCCAGGTAAAAGAAATGGGTTATCCAGCCTTAACGATTACCAATGTCGCAGGTTCGACACTCTCTCGCGAAGCTGACTTTACTTTATTGCTGCATGCGGGTCCAGAGATTGCGGTTGCCTCAACAAAAGCGTATACAGCACAAATTGCTGTTCTAGCCATCTTAGCAGAAGTGATTGCAACACGGAAAGACGTGGAAGTTGGCTTTGATCTAAAGCATGAGCTTGGACTAGTGGCCAATGCAATGGATGTCCTTTGTGATTCAAAGGAAATCATCGAAATCATGGCAAGAGAATTCTTATCTGTTACCCGCAATTGCTTCTTTATCGGACGTAGCATGGACTATTATGTTGGCCTAGAAGGAGCATTAAAGCTGAAAGAAATTTCTTATATTCAGGCGGAAGGCTTTGCTGGCGGTGAGTTAAAGCATGGTACAATCGCCTTGATTGAGGACGGGACTCCAGTCATTGCCCTAGCTACTCAGGCAAATGTGAACTTAAGCATTCGCGGCAATGTGAAAGAAGTCGTTGCCCGCGGCGCCAACCCATGCATCATCTCCATGGAAGGACTCAACATGGACGAAGACAGCTTGGTCATTCCAGAAGTACATGAATTATTAACACCACTTATCTCTGTGGTTCCATTACAATTACTTGCTTATTATGCCTCTCTCCACCGCGGCTGCGATGTCGACAAACCACGCAACCTCGCAAAGTCGGTGACGGTGGAATAATAAATTGCAGACTTACCTGCGGGTTGTTATCGGAAAATGAAAACCTTCCGTAGCAAAACAATATGTATTCTTAGCCAAAAAAGTCGTTCCCTAAAACGAGTGAAAATTGGATGTTCTGTCCAGTTTTCCTCGTTTTTTTGTGTCCAAAAAGCCTGAGAATGTTTTCACCCAAAAAACTCGCTCCTGACCAAAAAAACTCGGTTCAAGATAGAAGGAAATCCAGAGCAAAATCTGGCGACCTTCGGTCTTTCGGAATAGAATAAAAGCCAGAAGGAATAAGGGTTTTCAAGCCTCTATTCCTTTTTCTTTTCCCCTAAAACCTAATCCCTTAACTCTACTATGGAACGACTTTTTTAGTCCAAAATGGTTGTAAAATCTGAACAAAAATACATAGTAGAGCGTGAAGGATTTAGGATTAAAGGAGCCGAGCAATCAAATATTATCATACGCTTGACGGAAGGGACTGTATAATTTTCTAAGTATTGTAAGTGAAAGGAGTAGTAGCTTTAAACGAATTATTAGAAGAGGAACTTGGAATGAATAAGTAATTATTCAAAGCAGATAATGCAGTTAGCAAGCAATAAGAATGATTGATTAAATGGTTAAATTTTTCTTATAATTGAAGTGGGTAGGATAGTCGCAAAATCACTACTCGATAACTGAGCATTTAATGGTTCAGTTCACATGTAAGTTATTTTTTTGCGTGAGGAACCACTCCGCTTACCAGGCTTCGGGTGGTTCTTTTTTGTTTTAAATTACCATCATTCATATACTTTCAAACACAGCCTCCCGCTTACTATCGGTTATTTTAGATACAAGGTATAATCCTAATAAATATTTATGAGAGATGATTACCATGTTACAAGAGAAACTGACGAAGAAAGAGCAAATACTACGGCTTCATAAATGGGTATGAAGCAGGTGGAAATTGCGAAGGAACTAAAAACTTATACAAATTACGTATGGAAAGTGATAAATGAAAACAAGGGTAAAGATACTATTTAATGCTATAACAGTCACTCTCTTAAAAATGAGTGGCTGTTTTTTGTGCTAATTACGATACAGTTAAAAGCAGAACTTAATTCAGATTTTCCCTTATTACGTTTACAAAATAACCTGATAGAAATGTAAGAAATCTTTATTGATTTAAGTTATCAAAATTCTTCCTCATAACTATGATAAAACGATCATTCGATCAGAAAGCAGGATTTCCATTCTGGAAAATGTAAACGAGGAGAGGATTAAATTGAAAAAGGAACAGATGAGTGATGACTTCGGGAAGATGCTGAAAAAACTGCGAGAAGAGAGAGGAATGTCTCTTGGCAAGCTTTCAGAGTTAACAGGAATCTCAGCTTCATATCTTAACCGATTGGAGCGATCGAAAAGGAAATCTCCAGGGTTTCCTATACTAATGGCACTTTCAGAGGCATTAAAGGTTGAACCATGGACTATGGTTGGATCCAGTTTAAGCTGGGACAAGGGTGAGACAATTAGTATTAAGGAACTGATATTCAACCATCGAATCCAGCACCATGGAAAATTGCTCAGAGCGGAAGAAAAAGAACTTCTTCTTGAAATCATTGAATTCATCTTGGATGCGGAATGGTCAAAAGAAAGCATTCTATCTGATCTCCAAGAAATCGGGGAAATGGTCAGCGAAATAAAGGATCTATTATTCTCCGTCGGTAACAGGCTCACTGTTGCCGTTTACATAAAGAATAGATATAGAATATTAATAATATAAATATAAGTTTCATATACAATATACATTTCTCTGATATCAGGTATACAGAACTTTACATAACATATATCGAAAGTATATAGAAGATATACATATGGTTTTCAAATAGGTTAAATGTCCTGTTAAAATCCTTGACTATAGCCAATAACGGCTTTATAATTCACAGAAAATAGCAAAAACGGGGTGAGAAAGATGGTTTTGAAGAACCAACAGGAGAACAATTATATAACTAATAGGCGAAGCACTTACCAATTCAATAAAACTTGGTAGGTGCTTTTTTCATGCATTTATTTTTTACCAAAATTGATGAGTAAGGTATAACCAAATATCGAAAGGATGTATGGCATGAGTAAGAATGGTTCAATGAAAGAAAATATATTGTCTATATTCCTAAAGGAACATCCGCAATTGCTTTCAGATACGTTGGGTTTTCAGGTCAGTAACATAATTTTAGAACAGAGACATGCTCATCGTAACATAGATATTCGAGCAGTTGATTCTAAACGAAGAATTCCCATTTTTATTGAAGTTCAGCTCACGAAAGCAAATACCACATATTTGAGTCGAATGATAGAAATGATTGACAGATATAATGAATCGGTAATCGTATGGGTTGCAAAGTCATTTGATGATGAAATTTTGAATGAACTCAGGATGTGGTTTTCATTACATCAGAAGGAGTTTGTTGATTTTTTTGCATTATCGCTTCATGAAGACGCTATTGGTGTATTGCAAAAACTAAATGAAATGTATAGTTTGGACATATATAAGAACTTTTATTTACTAAGGGAAATAATCCCCTGCTAAATGTTGAATTAGTGAATCTCCAAATGCATCCAGCGCATTGCGGACAGGTTAATACAAATCCATCACCACCTGACTTTGACCGAGCTGAAGATGTAAAGCGAGCAATGTTACAAGTGTTGCGTAGCAAGATACCGTATTTTCTTAATTTTCATTACGATAAAAAGACAAATCGAAATGATCGAATCCTTAGTTGCGGTGGGGGCAAAACTGGTTTAATTTATAGATGCTCAGCAAAAGATGTTCGAAATCTTGCATTTGTAGAGTTATACTTCGACAAAGCAGAAAATGATTGGTACGAAGCATTTGAAAATATTGCAGATGAACTTCGTAAAAGTGTCTACCCTCATCTTACATTTGGAAAGAGATGAATAGGGGTATATTTCAAACCAAAAGATAGTTACGAGCAGACTTTCGAGGAGATTGTAGTTGTCTTTAAGAAAATGATAGATGGATTTTCCCCTTATATTTATGAAGTTAAAGAAAATTCAGTGAAAATTTCTGCGATTACAACCAATAAATTTGTTCAAGTTCCAATCGAGTTACCAGAGCAACCATTTCCAACTGAAGATAGTTACAGAATTGAAATGGAGGAATTATCCGAACTGTTGTTAACAAAGTAACACCATAGAAGGCTTCGTGTCTGTTGAGATGCGAAGTCCTTTTTTTGTTTCTTGTAACATTTTAAGAGAATAAGTCGAATAGCCAGGATAAAATTGAATTAAGAAATGAGTAAGAGTAAAATAAGAATTAAGTGAAATTCAGAGGTGAGTTTTTTGGAACTAAGACTTTTCTATCGTACACAGAGAGATTTAGCAATAGCTTTAAATCAATTGGTGGATGCGTACTGGCAAGAAGAAATCAAAGAAGATGAGCTAATTGAAGGCATTAAAAGTATGTATGAATATAATCGGGAGAAGCTGATAAAGGATAATGAATTTACCAAAGTAATTCAACAGCAAAGCGGAAAAAGACGATTAGCTTTAATTGGTAAAATTTTAGAAAAAGAAATAGGTTAATAGTCTTGTGCGAAAGGTAGGATTTGGGTGACAATAGAGTTGGAATATTCTTCAAGCTTAAACGGTGCTTCCTTTTTATTATTTGAACTAAAGCAGGTCGCAAAATTGAAGCGAATGGATTTAACATCAGAAGAAATTAGAAGAAGGGTTGTTGAAGAAAACCTCTTCCAATTTGAGAAAAAGGGAAGAATTAATCGAACATTACCTTCCATTATGAGAAGAGCCGAAGTAATAGATTCTGTATTAGCAGATCTATTGGTAGAGGGTTCAATTGAAATAGGTAAAGTGATTAATTTGTACGCCATTATGAAAACAGACTTACTATTCTTTGAATTTATGAACGAAGTCATAAGCGAAAAATTTCGTCATAATGATTATCTTATTGAGAAAAAGGATATTAACGTATTTTTCACCGCAAAAGCTGAACAAAGTGAAAAGGTTGCAAGTTGGAGTGCCATTAATACGGAAAAATTGAAACGGGCATTTATGCAAGTGCTTTATGAAAGTGGGCTATTAAAGGAACGGCGTAGCAATGAGTTAAATCGCCTTATCATTGATCAGCAATTAAGAGAGCATCTAATCAATATTGGTGATGCACAGTATGTCCATGCGATGGGAGAGTAGAATATGACAAACATCAATGCCAGACTGGATAAAATCATTCCTAAAATAAGAGAAGACAAGTTTATTGAAGGAAGAGGACTTGGAAATGAAATTAGCTTTTATGTCTTTGACTATGAACCTGAACATGAATTAAAAGTCAGAGATTATGTGAAACACATAAAAAAAGAATTTTCTTATGAAGGTAGTAACAGACGAATAATTGAGTTTGACCTATATAAAATGCTCATTGAAATAACAAAAGAAAAGAGAATTTTTGATCGGATATTTGAAATGGAACAAAGGCAAGGAAAAGATGCACTTTTTAAAGCAATGACAACCTTTGCCAAACCAGATGTTTTTCTGCAAAAAATTAAAGAGCAGATTAAAGATCACAATGTTGTCCTTTTGACAGGCGTAGGGAAAGTATACCCTTTCGTACGTTCACACAATATTTTGAATAACCTTCAAGAAGTATTGGATAAAACGCCAGTCATTATGTTTTTCCCAGGTCAATATGACGGTCAATCGCTTCAATTATTTAGCAAATTTAAAGATGATAACTACTATCGTGCGTTTCGCTTAGTGGATTAAAGGAAGAAGGGGAAATTAGATGCTACTTAAAGAGATGTTTTTAAAAGATATTGAACGTGATATTCGTGGGGTTATTAAAGTTGCCCAAACAAACGAAGCAGATATTTATCAAGAATTAGACGAGTATGTTGTAACGCAAGAATTACATAAACATTTTTCTAAGTTCTATGAAAACTATTTAAAGGGAGTTCAAGGTAAGACAGATAAAATGGGTGTCTGGATTAGCGGTTTCTTCGGTTCGGGTAAATCTCACTTCCTTAAAATCCTTGCATACCTTTTAGAAAATAGAACAGTGCAAGGAAAGAAGCCTGTTGATTTCTTTGAAGAAAAAATAAAAGACGCTCTTGTCTATGCCAATATGAAGCGTACAGCAGACGTGGATACAGAGGTCATCCTATTTAATATTGATTCCAAAAGCTCATTAGATAACAAATCAAAAGAAGATGCAATTTTACGTGTGTTCATGAAAGTGTTTTACGAACATCGTGGCTACTACGGTGACATACCTGGCGTTGCAGAGATGGAAAAATATTTAGATAAACAGGGAGTTTACGAAACTTTTAAAACTGAATTCCAAGCTCTTGCGGGTGAATCATGGGAAGAACGTCGAAACAGCTTCTATTTCGATGCAGATTATGTCATTGGAGCATTAGTAAAAGCGACTAACATGACAGAAGAATCTGCACGTAATTGGTTTGAAAGCGGAGTTAACAATTTTGAAATTAGCATTGAAAAGTTCGCTAAGGATGTAAAAGATTACATTGAGAGTAAAGGTCCAAATTTCCATCTTGTGTTTTTGGTCGACGAGATTGGTCAATACATCGGGGATAACCGAAACCTGATGCTGAACTTACAAACGTTAACAGAAGATTTAGGGACATATGCACAAGGTAAAGTATGGATTATGGTCACTTCTCAAGAAAGTATTGACTCGATTATTAAAGTCAAAGGTGATGACTTTTCACGTATCCAAGGTCGTTTTGACACACGTTTATCTCTATCATCTATCTCGGTTGATGAAGTCATCAAAAAGCGTATTTTAGAAAAATATCCTCATGTATTAGACAAGCTAAGAGCCGATTATCCGAATAGAAGTGCCATCTTGAAAAATTTAATTAGTTTCAAAGAAAGTACAGCGGATCTTCGTGGTTATGAAGATGATATGGAATTTGCGGAAGTATATCCTTTCGTACCGTATCAATTTAAGCTACTGCAAAATGTGTTCGAACAAGTGCGAAAACATGGTTCTTCAGGAAAGCACTTATCTGAAGGGGAACGTTCCATGTTGTCCGCATTTAAGGAAGCAGGACTTCAATATAAGGATGCAGAAGAAGGCTCACTTATCCCATTTTATGCGTTTTACGATACGATAAAAGAATTTTTAAACCCTTCCATTTCAAGGGTAATCGAAGGGGCAAGCATGAACCCAGCTTTAAAAGACGATCCGTTTAACATTGATTTGTTAAAAGTGCTGTTCATGATTAAGTACATTAAAGAACTTCCAGCCAACATTGATAATATTGCTACTCTAATGGTCACACATATTGACGAGGATAAATTACAACTAAAAGAAAAACTCAAAGTAGCACTGAGAAAGTTAATATCACAAACACTAATCGGAAAAAATGGGGACAACTACATTTTCTTAACGGATGATGAACAAGACATCAATCGAGATATTAAACAGCAACCTGTTGATGAAAGCTTAGTAAAACGTGAATTAGCCCAATATATCTTTAATGACCTATACGAAGAAAAACGTTTCACTTATTCAAAGGAATATTCTTTCTCTTACAATCAAGTGATGGATGAAAAACCTTATGGCAATCAAACATCAAATATCGGCATTCAAATCTTGTCACCACTATCAGACCATTATGCTAAGTCAGATCAGGAGTTAATGATGATGTCATCTGGTAACGGAGAAACAATACTGAAACTTGGTGGCAACGAAGCTTATGTAGAGGAAATGGAAGAAGCATTACGTATTGAAGAATACCGCAAGAAAAAGAACATAACGCAACTACCTGAAAATATTCAAAACATATTAAATAACAAACAAGCCGAGGCACGTGAAAGAAGACGTAGAGTACGAGAGCTGTTAGAGGAAGCGATAAAAGATGGTGTATTCTTCGTTAATGGCGACAAAATGGACATTAAAGGCTCTACCGTAAAAGAAAAAATGACTACAGCATTTAAGCATTTAGTCGATAATGTCTACACGAAATTAGGCTATGTGAAAGAGCATTTGGATAATGAGAGAGAACTCATTTCTATTTTAGCTTCTGATAACCAACAAATTTCTTTTGATGAACAAATGGTTCAAAGTCCAAACTCCCTTGCGAAAAGTGAAGTATATGAATATATCAACTTGCAGGAACAGTTGAACAAACAAGTCCGAGTGAAACTTGTATATGACCGTTTCGTAGATAAACCTTATGGCTGGAAACAGCTTGATATTGCAGGGCTTCTTGCACAATTGTTAAAAGAGCAACGTATCCGTATTCGTTATAATTCGGAGTATTTAGAGCCAGAAATCGACACAAACAAATTATTGACGGTTTTCGGAAAAACAACGGAAGCGGATAAAGGAATCATTACAAAACGAGTGAAAGTGGATGAAGCCCTTCTTCGTACTGCGAGGAGAATTTGCAAAGAGGTATTTAATACAACGGATTTAACAGATGATGAAGACGGTCTGGCAAAGGATATTCGTTCGCTTATTGCTAAGCAAGTAGATGAAATCAATTCTTTCAAAGCACGTTACGAAGGTAGAAAATATCCTGGCTTGAGTTTATTAAACAAAGGCTTAGAATACTTCGAACAATTTAACAATCAATTGGATAACGCCTCTTTCTTCTTGAAACTGAAAGAAATGGAAGATGATTTAGCAGATTGGGAAGAAGACATTGTGTATGTAAAGAGCTTCTTCGAATCGAATCAAAAAGATATTTTCGACCGAGGATTAGCAGGACTTGTAAAGTACGAAGAAAATAAATCCTACTTATCTGGTAACGAAGTAGAAAAAGCGATGCATCAACTTCGTAACATTGTGGAAGATCCGATTCCTTATAAAAATATTAAGGACATCCCTGATTTACTCCACGCATTAGAGCAACAAATAGATACTGTATTAGTAGAGAAAAAGGCAAATGCCGATGAAAAATTACAAGCTGATTATAATGAGTTAGTTTTACAAGCAACGCAGTACGGTGTCTCCAATGAAACGAAACAACGAGTGGAAAAATATTATCAAGGATTAAAGACGAGCCTTGAGCAATTTACTGATATATTCAAGGTAGATGCAACGATTTCGCAAAGTAACAGTTATAAAGAAAAGACATTAAAAGAGATACGACAAGAAATTATAGAATGGCAACGAAAAAAAGCGGAAGAACAAAAGAAAATTGCAGGCACAGTTGTAGAGCCACCAATTGAACCAGTTGTTCAGAAACAGACGGTGAAAGTAAAAGAACTTGTGACGGTGAAAACATTGTCGACAGAAGAAGAGGTCGACTTGTACATCAATACGCTTTCCCACAAGCTAAAGGAAATCATTAAGGCAAATAAACAGATTGAGTTCATTGAATAAGGGTGAAATAGATGAATAAAAGTGCATTGAAAAAGTTTGCAACAGAAGCAAGAAAAGAATTGCTGGAACGGGTAGAGCTACAAGCAAGAAAAATTGGGATTACAGCTGAATCTACTCAAAAAGCGAATGTAGAAAGCTCCGATGCCGTCTTTATTGACGGCAGACAGCTTTCTGATTTGGAAAGACGACAACGTAACAAGCTTATTGCTCGTATAAACGAAATTGGTTTTGATCGTGTTATGGAGGAAACAACATACACATGGTTTAATCGTTTTATTGCATTACGTTTTATGGAAGTGAACGACTATCTTCCAACAAAGGTACGTGTTTTATCATCATCAAATGACGATAGTGCAGAACCAGACATGATGAAGGAGGCACTGTCTCTTGATATAGAATTGGACAAAGAGTACGTTTATGAACTGAAAATGAACAACAAAACAGACGAACTGTTCAAGTACCTCATTAAAATACACTGTAACGATTTGAATCGTTATATGCCATTCATGTTTGAATCACTTGAAGATTATAAAGATATCTTATTTCCAGAAGGCTTACTTGGTACAGATTCATTTGTCCGTCAATTAACAGATACAGAAGTGATTCCAGAGGATAATTGGGGGGAAATTGAAGTTATTGGTTGGCTTTACCAATATTACATTGCTGATGAAAAAGATCGTGTATTTAAAGCGAAAGCAAAATATAAAGCTGAAGAGATTCCTTATGCAACACAACTCTTTACACCTGACTGGATTGTACAGTATATGGTTCAAAATTCACTTGGGCGATATTGGACTGAAGCACATCCAGAGCATGAAGATTTAATTACGAGCTGGGAGTTTTTCTTAAAACATCAGCAAGAGGATTTTCAAGAAAGTATCGCTCCATATGTAAATAAAGAGTTAAATGTTGAAGATATTAAATGTTTTGATCCCGCAATGGGAAGTGGACATATTTTAGTCTATATGTTTGATGTACTATATGAGATTTATAGCAAGTGTGGATATATGGAACGAGAAATTCCACGCTTAATCATTGAGAAAAATCTGTATGGTTTAGATATTGATGATCGAGCTTATCAATTGTCAAGTTTCTCGGTTGTAATGAAAGCTCTCCAATATAATCGTAGATTCCTCCGAAGCATCGAACGGGATGGATTGGCGATGAATTTAGCTTCCATACAAGAAACAAACAGGTGGACAGATGAAGCAATCACCTATATTGCTGGTCAAGGTAATGGTGAACAATTTAATGCAATAAAAGCATTTTTCAATCAATACAAGAATGCTAAGACATTTGGTTCACTTATTAAAATAACGGAAACAGATACAGTATTTTTACAAAATAGATTAAAAGAAATAAAAGAAAATCCAGTAACAGATATCTTCCAAGAGGAAAAACGTCAACAAGCATTAGAATCTCTTCCATCGCTTATTAAACAAACAAAAATTATGGGACAGAAGTATGACATTGTTGTGATGAATCCACCATATATGGGTTCTGGCAATATGAATCGGGAATTGGTTGAGTTCTTGAAAAAGAACTATCCTGATTCAAAATCTGACCTATTCGCCTCTTTTATGGAATTGGATCATTATTTGAATAGAAATGGTTTCTATGCGGCTATCAACCAGCATTCATGGATGTTCCTATCAAGCTTTGAAATGTTACGTAAAAAATTAATTATGAATAAATTTATTGACACCATGTTACATTTAGGTCCAAGAGCTTTTGAGGAAATTGGTGGAGAAGTTGTACAATCAACGGCATTTGTGTTAAGAAATGTTTATATTCCAAAGATTAAAGGTATGTATGTAGGTTTAGTGAATGAAAAAACAGCAATGGAGAAAAAGAAGAAAATAAAAGATGCAGTTTTGAATCCTACAGCACAGTATTGCTTTACATTTGAACAGCAAAACTTTAATAACATCCCAGGTAGTCCCATTACTTATTTTGCAAGTGAGAAAGCTATTGCAACATTTAAGAAAGGTAAGTTATTAGGGGAAATTGCAAGTCCAAAACAAGGACTTGCTACAACAGATAATGCGAAGTTTTTAAGACTATGGCATGAAGTGAAAATAAATAGTATAGGATTTTCGATGTCAGCAGAGGAAGCAAAAGAAAGCAAATTAAAGTGGTTTCCTATAAACAAAGGTGGAGAGTTTAGGAAATGGTATGGAAATAATTTTTATGTAGTCAACTATTACAATGATGGGGAAGAAATGCTCTCCCTGGTAAAAGAGAAATACGTAAGGATATCAGATCCAGAATTTGTTATAAAAAATAGAAAATATTACTTTTTAGAAAATGGAACTTGGTCTGCTATTTCGAGTTCCGATATTTCTGTCAGGTACTCACCAAAAGGATTTATAATATCCAACGCAGGAATGGCAATTTATGATGAGACGAATTTAAAATATATTATTGCTTTTATGAATTCAAAATGTGTTTCAAAAGTATTATTGAAACTTATAAATCAATCTTTGAATTTTAATGCAGGTGACATAGAAAAGCTTCCTTTTATCTTAAATGAAGATTTAAAAAATAGTGTTGTATCATTTTGTGAAAAAAACATTGAAATCTCTAAAAGGGATTGGGATTATTTTGAAATAAGTTGGGATTTTTCTCAACATCCTTTGTTAATAAAATCTTCGACAACTCTTGCTACCGCTTTTGAGCAATGGTCGCAGTTTGCAGATTCTCAATTTAAACAATTAAAAGCTAATGAAGAAGAGTTAAATCGTATTTTTATAGATAGTTATGGTTTACAAGGGGAATTGATGCCTGAAGTAGATGAGAACGATGTAACGGTTCGGAAGGCTGATTTGGAAAGAGAAATTAAGTCATTCATCTCATATGCAATTGGCTGTTGTTTTGGTCGCTATTCCCTTGATGAAGAAGGATTAATCTACGCAGGTGGAGAGTTTAGTCGTTCTCGTTATGAAACATTCCCAGTAGATGAAGATAATATATTACCAATTTTACCAGGTACGTATTTTGAAGATGATATTGTGACAAGGTTTGTAGATTTTGTGCGTGTGGCGTTTAGTGAGGAGACGCTTGAAGAGAATCTTGATTTTATTGCGGATGCGATTGGGCGGAAAGCGAATGAGACAGCAAGAGAAGCGTTGCGTCGTTATTTCTTAAATGATTTCTATAAGGATCATGTCCAAGTTTACAAGAAACGACCGATTTATTGGTTATTTACTTCAGGTAAAGAAAAGGCATTTAATTGCCTCATTTATATGCATCGTTACGACAAAACAACGCTTTCTCGAATTCGTACAGATTATTTACATGAAGTGCAAATACGGATGGATGCGGAAAAGAAAGACTTGCTCGATATTATTGAAGGCGATTTTACTACGAAAGAAATTAGCAATGCAAAGAAAGAGCTAAAAGCACTTGATAAAAAAATAGACGAGTTGAAAGCTTATGATGAACTATTGCACCACATGGCAGACATGCAAATCGAAATAGATCTTGATGACGGTGTGAAAATAAATTATGAGAAGTTTAAGGGCTTGTTGGCGAAGATTTAACTATTGGGAGTAGAGATGAATTGATAAATAATGAGACTATATATGACTTTCTCTTGGAATCGGTAAAAGGGGATTTGAATCTATTTTATGAGAAGAAGTATAAAACTATCCCTAATCGCTTATTTCGTTTTGAAAAGTTTGAAGACGTGCGTTTAGATACATTGGAACAAAATAAGATTTACATGAGTGATGCTGAAAATTTTAATGATCCTTTTGATTGTTTAGGGATTTGGTGGGATACATCTATTCTCAAAGACATTTCAGACAAACAGGGTTTAAATTATAGCCTGGATTATCTGGATGACCAAATGGATACTATGTTCAAAAATGCATTAGCACCACTAAAAATCACCTGCTTTAGCAGTGAATTATACAATCTACCACTTTGGGGAAATTACGCCCAGAGTGGTACTGGTTTAGTGGTAGAATATGATTTTAAAAAGTTGGACATTGAATCAGAATTTACAAAGCAGTTATATCCTGTTATATATCGGGAAGAACGAGAAGATATAAGTAAAGTGTTACAACTTTTATTTGAAGTTGCGGTAAAAGGACAATATCATCCATTACTAAGATTACTGTTTTACAAGAACTTAATTAAGCATATTAGTTGGTCTTATGAACGTGAATGGAGGTTATTGTTTTTAGAAAATGAAAACCTTGTAGAATTTCCTATAAAACCAACTGCCATCTACATTACGGATAGGTGTAACGTAGAAAATGAAAGTCGTTTAAAAATCATTTCGCAAAAGTTAAACTGTAAATTAATTAGATTAACCCCAACGAAAAATAATAGGAGCTTTATTTTTAATGAGACTCTGGTAGAGGTTTGAAATAAGTAAGTTATTTGACATAACTCGTTAACAGAAAGAAGGTGACACCTTGAATATTACTCAAATCGTTTCTGCCTTACAAGATATTTATAGAGAACCGTTAAAAGATGGGGAGCAACGAAAAATTGTCTTTTGGGTGGATAAGGATCAAGAGTTTATTGAGGAAATTGATCAATTGACAATAGATGGAGTTAAAGTCCAAACATTATCGGAAAACAATCAATTTTATTTAAAACATTTATTAGAGGAAGAAGATCCATCTTCTCATTATTTGATATATACAACCTTAGAATTAGGTTTAGAAGATAACTGGTTAGCTGATACGGTGTACTATTCCAAGACGTTTTATGCAGATCGCATTTCGCTTATTTTAAATGAGCTTCAAATAGATCCATCCCTGCGTGGAGTTATTAAAAAGTATGAACGTTTCTTCCATAATAAGGAGCGGTATCGTAAGTTTCAAGCTTTAGGTATTGAATCTTATAGTGAAGAAATGATTGAGCTTTCGATTATGAGTGTGCTTTGTAACGTAAAGGTTCCTGATTTTGAGGAAGTGTTAAAGACGGTATTAATGGATACGCTGGAAGATAGCGATAATAAGTTTTTAACGCAGATGGACAAGTTTTTCGGTGTAGAAGTATTTTGGAAATATGTGTTCAAACAGTATGGTTATGAACGTGAGGCTAAGACATTAAAAACATTGTTTATACATATGGCTGTTACGGCATTTAGCCATTCTGTTCATGAGCAATATTTGACGAGTATAAAAGACTTTATTGCTGTCCGTAATCGAACGAACTGTCTTGTATTCATCGACCATTGGATGCATCATAAAACCGATGATGAGGTATTTGATGAATATGTCGAAATGGCAGAAAAGGAAATACAGCTGTCACAAGTTTTACAAACTGTGCCAATTGAAGAGTTTAAAAAAGCCGAAACGTTCCCTTATATTGACCGAGCAATCATCATTTACATTGCCAATAGTTTACTTGAGAAACTTGAAGATTATGACGAGTACAAGAAATTAATTAAGCTAAGACGCTCAAAACACTTTTACGAACGATTTGCAAATGTTTATGAGGCACTTTTTTACACCGTTAAAATGCAGGAATTCTATAAAGAGTATCAACAAGGGATTCCAACAGGTCGGGTAATAGATATTTACGAAGCCTATCAGAGCAAATATTATTTGATGGATACGTATTATCGTAAGTTTTATGTAGCTTATGATGAAGAAAGTAATCATGAGATACTTAAGAAATTAAAAGAAGTGGTAGAGCATTTATATACACACTGGTTTATGGGCGAATTAAGTACGAACTGGTCTCAAGCTGTAAAGGCTGAAATGATGGAACAATGGTCATTACCAGGTGTGTTAAACCAACAGCAGTTTTATTCTTCAATTGTAGCTCCACACATTCGAAAAGGTGAGCGAGTTTTCGTCATTATTTCCGACGCATTTCGATATGAAATTGGGGTAGAACTGACAGAACGATTGAACGCTGAGACGATTGGTACATGTGATATACAATCCATGCTTGGAGTCATCCCTTCTGTTACAAAGTTAGGTATGGCATCATTGCTCCCACACAAATCAATAGATATTGATCCGAAGGGGCAAGTATTCGTAAACGACAAGGATTCATCAGGGCTGGAAAACCGCAAAGCCATTATTGAATCGACTGTTGAAGATAGCATGGCTGTCCGTTTCCAAGATGTTGTGAATATGAACAAAGCAGGCAGACGGGAAACATTTAAAGGGAAAAAACTGATTTATATCTACCACGACAGCATTGATGCAATGGGTGATAAAGCATCTACGGAAATATATACGTTTACTGCAGTAGAAAAAGCACTGGATGAAATATCTACGCTAATAAAAATTATTCGTGACGACCTATCAGGAACGAATATTTTAGTAACGGCTGATCATGGCTTCCTTTATCAAAGAGAAGCTTTAGAAGAAAGCGATAAAATAGAGAAAGTACAACTGGAAACAATCGAAATAAAACGCCGTTACGCTTTATCTAAAGAAAAACAGGACATTCCAGGGCAATTAACGATTGATTTGGCTTCTGTTATTAAAAATGAACAGCAACTATACGCTTATGTGCCAAATGGAATTCTTCGCAATCGTATGCAAGGTTCTGGTGTGAATTTCAACCATGGAGGGGCAAGTCTACAAGAAATAGTTGTTCCACTCCTATCCTTCAAGAATAAACGTGCTGGTCAAAAGGGAGTTCAAGCGATTTCAAAAGTCGATATTAAGTTGACAAGTACGACACAAAAAATTACAAACAGCATCTTTCACTTAAACTTCTTCCAAACAGAAAAAGTGGAAGAAAAAACAAAACCTCGGACTGTTGTCATTTATATGGCTGACCAAGAAGGGAACGTACTCTCAAATGAAGAAACCATTATTGGTGATCGTTCATTTGATAATCCTGCCGACCGTACATTCAAGATACAGTTTGTATTAAAAAGCATTCCGTATGATCGGAATAAGACCTATTATTTAATCATCAAAGATACAGAAACAGGAGTAATTACAGAAAAAGTTCCGTTCACGATTAACTTGGGAATTGTCGGTGATTTTGATTTCTAATAGATTGGAGGGGTGAGAATGGATGAGAAGGTAGAGGAGACAATGACACTTGATCTTGATAAAAAGTTAAATAGTGTCTTTGCAGGTCGAGTTGTTCGTAAAGATTTGACAAAGCTCATTAAAGAAGGGGCAAACGTTCCTATCTATGTGTTGGAGTATCTTCTCGGTATGTACTGTGCTACTGATGATGAACAAAGTATTCTTGAAGGCGTAGAACGTGTTAAAAAAATCTTATCGGACAATTTCGTTCGCCCTGACGAAGCAGAAAAAATAAAATCACGTATTCGAGAACTTGGTCAATATTCCATTATTGATAAAGTAACTGTTGCATTGAACCCGAAAATTGATACGTATGAGGCGGAATTTTCGAATTTGGGCTTAAAAGGAGTACCAGTGCCAGCAAGTTATGTGAAAGAGTTTGATAAACTACTTGTGGGCGGTATTTGGTGCATGATCAAGCTTGATTACTTTTATGATGAAGAAGTACGGAATATGAGTCCGTTTACAGTGAATAACTTAAAGCCAATTCAAATGCCCAATATGGACATTAACGAGGTTTTTGAGGGCAGAAGGCAATTTACGAAAGAGGAATGGATAGATGTATTAATTCGTTCTATTGGAATGGAGCCAACACAATTAGAAGAGCGTGTGAAATGGCATCTATTGTTAAGACTCGTTGCTCTTGTAGAAAATAACTATAATATGTGTGAATTAGGTCCAAGAGGTACGGGGAAATCTCATGTTTATAAAGAAGTTTCACCTAATTCGATTCTTGTTTCGGGTGGTCAATCGACAGTTGCTAACCTCTTCTATAACATGTCTTCAAGAAAAGTAGGACTTGTTGGACTTTGGGACTGTGTTGCATTTGACGAAGTGGCAGGGATTCGCTTTAAAGACAAAGATGGAATTCAAATTATGAAGGACTATATGGCTTCGGGTTCTTTTGCAAGAGGGAAGGAAGAAAAAGCCGCCTCTGCATCTATGGTATTTGTGGGTAACATCAACCAAAGTGTGGACACATTAATAAAAACATCTCACTTATTTGCACCATTCCCACCAGAGATGGCAAATGACACAGCGTTCTTTGATCGTATGCATTATTACCTACCTGGTTGGGAAGTTCCAAAAATGCGACCAGACTTCTTTACAGATAAATACGGATTTATTGTAGATTATATTGCTGAATTCTTTAGAGAAATGCGGAAGCGTTCGTTTGCAGATTCCATTGACCGTTTTTATAAGCTTGGGAACAATTTGAATCAACGGGATACCGTAGCAGTGCGAAAAACGGTGTCGGGTATGGTGAAACTTATTTATCCTCATGGTGAATACACGAAAGAAGATATTGAGGAGATTTTAAAATATGCCCTTGAAGGTCGCCGTCGTGTAAAGGAACAGCTTAAGAAAATAGGGGGCATGGAGTTCTATGATGTCATGTTCTCGTATCTTGATAAAGAAACGATGGCTGAGGAATATGTCTCTGTACCCGAACAAGGGGGCGGGAAATTGATACCCGAAGGCATGGGTAGACCTGGACATGTATATGTGGTTGGACATGGTAATTCAGGTATGATTGGAGTATATAAGCTGGAAAACCAAGTCGTATCAGGGACAGGGAAATTCGATAAATCAGGTGTAGGCTCTCACCGAGGAGCTAAGGAAAGCCTTGATACAGCATTTCGCTTCTTTACGGCGAATAGCAAATCAATTAGCAACACAATCAGTACAAAGACAAGAGACTATTTGATGCATATAAGCGATTTGCAAGGGATTGGGTTAACAGATGAATTAGCAATAGCTGAACTCATCGGTCTATGCTCAGGAGCCTTAGAAAAGCCAGTACAAGAATCATTAGTTGTCCTCGGAAACATGACTGTAGGAGGCACGATATCAAAAGTTGAAGAGTTTGCGAACATGTTGCAAGTATGTGTGGATGCAGGTGCAAAAAGAGTATTAATACCAGCCATTTCAATTGTTGATTTACAAGCAGTGCCTTCAGATTTATTAGTAAAAGTTCAACCTATCTTCTACTCAGATCCAATTGATGCGGTGTACAAGGCGTTGGGGGTAAGTTGAAAAGTTGGAATATAATTAAAGTAAAGGGTCGGTTATACCGATTCCTTTTTTCTATATATCGAAAGAAAGTCGGATGGGGAATGTAATGTGAAAATTTATTCAAGAGATTATACTGTTTTAACAACAGAAGAATTAAAAGAATGGGAAATTTTAAAGGAAAAAGAGGTTGTTCATAAATCAGGAAAATTTGAAGTTAGGAAAAATAAGTATAGAGAATACCCTGTTGCAGTAAGACACTATGAAAGTTTGTTTCCAAATAATCATTTGGATATAGTAGATTTACAGAAAATTGATCAGCTTTCAGAATTAGCAGAAGAATTCCATGAATTAATATACAATTCTACTTCAAACGAAAGGTCTATTCTCAATTGGATTCGTGAAAAAAGTGCTTACTTTATAATTGCATCTATTATGAAAGGTCCTTATAATTTCGGTCATCATGATGCATTTATTTTTCCAGAATTTCAATTAGGAAACTCATATCAAGTTGATTACCTACTTGTTGGGCGGAATTCTGGGGGTTATGAATTTATCTTTGTAGAGTTGGAACATCCGAATAAGCATATTACTTTAACAGATGGTCATTTAGGTGATGCAATTAGAAAAGGAGAGAGGCAGGTAATAGACTGGAAATACTGGTTAGAAGCAAATTATGCGACACTTTATGAAACGTTTAATAAGTATAAAGATCCCAAGAAGTCGTTACCAGTTGAATTTATGAAATATGACAGTACCCGTATTCACTATGCTGTTGTTGCTGGAAGACGAAATGATTTTAACGAGAAAACTTATCAATTGAAACGACAAAAGAAAACAGAAGGTATTTTATTACTACACTACGATAATCTATATGATTCGGCAAAAGCTTTGATTGGTGAGTCTACGTATTAATTAACGTACTCGGATTTAAAGGCTATGCAAAGAAGCCAAATAGAGAAGAGTAGCTATTCGGCTTTTCTGCATAGCTTAGAATAGTTGATTAATAAGGCTTTTATCTTCTAAGCTCACTGACATTTCAGAGGGCTTTTCTTGTTTAGAGGGAAGGCTTAAATTGCTATTTGCTATTTTGCTTGCAATCTTATCTGCAAGTTGGTCGAGGTTGTTGATAGGGGGATTGTCATTCATATCTTGGCGAATCAGATGGCGGATATAGGAGCTGATAGTACGTTCAGTTTTAGTCTTTTGAAGATGTTCAATAATATCGTCATCTTCTGTTAAAAAACTGATGGTGATTCTTTCCCGATTCATAGTCCATTCTTAATCTCCAGAATTCGTAGAAAACTTTTTACGTTTGCAAATTGGGGATTAATAACGATACGTGCATGAGGAAATTCTTTTTGAATGATATCACATAGCATATACGCCCCTCCGCCAACAAAATCGAGACTGATGTTATTAAAAGTATAATCACGACTTTTCGCAAACTCGACTATTTCACGAAAATGTTGTTCCTTTATTTGTTGAATTAATTTCTTACTGTTCTCATTTATCATTCCCGCATGTGAAAGATAGCCAGTTTGCAGTATTCTTTCAAGATCATTGGGAGTAACTGCAACCCCGAATCGTTCGTTAATAAGTTTACCGATTTTTCCCTTCATGATATTAATCCCCAAGTTAGAAACGGTCATTGAGTCAAAAATAGGATTAATACCATTAAACATGCAATAAGTGGTGTTCAATCCTCCGATATCAACTACCGCTGTATATTTACCTTTCATTTGCTCCATTTCGTCATAAATAATGCCAACACCCTCGAATGCAACGACTACATCCTTTAAATGAAGATAGTAAGTCTTCCCATTGAAATCAAATAAAATTGGTTCTCCATGATTTTCAATGAAGTTTATATACTCTTTCTTTGAGGTTGCATCTTTGTAAGCTGAAATAGGGATGTTTATAGCTAATTGAATTTTGATGTTCTCTGTCTGAAGGTTTGTTAGTTGAAGAAGATCAGCAATTGCGGTGTAAATGCAGATTTTATGAAGGTCGATTTTCTTAGTAAGGTCAAAATTGCTGAAAGATTCATTTACGGTATCGCCGACCAGGTAAGATTTTTTGTTGTAAGTTACTTCGTAAGATCCTGGATTAACTTCAATCCCGACCTTTTCCACCTCCTGCATTTTTGTTCGAAATACTGTGATAGCATGCTTGTCTTTGCTTTTAAGAATCGCTTTAGTTGCATATTTTCCGCAATCAACAGCGATTAGAACTGGTTCTTTCATTGTTCAATAATCTCCTTTCTATTGAATTTATTAATCTATCATATACACAACTTTAAAAATTATAAGAAATTTCATATGAAAAGTTGTCTGAGTCCACAAGAAGTTGATGAAATGTCATAAATAATGAATTTTCTTGAAGTCAATGTGGAAAATGGATTTTTGTTACTTTCTTAACGACAATGAGGAAAGAATGTTTATTCTTTCTTCTAACTTTTGATATACTAAAGATTATTGTGGTATGTATGCAATAAATGGAGGTGTTTTGGATGGAAAACACGTTTGGTCTTATAGTACAAAGAGAACGAAACAAGCAGGGTTTATCACTTGCAAAGCTATCGAGTTTACTAAATAACGAAATAGATCCGTCTTATATTAATCGCTTAGAAAAAGAACAGAAAAACCCGTCGTTTAAAGTGGTTTGTTTGTTAACTACAGCGTTGAACTTGGATGTCAGAGAGGTTTTTCGTGCATTTGGTTTTGAAAACTTAATTACTAATTATGATGAAGAAGCTGTCTTTACAATAGATGAATTTATTCGGTTACATAAGATAAAGAACCCGCATAATAACCAAATAATCAGTAAAGAACAGCAAGAAACGTTGATTAATATAGTCCATAATGTTTTTGAACTTTCGCAAGCGGAACTTGATTTAGGTCAACTTTCTCCTTTGTTAAAAGAAATACAAAAACTAAGGGAAATACATTTGCGTGAAACTACCGAATGTATTGAAGTACCATTTATGAACACTAAATTTACAGTGAATATTAAAGCAGTATTATCCCAAAACAGCTCGTTTGATAGAGAGAATGTAATTGTTGCAATTGAAGATTTGATAACTAACAAAGGGACAAAGCTTTTAGACATTAAGGATGGTAGCATTACTGTAGATTTAAACGGAGATAGTTGGCTTGCACAAATACAAGGGGAAAGAGTTAATTTCATAACAAGAAAGAAAGAGATTATTGATTTATAGAGGATTTACTCTGTCAGCAAAATTTAAAATATTGTTTATATAAAACGAATTTTAATAATGTTGCATATAGGCATTGACAAAAAACAACGCTCCTTTTAATATCTATTTTAGATAATAGTAAAGGAGATGATTTTAACATGGAAAAGTTAAAGGCAACACATCAGCATAATAATAGTTTAGTAGTGAATTCAAGTTACTTTGAGCAACTCAAGAAGCAAATTACAGATCAGAGTCGATGGGATAGTAACATTTTTCATGTGTTTAATCACGAAGCGGGAACAGGGAAAAGTCAATTTACACTGGCTGAAATTGCAGAATTGGTAGTAAGGACAGATTATAAAGTTCTGTATGTTCAAAAGTTTAAACGTGGCGATGCACTTATAGATACTGTAAAAACCATCAACTCCCATGCTGTTTATTCGGTAGCAGAGTATATTGACAGTAAGGACAATAAAGATAGAAATAGTAAAATAAAAAATGAAATTCGAAACAGAAAATTAAACGCAAAAGTGTTAGCCATTACTCACAACATGTATATGCGAGTGTGTCTCGGAAAACATCAGGAAATATTAGACGGAAGGCATATTCTTATAATAGATGAGTTTCCAGACTTTTTGGAAAGGGTTGCGATTTCATTAAAAGATCTATCCAAGTTGTGGGAAAATGCCTATCGTTTCAAAGAGAAAGAGTTCATCGAAAAACTTGTTACCGATTTAAAAAATATTGTCACTCAAGAAATAACTAACCCTCATAATACTCGAAATTTGCCATACCTCGATTTTTCTTCGAAATACTTTGATCCTTATAAACAGTCCCTCCCAACGATAATAAAAAACTACCAGCAGTTGAAAGAAACTGAAGTTCTATCGAGAATCCTACAAATTTTAAATAATGGCTGTCGCTATAGTAATAATGTCTTACACACATTTAATAGTGAAATAAAGCCTAAACTCCTTAAAAACAATATTATTCTCGATGCCAATGCTGGTTTCGATTATCGCTACGAATTATCTAACCTCTTCGTTGTTCATCCGCAAGATAAATTCTATGATTACTCCAATTCAACCTTCACTCATTATTGTGTTAAAACAAGTAAAGAAGCCTTATCTCGTAATATTAACTTCTACCAAAAAGCCCTTGAGAAACTTGCCCTCTCTTACAAAGAAAAAATCCTATTTGTAACAGACAAAGATAATGAAAATACCTTGAAAAAGGAAATTCGAAATTATCTCGAATTAGTAGGGAAGACCGATAAAGAAATTCAAAATATAGAAGAGACCATCATAACTATTGAATACTTCGGTAATATCATTGGGGTAAATGATTATCGGGATTATGAAACAGTTGTGATAATGAAAACACCTAACTTCGATTATGTAGATTATGTCCTTCAACATGATTATTACAAACCATTAAAGCATCTGAATGAGGACATTCCAATCTTTAAAGATTCTACGGTTGAACAAATTCGAAAAACAATGATAGCGGGGGAAATTTATCAAGCAATGAAACGAATAAATCGAGATAACAGCAAAAATGCTCACTATATTGTTTTTACTGCAAATAATGATGCCGTTGATATAGTCAGACAACAGATGCCAGGAATTAATTATTATCAGTATGAATTAAACGTCGATTACACAGCAAGAAAAACTGAAGAAGAAACGAAAACTGAAAAAAGACAAAAGAAAATTCTGGAATTCCTTTACAACTGCAAGCAAGAGGGAAAAGAAAAGGTTGCCAAGCGAGAAATAAGGGAAGTAATTGACTACCACGATGCAAAGAACTTTGCAAAGTTACTAAAATCAATAGAAGCATTTTTGATAAGCAATCAGATGTATGCAAAGGGACAACATGTTTATATTGAAAAAAGGAAAGAACCAGAAGAGAAAATGGCAATATAAGTTTACTTGACCGCAGAGAATATCTGCGGTTTTTCTATTACAAAAAGTCGTAAAGCTCATTTATTTTGATTAAATGAAGAATGGAAATCATTAGATAAAATACACAACAAATAGTAATCTTAGTTGATGAATAATCATATCAAGGATAATACAAAATGTATTGATATTCTGCATAATAAAAGACAATGTTCATATTAACAGTGAATTTATTTTCAATATCCATTGTGTAGATTGAACATCCCTATTTTATAGGGGGTTAATGCTTTCATCCTTTGGGGATGAAAATGAGCTTTTAATCATTGCCAAGCAATTTTGGATAGAATGCAATTATATCAAGTTTAATCGGCAGTTATATGTGCAAATAGAAGAGTAACTTGCAGTTGCCTTTAAGTAATTTGTTGAAAAACTTCTATTTGCATGACTTTTAATCAGTTAATTGCATTTTTTCCTTTATATCAGGATAAAGAGTATTTTCTTAATGTGTTGATGCATATATTCAGATTTTAATGAAATATGAAAACAGATTAGTAGATTTTAACATGTACTTGATATAACTGCATAGCCTCTATAATCTGTTTTGCATAGATTAAAAGTTCTTTATTATTTACAATTACATTAGATTGGTGCATGTTACTGGTTATTCTTCTAAAGCTATGAGGCTTCTCTGGTGGATCCATAAACCAATAGTTGTTTATTCATTAAATAGGGTTATTTCTTATAGTAGCAATTCCCAATGGGTAATTGTTCAAATTATCAAGGCGTTTCTGGTGCTTGCATTACATTATAGGGAATGTTCAATTAAATTAGGCCTTTCTAATAATGGCAACATAACTGATACTGTAGCAAAGGACTGTAGTATCAGTATCAATACAAAAAAGTCGTAAAATAAATATTCTCCCTTATATATAAGATATAGAAAATACGACTTTTTATATAAGAGAAGATTTTATTGATATCATTCTTTTATTCAAGTAAATGAGCTTTACGACTTTTTAAAAGTCAGCATGTTTGTTAATTCTGCATTCAAACCTAAAATGGCTTAATAAAATTTGCATAAAATTGCGGGGTGGTCCAATGAATAAAAGTAAACGCCACTCAAAAATCACAGGCGACTTTGGTGAATATTTTGTCCTTTATTTGCTATCGAAGTATGGTTTTGAGTGTGCGAGAATTGACTATGTGGGAATAGATCTGTACGCAAAAGATAATAAGACAGGAAAAACCCTTGGAATTTCAGTGAAGACAAAGACATTAAGCCCTAAAAAACCAACACAGGGGATCGAATTAGATTCTATTGAACGTGCTAAGGAGGCGAGCGATGTTTTTGGAATTCTGCCTTATTTAGCTGTTGTATTTGATCAAGAGGAGTATATCACCGTTATTATGTTTCCGATCGCAAAGATTGAAGAATTCTGTACAACGAGTAAGACGAAAATACGGTTGGATTTAAAACCCCAAGCTTTGGACAAATATAAAACTCATCCAGAAGTGTATTATATGCGATTGAAAATTGAAGAAAATGGGTTTAATAGTAAGCTATAATCTTTGAAGTTATGCCAATAAGGAATTATGAAGGAGCAGGATAGCATAATGGAAACAGTATTAACTTATTCCGTTAGGGAGTTACATATAGATCTTCTTTTCCTGTAAGAATTCTATTCGTCTGAACGATTTCGAAAATGGTTTATTGAAAATACAGTAGGCTTAGATAGCGATATAGTAAAGATACTCCGTACAGAACACTCAGTTTTTGAGTTGGAACGGGAATCCGATCTTGAAATTGCGTTCGAAGGATTTAATGGAGAAGTGTTGTTTTTAATCGAAAATAAGATTAACGCTCAGTTCCAACCCAATCAAGCAGAAGACTACAGAAATCGGGGAATTGAATACATAAGACGTGGGAAATGTGCTGAATTTTATACGATTCTATTCGCACCAACTGGATATATTCAAACGATAAAACCAAATCATAAGTTTGATTTCTATCTTTCCTTTGAAAAGGTAATCGACTATTTTAAAACGCAGGGAAAAATGGGAGAAAGAGCAACCTATAAAATAAATGTCTTAAAGAAAGCGATTGAAAAATACCGAAATAGTAATCTAAAATCAGGTTCATCCTCTTCCGAATATCAGCCAAGTGAGGTAAACCAAGGTATCACACAGTTTTGGAAAAAGTATTGGGAAGACCTATCAGTACGTCATCCAGATATACCAATGCCTCAACCTGGTGAAAAAGGCCCTGCTTCAACTTTTATTGGAATGGGAAAGCAAGCGTTGCCCCCCAATGTTATAATTTATCATAAATTTGTTCATGGATTTGTAGATCTGCAGTTTGAAAAATTGGGAGATAAAGCTGAGGCATTTATTAGTCACTTTAGGAGCCATATTGAAGAAGGAATGACAATTCAGCGAGCTGGTAAAAGTGCAGTAGTTATTCGAATTGAGGTTCCCAAAATTAACCCACATAAGTTCTATGAAGAGATACAAGGTGATGTTTATATGGCACAGGATTCTGCAAAAAGACTGTTAGATTGGTTTCATTTGAATTCAAAGTTATGGGTTTCTTTCAATTCCTCTTTTTAATTTTAACTATAGGATTGGTAGCGTTCAGAATGCATTCTGAACGCTTTTTCAAATTTGTCAGTAAGGAGTAAATTCCGATGGAGTCAAACAAGGTAGAACCGATTTTAACTTCCAGATGTATTGACAATGTTGTTTAATAGTCTTAGTAGTAAAATAATTTTATATTGAAAGGGGATTTATTATGAATAAGAATCATAATTATCCAGATGGTGTAGCAACTTCATTGTGGCAATACTTCGAAAGGGATTTTATTAGAGAAGCTATTGAACAATACGAGGTAAAAGTACCGATGGGATTAACTAACTTAGATATTGCCCTTGATGGCGGAATATCGCCAGAACAGTATGCCCTAATTGGCAAAATAGGTGATGAACGTAGTGCCTTCTTTAGCTATTTGGCTGAGCAGTTTGCATTGAATGGTTATGATGTATTGTATATAAGCCACAATGATACAGCAAACAGTATTTTACAAAAGGTGGTTGCCAGACATGATTATAAGTTATACAGAGACAAATCCCCGCACATTCCCACAATTATAAACAAGCTATCTTCTTCTCCTCATATTCTTCAGGAATATCAATCAAACTTATACCCAATCTTAACCAAGATTCATGTTGAAAGTTGCCGTTATGTAGACACCGATTTATTGGTGGAAAGAATCACATCGTATAAAAAGACAAACCAAAAGATTGCAATTCTTATAGATGAGAAAGTTCCATCGTTTTATCAGAGCAACCTTGATCGTATTGTGGATCAACAGCATTTAAGAAAAATAAACAAAATAGCAAGGGAACACGATACCCCAATTCTCATGAATCTAACATTAAATAAAGTTGACTTTGATAGAATAACTGCAGGATTTAGTACGGCCGCTGAAATTGAAGCAAACGTAGATAATCTCATCCTGTTCAGCAAACATCCCTCTGCCGACCAATCAACGATTAACCCTTATTTAATGGAATTGATTATCCGCAGTAATTCATCCCCTTATCCCACCCATATAGCCCATCTAACCTACCACTCAACCCATTTTTATTTTCAAGATGCTTAAATCAAATTAAATGATAAGGAGAGAAAGTTATGGCGGAAAAGAAAACGTTTATAGGCGATGTTAGAGATTTGGATGTGTATAGAAAAGCCCTTGTTTTTAGCAATAAGATATACAAGATAATTGAAAGGTTGCCAGCATATGAACGAAATAACCTTAGTGATCAAATGCGTAGAAGCTCAACAAGCATCTATGCGAACATCTCAGAAGGAAACTCTAATTATTATTATCGTAAGGAGATTGACCGTCTGAATACAGCTTTAGCCTCTACCGCAGAGACACGATCTTATCTTGATTTCTGTATTATGCAGAAATATATCACCAGGGCGGAGTATGAAAAACTGGATAGAGATGCAGAAGAAATATTTAAAATGCTCATAGCTATGATTAATAGATTAGAAAAGATTCTTAAGGAGGAAGCATCTTAATGTGGGTTCCAGACTTCCGCAAAAGTGCATTATATCAGCGTTCCCTGGATCTATCTCATGAAATATACCGCACAGTAGATGAAGACTACGAAAAAATTGGGAGAAATCGAAGCAATGCAATTACGGAAGCGAGCAGTGCAAATTACGAAAAAAATAACGCATTCGCTTATTCAGCAAAATATAAAGATGAAATACAAAAATTTGAATGAATCAAAAGGCGAACTTGTGAGCCTCTTGGAGCAGATATACCAGCTATGCAACGAGAGGAAAATTGAAGATTGGAATGGGTTTATCATTGATTATTATGCAGACCAGGTAATGAAGTTGATAAATTATAGCTTCGGAAAATATAAGAAGAATGTGGAAATATGATATGACATTAACCTGGCAAATTGAAAATGTGCTTCAGCTTGCAAAGGCAAGTAAAGCACATTACATAGTTACAATATATTGCTATTAAAAATTTTTTGAAGTAGTACCTTAATCTTTGGAGCCTAAAATTTATAGTCTACCAATTTATTCTTGTAGTTTTTCCTGAATTAGTTCCATAGAAATCCCTTCTTCAAAGATAATGTTTGTCCAAAAATATAAAGAGGTTAAGAAATTAACTGTATTGGATTCATTAAAACATGCTTTTTAATTGAGTTAGGAAGTAAACATAAACAGCTATGACTTGAGCCTTAATATTTTCCCATATGTCCAAAAAATAAAATCAAGCTTCTTGGTTAACGGTAATTTATAATTTTTAAATCTTGTATCAAATTGAACAATAGGTTTTTTCAATAGGTTTTCCTCAATGATTTGGTTATACGTTTGGATAATAATGTCCTGCTGTTCCAGATATCGGGCTAATTTTTTCTCTTTATCTTTTATATAGTAGGTAGAGAACTGAAATACCCTTGCAACTTCAGAATCATAAATTGGATATGTTGGTTCAATCATATTGATTAGTTTAGTGGTAAATGAAAATTGGATACTATGATCACCTTTTCGTCTTTCGTAACGATATAATTCATTTACAATGTCTACTGGATCAATTGAATGTTCACTTCGATATTGCTGTAGTAACTCAAAATATGCTGTTTTAAATTCAGGTGTTAATCCCGCATTATCCAGCCTATAAAAAGAACGGTAAACAAATTGGAAGACAGGGTTTAAAGTGATATCTCCTTTTAAGAATTCATTGTATAAAAAAACATATACAGCTACAGATTCTTCTCCAAGACTATCCATAATACTTTCAGCATTTTCATTAATTTCTTCTGTTAACAAATAAATATCCAATTGTTCTCGCCCTCTCGGAAAGAAAATAGAGTAGAATATATGTTATATATTAACATCTTTTTGGAGGATATTATGAAAATATCAATAGAAGAAGATTATTTAATCTACATTTATCTGACTGATCCTACATCTATTCAATCTGTCAGCACAATTACAAATATAAATGGATACTTATTGCACGATCAATTTGGAAATTGGTTGGGGTTTCGTGTAGAAAAATCCCAATATAAAAATAGACATTCAATAGAACTTCCATCTGTTGTTAATAATGAGTTTTTGGTAGTGGACTCAGAGGAATATATAGATATTTTGTTTGTTAAAGGCGTTAAACCAACTAATTATTATGAACAAGAGTGTCATCTTGACGTTTCTGAAGGAAAAATAGTTGGGGTTGAAATTAATAGGTACACATGGAATCCCATAGGAAAGAAAAGATGGATTTTACCATATAAAAGTTGATAGTTGAAAGGAGTTGAAGGTTATGTATACACAGCTACTGAGGGAATTTTCTCGAATAAAAGAATCAAATATTCAAGAACGAGAAACATACTTTGATATTTGTGGATACCCTCATTACGAAAATGTAGTGTCCAATGTACTTGCTTTTTTCTTTGATCCCTTTAAGCCACATGAATTAAAGGATACCTGTGTTCAGGCTTTACTTCATGCAACCCACCCTGAAATTGAAAATATAGATGAAGTATGGGAAGTGGAAAGAGAGGTTCGGACAGATAAAGGGACATTTATTGATATTCTTTTAAAAAACGATGACTATGTAGTGCTAATCGAAAATAAAGTGTATGCGAATTTATATAACGATTTAGATGGATATTTTCGCTTTGTAGAGAAGCAATTTCCTCAGCAAAAAGTTTTGCCAATTGTCCTTTGTTTGCACACTCCAACAACGGAAAATCTTTTTGGATTTCAGGTCATTACATATGATAAATTTTTTCAAACTTTAAGATCTCATTTAGGAAATGTTATTGATCGAGCCGACTTTCGATATATGCAATTGTTGACTGATTTAATTGTAAATATGGAAAGATTAAAGGAGGGAACGAAGATGGATGATAAGTTTTTGGAATTTGTTTCAGATCATGATGAAGAATTAGTTGATCTGGACAAAAAGATAAAAACATATCGTGATACCCTACGTAGCAAAGTAAAAGAGGTAAACGGATTATTACCAGATGAAGTGAATAATCTTAAACTGAAAAAGTGGGAACATCGTGACTTAAATCAATTATTTGATATAGCGGTGATAGATGTTGTCCTGTCTAATGATGCGAAGCTTGCCATTGATGCGGTACTTGATCATAAGGGCTGGCGAATTGAAATATTCCAACGAGGAATTCAACCAAATTTTGATGTAGTAGCACACTGCCAAAGTAAAGGAATAGCAGGAGAAGTAAAGAATGGGAGATTCCATTCAGAACAAAAATTCAAATTCAACAGTAACCCAGATAGTGTAGCAGAGCATATAAAAAACATTTTGGAAAAACTAACTCAGATATAACGAGAATAGATAGCTGGCATTGTTTTAAGGAAATAACCGAAATAGTTAGGAAGAAAACTTAATAAAAATTCGAAAATCATTCATAACTTTAGAAATTTTATTGAATTTCTAATGAATTAACTTAGTGTTATAATGGAGCTGTCAATACGAAGGATGACAGCTCTGTTCCATTAGATAGTCGAATGATGAAATGTAATATTTGTTCTGGTGAGTTCCTATTAACTATTATCCTATTTCTCAGCTTACATCATAAGAGATGTTAATTAGCCGTTTAGCTTTTTCAATATCTTCATCATTAGAAATTGTAACTTCTAAATCACCCGTTCCGAAATGTCCAATGTTTCTAACGTCACGACTAAAGCCTGGCTCCAATTCAATGGAATCAGGGTTCACTTTCAGGTAGAGTAAAATTTTTTCAGACTGAGGATGAACTTCTACACAAGCGAAGTTTTTGATTCGTTTAAAAGCAATGTAATGTTTAAGTATTTTCATTTGGACATCGTCGCTTAGAGCCATCATGTATGCTTTGAGAGTTTCAAATCTATCAGAAAGTTCAACATTTGCTTGCTGTAAATAGTCAGAAACAGTTTTTATTCGAGAAATACGTGTAGTTGCTGATGAAGTTACATTCTCTTCGGTTATATTTCCAGTCTGAGCAGTTGATGCATTGACTAAATCAAGTAAAATAAAACCGTCTTCATAATGTTTATATTGATAAAGTTCGATATTTCGATTAATTTGTTGAACAGCATGTTCATCATACTTAGTAAAGCCACCTGCGATGCAAAGAAGTCGAGGATTGCTCCAATCAATGGCATCAGCTACATCTTCCCCGAATTTACGAAGGACCATCAATTCAAATTCAGCTTTATGGTCAAGTAACCAATCTAAGTAAAATAGCCCTTGATTTATAACATTTTCGTTAACGGATCGTTTATACTCAATAATTACTGGTGAATTATTTTCGTCGATACCTAAAGTATCAATTCTCCCTGCATGTTTTTTTCCTGTTGTATATTCAGAAGCTAAGAAGCGAATTCCTAAGAAAACTTCTAAATGTTTTTCAAAAAGTTTTTGTAGGGACTTTTCAACTGCTAAAGCTTGTCCTTCCAATTCTTGTACTGAGTTATTATTTAATCTGAATAACTTGATATCACCCATAAAAACATCTCCATTATCTATGATTTAAACAATGTGCAATTAATGTTTATTTCTCTAAACTCATTGTATCATTCTTGGATTTGCTGAGGTAAATGCAATATACAGAATACTATCTAACAAGACTGTTGCAAAACGTAAACATTGTGAGACATTAAAATCAAACGTGAAATTGTGTAGCAAAACCTTATTTTATTATTGCAACATGTAATAGAAATAGGACTTGACTTTTTGCTACAAATAAAGATAATAAGTTCTTAAGAATATCCAAATTGGAGGGATTTCTGATGAAAATCGGGTACTCTCGATGCTCCTCGGAATCGCAAAATTTGGATAGACAATTAGTTGCATTAAAAGAGGTTGGCGTTGAAAAAATCTTCGCTGAAAAAATTAGTGGCAAAAATATGGAGAGACCACAACTGAAGGAAATGTTAAGTTTTGTTCGTGAAGGTGATGTTGTCTATATCGAGTCCATTTCACGTTTGGCAAGAAACACATTGGATTTCCTTACAATTGTTAAAGAACTGAACTCTAAAAAGGTGGAAATTGTAAGTTTAAAAGAAAACCTGGATACAGCCACCCCAGCTGGGAAATTCATGTTAGTCGTGTTTGGTGCTTTATATGAACTGGAGCGAGATAACATAAAAATGCGTCAAGCTGAAGGTATAAAAATTGCACAAGCCAAGGGAATTCGGTTCGGTCGTCCAACGTTTAATATTGATGAGCATTTTTTAAAATTATACCGTCAGTGGAAGCGAGGGCAAATTACGGTTACAGCAATATCTAAACAGCTTAACATTTCAAGAGCCACCTTCTATCGAAAAGTAAAAGAAATTGAAAAAGAAAAGAACTAATAAGTCATTCTTTATAAGTCATTTGCGATTAAAAAAAATCGTTGAAATTGACTATGAAGAATGACTTTTTTATTTTTGCCCAACCGATCATTGCAACTAAATTCGTTTATCCAAATCAATCCGAGGCTTTAATTTAAAAGGGAGTGAGTGTTTTGCCAGTAGTTAAATTTAACCAATCATTGAAAAAGATTAATAAATTGATAGAGGAAGGATATGGACAAGGAAAAGGGAAAGATTATAAACCATTTATTGACGTGATTCGAGTATCTACCAAAGGAAGAGCATCAAGGATAAAAGGTTGGAAAACTCAGAGGGTACACAATTTTTTATCTGACTCTGAAACTCGATTCTTTTATTTATTAGATTTTGATGACGAGGTGATAGACATAAGGGAACATTATCCTTTAATCACAGGTTTAGATAAAATTGCCCCTCAACTTGACGAACAGTTATTCAAACGTCTGATTAACCAAAAAACAGGTGAACCATTAATATTAACAACTACATTTCTTGTTACTAAAAAGGGGAAAGACGGAGAAATAAATTACTATGCAAGATCAATCAAGGATTATCGTCAATTAGAAAACAATCAAGTTATTGAAAGGTTTGAAATCCAAAGGCGTTATTGGGAAGTAAAAGGTATTGATTATGGGATTGTTACAAACAAAGAAATACCTAAAACGCTGGCAAAGAACATTGAATATATTCATTCCTCTTATTTTCTTGATGAATATGGGATTACATCATCACAGCAGGAACTTTATCAGGATATTTTGTTTCATTTATTAGTTCAGGCTGGTGATATGCCATTAAATGAAGTGTTAATGAATTTTGACAAGGAAGTAAATGCAGACAAAGGTACAGGTCTTCTGCTTTTCAAACATCTAATAGCTCATAAACGGTTATTAGTCGATATGTTAAAAACCCTCGATTTAACAATGTCAGCAAATCAGGTGCTTATAAATGAGGGTGGTGAATATAGTGGTCATTTCCTTGAATCAGTTGATTCAATATAAATACAACCATAACCATATCGAAAGAGTCATTTGGATAGATGAAAAATACCAAGTGTGTTACCTTGTGAACATTTTCGATGATACATTACCGAATAAAAGGTTAATAAGTGATATCGAAGAAATGATTACAAATAAACATATTGAATTCATACAAACGGATCCATGGGCAAACCTCCATATAGACTCGCATATTAGTAAGAAATCGTTAGCATTACAAGAGCAAGCTTGGAAAGTTATCAACAAACTGTTATCAAATGGTGTGGAAAACCTGTTGATAAGTAAAAAAAGAAATGAACTTATCCATGAATTATCGACAGAAATTGAACTCTCAAAGAAAACGATTTTGAAATATTTAAAACGATATTGGAAACGTGGAATGACTAAAACTGCTCTACTTCCAGATTTTCAAAACTGCGGTGGTAGAGGAAAGGATAAATCCGATAGTACCGTAAAGCGTGGGCGACCAAGGAAATTTGTTGGAACACAGGGAGTTAATATAGATGAAGAAACTAAAAACGTATTTAGAATCGCTAAAAGAAGGTTTTATGAAAAGAAAAACAATGTAACTCTGCGTTTTGCATATGAACAAATGATTAAAGAATTTTATAAAAAAGAGTTGAAGGAATGTCCTGAATTATTACCTACTTATAAGCAGTTTGTGTATTGGTTAAGAAAGGAGCAAGATGATAGAAAAACAATTATTCTTAAAAATGGTAAACGCCACTTCGATTTGAATTATCGACCACTTTTAAGTAGTGCTACAAGTGAAGTTCAATTTCCTCTTGAAAAAGTTCAAATTGATTCTACCGTAGCAGATGTGTTTTTAGTGAGTGAATTTAATAGAAATTGGATTATCGGGAGACCAATTCTATATTTTTGTAAGGATGTTTGGTCAAGGATGATCGTTGGCATCCATGTTTCTCTGGATGGACCAAATTTTGAACAAGCACGAATTGCACTGATGAACATGGTAGAGAACAAAAAGGAGTATTGCAAAAGGTATGACATAGAGATTGAGGAAGCAGACTGGCCAACGTCACACTTGCCAGCTTGCCTTGTAGCAGATAGGGCAGAGCTATTATCGAATGCATCCAATATTTTAACAGAAGAGCTAAATATTAAAATAGAGAATTCAGCACCATATCGGGGCGATTTCAAATCTATAGTGGAACAGCACTTTAGATTACTAAACATACAGGTTAAGCCCTTATTACCTGGAGCAGTTCATTCGGACTTTCAAAAGCGAGGTGCAAAAGATTATCGCTTAGCAGGAAAGCTAACGTTAAAAGAGTTTACACAAATTGTAATTAAGTGTGTTCTATATTATAACAATCATCATGTTATTGACCAATACGTGCGAGATAAAGACTTAATACAGTCTGGAATAGAAGCAGTTCCTATAAAACTATGGAATTGGGGTATTCAAAATAGAGCAGGGAAACTAAGAACAATTTCAAAAGATTTAATGATGCTTCATTTATTACCAAGAGCAACGGCAACTGTAACGGGTAAAGGAATAAAATTTAAAAATATTTATTATGGCTCTACTTTAGCACTTAAAGAACAGTGGTTTGTTAAAGCCCGTTTAAACGGGAGTTGGAAAGTTGACATCACTTACGATCCGAGAGAAATGGATTTCATCTATATCAGAGGAATTCACAAAAACAGTTTTGAGAGATGCTTTTTATTGGATCATCAACATCGTTATAGATCTACCTCAATATGTGATGTGGATTATCTGCATCAATATGAAAAGATGAAGAAAACCGAACATAAACAAGAAGAATTAACGGGGAAAATTCAATTGCTGGAAGATATAGAAGAAATAGTTAAAAAAGCTGAAAAACAGGCTAAGAAAGAAGTTGTTGAAATTAGTAAGAGTAGTCGGTTGAAAGGGATTAAGAGGAATCGTCAATTTGAAAAAGAAATGCTATTACAAGAACGTGACTTGAAAGATAGAACGAATGGAAATAAAGAAAATTCCCTCGATCCTGATTTACTTTTAATCAAAAAATTTCAGAAGAAAGGATTGAAAGGAACGGATGAATGAAAATTTCCATCAGGCGGTGTATCGTGAACAGGTTATTAAAGAATATCAAAATCATCCATTAATAGAAGCACTCCCAGAAATCTATTCTAAATCAGATGTTGTAGAGCTACTAAGTTATTACCCGTTTTTCGATCAGCAAGAAAGAGAGTTTGATGGACAACATCGGCTCCACCTCATCCAAAGGCTATTTAATATATTTCAAGTGCTTCCCGCACATATTGATATGGAAAGTCGTATTTCAAGACTCATTAGACAAGGATACATTGGCAGGAATCCCTTAAATCCAATGTATGCCTCTACGATGATTCAAGGTCATGAAGCAATCTTGTCAAAAAGTAATACATGGTTCAATCAAGCTATTCCAAGAAGCTTTACTATTATTGGTCCATCGGGTGTGGGAAAAAGTACAGCAGTAGCAAAAATTTTAGAATTAATGCCTCAAGTGGTTGTACATTCGGAGTATAGAGAGCGTGAATTTAATTTTACACAACTGGTTTGGCTACGATTAGAATGTCCACATGATGGATCAGTTAAAGGATTGGTTAACCAATTTTTTATATCAGTTGATGGTTTGCTTGGAACTGAATATTTCAATAAATACGGTCGTGCAAATAAGTTATCAGTAAATACTCTAATTCCTATCATGACGCAAATATGCAGGAGCATTGGTCTTGGCATTTTAGTAATAGATGAAATTCAAAACATAAGTCTACGGGGTACGGGAGCAAATTTAATGCTGAACTTTTTTGTCACTTTAAGTAATGTGATTGGTACACCTTTAATCCTAATTGGTACACCTAAAGCAATGAATGTTTTACAACGTGAATTTAGGCAAGCTCGTCGTGGAAGTGGACAAGGAGATATGATCTATGAACGATTACAGCAGGATGAATATTGGAGAATATTCTTGGAGGCTATTTGGCAATATCAGTGGGTGCTAAAACCTGTTGAACTAACCGATGAATATGTCCATGTAATGTATGAAGAAAGTCAGGGAGTCATTGATATAGCACTTAAATTGTTTGCCTTGTCTCAAACAAGAGCAATTGCTACGGGAAAAGAAACATTATCCTCGACATTAATCAGTAAAGTTGCAGATGAAAATCTTAAGTTAGTAAAACCAATGATAAATGCACTAAAGTCAGGAGATATCAAATCAATTGCACAATACGAAGATATCTCTTTACCGTTTGATGAAGCCATGCAAACGGAACGAATTAATTTGGAAAAAACCTCTTTTGTTAAATCTGCGAAACAAATAAATAGAAGCAGTGATACCAAGCAATTAAAAGAAGAAGCTATTTTTCGTTTGAACCTGCTCGGTCTTTCAAAAGAAAGTGCTAAAAGGGCTGTAAATCAAGTTTTGGAAGAGAATCAACTTACTGATTTACAACAGATAGTTAAAAAGGCTTTTCAAGCATCCATAGAGATCAAGACTGGAGGAAAGGATGATAATGTGAAAAACACCAAAGATGATTTAAGAAATATTGTGAAGACTGGAAAGGAACAAGGACTAACAAATTACGAATCACTAAAAAGAGCGGGAGTTATTAAAGATTTCAAGGGGGTAAGTTAGATGTTAATATTTTTTCCTACTCCTTATCCAGATGAATTGTTGTATAGTGTATGTGCCAGATACCATGTACGTAGTGGGAATATAAGTTACAAAAGAACTTTAGATGATATTTTTGAAAATCGGGGCTTAACGGCTTCGGTTTTTTTACCATCTGGCATTGGCTCTTTAGTAAAGAGTATAAATAATGCTGGTATATTTAATGAGCAAAAAGTGATTTATAAGCATACGATGTTTTTGTTTTTTACTGCTTTTCATTCCGAAGAGAAAAGTCAGCAAATCTATCAATCTATGTGTAGTGATGATGGTAAATCCATTTATGTAAGAGCTGGGATAAATGCAAGTGGCGTATCTCAAAATAAAAACTTACGCTTTTGCCCAGAATGTATGAAAGAAGATAAAGAGAAATATGGCGAACATTACTGGCATCGTAGTCATCAAATTCCTGGAATTCACTGTTGTTTAAAGCATTTATCTCCTCTATATAACAGTGCTGTAAGAACAGTTCCAGATAATAAACACCGATTTCATATACCGACATCAAATAATTGCATCGTAGCAAAAGAATCATATGTATTCAATGGAGTTAAGAAGGAAACGAAAACAGCCTATTTGGATATTGTCGAAAAGTTAGCACCATATATAGAGCAGTTAATGAGTGATCCTTTCCCAAAGCATGATTTGCAATGGTTTGATCATAAATATCGGAGCAAGTTAGTGGAAATGAACATGGCATATTACACTGGCAGGGTTAAACAAAAAACATGGCGGGAGTATTTTTCTTCATTTTATGATAATGAAGTTCTTCAGTTGTTTTTTTCCTCATTAAGTAATGAAGGTGATTGGTTATCAATGATTGTACAGAAAAATCGAAAGTCGTTTCATCCAATACGACATTTATTAGTGATGTCGGCACTGGGCTTGTCGTTAGAGGATGTATTTAATCAAGAGATTGAAGAACCATTTGGACATCCAAACTGGTATTGTCTGAATACTGTATGTCAGTATCACCATCAACCTGTAATAGAGGAAGTTATCATTACATTATGTGAAAAAAAAAAAGCTCCAATTGGTACATTCACCTGTCCTCGTTGTGGATTTAGTTACACAAGAAGAGGACCAGATAAAAATAAAAATGATCGTTATCGTAAAACAAGGGTAAAGCAGTATGGCCATGTTTGGAATGAAAAGTTGCAGGAATATGCAGGAATGGGGCTTGGGTTAAGAGAATTGTCTCGGAAAATGGGAGCGGATACAAATACAATTAAACGTTATTTAGCATTAGACGAGAATAAAAAGGAAATTGCAATTGAGCAATGTGATATAGACTTTGAAAAGCAAGCTTGGCTTAAATTACAAGAGAAAAATCCGCAAAAGTCAAAAACGGAACTGAGAAAAGAAAATAAGGCTTTGTATATGAAGTTATATAGAAATGATAAAGAGTGGTTAGAAAAGAATAGCCCAAGTCCCGTAAAAAAGAAATCGGTTGAAAGTGTTGATTGGGGATTTAGAGATAGAGAGATGCTTGAAATGGTAAAAGAAACCGTAGAGAGACTGCTTTGTACAAATGAAAAACCAGAGAGAATTACAATAAGTAGGATTGGTAAGAAGCTTGGAAACTTGGCATTGTTGGAAAAACATATGACAAAACTCCCTATGACAAATGTTTACTTAAAGTCTAATATTGAGACTATAATTGATTTTCAAAAAAGAAGAATAAGATGGGCAATAGACAATAGTGAAGCAGAGGAATCAGCGTGGTGGAAGATAGCAAGAAAAGCTGGTATACGTGATATAAAAAACGAAGCACTAAAGGATTATTACATGGAATATGTAAAATGTAAAAAAGTGAAGGACACCTGATACGAAGGTGTCTTTTTTAGTTAGAAAAAAATTGAAATTAAATGGTAGAAAAGAGAGAATAGTAATAAGGAATTTCTTGGCGGAATATTAAAATAATTTATATATTGGAGTGAAATAGTTTATGTGGGCTGATGATGCTTCAAAAATTGATATGCTGGCGTATCGACCATATGCCGATTTGATTACTGAAATTGCGATTAGCGAACGAATGAATCCGTTAACTATTGGACTTTTCGGAAATTGGGGAAGTGGCAAATCAACATTATTAAATTTAATAGAAGAACAAACAAATATCTATACCGATAAAAAAATTGCTGTAATAAAAGTGAATGCATGGATGTTTGAAGGATACGAGGATGCAAAGACTGCTTTAATGGAAGCAATATTGCAAGGTATGAAAGAAAATAAAACATTTTTTGAAGGCTCTAAAGATGGAATTAAGAGTTTAATGGAGAGAGTTAATTGGATGGCAGTAGGGAAAACAGCTTTAAAACAGGGTATTCCATTGGCAATAAGCGGAATAACTGGTTTACCACCATTAATAATGATGCCGAACTCTTCCGAATTTGATACTCCAGAGGAAGTACAGAAGCAAATTGACAAGGCACAAAATTTTAAGCAAGAATACATGAAAACTAATTCAAAGGAAAATGTTGTTGAAAATATACGAGGATTTCGTGAGGGTTTTAGTACATTAATCGAGAAATCCTCTGTAGATAATCTCATTATTTTAATTGATGATTTAGATAGGTGTAATCCTGATAGAATCATAGAGACTCTTGAGGCAATAAAATTATTCCTCTCAGTTCCAAGAACAACCTTTATTATTGCGATGGATGAAAGTATAATCTCATACTCAATAAAAAGAAAATACCCACAGTTAAACGATGAAGGAATAAATGTTTCAGATGACTATATAGAGAAAATTGTTCAGCTTCCTATCAAAATTGCAGAATTAGCTGAAAGTGACGTTAAGAATTATATGCTATTGCTTATCGCAGAAATGTTTTTGGAGGAAGAATCGTTAAATCAACTTATTGAAAAATTAAAAACGAAAGGTATTTTTATCAAGGGAGAAATAATATCTGGAACAGAGATATTGGATATTGTTCAAAAAGACATAACAGTCAATGGATTAAAATACAAAGGTGGTACTACTCAGGAGGAATTTGAACAACAAATTCAGATTTTTAATAGTATAGGAAGTATTGTTGCTTCTTCATTGAAGGGAAACCCACGTCAAACTAAAAGATTTTTAAACACATTTTATATTCGTAAAAGACTCGCAGAAATCCAACAAATAGAGTTTAATTTAGCTATTTTAGCTAAATTGATGGTATTAGAATACTTTGATAGTGACAGAGATTTATTTAAAGAGTTATTTCAGTGGCAATTTGAACATAGCGGTAAACCAATACAGCTAAGTACGCTTGAAAAAAGAATTTTGGATGAAAGTGAAGATGGAGAACCGATAAATATAGAAGATATCAGTAAAAATCCAGCCTGGACAAGCGATAAGATGAAAAGGTGGTTTGGAACAGAGCCGAGATTAGCTGATGTAGATCTCTCACCTTACTTTTATTTAGCAAGGGATTCAGTGGCGGAGAAAAGGTTATTCTCGACAAACTTGAATCAGGAGGAAAGAAAATATATTAATCAAATATGCAATCTGGAAACGCATATAGCATTACGAAGAAAGAAGATAGAGCAGATGCTCGAAATGGATGAAGTCACAAGAAATGAAATATTTAAAGGGGTATTAGAGAAGTACCACCAAGATAACACTCAATTAGAAACATTAATTGAATTTTATAAATTACTACCTCAATATAAGTCTAAAGTTTTTGAGGAATTTAAAAAGCTAAAAGTTAAAGACATCACCTTAACTGAAATTCTACTTTTCCAGCAACTGGACGATGAATCGTTCCAAATACTCAAAAAATATTATGTTGAAGAGAAAAAAGCAGATATAAAACTTTGGGATTTGGCAGGTGTATAGAATGGGAACATCAAAAGGATATTTACCACCAACAGGATATTTATGGCGAGACGTAAAAAGAGATGTGACTAAAATGGTGAAGGATAATTTCTCAACAACATCAGTTGATAAAGCTGTCTCAAATTTCGCAAAAGCGATGAATAGTTCTGGAGGTTCGGGGACAAATGCAGGTAGGGCAATACAGTCGAGTCGAAAAGCTCTTAGCTTTATTGATTCGGTAAGAAAGTATGGATTTTCCGAAACATTAGACAGATTTGGGTTATCCCATTTAAAAAATGAAACTCCTGAAAATGTTCGTAAAGGTCTTCTACAATATTTCAGTGATAGTGGAAATGAGTTCTATGATAGTATTTCAAACCAAAGTATGAATGAGTTGATGAGGGAGCTTTTTAAAGGGGTAAATGACATCAGCGAATATGAGGATGTATTGAGAACAATAGATACAGGAGACTTTATTAGAGAATTTATTATTAAGTTTATACAAAATTGCTTTTTTGCTAATTTCACAGAAAAGCTTTTAAGTTTATTTGATAACTTGGAAAAACATAAGATTGCGGAGAAAAATATAAAAACACATATTAGGAATTCAATTGAAAAGAATTATCCAATAAGGAAAATCCAAGAAATAGATTGGAATGGTCAAGAAGGTAATAAAATCATAAATAACACATACAAAAAATCTCTTGAAATGCTATCTGCTTGGAGTGAGTTAAATGAATAATATATGGATAAATAAAAATAGGGATGATTTTAGTCTAACCGAAACAACATCGGAATCTTTTTTTATCTTTAGTATGTTTGATAAACAAAACAAGTCTAATGTCAAAACTGATATGGAGCAACTATGGAGACGGTTTGGGAAAAAGAGTCTTTCAAATATTAACGAAGATTTTCTTCTTATTGCTTCAAGTGTATTTTGTGCAGACAAGCGGATGCCCAGAAATCATTCCCTCGATAATTGGTCAAGAACTATAAAATTATTTATTCCAGTCTTAGAACTTGAGAAGTGGAATTCTGTTAAAAAAGATTTAGAACGTACAATAGGTTTTTTAAGTGGCGATAAATGGATATTTGAGTTTAGGCAGACAGATTTAAAATTTAGAGCTGATAAAACAAATGTAAAAAATCTTATCTCTATTGATAAATTTGATTCAGTTAGCTTATTCTCTGGTGGGTTGGATTCCTTTTGCGGTGCATTATCACTTTCGGAAGACAATAAGAACACTCTTTATCTTGGTTTTAGAGAATACAGCCTTTTGACGAATAGGCAAAGAGAGCTATTTGACTCTATAAATAACTATTATTCGGAGTTAGAAAATGAATTACTGTTGTTTAATGTCAACCCACTTGCACCAATACAAAAGGGTGGAACAGTCCAGAAATTAACTGTTGAAAGCACCAGTCGTAGCAGATCATTATTGTTTTTAGCAGGAGCAATATCGGTCGCTTCCATTATAGGTGAGAAGATACCTGTGTATATACCTGAAAATGGATTTATTGGTGTGAACGTTCCTTTAACAGATAGTAGATCTGGAAGTTGTAGTACAAGGACAACACATCCTATCTTCATCAATTCATTAAATGATATTCTTAATAAGGTTGGCATTGAAAATAGGATTTCGAACTTCTACTGGAATAAGTCAAAGGGAGAGATCTTATCAGAGCATAAAAATAACCCAATTTTTAATCAGTTGGCTTCACGAACTTTGTCATGTTCCCATCCATGTTTATCTCGATATGATAAGAAGAAAAGTGATAAAGTTGTAACGCCTTGTAATTGTGGTTATTGTTATCCCTGCTTAATTAGAAGAGCCTCTTTTGTGAAAATAGGAAAAGATAAAACAGGTTATAACCCCCTATACCAGTTGAGTAGAGACTTTATATTAAATCATAACAATATTCAAGGAAGAGCAAGTGATTTAAAAGCAGTTCTTTTTAGCCTAAGACGTTATATAGAGAATAAAGAAGATAGTGAATTTATTAGGAGTCTTTTAATAAGACAAGGTCCTTTAAATAGTGAAGAATTAGTAGGTTACGAAAGAGTGTATCGTCAGTCAATGGAAGAACTTTTGGAAATGATGCGGGAAAATGGGGAAGGTTTGTTAGAGTATGCTGGAATAAAGGAAGGTAATAATGAGTAACCTATCCGATATGCATGTTCATGTCGACTACTTTAAGAATTTTAAACAGATGTACGATTCTTTTGAAATAAATAAAATATATGCTTTATTTGTAACTAACTTACCTGAGATTTTTCAAAAGTGTAAATATGAATTTCCAGATAGCAAGTATGTTAAAGTGGGGCTGGGATATAATCCGCAATTGGTTGAAAAATATAAGTTTAATAAGAAACTCTTTGATGCAATGCTTCCTTTAACAAAATATGTTGGAGAAGTAGGATTAGACTATTCGAAAGAATTCGCTCACACCAAATTAGAGCAACAAGAAGCATTTGATTATATTTGTTCTGAATCAGCAAAAGCAAAGAAAATAATGTCTATACATTCTCGTGGAGCAGATGAAGATGTATTACGAATGTTAATAGACAACAAAGTGGAGTTTGCTGTTTTTCATTGGTTTTCGGGCAATAAGGAATTTGTTTATAAGATTGTAGAAGAAGGTTATTATTTTTCTGTAAACTATTCAATGTTAGTTTCTAAGAAAGGGTTTGAAATAATTAAGACAATACCAATAGATCGACTACTAATTGAGACTGATGCTCCCTTTGGTAAAACAAGTATAAAAGGTGTGCGATATAATTTAGCTGAAATATATACTCAGTTCTCAAAGAAATTAGATGTAAATCAATTTGAAAATATTATTTATACAAACCTGTCGAGACTTTTATCAAAACAGATAGATTCCTCAAAATAAACATTTAGAGAAATTGTTGAGATATATAATTAAAAATAAATTGCAGTTAATTGTGTATCATTAAAAAGTGTAAAATAATTTTAAGTTCTAATTAAAGCTATGTACTTCTGATTTTCGATTAATAGAATCATATTTATGAAAAAAGTGAGTGAGGAGAATGACTGTTGAATTAAGACCTTCTGAAGCCGAAGTTATATTTTTAAATTTAGCATATAATAAATTTTATGATATACATGAAGAAGTATCCAATGACACATTTTGGGAAAAATCCCCGCAGTACCGTTTCCAAAGAATAAAAAATGCTTTTGAAATTTATTCTGAAATATTAAATTATGAACCAGTAAAATGGGTTATTGAGTCTATAAAAGAAAAACGTCCACCGATGGAAGGGGAGTTAGGGAGTGAATTGTTTAAATGCATAAGAAATATGCTTTCACACTTTCCTTTCTTTGATTCATGGAATGAGGTTTGGGTTAATAAATCTTTAGTAAATTGGTACAAAAAAGGGCAAACAATAGACAAGTTTTTTGTAAAATATATAGGAAAAGAAGATATAAAATATAGAATCTGGGATGCTAATAATCGACAAATGTCATACGTGTATTTCGCAAGTGAAAAGTGAGCCATTTCGCAATTTAATTTTGAGCCACTTCTTTTTCGCTATTCATCCTCATCCATTCCTCGGTTTCCCTCATTCTAAACGACGGACCAACCATGTTTACTACATGCGATTTATGTGTTAAACGATCCGTCAATGCAGCTGTTAAAACAGGATCATGAAAGATTTCCTGCCATTTTAAGAATGATAGATTGCTGGTAATAATTGTTGACTTCCTCCCAGCCCGAAGGGAGAGATGCGAAAATAGTAATTCAGCACCTTCCTTATCAAAAGAAATATACCCAAGCTCATCGATAATCACGAGGTCATATTTCTCAAATTTTAATTCAAATGAACGTAGGGTTCTTTCTGAACGATGTTCTTTTAATTGATTAATAAGCGAAGGGACAGTTGCGAAAAACACTCTATATCCAGCTAGACAAGCCTCCATCCCTAACCCTACCGCAATATGCGATTTCCCTGTCCCAGGAGAGCCTGTTAAAATAACATTTTGGCCCTCCTTAATAAAATCAAGCTCTTTTAGTTGAGGTAATTTTTGTTGCGCCTGCTCGGGCAAAAAGTCCATTATTAACTCATCTAATAATTTCTTTTGTGGAAAATTTGCTGCCCGAATGCGATTCTGCTTGGCGCGAATAAATCGATCTTTTTGTTCTTGTAAAAGTACCTTTAATAATACGTCAAAAGCCAGATTGGGATCTTGAAAACTTGCTTCATCTAGAACCATTCTCCTGATACTTGGCAACCGGAGTTCTTTACAAATTTCGATAAGCTGTTCTTTTTTATCCATATTGAGCCACTTCCTCTTCTTGGTTAAACATATTTGCATATGCTCTCATATTGGATTCAGATTGATATGTGGTTTCATCTTGACCGAATCCATCTGTGTTAACGGAATTATTCTGTTCACAGATAAATATGACCCTTTCCGTAGAGACATAGCCCGTTTGGATTGATTTTAGTTGTTTAACAGCCTCGAACACACGCTCAAGCTTATCTTTTTCCTTTATATAGAAGAGTAACTCTATAAATTCTTTCTCTTTTCCGATATAATGGTCATTGTAAATATTTTTTATTTGTGTCGGTGCCTGTCTCAAACATTCACTTTGGGCGATGGCACCTTTTTTCTTTTTGAATGTATCCAAATAATGATATATATTCATTTCCCATTGGTGTACACCCCAATTTCGTGGATGTTCTGCTACTAAGCAACCCTCAATAAATAGTTTAATAGATTCCGCACCCACCTTTGCCTTTACATAAGTGCCAACGTGTCCTTCAGGTACAGAATAGTGGTTTTGGTTGATTACTATCGTGCTATACTTATCCACAAGACATTCTATTAAATCTGCTGAATCGAAAGGAGCCATTGTAACTTTTTGGCCCTTTTCTTTTTCCTTTTCCATCAGTTCAATATGACTTTGCTTATGCTCATGATGATCTCTTGAGTTGAGCCTCTTTAATGTTTTGAGAAGATGATTTTGAGCCTCCTCAAGGCTTGTAAATGAGTACTGGGACGCAAATGCTTTTCTTCTTACAAATTCAACGCTACGCTCTACATGGCCTTTCTCATTTCCTTTTCTAGCCTGGCATAATCGAATCCTAAATTGATAATAGTTAGATAGATTTACCATACTGTCAGTAATGGTTTTCTCATTGCCAACAAATGATTTTACAACGGTTCTCATATTGTCATAGACAAATACCGCAGGTATAAAATCAACGTGCTCTATAAACTTTGTATGAACATCTAGGACGCAAACCTGAGATTCAGATTCATATAGTCTTGCAAACCGGTAATTGCTATAGGGTAAAGTAAATACGGCTAGTAAATATGTTTTAAGCTTTCCATCTATTTCTAGCTTTACTTCTCCCCAATCAAATTCAACCTCATAACCAGGCTCACAATATTTACGAATAAATACTTCTCTTGATTTTGCAGTTTCCTGGTTAACAAAATTACGAACTGTTGTGTAACTAATTGAATAACCTGCATCTAGTAACTTTTCATGCATGTCTACAATCTTCATCTGTTGCTTTTTCATATAGTGAGTTCGTTTCCACTCATTATCAGTCATGTACTTTCTTAATTTACTTTTTATCACCTCAGTTAACACTTTCTTTTTTCCAATTCTTTTCTTATAAGTTGGTGGCTGCATTACACTCTCGGGTATGGGTAATTGGCGAACGTCCTTCTCCTTACTTTCTTCAAATTCTCGAATATACTTAGCCACTGTATTTCTGGACTTTTTTGTTTTTGTTGCAATACTTCGCTGGCTTTCCCCCTCCAAATACAATTTAATTATCTTCTGCTTTTGGTTCAACGTGATCACTCCTGATATCCCCCTAATATGACATTAGGGTTAATTGTCTATCAAAAGTGGCTCAATTTTCAATTAATATGGTGGCTCACTTTTAAGTTACCATATACACATACGTGACTATCTCTTTTCCAAAAGAATATAATGATAAAAATAAGATTTATCTTAAAGATATATTACCAGAAAGAGAGGGATTAAAATTCTCTTTTACGCTTATGAGAAGAATTATTGATACACAAGTTCTTTATGAAGGATAAATGCATTAGACATATAATGTTTTTAGGTTTAACCGTTTGTACCTGTTATGATAAAACGAGATATGCAACTCTCGTTTTACTTAACGGTAGTAATAAATGATAACTTTAACACTTTTACCATTAGAACTTAATTCTATTTTGTCTTCACCCAATAAACTCGCTCCTAACCAAAAAAACTCGGTTCAGGACAAAAAAAGTCGGTAGAGTAGAAACAAGGGTTAAGGAAGAAATAGGGAATTAAAGAGCAAGATTAAAATTGGAAAAAAGCCAGAAGGAATAAGGGTTTTCGAGCCTTTATTCCTTTTTCTTTTCCCCTAAAACCTAATCCCTTACCTCTACTACATCTCTACTATGGAGTGACTTTTTTAGTCCAAAATGGTTGTAAAATCTGAACAAAAATTAGATGAATGTGGGGAAAATGAAGGAACGACTTTTTTAGGCGGAGAATATTGGAAAATGGCTTGAGGCGTTGGGAGAGTAAGAGTTGGTAAGGGTTAAGGGAGGAGGGGAGTTGGAACGAGTTTATTGGGTGGATACACTTTTTTCCAATATCGTTGTTTTCCTCACTGTATAAACCCGTTATCTCCCTGTAACTTTCCTCTTCCCTCTGCTTCAAAGTTGGTACCCACTGTCACATAGTCGGTACCCAACCAGTAGGGAATCCAGGCGGAACAGGCAGCAAAATCATTATGTATCGAACCGTTAATCAAACGTTTGATTAAATACAAAATCAATACAAATTCAGGCTGGATCCAATAGCGGGTCCAGTTTTTTTCTTTTTCCAATACCTCTCCAATCCCTTGCCCTGTAAGGAACCAGGCTGTTTTTTCTCCATCTTCTTCTTTCTATTTTGTTGTTTTCCCCACTGGTTAAACACGTAGGGTTTCGGTTCTTTTTCAGGCGTTTTCCAAAGGTTTTGGTTCACTTTTTCCATTCTTTTCTCCTGATTCTTCCTTCCATTATGGAAGATCTTTTTTACATTGTCGGAATATTCAATACAGGCTAGAGTGGAGAAAAGATGAGGAATTGAGAAAAAAGAGGCATTTGAGGGAAGAACTTTTTAGCAGAAAAAAGAAGGGGGAAAAAGGGCGTGGGGCTTAGAGACGAAAGGGTTTGAGGGGGATAATAGAGTGAAGAGGGGAAAAAACCAATTAAATATCAGCTAAATATAGTAGGAAGAAAGAAAAAGTAGAGATAAAGAGTAAAGCTGTATTGAACAGTAACGTTAAGAAAATTCTTATGAATATGTATTATTTTGATAGAAATAGCTCAAGATTTGAAATAATTTTATGTGTCATGGGTAGTGATTAAAATTAGCAAAAAAAGTGGATTGATGAAGGGGAAATTCCCCAGAAAAAAAAAGTTAAATGGAGGATAAAATGATTTCAGACGATGGTTTTATAATTTTAGGGAAAGTTGGCATAAGGAGGCACCTGAAACAAGGGAATATGTTGTTTGTTCCATGCACGAAGCAACTCATGTGGTGTTTTCTGAACTTGACTTGAATTTAGCGGAAACAGATGGAGAGAACTTTACAAAAAACCATGTTTATCCAATATAGCGAAATGAAGAATCAGGGGACCTTGTAATTAATGATGATAAAGGGAAAGAGATTATAGGGTTTGATTTATATATAACATGCGAATACTTTAAAGAAAAACAGGAAACGCAAAATAACAATCTAATACAGGTTGATGAGAAGTACGGCGACAAAGTTGTTTCTATTTCAGAATATAGAAATAACAGAGAAAGGAAATAAAAAATCGTTCCTGGCTTGGATTTGATCTTTTTTTGTGGCAAAGGACAGAATTCAAGAAATATTGGTGAGTATCCATTTTCCTAATAGTTTTCCTGTCTTAAAGTCAGTTTTCATATAAAAAGGTCGTGTTTACTGTTAAATTGTTCGTCCCTCTGCCAAAAAGTCGGTATCCTCCTGAAGTTCATCTGCTTCTTTCTTCTTCCCTACGGTAATTCTGGTATTAAATTGGTACTCGAGGGGAAAATAGTGCCCTGCTGTTTTTATCTTTTTCTCCAATTCCAGAGATGGTTTCTGTTGTAAAAAGGTTAGTATCCAAAGAGGAAGAGAGCAACGGGGATGTATAAATACCTGCATAGGCTGTGAGTTCTCTAAAATAACTTTTCTTCCTTAGAATTAAGGGTTCATAAACAAAAATAAAGTTTCCTTATCCGAAGATTTTTTCGGTATTTTTCCGGCAGACCTTCGGTTTTTTATGCGAAACTCGGTGGCAATCCAATTGTAATCCAATCTCATTTTTTAATCGAAATTCAAACCAAGTCCAATAGTTTTTTCTACTTCGTATTCCTTCAATCCATTTTACCGTAAGGGCTTAGTCTACCTCCGGTACCTTTCTCTTTGGGTTTCACACAGAATAGAAATTCTATCCTCTCCAGTGTGTCTTAACTATTTAGCTTCAATCATCCATCCATTTTTCATTCAGGATCGTTTCCACTCTGGAACATAATTTTTTTATCTAAATTCATTGAAAAAATCTTTACAAAAACGAGTGGAATCAGAGAAAAGGTCGGAATTTAATTTTTTTATAACAGAGAATAGAACAGACTGGAAAGGGGGGCGTGAGCCCTTCGAAGAGAATAGTTTGAGAGGGGAAGAACACGACATTATAGCATAGTAGATGGAGGGAAAATTTTGGAGGTATGAATCTTCGCTTAATTATATTTTTATAATTGTATTAATTTATACTCATTACTAGGAAAGTAAGAATAATTGGAGAACAGTTGAAAACAAAGTATTGTTAATGTGTTATTTATCAAAAGTTCATAAAGTTATATTTGATGATAAAATAGAATTGGAAATATTATTTAAAAATAGACGGGGTGAAATATTTTGACACATTATTTTACATTTTCTATTATAGGTGGACATATAAAAAATGCAGAGAAAGAAGTTCATTCAATGTTTGAAACAGAAGGGATAAAAATTAAAGATGAAATTTATGGTGAAAAGGAGGAAAAAATTTTTGAAGAGAACATTTGTCATGGGTTACTAGCGTTATATTCTCTTAATGCAGCATTAGAATCACTTGTAGCTTTTTTAGCAGATAGATTAGGAGTTAATAGTAAGTTTGATATAGAGAAACAAAGGAATAAGTTTTATCTTCGAATAGACAAATTGAAGATAGGTAAGATAATTACAGATGATTTGTCATTGTCAACGTGCCTTAAACTTAGAAAATACAGAAATATCGTTACACATTGGGAAGAAAATTTATCCTATTTATACGGATCTAATTCATACATTCCTTTTATGTTTGGGTTTACAAAACCTAAAAGTGATATTGAAAAATTAATAGGTAATTTTAATCGTAGTCATTTGGAAGATTGCCTAGAAGCATTTAATCGTTTACTAGATAATATTATAAATAATATAGAAGTGATGGATCATGAATATATAAGTTTTCAATTAGAATGTATGAAAAGGGGCTCTTTGATTTTTGAGTAGTTATTTCGTGCGACGATTTTGTCCCTTCTACTTTGTCTACACTGCTTGCCCAAAGTAATCAATAATTTTTCTATTATCTTGCCATAATTCAAATACCTTGTTAAAAGAAGTTACCTTCAGAAAAAAATCTCCTAATTGTCCCTAGCCCGCCTCTATGTCGCTATTCAGTGATGATTGGTCTCTATTTTTGTCGGAGGATATATAAAGAAAGAGCCGTCAGCTTTATTGACTATAGTATAATAGTGGGAGAAGGGGCAGTGGAACGTAATTTTTTTATGGGGACATAGTAGAAGGATAAGGGCCAATTTTTAAATTTCTGTGCTGATTAAAAGAATTAAAAGTGAATAACTGAATAAATTAGATTACAACACCGTATTTTGAATCTAATGCAACATTTTTCTTTTTTTGCATAAAATAAAAGTGATCGTTGACATATCTTACTTATTAGGGTATTGTAATAAGTAAGAAACGACGGGGTATTTTTTCAGAATGACCCGGCAAAATAAAAAACTGATACCGTTGGGGTATTTTCTCAGGATGACCCGGCAAAATAAAAAACTGATAAAGCGTTTCATAAAAGGGGCTTAGATGATTCTAAGTCCTTTTTTACGATAAAAAAAGGAGTAACTTATGAACACTGGGGACATTATTGAAATTTCCGACTCCTATTTTGAAGACTTTCAACATTTAACAGAAATTATGGAAGCTGATAATAGAGTTTATTTAGGGATAATTCTTAAAATGGACAAAAACAATTACTTTATTCCTCTAAGGTCACGTGCACCCAAGGATTCGGTGTATCGTAAGTGTATTTATTCAATTCCTTCTAGCACAAGGCCTGATGCAGGTTTAGATATGAGAAAGGCACTTATTGTTAATGATTCCAAATACATAACTGTAATTTCAAACCCTAAAATTGCCAATCGGCAAATGAAAAAGATTAACAATGATATTTCGACAATTGAGAATATGTTTGAAATATATGTTAGGGGTTATAAAAGAGCCTTTAGTAAGGGAAGGATTGAAAGGGAACTACCCTTTAAATATTCTACATTAAAAAACTATCATGTAGAGTTAGGATTAGAGTAAAAAACTATTGTTTATGTTTTATAGTTTAGTATTTTTACCCCTGTATCGTTAGTCAGTAGCTCCTCCCTTCTGGCTAGAATGGTTCCTGCTGCATATTAGTTGACCCGCAACCGTAAGGAACCTGGGAAGAGTAGGTGACGGAATGTATTCAATGTAAGTTCAGCAGTTTTTTCAATACAAACTCAGGCGGATCCAATTGGGTTTGCCTTTTGTTGTTTAATATTACTACCCAATAGTGGCTCCAAGTAGCTCTTAATACCTTCCAGTTATTTTCCACACCATATCAATCCAATAGATTTCCAACCCTATTTAGTGTGTTTGCCAACTTTATCTCCATCTCTGACAAGTGAGCATTATAAAAAGACAGCGTATGATAATTACCCCAGTTTTTCGATTGTCAATACATATAAATATATTTGGCCAATGCTAATCCAGCATATTAGTCAAAATAATTTTTCACAAAATAAGGAAAGAAGAAGGTATCAGGAGTGGATCATAAAAGAAAGGAAGAAATAGTTGGAACATTATATCAAGAGATCGTGTCTACTAATGATAAATTTTTTTCTTTATGGAAAGAACACACCTTCTTACATTGGGATTGGTGGCTGTCACTTTGCCTAACGATTATTGTCCTGGGTTTGTGTCATCTAGAATTGCGCCATTGATAATATCTAGGTAGTGATTTGCCTTCTCTTCCATATATTTTACTGTTCGTTTTGCTTCCTCAAACCGCTCTAAGGCAGTGGCTTTATGTTTCATAATAATTTCGTAACGCTCTTGAATGGTAGAACGTCCCTCCAAACACAAATCTACATAAGTTTTAATGTCTTCTACTGACATACCGCATTGTTTTAAATATTTGACACCAGTAAGCCAATTGATGGATTCCTGATCAAATAGCCGATTATTATTTTTGTCACGCTGTAGATTTGGAACTAACCCCTTATCAGTAACAGTGTGCTCGGTCAGATCAAGCAGCTTTCCTTGAAAAAACTGGGGCTAGACTATCTAGATTTATACCTCATTCACCAACCGTTCAATGATTATTACGGTTCTTGGCGGGCACTGGAGGAGCTTTACAAAGAAGGGAGAATTCGTGCAATCGGTGTTTCCAACTTCTATCCGGACCGCCTTGTTGATTTAATTTTGAACAATGAAGTGGTACCGGCTGTCAACCAAGTGGAAACCCATCCGTTCTTCCAGCAGAAAGGTGCCAAAAGGGTTATGGAAGAATATGGCGTGCAGATTGAATCATGGGGACCATTTGCAGAGGGTCAGAAGAATATCTTCCAAAATGAACTACTCTCCGGTATTGGAGCAAAGTATGGTAAGTCAGTAGCACAAGTGATTTTACGTTGGCATATTCAACGTGGTGTTGTGGCAATTCCCAAATCTGTTCATAAAGAACGTATTATCGAAAACTTTAATGTTTGGGATTTCACTTTAAGTAACGAAGATATGGCAGTTATTGCAACTATGGATATTGGAAAAAGTGAAATAGTTGACCATTTTTCAGCTGATATGGCTAAGACGTTGAATGGTTGGAAAATTCATGAATAAGTAATAATGAAATTCTAGTATAACCTATTTAAATTCTTTAAATATGAAGATATTTTGATGTTTACTCAATAAACAATACAACTATAGCCACCTGTCCTTCAAAGCAACAGTATGAAAGATGGATGGCTTTCTTTAATTAAATATTACCAATTTTATTATCTTTATGAATATTTTCCGTTCCTGCCTTCAATGCAGTCTTATAATATTCGCATTTATGATCTATAAGTTTCATTGTCTGTTTTAGCTCTTCCACCTGTGCTTCTACAGCAGCTTTACGTTCCAAGAACATGTCATATCTTTGTTGTAACGTTGAATCCCCATCAGAACACCAATCAATAAATTTTTTAATTTCCTTAATAGGCATCCCAGTGGATTTTAGACATTCAATAACTTTTAATGCATCTATATCGGATTCTTTAAATAACCGTGTTCCGTTAGGGGTCCGTTCTACAAAAGGCATTAGGCCTTCTTTGTCGTAGTAACGTAATGTATATACTGTGAGATTTAATTTCTGTGCAACTTCGCTGATTGAATATTTCATCGTTAATTATCTCCCTTATTAATATAGACTTCGAGTTAACTCTATACTCTGGCAAGACTTTATCATGATGAATGCGAAAAGTCAAAACATAATCTACATAATTTTGGCTGTATTTTTCATTATACTTATGGCTTGACCTAGAGTTAACTATAGGGTTTATTCTTGGTTTGTGAGAGAAAACACAAGTCAATTCTCTACAAAAACAAGTTAATGGGGGCTTAAACAAATGATTACAGCTAAAGCACGAGCAGTAGACGGCCCAGATAAACCGTTCCGAGCTGCTGAAATTAAACGACGTGATCTTGATTTGCATGATGTTCTAATCGAAATTAAATATGCTGGCATATGTCATTCTGATATTCATACCGCTCATGGTGAATGGGGTCATGTACACTATCCACTTGTACCTGGACACGAGATTGCGGGCATTGTCACGGCTGTGGGGCCTAGTGTAACCAAATACAAGGTTGGGGACCGGGTAGGGGTCGGATGTATGGTTGACTCCTGCGGCGAATGTGAGAATTGCCGTAAAGGGGAAGAACAATACTGTCTGAAAGGGAATATCCAAACCTATGCTGGTGTTGACAAATACGGCGAACATACTCAAGGAGGCTATTCTACCCATATTGTCGTACAAGAGGACTTCGTACTCAGAATTCCTGATAGCATCAAGCTGGATGTTGCTGCACCGTTACTCTGTGCAGGTATTACGACTTATTCTCCATTAAATCATTGGGGAGGGGGCCCTGGCAAAAAAGTAGCAATTGTAGGTATGGGTGGTCTCGGTCATATGGCTGTTCAAATTGCACATGCCATGGGTGCTGAAGTAACAGTTCTATCACAAACATTAAAGAAAAAAGACGATGGTCTAAAATTAGGAGCAAACCATTACTATGCCACAAGTAATCCGGAAACATTCGAGAAACTTGCCGGAACCTTTGACTTAATTATAAACACGGTCAGTGCAAAGATTGACCTGAACGCTTATTTAGGACTGCTTACACTTGATGGCACTCTGGTAAATGTGGGTGCTCCTGCTGAACCGCTGTCACTAAACGTAATTAATTTAATCGGTCATCGCCGTTCATTTGCAGGATCCATGATTGGAGGCATTCGTGAGACTCAGGAAATGTTGGAGTTCTGTGCAGACCACAACATTGTTCCTAAAATTGAAGTAATTTCGGCCGACGAAATTGACGAAGCCTACAAACGGGTATTGGCGTCAAATGTGAAGTACCGATTTGTGATTGACACCAGCACCATGTAATTTTGAATATGTTTTTTATGTGTCTTAAAGGCCCAGCTTTTAGGGCACTTTTTTTTGCTAGCATTAATGGATGGTGTTCTCGGACGTTTAGAACAGTATATAGGTGATTCGTTTTTACAATATCGACTTAGAAAGTTGATAGAAGCAGGCATATTTGAGTATGAAGGGAGCCTTGAAGCAATGAGGTTTTATAGTGTGCGATTGAGACGATGATGCTGAGGAGAGAATCATATGAACTGTTCAACGATTATTTTAAAAGAATTATATGTATTGTATTAAAGGAAAGGAAACCCAGCATTAATCATCAGATAAAAAAGGAAAATATCAGTATAGGGCCTTAATTATTGAGTCTACTATACTGATATTTCTTTTTTTACTACATAAATTTACTGAAAGTATTTTTTCAGTTCCTCTGGACTTGGAACTTTTCCGGTTAATTTTAATTCTTCATCGACAACAAGTGCTGGAGAACTCATTGCCCCATATTGGGCAAATGCAGACATGTCTGTAACCTTTTCAACGGTAGCATTAATACCAAGTTCCTTTACAGCCACTTGAACGTTCTTTTCTAATCTCTTGCAATTTGCACATCCTGGTCCTAATACTTTAATATTCATGGTTTAGCAACTCCTTCGTAAATTTTTATGGTAACCTATTAAAATAGAAAATCGAGCCAATTAAAGATATAACCGATAATCAAAATTCCAATTGCACATATAGCTACAAAAGTAACTAACAGCTTTGGTTTTACCACTTTGCTTAACATGATTAATGATGGTAAGGATAAAGCCGTTACTGCCATCATGAAAGAAAGAATGGTACCAATTCCTACACCTTTGCCATACAACGCCTCAGCGATTGGTAAGGTTCCAAATATATCTGCATAGATTGGAATTCCAACTAAAGTCGCAATTAAAACAGCAAATGAATTTTCCTTTCCTAACACCATTTCTATGACAGTTTGTGGAATCCAATTGTGAATAAGTCCTCCGATACCGACACCAATCAAGATGGCATACCAAACTTTTTTATAAATATCTTTTACTTGACTGGTTGAATAATTAAACCGATCTTTAAAAGTTAATTCATCTATATCCCCTTCGCAATTTTTAGCTGCTGTTACAAAAGAGGCTATTTGTTTTTCCAGGTGTAACCAGTCGATGATACTGCCCCCGGCCACAGCTAAAATCAAACCAACGATGACATAAATAGCGGCAATTTTAATACCAAAAAAGGATGTCAACAAGAGAAAGGATGCTAAATCAACCATTGGTGATGATATTAAAAAAGAAAACGTCACCCCTAAAGGAAGTCCTGCAGAAGTAAAGCCGATAAAAATGGGTATGCTTGAACAACTACAAAAAGGAGTAATGGTTCCGAGTATTGCCCCTAGTATATTGCCTTTTATCCCTTTAATTTCACCCAATATTTTTTTTGTTCTCTCTGGTGGGAAGTAGCTTTGGATATAGGAAATGAAGAAAATGAGAACAGTCATTAAGATAAAAATTTTAATGGTATCATAAATGAAAAAGTGGATGCTTCCACCTAATCTTTCAGTGATAGGAAGTTGAAAAACATTCTCCACTAACCATTTGATTATTTTGGAAAGCCATCCCATTTTAAGTACCTGGTCATAGATCCATGAAAAAACATGCATATAGATTCCTTCTCTCACTCATTTTCCTTAATTTTTTTATAAAAGATGGAATGACAGATCCTTATTGAGGTGATATACCGTAAAACGGCCCTGTTTACGTGATTCAATTACTTTTCCTCGCTCTAGCAATTTTAAATGATGTGAGATGGTCGAAGAGGGAACTTCCAGGCCGGATACAATTTCACACATACATAAGTCGTCGATAGCTAGCATCCCGATAATTCTTAGTCTGGTTTCGTCTCCTAACGCTTTAAAAAACTCTGCTCTTTCATTCCGATCTTCATTGTTATTAAGCACAGGGAAACGGTCTTCAGCTTTTTTTACAATTTCCTTAGTTTCTTTATCACTTTTAACATTTGTTTTTGTGGGATTCACTTGTATCACCTTCCTATTGCTATTATAAAACTATATTTCTAGTTTTCTAGTTTTGTTTGTTGAGATTTTATGAACAAATCACGATAAACGATTTTTTTGAATATGGGGAAATCGCCTACGAAAGTCTTGACACTTGTGATGTTATAGCAATGCAAATTTTTCTTGTATATATAGGTAAATAACTATATACTTATAAAGTGGTAAAAAAAGCTAAATAGCCGAATAGGTGGATTTCTGAACCTTAGAAAGGGAAGTCATATGGAAAATGCAAAAATTGAGATCGATACTGCATCTCAAGTATTTAAACTACTCGGAGATAAAACAAGGTTAACGATTATTGCCCTCTTGATAAAGCGAGATCTTTGTGTATGTGAATTGGTGGAAGTTTTCAATATGAGCCAGCCTTCAATTAGTCAGCATCTCCGCAAACTGAAAGATGCTGGATTAGTGAAAGAGGCGCGGAGAGGGCAATGGATTTATTACTCGCTAAATACAAACAGTGATTTCTACTCCTTAATCGTATACGTAACAAGTCTTGTTCCAAATCAAGACGAAAAAATTCGCCAAATTGAAATAAGCAATCCAACCCTCCGTTGTGGTTGTTGATAAAAAAGGAAGGGATCTTATGAGTCAAACGGATAAAAAACGTTTGTCGTTTCTTGATCGGTACTTAACAATATGGATTTTCATCGCTATGGCAGCAGGAATAGCTATAGGTTTTGTCTTTCCAGGATTTGCGGATGGAATGAATAAGCTGCAAATAGAAACGACATCCATTCCACTTGCCATCGGGTTAATTTTAATGATGTACCCACCGCTAGCAAAAGTTCGTTATGAGGAGATTGGACGGGTATTTAAAGATTGGAAGGTACTCGTATTATCTCTTGTACAAAACTGGATTATTGGTCCGATACTAATGTTTTTGCTAGCGATTATTTTCCTTCCGGATAAGCCAGAATATATGATTGGTCTTATTATGATCGGATTGGCCCGGTGCATTGCGATGGTCATTGTATGGAATGATTTAGCAAAGGGAGACACAGAATATGCTGCCGGGTTAGTTGCATTCAATGCCATTTTCCAGGTACTGTTCTTCTCTGTGTATGCCTATTTATTTGTGACGGTCATTCCCAAATGGATCGGTACCCAAGGGTCAATTGTCAACATTACGATGGCAGAGGTAGCTAAATCCGTTTTCATCTATCTGGGTATTCCATTTTTAGCCGGAATACTGACACGCTTTACGTTAGTTAAAGCAAAAGGCAGACATTGGTACGAGCAAAAGTTTGTTCCTAAAATAAGCCCCATTACACTGATAGCTTTACTGTTTACAATTATCTTCATGTTCTCTTTAAAAGGAGACATGATTGTCAGTTTGCCGTTGGATGTAGTGCGTGTTGCCATTCCGTTGCTCATTTACTTTGTGCTGATGTTCTTCGTTTCCTTTTTCATGGGAAGGAAAATCGGAGCGAGCTATCCTGTCACAACAACTCTTTCTTTTACAGCCGGCAGTAATAACTTTGAGTTAGCCATTGCCGTTGCAGTTGGTGTATTTGGAATCCATTCAGGAGCAGCATTTGCAGCTGTTATTGGACCTCTTGTGGAAGTACCTGTCATGATTGCATTGGTCAATGTGGCATTATGGTTTAAAAGAAAATACTACAATGAATCTTCGGCTTAAAAATGGAAAAAGGTGAGGGTCAACTTGGAAAACAAAAAGAAAATTTTATTTTTATGTACAGGCAACTCTTGCCGTAGCCAAATGGCAGAAGGGTGGGCAAAAAAATATCTCGGTGATAAATGGGAAGTCCAAAGTGCGGGCATTGAGGCACATGGCCTAAACCCAAATGCGGTAAAAGCGATGAAGGAAGCTGGAATTGATATTTCCAGCCATCGCTCGAAATTGATAGACTCGGATTATCTGAACCACGCAGATCTTGTTGTGACCCTTTGTGAAGATGCTGATGAAAGATGCCCGATGACACCACCGAAAGTGAAACGGGTACATTGGGGCTTTGATGACCCAGCTAAAGCGGAAGGAACTGAGGAAGAAAAGTGGAAAGTTTTTCAGCGTGTTCGGGATGAGATAGGAGAAAGGATTAAGCGATTTGTTGAAATAGGAAAATAAATAGTTGATACCAAAGGGGAGTAAAACATAAAGAAGAACCGGGAACGTATTAATCACTGCGTGCTCGGTTCTTTTTTTACACAAACGTTAAGACGATTTCATCACGTTCATGTGCAATACATGTCCCAAGAATTTCTTCTGAACGTCCACTGCTATAAACATTGTGGTTCGGTCTTTTTCTTTTATGCAAAACTTCTCTATAATAATGAGTGACCAATATCGATTGGATATCCCAGTCAAGGAAGGACGCGTAAAAACCAATGGATTTTCAAACCGTAATGCAGGAACTCGAAGCTTTGGGCAAGGAACGAACAAAGAAAACTTACATATCCAATGGTGCCCACGAGCCTCTTTTTGGCGTAGCTACAGGTGCAATGAAACCAATTGCCAAGAAAATAAAAATAAACCAACACTTAGCCGAAGAACTTTATGCTACAGGTAATTATGATGCCATGTATTTTGCAGGCATCATTGCAGACCCAAAAGCTATGACTGAGTCTGATTATGATCGTTGGCTGGATGGAGCATACTTTTATATGCTATCTGATTATGTAGTGGCCGTCACGTTATCGGAATCAGATATTGCACAGGAAGTTGCTGATAAATGGATCGCAAGCGGTGAAGAATTGAGAATGTCAGCAGGCTGGAGTTGTTACTGCTGGCTTTTAGGAAATCGTAGTGACGATGAATTTTCCGAAAGCAAGATTGCCGCAATGCTTGATAGGTTGAAAAATACAATTCATGATTCGCCGGAACGAGCGAAATCCGCTATGAACAATTTTCTATACACCGTGGGGATTTCCTATTTGCCACTGCATGAAAAGGCGCTCGAGACGGCAAAGGAAGTGGGGATAGTAGAAGTCAAGCGGGAGAAGAAAAAGAGCAGTTTTCTAAATGCCTATGATAGTATTCAAAAAGATGTTGATAAAGGAAGGCTGGGTTTTAAACGTAAGTACGTGAGATGTTAAAACATCTTCTTATAGGGATCCACTTAGGTGACAATTAGTGGTATGCCAGCCTTAAGGGTGACAAAACGAGAGTTATTGGAGCAGCGATGTTGTTAGAAGTACATAAGGAGTGCATGGCAGATGATAAAAGAACCAATCTTTTTTGAACCAATTTTTAAAGAAAGAATTTGGGGCGGAGAGCAGTTAAAACAGTTTGGGTATGAAATTCCCTATAAGCAAACAGGGGAATGCTGGGCCTTTGCAGCCCATGAAAATGGACAAAGTGTAGTAAAAGGTGGTCAGTTCCAAGGGTTAACTCTAGGAGCTCTTTGGGAGCAGCACCGAGAGTTATTTGGCGGCGTTGATGGAGACCGTTTTCCATTATTAACAAAAATCCTCGATGCTAATGATGATTTATCAGTACAAGTTCACCCCGATGATGAATATGCGAGAGTACATGAAAACGACTTAGGAAAAACAGAATGCTGGTACATTATCGATTGTGAAGAAGGCGCAGAAATCATCTATGGCCACCATGCGAAGACCAGACAAGAGTTTGAGACAATGGTTCGTGAAGGGAAATGGACTGACTTATTAAGAAAAGTACCAGTAAAACCGGGTGATTTTTATTTTGTTCCTAGTGGTACGATTCATGCGATTGGCAAAGGTATTATGATTTTAGAAACACAGCAAAACTCTGATACTACCTATCGAGTTTATGATTATGATCGTCGAGATGCAGAAGGTAATTTACGTGAACTACATATCAAAAAATCTATTGAAGTCACCACCATTCCCGCAAATGAGGCAAAGGTGGATCCGGTAATGAAGAAAATCGGCGATCTAGTGGAGATAACATATGTTGAATCTAATTATTTTACTGTTCATAAATGGGCATTAAACGGAGTTGCTCATCTAGACAATAGAGATAAATTCCAACTGATTAGTGTGATTTCCGGTCAAGGGACATTGGAGAAGGAAGGGAATGAATTTGCTTATCAAAAAGGGGAGCATTTCTTACTGCCAGCTTGGTTCGGAAAATTTACTCTTAGTGGTAATGCGGAACTGATTGTCTCCCATTTATAATGTGCCTATTCATCTAAAAGCTAAAAAAACAGGTTAAATGCCTCCGAAAAAGCGTAGTAATGTTAAACGGGGTTGCCAGAGGATAGGTATGAAAATTCATGGTATGACATAGCAAGCTATGTATTTAAATATTTTTAAAAGTAAAGTAAGACCGCAATCAGTGGGGGGTTCTTCATCCCCACTGAAATGTGGGATAAATGCAATTGTATTGCCATAAATAATTAGTCAACAAAATCGTTGACAAGTGAGCATGATATATGTTAAATTTATCTCGAATTAAAAATAAATAGTTTCGAGATGAAAGGTTTTATTTTTTAAAGTTATATCTCGAAATCAAGATAAAATCATAAAACGAAAATGGGAGGAATTTAAAAATGACAAAATGGGTAGTAGATCAAGCACATTCTTCAGTAGGTTTTGAGGTAAAACATATGATGGTTTCAAAGGTTAAGGGGCAATTTGAAGCTTATACCGCAGATGTTGAGGCAGCAGATTTAACCGATTTAACCACTGCATCAATTGCATTCAAATTTGACGTTGCAAGTATCAACACACGTAATGAAGATCGTGATAATCATTTAAAATCAGCCGATTTCTTTGATGTAGAGAAGTTTCCAACGATTGATTTTGTATCTAAAAGTATTACCAAAGATGGCGCGGACTTCAAGGTTACTGGAGACTTAACTATCAAGGAAGTAACAAAAGAAGTGACGTTTAATGTTGAGTTCGGTGGTAAAGGTACAAATCCATGGGGTGTGGAAGTCTATGGATTTGAGGCAGAGGCTAAAATTAATCGTGAAGAATTTAATTTAACATGGAATGCTGCACTTGAAACTGGTGGGGTATTAGTAGGAAAAGATGTAAAAATTAAAGTGGAATTAGAAGTTAATCCAGCAACAGCATAATAATTTATACAAAAGGGGACCAGCCAAGACAGGGTAGGTCCCCCAATTTTTTAATGTTAATAGCCCTTTGATCCCTGAACCTGTGGTTAAATTAATTATATGATATAATATGGACTAAAGAATGTTTAGTACGTTGTGGGTAGCTTATCGTTATGTTTACCTTGTGCACAGGCCGATAAAGCTTGAAATGAAGGAGGCATTTCAGTCGTGGGTATCCATTATGCTGTATTAATATTGACATATGTCAACATCTTGGTCCTGGCTTATGGAATAGTCATTTACCTCAACTTTAAAGTAGATCAGAGCAAGGCAATTATAAATCAAGCACTTAACAATGCTTTATCCATTCTTGCTTTTGGACTGCTTGTTGTTTATAGTATTTCCATTCATCCACATACTGCTCTTGATAAGGAAACTACCTCTTTCCTATTAATAGCCAGTAAATTCATTTCTGTACTCACTTTAGGGATAAGCCTCATTATTTTAAGTTACCGAAAAACATAAACTGTCATAGGGCGAACCCAACAGGTTGCCGTTCCCTCATTGCACTAATAATTCATTTATTTTTTCTCGTTTAGTGTGCAAAATCATATATATTCTTTGCCAATAGTAAAAAAGTAATCGTAATAAACAATGCACGGACGTAACCACTTCCTCTTCTAATGGCAAATCTTGACCCACACATTGAACCGGCAATTCCTGCCGCTGCCATTGGTAATCCATATTCATAGTGTACTTGTCCTAAACAGATAAACATGATTAATGCAGCAATACCACTGGTGAAATTAATAAACTTTGCATTCCCTGCTGCCTTTACGAAATCAAACCCAAGCATTAAATAAGCAAACAGTAAAAATGAGCCAGTTCCTGGTCCGAGAAAGCCGTCATAAAATCCAATCGCCGAAATTAATATCAAAAATAGAACAAAATAACGCATAGACAACTTTTTATAGGTTGAAGTGTTGCCCCAATTTTTTCTAAAAACGGTATAAATGGCTACACCAGCAAGCATGATCAGTATCAACGGTTTTAACACTTCAGGGTTAATTAAATGGACCGTCCATGCACCAGCCATTGCACTGATAAAGACTAGCGGAAATAGTTTATACAAGGATTTTATGTCGAGTTTACCAGAGCGGTAAAACATCAACGTACTCGTCAATGAGCCTACTGTTCCAAACAACTTATTTGTTGCTACAGCTGCCGCTGGATGTAACCCCGCAAATAACAATGCCGGCAGTGAAATCAAGCCGCCGCCACCGACAACTGAATCGACAAAAGCCGCTAGGAAACCTAAAACGATTAAAATGAGTAATAGCTGTGGATCGAGTCCAAAAGTCATCTTTTATCCTTCTTCCTAAGAAAAAGCTACATTGTAGCCTGTTTGAACCATTAATTAGATTTACATAGGTTATATTATCGCAAAATAATGAAATAAACTAGACTAATTGCAAATTTAAAGATACAGGGAAAAATAGTGGTACAAAGGACGCTAAAGGTATGTTTATTCAAAAAAGTGAAATACTAATTCGGACAAGTTGGTTTATTTAACTAATTGGTATTAACTTTTTTTGAAGGAGACATAGAAAATGGAAAAGGTAAAATTAGCGGTTATCTTTTATAGTATGGGTGGAACGAACTATCAGTTGGCTAAGTGGGCAAAAGAAGGTGCAGAGGAAGCTGGGGCAGATGTCAAAATTTTTAAAGTACAAGAATTGGCTCCAGAATCCGTAGTTGCCAGCAATGAGGTATGGAAACGGACAACCGAGGCAACGAAAGATATTCCAGTTGTCACTTCAGCTGATATTGAATGGGCTGATGCAATCATATTTAGCGTGCCGACAAGGTTTGGTAACATGCCATCGCAGATGAAGCAGTTCCTCGATACACAGGGGGGATTATGGGCATCAGGTAAAACTGTCAATAAGGTTGTAAGTGCGATGTCTTCCGCGCAAAATCCACACGGCGGCCAAGAAGCAACGATTTTATCACTTTATACGTCAATGATGCACTGGGGAGCAATTATTGCTGCACCAGGTTATACGGATCCTGTCACTTTTGCTGCCGGAGGTAATCCGTATGGAACAAGTGTGACTGTTGATGAGAAAGGTAATATGGTGGAAGATGTTCAAGCTGCCGTGAAGCACCAAGCAAAACGCACTATCACCGTTGCCGGATGGGTCAAGAAAGGGATGTAAATAAATATGTTTAGGCTAATCAAATTGCTTCGATTAGCTTTTATTAATTTAATTAAGAGTATAATTAGGATTTATGCGGAGAAGGTGCAGAATCAAAAACACATGTCCTTCCATAGTGCGTACCAAAAATGAAACTAAACTGTATTTTGCACAGTTTAGTTTTTTTGCAATTGTCTTAAAGGTAAACAGCTTTTTCTATAATCACCGATTCATTACTACCAAACATAACAGAAATTAGTACTTCATTCCTATAAATCCCTCACTAAAACACTACGTAGTCATAATTTCCTAGTTCAAATGGGACACCCTTCTACTTATCCGAAATCAAAATTTCCTGCAAAATGGAATTATGATCTCACAATGATAAGGAAGGAGGCGGTTAAATTGGCAATCACGAATCAGGGAAGCGGACTTCAGTTTGTTGTATTTTCCATTAATCAGCAGCTTTATGCACTATCGATTGACGAAGTGGTCGAAATTTTAAGAGTGCCTGTTGTTACAACCATTCCAGGAATAAATGAAATCATCAACGGGGTAGTGAATTTACGGGGGAGTATTATCCCGGTTGTTAGTTTACATAAACGCTTTTCTTTGCCGCCGCCAACACCCCATAAAAAAAATCGGATTGTTATTGTCCAAGGTGAAAATGAAAATATTGGCTTAATGGTCGATGAGGTCCGCATGGTAACAAAGGTTGAAAAGACGAATGTGGAACCAGCGCCTGGGCAGCAATTAGAAAAGGAGTTCTTTCTTGGATATGCCAAAATGGACGGTCATGTCGTTGGTATATTGAACTTGCAGAAAGTACTTTACGATCATGTCAAGCTAGGATAGGAGGTGCCATATGGCTGAATTCGATGTATCGGCGTATTTAGGCGTTTTTCTAGATGAAATGGAGGAACAGCTGCAAATTTTAGACTCTGAGATTTTAATTCTGGAAAAAAATCCAGATTGTATGGACACGATTCAAAATATCTTTCGGGCTGCGCATACGTTAAAAGGGGCATCAGCTGCCATGGGATTTGAACAGCTAAAAGAAGTAACCCATTATCTGGAGAATATCTTTGATCAAGTACGACAAACAAACGTTAAGGTTACCCCTGCATTAATAAATCTCCTCTTTGAAGGAATCGATTTTATTAAACAATTAAAGGCAGCGATTATTAATGGTGTACTGGAATCGATTGATATTACTCCTTTTATTGAAAAACTAGCTAAGATTAGCAGTCAGGAGAGAACGGATGAAGGGGACAAGCAATTCCAACAGCCTGCAAAATTTACAGTATCGCTGAATGATTATCAAAAAAATGTCATCCACCGCGGATTTAAGTTAGGTCATCAGGCATTTGAAATTACTATTAACCTATTGCCGGATGCCTTAATGAAAAATGTAAGAGCTGTACTGATTCATAATAACTTAAAAGAAGCGGGCGAAATCATTGGTGCCTCCCCCGCAATTGAACAAATGGAGCGGGATGAATTTGACGGAGATATGTGTTTCATTCTCCTTACAATAAAGAGCAAACAAGAAATTGCCAAGATTTTAAAGCAAATTTCAGATATAAAAGCAGTTCAAATCAATGAAATAACCGAGCAGAATATAAAAATCACTGAAGGGGATTCTTGCAGTGAAGGGCTAAGGGACACAAGAGATGCAAAACCAAAAGCAGTTGATAATTATACTGCAAAGGCAAAGATTCATCAAACTGTCCGTGTTGATGTCGAGAAATTGGAACATTTAATGAATCTCGTTGGTGAGTTGGTCATTGATCAAACCCGGCTTGTGGACGTGCGAGGCCGGCTATCGCAAAAAAATGCAAAACAGGAAGAATCAATGGAAGTCTTGGATGAAATTACCAATCACTTAAGCCGAGTAATCACCGAACTTCAAGAAGGAATGATGAAAACAAGAATGCTGCCAATTGAGCAGCTCTTCAATCGCTTCCCGAGAATGGTAAGAGATACCGCACATAGCGCCAACAAAGAGATTGATTTCACTATGTACGGCAAGGAAACTGAACTTGATCGAACCTTAATTGAAGAGATTAGTGATCCAATAATCCATTTATTAAGAAATGCGATTGATCATGGGATTGAGTCTCCTGAGGAACGAATACGGGCAGGGAAGCCTTCGATAGGGAGAGTAGAGTTGCGGGCCTCCCACGAGGAAAATCATATCGTGATTTCTATTTCTGATGATGGCAGAGGGATTGACCCTCAGAAAGTAAAGCTGACTGCTATCGATAAGGCGCTCATCTCACCCGAAGAGGCTGCAAAATTAAGCGAGAAGGAAGCAATGTACTTAATTTTTCAGTCGGGGTTATCTACCGCCCAAGAAGTTACCGACATTTCAGGGCGGGGTGTTGGCATGGATATTGTCAAGTCTAACATCGAGAAATTAAATGGAACGATTATGATTGACTCCACTATCGGACATGGAACGTCGATCACGATAAAATTGCCGCTTACGCTTGCAATCATACGCTCATTACTTGTGAAATTTGGTGCAAAAACCTTTGCTATTCCGCTAGTTAATGTTCTCGAAATCATTCGCTTAAACAAAAATGATATTCAGATGATAAAAAATCAGGAAGTCGGACTTGTAAGGGGAAAAGTGCTTCCACTGGTTCGTATGAAGGAACAGCTGGGAATCGAAGATGTAGAAGGAGAAGCCAAACAAAAAAATCGCGAATTTGTTGTTGTTGTCGGTATAGCCGATAAAAGAATTGGCATCATTGCTGATAAAACGCTAGGCAATCAGGAAGTAGTAATTAAATCGCTAGGTTCTTATATCGGATCGCCGCCCTATATCGCTGGGGCAACCATTATGGGAGATGGCAGTGTTGCTTTAATCTTAGATGTTTCAACCGTTGTCCGTGAGTATGGAGCAGAATTCACTGATCAGGATAATGATGTTGTCAATTCGTTCGAGGAAGACCAGCAGTTTGTCACCTTCAAACTTGGCAAGGAGGAATATGGCATCGAAATCGAAAGGACAAAGGATATTCTCTCGGTCCCTGCGATGACGAAAGTAGTGAATGAATCAGAGCGCTTGCTCGGCATGATTAATTTAAGAGGAAACATGCTTCCAGTTTTTGACTTAAGAAAATGCTTTAATATGCCAGTGCAACAGCAGACAAAAAGGTCACGGATTATTGTTGTCGAACATGAGAGTCAGGATGTCGGTTTCTTAGTTGATGAAGTTACAGAAGTATTAAAAACGAACAATCATCTGATTGAGAAGCCTGCGGATGACAGTTACTATAATCATTCAAATTTACTAAAAGGCATTAGTAAAATCAACGAACGGGTTGTCCTAATTTTAAAGATAGAGGAAGTTCTTACACCCGTTAATCAAAAAGAGATCGAGCGCACGTAGTTATAAATCATCAATGAGGAGGCAAAAACGTTGAAGCTCTTTACAAAAAACAATGTTCATAAGGATGAAATAATCAAGGCAACCATTCATTTTGAAGAGGATATCAATCAATTATCAGCTGTATTGAGGGAGCTCACAACAGGTAATAACCAGCAGGCCGCCGCTTTGGCACAATCAGATTCAATCCTTAGCAGTTTAACTAATACGGTCACTGCTGTTGTAAAACATGCAGAACAATTAAAAGTATCCTCTGGGCTATCGTTTAAAACTTTTAATGAGTTACTATCCTCACTATATATTCTAGATAAAAATGTTACTGGCGGAACGGATTCATTACAAGGAATTTCCGCAGTTATGGAAAAAATGCAAGAGGAAATCAAGTGGGTTGCTGGAACTGCAGAAAAGCTACTAAGCTTAGTAAATTCCGCTGCTACTATTTTTCAAGAGGTATCAGGTTCTGTAAGACTAACTTCAAAAAACTCTCAACATACATCTCAGTCGGCTGCTAATATTGCCGTTTCTATGGAGCAGATGAGCAAATCGATTGTAGACCTTTCAATGAATGCTGAGAACCTTACCAATTCGGCAAAAAGTACTGGCGAAGCGATTGAAGAATTAGCGGCTTCGATTCAACAGGTTGCCGGTAATTCCGCTAAAACTGCCGCATCTGTTGAACAAATATCAGCTTCTGTTGAACAAATGTCGATGTCAATAAAAGGAGTGGCAGCAAATGCTGAAAGTTTAACAGCATCTGCTGAGGAAACAAGCAGTGCAATACAAGAATTAGCTGCTTCAATTCAACAAGTAGCAGGAAATGCCGACAGTACATCTAATGCAGTTGAAGAGGTTTCTGCAGCCATAGAAGAAATGGGGGCATCCATTGAACAGGTAGCCAAGAATACTGAAAATATGACTGAATCGGCAAAAGAAACGAATGATGGTATTCAAGAAATGGCTGCCTCCATCGAACAGGTTGCAAAAAATACAGTCAATACATCTACCTCGATTGAAGAGATATCAGCAGCCATTGAAGAGATGGGGAGCCAGGTCAAAGGAGTGGCAGTAAATGCAGATTCTTTAGCTGTTTCGGTTGAATCAACAAGTTCTGCGATTGAAGAGATGGCTGCGTCCATCGAGCAGGTAGCAGGAAATGCTGCAAATACAGCTAGTTCTGTAGAGCAGGTATCAACAGCAATTGAACAGATGGGTAAATCGATAAACGGAGTTGCCGATAATGCTGTCAGCTTAACAGAATCAGCAAGAGAAACAAATATGGCAATCCAAGAGATGGCCGCCTCCATTCAGCAGGTTGCCGGCAATGCTGTAAATACAGCATCTTCTGTGGACGAAGTATCCGCTGCAATCGAGGAAATGGGCAGTCAAATTAATGGTGTTGCCAGAAATGCAGATTCTCTAAATATCAGTACAGCGGAAGTGGCTTCCTCTATCCAAGAGATGGCCGCATCGATTGAACAGGTAGCAGGAAATGCTCAAAACACAGCGAGCTCTGTTGAACAAGTATCTGCATCAATTGAACAAATGGGCAAATCAATTCAGGGTGTTTCCGTGAACGCCGAAAGTTTAACAAAGTCAGCAGTGGAGACTAACACGGCAATTCAAGAGATGGCGGCTTCCATACAGCAAGTAGCTGCGAATGCCGAAAATGTAAATCAATTGGCTGCTGTTGTTTCAACCGATGCCGAAGAGGGCCGAGAAGCAGTCGTTGAGTCGATAGACGGAATGAAAGAGATTGGTAAGGTTATTGAAAAAGCGTCTGTTGTCATGCAAAGTTTAGGGAAGAGTTCTGATGAAATCGGCAGCATTATTGAAGTAATCGATGATATTGCCGAACAAACGAATCTCCTCGCATTAAACGCGGCCATTGAAGCAGCGAGAGCAGGAGAACATGGTAAAGGATTTAGTGTGGTTGCAGATGAAGTCCGTAAGCTTGCTGAAAGAAGTGCTTCTGCTACAAAGGAAATCGCTGCTCTTATCAAGGGTATTCAGGCAGAAACAACGGATGCTATTAAAGCAATTGAAATGGGCGGTCAAAAGGTTGATCAAGGGTATAAGTTATCTGACCGGGCAAACGAGGCAATAAATAAAATCGTTAACGGTGTTCAAAGTATTACTGATGAAATTCAGCAGGTGACTATTGCTACCACAGAGCAAGCTGCGCAATCGCAGCAGATTGTTACGTCAGTTGAAAATGTCACGCATCAAGCAAATGAGGTAACTCAAGCTACTGTAGAGCAAGCTGCCGGAGTGGAGGACATTATTAAAGGTGTTGTCAATGCGAAAGAACAGGTAAGACAAATTACGACAGCAGCGACAGAGCAGTCTAATCAGGCACAGCTCATTGTCAAATCAGTTAATAGTATGAATACTCAAGTCGAACAGGTGACACTAGCCATTAAGGAGCAGAAGGCGGCTGTTGAGGACATTATTAAAGGTGCAACAAATGCTAGAGAGCAAGTGAGACAGATAGATATTGCAACTGACGAACAGGCAGAACAGGCCAAAAATATTGTTCGGGCGGTTGAAAATGTTACTAATCAAGCAGAATTAGTTACCAATGCAGCTAAGGAACAGACAAAGGCAATGGAAGAAGTTATCTCAGGTGCTAGAGGTGCCCGAGAGCAGGTAAGTCAAATTACGATTGCTATGGAAGAACAAGCGGAACAGGCACAAGGGATTATTAAGGAAGTTACCAGCATGAACAATCAAACAATGGAGGTAACAGAAGCGATCAAAGAACAAGCTGCTGGAGTAGAAGATATTATTATAAGTGTCACAACTTCGCGAGAGCAAGTGAGGCAAATAACTGCAGCTGCTCAAGAGCAGGCAAAACAAGCACAGCTGATTGCTGAGGCAATGAAGAATGTCACTGAACAGGCCGAACAAGTGACAACGGCGGTAAATGAGCAGCGAATTAGCGCGAAACAAATTATGGTCGGGGTAGATAATGCCCGTGAACAAGTGAGACAAATTTCACTTGCCACCGACGAACAAGCAAAGCAGGCACAGGAAATCGTTAAAGCCGGCGAAAATGTTACAAACCAAGCGAGCCAAGTGACAACTGCAGTGAAAGAACAAGCGGCTGGTGTAACGGAAATGATCGCCGGAGTAGTCGAGGCTCGTGAACAAATCCGGCAGATAACCGCCGCTGCAGCTGAGCAGGCAAAACATGCGGAAAGTATTGTTAGCTCAGCAAGACAAATAATTGATGAGTCATCGCTAGTTTCAAAAGCAACGATTGAACAAGCTGGCAACGCCGAGGAAATTACGACAGAAGTCCGCAATGTAAACGAACAAATTGCTGAAATGATGAAATCTGTTGAGGAACAGGCACAACATTCTAAGATGATGGTAACGATATTAGAGGAAGCAACTGTGGCAGCAGAAACAATTACACATGCTGTAAAGGAAAAGGCTGTCAGCGAAGTGGAAACCATTACAAACAATATTAAGAATATTACCAGTCACTTGCAGGAAATGGGTACAGCCGCTACCGCTGTGACTACGGAAACAGAAGCTATTTTAGGCACTATGAACACAATCAAGGAACAGGCAGCAGGGGCTGCAGAAAAATGGCAGCTTGAAGGAGATGAAATACAGAATCTTAAGAAGACCCTGAAAGAAGTAGAATACCTGTTTACTAAATATGGAAAAACCGTCGAAGATAGTACAAGATGTATGCAAACTTTGAAAGAGAGAAAAATGCAGTTCCAGCAAATTTCGCAAACAATTTAACCAATTCCAGCCATCCCTTATTTCTTTGATTTGAAGGGTGGCTGGAGAATAATAATGTACAAGATTTATTTGATTATACGCAGGATATATAATCAATGCGAAGGTTTGTCTGCTAATTGATTTACCTCTTTACAGCAGCAGCTCAATCGTAGTTGACCATGTTGAAGTCAGGCACGTGACGGAGTTAGTCACCTATATGCAAAAAAGAAAGAGGAGTCTGTATGAGGGTAATCGAAAAAGATCAAGTTGATATTTTTCAAGTTTTTCAAGAATTAACGATAAAAAATACCCGAGATTTTAGAGAAAAGATGAATAGGTTTTTAGTTGAGTCAAGGAAATGTCTGATTTTGGACCTGCAACATGTTAGCTACATAAATAGTTCGGCTTTAGAGATTATTGCACAAGCAGCTATCGAGGCAAGACAAAATAATCAAGAATTAGTCGTTGCTGGAATCAAACCGCCCATAGGTGAAATTTTCGAAATAGTAAAATTTGCAAAGGTAACGAGGCTTTTTGCAACTTTGGAAGAGGCCGTAGATTATTATCTTCAATAAACAGAGAAGCACTTTAATGAAGATGTGAAGGAAAAACAAGCGATCATAACAGCTTTAGTCAGGAAGAGAGGGAGATCATGATTATTGAAAACCTAACACAATCGACATCTGCATCTCCAGAAAAATGGCTGCAGCACGATGCACTGACAGGGTTACTAAATCGTAGAGGATTTATTCTCATGCTGGAGGAGAAAATCCAAGAGGCAAGTAAATTGGAGAAGCACTTTGCGTTAGTTTGGATTGACTGTGACCGTTTCAAATTGATCAACGATTCCTTCGGACAGTATTTCGGTGACGATGTGTTGAAGGCAGTAGCTGAACAGTTATTGACCTGCTTAACCAATAAGAATGAAGCAGCGGCGAGAATGAGTGGGGATGAATTTATCGTTCTCCTTGATGAAGTTCAAACTTTGCAAGCATTGGATGAGCGGATTCAGCAGATTCGAGATATTTTCCAGCAGCCATGGTCCATACAGGGGATTGAATTTTATTTAACAGCAAGTTTTGGAGTGGTTCAATACCCGAAAGATGGGGTAAGGGTAGAGGAACTGATAACCAAGGCAGAAACTGCTAATAAACAGGCAAAATCTCTGGGCCGTAACCATCTTAGTTTTTTTCATTATTATACCGAGCCAGCCAAGCATAATCCTGTTATTTTCGAAAGGGAGTTAAGATATGCTCTTGAGAGAGAGCAGCTATTAATCTATTATCAGCCGCAGGTAAACATCCGAAGTGGGCAAGTATATGGGGCTGAAGCTTTACTGCGCTGGAATCATCCGCAATATGGACTTATTCCTCCGGTAGAATTTGTGCCATTACTAGACGAAACTAGAATGATTATTAATGTTGGGGAATGGTTACTGGAACAGGCGTGTTTCCAGCAGGTAAAATGGCTCAAGCAAGGATTACCATCTATTACTGTATCTGTAAACATTTCACCGACACAATTTATATCCGGTACATTATTATCGGCTGTAAAAAGGGCTATCCACAAATCTGGGATTGACCCCAGGTTTCTAAAACTGGAGATAACGGAAAATATGATTATCAAGAATATGATTGAGACAAGGGCCATACTCGAGAAGCTGAAGCGAATGGGTATTGGGGTGTCGATTGATGATTTTGGTACAGGCTATTCTTCGTTGTCATATCTGAAAAAATTTCCAATTGATACAATTAAATTAGACCGTTCATTTATCAAGGATATTACTATTGATATTCACGATCAAGCGATTGTAAAAGCGATTATTGATATGGGGCATACATTAGAACTCAGTTTGGTTGCGGAAGGGGCAGAAACGGCTCAGCAAATTTTTTCATTAGTAGATGCGGGCTGTGTAAATGTTCAAGGGTTCTACTTTAGTCCGCCGGTCAATGCTACTCAATTTAGTATTAACTATCAATGTTGGCGTCGCTTAGCTGAGAATTTGAGCGAGAAAACATTTAGCTATTATTCTACTAAACGGTAATTCCTATGTCACAAGACCTCCATCTTGTGACTTTTTTATTTTTAAACAGATATCCTTCCTTCGAACGAAACACATGGAATCAATTACCGCTAACAATAATCGAAAAAATACCGATATAAATAGAGAGAAGATTTGGAAGGATGTTAGAACTGATGCTGAATGAATTACTCAATACATACTCTTGTTTATTACATGTACCGATTATTTTATATAGTTTATCTGGAAAAGTTGAAGATTCTACCGATACAACGGGACTATCCTTTATCTCTGAGTCTGATTTTAAGGAATTCATCCAGACAGCTAAATATATTCATTCTTCAACAATCGTAACTAAATTTGATGAAAGGTTACAACTTAATTTGCAGTACATTCTTTCACCCATTATCTCTTTTCCCTCTTCTCAGCTCCTGATGGTAGCTGGTCCGTTTCATGAGTCTAGGAGTAATGATAGTGTTGAGCTGCAAATTTCGACTCTCAATAGGGAAAAGAAGGAATTCGCTGTCACGAAAATAACCGCTTTAGCGACCATCTTGGCAAAGGTAGCCGCCCAGGAGGAAAAGGCACACTTCCGACAAGAATTGGAAAACTCACTTGAGATTATTGACGAAAGCAACCCTGAAAATTATGATGAGGCGATTGCAGTGATTATGGACAGGGTTCTATCATTTGGAAAGGTGGATTTCCTAGGAGTGGCACGAATACAGGAACATCCCCTTGTTAAGATAGACATCATAAGAGGGGAAAAAGCCAAGGTACTGCAAGGAAAAAAGTTTTATATCGGTGAAGGGATCCTTGGTAAAGCGATTGTCACCGGGAAAGAGATTTATTGGCATGATAACGGCGATAATTATCAAGTGGAATATTTTAATAGGTATAATGTAAAGCCGCTAAATTTATTTTGCCTGCCGTTAACAGTCGATGGGCAAGTGGAAGGTTTGTTTTTTGGAGGCTCAACAGTAGAAAAGAATTTCTGCCACTCCTTCTTATCAGTGGTTAGCTCCTTTGTTTATTATATTAATCAAAAGAATATCCGAAATATAAAAATGCACAGGATGAAGAATAACCTAGCGATTTATGAGGCATGGATGGATGTCATTGATGTTTCTTTACAAAATACTGATACGAAAGCCTTTATCTATAAACTATTAGATTTTTGTCAGACGTATAATGGAGGCAGATTTTCCTGTTTTACCTCATCACGGGGGGAATTTTCTTCACGTGGAAAGCCAGCTAAAGATATGATTAGCAGGCATCAAGAGTTGGCGCAGGAGTTTTTCAGCAGGCCTGCAGCAGAGCAGCAGGTAGTTGAAAGGAAAGTAGATAACTGCTGTATTCATCAACCATTAGCTATAGATGAAAACATACATGGAATTCTATCAATTGAGATTGCCAATCAGCTGTCTGTAGAGCGGTTTTTACCAATGCTTGAAATCTTAAAGAATGCCATTATAAAAATCCGTCAGCATCCTTTAACAGCTCCAGCTAGGGGCCAATCAAAAGTATTAACGGTTTCGGATAATAAAGGTAAGGAATTAGCAATTAATCATGATAAACGTGAAATAATTAACATGAGTGAGATCGGGGATGTATTAAATCTGGCAAGTGCCATTGTCAAGTTACCGTTAACAGCAAGGGAAAAGGAAATTCTGCATTTAATTCTCGAGGGCCTAAACAATCAAGAGGTAGCCGATTATTTGTCAATCAGCTTTCATACTGTCAAAAACCATGTCACGAATATATTCAAAAAGCTTAATGTCACAGACCGAATTCAGGCGATGACGAAAATTTATCGGATAAAATTTGGCGAAGAACAGGTTTGTAACCTCTAAAAAGTCCGATTATTAATGGTATTTTGCTATACTATAGTTGGTATACAATTTCGAATTTGTTAATTGCTGAGGAGGAAGATTCGATGACGGCACCAGTAAAACCTACGATTACATTTGATGACTTAGATAAGGTCGATATTAGGGTTGGGACGATTGTCTCGGTCGATGATGTAGAGAACTCCAAAAAGCTTCTCAAGCTAACCGTTGATTTTGGCGATTTTACGAGAACCATTTTATCAGGGATGAAAGGTGAAAGAGAGAACCCAAAAGAAATTGAAGGACAACAGGCCCTATTTGTTGTAAATTTGGCACCACGGAAAATGGCCGGTCAGATGTCTGAAGGGATGCTGTTTGACATCGGCTACGCCGACGGAATTGTTCCTGTATTGGCCCAACCAGAAAAACCCGTTCCGAACGGCAGTAGACTAGGGTAATTTGGGAGGTTAATCTATTAAATTCTCTTGGACGGAAAACAATATTTGTCATTTTAATTCCTATGTGTTAATATATAGTTAACTAGTTTGTGAAAGTTCTAAACTGGTTAACTATAGAATAAGATATTGCAAAAGATAATTGAATATTATTTTGTTAGGAGGAGCCTGTCACCAAGGGAGTAGTATGTCCCTTTGGTGGCAGGCTTTTTTATTTTTAAAAAACAAAAGGAGGAAGTGATGCAATGGTTATTGGTTTGTCCATCATTTTGCTGCTCGTACTATTTTTACCGTTTACCAAGTTTGTCGAGCGCAACCTGGAAGTATTCCTGTTTATTATGGGGGTTTTAGCGGTAATTGTTAGTCAAGTATTTACCTGGTCGCTCGTCAAGGAAGCATTAATTCACCCCATTAATATTACATTAGCGGTACTATTTGCTGGCTTGTTATTCCGTTGGTTTCAAGCACCGATTGAAAAAGGGATTGTTTGGATTAGCAATATCATACCCTATCGCTTATTTATTGCCTTATTTGTAATTATCCTTGGCTTGCTTTCAAGTGTGATTACGGCTATTATTGCGGCGATTATTCTCGTTGCAGTTGTCACTGTTCTGCGGCTTGACCGTCAGTCGGAAATCCGTTTAGTGGTGTTAGCGTGCTTCGCGATTGGTTTAGGGGCCGTATTAACACCAATCGGGGAACCGCTTTCAACAATTGTTGTCAGCAAATTAAATGAGGATTTCTTTTATTTAGTAAAATTAGTGGGGGCTTCTGTGATCCCTGTTGTAATTATTTTTGGTATTTTGGCTGCCTTTTTGATTAAACCCCGCAACAAATTTGTTGATGATGGTTCGGCTGAGACCGAAATTGCCGCAGGATTGGAGTTGCAAGAAAATACGGCAGAAGCCAGCAAAGAAATACAAACGGAGCAGGAGTCGTACCGAGAAATTGTGGTCCGCAGCTTAAAGATTTACTTGTTTGTAATGGCGCTGACCTTCTTAGGTGCTGGATTTGAACCATTTATTGAAGCATATATCCTTGGTCTCAGCCCAGAGTTGATGTATTGGATTAATATGGTATCAGCAATATTGGATAATGCTACTTTAGCTGCAGCAGAAATCAGTCCAGCGATGAATGATGAAACCATCATGGATATTCTAATGGGGTTATTGATTAGCGGCGGGATGTTGATACCGGGGAATATTCCGAATATCATTGCCGCAGGTAAGTTAAAAATTACGAGCGGCGAATATGCCCGCTTTGCCTTTCCAATTGGGCTAGCGGCTATGGCTCTCTATTTTATCGTGATCTTAGTATTCTAGTTGGGGCTTTTAAATAATAAGGGGGATGCGGCTTTGAGTTAGTCGGATCCCCCTTATTTTTATTAAAATACTTTTATGAACTATTCTTCATAAATCATTTTTCGCGTCATCCCGCCATCGACAATCAAATTAACGCCAGTGACAAAGTCATTTTCTTTTGCTGTTAAAAACAGACAGGCGCGAGCAATATCCGCTGGCTTTCCGACCCGTTTTGAAAGATGCTGCTCATGGTCTGCCTTTGTTAATTTGGTATAATCACCGGTTTCAATCCAGCCGGGAGAAATGGCATTGACGGAAATTCTATCTTGGCTAAAGGACGCTGCCAGAGCATGGGTAATAGCTACAATCCCACCTTTTGTTGCCGCATATGATTCTGAGTTGGGTTCTGACATGATTGCTCGAGAAGAAGCAATATTTACAATCGAACCGCCGTCTGCATTATTCCGCATATAGGTAGCTGCTTCCCGTGCGCATAAAAACGTACTTCGTAAATTGGTTTGGATGACATCATCCCATTCCTCCACGGTCACTTCATAGGGAGATTTAAACAGCACTTTGCCTGCATTATTAATTAAAATATCAATGCTTCCATATGTCTGCTGGGTTGCCTTCATAAGTGCGACAATGTCTGATGCGGATCTAACGTCTGTCCGAACAAAAAGCGCAGTTCCTCCTTGTTTTTTAATGATATCTGCTGTTTCAACTCCTGCGTGTTCATCGATGTCAGCAATCACCACATTTGCGCCCTTTTCAGCAAAGAGAAGGGCAACTCCTCTGCCAATGCCATTCCCTGCCCCTGTAATTACGACTGTTTTATTAGCAAATCCCATGTAAATCGCCATCCTCCTTCTGTTTCATTTCTATTTATCTTACCACAAGGATAATACATGATGTATGGAGGCGAGGGGATGGACGGAAGTAGAAAAGCAACCGCCCTAATCGGCAAGGGCGGTTTGCTGCTACTATTTTTAATGTTGCGGATGTGGTGCCTTTGGCGTTTTAAAATGAATATCATGATGATGATGTCTTCTTAAATACTCGTAAACCGGAATTCCGATAAGTGTAACGCCCACACCGTAGATTGCCATGATAGCACCACTAATTAATGTGCTGAATACTACATACAGGGCACCGATAATCCCAATAATCGGGACGACTGGGTATAATGGGACACGGTAGTCACTGTTCTGTAATAGCTCAGGTCTTTTCTTCCTTAGTACAAATATCCCCATCATGCCAATGATTAAGAACATCCATGTAACAAATACTGACAGGTTAGTTAGTGTATCGTATGTGCCCGAGAAGATATATAAAACGGCTAACACGGTAATGAATACAATCGAATTCATCGGGGTATTTGCCCGTTCGTCGATCTTTCCAAAAAATTGTTTGAATGGAATCATATCATCCTCAGCCATTGCATAAGGGATACGTCCTGATGACATGAGGAAGCCTGATAAACAGCCAATAATTGAAACCAGAATACCGGCAGCGATTAGTTTTTCACCGAAGGTTCCGAATAGCACAACTGCGGTATCGGAGGCGATTTTTTCTGAATGGATTATTTGGTTCATATTCATTGTGTTCATTATTCCGATGTTCATGCCAATATAGGCAATGGTGATGATGGAAATCCCTAGAAAGATCGCCTTTGGATAATCCTTACGCGGACTTTTTAATTCTCCTGACAGGTTAGAAACAGCAATCCAGCCTTCGTAGCCAAACAAAACTCCAAGCAAGGCTGCGCTAAATCCAGATGCCATGCTCACATTAGCGCTTTCGGCAGGAAGGAACGGTCCAAAAGCATGCTGATTACCGGCGATAATCCCGACTAGGATAATAACTGCAATAGGCAGCAACTTACCAATCGTAAACACAGAGGAGAATCGTGTCGCAAACTTGGTTGAAAGCAGGTTAACTAACATGATAAAAATCATGTAGAATGCTGCCAGTAATTTCTGCTGCATCGGAGTTAATGGAATAAAGCTAGTTGTTTGTGTAGCAAGAATTACAGCTAACGCAGCTGAAAGCCCTGGATAATAAACTAACACCTGTACCCAGCCGAACAAGAAGGCCCAGCGTTCGCCAAATAATTCTTTGAGATAGACATATAGACCACCTGTTTTCGGAATCGCTGAGCCAATCTCCGCCATCGTTAGTGCTCCAGCCATCGTTAAGGCCCCGCCGACAACCCAAATCAATAGCGCCATTCCTGGTGCGGGCATGGCCGTTAATACCGCAGTTGGTTTATAAAAAATACCGCTCCCGATAACAATTCCGACTACCAACAAGGTAGCTTCAAATAACCCAATTGACTTTTTTAATCCACTACTGCTTGCCTTTTGATTTGTCGACATCAAAATCAACCCTTATCTTTTAAATTTTTTTAATTCAAGATTGGCTGCTTAATTTCGATGTTGTTTTCTTTAAGTGCAGCAATGACAAATTCACGGTCTTTTCTTGTTTCTGCCATTAAATAGTGAATATCCTCCTCAGTAGCAGTAGTGGCATGGACGTGCTGGGCAGCTTTTCTTATATAAGATTTTTTCATTTTATCCAAATCTGCATGCCGTACTTTAATTCTGGAAGGATGGTCGGGCAAAATAATATTTTTACCCGGTACTTCTTCATCAGAATTGCCGAATTTAAGCTCAATGCCATTTTCCTTAGCAAAACTTAATTGCGGCTGTGGTGATTTGCCTGCCCCTGTGTATTCTGTTTCTTGTACAACAATAATTTGGTCTTCATCCAATGTTTGTGCTAGAGCAAAAGCTGCAGTTAATGAGGTATTTCCGGCAGGACCTCTTTCCATGCCTTCTAGCTGAGCCAATGCCTCTGTAATATAGAAGACTTCCCCTTGTTTTACTAATAGATAATCATCGATATACTTCAATGGACGTGCAGCACTTCTTGGAACGTCTGAGTGGTCTGGGTCAGTAGCATAAGGCATGCCAAAACCAGTATGTCCAGTAGTGAAAGATTTGCGGTTAAAATCATGGTCAGAGGCCATTGATAATCCGGCTAAATCAACGCTGGCACCAAAAATTAAAGTCTTTTCAGCTCCTGCCTTTTGTGCTCCCCGTGCTGTGCCTGTTAGGTTTCCACCCCCAGCATTAGTAACCATAATGACATCGGGGTCTCGGCCAACCATGCTGCGGCACTGCTGAATAATTTCATAGCCTAATGTTTCTACCCCGGCAATACCAAAGTTAGAATACAATGAAGCATTAAAGTAACCAGTGTCCTCTAATATTCGTAAATACGTATAGAACAGTTCGGGGCCAACGGTTAATTGAACAACTTCTGCACCATAGGATTCGCATTTTCTTTGTTTTTCCAGAATTTCTGGCTGGCCAATTTTCCGAGAATCAAAGCATTCCTGGACGATAATACAAGGGAGGTTGCGCATCGCCGCCTGAGAAGCAACAGCAGCACCATAGTTGCCACTCGTTGCTGCGGCAATTCCTTTATAGCCTAGTTTTTGAGCCATGTAAGCTGAAATAGAAGCCCGTCTATCCTTGAAGCTGCCTGAAGGGTTGCATTGTTCATCTTTAACAAAGATCCTTGCACCTTTTCCTTTTGGGGAGATTTTTCTGGCCAACGCAGTTAAATTTTTTAACTCTAACAATGGTGTATTGCCAACACCTACCGACCGTTGAATTTGGATAATTTCTTCGAGACTAAGCCCAACATCATTCATTAACGCTTCATAATCAAAGGCAATATTGCCAGACTCGTATTTTTCATAATCCATTCCTAAGGCTTTCTTCATGATTTCATTATCGCGGGCCATAACAGCTTTATAACTATAATCGTGTGCCATCTTTAATGGACTCCTTTCACAACTTCTCTGACCTGAATTCCCACCTGTAATAGTTCCGGTACAAATGTTTTCCCAAAGCCGTATTCATATGGTGGATTTACTGCCACTAGACTACCGCTCACTAATCGTCCTGTAATGGTCTTAATCGTTACTTCTTCATTCATTTTTGCATCATCTTGGAGGAAGCCCTTGGTCCACAGTTCTAAAGGAACTTTTCTTGTGTCGTCTGGCAATTTACCCGTTCTGTCTTCGGGTGCTAATTCAACTTTGTGAATTTGCACGTAACTGCCTTCTTTTACAATTTGTCCCATTGAAAATACCTCCTTTTTTATTTCATTCATTTTATATGCAATATCTGTGCCAAGGAGTAAAAAGGTTGAAATACCGATATCATAGGTTTTTCCCTATCATTATTCAAAAAAATGAAATAAATTTCCGATGTTTAAGGAAATTTATTTCATTAACTTGACTAATATTTGATTTCAAATTCTTTGATTTTATTAAAAAGCTGCCTTTTGGTAATCCCCAGATGTTCCGCTGTTTTTGTTAGGTTAGCGTTATAAGTTTCTAAAACTAACAATATATATCTTCTTTCTGCTTCTTTGCGCAATTCTTTTAATGACTGATTGCCAATATTAACATCATAGGGAAAGGCAGAATCAACGGTATCGGGCAGATCTTCACCATGCAGGCTGCCATCCACGGATAAAATGACAAGCCTTTCAACGATATTGCGCAATTCCCTAATATTTCCTGGAAAGCTATAGCTTTTCAAGAAATGAAAAATTGCATCATCAATGCTGTAAATAGTCTTCTGATACTGTTCTTGAAATTTTTCCACAAAATATGAAAAAAAGCTCTCAATATCCTCCCGGCGATGTCGTAGCGGGGGAATGTCTATGCTAATGGCATTAATGCGATAAAACAAATCTTTCCGAAAGTTTTCTGCCTGAATTTCAGCACCCAAATTCTTATTGGTTGCCGTAATTAGGCGGATATTAACCGGTATGTGTTCATTGCCGCCAACACGCTCAATTGTCCTATTTTCAATTACCCGCAATAATTTGACTTGGATATCGTTATGGATTTCGCCAATCTCATCGATAAATAGGGTTCCATTATGAGCTTCTTCAAAGCGGCCGATTCGTTTTGTGACCGCACCGGTGAAGGATCCCTTTTCATGGCCAAATAGTTCAGATTCTAAAATGCTAATCGAAAGTGCAGCACAATTAACCGCTACAAAGGGCTGTTCTTTCCGCTGACTTTGATTATGGATATAACGCGCATATACTTCTTTACCAACACCTGATTCTCCTGTTAGGAGAACAGATATATCTGTCTCTGCGACTTTTTGCAGAATTGACAGGACATGCTGCATCTCTGGGTTATTTGTCGTTAATATTGGTTTCGAATAACGCTGTTTATCCTCTTTGGGTATACGTTTAATGTGTGCTAATTTTTCAATTTCCTGTAGTAAATCCTCCGGGTCAGCACCTTTAATAAAATAACTAAAGGCACCTTGTTTAATCGCTTTAACCGCATTGCTGATCGTCCCGTAGCCGGTAACCATAATAAATTCAGTTGGAATCTGCAAAATTTTAATTTTTTTCAACAACTCCATGCCCGACATCTCGGGCATAATTAAATCTGACAGTACTAAGTCGAATGTTTGGGTTTGTAAACATTCTAATGCCTGTTTAGCCGAGGAAGCCATTTCAGTATAATAACCTTTAGATGTTAAAATCAGGTTCAAGACTTCTAAATAGTCCTCTTCATCATCAACAATCAAGATTTTAAAGTTTGTTTCTCTCATAAGGATCATCAACCCCCTTATAGCTTTATTTCAAACTCAGTTCCGACATTTGGAGTAGATTTCACCGTAATCCTCCCCCCTAATTTTTGAACTTCATTAAAAGTTATATAAAGACCTAAACCAGTACCTTGATTAGGCGGCTTGGTTGTGAAGAAGGGGTTAAAAATAGAATCAATGATATCCTCTGAAATCCCAACGCCGGTATCTTTCACTTTAATAGATAAATATTTTCCGGTTTGTCGGCAAGAGATTCTTAAGGTCCCCCCTTGTTCCATTGCATCAATGGCGTTATTAATCAAATTGACTAAGATATGCTTTAGGCTTTCAGTTCTCGCGAATATTGATAAGTCACAAGGACAGTCAACGTAGAATTCAATATTCAGTTGTTTCAGCCTTTTTTCCTCTAAAAAAAGCAATTCTTCGATAAAATCTCTTAAGATAATCTTCTCTTCGCGGTCACTTGATAGCCGTGAAAAGTTCAGCAAGTGATCAATAATTTTTTTTGCCCGGTCGATTGATCTTTCGATAGCGGAAATTGCCTTTTGGTATTGATCTTCATCGAAATTTTGATGGTGGTAATTTTTTATATAATAAATATAGGAGCGGATAATGCCGAGCGGGTTGCGAATCTCATGGGCAACACCGGCAGCCAGCTCGCCAATTGCTGCCATTTTATTCACCTGGAGAAGCTGCTGCTCATTTAACCGCTGAAAGGTCGTGTCTTTAATAGATAAAATGACGTTTTTCTTATCCTCCAACATATATTTCATCGGATAACAGGATACATGGTAAATATGCTCCTGATGCTCCAAGTCCATTTCTCCTAAGTTCCCCGTTTCGAGGACCTCATCAAAGATTCCCTTAGTTGCCCTCAAAAAGGCCAATTCTTCACAGTCATAAAAAAGTGATTGACCTTGAAAGGAATGGAGCGGCTTACCTACATAATGGAGGAGGAGATTATTTGCCTGGATAATACGATAATTTTTGTCAACAATTAACATCATTTCAGGGATACTTTGAAAAACATATTCTAAATCCATTTTACTTTGATATAACTCCCGGTTACGCTTGATGACTTCGTCTTTTAAACTTTTAATGATAGTAGCTAAGGCGTGAATGATTAATAGGAATACCGTGATAAACACAGTAATGATAAATGAAGGTCGACTTAGCCCTTTTGTCGACTTGACGGGTGCAGTAAGCCCGGTCCATTTCTCCTGTATCTTGTCAACGGCATTGCTCTTTTCAAGATGGAGTATTCCTTTATTCATCACCTGAATTAATTGTTTGTTCTTTTTAGTTGTTGCTAAAACAACGTTTTCTTCATAAAGGGGGATATTGGAAAGGTGTAAGCTGTCATTGTGTGGAAATTGATCTAAATAATATGCTAAAACAGGTTCATCCCCAACTAATACATCGGCTAGGCCATTGTCAACGGCTTGGATACCTTCGAAAACATTGTGGACATAAATAAATTTAACATCTAATTGCTTTTCTTGAAGGAAGTCCTGGGCATAATCTCCTTTTGCCAGTGTAATTCTTTTGCCGTTGAGATCATTTAGGTCCTTAATAGGTTTAGCTGCTTTATCTTGAATGAATGATCCTTTTAATTTATAAATTGGAATGGAATATATATATTTTTCCGAGCGCTCTTTACTGATAAACATATCGGCAAGGTCAGTATGGCCATCTTCAAGTTGCTTAAGTGCCTCAGACCAAACAAAGGGGACAAACTTAATCTCCCCTCCTAATTGCAGGGATAGTGAGTTCAGATAATCAATCACAACCCCTTTAAATTGCTTTGTTTCATTGTCAACAAATCGCAGTGGAGGAGAACTTTCGTCAGCGCCATAAATAATAGGGCTGTTTTCTACTATCCATTGTTTTTCCTCTAGTGAAAAGTCTTGGGAATATTTTATATATTGAAATAGGTTAATCTGATAGTCCTTTAAGATAATTGAATTGGCAAATAGCATTAGAAAGCAAACAGCCAGCCCGATATAGATTAGCAAATCCTTTTTCATACTTCTCCCTCTTTCCTGCAAAAAGGACTATTTGTGCGGGTTTTCACATATAGTTAAGGAAGTTCTTTGTGCCTTTTAGTAGATTGCGAACTTTTCATACAATTCTATTATTACCGTTCATATTTTAAACAACAAGGAAATTACAATTAATTATTATTTTTGTCAAAAATGTTAGGCTATAATCAAGATGCAGGTTTACATTCTTTGATAATGGATAAGTTGATAAATTCAACATGAAAGAATTGCTTTCAAAATAGAAATAATAAAATATAAAAAAATATATAAAGAAGTGAAATATATTGACAGTTATATAATTTTTTATATACTTTAACTGAATAGTCAGCCTACGCATACAGGCGAGAGCAAAGCTTGAGATTTATTAGATTTATAGCGGTTTAAACTCTAGTGAAAAGGTGATGTCAGATGAACTATGTTGAATTGGATACACCGGCTCTTTTGATTGACAAAGAAATTATGTTACATAATCTTCGCTCGATGCAGCAATATGCGGAAAGAAGCCTCGTCCAATTGCGGCCGCATACTAAAACACATAAAACTCCAGCACTTGCCAAGCTGCAAATGGAGATTGGAGCTGCTGGAATTACCGTAGCAAAAGTTGGTGAAGCCGAGGTTATGGCGGAAAATGGATTAGCTGACATTTTTATTGCCAATGAGATTGTCGGTAAAGGTAAACTGGAGCGGATTAGAAAATTATCGGAATCAATACATATTGCATTTGGCATTGATCATCCCCTCCAAGTGAGGGAAATTGATGAAATGTTTTCAGGTGCAAGCAAAAAGGCTCAGGTTCTTGTTGAAATTGAAGTAGGGGAACAACGCTCAGGAATTATTGAGGAAGATGATTTTAAAGCATTATTGGAAGCAGTAAAGGCCAGTAATAATGTCGAGTTTAGAGGGGTATTTTCTCATGACGGGCATACTTATAAGGCAGAAAATTGGGATGAATGTAAACGGTTATATACCGAAAGTGTAAACAGAACCCTGCATTTTGCAACATTAGCAGAAGAAATGGGTCTTAAACCGCAGGTGGTCAGCATTGGCTCGACGCCCCCGTTCATGCTAAATTTTGAAATTCCCGAGGGCATTACCGAGATCCGGCCAGGAACTTATATTTTTATGGATGCTTCACAGTCGAATGTTATTGGCAGCTATGGACGCTGTGCTGCTTCCGTCCTTACCACCATTATCAGTAAGCCTACGAAAGAACGGGTTATAACAGATGTAGGGGCTAAAGGGATTACCGCCCAGACGAGAACCCAGGGTTTGACAACTACGAAGGGCTTCGGCAAAATCAAGGAATTTGACGATGTATTTGTTCATGGTGTTTTCGATGAACATGCAATCATTTACAATGAGAAATTCCGTAATCAAGTTGAAATTGGTGATAAGGTACAAATTATTCCTAACCATATTTGCCCGGTATGTAATTTGTATGAAAAGGCCTATTTGATTTCTAATGGAGAAGTTGTTGATGAACTGGCGGTTGCGTGCCGCGGAAAACTGCAGTAAACAAAATAGGGTGAGAAATCGCTAGGAGTTTCTCACCTAATTTTTGTAAAATTGGAATCCAATCATACATGGTATTCTCTATCTGATAATTGAATAGGTAAAATACCCGTAATAAAAGTGTGATTACTGCCGTAAGGAGTGCGGTTACCGCCGTATAGGGCGGGATTACTCCCGTAACGAGTGCGGTTACTCCCATAAGGAGTGCGGTTACTCCCGTAATGAGTGCGGTTACTCCCGTAATGAGTGCGATTACTCCCGTAAGGAGTGCGGTTACTCCCGTAACGAGCGCGATTACTCCCGTAATGAGCGGGGTTACTCCCGTAACGAGCGGGATTACTCCCGTAACGAGCGGGATTACTCCCGTAACGAGCGGGATTACTCCCGTAACGAGCGGGATTACTCCCGTAATGAGTGCGGTTACTCCCGTAAGAATTCCCCTGTATTTGAAATAGGCGGAAAAATTCCGTTTATTTTGGGAAATACTGATATTTCCCTTGAATTAAAGGAAGTTTTTCCGCTTATCATCTCCAAATCCCTTGAATTTTACCTATTTAAAGCTATTAAGCGGAATCCTTACGCTTATATCTACATATTTAACCGCAAAATGATTAAGTCCATATAATTGTGTAAAAAGAATGAGTCATTTTATTCACTCTTGTCAACACTGTTTTCAGCGATGATAAACAATGAGGAGAGGAAAATAAAATGACTCAATTACAGTTTAACCTAGATATCAACCTTTTAAAAGAATCTGTCATGAATTCTAATATCGAAATGGTGATGAAATCAGCCATTGTATTGGTGTTGAATGAATTTATGGAAAAGGAGAGGGATGAGTATTTACAGGTTTCCTCCTATGAACGCTCGGACGAGCGTAGGGATTATCGTAATGGTTACTATGAACGTGATTTGACGTTGAGCATTGGTAAGATCAAGCTGAAGGTCCCAAGGACCCGTAATGGGGAGTTTACCACTTCTGTATTTGAGAAGTATGCACGGTGGGATCAGGCATTGATCCTCTCCATGCTTGAGATGGTCATCAATGGCGTTTCCACTAGGAAAGTCACTAATATCGTAGAACAGCTCTGTGGGGAAAATGTCTCCAAATCACTGGTATCCACATTGACCCAGAAACTAGACCCAGTCATCAACGACTGGTCTAAGAGGCCATTAAACACCACTTACTACCCTTTTCTTTTTGTGGATGCTATGTACATTAAAGTCCGGGAGCACCAAAAGGTCGTCTCAAAAGCCGTCTATATTGCCTCTGCCATCACTGACCACGGTAAGCGGGAAATCCTAGGGTTAAGCGTGGACCATGCGGAGTCTTACGAGAGTTGGAGCCGATTCCTCCAACACCTTAAATCACGTGGCCTCCAGTCTCCTCAACTGGTGATATCTGATGCCCATCAGGGCCTGAAAAAGGCTATACAGCGTGAGTTCATTGGCACCTCGTGGCAAAGATGCAATGTCCATTTCTTGCGAAATATCATGGACAAGCTACCTAAAAAGGACTCCTCGGAAATACGCACGATGATTAGGCGAATATTCAAAGCAGTGACTATGGATGACATTCGAAAGTTCAAGGATGAGGTCATGAGCCATTTCGAGAATGAAACTAAATACCAGGGGGCTTTGGAACTCTTGGATGATGGCTTCGAAGATGCCATCCAATATATGAACTTCCCAGAAAATGTACGTGTCTTTATCAAGAGCACAAACTCCCTTGAAAGGCTGAATCAGGAACTACGCCGAAGGGAGAAGGTCATACGAGTGTTTCCTAATACGCAATCTGCCTTCCGTTTAATTGGCGCTGTATTGATGCAATATCAGGAGACTTCATACTCCAAGAGGAGAGCACTTTTTGGCAATCTACGTTAATTTTTCAGCTTCACTTCCATCATGGATGATTTCATATCCGGGGAGGGCTGTCAAATTGAAAGGCATTTGACACCCCTCCCCGGATATGAAGTGAAATACCCATGGAAGTTTCGCAAAAAAAATGAATGGGGGGAGTGACACTCCTTCCCCACAATAATCGTTGAAACTGTTGGCTAGAAATTTACACAAGAATCAAGACTTGACTCGCAAAATTTTCATTAGACGGAAATTCTCCGCTTATGATTCTCAACCCTATTCTTTGGCAACCCCCTTAGCTAATTACTCCGCTTTTTCGTAGGGCATTTAACATGTTTTTCCACTATTTGCATCCCGATAGAGAACCAGTTAAACGGTTCCTCCCATTTTTATTAACCGGAATTGGATTTATTCAATTGAACAGGTTACTAGAACAAGAATAAAACAGTGCATATTAATTCCGAGATGTGAATGGCGATAACATTCATGGTCATCCTAAACTAAGGAGGGATAACCATGTTATATCGGATAGTATTACTGCTACTATTCATTGGTTTTAATTTATCTACTAGTGCCAGTGCAGAGGCGCCACTTACTGCTGCGTTTATCCGTGACCATCAACTATGGATCAAAAAAGGAGACCAAGAAATCCAACTTACCAAGAATCGATATGTATATAATCCGAAATGGTCATATGACGGCAGATTTCTCGGCTATATTGATGGTGATGAGAAGGGGGAAAAATCGGATTTATATCTTTATGACACAAAGGAAAGGGAAAGCTACCAGCCTTATGTTAGGGTTGAAACATCCGACTTTAAATGGTCGCCAATTAGTAATCAACTGGCGTATAATGATCATGGTTTATTAAATGTTACAAAAACAAAGAATGGCCGCCCACAAGGTTTTGAAAATGTCTCACTTGGAGTTAGTGGTTTTGAGTGGTTTCCAAACGGGAAGGAATTTATCGTTTCCTCACAATCCAAGTTACTGCCTACTGGATGGGGCCCAATCCCACTCTTTCGCATTCCAGTAGATGCAAACCTTTCTAAAGAAAAAATGAAGCCTTTCTATACTATTAAGACGAAGGAACCCGATTTATTTGGAATTGATGCCGATTATTTTAAGTGGAGTTCTGATGGGAAATGGGTTAGCTTTTTACTTGTTCCGACAGCTTCTTGGTCAATGGATAGCAATACATTATGTGTCCTATCATCACGAGGCAAACACTTTCAATCAATAGGAAAAATGTTAGGGTTTCAAGATTGGTTTAAATGGGCTCCTCGAGCTAATCAATTAGCCTATATTTCTGGAGAAGGAAGATTTTTTGTTGAAAATAAGAAGATGACGATTGCCGATATTCCATCTTCTAAACAACAAAAAGAATACACACCTAAAGGATTTGTCGACCTTGATTTGGAATGGTTTTCTAAAGATGTGGTACTTGTTGCTCGTGCAAAAGAAAACAAAGAGTGGAAGGAAGGACCTATCCCAACTTTGTTCACATCATTTTACGCGATAAACATAAGAACTGGGGAGCAGAAACAAGTTTCGTTTCCGAGGATGAATGAAATTGATGAAAAACCTCAAGTAGTCGGATCGTATCTTACTTTGTTTCGGCGAAAGGTAGAGGAAACTCAAGGAGATGTATGGGTCAAAAGTGGGATAGGCGGGAAAGAACATTTATGGATTAAAAACGTTGATTCAGCTCCGGTCTTTTATGATTCAAAATAATGTCAGGAATATGTTACCCCAACTAGGGCAATGGTTTGATTTAGAAAAAACAGCATGTGCATGAACACATGCTGTTTTTCTCCTATCTCACTTTTAGTCGCTTTCACTAACCTGTTTATCTTTTTCCAAGAGCACAATCAGCCCTGGAAGCAAGATTCCCCTGATCAAGAAGGTATCAAGCAAAATCCCAACTGCTACGATAAAGCCAAAAACGAACAGTAATTGAATTGGCTGAGTCATCAACACGGCAAAGGTAGCTGCAAGAATTAAACCGGCAGAAGATATTACTCCGCCTGTATTAGTCACTGCGATTCTCACTGCCTCTTTCACAGTATGTTTCGCTCTTTCTTCTTGGAACCTTGACACAAGCATGATATTATAGTCAATTCCCAAGGCAACCAAGAAGACAAAGGCATAAAGTGGAACGCGGTCACTGATGGTATCAATTCCAAAGAACACATTGCTTAAGAATGTTCCTAATCCTAACGCAGCAAAGAAGGAGACGAGAATGGTCCCCATCATATAAATCGGCATTTTAAACGACCTTGTCAAAACAATTAACAGAATGAAAATTAATATGGTCTCCAGTGCCACGATGACGAGAACATCGCGGTTATTGACAAGGCGATCATCTACTTTTGTCGCTGTTTCGCCAGCGAAATATAGTTTTCCCTCAACATCGCTGTCTTTTACAATCTGTTTGGAGTGATCAATCATTTTTTCTAATTCATCAATCGTTTTTATTGCATAAGGATTTTCGGCAAATGTCATGCTGTAATTTATTACCTTATTATCTTCTGTTTGTCCGTTTATACGAACATTACTTACAAGCTGCTGATTCTCCAATGTTTTCCTTAGCTGTTCCTGCTGCTCTGCAGTGACGGAATTTTTGGATTCAAATATCACTGTAGTCTGTGCTAAGTCGCCACTTTCAAACTTTTGTGCCAAAATTTCATAGCCTTGGCGTGACGGCATATCTTTCGGAAAAGATTTCATCGTATCGTATTCATATTTTAAGTTGAACAAATTGCTGGCAGATAACAGTAAAATAACTCCAATGACCAAAACAGAAATACCTGGCTTTTTGGCAACAAAGCTACCGATTTTACCCCAAAAGACATGTTTACTGGCATAATGCTCGCCTACATGAGGGATTTTCGGCCAGAAAGATTTCCTGCCAAACAAGGTAAATAACGCAGGAACAAGGGTGACCGATGCTGCCATGATGACGACCATTGTTGTTGCAAAAGTAGGAGCAAAGTTTCGATAGTCGCCAAATTGGGCAAAGAATAATACAAGCATCGCAGCTAATACTGTCCCACCGGAGAAAAACACCGGCATTCCTGTTTCGCGCATGGCTTCTTTCATTGCCTCAAACTTGCTTTCATGATAAGTCAGTTCTTCACGGTAACGCGAGAAGACAAACAAGGAATAATCAATCATGGCCGCAAATAATAAAATCGACATAATTGACAATGTCTGATTACTTAAAACGAGCCCCGCTTTTCCCATAATCCCAAGAATCTGATTCACGACTTCGTACACAAAAACGGCCGCAAGCAGTGGAATTAGTGCCAATAATGGTGAGCGGTAAATGACGATTAACAAAATGAGAATTAATCCGACAGTTGATAAAATAAGCACTACATCCGCTCGGGAAAACAAGTCCAGGGAATCGGTAGCAATCCCAGCTGGCCCGGTAACATACAATTTATAATCCGTCGTTTTTGCGGCTACATCCTTAACCTTAGCAAGGGAATCTCTGATTTCCTTACTTTCAAGTGACGCATCAAAGGTAAGCGGAATAATCGCTGTCGTCTTATCCTCGGAAAAAAAGCCAGCTGTTGCCTGTGGCGGAAGAGAGGCTAGCGGAATAATCTGCTCGATGCCGTTGATGTCTTTTTCCTTAATTTTCTCTAAAACCTCACCGAGTTTTTGCAGCTCCACTTGACCATTTTTGGCTTGGAAGACTAAAATCCCCGGTGTTCCTTCATTACTAGGAAAATATTGCTCTGTCTTTTTTTGCGCAATCACCGATTTTGCATCATCAGGAAGAGAATCAATACTGGATACTTCGTAATCCTTTGCATTTGGTGCAAACATCGCCAGCGCCATGGTGATAACTAACCAAGCTGTAAGTGTAATCCACATACCTTTTTTCGTTGAGACACGGTCAGTTATAGCTTGTAAAAAGGACTTCATTTCATTACTCCCTTCGTTTATTGAATTGAAAGTAACACAAGTGTCACTTTGGTAAAAAATAAAATGACACCATTGTCACTATTATTATCTTTTATAGAAATACAGGTGTCAATTTAGTTATTTGCGAAATAATCCGTGGCAAATAATTTCCTTAATCGAGTTAACCCATTGTGAGTGGGGAATTCCTGAGTGATTGGGAATAGCTATCGATTGAAAAATATACCCTAAAATCAAGTTATTCGGAAGGTGGCTCTTTAGAATTCCCTCCTGTTTTCCTAATTCAACGAATGCCTGTAAATACTGGTACATATCTTCATGGATGGTTTCAAACTTCTCTTGGTGATTAGGTACCTGCTGGCTGATTTTAATGAGTTTCTGAATATCTGAGTAACTGAATATCAAGTTCATGAGAAAATGAAATTGTGCTTCAAACCCATGGTGTAAGTCAATCTGCTTTAATTTGAGCAAGTATTGATCCATTTCATAGAAGACATAGTTAGTGATGAGTTCGTCCTTGTTCTCATAATATTTATATAGAGCTCCTCGCGAAATGCCTAAGCTGTCAGCTAACAGACTAAACGTAAATCCTTCATAGCCATGATCCAGCAACAGCTGCTTGGTAGCATGAAAAAGCTCATCAGTAGAAAACTTTCGTTCACGTGCCATAATATCACCTCGTTTCCATTATAAACATTAAAGCTGCGATTTGAACAATACGGTTGATATATGAAGTTTAAGACCGACTAATCAAACGTTTGATTAAATAGAGAATCAATAGTCTTTCATTCAGGAGCCTGTACCGCTATAATTATATCAATCAGATTTGGAAGGAGATATGTCATGCGTTATTTTTTTCTTTTACTGATCGCTATTCCGGCAGCGGAAATTGCTGTATTGCTTCTTTCGGGAAAAACCATTGGCGTTTGGCCGACACTTCTGCTCATACTTGCAACAGGCGTAATCGGTGCATATTTAGCAAAACGAGAAGGGCTGCAAACCATTCGTAATGCTCAGGAGCAGCTGCGCCACGGACAAATCCCGGGCAGCGCTGTTTTGGACGGAATTTGTATTTTAATTGGTGGGGTGCTCCTGTTAACACCGGGGTTTGTCACCGATATCGTAGGTTTCTTCTTACTTTTCCCACCAACCAGGAAATTTGTTAAGTTGCTTATGTTAGGCTACATCAAGAAGAGGATTGAACGCGGTAACTTTAAAATCATACGCTGACAGTAACAACTTCCTTGGGGAGAGGTTGCTGTCTTTTTACTAAGGCTTTTAATACATAGTTTTTCTTATAAACATCATTATAAGGAGGGGAGTCAAGTGAGTAGTAAAAGAGATCAGTGGTCGTCTAAATTCGGCTTTATTATGGCATCGGCTGGTGCCGCAATCGGCCTTGGGGCCATTTGGAAGTTTCCCTATGTAACAGGAAAGAGCGGAGGCGGGGCGTTCTTTTTAATCTTTGTCATTTTTACGGTATTAATCGGCTTACCGATGCTGATTTCGGAATTCATCATTGGCCGTGGAGCCCAGAAAGAAGCCGTGACTGCGTACAGAAAATTAGCTCCGAATACGTGGTGGACCATAACTGGCCCCTTAGGAGTGATTGGTTGTTTTCTGTTACTTTCGTTCTATGCTGTTGTCGGTGGCTGGGTGCTTCTCTATAGCTTGATGGCGATTGTCGGAAAAGTAATTGAAAAGAATGCCAGCTATCCTGATTTATTTGCTCAAATTACGGGAACTCCGTGGATTACCTTAGCAGGTTTAGCCATTTTTTTACTGATAAACATAATCGTCATTTCGTTTGGAATCCGTAATGGAATTGAAAAAGCAAATAAATACATGATGCCCCTATTATTTATCTTTTTCATCATCCTTGTGGTCAGAGCACTCACATTAGAAGGAGCTATGGAGGGTGTAGTATTTTTCCTAAATCCAGACTTTTCAGAAATCACAGCAGAGTCAGTGCTTTATGCACTTGGTCAATCGTTTTTCGCGTTAGCAGTTGGTTTTTCATGTATGGTCACGTACAGCTCTTATTTGGATAAAAATGTGAGCATCCCAAGCTCGGCCGGTTCCGTTGTGGTTATGAATATATTCGTTTCGCTGCTTGCTGGTTTAGCGATTTTTCCAGTCGTATTTGCTTTCGGTTTCGAGCCAGCGGAAGGACCGGGATTGTTATTTATGGTTCTGCCTGCAGTGTTTTCGCAAATGCCTTTAGGTGAAGTGTTTCTAGCCATCTTTTTAATCTTATTCTTATTTGCTACCTTAACATCATCATTTAGCCTTTTAGAAATCATTGTCTCGGCCTTTACCGAAAGTGGAAAACGCTCGCGGAAACAAGTGTCGTGGATTTCGGGAATCGTCGTCTTTTTTGCCGGAATTCCAGCAGCATTATCGTTTAGCACCCTTCAGAAAGTAACGATTTTTAACAAAACGGTCTTTGATGCTACTGATTTTCTCGTCAGTAATGTAATGCTCCCTCTAGGATGTTTGTTAATTGCCTTGTTTATTTCGAGAAAAATGAGCGGACAACTTGTGAAAGAAGAGTTTACTCTTAGTAATACTTTGTCTCCAGCATGGTATCAAACGTATCTCTTTTTAATGAAATGGATCGTCCCGATTACGATTGTTATTGTTTTCTTAAGTACATTAGGAATTATCTAAATTCACCGTCCCATAGATGCATTTCTATGGGATACTTTTATGTAAAGAATGACAAGTGTTGAGAAAGCGGATAGATTATTATATATAATAGGTTAGACAGTAAATTAACTTTTAGGGAGATTTTTGACTTGGCAACATTAAAGGAAATAGCAAAATTAACTGGAGTCCATCCTTCCATTGTTTCTCGAACGATTAACAATGATCCTAATCTAAAAATCAAACCAGAAACAAAAGTGCGGATTCTAAAAGTAGTAGAGGAATTAAATTATCGACCAAATATGGCGGCAAGAAGTTTAAAAAAAGGCGAAACAAAAATTTTAGGGCTGGCCATTCCCAGTTTTTTCAACCCAGTTGTTTCTAGTATCATTCATGGGGCTGAATTACAAGCGCAAAAGGAAGGCTACAATCTCCTTGTTTATGGAGCAGAACGTGAACAAGCAAAAGTTGTTTCTTCATTAATTGATAATCGGATTGATGGACTATTAATATCCAATTCCCACTTTGATGATTCGGAGATATTAGAATTAATTGAACGTGATTTTCCAATCGTGTTAGTCAATCGGAGAGTATCAGGTTTGCATAATTATGTCACCGTTAATGATTTAATGGGAGCAAAGAAAGGCGTACAGCATTTAATAGAATACGGGCATAAGCAAATTGGGCATATCGCTGGTCCATTATTTACCACAACAGGAATTGAACGTCTTCAAGGATATCGATCAGCGATAAATGAGGCTAACATTGAATTTGTCTCTGAATATGTTCAGGAAAGCGACTATACGATTGAAGATGGATATCGTGCAATGAGGAAACTATTGTCCTTGTCTAATCCACCCACTGCTGTGTTTGCTGCTAGTATTACGATTTCGTTAGGAGCAATGAAGGCTATCCGTGAGTTTGGCCTATCAATACCAGAGAATATTTCACTTGTAGGCTATCACGATGTATATTTTGCCGATTCGTTAAACCCACCCTTGACAACAGTAGCAATGCCGCTTGAGGAGATGGGAAGTCTTGCAATCGAGAAGCTGTTAAGGATATTACAGCATAATGATAATGGAGAAGGAATTGTTCTTCAAGGAGGAACAATTATTAGCAGGGGAAGTGTAAAGAAAATATAAGACAAACGTTTTCCTTCGGATAATTATGAATTGGGTAATTGCAAACACATTACGTTTCTAAAGAACTATGGTAGCGTAATGTGTTTTTTTTGTGTGATATAAGCGGGAATTCACAAAATATTTGACAAAAAATGTTCACATAATTCCCCTTGGAGGTAATTGACATGAAATCTAACAGTAGTAGAATGATTTTAGGCAAACGTTTTCCCAACAAAAATAATGTTTGTAAGGAAAAAATAAATATATCTTTTCTTTTATTTGCCTAAAACTTTTTGCTTGAAGAATGGAGGAAGAACAAACATGCCATCATCAGTCATTGATTCAGAGCTTTACAGAGGTATCTATGTGTCGGAGGAAATGAGAAAAGTTTTCTCAGATGAATCACTTTTGCAAAAATGGTTAGATTCTTGGGTAGCACTTGCACAAGCGGAAGCCGAAATAGGGATTGTGCCGGAGGCAGCAGCACAGGAAATTGCTCGAAAAGCAAAATATGAAGATATTGATATGAAAACCATTCGAGAAGGAATTGTAGACACAACCCACCCCTTAATTGTTCAAATTCGTGAATTTACTAAAGTTGTTGGCGGTGAGGCAGGAGGTTGGATTCACTGGGGTGCTACAACACAGGATATTATGGATACAGCCGTTGTTCTTCAGATGAAGGATGCACAAGAAATATTAATTGTTCAATTACGTAAATTTTTACATACTTTATTAAATCTTGCCCAGGAGCATAAGGATACGATTATGCCTGGTCGGACACATGGGCAGCATGCTTTGCCAGTAACATTAGGATATAAAATTGCTATTTGGGCGGATGAAATTGGGAAACATATCGATCGTTTAGAAGAAGGGAAAAAGCGCTATTTATTAGGCAGTTTCTCTGGTGCAGCCGGGACACTAGCTTCCATTACTGAACACGGATTGGATGTGCAAGAGCGTTACTGCCGAATTTTAGGGTTAGAGCAGCCAACTATTACATGGCATGTGCAAAGAGATGGATTTGCAGAGTTTGCAAGTATTATCGCGATGATATCCGGGACAGTTGGAAAAATTGCAAATGAAATCATAAACCTTCAAAAGTCGGAAATTTGTGAAATTGAAGAAGGCTTTAAAATGGGCCAAGTCGGCAGCAGCACCATGCCGCATAAACGTAATCCAATGATTTGTGAATATGTCGTCGGATTAACACGGCTTGTGCAAAGAAATGCTTCTTTAGGATTTGATGGAATGCTTCAAGAGCATGAAAGAGATATGTCTTACTGGACAACAGAATGGTCATATATTCCACAAATCTGTATGTTAACTAGTGGCGGTTTACAACAAATGCAAGGAATTTTAGAAAGATTTATTATCCATAAGGAAAATATGGAAAGAAACCTCAACTTGCTTCAAGGTTTAATTGTTTCTGAAAATCTAATGTTAACATTAGGCCATCATGTTGGACGTCAAGTTGCTCATGATATGATTTACAGAGTGTCAATGAAAGCATTTGAAGAACAACGTCCGCTTGTAGAAGTTACCTTGGAAGATAAAGAAATAATGGCTCATATGAGCGAACAAGAAGTTAGAGACCATTTACATCCAAAAAATTATGTCGGCTTATGTCAAGAACTTGTCCAACGTGTGGAAGATAAGTGGAGAAGCTATGTAAATAGTGAAGAATCAGCGAAGGAATTAGTTCTAAACTAAAGGAAAAAATGCCAGCTATCTGCAGTGATGTTCACGAAAGGTTGGAACTAATTGAGGAAACACAATACCCTTGCGGATGTGTTTTCTCCCAACCTGTTACTCGTGTCTAACGTGATTGAAATGAAGAAGAAATTAACATGTGAATTTTCGCAAAAAAGCTATACTTATGAAATAACCTGTCAAGTATTCCTATACTGAAAAAGGTGGGGAAAGTATGTTAGCTTTAAAAAAGAATAATTATCAAGAAGCTGTGATTGGGGTAGAATCCCTTAAAGAAAAAAGCTCGACAAATCTGGTTCCTTTATTGATAACAATTGCCATTGGTGCTGCATTCTGGATCATTCCGGCTCCCTCGGGGTTGGAAGTAAATGCTTGGCATTTGCTTGGAATTTTTATTGCTACCATCTTTGGGGTGATTTCAAAACCGCTGCCAATGGGGGCAATTTGTATAGTCGCGATTACAATTACAGTGTTAACTGGTACATTAAAATTAGAAGAAGCGCTTTCCGGATTTTCCAATTCAACCATTTGGTTAATCGTTTGTGCCTTTCTTATTTCTCGAGGATTTGTAAAAACAGGTCTTGGAAATCGAATTGCCTACCTCTTTGTTCGCCAATTTGGTAAAAAGACTTTAGGACTATCCTATTCTTTAGTTGCAACCGATTTAGTTCTATCACCAGCCATGCCAAGTGCTACTGCCCGCTGCGGAGGAATTGTTTTTCCAATTATTCGTTCTTTGTCAGATGCATTTGGTTCAAGGGTTGAAGACGGGACAGAACGCAAAGTCGGCTCATTTTTGACACTGGTATCTTTTCAAGGAAACCCAGTAACATCAGCGTTGTTTTTAACCGCAATGGCCGGGAATCCATTAATCGTATCAATGGCAAAGGATATTATTGGTGTTGAAATAACCTGGATGGGCTGGTTCACCGCAGCAGTTGTTCCGGCGTTAATTTCTTTACTTGTTATTCCATATTTGATTTATAAAATTTATCCACCAGAGATTAAGGAAACACCGAAAGCCCATGATATCGCCAAGGAAAAATTAAAAGAAATGGGTCCATTAAAAAAACATGAATGGTATATGATCGGTGTGTTTGCACTAATTTTAGTATTATGGATTTTTGGCGAAGGTTTTGGTATTTCAGCAACAGCGACAGGATTAATCGGTCTAAGTGTCCTATTGCTTTCTGGAGTGTTAAATTGGGAAGATGTTAAGAGTGAAAAGGGCGCATGGGATACGCTTATTTGGTTCGCTGCGCTAGTAATGATGGCTACATTCCTGAATACATTAGGATTTATTCCGTGGTTTAGTGAGAAGATGGCCGGAGGAGTTTCCGGATATTCTTGGGTAGCGGCTGTAACAATATTAGTCCTTGTCTATTTCTATTCTCACTATCTATTTGCTAGTGCTACCGCTCATATTAGTGCGATGTATCCTGCCTTTCTCGCAGTTTGCGTTGCAGCCGGTGCACCTGGTATGCTTGCTGCCTTATTACTGGCATTCGTAAGTAATCTTTTCTACTGTACGACCCATTATGGCGGTGGTCCATCTCCGGTATTATTTGGTGCTGGCTATGTTTCGCAAAACAAATGGTGGTCAATCGGATTCATCATTTCACTTGTCCACTTAGTTATTTGGGGTGTAATTGGTGGTATTTGGTGGAAAGTACTAGGCCTTTGGTAAAAAAGATTTGTATTGATTCTGAGCAGTAATAAAAATATAGTTAAGTTAGACCATCACCATACAGCCAATGGATTATGCTGCCACGTGATGGTCTTTCGTCATTATGGACAGAGAAAGAAGTTGAGAAAAGTGTCAGAAGTACAGACGTTTCAATACGATGTCATTGTTGTTGGTGGCGGGATGGCGGCACTGGCTGCGGCAATTTCGGCAAAAGAGACAGGGGCGTCGGTTGCGATTGTTTCAAAAGGAAAAGTAGGCATGGGCGGTTCATCCGTATTAACAAATGCTGTCTTTTCGGCAATTTTTTCACAAGGTGATTCACCTGAAGTTTTTTTGCAAGATATGATAGAAGGTAGCAGGTATCTCGCTGATCAAAAGCTGGCTAAAGTCTTGGTAGAAGAATGTACATATCGCGTTAATGAACTGGAAACAAAATATCGAATTGTGCTTGAGCGGGAGAAAAAAATTGCTACACCTGGTCATTCTTTTCCAAGAAGGGTATATGCCGAAAAAGGGCAAGGAAGAAATGTTACCACCGCTATGCGCAAGTATGCAATGGAGCTAGGAGTTGTCTTTCATGAGCAGGCCACATTGGTTGATTTGTTAGAATCCGATGGGGCTGTCTGTGGTGCTCTTTTTGCTGCCAAAAAGGGATGGGCGGTTTTTTATGCTTCCGCGGTTATTCTAGCAACGGGTGGATTTGGCGGATTGTACGCCTCAACTGATAATCCGCGGGATGTCAGCGGCGAAGGTATTGGGTTGGCGTATCGCCACGGGGCAAAGCTGGTTGATATGGAATTTATTCAATTTTATCCATATCGTCTTAAAACGCCTGCCAACATTGATGTGCTGACCAAGATTTTTGGCAAAGGTGCCTATTTGTTGAATGAAAAAAATGAGCGCTTTATGGCTAGTTATCAAAGAAAAGAGCTGGAAACAAGGGACGTCTTATGCTATGCCATGTATCAACAAAACAAAGTGTTGCTTGATTTCTCCCGTGTGGCCCAAGCGGATTTAGAGCAGGATAGCCCTCAGCTATTTCGTTTAACGAGGAAGAAATATAGCGGTGACTGGGTGATGCAGCCGGTGCAGCATTACTGTATGGGCGGAATTCAAACGGATGAATGGGGAAGAACGGGTGTCCCTGGACTTTATGCCTGTGGAGAATGTACGGGCGGCCTTCATGGGGCAAATCGATTGGCGGGTGGCTCGGTTACTGAAATCCTTGTGTTTGCACCACGGGTTGGCAAGATGGCCGCAGAAGAAACGGTTCCCATGTTACCAGATAAATCTATGATAAATGCTCTCTTCGAAAATTGTACAGATGTACCAGAGTCGGTGGAACAGGACATTTTGAAAAAAGTGAAGGATATCATGTGGACGAAAGTCGGAATCGAGAGGTCGACGGATTCCCTTGTGAAGGCGGCAAATGAATTATCAGGCATGTTATCCCAAATAGAAACGGTAAATGATATCTGGGGGCAACTGCTGACTGATAAGTTGCGTACCGCTTGGGCTGTTGCCTATGCCGGATCGTTACGAACAGAGAGTCGCGGTGCCCACCGGCTGCAAAATATCAAGGAAGAAAGAATGGAGTGGCAGAAGAAAATCGTCATTCAACAATCAAGTTAGTTGTTTTTTGTTATATCAATATGCGTTTTGCCCAATACCGTTCAAATGATTGAACGGTATTTTCACGTTGTAAACGTCTTTACCTTAACATACTGGGCAAGTAAAATTCTTAAGTAATTATAAAAAATCTAATTCTTGAAAAATTGTCATTTATAATAGAGTTGGAAAGAGGGAGTTAAGATGGGAAAATCAGAGAATCTGCTGCTGGTGGAAGATGATAGAGAAATTGCCCGGGTTATTTGCGACCATCTGCGAAAAGAAGGCTATCATGTGACATGGGCTTCTACGGGGAAGGAGGGCTGGGAGGATTTTAAGCTAGGAACCTACGATCTCGTCTTGGTTGACTTAATGCTTCCAGAAATGGATGGTTTTACACTTTGCAGAACAATCCGGCTGGAAAGTGATGTTCCCTTGTTAATTGTTAGCGCTAGAGCAGAGGACGAAAGTAAAATTCGCGGACTTGACCTAGGGGCAGATGACTATTTAACAAAACCATTTAGTCTGGAAGAACTAAGCGCCAGAATTAACTCACATTTAAGAAGATTTAGACGTTTTTTACATAAACAACAAACGGATACGCGCATTCGTTATTCACACGGTTTAACAATTGATTTTACAAACGAAATGGTTTATGTAAATGAAACTTTGGTGGTGCTAACAGCAAAGGAACTAGATTTATTATTTCTCCTTGCAAAAAATCCGTTCCACACTTTTACGAAAGCCGAGCTATACGAGCATATTTGGCAGCAGGAGAACGTGGATGGCAACAATACCGTAACGGTTCACATTAAAAGTCTAAGGACAAAATTACAAGATGGTATCCGCTCGGCTAAATTTATTCAAACCGTTTGGGGTACAGGCTACCGTTTTATAGGAGAACTGCTTTCATGAAAATTAAGTATTGGCTCATGATTAGTTATTTTATTGTGATGCTTTTGCCGGTGGCTGCACTTTATGTTCTATATGTCAGTATCAGCAGTCTTGATCAGAAACAAGATTTTCTCGAATATATGGATATTACCAAGAGACTTTCTGATCTCGAGCCCAAGCTGGAAAAGCAAAGTTTATATGCTATACAGCCTGTCACAAACTATAAGGCAGTCGACAAATTGGCGAATAAATCTACGAAAATATCATTGTATCGGCCAGATGGTGTTATGGTGTACACTTCCTTGAGCGACCCTGCAGTCCGATTGTATCAAGAAAATACCGAGAATCTGTATAAAAACTTGAATGAAATCGAGAAGCATTACCGGACCTATACGGTTAAGAAACCTGTCTTACATGATGGGCAGATCATCGGCATCTATGAAGTGACATTTGGCCGGAAGGAATGGATCAAGGGGGTCAATAATCGTTACTTGTTGCTAGGATCGCTGTTTACTGTTTTCTTTCTGCTGGTGTATTTCATTGTCGTTGTTCTGCTGAATCGAAAATTAAACCGGCCATTGCAACATTTAAGGCAGGAGATGACGGCATTTGCAAAAGGCCAGGCATTCCCAAAGCATTATCGGATTTCAAAGGATGAGATTGGTGAGCTTTTAAGTCATTTTCGGAAAATGAAACAGCAGGTTGACCAAACCCAACAGGAATTGGCAAAGCAGCAAAAGGAAAAGGAGTATATCGTTGCCGCACTTTCCCATGATTTAAAAACACCGTTAACGGTTATTCGTGCATATTCAGAGGCCTTGCAAAACGAAAACACATTAACCAACCAGGAAAAGGGTGAGTACAAGGAGATTTTATTTGAAAAACTCGAATACATGAAGCAGATGTTAGATGATTTATCGATGTACACGTCATTGCAATCGTCGCAGCAAAAGATTGAGCTTGTTGAAGTTGACGGCGAGGAGTTTTTCGACATGCTGCTTTCCGGTTATGAAGAGCCATGCTGCAAAAAAGGAATTAACTTGACAGTCCAGCAGTCCGTTGAAGGTCTCTACAAAGTTGATGCAAAGCAAATAATTCGAATTATCGATAACATTATGGGGAATGCCATTCGCCATACTGAAGCTGGCAGCCATATTTGGTTGGGCGGATTCTCAAGTTCTGTACCGTTACCGGAATGGATCTTCCCACCGTTCATTAAAGAGGTAAACAAATGGCGTAAAGATGGAACGGTAATTCTGATTCAAAATCAAGGAAAAGCAATTTCTGCTGAACAACAGGACAGTATATTTGAACCATTCGTTCAAGCGGAAGGAGCCCGAGGACTTGGCGGCAGTTCCGGGCTTGGCCTTAGTATCGCCAAAATGCTGATTGAAAAACACGGAGGAACAATTAAACTCTGGTCAGCTAGCGGTTTTGGAACGTTAGTCGCTTGCTGGATCAAAGAAAGAGGGTATGAGGGTTGAAACAAAGAAGTATATTTATAAGTTTACTGTTGGTTTTAGGTCTATTATCAGGATGCAAGGGGGAATTAACTGTGTCGGCAGAAGAAATCATGTCAAAGGTTCTAGCTGAAAAAGACGATAGTAACTCCTACTATGCGGAAGGAATCATGAAGGTGACTTCAAATGGGAAAACGACAGAAAACATCTCTTTTAAAGAGTATGCCGGAGATAATGGCAAGAGAAAGATGGTATCTACCGATCTGTTGAGACAAAACCATCAGGCCTATGCGGTCAATGATGGAAAACAGTTAATAAGTTTTGAAACTGGAAGCAAGAAAGCCTATAGTATGGATTTGACTGATCAAGAAATCCCAACGATGACGCATAAAGAACAAATGATGACTATGCTGGAAGCGATGAAGGATACACATTCAAAAAAAGTCAGCGGAGAGGAAAGAGTAAACGGATTTGACACCTACCATCTCAAGTTAACGGCAAAGGAAAAGGATAATCTTCTTGGTGATATGGAGCTGTGGATCGATCAAAAAACGTGGTTTATGGTGAAATTAACGTCTCATGTCGGAGATGAAAAAACAGAAATGGAGTATAAGAAGATAGATTTTTCGCCCAAATTTTCCGCTAATACGTTTAAGCTGAAGTTACCGGAAAGTGTGAAACTTACCCCGATGGAATCGGAAATCGGTACAAAGACTGGTTCACTTGCTGATGCCGAAAAAGCCCTCGGAAAACCATTTCTAATCTTTAAAGATTTAACAGTGGACAAAGTTGAAATTGATGAGCTCAAAGGGGAAGTGAATCGCACTGAGATAACTGTGAATTATATGGAGCAAAATATCCCCGCCCTTACCGTATCGATTTTTCCTACACCAGAAGGAAAGGGTATGGCAATAAAGAAAGGGAAATGGACTGTTCGCGGGCAAAATGCGGAATATGAAAAGACGATTAATGGGCTTATGTGGGATGAAGAGGGCCTGCGTTATTCACTTATGATTCTAAATCCTGATTTAAAAATGGAGAAAGTGATTAAAATGGCAGAACAAATGAAGCTTAGCTCAGAAAAGTAGGTGGAACCATGCTGCCAAGTACGCTAGATATTGTGCTGTTCCTAATTATTGGTGGGTTGATTGGGCTAACTGGTCTACTAGCTACGAAGTTTACTAAAAAATACAGCTATATCGTAGAAATAATTGCTGCAATCCTGGCCATTGGCTATACATTCTATCAATACTCATTTCCAGATGGATTTATTTATATTGGTTTTATCTCAAGTGGTTATTTTTCTTTAACGGTATTGTCATCGGGAAAAGAGAAATATGATGAAATTAAAATTGAATTACAGACTTTGCAAGTTGAGGAGCTAGAGCTGCAAAAAAATCCGTTGCGAATTTTGCTTGATTTCCTTATTGTAGCGGTTGTCTTTTCGGGGGCCATTCTATTTTATGCTTATGGTCCCGAAAGCCCGCTAAAACTATTAATTATTTTTGGACTAGTGAGTGCAGTGACGGAATTGATTAAACGTTTTTTTGCCTATAAAAGTGTGAAGGTCTTTTATTCCAGTCCGGACGAAAGTATGTATATAGTCTCACCGTTTGCAGCACGGAAGTTTCCTGTTTCGGATCTAGAGCAGGTGCACATAGAGTCAACGGTGGACGTGCTAAAGCTTCATCCGCTATTAACGATGTTTACTTCCAATCTGGATTTTACTACGAGTTTTGCAAGGGTGCTAAGGCTCTCCCTGCCAGGTGAAACGGTATTTTTGACAGTCACACAACCGGAGACGTGGAAAGAAAAGTTCGGAATAGATCAAGCGAGTGATGCGAATATAATCAAGGTTTACCCGTTTTATCATAAAAAAAATCTAAAACGACTCCTTGGAAAACTATATTTTGCGGTAACAGTAAAGGGAGTATCGGCCTACACGGGGTTATTGCTGCTCATGTATTATTTACAGATTCCCATATGGCTGCTTGTTTCTATTACACTTATATATTGGTTTCTGAATCTTTATTTTTCAGACCGCGTCTTAAAAGTAGCGATGGATGCAGATGAAACAACGGATCAAAGGGTCATTGCGGTATCACAGCGGATTTTTGAAAAAGCAGGGATTCGCAATGTTAGAGTATATGAGACGGAGTCAACTGATTATAACGGGCTTGCAACGGGGATGAATATCGGCAGGTCGATGATAACTTTAACCACGGCGACATTAAAGCTGCCAGTTGAAGCGATTGAAGGAATAATTGCGCATGAAGCCATTCATGTCAAAAGACGCGACGTAATGTGGGGGCAAATATGGCGGTTTGGCTTCATCCTTGTTTTGTTATTGGTCATCTGGCTGATTCAAAAATATATTCCTACTATTGAAGATTACAAAATCCCGCTCTTTATGTTGATATGGTTCCTGATTGTTGTCTTTCCAATTTATCAATCATATTATTCTCAGTGGATGGAGGTTCGGGCCGATCATTTAGGGGCTAGCCTGCTTGAGGGCGGAAGCAAGCAAATGGCAGAAAGTCTGACTATATTGGCTAACCATCAAGATGCTGCAGTTAATAAAGTGGTTCAATATAGTACCGTTGCCGGAAATGAAGAGGAAGAAATATCCTCGCTAAAAAGGGACTCTTTGATTTGGAGATTCATTGAATTTCAGTTCATGGCCCATCCCCCGATGTATTGGCGTGTACAGACATTACAGGAGAATGTCCACGGTTGGGGGAAGGTTATTTGGAAGCGTTGGTTTTTCGATAGAATAAGAGAGTCGATGACCCGGTAGTTAAAAAGTTGATTTTAAGGAATTTATTCATTTACGACTGTCTCACAGCCTTGTCATTTCCAGTGACAAGGCTATATTTTTAGCATCTTCGCATACACTGTACTAACGAGAAGAATATCTACATCAGGAGGAGCCTATGGAGATTATTGTCAATGGGAAGCGGGATTATGATTATTTTACAATGATGAGAGATATTGAAAAATTGCTGGCCTACTTCCCTTTTATCAAGGTGACTTTCATTGGAAAATCTGTGTTAGGACTTGATATCCCTGAAATCCGCATTGGGGAGGGGGAAAAGCGGGTTCATTATAATGGGTCCTTCCATGGAAATGAGTGGATTACGACCGCTTTTCTGATGAGCTGCCTAAATGAATATCTGCTGGCTTTAAAGTGTCAGACGCCTATCGGTGATGCGGATCCCTTATGTTTGTATGAGGAAACTACTTTATCCATCGTCCCCATGGTAAATCCAGACGGAGTTAACCTCGTTTTAAATGGTCCGCCCGCACATAAGAAGTGGCGAGCTGAAGTTATTGAATTAAATAATGGTAGCCTTGATTTTTCTGGTTGGAAGGCAAATATTAGGGGTGTCGATTTGAATGATCAATTTCCGGCAAATTGGGAAGGGGAACGAGCGCGGAATCCGTTGACGCCAGGGCCACGAGATTATGGTGGCAATCGGCCATTGTCAGAACCAGAAACAATTGCGATGGCGGAGTTGACAAGGAAGCGGAATTTTTCCCGCGTGTTGGCTTTCCATACTCAAGGTGAAGAGATGTATTGGGGATTTGATGGATTAGAACCACCTGAATCAGAACCCATTGTTCAAGAGTTCAGCAGAGTCAGCGGCTATAAGCCTGTCCGCATAATTGAAAGTTACGCAGGCTATAAGGATTGGTTTATTCAGGAATGGCGTAGGCCCGGGTTTACGATTGAGCTTGGCTGCGGATCAAATCCACTGCCAATATCCCAATTTGATAAAATCTACCAAGAGGCACTTGGGATATTTTGGGCCGGTCTTTATATGTAGGTACTTGTAAATGCGAGTTAGAGAGGGTAGGTTTACATCCGGTTGTCCTATACCGGGTGTTTTTTTTGATATGGGTTACCATTGATAATTTGTAAGAAATTGCATGACATTAATTTTTCTGAATATTATAATAAAATAGAGCTTAAAGATTGCGTAAGGAGGAGATGGGGTGCGAACAAATGTGGTGGAAAGGGAGAAGGGACTGCCGCGTAAGCGCGGGAAGAAAATCGCTGTAATTTCGTTAGCGGTAATTCTTACCCTGTTATTAATTGTTATTATTGCGGCATATGTTTTTGTCAGAAGAAGCCTGCCTGTAACCGAAGGGGAGGTAACGGTAAGAAGCCTCCAGCAAAAGGCTGCGGTTTATCGTGATAATCACGGGGTGCCGCATATTGAGGCGAAAACACTTCACGATTTATATGTTGCCCAAGGGTATGTGACTGCCCAAGACAGGATGTTTCAAATGGATTTGAGCAGACGGCAAGCTTCCGGAGAATTAAGTGAGGTAATTGGTAAAGCAACGGTGGACCAAGATAAGTTTTTCCGTACCTTGGGTTTGCGGCGAGCCGCAGAAGTATCCTATAATGCCTATTCTGATGAGGCAAAACAGGTACTGCAATGGTATGCCGATGGTGTAAATGCCTACATTAAGGAAGCCAAGGCTAACGGGACTCTCCCTGTTGAGTTTACTTTGGCAGGTTATAAACCAAAGGAGTGGACGCCGATTGATTCCTTGACAATTGGCAAGTATATGGCGTTCGACCTTGGTGGGCACTGGGAAGGACAAGCATTCCGTTATTATTTAGCACAAAATTTTTCTGAGGAAAAAGCCTTGGACCTATTTCCTTCCTATCCAGAAGATGGTCCGACAGTGATTCAAGCATTAAAAGAACAGAAACTTGATATTCCGAAGAGTTTTGCCACAGCCGTAGTTCCGAATGAATGGAATGGGAGCAATAACTGGGTAGTTTCCGGGGATAAGACCAAATCTGGCTATCCCTATCTGGCAGATGACCCGCATTTAGGATTAGCGACACCGGCTATTTGGTATGAAACACATTTGAAGGGACCGAAACTGAATGTTAGCGGCGTCATATTTGCCGGCGTCCCGGGGATTATTTTAGGCCGAAATGATCATATTGCCTGGGGGGTTACGAATGTCGGACCTGATGTTCAAGACCTTTATATTGAAAAAAGAAACCCTGATAATCCTGCTGAATTTGAATATAATGGTAAATGGGAACAGGCTAAGGTTGTGAGTGAACCGATTAAGGTGAAAGGGCAAAAAACAATTCCTTATGATGTAGTGGTTACACGACATGGGCCGATTATTTCTGAATTTGCTCACGATGATCAACCGAATACAGCATTAGCGATGCGTTGGACAGCTTTGGAGCCATCTACAGAGTTAGAAGCAGTGATGAAATTTAACGCAGCGAAAAACTGGGAGGAGTTTAAGCAGGCATTAACGTTCTTCCATACGCCAGCGCAGAATTTTGTGTTTGCTGCAAAAGATGGCACGATTGCCTATCGCGCCAACGGGTTGATTCCAATTCGGAAAAAAGGCGATAGTTCGGTACCTGTACCGGGTTGGACAGATGAATATGAATGGAAGGGCTATATTCCTTGGGAGGAACTGCCTACGGTTGTCAATCCGAAAGAGGGATTCATCTCCACGGCCAATAATAAGGTTGTCGGCGATGATTACCCATATCATATTACTAATACATGGGCGCAGCCGTATCGCCAAGAGCGGATTAGAGAAGTGCTTGGAAGCAAGGAACAGTTTACGGTTGAAGATATGCTCGCATTGCAGTTTGATCAGCACAACTTACAGGCAAAGGAGTTCATGCCGTTATTTTTGAAAAAATTGCTTGCACAGAAGGATAAGTGGCGCAAGATTGATAGTAAGGTATACAAGGAACTAGTTGATTGGAAGTATGTTGATTCGAAGGACGAGGCGGCACCGTTAGTGTTCCACTTATGGATGCAGGAGATAGCTGATGTCCTATTTGAAAAAGAGATTACTAAAGAGATGGATGAACTATTTGAAGGCAAGGCACAAATTGTCGATCAATTGATTCGTCGCGCCGCTGAGGGAGAGCCGGGCCCGTGGATGGAAGATGCGGGCGGTTTGGAGACGGTGGTGTGGACTGCTTATAAGCGGGCAGTTGACCGTTCCAGCGAGCTGCAGGGTGAGAATCCAGGCGACTGGAACTGGGGTGAATTCCATGCCGTACCATTTAAGCATCCATTATCAGCAATTAAACCGTTGAATTACTTGTTTAATTATAAGGATCCAATTCCAATGGGAGGAAGCCGAGTTACCGTAGGGGCAGCCGGGTGGAAAGCGGATACCGGCGAAGTCAATCATGGAGCTTCTTGGCGCTCTGTCGTTGATTTGCAGGACTTGAGCCGAAGCTACAATGTGGTTGGTCCTGGCCAATCCGGACATGTCTTGAGCGAGTGGTATTATGACCAAGCAGAGGATTGGACAACAGGAAAATATCATATCACCTATACAGATTCGGAGAAATACAAACGTGGTTCTGACAGGTTAATTTTGCAGCCGGGACAATAATCATGTTGGTAGGGGGGACTTAATCGTCCCCCCTCGTTTTTTTGCCGACTACTAGAACGTTTTTGAAAAAGCCTGTTTCTAAAAATCTATCAATGGACATACTTTTAATTATACATGTCTATTGAGGTGAGTTAATTGGGCAAACTTGCAGATTTGTGTTGGGAGGGCCTAACTTTACAGCATGTAACGCAGAGGAAAGTAGTGGTTTCCTACATATTGTTTATGTTAATGGCATTATGTTTTGAGTTGTTTTTATTGGTTGTTTTTATCGGAACATGTTACTGGAGTTATGCTTTTGGCTTTACACCAGGTGTTAGCTTTTGGGTCTGCGGCGCAGTATTGGTGATCATGCTGGTGTGCACGCTTATGGTTTTAACAACCATTTTAAGAAAACAGCAATGTTTATTGAAAAAAGAAACTTAGAAGTCATTGATATTGAGTTTTATTGAAAAGTATATGACTAGTAGAAGCGGTCTAATGGACAAGAATCTAGTGAAAAGCGAAAAGCTGTCCAATAGGGGAGTTCTAATGGACAAGAATTTGGTAAAAAGCGGAAAGCTGTCCAATAGGGGCGCTCTAATGGACAAGAATGTAGTGAAAAGCGAAAAGCTGTCCAATAGGGGCGCTCTAATGGACAAGAATGTAGTGAAAAGCGAAAAGCTGTCCAATAGAAGTGTTCTAATGGACAAGAATCTAGTAAAAAGCAAAAAGCTGTCCAATAGGGGAGTTCTAATGGACAAGAATCTAGTGAAAAGCGAAAAGCTGTCCAAAAGGGGAGTTCTAATGGACAAGAATTTGGTAAAAAGCGAAAAGCTGTCCAATAGGAACGGTCTAATGGACAAGAATTTGAAAAAAAGCAAAAAGCTGTCCAATAGAAGCGGTCTAATGGACAAGAATTTGGTAAAAAGCGAAAAGCTGTCCAATAGGGGAGTTCTAATGGACAAGAATCTAGTGAAAAGCAAAAAGCTGTCCAAAAGAAGCGGTCTAATGGACAAGAATCTGGTGAAAAGCAAAAAGCTGTCCAAAAGAAGTGTTCTAATGGACAGGAATTTGGAAAAAAGCAAAAAGCTGTCCAAAAGGGGCAGTCTAATGGACAGGAATTTGGAAAAAAGCGAAAAGCTGTCCAAAAGAAGCGGTCTAATGGACAAGAATCTGGTAAAAAGCGAAAAGCTGTCCAAAAGAAGCGGTCTAATGGACATGAATCTAGTGAAAAGCGAAAAGCTGTCCAAAAGGGGAGTTCTAATGGACAAGAATTTGGTAAAAAGCGAAAAGCTGTCCAATAGGAACGGTCTAATGGACAAGAATTTGAAAAAAAGCAAAAAGCTGTCCAAAAGAAGCGGTCTAATGGACAAGAATTTGGTAAAAAGCGAAAAGCTGTCCAATAGGGGAGTTCTAATGGACAAGAATCTAGTGAAAAGCAAAAAGCTGTCCAAAAGAAGCGGTCTAATGGACAAGAATCTGGTGAAAAGCAAAAAGCTGTCCAAAAGAAGCGGTCTTATGGACAAGAATCTAGTGAAAAGCAAAAAGCTGTCCAATAGAAGCGGTCTAATGGACAAGAATTTGGTAAAAAGCGAAAAGCTGTCCAATAGGGGAGTTCTAATGGACAAGAATCTAGTGAAAAGCAAAAAGCTGTCCAAAAGAAGCGGTCTAATGGACAAGAATCTGGTGAAAAGCAAAAAGCTGTCCAAAAGAAGTGTTCTAATGGACAGGAATTTGGAAAAAAGCAAAAAGCTGTCCAAAAGGGGCAGTCTAATGGACAGGAATTTGGAAAAAAGCGAAAAGCTGTCCAAAAGAAGCGGTCTAATGGACAAGAATCTGGTAAAAAGCGAAAAGCTGTCCAAAAGAAGCGGTCTAATGGACATGAATCTAGTGAAAAGCGAAAAGCTGTCCAAAAGGGGAGTTCTAATGGACAAGAATTTGGTAAAAAGCGAAAAGCTGTCCAATAGGAACGGTCTAATGGACAAGAATTTGAAAAAAAGCAAAAAGCTGTCCAAAAGAAGCGGTCTAATGGACAAGAATTTGGTAAAAAGCGAAAAGCTGTCCAATAGGGGAGTTCTAATGGACAAGAATCTAGTGAAAAGCAAAAAGCTGTCCAAAAGAAGCGGTCTAATGGACAAGAATCTGGTGAAAAGCAAAAAGCTGTCCAAAAGAAGTGGTCTTATGGACAAGAATCTAGTGAAAAGCAAAAAGCTGTCCAATAGAAGCGGTCTAATGGACAAGAATTTGGTAAAAAGCGGAAAGCTGTCCAATAGGGGCGCTCTAATGGACAAGAATGTAGTGAAAAGCGAAAAGCTGTCCAATAGGGGCGCTCTAATGGACAAGAATGTAGTGAAAAGCGAAAAGCTGTCCAATAGAAGTGTTCTAATGGACAAGAATCTAGTAAAAAGCAAAAAGCTGTCCAATAGGGGAGTTCTAATGGACAAGAATCTAGTGAAAAGCGAAAAGCTGTCCAAAAGGGGAGTTCTAATGGACAAGAATTTGGTAAAAAGCGAAAAGCTGTCCAATAGGAACGGTCTAATGGACAAGAATTTGAAAAAAAGCAAAAAGCTGTCCAATAGAAGCGGTCTAATGGACAAGAATTTGGTAAAAAGCGAAAAGCTGTCCAATAGGGGAGTTCTAATGGACAAGAATCTAGTGAAAAGCAAAAAGCTGTCCAAAAGAAGCGGTCTAATGGACAAGAATCTGGTGAAAAGCAAAAAGCTGTCCAAAAGAAGCGGTCTTATGGACAAGAATCTAGTGAAAAGCAAAAAGCTGTCCAATAGAAGCGGTCTAATGGACAAGAATTTGGTAAAAAGCGAAAAGCTGTCCAATAGGGGCGCTCTAATGGACAAGAATCTAGTGAAAAGCGAAAAGCTGTCCAATAGAAGCGGTCTAATGGACAAGAATTTGGTAAAAAGCGAAAAGCTGTCCAATAGAAGTGTTCTAATGGACATGAATCTAGTAAAAAGCAAAAAGCTGTCCAATAGAAGCGGTCTAATGGACAAGAATTTGGTAAAAAGCGAAAAGCTGTCCAAAAGGGGCGTTCTAATGGACAAGAATTTGGTAAAAAGCGAAAAGCTGTCCAATAGGGGCAGTCTAATGGACAAGAATCTAGTGAAAAACGAAATCTTGTCCATTAGAGGCCAATATGAAAAGGAAAAGCAATTTTGTACAAAGTTCTTCTTTGAAAATATTCCAGATATAAAATCACTCAAAGTAGGTCCAACGCCGTCCACCTGCTTGCTGGAAGTGCCTTTCCAAAATTCTCTTAATTGTCTTTTGGGAACCCACAACTCCGCACCAATCGAACACTAATTTAGATGTAATCCTCACATCTGGAAATAACAGCTTTAATTCCTCAACGCCACGCAATACTGCAGATTCAACAGTTTCTTTGTGACCACATTTTCCGCAAACACAAAATTTTACTGATACATTAGTCAAAAAAGAGTGACAGTTGGCACATATCAAACCCTTGCGTAGCTCACTATAAGTATAAGGCGGCAACTGTGCATAAGGATCTTCCTCAATATGCCGTGATAAAAATTTCCCAGCTAACATTTCGTGTTTTCGATTAAGCGTAGAAGAAATCTTATTAATTTTTGTCAAATAACGGTGGACTTGTGATGGAAAGATAATCGGGGCTTCAGGGGAGGCTTGGTATAAGGTAAACTCTGGATTGACGTGGACAACAGACGGTTCTAACCGCAACCTAGAAAAGCCGAGACTTTGGAGAAGTTGCCGAAATAGTGAGGAGCAGCGTTCCAACTGGACTAACGGATCTTTGCGTTCTTTGCCATTCATCGAATAAAAGAGGCCATTTTTATAATAAAAATCACCTTCAAAATTTTTTACCTCGATTAGATAAAACTCATTCTCCAAAGCAATTAATGAATCAATTTGGAATTTTGTATTATTAAATTCAAGCAGTAACCCATTAAACACTAAACAGTTACATGTCAACTTTTCAGTTAAAGAATTAAATGCTACCTCACCTTCGTAGCCTTTTCTTAGGTTTACCAAATATTGCTCGTCCTCATTTGATAAATCCATACGCGTATGCAAGTATTCTAGCAGTATCAACTTTTGTGGCTTCGTAAGCGGTTTAATGATCATTTGCTAAAAACCTCCTAAATTTGGCATCCATCTCTATTTTAGTAAAAATAACGCATCGATGTATTAAAACTAATGAAAAATTTGTTAACTTTACAGGCAGAAAAGTTCATCACAGATAAACTTAGGTAAATACTTTTAAGCCCCCTTCCAAAATGTTATAATTTTTTAGATTGTGTACTTCATATAACTAATAAACAAATGGGGAGAATAGTATGTCAATTTCACAATTAAACATAGAGGCTTTCCGCTCGATTAATGACGTTGGAAAAACATATGATGCACTGGAGCCAGTTGCCGTTTTTATGGCTGAATATATGGTGTATATATTAGCACTAGCAATGGTGGTGTATTGGATTACACGGACAACTAAAAATCGGATGATGATGATTCAAAGTATAGCGGCGGTACTAATGGCAGAAATCCTTGGGAAAATTGCCGGATTATTTTATTCGCACAATCAGCCATTTGCTGTGCTTCCGAATGTTAATCAGCTGGTGGAGCATGCCGTGGATAATTCCTTTCCGAGTGATCACTCTATCATCTTTTTTACAATTTGTTTTTCAATTTGGCTGGTGCGCAAGCGTGAAGGCTGGCTATGGCTAGCGATTGCCTGCGCTGTCGGTATTTCGCGTATCATGGTTGGCGTTCACTACCCGGGAGACGTTCTTACAGGTGCAATCATAGGAATTATTTCTGCCCTCGTCATGAATTGGCTTGTACCGCAGCTGACTTTGATAAAAAAACTGCTAACTCAATATGAAAGGCTCGAACAAACCATTCTTCCGAAAAAATCTAATGATAAATACAAAAATTTCTAAAAAACGTAGGTGTCAGGTACGATGTGAATTTTACAGAGTGCCTGGCACCTTTTTTTAAAAAATTACCAATTATCCCTGTCAATTATGATAACAAAATGATATCATAATGATATAAAGAAATGGGAGTGATTGAGGATGAAGGAAAAAGAAATGTTTAAAGTAAATGGTTTTTTGGGCGTGCTGATCTTTCTATTGTTCGCGGCAGGGACGCTACTCGCAGTTAGACAGTTTACTTTACAAGAAAGTGGACTATTTTTAGTCTTGGGAGTTTTGTTGGGAATCATCACATTTTTGCTGCTATCAGGATTTACCATTATTCAGCCGAACCAATCAAAGGTATTCACGTTATTTGGACGTTATCTAGGTGTCATTAAACACGAAGGCTTTTTCCTAACGCTCCCATTAACAATCCGGAAAACAGTATCATTAAGAGTGATTAATTTTAACAGTGATAAATTAAAGGTTAACGACTTGGAAGGGAATCCGATTGAGATTGCAGCGGTTGTTGTCTATAAAGTGTTTGACTCGGCAAAGGCGGTATTTGATGTCGAAGATTACCGTGAGTTTGTCCATACACAGAGTGAAACTGGATTGCGCCATATCGCCAGTCAACACCCTTATGATAATGTTAATAATGACACTGAAATTTCCTTGCGGCAGCACTCAGACGAGGTGGGCGATGAATTGACAAAAGACTTACAAAAACGGCTCGAACTTGCCGGAGTGGAGATTATTGAAGCGCGCATTATGCACTTGGCTTACTCAAGCGAAATTGCTTCAGCAATGTTGCAAAGACAGCAGGCGAAAGCAGTGTTAGCAGCGAGAAAAGTAATTGTTGACGGTGCTGTTACCATGGTTAAATCCGCTATTGATCAATTGCGGCAAGAAGGAATCGTTGATCTTGATGAAGAAAAGAAAGCGCAAATGGTCAATAACTTGATGGTCGCGATTGTCTCAGAAAAGGGAAGTCAGCCAGTCATTAATGCAGGAACGATTTACTAAGGTTGTGATGTTGTGGCTGAAAAAAAGCGATTTTTACTGCGAGTCGATCAAAAAGTATACGATGCATTAGAGAAATGGGCAGGCGATGAATTACGCAGTGTAAATGCGCAAATCGAACTGATTATTAAAAAAGCATTAAAGGATTCTGGAAGGTTAAAAGGTTCTGAGACATCATCAAAAGATGATTAGTTATGGAGGCGTATTGCCTCCTTTTTATTTTTAAAGTTAATGGGTCGACTTTATGCTGAGTAGTTGTAGCGATTTTCCAACAAGTTTACATAAAAATTGCAAGTAGTAAAGGCCTGTGCTATAGTAAGTATGAGATGTTTTGACTAGAAAACTAATTTGGTCAAAAAGGAGGGAAGCCGTGTGGCCCCTGATCGTAGAAAGATGATTGTTGAAGCAGCAACAAGGTCTTTTTCCCTGTTTGGCTATAAAGCAACAACAATGGATCAAGTTGCCAAGCTGGCGAATGTTGGAAAAGGAACGATTTATACATTTTTTAAAAATAAGGAAGAGTTATTCGAAGAGATTATTTCTTCATTTGTCAAAGAGATGATTGCCGAAGCTGATGCTGCCATTCAACCTGGACTGCCAATTACAGAAAACGTCCATCAGGCGCTTTATCGGATATTGGAATTTCGCTCTGAGCACCAGCTAATGATAAAGCTCGTCCAAGAAGAAGCGGAAATGGGTACATTGGCGGTCTCCGAGATGCTACAGCATGTGGAAAATGAAATAATAGCCTATATTAAAAATAAACTTGAACAAGCTGGTGCAAAAGGTCTAATCCCTCAGATAAATACTGAATTAGCCAGTTTTTTACTATTTAAGATGTATATTGCGTTGGTTTCTGATTGGGAGCGTAACCACGAACCTTTAAGTTCTGACCACATTGCTCGAATTATGAAGGTGTTCCTCCTTAGCGAGCTTGCCAATTGAGTTAGAATTTTGAAAAATCAACTTATCCATGTACTTACGTTATGGAACAAATACAGCCGACATAAATGAAAACTTGTTCCGAAGCCGGTATCTATGGGACAAGTTTTCTCGTTTTGAGAGAATCCGTGTCCCTTAGATGTATTTCATTTCTTTGAGCTACTACGGCTACGGTAATATCAGGAATATTGTTACTGCTTCGGGCGCAGGTTTGTTTGTGCCATTTTCACCAGCTCCCGGACCATGCTGCCGCCGAGCCGGCCGCCAATTTTTCCCGCCTGCTCCGAGGTCAGCCCGCCGTTATAGCCTTTTTTGAGTGGAACTCCTACTTCTTGTGCAGCTTCAAATTTTGCCTCATCCGGGCTTTGCGCCTGAACCACTTTTGCTTTGAGCTGGTCTAATCCTTGTCTTGCTTCAGGAACAAGGATTTTATTTCTTCTTGCCATATTTTGGCCCTCCCACGATAAATATTGTTATTATTAACGGTTGACCTGTTATTGGGGTGTCAAAAGGAAATTTTTCAACACACGCCTTACCTATAGTTTGCCCTGTCACAAAAAAATCATCAGTGAGGACTGGATAAATTGTTATTCTTTCAGTATAATAACTGTTAATAAAGAGTTATTTATAAAAATTCGATGAAAAAGAAAGTAATTATCTGTGAAGTGATAGCGAGTCAGGGACGGTGAAAGCCTGATACGGAGGAGATAATGAAGCGCCCTTTTGAGATGTGCGCCTGAACAATAGTAGGGTGTGCCGGAGAATACTCCGTTACCAAAATGAGCTGGTTCATGTTGAACAATTAGAGTGGTACCGCGGGAAATTCAAACTCTCGTCTCTTTTCATAAGAGACGGGAGTTTTTTGCTTATTATGAAGGAGGAAACCAGAATGAATTACAAGAAAGAACTTGCTGAAATATTGCATCAATTACTAGAAGGTGAAAAAAGCGCCGAAGAGTTGGAAATGCTTATAGAAAAACCAAAGAATGCCGGACACGGGGACTTAGCCTTCCCTTGTTTTACCCTTGCTAAACTTAAACGCAAAGCCCCTAATCTCATTGCCCAAGAGCTAAGTGAAAAAATTCAATCGCCTACATTTGAGAAAATTGAAGTAGTCGGAGCTTATTTAAACGTATTTTTAAATAAACAAGCTGTTGCGGAAAAAATTATTAACGATATTCTTACGCAAAAGGAGCAATTTGGCAGCCAGAACATGGGTCAGGGCGGCAATGTTACTATTGACTTGTCTTCGCCAAATATCGCTAAACCATTCTCGATGGGACATTTGCGCTCTACTGTTATCGGAAATGCTATCGCGCTTATCGTTGAGAAATGCGGCTATCAACCAATTAAAATCAACCACCTTGGCGACTGGGGCACGCAGTTTGGTAAGTTGATTACCGCTTACAAATTATGGGGTGATGCCGACAAGGTAAAAGCCAATCCAATCTCGGAATTACTAGCGCTTTATGTGAAGTTTCATGAAGAGGCAGAAACGAACCATGCATTGGAAGATGATGGCCGCGCCTGGTTCAAAAAGCTTGAAGATGGCGACGAAGAAGCGGTTGAGCTATGGCAATGGTTCCGTGATGAATCCCTGAAGGAATTTGCCCGGATTTATGATTTATTGAATGTAGACTTTGATTCCTTAGCCGGCGAATCTTTCTATAATGATAAGATGGATCGGGTTGTTAATCTACTTGAAGAAAAAGGACTATTGGTGGAATCCAATCAAGCCCAGGTTGTGGAACTAACCGAAGAAGAACTGCCGCCATGTTTAATCAAAAAGTCAGACGGGGCAACACTGTATGCTACACGTGATTTAGCCGCTGCCCTTTATCGTAAAGAAACGTATAATTTCGTCAAATCACTTTATGTTGTAGGTCACGAGCAAAGTCTGCACTTTAAACAGTTGATTGCGGTATTGAAAAAGATGGGCTTTGAATGGGCCGGAGATATGGCACATATTCCATTCGGGATGATGCTAACTGGCGGTAAGAAAATGTCGACCCGTAAAGGGAAGGTTGTCTTGCTTGAAGAAGTATTGAAAGAATCGATTGAAATGGCGCGACATAATATTGAGGAGAAAAACCCAGCGCTTGCGAACAAGGATGAAGTAGCAAAACAAGTTGGTGTTGGTGCGGTGATTTTCCACGACTTGAAAAATAACCGGATGAACGATATTGAATTCTCTTTAGAAGAGTTGATTCGTTTTGAAGGCGAAACAGGTCCATACGTTCAATATACATTTGCTCGAGCTTGTTCAATTCTACGCAAGGCAAATTGGCAGCCAGAAGCAGCACCGCAAAACTTTACTGCTACTACATGGGAAAAAGAGTGGAAGGTTGTTAGCTTCTTAATGGAATTCCCGAATGCTATTAAACGTGCTTGTGAGAATTTTGACCCTTCACAGGTAGCAAAATATGTTGTTGACCTTGCACAAGTGTTTAATAAATATTATGCCGAGGTAAGAATTCTTGAGGAAAGCGAAGAGCAAGCAGCTCGCTTAGCACTAGTTTATGCGGTAACGCAAGTGCTTAAGGAAGGCCTGCGTCTGCTTAGTATTCAGGCTCCTGAAGAAATGTAAGCCAAGTTTGTTCATAATTCACCTAAATTGGTCTACACTATAACTTAAATGTTATAGGAACAGGTTGAAATTTCGTTTCTACACCATCTTGTAGAAACGTTTTTTCATTTCACTAAAATGAGAGGATATCTTAAGTATCTATGGAAAAAGAATTACGTAAAGAAAAGATTTGGACAAAGGATTTCAGCTTGATTGTCTGTGCCAACTTTTTTATCTTTCTTGGCTTCCAAATGACCCTACCGACCATCCCGCTGTTTGTTGAGGAATTGGGCGGAAATGACCAATTAATCGGTTATGTTGTTGGTATTTTTACCTTTTCAGCACTGATTTTGCGGCCATTTGCGGGCAATTGGCTAGAAACAAAAGGGCGTCGTTTTGTATATTTAACAGGCTTGACCATTTTTGTCCTTTCTGTTGGATCATATGGCTTCTTGGCTAGTATAGCCTTGTTATTTTTTATGCGGGTTATCCAAGGGGTAGGCTGGGGTTTTTCCACGACCGCGTCAGGAACAATAGCAACAGATTTAATACCGCCAATGCGACGAGGAGAGGGTATGGGGTATTATGGCTTATCGAGAAATGTTGCGATGGCATTTGGGCCATCACTCGGACTCGTATTAACCGGTGCTCTGTCATTTAAAGTATTCTTCCTCATTTGCGCGGGATTAGGCTTAACTGCCTTGCTGTTATCTTCAACGATTAGTTATAAGAAAGGGAAACCAAAACCGGAAGAGACAAAGGTGAAGTTAGACCTTTATGAAAAAACGGCTTTAAAACCAGCGGTATTGATGTTCTTTTTGACGGTAACCTTTGGTGGGATTGCTTCGTTTCTGCCATTGTACACAGTTCAAAAACATATTGGCGGGATACAATGGTATTTTCTCCTCTATGCCTTGTCATTACTGCTGACGCGGACCTTTGCTGGTCAATTATATGACCGAAAAGGACATCAAGCCGTCTTTTTTCCGGGAACAATTTTAGTTCTAAGTGCAATGCTTCTCCTAGCCTGGCTGCCAAATAGTACGATTCTTTATGTTGCAGCAATTTTGTATGGATTTGGGTTTGGGACAGTACAGCCAGCTTTGCAGGCATGGTCAATTGAAAATACCCCACCGCAACGTCGGGGAATGGCCAATGCTACGTTCTTTTCCTTTTTTGATTTAGGTATTGGTGTAGGGGCTATGACTTTCGGCCAAATCAGCCACTTATACGGTTATAGTACCATTTATAAAACGGCTGCTGTTTCTGTGTTTCTTTGCATGCTTTTTTATACAGTTTTTTTATGGAAAGAAAAAAACAGTAAGAAGACAGAGGCAAACGTGTAAAGTCATCGCATAGAAAGTGTGTGGTTAATTCATATTAGATAATGAGCATGGAGATAAACTTCATGCTTTTTTCTTTTTAATGTATGGGAACTGCTCGCATCACTCGCGCCTTAACGGGCAGTAAGACCCCACCTCAGGGAATCTAGGTGGGGGACCAACTGCCCGTAAAGGTCCGATCGGTTCAAACTAACCATCAGTGGGGATGAAGAAAACCCCCACTGATGGAAGTTTCACTTTATCTTTCTGCATTACTTATGTTAAAATCAATCGGTAATTTTTATCAATATCAGGTGGGTGAGTCCCTTGCTATCAGCAGTAAAAAGATTGTTAATTGGCCGGCCGTTAAAATCAACGGAACTAGGCGAGCAGAAATTAAATATTTTAAAAGCACTTGCAATCCTTTCATCAGATGCTCTTTCCTCTGTTGCCTACGGGACCGAGCAAATTTTGATTGTCTTGGCTTCAGTCAGTTTGATAGCCGCATGGTATTCTGTACCAATTGCCGTAGGAGTACTTTTTTTACTAACGGCTTTAATTATTTCGTATCGGCAAATTATTTTTTCCTATCCCCAAGGAGGCGGCGCCTATCTTGTGTCAAAGGAAAATTTAGGTGAAAGAGCAGGGTTGATTGCCGGCGGGTCTTTATTAGTTGATTATATTCTAACAGTAGCCGTCAGTGTATCAGCAGGTACGGATGCGATTACCTCGGCAATACCATCGCTTCATTCGCATACTGTGGCGATTGCTTGTGTATTAGTTATCATTATTACCATTTTGAATTTACGTGGTCTAACGGAGTCGGCCACCATTCTTGCCTATCCAGTCTATTTATTCGTGATAGCCTTATTTATCTTGATAGGTGCAGGCATTTATAAAATTATTACAGGAGATGTTTCCTCAAGCCAGCATGTAGCGATTGGGACCCCTGTACAGGGAATTACATTATTCTTGCTGCTGCGTGCCTTTGCCTCAGGATGTTCGGCGTTAACGGGAGTTGAGGCGATATCCAACGCAATCCCGAACTTTAAAGACCCCGCACCTAAAAATGCGGCGAAAACTTTACTGTTGATGGGTGCGTTATTGGCTATCATGTTTACCGGAATCACATTTCTTGCCTATTATTATGGGATTGCACCGAAACATGATGAAACTGTTGTCTCGCAAATTGCGAAGGAAACCTTCGGGCGTAACTATCTTTATTTTTTCATTCAAGGTACGACAGCCCTTATTTTGGTCTTAGCTGCGAATACAGGTTTTTCGGCCTTTCCATTACTTGCATACAGCATGGCCAAGGATAAATATATGCCAAGGATGTTCACGATTAGAGGCGACCGTCTTGGCTACTCAAATGGGATTGTTTCCTTGGGGTTTGCTTCAATTTTACTAATCATTATTTTCCAAGGACAGACTGATCAGCTCATTCCTCTCTATGCAGTAGGGGTGTTCATTCCATTTACTTTGTCGCAGACAGGGATGATTATGAAGTGGTTGCGGGAAAAACCTGCTGGCTGGTTAGTAAAGTTAAGTGCTAATTTAATTGGAGCCTTAATTACCTTATCGGTATTGATCATCTTTTTCTTAACAAAATTTACTCATGTTTGGTTTGTCTTGATCTTTTTACCATTAATCGTACTATTCTTCCTCAGAATTCATAAACATTATAATGATGTTAGAGAGCAGCTACGAATTAACCCTAATGAACAATCTATTCAGGTAGACGGGAATGTAATCATTGTTCCTGTTGCTGGTATTACGAAGGTTGTGGAGCATTCGTTAAATTATGCGAAGTCCTTAACGAATCGAATATATGCCGTATATGTTTCTTTTGATCGTGAAGATGAGAAGCGTTTTGAGGAAAAATGGCAACAGGTGCATCCTGATGTAAGACTGGTGACGCTTCAATCGCGTTATCGCAGTGTTCTTCAGCCGTTAGCGAAGTTTATCGATACCATTCAACATAAGGCTAGTGAGAACAATTATATGGTGACGGTGTTAATTCCGCAGTTTATTACGAAGAAAAGCTGGCATAACATCCTACATAACCAATCAGGCTTATTAATTCGTTCCTATTTAGTGTATAAGAAAAATGTGATTGTCTCGACACTACCATACCATTTTAAAAAGTAAACAGGACGTGCTGTGGGGATAAATCTATGATAAAATGACAGTAAAATTTAAATAAAAGGTTTTCTAGGGTTCCGTGACCTTTCGTCAGTCTGGACCGAGAGAAAACGCACAGGATTCTAGCTTCTGTGTCCACGGAGGGATAAAAGCCCGGGAGATACTGTTAAACAGTTCTCCTAGGCTTTTTTTGCTGTTTGATATTGAGAATTGGAGGTATCAGTTATGAATTCAAACTGGATGAAAGTATTTATTGCAGCCTTTTTAGAAGTGTTTTGGGTGATTGGACTAACCCACTCCTATGATTTTTGGACATGGACTGGGACAGTTATCGCGATTATCGTCAGCAATTATTTAATGATTACAGCTGGGCAAACACTTCCAGCAGGAACGGTCTATGCAATTTTTGTGGGATTAGGAACCGCAGGAACAGTGATTTCAGAAATTCTTTTCTTTGCCGAACCCTTTAAATTGGGAAAAATTCTCTTAATCATTATGCTTTTAGCTGGTGTCATTGGGTTGAAACTAGTCACAGACGATACAGATGTGGAAGGAGTTGAATCCTAATGGCGTGGTTTACTTTAATTTTAGCTGGCTTAATGGAAACATTTGGTGTTGCCATGATTAATCAATTATCTATTAAGCGAAACTGGCAAACAGCCGCTTTATTGATTCTGGGTTTTGGTCTGAGTCTTGCCTTACTTAGTTACTCTCTGCAATTTATTCCGATGGGAACAGGGTATGCCATTTGGACTGGGATTGGTGTTGTTGGTGGTGCGTTAGTTGGAATGCTATTTTATGGGGAATCAAAGGATTGGAAACGACTATTATTTATCTTTATGGTTTTGGGAGCAGCAATTGGTCTAAAGCTTGTTTCCTAAACAAACAACCACCACTGCTTATTTAGTGGTGGTTTTTCGTGTTTTTTGAATGATAAAGTAGATGACACCGATAACGAGGGCAGCAATGATTATCGGGACAGTATAGGTGCGCGCATATTCTTTAATATGTGACCAATTGCTCCCTAATACTTCCCCTAAATAGAGAAATAAGATGGTCCACGGAATGATGGCTGCTACAGTATAAATTGTGAATTTTGATACAGGCATTTTTGCAATACCTGCCGGAATCGAGATGGCGTGTCGGACAACGGGGATAAATCTTGCGGTAAAAATGACCCCTGCGCCATATTTGCGAAACCATAGCTCCGCAACGTCAATATGTTTCTTTTTTATAAATACATATTTACCGTACTTTTCCAAAAAGGGCCGTCCGCCGTAATAACCTGCCCAGTATAAGAAAAGTTGGGCCAATGTTCCACCAATCGTACCGGCGATGATCGCCCCGAAATAGTTAATATGCCCTTGCGAAATCATGTATCCGCCGTAGGCTAATACGATTTCGCTGGGGATGATTTCAATCATTAATCCTAAAGCAATTCCCAAATAGCCTAATTGTGATAAGAAGTCTAAAATTGAAAAAATAAACTCTTTCATAATACACCCTTCAATTAAGTAGTCAACCATCTGCTAAAGCAGTAGTTCCATTTTACTCCATTTACCTAGTTTAACCTAGATTGTCTTATAATGAAATGTATATGGCTTGTTCTCACAAAAATTCCATAAAGCCAGGGTAGATTTTAAACACTTAACGTCCGATTGGAACTGAACATATAGTTACGGTGGTGGTAATGCATACTAAAGACTAATCCCATTGCAAACATGTTGCCCATTAATGAGCTTCCACCATAACTTATAAATGGAAGCGGAATTCCTGTGATGGGCAGAACCTGAATGGTCATCCCAATATTCTGAAATACATGGAAGGTAATCATACTGATGATTCCTGTACAGATATATGTATTAAAAGAATCGTTCGTTTCCATAGCTGTCTTAGTTAAGTGATAGATGAGTAGGAAAAACAGGCCAATGACGATGCTGCCACCAACAAAGCCAAATTCTTCGCCAATCACACTAAAGATAAAATCCGTGTGAGCCTCAGGAACGTATACCTCTCCATTGCGGAAGCCCTTCCCTGAAATAAGACCTGATCCAATGGCACTTAATGATTTGACCAGGTGATAGCTGGAATCGCTTGAATACGTATAAGGATCAAGCCATGAGTAAATTCGGTTAAATTGGTAGCTCTTTACCTTAAGGTATTTTTCCAGTAGCTCTGGCTTTGCTAATACAAGATAGATGATAAATGTAGCAAACGTAGCACCAGCACCATAAAGGGGAAGAATAATCTTCCAGGAGATTCCGGAAACAAGGATAATTCCTGTGACAATTGATAAAATAACCATTCCGGTACCTAAGTCTGGTTGAAGCATAATCAAGCCAAAGGGAACTGCTGCGGTAATACCTAATTTTAGTAAAAGGACAAAGTCGCTTTTGAGTGTTTTTATCACATATTTTTCATGATGCACAGTAATAATTCGGCTAAGGGCTAAAATTAAAAAGATTTTTACGAATTCTGATGGTTGAATTTGGCCTATTCCAGGAATCACAAACCAACTCTTTGCGCCGTTACGGATAGGGGCAATGCTCGTGGGGGCTAAATAAACGGCAAGCAGCAGAATGAGGCCGAAGCCATATAAAATCCACGCTAATCGTCTTATTTGAAAACTATCAAAAAAAATAGTAATCGAGATGATGATGGCCCCAACAATGTACCACATCACCTGCAGTTTAACAAAGTTCACCTTATATTGCCCTGTTGATTGGGCACTGTAAATTGCTATACAGCTAGTAAGAAACATGAGCAGCAATATGAGTGTTAAGGTCCAATCAAATCGATCGCTCTTGTTAGAATATGAGTTCATAGGGATTCACCTATTTGTATTGATAATTTTTATTATAGACAAGACACTAAGCTAATTTTTTTTGCAGTGACTCTACTATAGATAACGTTTTTAAAGAGGAAAGGTTTCATTATTTTACTAAAGGGAGTGGATTAGAGCATCCTCTCCCTACATCAGGTAATGCAGAAACATAGTGGCAATACCAAAATAGGTAAGCAAGGAAAAAATATCATTTAATGTGGTAATCAATGGTCCTGAGGCGACGGCGGGGTCAATATTTAACCGATACAGAATCAGTGGAATAATGGTTCCAGCCAATGTGCCAATAATTAATGTGAAAAAAAGCGAGCAGCCAACAACAAGCCCTAAGATAAAATTCCCTTGCCAAATATAAGCAATGATGGAGATAAGCGCGGCACAAGTAATTCCAATGGTCAGACCGACGCCTAGCTCACGGATAATTAAACGAGCTACGACCTTTTTATTAATATCATAAGAAATCAGTCCTCGTACAACAACTGCTAGTGACTGTGTACCAGTATTTCCTGTCATCCCAGCAATCATTGGCATGAAAAAGGCAAGGGCCACAACCTTTTGTAACGTGTCTTCAAATCGGCTCATAATTCCCCCTGAGATGAGACCGATGAATAATAATAAAATTAGCCACGGCAGCCGTCTTGTGGCCGCGACAAGTGTCTTTGTTTCAAAGTCGATTGCTTTACCGGAGGCTGATAATTTTTCGATATCTTCGTTGGCTTCTTTGATAACCACATCGATGACATCATCAACAGTAATAATCCCAACGAGGACATGATCATCATCAACAACGGGGACAGCGATAAAATCATAGCGCTCAACGGTTTTGGCCACCGCCTCTTGGTCAGTGGTTACGGTAACATAAATAACCCGTTCATACATAATTTCTTTAATACGCTCATTTGGTTCGGCAATCAGCAGGTCTCGGTAAGAAACAACGCCGACCAGTTTGCTATTCTCGTCAATAACATATAAATAATTGAGTGATTCGGCAAATTCGGCGAATGATTTAAGTTTATCGACCGCTTCTCTTACGGTGTAATAGTTACGAATCCAGACAAACCGGTTGGTCATTAATCTCCCGGCTGTTTCCGGTGGATATTTCATGATGTCAAGAACAGCATCAGACTCTGCTTTATTCATTTCGGAAAGGAGGGAGTCCTTTTTTTTCGGAGATACTTCATGCAGCAATGTTGCCAAGTCATCATTATCCATCAAGTCAAGGACTTTACTTGACTTTTCAATTCCGAGGATATTTAAGAGCTCCAGCTGTTCCTCCTTCTCAAGCTCTTCCATCAAGTCGGCAAGCATATCAAATTTTAAATATAGTAAAAAGCGTGGTTTATGTTTATCGGGTAAGTCTTGATATATCTCTGCTATATCGTATGGTTGAAGCTCATCAATCATAGCCTCAAAATCAGTTTTTTTATTGTCCTTTAAGGCTTTAATGAGATATAGACTAATCTCATCTTGAGTCATATCTTTGATCATTGCTTTCACCCCCATAACTGTCGTTTAAAAAAGAAAAAAGTTAATAGTAGTATGTGTAAAGCCCGTAGATATTCCATTTTGAAAAAAATTACATTAGTATGATTAAAGTCAATTCATTTGTAAAAAAAATGAAATAAGCTATTTTGCCTATTTTTTGTTAAAATGAGGTAGTATGAACTAAATCCATGGAAGTTTTTTGGAAACTTCCTGATTATATAATTAGTGCGGATTATTTAAGCAATTTCACGAACGGAGGAGTTTCGCTTTGAAGAGGCATCATCAGGATGTACGTGATCTTATTTATGTTCATCTAAATCAGTCAGATCAATATGTTATATCCCATGGTATCGAATTTACTGAATTTGTTTCAACTTTTTCTGGTTCTTTTAATCATTTACTGCTGCTGGCACACCGCTATGATGATGCTGACTTTAACAGGCATACACTCCTTGAGTATTGTCCGGCTGATCGAATTAAACAATTAGCAGCAGAAGATGTATACCGCTACGGTGATTTCTGCTGGATTGATTTTATCGAGGAGGAGCTGTTGAACGAGCTCAGCGGACAAGAAATGGCAGAATTATTATATTTAGGTCACCACAAGCACCATCTAAAGCCGCCATTTTATAATAAACTTGGCAATCGGTTTGTGTATTTGGCGCATGAGGACGGCTGGTTCAATAAAACATATTACCGCAGCTTTAAGGACTTTTTCCAATTATTTAGTATCGTCATCGCCCGAAAGTTAGGGGAACTGAAGCCGGAAAAGTCACTGTTAGGAATCAAAAAGAAGCGAGTCTACCCTCCGGTTAATAAAGAAATTTTGCTGTCGCTCACGCCGTTTATTAAAGAAGGGATTTGTCTATCGTTACGGGATGCGGATCATCAACGGAACCGCATTGAAATCCCCATCTGGGTCATTGGTGACTTTGCTGACATGGATGATATGTATGAAGAATATTTGCAAACTTCTCATGGACGGTACCATGCTAAAATTATTTTAGATAAAAAAACGAAAGATTGGAAGCTAAATATTGTGTAACGAATGGGATGATAAACCAGTCCATTTCATCTGGACTGGTTTTCGATTTTTCTATAATTGTTTTGAAGCAAGCTGTGGGATTCATAGAATATAAACGAGATATCAGTGAACTTTTTATGAAAAATGTAATTATCCTCATGCAGCCATTTCTATCACAATCAAGAAAGTGCTAAAATAAAATCTGAGTGAAAAAATGGAGGTAATCCGATGAAAACGAGATTAGGTTTAGTATATGGCGGCAAATCCGCTGAGCATAAAGTATCATTACAAACAGCATTTGCTGTCATTAAAGCATTAGATTTGGAAAAATTTGAAATTCATCCAATATATATAGACGTGGAAGGACGATGGATTAAAGGACCTGAGTTAACTGGACCTGTTGAGAATGTAAAGGAATTAGAGTTCACCTCTAATGCGAGTTCCGTGGCGCCAACCTCATTGGCTCCGGCACTTTTTCAAGGATCTCAGCAAGAGAGTAAAGAGTTTGATGTGATCTTCCCATTATTGCATGGGCCAAATGGGGAGGACGGAACGGTTCAAGGATTGTTGGAAGTATTGAATCTTCCTTATGTAGGAAATGGAGTGTTGGCTTCTGCAGCCGGAATGGATAAAGTATTAATGAAAAATATTTTTGCCCAAGCTGATTTGGCTCAAGTAGGCTATGTATCATTTCTGAAAAAAGAATGGCAAAAAGCAGAGGACGAGGCTTATGCAAAAGTAGAGGCTGAACTAGGTTACCCTTGCTTTGTGAAACCTGCAAATCTAGGTTCTAGTGTAGGGATTAGTAAATGCCGTAATCGTGAGGAATTAGCTGCGGCCTTTACCGAAGCTTTTCAATTCGACCGGAAAGTGATTATTGAAGAAGGGGTTGAAGCCCGCGAAATTGAAGTGGGCGTTCTTGGAAATGATGAGCCCCAATGCTCAGTCGCTGGTGAAATTGTCCCTAAGAAGGATTTTTATGACTATACCGCGAAATATGAGGATGGAAATACGGCATTAATCATTCCTGCTGAGATTACCGAAACTGAATACAAAGAGCTGACTGACATGGCGATTCGTGCCTTTAAAGCATTGGATTGCTCTGGACTTGTTCGTGCTGATTTCTTTTTAACAAAGGATGGGAAACTATTAATTAACGAAGTCAACACTATGCCAGGCTTCACACCATTTAGTATGTTCCCATTATTGTGGAAACACACTGGGCTTGACTACCCGCAGTTAATTGAGCGTTTGGTTAATCTGGCAATTGAAAAATACCAAGAAAAGCAGCAAATCAGGTACACTATATAATATAAGTAAAGCATCTTGTTTAAATATGGATTAGGCACGGCTAAACAAGGCCGTGTCCATTTGTTTAAATTATTGATAAAGGAGGGCAAAACAAATTGTTCAAACGTTCTTTAAAGCAAATAGCGCAAATGATCCCAATAAAAAATGATATAACCACTTATAATGATACAGTGATTTCGGGAGTAACGATTGATTCACGCAATATCGAACCTGGTAATTTATTTGTTCCGTTCAGGGGAGAACATGTTGACGGTCATCGATATGTAGAAGAAGCTATTGGAAAGGGTGCAGCGGCAGCCCTGTGGCAAGCGGATGTTCCAAATCCACCCGAAAATCTGCCTATTCTTATTGTTGACGATTGTCTCGTAGCGCTGCAGGAATTAGCGCGTGCGTATCGTCATGAATTAAATGTCAAAGTTGTTGGCATTACTGGCAGTAATGGCAAGACAACGACGAAGGACATCACGTCTAGTCTGCTGTCTTTAAAATATAAAGTTCAAAAAACCGAGGGCAATTTTAATAACCATCTCGGACTGCCATTGACGGTCTTGTCGTTGCGGGAAGACACGGATATTGCGGTTCTTGAAATGGGGATGAGTGGCCGCGGGGAGATTGCCTTTTTAACGAAGCTTGCTTGTCCTGATGCAGTTGTCATTACAAACATTGGTGAATCCCATCTGCTAGACCTTGGCTCAAGGGAAGCGATTGCCGAGGCTAAACTGGAAATTCTCCAAGGATTAAAACCAGGTGGACTTGCTGTTCTGCATGGAGACGAACCGCTTTTAATGGAGCGGATTCACCAATACCAAGGTGATATTGAACTGCAAACATTTGGCCGCAATGACAGTAATGATTTGTATCCGATTGACATTGTTCAGCTTGAACATGGTAATCGTTTTAAAATTAATGCTTCACCTGAAACTTTTGAGCTCCCTGTTCTGGGCACGCATAATATACTAAATGCACTGGCAGCAATGATGATTGCTCGTCATTTCTCGATTCCTTTTGAAATTATGCAGCAAGGTTTGAAAGGGATTAAACTGACAAATATGCGGATGGAGTTAGTTGAAGGGCGGCATGGGGAAAAAATTATTAATGATGCCTATAATGCCAGCCCAACTTCGATGATGGCGGCAATCGAACTTGTTGCGAATCTTCAAGGTTACGAGCGTAAGATTCTCGTTTTAGGCGATATGCTTGAACTTGGACCTGAAGAGGAACAATATCATATTCAAATTGGAGCAGGGTTGAATCCAGAGCAAATTGATCTGCTGTTTACGTACGGTGAACTCGGCAGCCATATTGCCAGCGGTGCCAGAGCGGTTTTAGGTGAAAATCGCGTATTTGCCTTCAAGAAAAAAGAAGAACTGATTCAACAATTAAAACATCATGTTAACGAGCATACCCTCGTTCTTGTCAAGGCTTCACGCGGGATGAAACTAGAAGAAATTGTTAAAAACTTACAATAGCTATAAGCATCTATTGCAAAATAAAGCAGGAAATGTTACGATAATTATCAATGTGTCTAGAGATTGATAAAAAAAGGGCATACTCCTTTGGAGGAATGTCTTTTTTTTGCTAAAATAAAGATGTTACGTAAAAGTAAAATAGATGCGTATCGTACGTATAGATTCAGCACTAGATATATAAAATATTTTCAAATAGACGAAGGAGAATGAAAACATTGATGAAGTTTGAAGAATTAGGTATTAGCCAGGCAACGTTGAAAGCCGTCCTCCGCATGGGGTTTGAGGAAGCTACTCCAATTCAGGCGGAAACGATTCCGCTTAGTTTGGGAAACCATGATGTTATCGGCCAGGCTCAAACAGGAACAGGAAAGACGGCGGCCTTTGGGATACCTTTAGTAGAGAAAGTGAATAAAGAGTTTGAAGCCATTCAAGGGATTATTATTGCCCCAACTCGTGAGCTCGCTATCCAGGTTTCCGAAGAGCTGTATAAGATAGGTGCAGGTAAACGAGTACGTGTTCTTCCAATCTATGGAGGGCAGGACATTGGCCGGCAAATCCGCTCACTTAAAAAAGCACCGCATATTATCGTCGGAACACCAGGACGTCTTTTAGACCATATTAATCGAAAAACAATCCGTCTCGACCATGTTCAAACCGTTATTCTTGATGAAGCAGATGAAATGCTGAATATGGGCTTTATTGAGGATATTGAAACAATCCTTGCCGAGATTCCAGATGAACGACAAACCTTATTGTTCTCTGCAACAATGCCAGGACCCATCCAGCGCATTGCCGAGAAGTTCATGAAGGATCCAAAAATTGTCCGCGTTAAAACAAAGGAAATGACAGTTCCCCTCATTGAGCAATATTACGTTGAGGTTCAGGAGAAAAATAAATTTGATATCTTAACAAGACTACTTGACATTCAATCACCGGAGTTGGCAATTGTGTTTGGTCGTACGAAGCGCCGTGTTGATGAATTGTCGGAGGCATTAAATTTACGGGGGTATACTGCGGAAGGCATCCACGGTGATTTAAGCCAAGCGAAGCGGATGTCTGTTCTGCGCAAGTTTAAAGAAGGCTCTATCGACGTTCTCGTGGCAACCGATGTTGCTGCTCGCGGGCTTGATATTTCAGGGGTTACCCATGTGTATAACTTTGATATCCCGCAGGATCCAGAAAGCTATGTGCACCGAATTGGCCGAACCGGCCGTGCTGGTAAAACAGGGATGGCGATCACATTTGCAACACCTCGTGAAAGATCATATCTGTATGTTGTTGAAAAAACAACAAAACGCAAGATGGAGCGGATGAAGCCGCCAACTCTTGATGAAGCATTGGAAGGGCAGCAACGGGCCGTTGTTGATAAAATATTGCAGACGATTGACCAAAATAATCTGCACTATTACAAAGCAGCAGCCGAGGAATTATTAGAAACAAATGATGCCTCTACTGTTGTTGCAGCTGTTTTGAAAATGTTAACAAAAGAGCCGGACACGACACCGGTAAAATTAACGGAAGAACAACCGCTGCCACAAAGACGGGAGAAAAAATCCTACGACCGTGACCGTCGCCGCAGAGACGAATCCCGTGGCTTTAATGGTGACCGCCGCAAGAAGGCTCCAGTGAAGCATCAGGGAGACAGAAGAGCAAACGGAAAATCACGTTCAAAAAGCTATAATCGTTAAGAAAAGGGCACGGAGGCGCATGAACCTTCCGTGCCTTTTTGCTGGAAAATGAACTCCCTTATCTTTTGAATAGAGAACCTAATAAAAAACCACCTAATAGACCAAAGAGGTGTGCTGTAATATTTATATTTGGCTCGAGAAAGGTCATGATGAGACTGACGACTGTGAGGGTGATAATCACTTGTGAATGTGAAGCGGTCAGCTTGTTTTTTTGAAATACAATCATTGAAATATAATAGCCAAACAGCCCAAAGATCGCACCACTTGAACCAACGTGGGTATAAGTTAGCGGCTCGAGGATAAGTGTAGCGATGTTGGCGAATATCCCGGAACCCAGGTAAATAATTAAAAATTTGCCCCCGCCTAACATACGTTCCAGGGCCGGGCCAAAAAGTATCAATGAAAAACTATTAAACAGCATATGGGAAAAACCGCTATGCATAAATGCAGGTGTAACGAGGCGCCAGAGTTCGCCTTCCATAATATAGAGATTGACACCGGACAGCTGTTCAAAAAACCAATAATTTGGAAATATCGGCAATACGGTCATAATATAAAGGAAAATATGAATCGTAACAATGAGTGAGACCAGCGGATAGAAGCGAATAAATTCGCGGAAGCTTTCTGTTCTTGTAAAGATTAAAATCCCTCCTCTCAAAAACATCATAGACAGAAAATTTCGCCTTGTACACTATTATGCTGTTGAAAAATGAAATAGAAGGAAGTTGACAGATGATTAAAGGTATCGGTATTGATATAATCGAGCTTTCCAGGGTTCGTTCGCTAGTAGGCAGACAGCCAAAATTTATTGAACGGGTGTTAACAGAGGTAGAAAGGCAGCGTTATTACCAGTTATCTTTAGCGAGAGGGATCGAGTTTTTAGCAGGCCGTTTTGCTGTAAAGGAAGCTTTTGCAAAGGCAGCCGGCTCCGGCATTGGTAAACAGCTATCCTTCCTAGACATTGAAATAGCCAATGATAGACTAGGCAAACCGTTTATAGCAAAACCAGAAGTCCGTGCTCATATATCTATCTCACATAGCCGCGAATATGCCATTGCTCAGGTAATTATTGAGGAAGAATAGAAATTTTTCAATAGCATAATCCCTATGGTTGTCTCATATATTCGTATGGAATAGGGGAGACAGGCTAACTTGTCTAAACTAGCCACTAGCCTTTCTCCTCCCAAATCGATTTGAATTGAGACAAGAAGGGGTTGAAGGAATGAGAAAAAAGTTGTTGCTGCTGATGTCAGGGCTTTTGGCCATCTTCATACTCGCTGCCTGTGGCTCTAAAACACAAGAAGATATTGTGAAAGAGTTAAACAGTAAGCAGAAGGATTTGACAAGCTATAAGGTAACAGCCAAGATGACGCTGAAAATGGGGACTGATTCGCAAGTATACGATGTAGAAATTTGGCATAAGGATCCAACCTTTTACCGTGTAAACCTAAAAAATGCTGAAAAAGACCAAAGTCAAATGATACTTCGCAATAATCAAGGTGTATTTGTACTAACACCGGCTCTTAACAAAAGCTTCAAATTCCAGAGTGATTGGCCACAAAATAGCAGCCAAGCTTATTTATATGAATCATTGATTAAGGATATCGTAGCGGATAAAGAGGCAAAGTATACTGAGACAAAAGACCATTATGTATTTGAGACGAAGACCCGTTATCAAAATAATAATATGCTCCCAGTCCAAGAAATTAAGCTAAATAAAAAGGACTTATCCCCTGCAGTTGTTAAGGTTATGGACTCAGATCGAAATGCTCTTGTCACGGTTAAATTTGCTAAGATGAAATTCAAAGCTGAGTTTGATCAAGATGATTTTAAAATGGAGAAAAATATGACTCGTGCTCAGATTGGAATGCCGGCAATGGCAGGGAATAACAAAGAAGAGTTTACAGTGAAATACCCGACCGTCAACTTTGATGGTACGAAGCTTGTAGATGAAAAGGAAATTGCACTTGAAAATGGCAAACGGGTCGTGCTTACATACGACGGTAAGAAGTCGTTTACTCTAGTGCAAGAACAAGTAAAAGTGAAGGAAGCGTCAACAACCTTTATTGAGGGTAGCCTAGTAGACCTTGGCTTTACTATTGGTGCTGTTGGAAGTCACTCGATTACTTGGTCTCACGATGGTGTCGATTATATGGTTGCTTCAGAAAAACTAACTGAAGACGAGCTTATTGAAGTCGCTAAGTCTGTTCAGGCCGAAGCAGTGAAATAAATACACATTTTTAGACTCCTATTGCGGAGTCTTTTTTTTCTGCTGACAAGCCTTATGGTAAAATAAACATAATTAATTTTTTCATGTAGGATGTGGAATAATGGAAAAGCAAGATCGGTTTTATCGGGATACATGGGTGGAAGTGGATTTAGACAGCATTTCAGCAAATGTAACAGCGGTGAAGAATCATCTTCCTCGAAATGTTGATATCATTGCAGTGGTAAAGGCAAATGCCTATGGTCATGGTGATGTACAGGTGGCAAGAGCTGCGCTTGAAGCAGGCGCGGTGTATTTAGCTGTGGCGTTTATGGATGAAGCCATTGCCTTAAGAAAAAAAGGGATTACTGCCCCCATTCTTGTACTTGGTGCATCGCGTCCGGAAGATGCTGGGACCGCGGCAAGTCTTGACATTACTTTAACTATTTTTCAAAAGACATGGTTAGAACGGGCACAGGAATGCTTCTCAAAAGATGCTCGTTTGAGAGTCCATCTTAAAGTAGATACAGGAATGGGACGTATTGGTGTTCGCAGCCTTGAGGAGTTAACAGAGATTGAACAGCTGCTACAGCAAGATCAACGGTTTATATTTGAAGGAATTTTCACCCATTTTGCAACAGCAGACGAACTGGATACGTCATATTTTCAACAGCAATTTACCGCTTTTAAAGAGATGGTAGATGGGCTATCATGCAAGCCAAAATATGTACATTGCAGCAACAGTGCTGCTGCGATTCGCTTTAAGGAGGCCGCTTTTAATGCAGTCCGTTTAGGGATTGCTATGTACGGGTTATCTCCATCGCTTGAGATGGAAAGGGAAATTCCCTTTCCGCTTCATGAAGCATTTTCCTTAAAGACACGAGTTGTCCATGTGAAAAAACTCCACAAGGGTGATAAGGTGAGCTATGGGGCGACTTATGAAAGTTGTGGTGAAGAATGGATTGGGACTCTGCCAATCGGCTATGCTGACGGCTGGATTCGCAGATTGTCAGGACAGGAAGTTTTAGTCGGCGGTGTTCGAGTACCGATTGTAGGCAGAATTTGTATGGACCAATGTATGGTTCGCCTGCCTGAGTATGTCCCGATTGGCACCGAGGTTACTCTAATAGGCAAGCAAAAGGGGCGAAATATTTCCATTAATGAAATTGCGGCTAAACTGGAAACGATTAATTATGAAGTACCCTGTATTATAGCCAGCCGCGTTCCCCGCATCTACAAACGAAAAGGCAAAACTATTGACATCAAAAATTATCTTATCTGAAATTAGCGGTTCTATAAAAAAATAATCGGCATAATTATGTTATTGTGTGAAATTTGTGCATAAAAGCATGTCTGATTGGCTTATAATACAATAGGAATTATATTTAGTCTATGCACAAAGGAAGAATAATGTTATTATAAATTATGGTATAGATAATAAATTCCATGCCTAAGAAGCCCTTGTTTAGGCGGCCTTTATGGTATGGTTAGTATGTATTTATAGATATAATTCTGTACTTTAAAAATGGTGTGTAGTGATGGTGGAGGTGTATGTTTGTGGCTGAATCCAGCGCAACTACGGAGATTTTGGTAAAATTACCGCAACATCTTTTAACAGAACTAGATGGTTTCGTGGAGCAAGAAAATGTAAATCGCAGTGAGTTTATCTACCAAGCAACAAAAATGTATTTACGCGAACGTAAACAAAGACAAATTCGCGAATCCATGAGACGTGGATACATGGAAATGGCTAAAATCAATCTAAGAATCGCATCAGAAGCATTTCAAGCAGAATATGAGGCAGAGCATACTGTTGAACGTCTTGTAAGCGGAGGTTAAACCTTTGATTGTCAAGCGTGGTGACGTATATTTTGCGGACCTATCCCCAGTTGTTGGTTCAGAACAAGGCGGCGTCCGTCCTGTACTTGTCATCCAAAATGACATCGGGAATCGGTTTAGTCCCACAGTGATTATTGCAGCGATCACAGCTCAAATTCAAAAAGCGAAGCTACCTACTCATGTTGAAATTGATGCCAAGCGCTACGGGTTTGAACGAGATTCGGTCATCCTGTTAGAGCAGATTCGTACCATCGATAAGCAGCGGTTAACCGATAAAATCACCCATCTCGATGATGAAATGATGGAGAAAGTGGATGAAGCCTTGCAAGTGAGCTTGGGTCTCATCGAATTCTAGTAAAAATTGATACGCTCTTTTTCACTATTGAAAGAGCGTTTTTTGTACATAATATCTGCCCGTTACCTGCCAAAGCAAGCTGACTGAGCTTGCTTTTTATTTTGATAAAGTGAGACTGGCGGCGTATGATGTATTGCCATTGTTTGGGTACGCAATCCGATAAGTTACGCCTTTATCAGTGCAGGTACCAGTACCACCCTGAGCAATGAAACAAACCCTACAAGTTTGATACAATATGAATAAAGAATGGAGGCCGATAAAGTGACTGAAACTTTTGTAAAGGACGATCAGTATATAGGGAAAATTGCAGCCGAACAGGGAATATCCCCAAAACAAGTGAAAAGTGTTATTACCTTAACGAATGAAGGCAATACAGTGCCTTTTATTGCCCGGTACCGTAAAGAAATGACTGGTGCTCTAGATGAAGTCCAAATCCGCAATATCCTCGAGCGTTGGCAATATATTCAAAATCTTGAACAGCGTAAGGAAGAAGTGTTGCGTATTATTGCTGAACAAGGAAAATTAACCGACGAACTTCAAAAATCTATTTTTAACGCGGAAAAGCTGCAAGAAGTTGAGGATTTATATCGCCCATATAAGCAAAAACGACGCACAAAGGCGACGATAGCAAAAGAAAAAGGATTAGAGCCATTAGCAGAGTGGCTGTTAACATTCACTAATGAAAGTGTCGAGGGAAGGGCAAAAGAGTTTTTATCTGAGGAGAAAGAAGTTCATACCGTTGAAGAGGCGCTGGCAGGTGCGAAGGATATTATCGCTGAGATGGTTTCCGATGATGCCCAAGGCCGCAAATGGATTCGTCGAGAAACCTTCAAAGCAGGGACGGTTATTTCTACTGTAAAGGAAGCAGAAAAGGACGAAAAAAATGTCTATGAAATGTATTATGAATATGAAGAGCCTGTAAACAAAATAGTCCCTCACCGTATTTTAGCGTTAAACCGCGGCGAAAAAGAAGATATATTAAGAGTATCAATCAAGATGAATGTTGATACCATCCTCACCTACTTACATAAAAAGTGGATAAATAAAGAGAATGCTCCAGCAGCAAATCTGGTGATGGAAGCAATTGAAGACGGGTATAAACGATTAATTCAACCGTCTATTGAACGTGAAATTCGCAGTGAGCTAACAGAAAAAGCAGAGGAGCAAGCGATACATATTTTTTCAGAAAATCTTAAGAATCTATTATTACAGCCGCCACTAAAAGGAAAGGTCGTCTTAGGGGTAGACCCTGCTTTTCGTACGGGCTGTAAGCTAGCGGTAGTAGATGAAACTGGGAAGGTTTTAAAGATCGATGTAATCTATCCGCACCCACCTGTTTCTAAGACCAAGGAGGCTCGTGAAAAATTGCTTCGTATCCTCCGAGACTTTAACGTGGAAATGTGTGCAATTGGCAATGGGACGGCGTCAAGGGAAACAGAACAGTTTGTTGCAGATACGTTAAAAGACATCGAAGAAGAGATTTATTACATCATCGTAAATGAGGCGGGAGCAAGCGTTTATTCCGCCTCGGAGCTAGCACGTGAAGAATTTCCAAATCTGCATGTAGAAGAGAGAAGTGCTGTTTCAATCGCCCGCCGCTTGCAAGATCCACTCGCTGAATTAGTAAAAATTGATCCAAAATCTGTTGGTGTGGGTCAATACCAACATGATGTCTCGCAAAAAAGTTTGTCGGAATCGCTGCATTTTGTTGTCGAAACAGCGGTAAACCAAGTTGGTGTAAATGTAAATACTGCATCTGCGTCATTGCTGCAATATGTATCAGGATTAACAAAAACCGCAGCCAATAATGTTGTCAAAATGCGGGAAGAGCAAGGCAAATTTACGAGCAGGGTGCAATTGAAAAAGGTTCCTCGCCTTGGTGCAAAAACCTTTGAACAAGCGATCGGTTTCCTCAGGGTCATTGATGGGAAAGAACCACTTGACCGCACGGGGATTCATCCGGAAAACTATAACGAAGTGAAGCGTTTATTAGCGAACCTAGGGTTTACAACCACAGCTTTAGGGACAGAAGAATTAAAGCTCGCGTTAAATCAATTAGATTTAAAGACAGTATCAAAGGAACTAGAGATTGGCGAATTAACATTGAGGGATATTGTTGATGCCTTAATGAGACCGGAACGAGATCCGCGTGATGATTTACCACGTCCATTGTTGAAAAAGGATGTGTTAAAACTTGAAGATTTAAAGACGGGGATGGAACTTCAAGGGACTGTTCGCAACGTTGTCGATTTTGGAGCGTTCGTAGATATCGGCGTTAAACAAGATGGGCTTGTTCATATCTCAAAATTAAGTAATCGCTTTGTTAAGCATCCGTTGGATATCGTCTCGGTGGGTGATGTTGTCACAGTGTGGGTTGATTCGGTTGATGTGAAAAAGGGCCGCGTTGCATTAACGATGCTGCAGCCGTCTTAATAAGTGTTCCTAACTAGATAAGTAAATAACGGCCTTTAAGATAAGTCTAGCTCTACTATTCATCAGGTATAAGAGCTAGACCTTTTATTATGGATAGTGCTTTTTTCTGTAAAAAAACCAGCATTGGTTTAATAACTTGATTTGGTAACGATTTTTCTCATAAAATGCTCTTTTCATTTGATTTTGGAACCAGGTTGGCATAATGAAACCTCCTGTATAAGTGGATTCTCATTAAGGGTATATACAATATATGCTATAATAGGTTGTCATGTTCGAAAAGAAGTGAGGGAAACACGGAAATGACTGATTCAGAGCTGCAAGTATTGGTTGAAAAGATTTCGATGGAGTCATTCGGAAAGCCATTTAAACATAAGGCTATATTTAATCCAAGATTGAAAACAACGGGTGGAAGATACCTACTAGGGACACATAATATTGACATTAATAAAAAATATCTCGATCAGCTTGGGGAAAATGAGTTAATCGGGATAATTAAGCATGAGTTATGCCATTATCACTTGCATCTTGAAGGTAAAGGTCATCAGCATCGTGATTCTGCTTTCAAACAACTGCTAAAAGCCGTTGGCGCTCCTCGTCATTGCAGTCAGCTGCCAGAAAGCGCCGCAAAGCGTACTGTAAAAAAAGTAATACTGTATCAATGTACAAATTGTCGTCAATCCTATCAAAGAAGAAGGAAGATAAATACCGCAAAATATGTATGTGGAGTTTGTCGAGGAAAGTTAAGAATCGTGAATGAAGTTGTAATGGATAAGTAGTGTGATATACCATTTATTTACTATTAAAATATGGTTGACTTTGTCTTGCAGCGTCATTATAATTGTAAGAGTCGATAAGGCAAACGGCCTATTTTGATAACGGGTTGTTTAGTATTATTCCGCAGTAGCTCAGTGGTAGAGCTATCGGCTGTTAACCGATCGGTCGCAGGTTCGAATCCTGCCTGCGGAGCCATTGGGGAAGTACTCAAGTGGCTGAAGAGGCGCCCCTGCTAAGGGTGTAGGTCGTGTAAGCGGCGCGAGGGTTCAAATCCCTCCTTCTCCGCCAGTAATTATTAATATGGCCCCTTGGTCAAGCGGTTAAGACACCGCCCTTTCACGGCGGTAACACGGGTTCGAATCCCGTAGGGGTCATCAGAAATGGGAGATGAGTATGAATCCATTTCCTGTTTCTTATCTAATCGTAAATATATACTTTATAAAGTATTCTATTGGGCTATAGCCAAGCGGTAAGGCAACGGACTTTGACTCCGTCATTCGTAGGTTCGAATCCTGCTAGCCCAGCCACTTTATCTGCGGGTGTGGCGGAATTGGCAGACGCACCAGACTTAGGATCTGGCGCCGCAAGGCGTGGGGGTTCGACTCCCTTCACCCGCACCAAAAAATTCCAGTTGAAAGTTAACGGTGATTATGGTAATATAGTTTTTGTTCTTAAGAAATGCGGTCGTGGCGGAATGGCAGACGCGCTAGGTTGAGGGCCTAGTGGGGGCAACCCCGTGGAGGTTCAAGTCCTCTCGGCCGCACCAAAAAAAGTGTTGACAAATAAAAACACTCATGATATTATATAAAAGTTGGTTCAAAAAATGCGCCCGTAGCTCAATTGGATAGAGCGTCTGACTACGGATCAGAAGGTTATGGGTTCGACTCCTTTCGGGCGCGCCATACAAGCGGGAAATAGCTCAGCTTGGTAGAGCACTTGGTTTGGGACCAAGGGGTCGCAGGTTCGAATCCTGTTTTCCCGACCATTTAAATTTTATACTTTTTTAAACTACGCGGGTGTAGTTTAGTGGTAAAACTACAGCCTTCCAAGCTGTTGTCGTGGGTTCGATTCCCATCACCCGCTCCATTATTATGCAGATTGTCCTTTGAAAACTAAACAAACAAAAACGTCAACAATAAAAACTATTTACTTCTATATTATTATATAGAGTAAAGCCAACGTTATTTTTTATGAGCTTAAATCAACTCATCTTTCTTGGAGAGTTTGATCCTGGCTCAGGACGAACGCTGGCGGCGTGCCTAATACATGCAAGTCGAGCGAACCTGATAAAGCTTGCTTTTGAAGGTTAGCGGCGGACGGGTGAGTAACACGTGGGCAACCTGCCTGTAAGACTGGGATAACACCGGGAAACCGGTGCTAATACCGGATAACTCTTATCAACTCATGTTGATAAGCTGAAAGTCGGCGCAAGCTGACACTTACAGATGGGCCCGCGGCGCATTAGCTAGTTGGTGAGGTAACGGCTCACCAAGGCGACGATGCGTAGCCGACCTGAGAGGGTGATCGGCCACACTGGGACTGAGACACGGCCCAGACTCCTACGGGAGGCAGCAGTAGGGAATCTTCCACAATGGACGAAAGTCTGATGGAGCAACGCCGCGTGAGCGATGAAGGCCTTCGGGTCGTAAAGCTCTGTTGTTAGGGAAGAACAAGTATCGGAGTAACTGCCGGTACCTTGACGGTACCTAACCAGAAAGCCACGGCTAACTACGTGCCAGCAGCCGCGGTAATACGTAGGTGGCAAGCGTTGTCCGGAATTATTGGGCGTAAAGCGCGCGCAGGCGGTCCTTTAAGTCTGATGTGAAAGCCCACGGCTTAACCGTGGAGGGTCATTGGAAACTGGGGGACTTGAGTGCAGAAGAGGAAAGCGGAATTCCACGTGTAGCGGTGAAATGCGTAGAGATGTGGAGGAACACCAGTGGCGAAGGCGGCTTTCTGGTCTGTAACTGACGCTGAGGCGCGAAAGCGTGGGGAGCAAACAGGATTAGATACCCTGGTAGTCCACGCCGTAAACGATGAGTGCTAAGTGTTAGAGGGTTTCCGCCCTTTAGTGCTGCAGCTAACGCATTAAGCACTCCGCCTGGGGAGTACGGCCGCAAGGCTGAAACTCAAAGGAATTGACGGGGGCCCGCACAAGCGGTGGAGCATGTGGTTTAATTCGAAGCAACGCGAAGAACCTTACCAGGTCTTGACATCCTCTGATACTCCTAGAGATAGGATTTTCCCCTTCGGGGGACAGAGTGACAGGTGGTGCATGGTTGTCGTCAGCTCGTGTCGTGAGATGTTGGGTTAAGTCCCGCAACGAGCGCAACCCTTGATCTTAGTTGCCAGCATTAGGTTGGGCACTCTAAGGTGACTGCCGGTGACAAACCGGAGGAAGGTGGGGATGACGTCAAATCATCATGCCCCTTATGACCTGGGCTACACACGTGCTACAATGGATGGTACAAAGGGCAGCGAAACCGCGAGGTTTAGCCAATCCCATAAAACCATTCTCAGTTCGGATTGCAGGCTGCAACTCGCCTGCATGAAGCCGGAATCGCTAGTAATCGCGGATCAGCATGCCGCGGTGAATACGTTCCCGGGCCTTGTACACACCGCCCGTCACACCACGAGAGTTTGTAACACCCGAAGTCGGTGGGGTAACCTTTTAGGGGCCAGCCGCCTAAGGTGGGACAGATGATTGGGGTGAAGTCGTAACAAGGTAGCCGTATCGGAAGGTGCGGCTGGATCACCTCCTTTCTAAGGAATATGCAGTCCTTACGGACTGATAAATGACGTATTTTGTTTGTTTAGTTTTGAGAGAGCAATCTCTCAAAACATTTTTTGTTCTTTGAAAACTAGATAATCGTAAAGAAGAAGTAACCAAGAAAGAACCGAGTAATCGCCATTTTATTTTTTCTCTCTAATTTTTATTAGAGGGGGAATAGAAGCGAGCAGTTCGAGGAAGCGACTGAGCGAGCACCGGAGTGTATAATATACTCGAGGAGCACAGCGATGGAAGCTGACGAAGAAATGCGAAGCTTATATTCACCCGAAAGAGGGTAATTAGAAGCGAGCAGGTCAAGGAAGCGAAGGAGTGAAAACCGGAGCGTGCTAAGGCACGTGAGGATTTGAACGACTGAAGCTGACACNCGGTGGGGTAACCGTAAGGGGCCAGCCGCCTAAGGTGGGACAGATGATTGGGGTGAAGTCGTAACAAGGTAGCCGTATCGGAAGGTGCGGCTGGATCACCTCCTTTCTAAGGAATATGCAGTCCTTACAGACTGATAAAACAGGTTGTTGCACGTATTTTGTTTGTTTAGTTTTGAGAGAGTAATCATCTCGCCAAGTTTGCTCCTGCCCGCAGTAGTTCGAGGAAGATTCTCCTCAGCTCGTCGCAAGGCAGCTTGAAGCAAAACTAAGAAGGCAAATCATGAAGATTATTCGTGGAAGATGCCTTGTTTAGTTTTTAGAGAGCAATTTCCTCTCAAAATCGTTCTTTGAAAACTAGATAATCGTAAAGAAGAAGTAACCAAGAAAGAACCGAGTAATCGCCATTTTATTTTTTCTCTCTAATTTTTATTAGAGGGGGAATAGAAGCGAGCAGTTCGAGGAAGCGACTGAGCGAGCACCGGAGTGTATAATATACTCGAGGAGCACAGCGATGGAAGCTGACGAAGAAATGCGAAGCTTATATTCACCCGTAGGTTAAGTTAGAAAGGGCGCACGGTGAATGCCTTGGCACTAGGAGCCGATGAAGGACGGGACTAACACCGATATGCTTCGGGGAGCTGTAAGTAAGCTTTGATCCGGAGATTTCCGAATGGGGAAACCCACTGCTCGTAATGGAGCAGTATCTTTACCTGAATCCATAGGGTAATGAAGGCAGACCCGGGGAACTGAAACATCTAAGTACCCGGAGGAAGAGAAAGCAATTGCGATTCCCTAAGTAGCGGCGAGCGAAACGGGAACAGCCCAAACCGAAAGGCTTGCCTTTCGGGGTTGTAGGACACTCAACATGGAGTTACAAAGGAACGGAGTAGATGAAGCGACCTGGAAAGGTCCGCAATACAAGGTAAAAGCCCTGTAGTCGAAACTTCGTTCCCTCCTGAGTGGATCCTGAGTACGGCCGGACACGTGAAATCCGGTCGGAAGCTGGGAGGACCATCTCCCAAGGCTAAATACTCCCTAGTGACCGATAGTGAACCAGTACCGTGAGGGAAAGGTGAAAAGCACCCCGGAAGGGGAGTGAAAGAGATCCTGAAACCGTGTGCCTACAAGTAGTCAAAGCCCATTCATGGGTAATGGCGTGCCTTTTGTAGAATGAACCGGCGAGTTACGATTGCATGCGAGGTTAAGTTGAAGAGACGGAGCCGCAGCGAAAGCGAGTCTGAATAGGGCGAACTAGTATGTAGTCGTAGACCCGAAACCAGGTGATCTACCCATGTCCAGGGTGAAGTCCAGGTAACACTGGATGGAGGCCCGAACCCACGCACGTTGAAAAGTGCGGGGATGAGGTGTGGGTAGCGGAGAAATTCCAATCGAACTTGGAGATAGCTGGTTCTCTCCGAAATAGCTTTAGGGCTAGCCTCACGGGTTTTGAGTCTTGGAGGTAGAGCACTGTTTGGACTAGGGGCCCTCATCGGGTTACCGAATTCAGACAAACTCCGAATGCCAAAGACTTATCCGTGGGAGTCAGACTGCGAGTGATAAGATCCGTAGTCAAAAGGGAAACAGCCCAGACCACCAGCTAAGGTCCCAAAGTATACGTTAAGTGGAAAAGGATGTGGAGTTGCTTAGACAACCAGGATGTTGGCTTAGAAGCAGCCACCATTTAAAGAGTGCGTAATAGCTCACTGGTCGAGTGACTCTGCGCCGAAAATGTACCGGGGCTAAACGTATCACCGAAGCTGTGGATTGACATCTACGATGTCAGTGGTAGGAGAGCGTTCTAAGGGCGTTGAAGCTAGACCGTAAGGACTGGTGGAGCGCTTAGAAGTGAGAATGCCGGTATGAGTAGCGAAAGATGAGTGAGAATCTCATCCACCGAATGCCTAAGGTTTCCTGAGGAAGGCTCGTCCGCTCAGGGTTAGTCGGGACCTAAGCCGAGGCCGAAAGGCGTAGGCGATGGACAACAGGTTGATATTCCTGTACCACCTCTAAATCGTTTGAGTGATGGGGGGACGCAGGAGGATAGGGTAAGCGCGCTGCTGGTCATGCGCGTCCAAGCAGTTAGGCTGGTGAATAGGAAAATCCGTTCACCGTAAAAGCTGAGCTGTGACGGCGAGGGAAATCTAGTACCGAAGTTCCTGATTCCACACTGCCAAGAAAAGCCTCTAGCGAGATTTAAGGTGCCCGTACCGCAAACCGACACAGGTAGGCGAGGAGAGAATCCTAAGGTGAGCGAGAGAACTCTCGTTAAGGAACTCGGCAAAATGACCCCGTAACTTCGGGAGAAGGGGTGCTTTTTAGGGTG
>CCFE01000032.1:2500-89998 GCA_000752035.1 Bacillus rubiinfantis | reverse complement strand
CCGTAGGTTAAGTTAGAAAGGGCGCACGGTGAATGCCTTGGCACTAGGAGCCGATGAAGGACGGGACTAACACCGATATGCTTCGGGGAGCTGTAAGTAAGCTTTGATCCGGAGATTTCCGAATGGGGAAACCCACTGCTCGTAATGGAGTAGTATCTTTACCTGAATCCATAGGGTAATGAAGGCAGACCCGGGGAACTGAAACATCTAAGTACCCGGAGGAAGAGAAAGCAATTGCGATTCCCTAAGTAGCGGCGAGCGAAACGGGAACAGCCCAAACCGAAAGGCTTGCCTTTCGGGGTTGTAGGACACTCAACATGGAGTTACAAAGGAACGAAGTAGATGAAGCGATCTGGAAAGGTCCGCAATACAAGGTAAAAGCCCTGTAGTCGAAACTTCGTTCCCTCCTGAGTGGATCCTGAGTACGGCCGGACACGTGAAATCCGGTCGGAAGCTGGGAGGACCATCTCCCAAGGCTAAATACTCCCTAGTGACCGATAGTGAACCAGTACCGTGAGGGAAAGGTGAAAAGCACCCCGGAAGGGGAGTGAAAGAGATCCTGAAACCGTGTGCCTACAAGTAGTCAAAGCCCATTCATGGGTAATGGCGTGCCTTTTGTAGAATGAACCGGCGAGTTACGATTGCATGCGAGGTTAAGTTGAAGAGACGGAGCCGCAGCGAAAGCGAGTCTGAATAGGGCGAACTAGTATGTAGTCGTAGACCCGAAACCAGGTGATCTACCCATGTCCAGGGTGAAGTCCAGGTAACACTGGATGGAGGCCCGAACCCACGCACGTTGAAAAGTGCGGGGATGAGGTGTGGGTAGCGGAGAAATTCCAATCGAACTTGGAGATAGCTGGTTCTCTCCGAAATAGCTTTAGGGCTAGCCTCACGAAGTTAGAGTCTTGGAGGTAGAGCACTGTTTGGACTAGGGGCCCTCATCGGGTTACCGAATTCAGACAAACTCCGAATGCCAAAGACTTATCCGTGGGAGTCAGACTGCGAGTGATAAGATCCGTAGTCAAAAGGGAAACAGCCCAGACCACCAGCTAAGGTCCCAAAGTATACGTTAAGTGGAAAAGGATGTGGAGTTGCTTAGACAACCAGGATGTTGGCTTAGAAGCAGCCACCATTTAAAGAGTGCGTAATAGCTCACTGGTCGAGTGACTCTGCGCCGAAAATGTACCGGGGCTAAACGTATCACCGAAGCTGTGGATTGACATCTACGATGTCAGTGGTAGGAGAGCGTTCTAAGGGCGTTGAAGCTAGACCGAAAGGACTGGTGGAGCGCTTAGAAGTGAGAATGCCGGTATGAGTAGCGAAAGATGAGTGAGAATCTCATCCACCGAATGCCTAAGGTTTCCTGAGGAAGGCTCGTCCGCTCAGGGTTAGTCGGGACCTAAGCCGAGGCCGAAAGGCGTAGGCGATGGACAACAGGTTGATATTCCTGTACCACCTCTAAATCGTTTGAGTGATGGGGGGACGCAGGAGGATAGGGTAAGCGCGCTGCTGGTCATGCGCGTCCAAGCAGTTAGGCTGGTGAATAGGAAAATCCGTTCACCGTAAAAGCTGAGCTGTGACGGCGAGGGAAATCTAGTACCGAAGTTCCTGATTCCACACTGCCAAGAAAAGCCTCTAGCGAGATTTAAGGTGCCCGTACCGCAAACCGACACAGGTAGGCGAGGAGAGAATCCTAAGGTGAGCGAGAGAACTCTCGTTAAGGAACTCGGCAAAATGACCCCGTAACTTCGGGAGAAGGGGTGCTTTTTAGGGTGAATAGCTCTGAAAAGCCGCAGTGAATAGGCCCAGGCGACTGTTTAGCAAAAACACAGGTCTCTGCGAAGCCGCAAGGCGAAGTATAGGGGCTGACGCCTGCCCGGTGCTGGAAGGTTAAGAGGAGGGGTTAGCTCACGCGAAGCTCTGAATCGAAGCCCCAGTAAACGGCGGCCGTAACTATAACGGTCCTAAGGTAGCGAAATTCCTTGTCGGGTAAGTTCCGACCCGCACGAAAGGCGTAACGATCTGGGCACTGTCTCAACGAGAGACTCGGTGAAATTATAGTACCTGTGAAGATGCAGGTTACCCGCGACAGGACGGAAAGACCCCATGGAGCTTTACTGTAGCCTGATATTGAATTTTGGTACAGCTTGTACAGGATAGGTAGGAGCCTGAGAAACCGGAGCGCCAGCTTCGGTGGAGGCGTCGGTGGGATACTACCCTGGCTGTATTGAAATTCTAACCCGCACCCCTTATCGGGGTGGGAGACAGTGTCAGGTGGGCAGTTTGACTGGGGCGGTCGCCTCCTAAAGAGTAACGGAGGCGCCCAAAGGTTCCCTCAGAATGGTTGGAAATCATTCGCAGAGTGTAAAGGCACAAGGGAGCTTGACTGCGAGACCTACAAGTCGAGCAGGGACGAAAGTCGGGCTTAGTGATCCGGTGGTTCCGCATGGAAGGGCCATCGCTCAACGGATAAAAGCTACCCTGGGGATAACAGGCTTATCTCCCCCAAGAGTCCACATCGACGGGGAGGTTTGGCACCTCGATGTCGGCTCATCGCATCCTGGGGCTGTAGTCGGTCCCAAGGGTTGGGCTGTTCGCCCATTAAAGCGGTACGCGAGCTGGGTTCAGAACGTCGTGAGACAGTTCGGTCCCTATCCGTCGTGGGCGCAGGAAATTTGAGAGGAGCTGTCCTTAGTACGAGAGGACCGGGATGGACGCACCGCTGGTGTACCAGTTGTCTTGCCAAAGGCATCGCTGGGTAGCTATGTGCGGACGGGATAAGTGCTGAAAGCATCTAAGCATGAAGCCCCCCTCGAGATGAGATTTCCCTCAAGCGTAAGCTTGGTAAGATCCCTGAAAGATGATCAGGTTGATAGGTCAGAGGTGGAAGCATGGTGACATGTGGAGCTGACTGATACTAATCGATCGAGGACTTAACCAAAACGATAACTCGTTCTTCAATGGAACTTCTTCTGCATTATCTAGTTTTGAGGGAATGAACCTCAAAAAGTAAATAGTCCGGCGGTGATGGCGAGAAGGTCACACCCGTTCCCATACCGAACACGGAAGTTAAGCTTCTCAGCGCCGATGGTAGTTGGGGTTTTACCCCTGTGAGAGTAGGACGCTGCCGGGCTGTTGTTTAATCTTTTATATATTTCTATTATCGCGGGGTGGAGCAACGAGCGTTGCTTCCATGAATAATCTGCGAGTTGTACCCATTGAGTCGCTACTTGAATAAGCTTTCTGAGATGGGGACAGTCAGTGTCTAAGGGCATAATTTAAATTAATATCTTTTATTATCGCGGGGTGGAGCAGTCCGGTAGCTCGTCGGGCTCATAACCCGAAGGTCGCAGGTTCAAATCCTGCCCCCGCAATTTGGTCTGGTAGTTCAGCTGGTTAGAATGCCTGCCTGTCACGCAGGAGGTCGCGGGTTCGAGTCCCGTCCAGACCGCCATTTTTACCTGAAGAAGGTACGAAACTGAGTTTCGGCTTTTTTTATGTTTACAACTTATACATATAAAATGAATTCCTTAGGAAACATCCTAAGGTTTTTTTGTATCAAAATAAGGTACAATGTAAATAGACATTTTTTTCTAGAATAAAATAGGTGATAAGATGGACCATTATGAATTAATCACAAGAAATTCGCAGGAGACATCTGAATTTGCTGAAAGGCTAGCTTCCTTTCTACAACCGGGGGATGTGCTTGCACTTGAAGGAGATTTAGGAGCTGGCAAAACCACATTTACAAAAGGTTTAGCAAAGGGATTAGGCATTAAGAGAACGGTTAATAGCCCGACATTTACGATTATTAAGGAATATACAGGAAAGTTACCATTATATCATATGGATGTGTATCGAGTAGCAGATACACTGGAGGACTTAGGATTTGATGAATACTTTGAAGGCAATGGTGTAACCGTAGTTGAATGGGCCCACATCATAAAAGAGCAACTGCCTAGTAACTTGTTGACTATTTATATCTATCATCAAAAAGATAACCAACGAAAAATTGTCCTCCAACCACATGGGCAAAGATATCAGCAATTATGTAAGGAGATTTTTCAATGACGATTTTAGCAATTGATACTTCTAACAATCCTTTGGGAATAGCTCTGTATAATAATAACGTGGTCATTGGCGAATATATAACCAATTTAAAAAAGAACCATTCAATTCGGATTATGCCAGCGATTCAAATTCTCATGAATGAATGTGAAAAAACGCCAAAGGATTTAACAAGAATTGTTGTAGCAAAAGGTCCCGGCTCATACACTGGAGTCCGGATTGGGGTGACAATTGCTAAAACTCTAGCATGGTCGTTAAATATTCCACTTGTCGGGATTTCCAGCTTAGAGATATTAGCAGCAGGAGTGGGCCGATACTTTACTGGTTATGTTTCCCCATTATTTGATGCACGAAGGGGACAAATTTATACTGGGCTGTATCATTTTGAACTAGGACAGCTTAAGGTTCTCAAATCAGATCGGTTGACCATGGCAGTTGAATGGGCAAAAGAATTAGGGCAATTGGACAAGCCAGTGTTGTTCGTAGGTAATGATGTTTCCCTCCATCAACAAATGTTTGCAGACCAATTGGGGAGTAAGGCGTTGTTTGCTAGTCCGACTGAACAAAATCCACGCCCTGGAGAATTAGCTTTATTAGGAGCATACAGGCCGGAAGAAGATATTCATACGTTTACGCCAAACTATATTCGCTTGGCAGAGGCTGAAGCCAAGTGGTTAGAAAAACAAGGAAAAATGATAAATGGATAGGAACTAGAGAGAATGGACGATTCATATGTTTTTCGTTTTATGCGGGAAGAGGATATTGATGAGGTATTAGAAGTAGAGCATGCATCGTTTACCCTGCCGTGGAGCAGGGAAGCTTTTTATAATGAACTGCATAACAACCATTTTGCCGTTTATATCGTTCTTGAGCATAATCATCGGGTTATCGGTTACTGTGGTACATGGATTGTTATTGATGAGTCACATGTGACCAATGTAGCCATCCTCCCTGAATACCGTGGGAAAAAATTAGGGGATGCGATGATGCGTCAATTAATGGCGCTTGCTCGTGAGAGGGGTGCAAAGACAATGACGTTAGAGGTAAGGGTAACGAATCATATCGCTCAATCATTGTATCGGAAAATGGGATTTCAAAATGGCGGAATCCGTAAAGGTTATTATTCAGATAATCAGGAAGATGCCTTAGTAATGTGGGTGAATTTATGAAAAAAGATATATATATTTTAGGTATTGAAACAAGCTGTGACGAAACAGCTGCAGCCATAGTAAAGAATGGTCGTGAAATTGTGGCAAATGTAGTTGCTTCCCAAATTGAAAGCCATAAGCGATTTGGTGGAGTTGTTCCGGAAATTGCCTCAAGGCATCACGTCGAACAAATCACGATTGTGATAGAGGAGGCGTTAAGACGGGCTGATTTAACCATGGAAACAATCGATGGCATCGCCGTTACCGAGGGACCCGGGTTGGTAGGTGCCCTCTTAATTGGTGTAAATGCCGCAAAAGCATTGGCCTTTGCCAGCCAAAAACCACTTGTTCCTGTTCACCATATTGCTGGGCATATATACGCAAATCGACTGGTCACAGAGTTTACCTTTCCATTATTGGCCCTAGTTGTTTCAGGAGGACACACCGAGCTTGTCTATATGAAAGAACATGGTCATTACGAAGTGATTGGTGAGACGCGTGATGATGCAGCCGGGGAAGCGTATGATAAAGTGGCACGAACACTACATATGCCATATCCGGGCGGTCCACATATTGACCGCTTAGCACATGAAGGCAAACCGACGATTGATTTGCCGCGGGCGTGGCTGGAGGAAGGTTCCTATGATTTTAGCTTTAGCGGCCTTAAATCAGCTGTAATTAATACCGTTCATAATGCAGAACAACGAGGTGAAACTATTGCCCCTGAGGATCTTGCTGCCAGTTTTCAGGCCAGTGTTGTTGATGTGTTAGTCAGAAAAACCCAACGTGCTGTAGCAGAATATGGAGTCAAACAGCTGCTGGTGGCAGGTGGTGTCGCGGCGAATAAAGGACTGCGAGGCGCTTTAGAGGCAGCTTTTGCAAATACAGCAGTTGAACTAGTGATTCCACCGCTATCATTATGTACCGATAATGCAGCGATGATTGCTGCAGCTGGTAGTATTATGTATGAAAAGGGTGTAAGAGCAGACTTGGATTTAAACGCAATTCCGGGGCTGGAAATTGAAACGTATAACGATGATGAGTAAGGTCCCTCCTAAATTAAGGAGGCTTCTCTTTAAAGGTGCAATACAGTAAATAGCAAGGAAATAGGGTGAGGAATTGCAGATAATTTTCTTGCCCTATTTTTATTATCTAGCAATATTTTTGATAAACTAGCCAATAAAAATGGCATTTTAATTACCTAGAAAATACCAATTTATGACTAGCTATTTTTTATCTGATAATTGAATAGCTAAAATAGATATAAAATTACCACCTAATTCGCTGTGTCTGAAATAGACGTAAAATTTCCGCTTATGCTGGGAAATACCTATATTTCCCTCGAATTAAGGGAAGTTTTTCCGCTTATATGATTCAAATCCTGATTAAGTCCATATAATTGTGTAAAAAGAATGAGTCATTTTATTCACTCTTGTCAACACTGTTTTCAGCGATGATAAACAATGAGGAGAGGAAAATAAAATGACTCAATTACAGTTTAACCTAGATATCAACCTTTTAAAAGAATCTGTCATGAATTCTAATATCGAAATGGTGATGAAATCAGCCATTGTATTGGTGTTGAATGAATTTATGGAAAAGGAGAGGGATGAGTATTTACAGGTTTCCTCCTATGAACGCTCGGACGAGCGTAGGGATTATCGTAATGGTTACTATGAACGTGATTTGACGTTGAGCATTGGTAAGATCAAGCTGAAGGTCCCAAGGACCCGTAATGGGGAGTTTACCACTTCTGTATTTGAGAAGTATGCACGGTGGGATCAGGCATTGATCCTCTCCATGCTTGAGATGGTCATCAATGGCGTTTCCACTAGGAAAGTCACTAATATCGTAGAACAGCTCTGTGGGGAAAATGTCTCCAAATCACTGGTATCCACATTGACCCAGAAACTAGACCCAGTCATCAACGACTGGTCTAAGAGGCCATTAAACACCACTTACTACCCTTTTCTTTTTGTGGATGCTATGTACATTAAAGTCCGGGAGCACCAAAAGGTCGTCTCAAAAGCCGTCTATATTGCCTCTGCCATCACTGACCACGGTAAGCGGGAAATCCTAGGGTTAAGCGTGGACCATGCGGAGTCTTACGAGAGTTGGAGCCGATTCCTCCAACACCTTAAATCACGTGGCCTCCAGTCTCCTCAACTGGTGATATCTGATGCCCATCAGGGCCTGAAAAAGGCTATACAGCGTGAGTTCATTGGCACCTCGTGGCAAAGATGCAATGTCCATTTCTTGCGAAATATCATGGACAAGCTACCTAAAAAGGACTCCTCGGAAATACGCACGATGATTAGGCGAATATTCAAAGCAGTGACTATGGATGACATTCGAAAGTTCAAGGATGAGGTCATGAGCCATTTCGAGAATGAAACTAAATACCAGGGGGCTTTGGAACTCTTGGATGATGGCTTCGAAGATGCCATCCAATATATGAACTTCCCAGAAAATGTACGTGTCTTTATCAAGAGCACAAACTCCCTTGAAAGGCTGAATCAGGAACTACGCCGAAGGGAGAAGGTCATACGAGTGTTTCCTAATACGCAATCTGCCTTCCGTTTAATTGGCGCTGTATTGATGCAATATCAGGAGACTTCATACTCCAAGAGGAGAGCACTTTTTGGCAATCTACGTTAATTTTTCAGCTTCACTTCCATCATGGATGATTTCATATCCGGGGAGGGCTGTCAAATTGAAAGGCATTTGACACCCCTCCCCGGATATGAAGTGAAATACCCATGGAAGTTTCGCAAAAAAAATGAATGGGGGGAGTGACACTCCTTCCCCACAATAATCGTTGAAACTGTTGGCTAGAAATTTACACAAGAATCAAGACTTGACTTCAAATCCTTGGATTTTGTCTTATTTAGAGGTAGTAAGCGGAATATGTCCGCTTATATCAGCCTATTAAGCCTCAAAATTTCCATTAGACGGAAATTCTCCGCTTATGATTCTCAACCCTATCCCCTTAACGAATCCCTTGCGAATTACCATGCATTTTTGAAAGTTATTTAACCTTTTTTTGTCCCAGAAAGAGAGCTCGTTACTGGATGAATGAGTGTCTTTTTCAATTCAAACGTTTGATTAAATTTGCTAATCAAAAATGTGGTGCTGCCCGCGTGTGTGTTAGGTGATGCAATTTGTGTCCCTGCTCTTTTCTATGCCAGTTAGTTAATTAAACGTTTGATTAAGACCATCTTTATGTGGATAAGCTCAATTGAACTTATTTTAAGCCTGTGTACAACTTATTAACATCCTGTTGATAATGTGGATAAACCTGTTGGTAATTGTGGATATTGTGGAAAAATGGAACATTATTTGTTGTTAATACTCCTGCCTTGTGAATAACTTTGTGGAAAAACTGGTGATAAAGTAAAACCTCCATCAGTGGGGGTCTTACTGCACGTTAAGGTAAGATAAATTAAAAAGGCAGCCATTGACTGCCTTTTAGAATTATTCTGCTAGCTCGGTCCATTCATCCATTAATTGTTCAAGCTCAAGCTTAGCTTTTTCTTGGTTCTTGTGAATCTCCATTATCTTTTCATGATTTTGAAAAACCTCTGGATCACAAAGTAATTGTTCAAACTCTCCAATTTGCTCTTCCAGCTCCTCAATTCGCTGTTCAAGCTCTTCAAGTTTTCGCTTTCTTTGGCGCTCAAGCTTTTTGCTTTCCTTATCTTGTTGATAATTAATCTTATCGGGACTTTTTCCAGCTGTTGAATTTTTCGTTGCAGCGGCCGCTTCTAGTGCTGCCAGTTCCTCTTGCTCTAATTTTTTCTCAACAAAATAATCATAGTCTCCCAAGTACTCAGTACAGCCTTCAGGTGCTAGCTCGATGACCTTGGTAGCAATCCGGTTAATAAAGTATCGATCGTGGGAAACAAACAAAAGTGTCCCTGGATAATCAATCAAGGCATTCTCAAGAACTTCCTTACTATCAAGATCGAGATGGTTAGTCGGTTCGTCCAGGATCAATAAATTGGCTTTTTCCATCATGAGTTTTGCCAATGCCAGTCGAGCCTTCTCACCACCACTTAATGACGAGACTGTCTTTAACACATCATCACCAGAAAATAGAAAATTGCCCAAAACAGTACGGATGTCCTTTTCCGGTTTAAGCGGATATTCGTCCCATAATTCATTCAGCACTCGTTTATTCGATTGTAAGTTTGCCTGTTCTTGATCGTAATAACCTATTGATAAATTGGTGCCATAAGAAATTTCACCGTTAAGCGGCTGGAGCTGCTCAATAATTGTCTTTAAGAGAGTTGATTTTCCGATTCCGTTTGGGCCGACAAGGGCGATACTGTCGCCTCTAAATACACGGAAAGAGATGTTTTCTGATACCTTTTTGCCATCATAACCAATCGCAAGGGATTGAATCGATAAGACATCATTGCCACTTTGTTTTTCAATTTCAAACGAAAAGTTTGCTGACTTCTCATCACCAAGCGGCTTGTCCATGACCTCGATTTTCTCTAGCCTTTTCCGACGGCTTTGCGCCCGTTTGGTGGTCGTAGCGCGGGCAATATTGCGTTGAATAAAGTCCTTTAGGGCAGCAATCTCTTGCTGTTGCTTTTCAAAAAGCTTCAGGTCCCGCTCGTAATTGGCCGCTTTTTGCTCAAGATAGTCACTATAGTTGCCAGAAAACCGCTGCATCCGATTGCGTGATAACTCGTATACCTGCGTGACAACTTTATCCAAGAAATAGCGGTCATGCGAGACAATTAAGATAGCCCCTTCGTAGCCTTGTAAGTATTGTTCAAGCCAAGATAGTGTTTCAATATCAAGATGGTTAGTCGGCTCGTCCAATATTAAAATGTCAGGCTTGGTTAATAGTAGTTTTCCTAGTGCTAGTCTTGTTTTTTGTCCGCCGCTTAAACTGTCAATCATGACTGAAGGATCGTGGAAATTAAGTCCATGCAGCACCGACCGGATATCTGCTTCATATTGATAGCCGCCCTGCTCTTTGAAGCGAACTTGAAGCTGATCATATTCATGTAAAACCCGTTCATATTTATCTTGGTTTTCAAAGATTTGTGGATCAGACATTTGTTCTTCTAATCTGCGCAAGGACGTTTCCATCAAGCGTAAGTCAGCAAAAACAGTTAACATTTCTGCCCAAATAGATAAGTTGGATTCTAAGCCTGTATTCTGTGCCAAATATCCAATGTTTGCCTCTTTTGGTTTGATAATCTGCCCGCCATCATAAGACAAATGGCCGGCAATTATTTTTAATAAAGTAGATTTTCCAGCTCCATTACGGCCAACCAGAGCCACCCGGTCTCGTGTTTGTAATTCAAGCTTTATATTCGATAAAATAAGGTCAGCACCATAATATTTTTGTAATTGATTTACTTGTAGTAAAATCATTTTCATTCACCTCAACCTAGCAATAGTGTATCGTATTCTATACATGTCAGCAATAATTGCGGATATGGTAATTGGTTAGATAGTTCAAAAAAATATACCGTTCGTTCAAAGATTCACAGACAGATGTGTTAAAATATAGTATTATTTGTTTTGGAGGAGTTATCATGACAGAATTTACTCATTTTAATAATGAGGGCAGGGCAAAAATGGTAGATGTCAGTGCTAAACTTGAGACGGCACGAACTGCGCTGGCGCATTCTAGCATCACGGTTAACGAAGAAATCTACCAGAAAATAACGAATCATGAAATGAGAAAAGGCGATGTGTTGGCAGTGGCTCAGGTGGCCGCAGTAATGGCGGCTAAAAAGACATGGGAGATTATTCCGATGTGCCACCCAATCCCACTAACTGGTGTAAATGTCAGCTTCTCCTGGGAACAGCTTCAATCAGGCCAGTATCAGCTACATATTGAGACTTCAGTAAAAACAAAAGGAGTTACTGGCGTAGAGATGGAAGCGCTAACGGCTGCCTCGGTTTGTGCCTTAACGGTTTATGACATGTGTAAGGCAGTAGATAAAGGAATGATAATCGGACCATCCTATTTAGTGGAAAAAACTGGGGGTAAAAGCGGGGATTTTAAACGAAATTGAGAATCTGAAATATAAATTGTATGTAAGTGGGGTGTAGGAGATTATGGCTAATGAAACAATGAAAATTCCGCAGGCTACAGCCAAGCGGCTGCCTTTATACTATCGGTTTTTGAAAAACTTACATTCATCAGGTAAACAGCGGGTGTCATCAGCTGAATTAAGTGAAGCAGTCAAGGTAGACTCAGCAACAATTCGCAGGGACTTTTCTTATTTTGGTGCGCTCGGGAAAAAGGGCTATGGCTATAATGTGAATTATTTGTTATCTTTCTTTCGTAAAACACTAGACCAGGATGAGTTAACAAAGGTGGCTCTTGTTGGTGTAGGGAATTTGGGCACTGCATTTTTAAATTATAATTTTTTAAAAAATAATAATACGAAAATTACCTGTGCTTTTGATGTTGACCCGGAGAAAGTTGGCGCCTCAATTGGTGATGTTCCGGTGTTTGCCATGGGTGATTTAGAAGAACAGTTAAATGCGGAGCAAATCTCAGTCATTATCTTAACGGTTCCAGCTCAGGCTGCACAAGTGATTACCGACCGTCTTGTCAATACGAATGTAAAGGGGATATTAAATTTTACCCCAGCACGATTAAATGTCCCACCTGCGATTCGCGTCCATCATATTGATTTAGCAGTCGAGCTTCAATCACTTGTCTACTTTTTAAAGCATTATCCTAATGATGTCGAAATTCAAATTGAAGAAGAATAAAGAAACTCGGGTGTCAGGCACCCGAGTTATTTTTTATCCTGCCTTAACGGGCAGTAAGACCCCCACTGATGGAAGTTTCACTTTAATTGATCTTTATATTTAAAATGGAAAGCGATCATTTTTATCGCTGAGCCGAAATCGAATGTAGCAAGAATAACGAGCAGGTAGCTGAAAAATCCCCAGCCATTCTTTTGCACATCATCGATGGCAAAATAGGTAAATAATGCTCCTAAAAGGAAATAGAAAAAACCAGAAAACAAGGGTGAACGTCTCATAAAAATCCTCCAATAAAATTTTGCATCGCATCTAAATTTCGCTGCAGCCTTTCAATATCTTCACGAAAAACGAGCTGGACCAACACAACGAGTGTGTTCATTGCCACATGGGCAAAAATTGGCACGATAATCCGATTGGTTTTTACATAAAGAAAGGCAAATGTCAGTCCCATCGCAGAATAAAGAATAATATGTTCGAACTCCATATGGGCAGCGGCAAAGATAACTGAACTGAGAAGCCCGGAGATTAGGAAATTAAACCGTTTATAGAGGCTGCCAAAGATTACTTTACGAAAGACAATTTCCTCTAAGATAGGGCCGATGATACTTGTAACAATCATAGTTAAGGGGAGTACATCAATAATGTTTAGGATGTCCTGTGTATTTTCAGAACCTGGTTGAATGCCTAACATTTGTTCAATAATTGCCGCGACATACTGTGAAAACAAAGCTAGAAAGACTCCCAAAAATGCCCACATGAATGAAATGCTGAAGGGACTTTTTTTTCTAACATCGGAACGATCACTGTCTTTTCGTAAAATAAACAGAATGATAATAAGTGCAATGGAAAAACTGATGAGCAGCCAAATGGGAACAGATAAACCTCTGTTAATCCCTGCATTCTTAAAGATCCAGACTAACGCAGGAATTCCGATAAAGCTCGAAAACTGCATTGCAATATATACAAGTAAGATAATCCAATATTCCTTCTTCAAAAATGTATTCTCCTTTATATTTACTGAATATGGTAATCGCTAGTTTTAATGGAATCACATTTCATTTTACCGTTATTGCCCGCCGCATTCAATTTGGAAAACTTTTATTTTAAAAGTATGTATAGAAAGGTTGTTTATTCCCATACTTTATAAGGTGGAAAAAAACAGAAATTTTTTATGCGTTAGACTTGCAAAAAATAAAGAGATTCATTATTATAATAATTGTGTTAGCACTCATTAAGGATGAGTGCTAATAAATGACCGAATACACATATTTGAGGAGGTTGTTTCAAGTGTTAAGACCATTAGGTGATCGCATTATCATCGAACTAGTAGAAACTGAAGAAAAGACTGCCAGCGGTATTGTATTACCGGATTCAGCAAAAGAAAAGCCGCAGGAAGGAAAAGTAGTAGCTGTAGGTAGTGGCCGTGTTCTTGATAACGGTGAACGTGTTGCACTTGATGTTTCTGTCGGCGATCGCATTATCTTCTCAAAATACTCTGGTACAGAGGTTAAATACCAAGGTACTGAATACTTAATTTTACGTGAAAGCGATATTCTTGCTGTAGTAGAATAACTAAAGGAATCTTTCCAAGTAAATAGAACGTAAAAAGTTTTAAACATATTGAGGAGGTTTTTGAACAATGGCTAAAGAGATTAAATTTAGTGAAGACGCACGCCGCGCGATGCTTCGCGGGGTTGACACACTAGCAGATGCAGTAAAAGTAACTCTTGGACCTAAAGGACGCAACGTGGTTCTTGAGAAAAAATTCGGTTCACCACTTATCACGAACGACGGTGTAACGATTGCAAAAGAAATTGAATTAGAAGATGCATTCGAAAACATGGGTGCAAAGCTTGTTGCTGAAGTAGCTAGCAAAACAAACGATGTTGCCGGTGACGGTACAACGACTGCAACAGTTCTTGCTCAAGCAATGATTCGCGAAGGCTTAAAGAACGTAACTGCTGGTGCTAACCCAATGGGCATCCGCAAAGGGATTGAAAAAGCAGTTGCAACTGCTGTAACAGAATTAAAAGCTATTTCCAAACAAATCGAAGGCAAAGAGTCGATTGCCCAAGTTGCGGCGATTTCTTCTGATGATAATGAAGTTGGCCAATTAATCGCTGAAGCAATGGAGCGCGTTGGTAATGACGGTGTTATCACTATTGAAGAATCTAAAGGCTTCACAACTGAATTGGATGTAGTTGAAGGTATGCAGTTTGACCGCGGCTACGCTTCTCCATACATGGTAACCAATACAGATAAAATGGAAGCTGAACTTGACAATCCATATATCTTAATTACTGATAAAAAGATTTCTAGCATTCAAGAAATCTTACCAGTACTAGAGCAAGTAGTGCAACAAGGCAAGCCATTATTATTGATTGCTGAAGATGTTGAAGGTGAAGCGCTTGCTACATTAGTAGTAAACAAACTTCGCGGAACATTCAATGCAGTCGCTGTTAAAGCTCCTGGCTTCGGTGATCGCCGTAAAGCAATGCTTGAAGATATCGCTGCATTAACCGGCGGTGAAGTGATCACAGAAGAACTAGGCCGTGATCTTAAAACAACAACAATCACTTCTTTAGGACGCGCTTCTAAAGTTGTTGTAACAAAAGAAAACACAACAATCGTTGAAGGTGCTGGCGAAACTTCCGATATCCAAGCTCGCGTCAACCAAATTCGCGTTCAATTAGAAGAAACTACTTCTGAATTCGATAAAGAAAAATTACAAGAGCGTTTAGCTAAATTAGCAGGCGGCGTAGCTGTTATCAAAGTTGGTGCTGCTACTGAAACTGAGCTTAAAGAGCGCAAACTTCGCATCGAAGACGCCCTAAACGCTACTCGCGCTGCTGTTGAAGAAGGTATCGTATCCGGTGGTGGTGTAGCCCTTCTAAACGTATACAGCAAAGTAGCTGAGCTTGAAGCAGAAGGCGACGAAGCAACTGGTATCAAGATTGTTCTTCGCGCCATGGAAGAGCCAATCCGCACAATCGCTACTAACGCTGGCCTTGAAGGTTCCGTTATCGTTGAGCGCCTAAAACATGAAGAGGTAGGCGTAGGCTTCAACGCTGCTACTGGCGAATGGGTAAACATGATCGACTCTGGTATCGTTGACCCAACGAAAGTAACTCGTTCAGCACTTCAAAACGCAGCATCTGTTGCCGCTATGTTCCTGACAACTGAAGCAGTAGTTGCTGACAAACCAGAACCAGCTGCACCTGCAATGCCTGACATGGGCGGCATGGGTGGAATGGGCGGCATGATGTAATATTGAAAAGCAGAAGCGGCTCGTGCAGCCCCGACAAGCATAAGACCATCTAGGAAAGAAGGTGTTCTTGCCTTCATTCCTAGAGTGGCTTATGACCTCGAGGGGCTAGCCACTGGAGCTAGACATAACGCCCTCAGGCCATTGATATGACTGGGTTTTGTAGTAAGATGAGAGTGGAATGTTAACATTTTGTTAACATGAGGTTCTTAACGGAGGCTTCTCATGAGTCTGCTGAAGTTTTGGGGAGCTTCTTTTTTTACTTTTTTTGTACCATTTGGTAGCAGGAATAATGTATTTAATCCATCTATAACAATATTAAAATATGAAAAGAGCGCTACTAACATTAGTAAGTAACGCTCTTTTTAATGGCACTTTAGATTCGTCTTAAATGTGCTGATATTGTACATTCTGGCATCATGTAGGCGTTTATCCATTTCCGAGCTCGGAAATGTCCTCTTACCATATGTGCAGAACGTACATGTTCTCGTACACTAGTCATATAGTGTTCCCTCCTTTATTAGATTAAGGAGGTTAAAAATAGGTCCATTCTTACGATACTATATAAGTAAATTCTTAAAAAATGCAATTTCCAGTTGCAATTTTTGTTGTCCATATGCTATAGATGTTGAAGAAATTATTCAAAAGAATGAGCGGAATCTATCAATGAAGTACTTGAGGGTGTAGAGCCCCATGACCTTCATTTGAAATGTTGGATTTACGGAGAACGGTTTACCTTTACAATAGGGGAGCAAAAGTTTTACAAAAGCAAGGGGGTTAAGCACTCAAAAAAGTGTAATGACTGTCTTAACGAAAGGGATGGCGAATTCTTTTATTAGCGATAATTAAAAGAACCCTGCATTAAAAACAGATTTTCGGAATACCCGAAAAAACAGCAAATCAATATTATAAGTTCTTTGAAAAAGGCGGAGTTAATTTAATATTTTGGGGGAACAATCCCTATTAATAGTTCTTGAGGTATAATCTGGCATGGTATAATTAAAAGTAATTTGAAATGAATCGGAGGCGCATGTAAATGAAATGGTCTGAAGTTCGTCAGCATTTTCCAAAACGGTGTGTCTTAGTAGAAGCATTAAGGTCTGAAGCAAAAGGAAAAGAACGAATAATCGAAGAAATGTCGGTAATTGATGACTTTGAGAATGGCAATGCAGCATGGAAAGTGTATAAAAAATTACACGCGGAAAATCAATATCGTGAATTATATATCTTTCACACGAATAACGAAGAAATAAGGGTAATAGAGCAGCCATATATAGGAGTGCGAAGAAGAGAATGAAATTTCAAATAGATGACTGTTTACCCCTAGTCTCTGTTGAGATTGAATATGCTGGTCAGAAAAAGATGTTTAGCAACGTACTCATTGATACCGGCTGTTCATCAACTATATTAGATACAGACTTATGTGAAGAAATAGGTCTGATGCTCGATTTAGAAAATGCTATTACGCGAAAGATGTACGGAATTGGCGGTACGGAAATTTGCATTGAACAAAAAGTGAGTGGTATGAATATTGATGAGTTTCAACTTAACAATTTCACTATACAGCTTGGTGATGTTAGAGAAATGCATGGATTTGACGGAATCATTGGGAGTGATTTTTTTCTTGCACATAAATTAATCATCGACTTTGAAAATATGGAAGTAACGAAAAACTAGGTTAAGGTAAACACTATCTCCACATTGATTCGTCATCACCTTCCGAACATTTGATCAAAATGCTAACATTTTGCTAACGCAATCACATAAAAAACGTAAATCCCCGTTAAAGATGTTACAGCTAAAAACATCCAAAACGTTGATTTACCGCAATCTTTGCACCTCTAGTTAACAATATTGCACTCTCTAAACTCACGGGCACATGATGTAATATTGAAAAGCAGAAGCGGCTCGTGCAGCCCCGTCTGTAGAAATGACCTTTCATTTCTTTGAATGACCTCGCTTTCTCAGTATTTCTGTAACAAATAACCATTATGCCCGATTGGAATATGAATAATTCGTTATTATAATAAGGAAATGTAAGGCTGGAATTTTTTATCAAGGGTAGTAATTTTTAACTGTGGTTTGTATTTTTTGAGTGAAAATATTGAGAGAATATTAAAGATATCTTTTTATGTAAAATTGATCTAAAAGGCGTGAATTAAGGTATATAAATGAAATATTTGATAAAATGAAACTAAGAAGTTACAACTTCACAAAGGGGGGTATAAAATGTTATGGGAACAAGTTCGTAAAGCATACCCAGATAAATGGGTTGTCATTGAGGCAATTGAAGCGCATTCGGAAAGTAATTTTCGAATAGTTGATGAAATAGCTGTAATAGATTCTTTTGATGACTCAATGGATGCATTTCGTCGACATCATGAATTACATAAGCAAAAGCCTAACCGTGAACTTTACTTTTTCCATACTTCCAGAAAAGCCCTTGATATACGCGAGAAAAAATGGACAGGACTTAGAAAAATATGATTAAGATAAAAGAACTATCAGAACTACCATTTGTAGAAGCTACTGTAACTTTTCGCCAAAGTAGGTCTTCTTGAATGGGGACATTTTACTTTTTCCTTATTCAATTTTAGGACTTTGTTTACACCACTAGAAACCACTAGCATTGCATATGTATCCACAGGCCAAAAAATAAATTTAATTTCCGCCTATTAATTGAAATAATAGGGGGCTATTTTATTACTTGTAACTCTTAGTAGGACAGCCATTCGAAAAATATCTTCTAATAATCTACCTTAACTCCCACGAGCCTAACTACTTGTATTCGCACTTGTTGCTCTTCGGTCCTTCCAATTTTTTGTCTATATTAAACCATAACTATAAAAGGTTTTCCATTAATTTCGGAGTAAAGAAAACAACTATCATAGTGTTTATTTTTATTAGATATACTGTTAAATAAGTGCTTTCTTGTCTAAACTAGAGTTAAAGATTTTTATGATGGGAGTAGCCTTATGGATATTCAAGAACAGCTCAATCAAGCTTTAAAAGAGATTGATATACTAAGAAAATATACAATTAAAAAAGGATCTCTATAAAGCACAAGGTCGTAGTACATCTCGTAATCAAACAAAGAGAAAAGCCAACAAATTCAATTATTCTTGTAGTGTGAACTAAAAAAGGGATATCAATTTTTAACAATTTAAAAGCAAGTGAACATCCTCAATAAAAGCTATTTTTAAAAGATTATAAATATTAATGGAACGTAGTTAGAGGTTGGTGCAAATTGAAATATATATACCTTTTATCAAATAATTGATTAAAATTGGTTTAGAAGGTATATTCAGAGCAACAATGGTATTCGCGATTTAAGTATTTGTTTCAGTGAGAGAGGTGAAGCCTATGTTCGAACAAATTAATCAAAAAAAGGCTCTTCTAGATGCCAATCGGCCATTACCCAAATATACAGTCAAAAGTTTACGTGAAAAGTTGTTACTCGAATGGACATATAATACAAATGCAATTGAAGGAAACACTTTAACGATCAACGAAACGAAGGTAGTTCTAGAAGGAATTACTATTGGTGGCAAAACGCTACGTGAACATTTGGAGGTTATTAATCATCGTGATGCGATTCACTTTGTTGAGGAGATTGTAAAAAAGGGTGAACCTTTGACGGAGTGGCAAATTAAGAATCTACATCGACTTGTACTAAAGGGAATTGATGATGAATATGCAGGTGTATATCGGGATCAGCAAGTTTTTATTTCTGGCGCCAAGCATATACCCCCAGCTCCCTTTCTCATAAAAGAAGAAATGGAGGGGTTGATAGGATGGTATGAACAAGCAGAAACGAGAGTATTGCATCCGGTTGCTCGAGGAGCTATGCTTCATGCTATTTTTGTTGGAATTCACCCGTTTATTGATGGAAACGGCCGAACAGCACGCTTGTTGTTAAATTTGGAACTTATGAAAAACGGTTTTCCACCAATTGTTATTAAAGTAGAAAACCGCTTAGCTTATTACGAAGCATTAGATAAAGCACATACACAAAAAGTATATGATGCTTTTATTAAGTTAGTCACAATTGAGGTCGAAGATTCATTAGACTTATACTTAAGTTCAATAAATAAAAACAAGTAGTAAAATATCTTGTAGAGTTGTCGGCTTTAGGAAACCCCCTACATCATGTTATCTGCCATGCTAACATTTTGCTAACGCAATCCCATAAAAAACGGTAAACCCCCGTTAAAGATGTTACAGACAAAAACATCCAAAACGTTGATTTANGAGGTTGGTGCAAATTGAAATATATATACCTTTTATCAAATAATTGATTAAAATTGGTTTAGAAGGTATATTCAGAGCAACAATGGTATTCGCGATTTAAGTATTTGTTTCAGTGAGAGAGGTGAAGCCTATGTTCGAACAAATTAATCAAAAAAAGGCTCTTCTAGATGCCAATCGGCCATTACCCAAATATACAGTCAAAAGTTTACGTGAAAAGTTGTTACTCGAATGGACATATAATACAAATGCAATTGAAGGAAACACTTTAACGATCAACGAAACGAAGGTAGTTCTAGAAGGAATTACTATTGGTGGCAAAACGCTACGTGAACATTTGGAGGTTATTAATCATCGTGATGCGATTCACTTTGTTGAGGAGATTGTAAAAAAGGGTGAACCTTTGACGGAGTGGCAAATTAAGAATCTACATCGACTTGTACTAAAGGGAATTGATGATGAATATGCAGGTGTATATCGGGATCAGCAAGTTTTTATTTCTGGCGCCAAGCATATACCCCCAGCTCCCTTTCTCATAAAAGAAGAAATGGAGGGGTTGATAGGATGGTATGAACAAGCAGAAACGAGAGTATTGCATCCGGTTGCTCGAGGAGCTATGCTTCATGCTATTTTTGTTGGAATTCACCCGTTTATTGATGGAAACGGCCGAACAGCACGCTTGTTGTTAAATTTGGAACTTATGAAAAACGGTTTTCCACCAATTGTTATTAAAGTAGAAAACCGCTTAGCTTATTACGAAGCATTAGATAAAGCACATACACAAAAAGTATATGATGCTTTTATTAAGTTAGTCACAATTGAGGTCGAAGATTCATTAGACTTATACTTAAGTTCAATAAATAAAAACAAGTAGTAAAATATCTTGTAGAGTTGTCGGCTTTAGGAAACCCCCTACATCATGTTATCTGCCATGCTAACATTTTGCTAACGCAATCCCATAAAAAACGGTAAACCCCCGTTAAAGATGTTACAGACAAAAACATCCAAAACGTTGATTTACCGCACTTTCTGCACTCAATGTTAACAATCTTACACTCTAGAAGTATGTGGGCGGCATGATGTAATATCGAAAAGCAGAAGCGGCTCGTTCAGCCCCGACAAACATAAGACGATCTAGGAAAGAAGGTATTTTTTGCTTTCTTTTCTAGAGTGGCTTATGACCTCGAGGGGCTAGCCGCTGGAGCTGACATAACGCCCTCAAACCCTTGATATGACTGGGTTTTGTAGTAAGTTGAGAGTGGTTTGCTAACATTTTGCTAACATTTCTCTCCTAAAATTAGAGGTTTCTTATGAGTTGTGCAAACTTGTGGGAAGCCACTTTTTTCATTTCTAAGTGACGTGGGGGTATACGTTTTTCGTGATATCGTCACCGTTATGCCGAGGCAGTCTATGATCTGTTCGAGTGAAACACGGGCTTCGTTAAGCAGGGATGTATGAGTGTGCCTTAGACTGTCCGGAGTTAAATTTTCATTTAAACCTGCGATTCTATGCAGTCTTTTCATCCGGTCTCGAATGTTCTTGATGACGATGGGATAGCCGTGATATCGTTGCATTCTGGCAAAGATAAAAATCCGTTATGGTTTGGATAAGGTAGATCACTTTTAATCTGAGGATTCTGGCGATATTCGAATTAAGGATGTTAAGATGTTATAATAAGCCTAATTATTCATGAATCACAATTAAAAGACCTTGATTATTCAATCATAATAGAGGAAAAAGATTTATCTGAGGGTAATTTGAAAGTAACATCTGCCATAAGAGCGGATAAAGTCTACACTCTTTCAAAAAAGATAATACTAAAGAAATTTGGACTGACCCTAATATTGTATTAAAATTAATAGGGTTTTCAATTTATTAATATTGGAGTTGAAGGTATGGAAGAGACTATTCCTTCTATTACACAACAAATGAATATGCAGCTTCAGTTAGACGATTGGCTTATAAAGCATAAGCTCTATACGCATCACGGTGAATGTGCAAGTTATATTCCTGCTTTACAAAAAGCAAACCCTACTGATTTGGGTATTTGTTTGATTTCTCAAGATGGTATGATTTTAAAATCTGGTAATGTGGATACGTCATTCACATTGCAAAGCATTTCTAAGGTTATTAGTTTTATAGCTGTTTGTATAGATTATGGTATTTCTCAAGTGTTAGAGTATGTAGATGTCGAGCCTACAGGAGATGCTTATAACTCCATTTTTCGATTGGAAATTAACCAGCCAGGAAGACCGTTTAATCCAATGATTAATGCAGGAGCTCTCACTGTATCCTCCATGTTAAATGGAGATTCTCCCACTGAAAAGCTCAACAGAATTCTCGATTTAATAGAAAAAATGATTGGTAGACGCCCAACGATCAACAATGAAGTTTTTCAATCTGAATGGGAGACCGCCAATCGAAATCGGTCGATAGCTTACTGGCTTAAGGAAACAGGCTATTTGAAGTCAGAGGTAGAAGAAACACTTGAGGTATATTTGAAGCAATGTGCAATTGAAATTACAGCATATGATTTAGCGATTATTGGACTTGTTTTAGCTAAAGATGGAAGACATCCTTTTACAAATGAACAAATTATTCCTAAAAAGGTAACGCGCTTAGCCAAAACCTTGATGCTAACTTGTGGAATGTACAATTACTCCGGTAAGTTCGCAGCATTTGTAGGTATACCCGCCAAAAGTGGTGTGTCTGGTGGAATTATGGCAGCTGTCCCACCTCGCTCAGCAGAAAAGGCACCTTTTTCGAACGGATGGGGTATTGGAGTTTATGGACCGGCTATTGATCAATACGGAAACAGTACCGGTGGCGTAATGTTGTTGAAGCACCTTGCGGAGAATTGGGACATGGGAATATTTTAAACATCATGAAAATGAAAAGGGTGAATGAAGTGGTGGCTNATATGACTGGGTTTTGTAGTAAGTTGAGAGTGGTTTGCTAACATTTTGCTAACATTTCTCTCCTAAAATTAGAGGTTTCTTATGAGTTGTGCAAACTTGTGGGAAGCCACTTTTTTCATTTCTAAGTGACGTGGGGGTATACGTTTTTCGTGATATCGTCACCGTTATGCCGAGGCAGTCTATGATCTGTTCGAGTGAAACACGGGCTTCGTTAAGCAGGGATGTATGAGTGTGCCTTAGACTGTCCGGAGTTAAATTTTCATTTAAACCTGCGATTCTATGCAGTCTTTTCATCCGGTCTCGAATGTTCTTGATGACGATGGGATAGCCGTGATATCGTTGCATTCTGGCAAAGATAAAAATCCGTTATGGTTTGGATAAGGTAGATCACTTTTAATCTGAGGATTCTGGCGATATTCGAATTAAGGATGTTAAGATGTTATAATAAGCCTAATTATTCATGAATCACAATTAAAAGACCTTGATTATTCAATCATAATAGAGGAAAAAGATTTATCTGAGGGTAATTTGAAAGTAACATCTGCCATAAGAGCGGATAAAGTCTACACTCTTTCAAAAAAGATAATACTAAAGAAATTTGGACTGACCCTAATATTGTATTAAAATTAATAGGGTTTTCAATTTATTAATATTGGAGTTGAAGGTATGGAAGAGACTATTCCTTCTATTACACAACAAATGAATATGCAGCTTCAGTTAGACGATTGGCTTATAAAGCATAAGCTCTATACGCATCACGGTGAATGTGCAAGTTATATTCCTGCTTTACAAAAAGCAAACCCTACTGATTTGGGTATTTGTTTGATTTCTCAAGATGGTATGATTTTAAAATCTGGTAATGTGGATACGTCATTCACATTGCAAAGCATTTCTAAGGTTATTAGTTTTATAGCTGTTTGTATAGATTATGGTATTTCTCAAGTGTTAGAGTATGTAGATGTCGAGCCTACAGGAGATGCTTATAACTCCATTTTTCGATTGGAAATTAACCAGCCAGGAAGACCGTTTAATCCAATGATTAATGCAGGAGCTCTCACTGTATCCTCCATGTTAAATGGAGATTCTCCCACTGAAAAGCTCAACAGAATTCTCGATTTAATAGAAAAAATGATTGGTAGACGCCCAACGATCAACAATGAAGTTTTTCAATCTGAATGGGAGACCGCCAATCGAAATCGGTCGATAGCTTACTGGCTTAAGGAAACAGGCTATTTGAAGTCAGAGGTAGAAGAAACACTTGAGGTATATTTGAAGCAATGTGCAATTGAAATTACAGCATATGATTTAGCGATTATTGGACTTGTTTTAGCTAAAGATGGAAGACATCCTTTTACAAATGAACAAATTATTCCTAAAAAGGTAACGCGCTTAGCCAAAACCTTGATGCTAACTTGTGGAATGTACAATTACTCCGGTAAGTTCGCAGCATTTGTAGGTATACCCGCCAAAAGTGGTGTGTCTGGTGGAATTATGGCAGCTGTCCCACCTCGCTCAGCAGAAAAGGCACCTTTTTCGAACGGATGGGGTATTGGAGTTTATGGACCGGCTATTGATCAATACGGAAACAGTACCGGTGGCGTAATGTTGTTGAAGCACCTTGCGGAGAATTGGGACATGGGAATATTTTAAACATCATGAAAATGAAAAGGGTGAATGAAGTGGTGGCTCATAAGCCCCTAAATGAACTTGGACAATAAGAGTAATTTATTTTATACTGCTTAATGTACCAAGGAGGCTGACAACATGACACGAACAAGACATTCCAAGGAATTTAAACTACAAGTGATTAAAGAGGCTACAGAGACAGGTAATAAGTCCCTAGTGGCTCGTCGATATAATCTAAATCCAAACATGGTAAGTCGTTGGTGTACCGAATATAAAAATGGCCAGTACGGACACGTAGATGTCGCTGTGTTGCCTGATTTTGATCCAAAAGAGATGTCCAAGGAAAACGAAAAACTTAAGATATTACTAGGTGAAAAAGACCTAGAGATTGCCATTTTACGAGACCTTATAAAAAAGAAAAACCCTCACTTGCTGAAAAACTTGAAGTAGCGGAGGCGTGGATCCAAAAAGGCTACTCAGTTTCAAAGGTGCTAAAAATCATTGGTATTCCTCGGTCCACCTACTATTATCAAAAGAACTACCGGGTGGAAGAGAAAAAAGTAAGTGAGGGGCGTCCAGCACCAGGTTATTCCTTCAAAGAGGACGGTCAAAAGGTATCTGACGAACAAATCAAAGAATTCTTACTAGAAGAGATTGCCGGCGATGGCTATAACTACGGCTACCGCAAGCTGACTAAGGTTCTTCGACGTAAATACAACCTAAAAATTAACAAGAAAAAGGTCTACCGAATATGCAAAGAATTGGGCATTTTACGCCCACAACGCAAAAAGAAAGTCTCACACCCTAGAAAACTAGCACGGAACCGCATCATTAACAGTTCCAATAAACTCTGGGAGGCAGACATTAAATATGGCCACGTAGAAGGCGAAGATCGATTTTTCTTTGTCATGTCCATAATCGACGTCTATGACCGAAGCATAGTGGACTACCACATGGGCTTAAGCTGTACTGGCAGCGATGTAAATCTAGCATTGCAGCGAGCTTTGTTTAAACGCCAATTATTCGACAAATTGGAAAAACCTGTGATTCGAACAGATAATGGACCACAGTTTATTTCCCATACTTTTGAGGAGTTTTGTGAAAATTACAAAATTGAACATGAAAGAATCCCACCAAAAACACCGAATATGAATGCTCATATCGAATCATTTCATCGGATTTTTGAGGATGATTGCTTATCCAGATGGCAATTTGAAACATATGCACAGGCCTATGAAGTCGTTACAGAATTTATGGTGTTCTATAACGAGAGAAGCATGCATTCTAGCATTCTAGACTTGTCACCAATGGAATTTTACGTAAAGCAAATGCAGGAAAAGGTAAAAATCAAAGAGGTTCGAGTTTAACCCTCCCCTTCCATTTTTTCTTCCTTTTGTCCCAAAATAAAAATAGCTATTTCTGGAGTGGAATCAAGGGCGACGATAGTCGGGCGAAGCCTTTACCCTTGATGGAATGGAAGAAATGGCTAGACTCCAAAAAGGACAAAAGGAAATGAAAAACAATGTAATTTTAAGAAAAGGCTAGATTAAGAGAGATATTGTCCAAAATACGGGGGTTAATCCGGTGGAAAAAATTCACCTCCTCAATTCACCCTTTCCATTAAAACTTCTTCATCCTAAAATCTTTAATCTTAAATTGAAGAATAGTTAAGTTGTCCGATAAGATTATTTACAACCTGTAAAGCATTCTAAACAGAAATTGTTAAGAATACTTTACAGGTTTTTTATTTTTGGTAACTGTAAGGTTGATTGAAGCGGTGACTTGCAATTGGCACAAAAGTTGCAATTAACAATCATAATAAAATAATGGAAAGGCGAGGGGTATTATGGCGTATCAAACAATTGTTTATGAAAAAAGATAGCAAACAGCATGGATTTATTTGAACAGACCGGCAGAGATGAATTCGATTTCCAAGACGTTATTGAAGGAGCTGACAGCGGTATTAAGTGAAGCTGAGCAGGATGACTCCGTTCGAGTGCTGGTTCTATCGGGGAAAGGCAAAGCGTTTTGTGCTGGTGTATTTGGCAAGTAAAAAATGCATCAAATGGCAATTAAAAATGTACCACTTGCCAACTGCCACCCTTACCTAATTATTCCATCATCTTCATTTGCTTTCTTACGGTGCATAAAGGGGTTATCTTTCGCACATGCCAAATAGTATCTGGCAAAAATCCTCCATAACTGCCGTCATTGACTACTCGTTTTGTAATAAGGATTCCTTATAGCGATGGCTATCTCCATTAAAAACTACAAGATGCGAATGATGAATTAGCCGGTCGATTACAGCCTCGGTTAAGATTGGATCGCCGAAAACATGATTCCATTTTCCGAACTGAAGATTAGTCGTTATGACGATACTCCTTGCTTCGTAACACATCGAAATAACCTGAAATAATAGTTCCCCACCTTGTTTATGCAATGGGATATAACCCAACTCATCTAAAACTAAGCAATCTAGCTTTTCAATTTGCTTAAATAGCTTATTTAATCTTCCTTTTTCATTCGCCTCAAGTAGTTGGTTTACTAAACCTGCCACAGTGTAGAATTTTACTGACCTGCCGCACCTATGTATGGCATTTAAGCCTATTAAGGTGGCTAGGTATGTTTTTCCGGCTCCAACACCACCGTAGAAAATAGTATTTTCCTGCCGGTCCATGAATTCTCCGTTTAAGAGCCCTTCCTTCGTCAACCCATTAGGAATCTGAACTTCTGACCAATCAAAAGGTTTCCCAGACGCCTTTGGTAGTGTCGCTTGCTTTAGCAGTAGATTTATCTTTCGCTCCTCACGTTGCTGTATTTCTTCCTCAAAGAGCTTTAATAAAAATTCCTCATGACTTGAAGCTTTCACTTCGTGAAAATGCTCTCTAATCCAGCTTAATTTCAACCGTTTTGCGTAAGATTGAATTTGATCATGCATTAGGCATCACCTCCCCTGTGGAGTTGATCGTAATGCTCAAGTCCCCTTGTCGCCTCTGGAAGTTCTGGTAAGGGCATCTTGGGCTTAATTTCGCTTCTAATCCCACGCCCATTTATAAGTTGATAGAATACTTGTTTAATGGCATCCACGGAGGGATGGCCATGTTCTGAAGCCGTGACAAGGGCTTGTGTTATAATACTAAAATCGTGATCTTTAAGGATGATTGATAATAGTCGCAAAGCTGCCGGCTTTTCCACCATATTGCAGGCATCGAAATAATCTTTCCATTCAGTTGGAAGTTGCTCAAAGAAACTTGTGTATTTAAGTGCCGTAGGACGTTTGGCCATTAAATTTAAATATGGCTGCCATTTCATTGACTTTCGATACTGCCCGTACAACCTAGAATGACTTACAACTAGCTGTTGCTCTTCATCTAAAATTTCCACCGTGTTATAAGATATCTTAACGAGTACTTTTTTTAGCGCATATCTAGGTGAAGTGGAATAAAGGTTCAAATCGACTTTAACATATCCATATTTGTCCGCTTTAAGGGTTTCATATCTTACACACTCATATTCCTTTGCAGGCAATACTAGAAATGCCGTTCTGTCCTCCTCAAACAACTCAGAAATCAAAAATTCTTTCTGATAATGCTTTCTTGACCGATCCTTTTCAGCCTTTTCCCATAACTCCTTATTAAGTTGATCCAACTCAATGATGTGAAGTCCTGGAAGAAGAAAGTTATTTCTCACATATTTCACCATTGCTTCAACATGACCCTTTTCATTTCCACTGTTTGGATTACAAAATTCGCATTCAAATCCATAATGAAGAACGAAGTTTTGAAATTCATCAGTTAATTGCCGTTCTCCATTTGGCAAAACCTTCTTAACGGCAGGGGAAAGGTTATCAAACCGAATGGCTTTTGGCACTCCACCCATATAATGAAATATTCGCTTTAATCCTTCAAGAAAGCACTCCCTGTTTTGCGAAGGAAATACCTGAAAATAGAAAGCATTACTATTTGGAAACGAAACAACCAAAAACGGTAAGACTATTTCCTCCCCACCATAGATAAAAGGTGCTTCACCAAAATCAACTTGGGCTGTTCCTGGAATGGATTCTAACGGTAACGCTGCTTCATCCGCCTCATTTAACAACTCTACCTTTCTCTTAGAAATATACTCGCGCACTGTCCGATCAGAGCCTTGAAATCCAAACTGTTCTTTCAATTGTTCCCATATTCTCTTAGCTGTTCTACGAAACTTCTTTTTCTTCTTCAAATCCTCTTTCAACCACTCATCAATAGTGAACTTGACTGGTCCTATAACTGGAGCTACTCTTGTTTGCTTAATCTTTGGCTTCTCGTTAAAATCCTCCATATCCGCATATTTCTTTATAGTTCTTGGATCTTTTCCAGTCCTTTTAGCTACATCCGCATAATTGCAATCTTTATTGTTAACCTCATGTCTGATATACTTAATCTCGGCCACTGCCAACATCTCCTTAATACCTCCTGCACTGTTTTGTCCCAACAGGAAGTGTATGTGTATTTTGGAATGTTGGCAAGTGGTTTTTTAATTTGTGAAGGTCCTCCTGACCTACATAAATTAAATGCCATACCCTACATTTTTATAATGCCATAAACAGTGCTGGTGCTGATCTTAAAGAACTCTTGTCAGACTTGGAAAGAAAGCCTGATGGACAAAAGGGTTTGTTAGATTATGCAGGAGGGATTTTTGAAACGCTAAACAGCTTAACAAAGCCATTAATCGCTGCTTTAAACGGCATTACTGCAGCTGGAGGATTAGAACTTGCGATGACGGCCGACATCGTGATTGCCTCTGAAAAAGCGAAGATAGGTGACGCTCATGCTAACTTTGGGGTGCTGCCTGGCGGCGGCGGAGCAGTAAGGCTGCCACGGAAAATTGGGATGAACCGCGCAAAATATTTACTATTTACCGGAGAGTTTGTAACTGCACAGGAAATGAAGGAGTATGGGCTAGTGCATGAGGTTACATCAGCCGAGGACCTGGAAAGCGTGGCCCAGGAAATTGCTGATAAAATTTCAGCAAAGAGCCCGCTTGTTTTAAGAGAAATTAAGCGGCTGGCGTCTGATGGACAAAAACAGCCATTGGAAATTGCACTGCGACAGGAACTGTTAGCACTAAAAAATCATACTCGATCCCATGATTTTCAGGAAGGTTTATCAGCATTTGCTGAAAAAAGAACACCAAACTTTAAAGGGTATTAGAAAACACGTGAGGCAAGCTCTGCCTCACGTGTTTTTCACTGTTCTAGTCCAATTGATATTTTTTCATTTTCGCGTAAAGCCATGGTCTGCTGATGCCAAGAAGTTGACTTGCCTTTGTTTTGTTTCCCTTTGCTTCTTCCAGAGCTGAAATAATCATATCCTTTTCTGTTGAATGCAGCATCTGTTTATAGGTTGAGGCTGGCTGCATTACAGGAGCTGCTATTTCCTTTTCAATAAAAGTTGGAATATTAACTGTGTCAATATAATCCTCCGTTTTTAAATTAGCTGCCCGCTCAAGAATATTCTGTAGTTCACGGACATTTCCCGGCCATGAGTGCTTCATTAGTTTGGTTAATGCAGAGTGGGTTACTCCCCTTATGTAAAAACCACTGCTGTTCAAGCGGGCGATAATTGCCTGAATAATATCGGGCAAGTCTTCTAATCTTTTTCTTAGTGGAGGAATATTTAAACGCATGATATTTAAGCGATAATATAGGTCCTCTCTAAATTTCCCTTCAGCCACCATTTGTTCGATATTCTGATTGGTAGCTGCAATAATCTTTGTATTTAAATGAATAGTCTTTGAGCTGCCGATGGGCTGATACTCCTTTTCCTGAAGAACCCGCAATATTTTCGACTGGAGTGGGAGAGACATATCTCCGATTTCATCCAAAAAGATGGTACCGTTTTGTGCGAGTTCGAATTTTCCCTTCATCCCGCCTTTTTTGGCACCGGTAAAGGCGCCATCTGCATAACCGAAGAATTCAGATTCAAGTAATTCAGGGGGAATGGCCGCACAATTTACTTGTACAAAAGGTCCGCTTTGGGGAGAAGCTGCGTGAATCCCTTGAGCAAATAATTCTTTCCCCATACCGCTCTCACCAATTATTAAAACGGTCGACATGCTTTTAGCGGCTTGGGCTGCTTCTTGTTTGACATTTCTAATCGCTTCAGACTCCCCGGCAATATCAAATAACGTATACTTGGTTCCTTTTATGTCATTAATTTCTTTCTAACATTTTTTGTTAACTATATTTACAATTTACAATAATCCGTTAATGTTTATTAACATGTATTGCATAGAAAGGGTAAATTTAGTGGTGATTTAATTTGGCATGGAAATTGCATTTTTACAAGATAGAGAGATTATGAAAGGGGGAGTATAGATGAAACAATCTACAGCTATTAAAGAGGAAATTACCTTATTCAAAAAAACGATTGAAGCATTCGCCAAAAGAGAAATAGAAGATTATTATTCCACGTGGGAGAAAGAGGGAATGTTTCCAAAAGAATTGTGGAAAAAGCTTGGGGACGCCGGTCTGCTGTGTGTAGATATTCCGGAACAATATGGAGGTCTAGGAGCCCCAATACATTTCTCGGCCAGTATTATCGATGAATTCAGCAGGCTTGGATACAATGCGGTTTCTGGGAACATAGCCGTGCATTCCGATATCGTTGCCCATTATATTCTCAATTCCGGTACAGAAGAACAGAAAGCCCGCTACTTACCGAAAATGGCATCTGGAGAATGGATAGGGGCCATCGCGATGACAGAACCTGCTGCAGGGAGCGATTTACAAGGAATTAAAACAACTGCTATTAAAAATACGTTAACAGGTGAATACGTGATTAATGGCTCGAAAACCTTTATTTCAAATGGACAAAATTTTGACTTTGTCGTTGTTGCAGTCAGAACCAATCTTGATGTTCCTGCTTCACGAGGGACAACACTTTTTATCATTGATGCCGAGCAGAATGGTGTAACCAAGGGAAAAAAACTCAAGAAAATCGGACTGCATGCTGCTGATACCTCTGAATTATTTTTTGAAGAAGTGATAGCAGACTCAAGCCAAATATTAGGTGAAATTAATCAGGGGTTTATGACATTAATGCGTGAGTTACCAAGGGAAAGGACTGCACTTGCTGTTGGAGCATGCGGCGCGATGGAAGGGGCATTAGAAATCACGATTCAATATTTGCATGAACGTGAGGCTTTTGGAAAACCTCTCAGCCAATTACAGGTTATCCGCCATAAAGTGGCGGAAATGACCACAGAGGCAAAGGTCAATCGGGCCTATGTGAATCACTGTTTAGAGTTGCTGGAAACACAGGAGCTATCACCGGCAGATGCGAGTATTGCCAAATTATCAGCCACTGAGGCTCAAGGAAAGGTTGTGGATGGCTGCTTACAGTTATTTGGCGGTTACGGGTATATGGAAGAGTACCCGATCTCAAGAGCCTACACAGATGCCAGAGTCCAACGAATTTACGGTGGTACGTCTGAAATTATGAAGGAAATCATCAGCAAAGATATATTAGGGAAATAGGAGGGGAAATATGGGGATTTTATCCGGCCTAAAAGTCTTAGATTTCACTACGCTCTTGCCAGGTCCATTTGCAACGATGATGCTGGCCGATATGGGAGCGGACGTGATTAAAGTGGAATCGCCTGATCGTGTTGATTTAGCGAAACATATCCCGCCCATGGATGGTGAGGTATCAGCTTTGTTTGGACAGCTGCAGCGCTCGAAGCGGTCACTTGCCTTGGATTTAAAACAAAATGAAGCAAAAGATATCATCTATCAATTGATACGGGAATATGACATTGTCGTCGAGCAATTTCGTCCTGGCGTCATGGATAAATTGGGGATTGGTTATGAAAAGCTGAAGGAGATCAATCCTCGGTTGATTTTTTGTTCGATTACCGGATATGGGCAGACGGGACCACTGCGGAACCGTGCCGGTCATGATAATAACTATTTAGCATTATCGGGGGCAGCCAGTTACTCTGCCAGGAAAAATCAAGCCCCTGTTCCGGCGGGAATCCAGGTTGCCGACCTTGCAGGAGGGTCGCAGCCGGCAGTCATTGGAATACTTGCTGCGGTTTACCACCGCGAAACATCAGGCGAAGGTCAGTTTATTGATATCAGCATGACGGATGCGGTTTTTTCCTTAAATGCAATGTATGGGACAGGATATTTGGCCGGGGGAAGAGAACCGGAGCCTGAGTCAGAGATGCTCAATGGCGGGTCTTTTTACGATTACTATGAAACATTTGATCAACGCTATTTATCGGTTGGTAGTTTGGAACCACAATTTCAGGCAAGACTATGCACTTTGATTGGAGATAGTAATCTCGTAAAACTTAGCAGCAGTCAGAGTGCTGAGGATCAGCAGGCATTTAAAATGATTCTGGCGGATGCGATAAAACAGAAAACATTTGAAGAATGGCTTGCGATTCTTGGTGCTGGTTTTGATGGTTGTGTTGAACCTGTGTTGAAATTCTCTGAAGCGGTCAATCACCCGCAACTACAAGAGAGGAACATGGTCATTTCTGTCCCGAAGCCACAAGGAGGTACACAAAAGCAGATTGCTTTTCCGATTAAGTTTTCAACCCAGCCGGCTCAGTATAAATTCACAGGCGTGCAAACAGGGACACATACCGAAGAAATTTTAAAAGAGGCTGGTTTTGACTATGATGAAATTAAAGTGTTAACAGTAAAAGGGGTATTTGGAAAACAAGTAAAAACTAAAGGAGATGCAAGAGTATGAACTTAAAAGACAAAGTAGCGGTGGTAACAGGCGGTGCTTCAGGATTAGGGCTGGCGACAGTTACCAGATTAGTAGAAAAAGGTGCAAAGGTTGTGATCTTTGATTTAAATGAAGCAAAAGCGAAAGAAGCTGTTGAACAATTAGGAGAAAATGTCCAATATGCAATTGTGAATGTATCGGATGAAGAATCAGTTCAAACGGGAATGAAGCAAGTAATTGAAACTTTTGGGGCAATTCATATTTGTGTAAACTGTGCTGGTGTTGGCACACCAGGAAAAACGTTAGGGAAAAAGGGTGTGCTGCCGCTGGAGAATTTTAATAAAATCATCGATATAAATTTAGCCGGCACATTCAATGTATTAAGACTGGCCGCAAACGAAATGGTTAACAATGAGCCGCTAACCGATTCGGGTGAAAGAGGTGTCATTATCAATACAGCTTCGGTAGCTGCTTTTGACGGGCAAATGGGGCAGGCTGCTTATGGAGCCAGTAAAGCGGGTGTGGCAGGAATGACCCTTCCCGTCGCACGTGATTTATCAGAGTTTGGTATTCGCGTGAATACCATTGCTCCAGGTTTGTTTTTAACACCGTTGGCAAATACATTACCTGAACATATCATAAAAAAATTAGGTGATAGTGTCGAGTTTCCAAAGCGGTTAGGGCGTCCTTCTGAATTTGCGGAGTTAGCGACGTTTATTATGGAACAAGAGTATTTAAACGGAGAGGTTATTCGTTTAGACGGCGGAATCCGCATGGCCCCAAGATAAAGGTAAAAGGGGAGGAATTGAAATGACTCAAACAAATGTAATCGGTGTTAATATGGTGAAGTTTGGGAAACCGGGAAAAAATGATCCCTATGAAATAATGGCTTCAAAGGCAATTACCGGTGCTTTACAAGATGCAGGAATTGAACTATCTGATGTCGAGCAAGCCTATGCAAGCTATGTATATGGCGACAGTACCAGCGGTCAAACTGCGCTATATCAAGTAGGTATGACTGGTATTCCGATTATTAATGTGAATAATAATTGCTCTTCGGGTTCTACTGCTCTTTACATGGCCCGGCAGGCCGTCGAATCTGGGGCGGTTGACTGTGCCCTCGCTTTTGGATTTGAAGAAATGCAGCCGGGGGCCTTAGGGGAAAATTGGAATGACCGGACGTCACCATTTCAATGGATCTACAATCGCTTTGATCAATTAAATCCTGACCTGCCGGAGGGACCGGTCGCCTTAAAGGTTTTCGGGGCTGCTGGTTTAGAGTATTTGAAAAAATATGATGCCAATCCTGATATTTTTGGGAAAGTAGCGGTGAAATCAAGGAATCACGCGATCAACAATCCATATTCACTGTTTACGAAAAAGCTTCAATTAGAAGAAGTCATGAACTCACCTGTGATCTACCCAGGGCTTACTCGCTTTATGGCATGTCCGCCAACCTGTGGAGCTGCTGCGGTTATCGTCTGTTCAGACCGATTTGTTCAAAAACACAATATCAGCCATACGGTAAAAATCCTTGCTCAATCGATGACAACGGATACCCCTGAAACCTATGCAGATAATCTTCATTTAGTTGGTCGTTCCATGACTGTCCGTGCAGCGCAGCAAGTTTATGAAAAGGCCGGCATTGGACCAGAGGATGTGGATGTCGTCGAGCTTCACGATTGCTTTACTCCTAACGAGGTGATTACGTATGAAGGTTTAGGGCTTTGTGGTGAAGGGGAAGCGGAGAAGTTTATTAATGACCAGGAAAATACGTATGGCGGAAAATATGTCATCAATCCATCAGGCGGTTTAATGTCAAAAGGTCATCCACTGGGAGCAACGGGATTAGCTCAATGTACGGAGTTAGTTTGGCATTTGCAAGGGAAAGCCGGCCATCGGCAGGTGGAGGGCGCAAAAACAGCACTTCAACATAATTTAGGTCTAGGCGGGGCTTGTGTGGTTACTTTATATCAGAAAGCTTAAGAAAATGGTTGGTATTGGAGGCGTGAATGGATGAATATTGTAGAGGCTTTAGTTAGAAACACCGCAAGACAGCCAGAGAAAACAGCAATTATTTTTGAAGATCGTTCGTTTACCTATAGTGAATTTAATAAACAGGTGAACCGTTTTGCGAACGGTCTAATTAATCTGGGAGTGAAAAAGGGAGAAAAGGTTGCCTTCATGTTGACAAACTCAGATTCCTTTGCCATTTCTTATTATGCCTGTCTCAAAATTGGCGCAGTGGTAGTACCTATGAACTTTCGATTGGTTGAAAGAGAAGTAAGCTATATTTTAGACCAATCTGACAGTGTCCTTGTCATTTGTGACCAAGTGTATGAAGGACTTATTAATGAAGCGAAGAGTACCATACCACATGTCCGTCAAGTGATTACTGTTGAAAAACCAACCATCATTGGAAATCTATCAATCGAAAGTGTACTTTCCGAAAACGACGCGGAGCCAGGAATTGAGCTAAACGACTATGACGATGTCCATATTTTATATACATCAGGAACGACGGGAAATCCAAAAGGTGCCGTTTTTGATCATCAACGTGTAGGAGACATCACTGTAGGCATAATGGCGACACTAGGCTACCATTCAGAGGAAAGATTCATCCATATTGCACCGCTGTTTCATGCGGCACAATTGATCATTTGTCTAACAAACAGCTTTTTCTTAGGTGCTACCTCCGTCATTCACCGTGAATTTAATCCTGCTAATATTTTCAGAGATATTGAAAAATATAAAATTACTAATTTCTTTGCTGTACCAACGATGTATAAGTTTTTGCTTCAGTACCCTGATAAAGATCAATATGATGTATCTTCCATTAAGCGTTTTTCTTATGGTGCTGCTCCAATGTCCGGAGAACAAGTGAAAGAATGTATGAGATTTTTTAAATCGGACAATTTCTATAGTTTATGTGGTTTAACAGAGGGGGGCCCCTCCGGTATTTATTTAACACCGGAAGAACATAAAGAAAAAGTCGGCTCAGCCGGGAAAAAAGGTCTGTTGTTTACGGAAGCGAAACTGGTTACCCCTGAAGGGAAGGAAACAAAGCCTGGTGAGGTTGGGGAGCTTATTTTAAGAGGCTGCACGATTATGAAAGAGTATTATAAAAAACCGAAGGAAACAGCTGAAACGATTCGGGATGGATGGCTGTACACGGGCGATTTAGGGTTAAAAGATGAGGATGGATATGTCTATATTGTCGACAGAAGTAAAGACATGATAATCACAGGCGGAGAAAACGTCTATTCGGTTGAGGTAGAGAACGTTTTATCTACACATCCTCTCATACAGGATGCTGCCATCATCGGGACTCCAGACTCTGAATGGGGAGAAGTAGTAACTGCTATTATTGTGCCAAAAGCAGGGGAGAGCATCGATCGTACAGAATTGGAGGCATTTTGCAGGAAACATTTATCACCGTATAAAATCCCAAGGAAAGTCATCTTTAAGGATGAACTGCCAAGAAATGCATCAGGGAAATTGATGAAATATAAGCTTCGAGAAACAATCAATATCTCCGACTCTGTACGCTGAAGGAATTTTATTTCGTACCTGGGCATGTTGTAATAACATGTCCTTTTTCACATTTATGTGAAAGCAACAGACCAGCTTTTCCCTCAATTATGGATATAATGGTATAATTAATTTTTACGTTATTGAATGAAAAAATATAAGCAAAGGCGAAGATTATGATGAAATACATATGGGAGAAATATAGTAGAGTTCCGTTCATTTTAAAAATGTTTGTTGGTTTTTTGTTGGGGATTATTACAAGTGACTTTCATCTTTTATTAATGGCCTTCCTTCCCATATAATATGAATAAGACTGCATTTGAAAGAAGGTGTTTTCACTGAAACTGCCAAAAGACCGTTATATCACTTTTGAGGAATTTAAAGAATTACGAAAAGAAACAGATCAGCAATTAGAGTATATTGATGGTGTTGTTTATATGTCACCATCTCCCAATACGAAGCATCAAAGAATTTCAATGAAATTATCCGCCTTCTTATTTCAACTTTTAGATGGAACGGATTGTGAAGTTCTCGCTGCTCCTTATGATATCGAATTAGTCGATGAGGAAAGTAACGAAAAAAAGATTATCATACCTGACTTATCAATCATTTGTGATAAAACAGGCTTTAGCGAGCAAAGATATACAGGTGTTCCGCAATTGATCATTGAAATTGTTAGTCCTTCAAATCAGTCACACGACTTAATATTTAAAACCAATCTATATCAAAAATTCCAGGTTAAAGAATACTGGATTATCAACCCCATATTGAACAATATTATGGTGTATTCATTAGGGGAAGACATGCAATACCGCCTAATTGAAAATGAAAAACAAGGCATGATTAAATCAAGCCTCATAATTGGGTTCGAAATAGATGTTGAGGCATTGTTTAAATAAGCAGGCGTCTAGCCACCCTCTAAGATAATAAGAATTTAAAAGAGGCTTTTCATTAGTGTCCTAACTTTTGAAAAGGCTCTTTTTTCATTGCAGCATTGAAATCCTATTACTATCGTTATTAGCGGAAGACGATTGCTATGTCCATATTTGCTTTAATCCATACCAGCACAAAACACCACTTTGCCTTTTTTTGAAAATGAATAATATTAATTTACATATTAATTATTTTAATTATTTATTATAAAATTATTTATTTATTTTATTTACATTTTCAAAATTTTGCTATATAATCATCTTAAATTATGGAAAGGGATTTCAAAATGGCCTATAAAGTAATCACTAATTGTCCTGTCTGTAGTAAAACACTGAAGATTACGAAGCTGCACTGCAGTCATTGCAACACAACAATTGAAAATGAATTTGAACTTTCTAAACTAGCATCCTTATCAAAGGATCAACTCCATTTCGTTGAAGTATTTTTAACATGCAGAGGAAATATCAAAGAAGTTGAAAAAGAACTGGGGATTTCCTATCCGACTGTTCGTGGCAAACTTTCAGAAATCATTACATCCCTTGGATATGCAGAGAAGAAAAAGAGTGAAGTCGATGAGAAAAAGGTTGTCACCATGTTAGAAAATGGGGAGATCACTCCAGAGGAAGCCATTAAGCTATTAAAAGATGAATAAGGAGGAGTTTTCGTGAAAGATGAAATAGTAAAAGTTTTAACAATGGTGCAGGAAGGGAAAATAGATGCTGATAAGGGTTCCGAATTGATTCAACTGTTAAAAGAAAAAGAAGAAACAGGTAACGGTCAACTCAGAAAAACGGATAAGTATTTAGAGAAAACATTAAAGATTCGTGTTGTATCATCTGAAAATGATAACGTTACAGTCAATTTGCCTATAAAACTTGTCAAGGTAGTGTTAATGGCTGGCCACAGCATTGCCGCGAGTATACCTGAAGCACAAAAATATGTAAAAGACATTGACATAAATCTTATTATTGATGCGATCGAAAACGAATTAGATGGTCAAATTGTTGATGTTAAATCGGCAAACGGTGACACCGTTTCTGTTATTATTGAGTAGTGATTTGACAATGCTGCGAATAAAAGTGAAAACAAAAAACGTTCGGTTCACCATCCCAATCCCAAATGTCATTCTAAACATTGGTATTTCTGTTCTATCTTCAAAACCTTTTCAACAACAGCTGCATAAATGGACCAAGGAGCATTTGAAAGAAGTTAAACAAGACTTTACAATTCCATTACTTGAAAAAGAAATGCTAAAGCCTATCCTCAATGAACTAAAAAGACACAAAGGACTTCTCTTGGTAGATGTGAAAACAAAGGATGGTACTGAAGTTAAAATTAGACTTTAACTTATTTATAACCATTCCTCCAGTACAGTATTGATGAGCCAAACTGGGAATTAAAAAAGTTAACCAACAACAAAAAAGAGTTGTTTATCCCAAGTTTTTTTGCATAAAGTGAAAAAATGCGTATAATAATTTTTATTAAAAGAAAGAAATGGAGTACTATCAATGGTCCAATCAATCAATACAAAAGTTGATTTAGTTATGGATGCAACCTCACATTCAGGAATTGCAGAATATGGAAAAATTATGATTGGGGATAAAGGATTTGAATTCTTCAATGACCGTGATGCTCGTAAGTTTATTCAAATTCCTTGGGAGGAAGTTGATTACGTGATTGCATCCGTCATGTTCAAAGGGAAGTGGATCCCGCGTTATGCTCTCCGAACCAAGCGGAATGGGACGTTTACATTTTCCTCCAAACATCCAAAAAAAGTATTGCGAACCATTCGTGAATACGTTGACCCGAGTCATATGGTGCAATCATTAAGTTTCTTTGATGTTATCAAACGGGGCTTAAGGATTAAAGGTAAAAACTAATCATTAACATAAAAGGCAGGTTCGAACTTGGCTGTTTTTTATAAAAAATGTTTGGGTTTGTAGCTGACGGCTCTTGTTAGGCGAAATCAGAAATCGTATGTTGGAATAAGAAAAAAATTTCTTCTTGCAAGAGAAATATTCGGTGTGCTATAATTTCAAACGGAAGCTCATTAAAGTGATGCAGCAAGTATTATAAAGAATGTATTTGATGCAGAGCTGTTTATTTTACATTTCATTTACAGCGTTTACAAAATAAATTTAAATAGTTATAGCCATTATTTTTTACGTGTTACTGATTCGATCAGGCATGAGTGAAAAGTATTGATTGAAATGAAGATTAAGGGGCAATCTATACCCATACCTTCATTTAATCGACTTTTTACTTATGCCTTTTTTGTTTTTTTATTGAAACTGTAATCGCTTTAGATGAGCTAAAAATACAGCTGAAATAATCATTTGGAGATACTACGACCACATTTATTTAGCTGTAACTCTAATAATAGGAGGTAAAAGGATGGTAGGAATTATCATTGCTAGTCACGGTGAATTTGCCAGCGGTATCTTGCAATCGGGAGCGATGATCTTTGGAGAGCAAGAAAATGTAAAAGCTGTTACATTGATGCCGAGTGAAGGACCTGAAGATGTAAAGGCAAAAATGAAAGAAGCTATCGCCTCTTTCGACAACCAGGACGAAGTATTATTCTTAGTTGATCTTTGGGGTGGAACTCCATTCAACCAAGCTAACTGCTTGCTTGAAGAACACAAAGACAAATGGGCAATCGTTTCTGGTATGAACTTACCGATGTTGATTGAAGCTTATGCATCGCGCTTCTCAATGAATACAGCCCATGAAATTGCTGCGCATATTTTGGGTACAGCTAAAGAAGGGGTTAAAGTAAAACCTGAAGAATTAGAACCGGCAGCACCAACTGCTGTGGCTGCTGCTAAGCCGACAAATGCGGGAGCGCCTGGTAAGTTTGAATATGTGTTAGCACGTATCGACTCACGACTGCTTCACGGACAAGTAGCAACTGCTTGGACAAAAACGACACAGCCTACACGTATTATCGTTGTATCTGATGCAGTAGCTAAGGATGATCTTCGTAAGAAATTAATCCAACAGGCTGCTCCTCCAGGTGTAAAGGCACATGTTGTTCCTGTTAATAAAATGATTGATCTTGCAAAAGATGATCAACATTTCGGCGGTCAGCGCGCGTTGCTTCTGTTCGAAAACCCGCAAGATGCGCTAAGAGCGGTTGAAGGCGGCGTTCCATTAAAAACCATCAACGTTGGTTCGATGGCACACTCACCTGGTAAAGTTCAACCGAATAAAGTATTGGCCTTTAGCCAAGATGATATCGACACTTTTAAAAAGTTAAAAGAACTTGGTTTGAACTTCGATGTACGTAAAGTACCGAACGATTCAAAAGGTGACATGAACGAAATTATCAAAAAAGCCCAAGAGGAATTAAATAAACAAAAATAATCCAGAGAAACGGAGGATTAATAATCATGGATTTGAATGTGATTCAAATAATATTAGTCTTTATCGTCGCATTTTTAGCTGGTATGGAAGGGATTTTGGATGAATTCCAATTCCACCAACCACTCGTTGCGTGTACGTTAATTGGCTTAGTTACAGGAAACTTGGTACCATGTCTAATCTTAGGTGGTACTCTTCAACTAATCGCTTTAGGTTGGGCAAACATTGGAGCTGCCGTAGCACCGGATGCTGCGTTAGCGTCAGTTGCTTCTGCAATTATTTTAGTTTTAGGTGGACAAGGTAAAGCTGGTGTGGCTTCTGCAATTGCGATTGCTGTTCCGCTTGCAGTTGCTGGTCTTTTATTAACAATCATCGTTCGTACACTTGCAACAGCAATCGTACACTTTATGGATGCTGCTGCTCAAGAAGGAAACATCAGAAAAGTTGAATTTTGGCAAATCGTTGCTATCTGCATGCAGGGGTTACGTATTGCCATTCCAGCTGCATTAATCGTAGCTGTTGGTGCAGGCCCAGTTAGAGAATTACTAACATCTATGCCAATTTGGTTGACAGATGGTTTAGCAATCGGTGGGGGAATGGTTGTAGCCGTTGGTTATGCAATGGTTATTAACATGATGGCTACAAAGGAAGTATGGCCATTCTTCGCAATTGGTTTCGTATTAGCGACTGTTTCACAAATCACACTTATCGGTCTAGGTGCTATCGGTGTGGCTCTTGCCCTCATCTATTTGGCGCTTTCTAAGCAAGGCGGCTCAGGTAATGGCGGAAACTCAAACACTGGTGATCCACTAGGCGATATTATTGATAGTTACTAAGAAGGAGGGGACCTAAAAATGGCAAATGAATTGAGACTATCCAAAAAAGATCGTATTTCTGTTTGGTGGCGTTCTACTTTCATTCAAGGTTCTTGGAACTATGAACGTATGCAGAACGGCGGCTGGGCATATACGATGATTCCCGCAATCAAAAAATTATATAAATCTAAAGAAGATCGTTCTTCTGCACTTAAACGTCATTTAGAGTTTTTTAATACACACCCATATGTTGCTTCGCCTATTATTGGTGTAACTTTAGCACTTGAAGAAGAACGTGCAAATGGTGCGCCTGTTGACGACACAGCCATTCAAGGGGTTAAAGTAGGTATGATGGGGCCTTTAGCAGGTATCGGGGATCCAGTTTTCTGGTTCACGGTTAGACCAATCCTTGGTGCGTTAGGTGCGTCTCTAGCTTTGACTGGTAACATCCTTGGCCCGATTATTTTCTTCGTTTTATGGAATCTGATTCGGATGGGCTTCACTTGGTATACGCAAGAATTCGGTTACAAAGCTGGTTCTAAAATTACGGACGACTTATCTGGCGGCTTACTTCAAGATATTACGAAAGGCGCATCGATTCTCGGTATGTTCATTCTCGGTTCCTTAGTTAACCGTTGGGTATCAGTGAAATTTGCGCCGGTTGTATCCGAAGTTGAACTTTCCAAAGGTGCTTATATCGAATGGGATAAATTACCTGCAGGAGCAGAAGGGATTAAAACTGCTTTACAACAGCAGGCGGCCGGTCTTTCCTTAGAACCTGTTAAAGTAACTACTTTACAAGCCAATTTAGACAGCTTAATTCCTGGTTTAGCTGGACTCTTAATCACGCTCCTTTGCATGTGGCTGCTTAAGAAGAAGGTCTCTCCAATCGTGATGATTCTTGGATTATTCGCGGTTGGTATTGTCTTCCACTTAATACACCTAATGTAATTAGCGAAGACTGTTAATCTAGGCTTCCTTCGACGATCAAGTGTAAGCCTGTATCTACACAACACATACAAATAGAGCAGCACCTCCTAGTATGATAAACCTAATCATTTTAAGGAGGTGCTTTTCATATACCAAATATCGCAAAAAAATTTTAGGGGGCTGCTATGCTTACTATCGGTTATATTGGAAATGGGAAAAGTACTAACAGATATCATCTGCCATTTGTACTGCAAAGAAAGAATATAAAGGTAAAGACCATTTATCAAAGAAATCCTAAGCATGAGGCTTGGGATAGGATTGCAGGTGTTAATTACACCTCTGATTTAGCTGAACTAGTAAATGACAAGGAGATTCAACTTATTGTAGTTTGTACAAGACAAGACAGTCATTATGAATACGCAAAATTAGTATTAAACAAAAATAAACACTGTTTAGTCGAAAAGCCTTTTATGGAAACATCAGAACAGGCAAAAGAAATATTTGCATTGGCAAGAGAAAGAGGATTAATTGTTCAGACGTATCAAAATAGACGTTTTGATAGTGATTTTTTAACTGTTCAAAAGGTCATTGAAGAAGGGAAATTAGGGGACTTGCTGGAAGTGGAAATGAATTATGACTATTACCGTCCTGAAGTACCCGAATCTGTTCATTCTTTTAATCCTATATGGTCATTTTTATACGGGCATGGTTGTCACACACTAGATCAAGTTATCAGCTATTTTGGCAAGCCAGATTCATTACATTATGATGTAAGGCAATTATTAGGACAAGGAAGAATGAATGATTATTTTGATTTAGATTTATATTATGGTGTGTTGAAAGTATCTGTTAAATCCAGTTACTTCAGACTTAAAGAAAGACCAAGTTTCGTCGTATACGGCAAAAAGGGATGCTTTGTAAAAGAAACCAAGGATCGTCAGGAAGAACATTTAAAGCTATTTTACATGCCTGATAACAAAGATTTTGGTGTTGATACACTGCAGCATTATGGTGTATTAACCTATATCGATGAAGAAGGAACCATCCACGAAGAAAAAGTGAAATCCGTGGATGGTGATTATGGAAGAGTATATGATGATTTATATGAGACAATCATAAATGGTAAAGAAAAAACCATCACAGACGAGCAGACACTTCTGCAAATGGAAATATTAGAAACTGGAGTTCGCAACTTAACGTAAAAATTAACACTGAATTTGTTCTAGGGGTTGGTGATACATACCTAACCCTTCTATTGATTCACGTTTTTAACAATCGCCATTCTCTCATTAAGTTAAGAAAACGTTAAGGTTTAAGGCCTATAATATAGTTAGCTTTATAAATTATAATACATAATAACAATGAGAGAAGGATGCAACATGCAAGTTTCATCTGTTAGCAATTCTAGCTATACAAGTCAAACATCTAGTGATTCATCTAGTAGTATTAAGGAATTACAAAGACAGAGACAAAAGCTGCAGCAAGAGATTCAACAAGAAAATTTGTCAAAAGATGATGCAAAAACAAAGCAGCAAAAAATTCAACAATATCAACAAGAAATGAATCAGATTGATCTCCAGATTCAACAGCTGCAATCAAGCCAAAAAAATAATGAAACTAATCAACAGCAGACAGCCAAACGGCAGCAGGATACAGTAGAAATTAGTTCCGAAGCAATTAATCTATTTAATGCACAACAAAGTAGTCTGACTGAAGATTAAAAAGGAAGAAAGTGGGGCTTCCTATCTAAAGGAATTTAACGTTGATTGAAAAAAGGCTGACTAAATTGGTGATGATACATCAATTCGGTCAGCTTTTTTGGTAATTTCTTCATTTCCACCCGAAATTTGAAAAGGAATAAAGGGAATATAGCCTTATTTAAAATTTTTTAAAAATTTTAATAGATTACTTGACGCGGTGCTATTTTTCGTAGGATAATACTCCAAAGTAATATATCTTTTGATTAAGATTAGAGGCGGTATAATGGGACAACGAGGCAGACAGAAAGGGTCTATCGGGGTCAAAAGCAAAGAGGCTCTGCTTGCGGTTGCTGCAGAAGAATTTGCAAAAAATGGGTTCCATCAAACAAAGGTAAGTACGATTGTTAATCGAGCGGGCCTAACGCAGCCAAGTTTTTACCTTTATTTCTCCAGTAAGGAGGCTATTTTCCAAGAACTCGTACATACATTTCGTAACAAACTAATCAATTTGACAAAAGAGAGCAGGCTCGAGTCCAATCTAGATAATAGTAATCTCTTTACTAAAATAAGTTCAGGTTTACTTGCAGTGTTTCAATTCTTTGATGATCATCGGCACTTGACGAGGATTGGTTTTTTCCTAGCAGACGATGCGAAGGAAATAAAGCAAGCGATGGTAATGCAGATTGCCGAGAATCTATTAGCGGAGCAACAAGATAATTATTTTCGACAGGATCTAGATATGGTAATTGTTGCAGAATGTATCATTGGAGCTATTGAGCGACTCACCATGACGAAGCTATTTACAGGTGAAAAAAGTCCACAGCAACTAGCAAACGAGATAGTGGATATTTATTTATATGGTTTGCAGAATACAAAATCATTAAAGTAATCTATAGGGGGAAGATGGAGATTAAAACGGCAAACATAGTTGATCTGTTGGAATTTGATGAAGAATGGGTAGAGCTAATCATCGAAGCTAAAAATATGGGCATGCAACTTGAGGAAGTGAGGGCTTTTTTAGAACACAAATTGAAAGATGATATAGTAAGGAAGAACGATTAACAAGCCTAAATCATAAAATACAAAGGCGTCTTGCCTTACCCGTAAGAAGTGGTGATTGAACATGGGGATAACTGTAAAAGATTTATTGCAAATGCCCTCGTTAAGGGGTGCAGAAGTATTAAGTTTACAAAATGTATGGAAGTTTTAAAACGTAGGAGAGCGGAGGTAAAACAAAGAAACAACATTGTTAGAATTTGGAAAAATCATCTATAAAAACAATTACACATGCCTATAGAGTTGGGGAAAATTGTAAGGTAAAAGCAAAACATAGAAAGAATAAAAAAGAGAAGGGAGATTTTTAAACTGGTACCTACAGGTACCAGTTTATTTGCTATTCACTTCTCTTTTTTATCATGAGAAACGGTTGACCACAATAAGCAAATCAGCAGTTTGCCTTCCTTCTAAGGACCTTTTAAAACTTTAGCAAATTACCCCCTCGCTTGAGGGAAAGCAGTACATTGGTTTTTATCTATGTTTTATTTGCTTTTATTGCTCGTTATCAAATTTGGATATAGAGCGATCTCTATCTGTAGTTTTTTCATCTTCATATGCATTTTTATATTCAGAAATTACATCTAAGGCATCCTTATCCAAAAAAGTTGTCCCTCTTGCCATTTTTTTGGCGGTCATATTTTGATTAATATCTTCAACGTATTTATTCGAATTAGGACCTGACACTAATAACGATCCATCATCTTGTGTATAAGCTAAAAACACATATGCCTTTCCTTCCTCCGGTAAAGTATCATCTTCATACAAAACAACAGAAGAACCATCTTCATTTACGCCCCCTGCCTTTTGGATAGGGATGGAAGTATCCGTAACTAGATTGCCCTTTATATTTTTTAAGACAGTAACTTTGTAATTTGTATATGGTGTTGAAACTTCTTTGGTACCGTTACTAGTTTCAATTGTTACAGGGTCTTTGTATACGGTTCAACATTTTTTTATTCCTCCTCTTCTTGTTAATATTTCTTATAGGCAGCGTCATAAGAAGCCTTATCATTTGCGCTGAATGATATCTTATTCTTCAATTGATTACCCCCCAAAATTTATATCCTTTTAATAGGATTATATAATTGGATACAGGTAAATTTAAGCAAATTTTATATATTTTAACAATTATATATTTTTATGACTATAAAATGTCGCCAATATTTTTAAAACCATACGCTAGGCGCGCTTAAATATAGCAAATGCTATGTTTTTCCAACGTTAAGACTAGAGTGAAGGGGCTTCTTGACGGATAACGGGCAGGTTAATGGAAGTTAAAAAAACGAGTAACCTTTTGATATTCTTTACGACTAACCTAATAAAAGAAAGGGGGGGAATTTGTGAGAAAGTTTATGATTCTACTAATAGTATTAGTCGGGTTAGTCTTGGGGATATATTTTGTTATTGGACAATTAAGTTCTAAACCACCTTCTCCAATCCTAACTGTTGGTGGAAAAAAGGTGGAGGTAGTACAGGGTTCATATTGTTGGGAAGGGCTTTTTAAAAATGTATGTGCCGACACGGCTTCTCCACCAGAACTAATTAAACATCAGGGTCTTAAACCCACAATTGTATTACCTGCATCTGAGATAAAGATAGAATTTAAAACTGAGCCAAATAAAAATTCAATAAGAGTAAATCAATGGTTACAGAATGGAGAAACAGAAAATGTACCATTAAACGAAAATATTTTTACTGCACCAAAAGAAGAAGGCGTATATGTTTACGATCTCTTTGCAAAGTGGGACAAAGGAGATTCAAATTATGCATTTACTATAGAAGTCCGATAAGTTTTTTAATGTAATGGATGTAATTTCACACAATTCCCCTAAATGATTAAGTGATAGAAAATAGAATAAAAGCAGTATGTGCCCTTTGGGGGGAATTGTGGATGAAGTGAAAGTCTACAGCGATTCCGCCACTGTAATGGGGAGTTTTATTAGAAAAACCGATGGGTTCGCTCTAAGAAGGCTAATAAAACGGTGACCTAAAGCCTGAAGACCTGCCTATTTGCTTCGAATTTATAGTTGATGGAAAAGTCTGTAGTTTATTTGCTATTGCAATTAACTACAGACATTTTATTTTATAAAAAGGTACAAAAGGCAATGAATTCCATTTAATTACAAATCACTTTGATTTAAGTGCCGAAAAATTCTCGAACATGTACAAATCACCCTAGGTTATTGAGTTATTTTTCAATTGGGTTAAACAATATTCATTCTCGCGTGTAAATGTCATTAAATAGTTAAAAATCTAAATCTTTTAATTATATGAATTTGACAGTACAATAATAAAAAGCTAAAGCCCAATACATATACAAATTATATCTCCAATTTATAGGAAATCAGGAAATGTGGTGATTGAAATGGGGATAACCGTAAAAGATTTATTGCAAATGCCCTCGTTAAGGGGTGCAGAAGTATTAACTGGAGAAAAGAATCTAGAGCGAACTGTTTCATCTTTATCTGTGTTAGAAGTCTCTAATGTGGAGTTTTTTTCGCAGGGAATCCAAACCGTTCAAGAAGAGTGGTATTCTGAAGAACTTGTCATCAGCTCATTTTATTCCATTAAAGATAGTGTGGAAAAACAATGTAAAGCCATTCAGCATTTACATGATTTGGGCGAATTAGGTTTAATTTTATATTATGTTGGCATTATCCTGCCAGAAATCCCAGAGGAGGTTCTGGAGCTAGCCGAATCTTTAGATTTCATCATCATTTGTATGCCAAAAAACGATTATTCTCTCCGCTATAATGAAGTCATCTATGAAGTGATGGAAGCAATTGTAAGTAACCAAGCAATTACTGATAACTTTGTAAATGAGGCATTAGAAAAAGTTTCTTTGCTGCCTGAACATTTACGGAGCGTGGAAGTTACACTTAAGTTTTTATCTGATCGTTTGAAGGTTAACATTCTACTGACGAATGCTAATTTTGATATTATGAACCAAGTAATGTGGCCGCGAAATTCATCTTTAGATGTATTAAAAATTATCAAGGAGTATTCACAATATATTTTGGGCGAAAAAGCGCTAAAAGAAGAGATAGATAAGAACGGTTTGTCCTGTTCTGTTGAGTATAAGACTATACAACAGAAAAATGGTGGGCCACTTTATCTTTTTGTCATTAAAGAAAATACAAAATTACCAGCAAAAACGATTGAAAAAATCAGTGAAGTGGTACAAGTAGTAATCAATCTATGGGGAGATAAGCATGCTGAAGTAAGCGAGTACGCATTAGTCAAAGCGATTGTGAATGATGAAAGTGATAAGATGCGAAGATTAGCCAATCTGCTGCATATCGATGTATCTGCAATTGAAATGATGTGGTTAGTGTACATTAAAGATTTATCGGAAGAAAAGAAAATTAGAGAAGAATTAGCAACGCAACTTACAAAATACTATAAAACAGCCGTAATTCAAATAATCGACCATTGTGTCATCGTCCTTTTAGGGAATTACTTATATAAATATCCTGAGTTAGAGATTGCATCCGAATTTATTGAAAGTACTAACTACTTCTCGCAAATTTCAGAAATTGTTTATTGTCCGAAGATGCGAAATACCTTGGATGTTCGCCGAATGTATCAACTGGTCAATAATATTGGCAATAAAGTCCATACAATTTTTCCTCTGCGCAAACTGTTTACTGCGGCGGAGATACGTTCAATAGAACGGGCGATTGAGTTTAGTAAACAAGGGGAAGAAAAGATGGAAGAATGGTTGTCCATCATTACCCCAATTCTAAATGACCAAGATTCTTTAAGAACATTGATGGCTTTTCTGCTTGATGCAAAGGGGAATTTTGATGACTGCGCAAAACTTCTATTTATTCATAAAAATACAGTGAAATATCGAATAAAAAAGATTAGCGAGCTGATTGGTTACAATGTGACTGATTACTCTGATTTTTATGATGTTTATCTAGCATGCATGATTTATCGGTTAGTAAATAACTAAACAAATCCGGGTCTTTGTTGGAAACAACAAAAATTCGGATTTTTTTTTCATTTTTGAAAAAGACTCCGCTGCGAGTCTTCTTTTATAATAAGAAAAATCAATTTATTTAAAAAACAGGAGGGGCCACATGGAAAACAGTCGAAAACATCAGTCTTGGTTTAGTCTTGGGATTATTTGGGCCGGAGCCTTGGTTTGCATACCAAGTCTTTTAGTAGGAAATGCATTGATAAGCGGAATGAGTTTACCAAAAGCATTATTAGCAACTTTTGTGGGTTATGCAATTATAGTCGTCATCATGATCCTTCAAGGAATTCAAAGCACGGATTTAGGTAAATCAACAGTTCAAGTGGCAGGACAAGTATTTGGTAAAAAAGGGTCCCGAACCATCATATCGATTATTTTAGCGATTGCCTGCTTAGGCTGGTTTGGCATCCAAGCTAATGTTTGCGGAGCTGCGTTAGCTAGTTTACTAGCTACCTTTCATATAACTATGCCAGTTCCATTCGCGTCTTTTCTTAGCGGGATGGTCATGGTGATTTCCGCTATTTATGGGGTTAAAGTACTTAGGATATTAAGTTATATCGCGGTTCCTTTATTAGTTGTGATTTGTGTTTACGGACTATTCCAAACATTATCAGGTGATCACTTACAGTTAATTCAGGATTACAAACCAAAAGGAAATATGAGCTTTATGGATGGCCTATCTGTAACGATTGGTTCCTTTGCCTTAGGTGCAGTCATTGCGGGTGATTATTCGCAATTCTCCAAAAAACGCTCAGATGTGATAAAGGCTGCAGTCTTTGGAATCATTCCAGCAGGTATTCTCATGATTGGGGTAGGTGCTGTTTTAACAATCGCCTATCAAACTAGTGATATTACGGCGGTATTCTTAAAAATTGCTACTCCATTTATTGGTGGTGTTGCGTTGATTTTAGCAACATGGAAAACAAATTTGGTTAATGCTATTTCAGGCGGGTTTGCCTTGATTAATGTTTTTAACATTTCCAAAGAAAAAGAAAAGCTGGCAGTCGGAATTGCTGGAACAATTGGAACTGTGTTGGCAGTAGTAGGCATCTTAAATTACTTTACACCAATTATGTCGATTCTTTCCGCGATGATTCCGCCAGTAGCAGGTGTTATGATTGCTTCTTATTGGGTGATGAATAAGGGAAATAAACATCTCTGGAAAGAAGTCGAAGGAATTAATCGTTTAGGTGTGTTTTCTTGGCTGGTAGGAGCGGTCATTGCCTGTCTTCCGGTTGTTTTATCATTTTTCCCTAGTTTGCCTCAAGTAGCTAATCAACCGTTAATTGGAATTATTATTTCATTTGTCATTTACTTTGTTGGATATCATGTTACGGCTCAAAAAACGGTTATATTGGAGGGTAATAGATGAGATATTTGGATAAAAAAGCGATTGAAAATATTGCAATTGGAGCTGCATTTTTAGGTACAGGTGGCGGCGGAGACCCTTATATTGGGAAATTGATGGCCCTTTCTGCTATTGAGAAAAATGGCCCTGTTCGATTATATTCAGTAGATGAAATTGAAGATGAAGACTTTTTCATTCCAGCTGCGATGATGGGAGCACCTTCTGTTTTGGTAGAGAAATTCCCAAAAGGCGACGAATTTGTAAAGGTGTTTCAAAAGCTAGCAAAGTATTTAGGAAAGGACAAAATTGCAGGAACGTATCCGATGGAAGCAGGTGGAGTTAATTCGATGATTCCCATTGTCGTTGCAGCTCAACTGGGTTTACCTCTCATCGATTGTGATGGTATGGGCCGGGCCTTCCCGGAATTACAAATGGTGACGTTCCACCTTGATGGCGTTTCGGCAACACCGATGGCGATTACCGATGAAAAAGGGAATATCGGGATATTTGAAACGATTGACAACAAATGGACAGAGCGTCTAGCTCGTACGGCCACTGTCGAGATGGGCGCCAGTGCTTTGGTTAGTCTATACCCGACTACGGGAGCACAGCTTAAGAAAAGTGGCGTCCACCATATCATTACACTTTCGGAAAAAATCGGTGAAATTATTTCTTCAAAAGGTAAGGATGCCAAAGATAAACTACAGGATTTATTAGCTGAAGTTGCTGGTTATGAATTGTTCCAAGGGAAAATTGTCGATGTGATTCGCGAAACAAAGGGCGGATTTAACTTTGGAAAAATGAATCTTGAAGGAATTGAAGCTAACAAAACTGAAAGTATGAAGGTTTATTTTCAAAATGAAAATCTTGTCGCGGAGAAGAATGATCGCGTAGTGGCCATGACTCCAGATTTAATTTGTCTCGTAGATTATGAAACGTTGTTGCCAGTGACAACAGAAGCTCTGAAATATGGAAAACGAGTACGGGTGGTCGGGTTGCCGGCAAATGAGAAATGGAGGAATGAAAAGGGGATTGAAACAGTAGGTCCCAAATATTTTGGCTATGATTATGATTATGTTCCTATTGAGGAATTGGTTAAAAAGGTGGTAGTACAGCATGTATAAGATCGGAATTGATGTCGGTGGGACTAATACAGATGCGATTATTCTTGATGAAAATCGCAACCTAGTTCATAGTGTGAAATCTCCAACCAGTTTAGATATAAAAACAGGTATTGAAACGTCTTTGCAGGCGGTTTTAAGTGAAAGTAATATTGATGTGACAAAAATTACTCATGCGATGTTAGGGACAACACAGTGTACAAATGCGATTGTTGAACGGAAAAAGTTGGCTCGAGTCGGTGTTATCCGCTTGGCCTATCCTGCAACTGCTTCCGTCCTGCCTTACACTGCTTGGCCAAAAGATATGGTTGAGAAACTCTCGGGGAATTATGCCCTTGTTCACGGGGGTTATGAATATGATGGTCAACTATTAGGACAACTAGATGAAACAGAGATTAAGACCCTTCTAGCAGATTGGCAAGATAAAGTAGAATCGATAGCTGTTGTTGGTGTGTTTTCCTCTATCAAAAATGACCAGGAACTAAGAGTCCGCGATCTTATCCATGAAGTATATGGAGAAGAATTTCCTGTTTCCTGCTCTTCTTTAATTGGCTCTGTTGGCTTAATTGAACGTGAAAATGCGACAATACTAAATGCAGCGTTATGTAAAGTAATTGAAACGACAACAGAAGGGTTTGTTCGCGCATTGGAGGAAGAAGGAATTACCGGTGCGGAAGTGTTTTTGTGCCAAAATGATGGAACATTGATGTCAATCGATTATGCAAAACAGTTCCCTATCTTAACAATTGCCTGTGGACCAACAAATAGTATCCGCGGCGCTTCATATTTAGCCCAGATTAAAAACACAATTGTGCTGGATGTTGGTGGGACGACGTCTGATATTGGGGTCCTTCAAGATGGATTTCCAAGAGAGTCTTCTGTGGCGGTTGAAGTAGGGGGAATACGAACCAATTTTAGAATGCCAGATATTATCTCTATCGGTCTGGGCGGTGGAAGTATTGTTCGCAGTGATCAGGGCAAGATTACTGTAGGGCCAGATAGTGTTGGCTACAGAATCAGTCAAGAAGCACTTGTCTTTGGCGGTAATACGCTAACGACAACAGATATCGCCGTTCGCTTAGGTTTAGCTGACATCGGTGATAAGAGTTTAGTAGCCCATATTGATGAGGAATTTGCGAAAAAGGTCCAAGAAGAAATTCGTTCCATCATTGAACAGGCTATTGAAAAAATGAAAACTTCCTCTGAAGATGTTCAACTTGTTTTAGTAGGGGGAGGCAGTATGATTGTTCCAGATGAAATCAGCGGGGTATCTAATATAATCAAAACAAAAAATGGTGGCGTCGCCAATGCGATTGGTGCCTCCATTTCGCAAATCAGCGGACAATATGAGCAAATTTATATCTATTCTAAAGAGCCACGTGAAGAGTCTTTGAAAGATGCGGAGAAAAAGGCGGTAAAACAAGCTGTTTTAGCCGGGGCCGTTGCGAATACGATTGAATTAGTTGAGGTGGAAGAAACCCCGCTAGCTTACCATCCGGAAAATGCAACAAGATTACGAGTAAAAGTAGTTGGGAAAATGGAATAAATCAATAGGAAACGCTTTACACTATAATTGACATACTGCCTAATCACCTGAAAAGGTAGTCCTAGTTAAAAAAAGTTTTTCATAAGTTGGGACAACTTGTGGAAAACTTTTTTATATGAGATTGCTCTCTTTTAGGTAAACCATGACATTTATCATGGTTTACCTGTGACATATATGTCTTACATTACTTTTTCTGTTATTCTAAAATGTTTGATAAGATATCATGAAAGGTGACGTGGATTTATGTCTAAGCTTGATCATCGACATTTACGGAAAGAACTTGCTCCTTATGAAACAGCAAATACAAGAAATAGTGTTTGGCAAATTATTAATACGCTCGTTCCATTTTTTCTTCTGTGGTTTTTTGCCTATAAAAGCTTGTCAATCTCCTATTTACTTACGTTTGCAATCTCTATTATCGCTGCAGGATTTTTAGTGCGTATTTTTATCATCTTCCATGATTGTTGCCATGGGTCGTTTTTTCGAAATAAAACTGCTAATCAGATCGTGGGTACCATTACCGGGATTTTAACACTTTGTCCATTTGAACAGTGGAAACATAGTCATTCTATCCATCATGCGACAAGCAGTAATCTAAATAAGCGCGGGACAGGTGACGTGTGGGTCATGACGGTGGATGAATATGTTGCAGCCTCCAAATTACAAAGACTCTCCTACCGTTTGTATCGCAATCCATTTGTCATGTTTGTTCTCGGCCCGATTTATATTTTTCTAATCCTCTATCGATTTAATACGAAAACCGCTAAGTGGAAGGAACGTCTTAATACCTATATCACCAATATGGCGATTGTGGCTGTCATTACACTATTATGTTGGTTAGTCGGCTGGGAGGCATTTCTGCTTGTACAAGGCCCAATTTTTCTTATTTCGGGCTCACTAGGTATTTGGTTGTTTTATGTCCAACACCAGTTTGAGGACTCTTACTTTGAAAATCAAGATAACTGGGATTTCATCAAAGCTGCTATTGATGGAAGTTCTTATTATAAACTTCCAAAAATATTACAGTGGTTAACAGGGAATATCGGATTTCACCATGTACATCATTTAGCGCCGAAGATTCCAAACTATTATTTAGAAGAAGTGCATAACAGACATGAACCATTGCAGGGAGCTACAACCATTACACTCTCTACAAGCTTACGCTCACTTCATTTTCGTTTATGGGACGAAAAAAATAAGAAATTCATTGGATTTAAGGAAGTAAAAAGTATTATTTTAAAGGAAAAGGAGAGCAGTATTTCTGTATCTGCTCCATCCACTGAAAATTCATAATATTGGTAAGCTCCTTTGTGATATGATAACATTGGAGCTTATTTATTTTGAAAGCAAGTTGTTAACTTGGAAAGTGAAAATTGAGGTTGAATAAATGAAAAAAATATTTCACAAACTTAAAAGTTCAGGTATCTCGCCATATATATGGGCTATTTTGGCCATCCTGCCGTTTTATTTTATTTTTCAATCATCTTCCACAGTTGCAATAATTATTGGAATTGGCTTATTTATTGTTTTCTTTGTTGCCCTACGATTTGCGTTTATATCAAAAAGGTGGCCAGTCCATTTATGGACGATCATTCTGATGGTTATTTCATTGACGATGTCGCTGCTTTTTCAATATATATATTTTGCTTTTTTCATCGCATATTGTAATGGTTATATCAAAAATCGGGTAACATTTTTAACCTTATATATTTTCCATTTAGTCTTTTCGGCAACATCGATTATTCTGATGGCTATCTACCATAACGCTTTATTTTTACAGCATTTGCCATTCATCATTATCCTTTGTATCAGTGTCATCTTGATGCCTTTCAACATTCATAATCGTAAGAAACAGGAAGAACTCCAGCAGCAGTTGGACTATGCAAATTTTAAGATTGCTGAGCTTGTAAAACAAGAGGAACGACAGCGGATTGCCCGTGATTTACATGATACACTTGGACAAAAGTTGTCTGTTATCGGTTTAAAAAGTGACCTCGCCAGAAAACTTATTTATAAACGACCAGAACAGGCAAGAGATGAGTTAAAAGACATTCAGCAGACGGCAAGGACTGCGTTGAATGAAGTGAGGACAATGGTTTCGCAAATGAGAGGCATCCGTTTGAAGGAAGAACTTATCAGTGTTCGAGAAATCTTAGCTGTCGCACAGATAGAATTAATTGCCGAGCGTGATATACGGTTGAAAAATGTTTCATTATTTCTTGAAAATATTTTAAGTATGTGTGTAAAAGAGGCAGTAAATAACGTGGTAAGACATAGTCAAGCAACAGTATGCTGGATTGAGGTTAAGCAATCTGCTGAGGAAGTTAGAATCATAGTTAAAGATAATGGAATTGGCATTAGTAATAATTCCTACCAATCTAAGGGTAATGGATTGATGGGCATGAAAGAACGGTTGGAATTTGTTAATGGCACACTGGAAATTGAAACAAAGAGAGGTACAGCCCTCATTATGAAAGTGCCAACGATAATGAAGAAGCTGAAGGAGGAAAATCCATGATTCGAATTGTAATCGCGGAAGATCAGCGAATGATGCTCGGTGCTCTCGGGTCATTGCTTAACTTAGAGGATGATATGGAAGTAGTCGGGATGACGAATAATGGGGAAGATGCGATTAAATTGGTGAAACAACTAAGGCCCGAAATTTGTATTATGGATATCGAAATGCCAGGAAAGTCGGGATTAGATGCAGCAGAAGAATTACAAGAATTTGATTGCAAAATAATCATTCTTACCACATTTGCACGACCTGGATATTTTCAGCGGGCTATTAAGGCGGGAATTAAGGGGTATCTCTTAAAGGATAGTCCAAGCGAAGAACTAGCAAATTCTATTCGCCATGTCGTGGCAGGACGAAAAATTTATGCGCCTGAATTAATGGACGACCTATATAGTGAGGAAAATCCACTCACTGATCGTGAAAAGGCAGTATTAGAATTGGTGGCCGATGGAAAGAACACAAAAGAGATTGCGGAGGAACTGAATATCAAAACAGGAACAGTCCGTAATTATATCTCCCAGATTCTGGATAAACTAGAAGTAACCAATCGGATAGAGGCTGTAACACAATCGAAGAAAAAAGGCTGGTTTAGGTAAGATTTAATGGGGGAATAAAACTTGCTGTATCCTGAATAATCCTTGAATACAATGCTAAAGGGGATATTTTCTTGTTAATACAGAGTTTATACCATGTTCGGGGGTGCAGTAAATGGACACGTTTGTTGCCTATTTTGTTACCTTTACTGTTATTGTCATATCAGTATTTATTACCTTGCTTGTCAAAAATGAATTAGAGCAATTGTTTCGAGAAGACAAGGATAGCCTTGTTTTTCATATATGTAATGTGATTATTATCTTGATGGTTTCTTTTGCAGCATATGCGGTAATGACCAGTTATATCATTGGGGAGACATTCAATTTAATAGTACAGCTCATCATTCTCTTGTTCATGGTCGTGCCAATATATCTTGTAGGTTACTTTGCTTTTGAAAAATATAAATTAGTTTATCGAAAATACGCTGCAGCTGAAGATGGGAAAGTTTTGGTGCTGAATGAAAAGTATTTGAAGAAGAAAAGGCGATTTAAAAGCTTAAAACAGTATAATGCGATTTCAAAGGAAAATGCTAGGGATCAAAGATAATAGAGAATTGTACAGGGCCTCAGCGATTTTAGCTGGGGCCTGCTCTATTGATGGCGGGAACTACTTCTTTGTATTTTTTTCTACAAAAGCATTTACGGTTTCATTGAAGTTAAGCTGCTTTGATGACAGTGACGCCTGCCTCAGCATTTATTTATGGCTCATAACAAGGATTGACCCACTAATAAACGCCATTTTAATTTTTTCTGCTGTAATGTATTGAATTTTTAGTCCTGGAGAAATATGATTGTTTTTGTGTAAAAAAGATTACATACAGTCCCCATAAAGAAAATTCAGTTTAAGAAAGGCGATTTTCTATAGTGAATAAACTTAGTTATATACCATCAAGATTTAATGCTATATCAAAAACAGATGATAATGGGCTAATTCTTTTTAATAGTTATAATGGTGCTATTGTCCAGTTCTCAGAAAAAGAAAAGGACCATGTTTTAACATCACTTAAAAGGGCGGGAATAAATGAATTAGCAACTGATATTCAAAAGGATTTATATGAAAATGGTTTTTTGATATCGAATCAAATTGACGAGAATAGGAGGGCGCAGTTTCTTCATCAATCGCTGCACCGCACTGATGTGATGCACCTTGTCCTCATGCCAACAGAGGCCTGTAACTTTCGCTGTACCTACTGCTATGAATCCTTTGCCCGCGGAAAAATGAACCGTGATACGATTGCTGGGCTGAAGGCGCTAGTCAACGAAAAGGCAACCAACCTCTCGCAACTAAATATCAGCTGGTTTGGTGGTGAGCCCCTGCTAGCGTTGGATGTCATAGAGGAGCTTTCCCAGTCCTTCCTGACAAGTGCCCGGGAAAACGAAATTCACTATGCAGCTGACCTTGTGACAAATGGCTATTTATTAACCAAGGAGGTTTTTCAAAAACTGCTCCTTTGCGAAATCCGTCAATTTATGATTACCATCGATGGCATCGGCGAGGTTCATGATAGCCGCAGACATTTTGCCGGTGGCGGTAAGACCTTTGATACCATTATTGAAAATCTTCTAGCTATTAAAGAGGTAGAGGACCAATTTGAAATGACGATTCGGGTAAACTTCGATGAGAGTAATCTTGAAGAAATACCCAAATTGATAGAGTTCTTAAAACGTCATTTTGCCGACGATAGACGATTTGGTATCCTCTTTAGACCTGTAGGCAGATGGGGTGGCGAAAATAACGATGATCTCCCTGTCTGTAGCCGGATTATTGCCAATCAAAAAATTTGGCAATTCTCTGATGAGGCAATCTCCAGTGGTATTGGAATAAGCCCTATGGTGGCCGATTCGTTAATGCCTAGCGGGTCGGTGTGCTATGCCGCCAAGCCCCATTCATTAGTAGTTGCTTCAAATGGACAGCTTTATAAATGTACAGTTTCGCTTGAAGAGGAAAGAAATCATGTCGGGAAAATTGACAAGGATGGAAGCCTTCAATTGGATTATGATAAAATTGCCCTTTGGGTAACATCGGGAGAAGAAACCGACTCCGTCTGCCAGTCCTGTTTCTACCGGCCTGCTTGTCAAGGCAATCACTGTCCGTATTATCGAATGATGACTGGTGAAAGACCTTGCCCTTATGAAAAACGAAGTATAAAAAAGACTTTGAAGCTTATTTGGAAAAATAGTTTACAATAATGATAGTTTTTTGAAGGGAGGTGAGATGAATGAAAGTTCTACGTCCGGCAACATCTCCTGTCAGCAAATTAGATTCAGGCAGAATTCACAAGTCTGTACCAGGAAACTTAAAATAAGCAGAAGCGAACAGTGGCACCACTGTTCGCTTTCGTATTTCAGTATCTGTCACCATCTGAATTTTTCCCGTAAGATTTACAGATTATTATAATGGTGCAGCTTAAAATGAAACGCAGAGATTGAGCTGTCTGTGTTTTACTGGTTTAATTTTTTCACAAAAGCATTCAGAATTTCATCGAAGCGGAGTTCCGTTGTTACGTGATAAATTAAGTCTGCCTGTGCCAAACGCTGCTGATCCCCGATACCAACCGCGAACATTCCAGCTGCTTTGATGGCAGTGACACCTGCTTCAGCATCTTCAATCCCAATGCAGTTTACAGGATTAACACCTAGCTGTTCTGCTGCACGCATGAATATTTCTGGATCTGGTTTTCCGTTTTTAATTGTTTTTGCATCAACTATCGTATCAAATTCATTTAACAGCTCTAATCGCCTCATGACCGTAAAGGCATTTTTACTGACGGAGGCCAAGCCAATTTTTATGTTGTGCAGCTTGCTAGCCGCAATAAACTCACTGATTCCAGGGAGAATATCCTTCGGCGTGATTTTCTCAATTAAACGGCAATAAAGGCTGTTTTTTCGGGCAGCTAAGTTTTCTTTCTCTTTTTCAGTAAATTCATTCTGTTTCCTGCTTAACGCCAGAATCTTTTCCAATGATTCCATTCGGGAAATCCCTTTGAGTTCCTCATTAAATTGCCTTGTAAAGGGTATGCCTAATTCCTCACTAAGCGTCTGCCAAGCTAGGAAATGGTACTCTGCGGTATCGGTAATGACCCCATCTAAATCAAAAATAATTGCCTTCAGTTGCTTTTCCATCTGCCGTTTCCTCCAGAGAGAATTCAATTTCTATACTTCATATGATGCCTAGAAAGGTCTAGCAGTTTCCGGTTTTTAGGGTGGGGGCCCAGGTTAAATAATGATCGGCACTTCTTTGCTAAGATGGTAGGGCTTGTTATCTATCTTTATAGCCAAATTATCACCATCAAGCAGTGTAATAATGGTGTGCCTACGCGCTTTCTCGAGCTGGATTCTGCGTCCCCTGTACTGAATGGTAAACTGATACTTTTCCCAATTATCGGGAAGCGTAGGGGCGAAAGAAATCCCTTCCTCCTTAATGCGCAAGCCGGCAAATCCGAATACAATTGACATCCATGTTCCACCCATATTGGCCATATGCAGGCCGTCTTTCGTATTTCCATGAGTGTTATCTAGGTCCAGTCTAGCTGTTTCAATAAAATATTGATAGGCCTTATCGCTATAACCCAACTTTGAAGCCATGATGCTGAAAATACAGCTTGATAAAGACGAATCGTGTGTGGTGATTTTCTCATAATAATTATAGGAATTCTGAATGGTTTCCAGCGATTGTTCATCCTCTAATAAAAAATGGGCCAACACAGTATCCGCCTGTTTACAAACTTGATAGCGGTAAATGATTAGTGGATGATAATGCAGCAGTAATGGGAATTCTTCTTTAGGAGTGGCCTCCAAGTCCCAAATAGCCTTTTGCAAAAACGTATCGTCCTGAGGATTGATTTTTCTTACTGGATCATAGGGTAAATACATTAGCTGTGCTGCTTTTTCCCATGCGTTTATCTCATCATGCTCCAAGCAAATCCTTTTGCTAATGACGGCCAATTGTTGCGGATCTTCCTTTTCTAACTGTTGATAGAATGTAACCGCCCATTGTAAATTGTGCTTCGCCATTACATTCGTGTAATAATTATTATTAACAATGCAGGTATATTCGTCGGGGCCTGTGACTGCATCAATTTTAAATGCTTGATTGTCAAAATGGCCTGTTTCCAACCACAGTCTGGCCGTCTCAAACAGTACCTCGGCACCAAAATCTTTGATGAATTGATAATCAGCGGTAACCAAATAGTATTGAATAAAACTATAAGCAATGTCAGCACTGATATGGTATTGTGCTGAACCAGAAGGAAAATAGGAAGAACATTCTGAGCCTGATATTGTTCGCCAAGGGTATAAGGCACCTTTACGATGGCCCATTTCTTTAGCATGATTTCGGGCGCCGTCAAGGATTGAATAGCGATATAACAACAGCCGCTTGGCAATGTCAGGCTGGGTCATTAAAAAGACGGGAAACATATAGATTTCCGTATCCCAAAAATAATGTCCCTCATATCCCTCTCCAGATAACCCCTTAGCAGCGATATTAGAATAGTGGTCTCTGCCTGTCGACTGGAGTAAAGAAAATAAATTGAAACGAATCCCTTCCTGAATGGCTGTATCGCCGGTAATGACAATGTCAGATTGCTTCCAAAATCTTTCTAAATAAACGGTCTGATCCTGCAAGAAGTGTAAAAAATCCTTTTCGGCAAGTGTATGCTGCAGGTTGAAGGCAGCAGCTTGCAAATTTTCTCCATGTCTTAAAGTGTCGACAAAAATGCTTCTTCTTTCAAATGACATCTTCCCGGTAAACTCAAAGAAAAATTCAGATTTCAAACCCACTGTTCCAGGAGCATCCTTTCTTAAATGAGGGACATCGAGCGAATAAACAGCAGCGCAGGCCGTCTTTAACTTTGTATTAGTAGTTTCACACTCCACATAAGAAATCTCACCTGACTGTTCCACATGGCTGACATGCAGCAGCTGGGTATGTCCTGAAGCAACACGGGGATCATTAGTATCCATAAAATTAGCAACATCACCATTAATGACAGCAGCAATTCGTACCGAACCTGAATAATTGGCTGATTCGAGCTCGACTCTTTGACTAAAAACCTCTAAATTATGAAAGGAAACAAGTCGCTTAAACGTGAGCTTCATTTGTTTACCAGACGGGGACTGCCATTCAATGATCCTTTCCGTAAAACCTTTGTCAAGATGAAGATGTCGTTCGAAGGAAATGACTTTTCCCTCAGCAAGCGAAAAACGTTCAGTTCCAAAGAAAATCTCAATTGTTTGTGCATCGATAATATTTAACAACTTTTGCTGTGTATTTGGGAAGCCAGTATGCTTTTCACCATAAGAAATGGGCACGGTATCATGGAAGGCATTAATATAAGTGCCCCGAATAGTCTTTTGCCCCGAGGGTACACCTTCTTCAAAGTTTCCCCGTACCCCCAAATATCCATTTCCTGTGAAAAAAATACTCTCATCTACTAGGAGTTGTTGGTCGTCTGTGTGAGAAGAACTAATTTTCCAAGACATGCTGTACACCTCTATTTGTTAACATAAAATCATTCTTTTACCCCGCCGCTTGTGAGTCCGGATACAATTTGCCGCTGGAAAATCAGGACAATAATAAGTGTTGGAATAGTCACAATGACTGTTGCAGCGGAAACCTGTCCCCAAAGAATTTCAAACTGCGTCCTTAGGAATGAAATGCCAACAGGCACAGTGTGATACTCTGCATTTGGGTTTAAGGTAATCGTTAAAAGGAATTCATTCCAGGCAGAGATGAAAGTAATGATCGCTGTTGTAAAGACACCAGGTGCCGCCAGCGGGAAAATAATTTTATAAAGTGTCTGAAATGAAGTGGCTCCGTCCATTTTTGCAGATTCTTCTAAAGCCATAGGTATCTGATTAAAATGTGTAACTAAAATCCAAACGGCCATGGGAAGAGTAATCGTTGAATATGGTAGAACCACAGCAAAGGAGTTGAGCCATTTTAGCTGTTCGAATAAATTGTAAACCGGTCCAATAATAACCATTTGCGGGAACATCGAGACAGCTAATACCAATCCAAGCAGAATATTTTTCCCTCTAAATTGAAAGCGGGAAATCGCATAGGCAGAAAAGGTTGCTACCACAATAATGTAAACAGTGGTTGTCGTTGCCACAATTAAACTGTTCTTTATTGAATTTAAGATGTTTTTTTCAAACAGCACGGTAATATAGTTGTGAAGTGTCGGTTCCTTCGGGATAACACGGAAAGCCCCCGTTCCAAAAATCTCTCCCGATGTTTTAAAGGAAGTGATAAATACCCAGAAAAACGGGAACACCATTGCGATTAAATATACGATTACAACGAGTCCGAAAGTAATCCAAAGTTTGCGTTTCGCTGCCTGCATTTTAAGCTCCCCCCTAACTTCTTTCCATGAGGTTTGCACCCAAGAATTTAACAAAGATGATCGCGATAATAGCTACACAAACAAACATGAGCATGACAATGATGGAGCCGTAGCCAAAGTTTGTTTGGCCAAACATGACCTTATAGGCATAGATAGACATTGTTTCTGTTTCGCCTCCGGGGCCACCGCCAGTTAACACATAAATCAAGTCAAATACGCGAAAGGCATCTAATGTCCTAAATAATAAGGCAACTAAAATTGACGGTTTTAAGAGTGGTAATGTCACTTTAAAGAAGGATTGAATTTTCGTTGCCCCATCGATGGAAGCCGCTTCATATAAATCTTTTGAGATATTTTGTAGTCCAGCAAGCAAGAGTAAGGCCATATATGGAGTAGTTTTCCAAACATCAGCTAAAATAGTGGAGGCCATGGCTCCAGTTCCGCTGAGGAGGAGATTTTGCGATTTATCAACAAGTCCTATCATTTCGAACAGATGGGCAATAATGCCGCTGCTGCCATTAAAAAGATAGCTCCACATTAATGCTGCAACTGCTGTTGGGATTGCCCATGGAATCAAGGAAGTGGTCCGAATCATTCCTTGGCCAAAAATAGCTTTATTTAACACAAGTGCAAGACCTAAGCCTAAAACTAGCTCAATAAATACAGAAATAACTGTAAATACAAGCGTATTTTGGAGTGCTGTGCCGACACGATCGTCAGTTAAAGCTTGTTTATATCCCTGTAAACCAATAAAATTTGATGGTATTATACATTTTTTCAAATCATTGACCAAATGAGGCAAATCTGCTTTGTGAATTAATTTGTATTTTTGGTTTAGAGCGGTTACTAATTCGTTGGCTTCTTTGTGTATATGCTCCACTTTTGTTTTTTCCTGTGTAGAGATCTTGATAACGCCTTTTTCATTTTTAAACTGTTTTTCAACTGCTGCGAGCTGTTTGTATAGATGAGCAACTCGTTCCTTATCCTCGTTTGCTTTAATATTAGGCAAATCTTCATCTAAAAACATGGTGAAATAGAGATTTGTTTCATTGAATAAGGTGGTGTTAAACCTCTCACTAACGTATAATCCGGCTTTTTGCTGGTTGTTTAGACGATAATCAAAGAAGGTATACGTAAAGGATTGCAGAACTGGCCATAGTGAAAAAACGGCAATGAGCAATAATGTTGGAACAATAAACAACCATTGCTTAACCCCCAGTTTTCGCATATTTTCACCTCATTGTTATGTATTGTTCATTGAAAGAAAAAGGAGGCTTTCAATAAAGTCAGCCTCCGCTATGATTACAGTCTAAAATTCATCGTATTATTTTCCATTAATAGCATCTTCAATGGCTTTAACGGCCTGATCAAGATCTTTACCAGAGCTTAAGTATTTATGTGCTGCCACTTGGATGGCATCTGACGTTTTAGAGTATTCTGCTGAAACAGGTCTTGAAATCGTCTTTGTTAATGCTTTTTGGAATCCTGGGTAGCTTAGTAATGCGTTTGCTTTTTTCACTTCTTCATTATTCAGCAGGGCATTATAGCCTGGAAGGTATGCGCCTTTCGTTGACATAATCGTTTGCCCTTCCTCACCAGCAGCAAATTTAATAAATTCCCAGGCCCCCTCTTGATTTTTTGAATTCTTATTCAAACCAAGAAGCCATCCGCCAACTGCATCACCATTTGGAAGTGGGGCTACGCCAACTTGGTCTACCGATACGGTAACACCATCTTCTTTTCCTTGAATCCGACCGAAAGCATATGGCCAGTTACGGGCAAATACGGCATTTCCTTGTTCAAAGGCAGTAGCAGTTTCACCTTCCATATAGTTTAGGAGATCCTTTGGTTCGAAAGAGGCTTGAGTGAATTTATACATTGTTTCCAGCCCGCCTTTTACATCTTTAAACGAGTTGGAAAATTCGGTCGTATTTACCGTTAGCCCTTCATACTGTTTCGATTGATAAACAAAACCAAATTTTGTTTTATTTTTACCAGTGTATTTTTGAGCCATAGTATAAAGGTCGTTATACGTATAATCTCCGCTATCGAGCTTAGCGGCATCATCACTGCTTACAATATCTTTGCGGTAGTAAAGGATTCCTAAGTCTGGGAAGAATGGCAGGGTATATTGTTTGCCTTCATAGTTTCCGGAAGACATGGATCCTGCATTGAAATCAGTCTTTTTCATTTCAGCTTTATTCATTTGGGCATCAATTGGCTGTAGATAGCCAGCACCTGCAAATTCACCGGCCCAGACAACGTCCATGGAGATGACGTCATAATCTGAAGAGCCGCTTGATAAAGAAGTTAATAACTGGTCATGCATTTGCGCGGAATCATTGGTCATTTCTGTCCACTCAACTTTGTACTTGTCTTGCTTTTTGTTGAATTGCGCAATCAATTCCTTTGTAGCTGGTGTACTGTCTGCCTGAGCTGCAAACTTTATAACCGTTGGTTCGGATGTTTTGGTATCGGCTGGCTTCGCTTTATCATTACTATCGTCGCCGCTACATCCGGTAAGTGCAATACTTGCAGCAAAAGAAAACGCTAACAACTTTGTGAACAACTTTTTGCTGTGCATATCTTCTTTGCCCCCTTTTTGGTTTATACTTGTATTTTACCTGCTTCAAAATTACAATAATATTAATAATTTAAAGTTTTTATCAACTTTTTAAGGTGAAATTCATGCGCATGAAAAATGACAATATTAAGCGATTTTTAAAGACTCGAGCTGAAAATCATCTCAATTTTTACTATCATCCTTCTTTTGCCTTGGAACAGGAACTAATGGACTGCATTATTCGCTGTGATCAAAAGGGGGCAAACGAAGTATTAAGTCAAATAAACAGCTTGGAACGAGCCAAGCTCGCTTCTGATCCAGTCCGTTCCTTGAAAAATTCGCTGATCTGCTCGTGCACCTTATTTACACGTGCGATTATTCGTGGCGGTGTCTTTTCTGAAGATGCATTTAATTTAAGTGATGCCATGATTCAGCAAATTGAATTATTCGATTCTATTTCTGAATTAATAGATTTTGAGCATGATATGGTAACATGTTTTATTGAAACGTTAAAAGCAACTGAAAAATTGGAATATAATCCGTTAGTTAATAAAGCGCTTACCTACATTAATCGAGAAATAGCTAACCATGAATTGTCTCTTGAAGCGATTGCGAAATACGTTGGTGTCCACCCATCCTATCTTTCTAAGGTTTTTAAGGAATCAGTCAGCATGACCATTCCCGAATATATTAATCGCAAGAAGGTTGAAGACTCCAAGTATTTTCTCCTCCATACCAAATTAAAGCTTAGTAAAATTGCTCAAGTGCTCGGTTATTGCAATCAAAGCTATTACACTACTCTTTTTAAAAAATATGCTGGAATGACTCCTGGACAATATAAAAGTAGTTTCCTATCGAAGGGGTTGGACCAGACAACATTGCAAACAGATTATGATAATCAGAATTAACTTAATTTCGATGTTAACTAAGGTCTCAGCCAAATATGCTGGGCCTTTATATTTTATAAGGAAAATTTTCTGTCGTATATACAGGAGATTGATAGAAAAATAGCGAATAGATAAAGGATGTAAAAAAATTGAAGATCCCCCTAAAGGAGGAGTTTGTCTTTGGTAAAAGAACAAATGAACCATACTATAGATAAAATTCTGGCAAACATTGAAAAAGTGATGATTGGTAAGCGCGATGTTGCTGAATTAAGTATTATTGCCCTTTTGGCACAAGGACATGTTCTACTCGAGGACGTCCCCGGCGTTGGCAAGACAATGATGGTTCGTGCCTTAGCCAAATCAGTGAATGCCAGCTTTCGCCGAATTCAATTTACCCCTGATTTGCTCCCATCTGATGTTACTGGTGTTTCTATATATAATCCAAAAGAAATGGAGTTTGAGTTCCGGCCAGGACCGCTGATGGGAAACATTATTTTAGCGGATGAAATTAACCGTACCTCTCCAAAGACACAATCAGCGTTATTAGAAGGAATGGAAGAAGCAAGTATTACGATTGATGGTGTAACTCATAAGCTAAAGAAGCCCTTTTTTGTCATGGCCACCCAGAATCCAATTGAATATGAAGGAACATATCCGCTTCCAGAGGCCCAGCTTGATCGCTTCCTATTGAAGATGAAAATGGGATATCCTGACCCGATTGAGGAGATGGAAGTCTTGCATCGTGCCCAAAAAGTTCCGCCGATTGAAGAATTGAATCCGGTGATTGACCTTGAAGAACTGCGATCGTTGCAAAACCAAATCAAAGAAGTGTTTGTTGATGACTCAATCAAACGTTATATTGTTGATATTGTCAACAAAACACGCAATCATCCAAGCATTTATCTTGGCGCAAGTCCACGGGGCTCCATTGCTCTCATGAAAGCAGCACAAAGCTATGCGTTTATGTATGGTCGCCGGTTTGTTCTGCCGGATGATATTCAATATTTGACTACGCATGTCCTTGCCCATCGTATTATTTTAAAATCAGAGGCAAAGTTCGAAGGTATTTCTGCAGAAGAAGTGATTGATAGGATTATCGGACGAGTTCCGGTACCAGTGCAGAGGCTTGTGAAATAAATGAACGGAAAATTAGTAACTTACTGCAAAAAGTTATGGAAATATATCCTGCTGATTGTATTGATTACCCTAACTTTTTCTTATGCTATGTTTCAAGGCGGATTTGTCAGTTGGTTCCTTTTTTATAGCTTTCTGCCCTTTGCTCTTTATTGTTTGGTCTTATCTGTTTACCCGCTTGGGGAATTCGAGATTAGTAGAGTTTTCCAAAAGACAGATTATCAAGCAGGAGAGTCGTTAACGGTTATGATAACAATTAGCAGGAGCAAACCATTTCCGTTATTTTATCTATTAATTGAAGATCACGCTCCTGATACGCTTGCTTGCCCACAAGATTTTAACTTTTTTAAAACAATACTATTTCCCGGATTCAAAAAACAAATTTCCTTTGAATATTCCATTTTGGAGCTTCCTCGCGGAGAGCATGTTTTCCAAGGAGTTACCATTCGTACGGGAGATCCGCTCGGGTTATTTGAAAAAGAAAAACAGTTTGTTTCGGGGGGAAGAATAATCGTTTATCCTGCATATACCGAGCTTATTTACCGTCCATATGATAACCAGTTTGACCAAGGATTGACGGCTTCACGAGAGCGGGTACAGCGAGATACCTCAATGGTGGTCGGGGTCCGTGAGTATCAGCCAGGTGATCGGTTTTCCTGGATTAACTGGAAAGCGATGGCAAAGAGGAATGAAGTTATGACGAAGGAATTTGAACAGCGCCAATCGCATGATGTATTAGTTGTCATGAATACTACTCACCATCAACACTTTGAAACGGTCGTTTCCTTTACAGCCTCCCTCCTTAGGGCGGTGTTAAAAAAAGGGGCTCAAGCGGGTCTGGTTACGCAAGGTCAAGAGTGGTCTACGTTTCCAATCAGAGGAGGGGAGCAGCATTTACAACAGCTTTTTTATCATCTAGCCAAAGTCAAGGCTAGCCAGTATGGGACGTTTGAAAACGTGTTCGAAGCAGAAGGCTTCCTTCGGCAACAGTCAGTTTCGCTCATGCTGATAACACCTCAGTTAACGAAGGCTTTGCTTGATAAAGCAAGTTTTTTTAAACAGCGTAAAGGAACTGTTACGATTTTTCTAATCAAGAACCAACAGGAGCTGCCAACGGCCGAAGAACGGTCGCTTCGTTCCATGGCCAATGCACGCGGTATCCGGATTGTGATGGTCCATGAAGGGAATTTTACCGCGGCCTTTGCGGAGGTGAAGGGATGAGGAAACGTGATTTTCCTACGATGTTATTGTACGGATTAGGTTTTTTATTGCTATGGGAATGGCTGCTTCCTGTGGAAAAATTAACAGAAACTGACCATATTGAAGTATTCATCATTTTTCTCGTTCTCTCATTTGTAATGTCGTTTTTTAAAGTTAAGTGGATTCCGTCAGTGAGCATCAAAGCTGTGTACATCCTTGGATGGATTCACCATCTATATTACGAAGGAGGCCTTTTCCAGTTTAACTGGCTTCCTGCTTTTGCTGCTGATATCAACCATAATATAGGTTTAGTGTTTGCGCGGAATTGGGATGAATTATCGTATGAATTTCGTACCTTCCTATTATTTATTTTGCTTTGGCTTATGGTGTACTTGATTCACTATTGGCTGATGCGCCAGCAACAAATCTTTATCTTTTTCTTTATGACGCTAATTTATATTACCGTACTGGATACCTTTACAATTTATGATGCACAAATGGCGATTATCCGCACGGTCACAGCTGGGTTTATCGTAATGGGAATGTTGGCATTTTATCGTCTTATCGACCGGGAGAAGCTTAATAAGCATACAACTTTATTGAAAAAATGGATGGTGCCGCTAGCAGGAATGATTGCTGTAAGTGTCTTTATTGGAATCATTGTGCCGAAAGCCGCACCAGTATGGCCTGACCCAGTCCCCTATTTAAAGGCGGCAAAGGACGGGGTCAGTAATAATCGTAAGAATGGGCCAAGCCGGATAGGATATGGGACAAATGATGATAGGCTTGGAGGTCCTTTTATCGGTGATGATAGGATTGTCTTTACCGTGGAAGCTGCTAGCAAAAACTATTGGAAGGTCGAAACGAAAGATGTTTATACAGGGAAGGGCTGGCTTTCTTCCGGATCGACACCAATAGAAATTTTGGAGGGGGAGTTAATTCCGATTTACTCGATACCAAGTGAAGTCGACAGAGCAGAAGAGTCAGCGAGAATTTTTCCCGTTAATACAAAGCAGCCATTCATTGTTTATCCGTTGGGAATTCAAAAAATAGATGATATCAAACCAGTAAGCCCATATGAAGGAATGCTTCGGATCGATACTACGCTCGAAAGAATAGCGACATTTGAAGCAGAAGAGTACACAGTTCATTTTGGTGTCCCAAAATATAAAATAGAAGATTTGCGGAAGATACGTAAATTTAATCGAGATGAAATGGGTGAGGATTTTTATAACGCTTATACACTCCTTCCAAAGAATCTGCCGCCAAGGATTAAAAGATTAACGGAAGAAATTACTGCCGAAAAGACCAATTGGTTTGATAAGGCAAAGGCTGTTGAGGCATATTTTAGCACCAGTGAATATTCCTATGACCAAAAAGATGTGGCCTTACCGGAAAAAGATGATGATTACGTAGATCAATTTTTATTTGAGACAAAGCGTGGTTATTGTGATAATTTTTCGACGGCTATGGCGGTAATGTTGCGGACAGTTGGAATTCCAACTCGTTGGGTTAAAGGCTTTACCGGGGGTGAATTTGAGGCGAATAGCCGTGATGATAATACGAAAAAGGTTTACGAGATTACGAATAACAATGCTCACTCCTGGGTAGAGGTATTCCTCCCCAATCAAGGCTGGATTCCGTTTGAACCGACAAAAGGATATGCCAATGAGTTGCAAATTGATTATGGAACGAGCCAGTCATCGACGCCAACACAGTCTGGCACCCAAGCTCCGGTACAAAAGCCGCAGGAACAACCGATTGAAGAGACGAAGCAGTCAACTGACAAAGCTGATAAGTTTGATCTGAAGCTTTTATGGCTAAAAGTAAAATACTCGTTTTTAGAACATTGGAAAAGAGTAGTTCTTTTAATCTTGCTAGCGGCGATGATAGCAGGACTGCTTTATCGTTTTCGTGGTAAATGGCTTCCTTATCTAATTCTGGTGCGCTATCGTTTCAAGCAGGAGGATGAAACGATTGCGACTGCTTATCTGATGCTGCTTCGACAGTTGGACCGTTATGGGTTAAAACGAAAAGAGAATCAAACCCTTAGAAGCTATGCACAGTATATTGATTACTTCTTTTCCACCCGCGAGATGTCGCGGTTAACACATTGCTATGAGCAATATTTATATCATCAAGAGCTTCCAAATGGAACCTGGAAAGAGAATCGGGAATTGTGGGAAAATTTAATTAAAAGGACAATCGCTTGACCATAAAATCACCCTGCTGATACAATATGGTGGAATTTAATGTCTAGCTTAAATAAGTTATTCCTTCATATATCCTCAATAATATGGATTGAGAGTCTCTACCGGGCCGCCGTAAATGGTCTGACTATGAAGGCAGAATATCATCTAGCGATTGCATTACGAGAAAACTAGAATTCTGCCTTCTTAGTGTTTCCTGAAGGTGAATTCTAGTTTTTTTTGTTATTATTTTTCGAACTATGGTCAAACTATACTACAAATAATAATTGAGGTGGGCGTATTGTCTGGGAAACAAGATATGATTGTTGTATTAGACTTTGGAAGTCAATATAATCAGCTGATTACACGTCGAATTCGTGAATTTGGCGTATATAGTGAACTCCATCCGCATACGATTACGGCAGAAGAAATCCGCCAAATGAATCCGAAGGGGATTATCTTTTCTGGCGGTCCGAATAGTGTTTACGATGAAAACTCCTTCCGCTGTGATGAAGCCATTTTTGATATGGGGCTGCCGATTTTAGGAATTTGTTACGGAATGCAGTTAATGACCGTTCATTTTGGCGGTAAGGTAGAAAAAGCACAGCAGCGTGAATATGGGAAGGCAACGATTGAGGTTCAAGCAGAGTCTACATTGTTTGCAGATATACCAAACGAACAAGTTGTGTGGATGAGCCACGGTGACCTAGTTGTCGAGCCGCCTGAAGGATTCTCAGTCATAGGGACAAGCCCATCCTGTCCAATTGCGGCAATGAGCGATGATTCCCGTAAACTTTATGCTGTTCAATTTCACCCGGAAGTGCGCCATTCCGTCTATGGAAATGAACTGTTGAAGAACTTTGTTTTTGGCGTTTGCGATGTCACTGCTGACTGGTCAATGGGGAATTTCATTGAACAGGAGATGGCTAAAATTCGTGAAACCGTTGGCGATAAAAAAGTTCTCTGTGCTTTAAGCGGTGGGGTTGATTCCTCTGTAGTTGCTGTTTTGATTCATAAGGCAATTGGCGACCAACTGACATGTATGTTTGTCGATCACGGCCTACTGCGCAAAAATGAGGCGGAAAGTGTAATGAAGACTTTCTCTGAAGGTTTCCATATGAATGTCATTAAGATTGACGCCAAGGAACGCTTTTTAAGCAAATTAGAAGGGGTTTCTGATCCTGAGAAGAAGCGGAAAATTATCGGCAATGAATTTATTTATGTATTCGATGATGAAGCTGCAAAACTTGAAGGAATTGACTTTTTAGCTCAAGGTACGCTCTATACAGATATTATTGAAAGTGGGACAGCGACAGCACAGACAATTAAATCACACCATAATGTCGGCGGCCTTCCAGAAGATATGCAGTTCCAGCTGATTGAACCGCTGAAAACTTTGTTTAAGGATGAGGTTCGTGCGCTGGGAACAGAGCTGGGCATTCCCGATGAGATTGTTTGGCGCCAGCCATTCCCTGGGCCTGGTCTTGGCATTCGCGTTCTAGGTGAGATTACGGAGGACAAGCTGGAAATTGTTCGTGAATCAGATTGGATTCTACGCGAGGAAATCAAAAAAGCTGGTCTTGACCGTGATATTTGGCAATACTTCACGGTACTTCCGGATATCCGCAGCGTTGGTGTGATGGGGGATACAAGAACATATGATTATACAATTGGCATCCGTGCGGTGACCTCCATTGATGGCATGACCTCCGACTGGGCTCGGATTCCGTGGGATGTACTTGAGGTCATCTCAACAAGGATTGTCAATGAAGTGCCGCATGTAAACCGCGTTGTCTATGACATCACCAGCAAACCACCGGCAACGATTGAGTGGGAATAACTTGGTTAATCAGTGGGGATTTTCGTCATTCCCACTGATTATTTATATATGTGTTGATTTTTTTGCATGAATGTCTATAATAGCTGGATGTTGATTTTTCTGTGTTTGAAAAATAAACGGAAAATTTCCGCCTAAATTGGGAAATTCCCATATTTCCCTAAAAATAAAGGAACTTTTTCCGGTTATATGGTCCAAATCATTGGATTTTGTCTTATTTAGAGAAGATTAGCGGAATATCTCCGCCTATATCTGCCATTTAAGCCTCCAATAGTACATTAGCCGGAAATTTTCCGCTTATGATTGAATTCTTTTTTCAACACAATAACAAAAAAGATGCTGGCGAATGTCGCCAACATCAAAAGGGAAAGAACTCAGTTCTAATAAACCAACACTTGTAGAACCAGCATTGCCCCACCGAAAACTAGGACAAAAACGACAACTGGCCAAACGAATCTAAACCAATGAGAATATCTCATATTTAACATTTGTAACGTTGCCATGACTAGTCCGGTCGGTGCCAAGAAGAGCATAGCATATTGTCCGAATTGATAAGCAGTAACAATGACGAACCGTGGGATATCGACCGTGTCAGCTAAAGGAGCAAGGATTGGCATTGAAAGAACCGCTAAACCGGAAGATGATGGAACGATAAACCCTAGGACAAAGAAAATCATTAACATTGCCAGAATAAAAATTGGCCCACTTACATTCTGAACAAGAGAGGATGAAAAGTGAAGAATCGTATCAGAAATCAAGCCTTCGTTCATGATGATATTAATCCCTCGAGCAAGACCAATAATTAGGGAAACACCCACTAAGCTCGATGCACCCTCTACAAACGCATCGACGACGCCCTTCTCGCCGATACCGTATTTCCCTGTACCAGTCAGGAACATAATGATAATCGCAAATACTAAGAATGAAGAAGCCATGGTAGGGAACCACCAACCCTGAGACATAACGCCCCATACCATAATCGGGAATCCTATGACAAACAGAGTCAAAATTAATTTTTTACGACCTGTAAAGGCTGTATTCTCGCCCCCCTCAGAGGAAGCGATTGCCCACATTTTATTGAATTCTTCACGATCCTCATAAGAGTATGAGAAGGTAGGATCAGCTTTTACTTTTTGAGAATACCAACGTAAATAAATGATGACAAAAATAGCTGCGATAACTAACCCGCCAACCCGCCACATGAGGCCTTGAGTGAAATTTATTCCGGCTGCATTCGATGCAATAACCACGGAAAAAGGGTTAATGGTGGAAAAGCAGGTACCAATAGAACTTGCTAAGAATATTGCCCCTACACTAACGATAGAATCATAGCCCATCGCTAAGAACACAGGAACTAATATCGGATAAAAGGCGACGGCTTCTTCTTCGAGGCCAACAAAGGTTCCGCCTAGAATCATAAAGATAGAGACAAAGAATATTAAGAGAAACTCACGCCCCTTTGTTTTTTTCGTTAATGCTAAAAGACCCGATTCAAATGACCCACTTGCCTTGACAACACCAATCAAGCCACCTAAAACGAAAATAAATACCATGATATCCGCAGCTTCAGTTGTCCCGCGAACCATACTCTCTGTTATCGCTCCAGGTCCTGCAGGATTTTGTTTCAATTTTTGATAGGTGTTAGGAATAGAGACTGGTTTCGTTATTCCTCCTGAAGTAAACTGTTTGATGTGAATCTTAACACCAAGTTTATCAAGCTGTTCTTGTGTAGCAGGGACGGCTGTGACTTTTCCATGAGGATCAGTAATTGTTAATTTAGAGCTAGACTGATCATAAAATAACTTAGAATAAGACCCTGCTGGAATAGCATATGTCGCAAGCACAGCAACAATTGTTAAGATAAACAAGATGGCAAATGCACCGGGCATTCTTAATTTAAATTTCTTTTTCGGACGCTTTGCTGTGCTGTTTGTTAGACTCTCGTTGTTCATAAAGTCATCTCCTCTGTAAAAAATATAATCATTTCAGTATGTTTTGTGTTAATGTAATCGGTTCACAGTGGAAATAAACAATGATGGAATAATGGCTGAAAGAACAGATGATTGACATTCATAGGTTTAAACTGTGCTGGGCGCATAGTTTAAACCTACATTAAGAAAATCAACCCTATAAAGAGAAGCTACGGTTTGTTGGACAAGTTTTACTTGTCCTTCTTGAGAATTTACTAGTGTATTTCCACCTTAAGGAACTACGATTTTTCCTAGTTAGTTTTGTTTTCTACTTAGTCACCCAATGTGGCAACCATTACAGCTTTAATCGTATGCATCCGGTTTTCTGCCTCTTGGAAGACAACTGAAGCAGCGCTTTCAAATACTTCGTCACTAACTTCCATTTCTTTTAAACCATATTTTTCAAAAATTTCTTTTCCTACCTTGGTTTCTAAATCATGGAAGGATGGTAGGCAATGTTCGAAAATCACATGAGGATTTTGTGTTTTTTCCATCATTTCTTTGGTCACACGATAAGGTTCTAATAAGTTGATTCGTTCTTGCCAAACTTCATCTGGTTCCCCCATGGATACCCAAACATCTGTATAGATTACATCAGAACCAAGTACACCTTCATCAATATCATCTGTGACTAAGATGGAGGCCCCAGTCGTTGCTGCAATTCCTTGACATTTGGTTAATAATTCGTCAGTTGGATTTAATTCCTTTGGACAAACCAAATGGAAAGTCATGCCCATAAGTGAAGCACCAATCATCAACGCATTTGCTACGTTATTACGGCCGTCACCTACATAAGTAAAGTGAATTTGATTATAAGGTTTTTTCAAGCATTCTTTAGCAGTTAAGAAATCTGCTAATACTTGTGTAGGGTGATCTTCATCAGTTAAGCCATTCCAAACAGGAACGCCAGAATATTTAGCTAATGCTTCTACTGTTCGTTGTGAGAAGCCACGATATTCAATGCCATCATACATTCCCCCAAGCACTCGTGCCGTATCTTTAGCGCTTTCCTTTTTCCCCATTTGGCTGCCAGTTGGGCCTAAATAGGTGACATGTGCACCTTGATCGTGCGCTGCCACTTCAAAGGCACAACGAGTGCGAGTGGAATCCTTTTCAAAAATTAACGCGATGTTTTTCCCGCTTAATCTCTTTTGTTCAGTACCTGCATATTTGGCTCTTTTTAAATCTTCAGACAGATTCAATAGAAACTCCATTTCTTTTGGGGTAAAATCCAGAAGTGTTAAAAAGCTTCGATTTCGCAAATTGTACATTGTTTGTTCCTCCTTTAAATTCTATAATCAAAGTGTATTAGGAGGCTTCAAAAAACTTCAAAAAGATTCGACAAGTTTTTTCGGGAGGGATTTTTTATAATATTTTTATCTCGCAACATCAATCAGGATAAAATCAGGAGAATAAGCGTTGCGGCAACTTGTATCGCATTGGCGTCACAAATTAATATACCGTTTTTTGTGGGTGGCTTCATGTTTTCCCTGTCGGTTATTCTATTACCGATTTTTTTATATTTTAATGATGATCTAAATCCGATCCCATTAACGGTCGGAATTGCCATTGCATCACCCTTTTTTCGAGGACTTTTGTTGTTTATAACCAATAATTATGCTATCGAAACAATTGCTCAGTATATATTTACCGATATTGCTTTTTATCTTTGTTACGGATGTATGTATTATGTTCTATACTGGCATCGTGCCTATCGCAATGATAGTTCTTTCTTTTTTACTATTTTACTGTGCGACTATGTTTCAAATATATTAGAAGTTAGTCTGTTGTTAAATTTTTCGAATTATAGTCTTCATTTATTTAAAATATTGTTCTTAGTAGCATTGATCCGCAGTCTTATTAGCTGTTTTATTGCCTTTTTATATCATTACTTTACGCTTATGATTAAAAAAAAGAGTCATGAGCAGCGGTACTACTACTTCTTGTGGTCAGCTTCAGCGGTTAAAAGTGAAGTGTATTTTATGAATAAGAATATTAATGAGATCGAAAGAATCATGAAAAATGCCTTCTTGCTCAATAAAGAGCTCTCTAATGAAAGCCCTTCCAGCAAAAATGGCAGTATTGCGTTAGATATTGCCAGAGACGTACATGAGGTAAAGAAAGATTATCTCAATGTTATTAAGGGATTGGGGAGTTACTTTGAAGTAGAAAATGACCCATTTATGCGTTTAACTGACATATTAAAAATCGTCTTAATGCATTCACGCAGTCTAATTAGAGAAAGAAATTTGGATATTTTGATTACGGTCAAGAACCAGATTGATTTACAAATAAATAATCACTACTACTTGGTTTCAATCTTGTCAAATATTATTACAAATGGCATAGATGCGATTGGAAATCAACATGGAGGCTCTATTACAGTAATTGTCGAAGATCAGGGAGAGCAGCTACTAATTAGCATTTCTGACAACGGTCCTGGCATTCCTTCAGAGATCAAAGATATGATCTTTCAGCCGGGTTTTTCTACCAAATTTAATCAATATACTGGGGATGTATATCGGGGGATTGGCTTATCGCATGTTAGAATTATTATGGCAGAACAATTCGGTGGGAATATTGACGTTGCATCTGAAGAAGGAAAGGGAACAATCTTCTTTTTAACGTTTAATAAGGAAAAACTAACTATGGGGGAACAGTCATGAATTTTTATATTATTGACGATGATCTTTCAGTTACTATGATCTTGCAAAGAATTGTGGAAGAAGACATGAGTAATCAGGTAGTCGGAACATCGGTATCTCCTAAAATGGCCTTAAATGAACTGATGTTACTGAATGTTGATATTGTCTTAGTAGATTTGTTAATGCCTGAACTAAATGGTATTGCGCTAGTTGAAGCACTTGCCAAGGTAAGACCTGAGTTGAAATTTATTATGATTTCCCAAGTTCGAGATAGTGAATTGAGAGAAGATGCTTATAAAGCCGGAATTGAGTTTTTTATCGATAAACCGATCAATCTTATTGAAGTCCGGACCATTGTTAATCGAGTAAAGCAAAGTATATTAATGGAACAAAAACTAGAAAAAATTCAAAACTTATTAGGTTCTTCTTCAAATGGTGACTCCAATTTAAACTTAAATCATTTTAATGAAACAAAGAAGAAGGTGCGCTCTATTCTGGGGTTTTTAGGAATAACTTCTGAAGCAGGATATGCAGATATCTTAAATATTAGTCAAGTGATGATTGAACAAAATATTTCTTTTAATTCTATCAACTTTGATTACCAATTTGCTTTAGACGCCCATGAAAAGAAGATTATTTTTCAGCGTGTAAGACGAGCTATAAAAAAAGGCATGGAAAATATCGCGAATTTATGTCAAGATGATTTTGAAAATGAATTAACTATTGAGTGTGCAAACACTCTCTATGGGTATAAAAATATTCATAAAGAGATTCTTTTCTTGCAAGGAAAATCGTCAACCGGAGGGAAAGTATCGCTAAAGCAATTTTTTGATGGTTTAGTCATACAAGCCAATAATTAATTTTTAGGGGTCAGGTTCATTCCATAGCTCTCAAGTTGGAATGAAGAACACCTAACGACTGTTTTTTTGTAATACGAACGATTCTATTTTTATTAATAAAATCGTTCGTATTTTTTATTGACGAAACTGACTACCGCTGTTATGATAGAGAAGGAAAAAGAAAATACTGTCGATTTACGTCGTATAATATTGGGGATATGGCCCAAGAGTTTCTACCAAGCCACCGTAAATGGCTTGACTACGGGGTAGTAAATAAAAGGGGTTATTGTACAATGCCTCTTGATTCACAATCCCTGTGTCAGCACTCTGGTAGAAATCACCGGAGTGCTTTTTAGTTGGAAAAAACACTAGATTCATAGGGGGAACAAAAAATGCAAAAGTATTTTGAGTTTGAAAAACTAGGCACCAATTATCGCAAAGAATTTATTGGTGGGTTCACGACGTTTTTGGCCATGGCCTACATCTTGGTCGTCAACCCGCTGACATTGTCACTTGCATCCGTAGAAGATTTTCCAAATGCACTAAGGATGGATTATGGTGCTGTCTTTGTTGCAACAGCCTTAGCTGCAGCTTTAGGGTCAATTATTATGGGACTCATTGGAAAGTATCCAATGGCACTTGCACCGGGAATGGGCTTGAATGCCTTTTTTGCTTACACTGTTGTATTGGGCAGCGGGATTCCTTGGCAGCATGCCCTAGGCGCAGTATTTATTTCTGGATTATTTTTCTTTTTATTAACCTTAACTGGGCTTCGTGAAAAAATTATTAATGCGATTCCGGTTGATCTAAAATATGCGGTTGGAGCTGGCATCGGTTTATATATTACCTTTATCGGTTTGCAAAATGCGAAAATTATTGTCAATAATGATGCGACACTTGTTGGGTTAGGCGATTTAACATCTGGTCCGGTGCTCCTGTCTATTTTTGGAATCTTCGTAACAGTTGTTTTGATGACGAGAGGGATAAGCGGTGCAGTTTTCTTTGGAATGGTCGTCACGGTTATTGTTGGGATGATTTGCGGATTAATTGATATCCCAACGAAAATTTTTGGCGATGTACCAAGTATCGAGCCAACATTCGGGGCGGCATTTTCATCCTTTTCGGATAGTTCGTTTTATACAACCGCCATGCTCGGGGTAATATTAACATTCTTGTTTGTTGATTTCTTTGATAATGCAGGTACACTGGTTGCTGTCGCAGGGCAAGCAGGATTAATGAAAGATGGTAAACTTCCACGTGCAGGTAGAGCGTTAATCGCTGATTCCATTGCCTCTACAGTAGGGGCAGTCCTTGGAACATCAACCACTACATCTTATATCGAATCAACGGCAGGAGTAGCATCAGGGGCTAGGACAGGATTTGCCTCCTTAGTAACAGCAGGCTTCTTTCTTTTATCGATCTTTTTCTTTCCGCTTCTATCGGTTATTACCTCACCAGTGACTGCACCTGCACTAATCATTGTCGGGGTCTTGATGGTGTCTTCTTTAGGAAAGATTGACTGGAAACGATTTGAAATCGCAGTGCCGGCCTTCTTAACGATGATTGCCATGCCGCTTTCTTACAGTATTGCAACGGGAATCGCGATGGGCTTTATTTTCTATCCGATTACGATGCTCGTGAAGGGACGGGTCAAGGAAATTAACCCAATCATGTATCTATTCTTTGTCATCTTTGTTCTCTACTTTATTTTCTTACAATAATATATTTTAACGAAGAACTGCTAGTGCATTTAGCCTAGCAGTTTTTTATTTTTTATAAAAAATAGTAATTTTTCCCTCTCCTTTACGGTATGATTAAGGCGGTAGCTATTGTAGGGGGTGCTAATGATGGAGATGCTTACAGTAAGCGATTTGCGAAAAAGCTTTGGGCAGTTTGAGGCAGTGAAGGGTGTTTCATTTACTGTAAAAAAAGGAGAATCTTTTGGTTTGCTTGGTCCTAACGGTGCTGGAAAATCAACGACCATTAACATGATAACGGGCTTATTTCCACCTACATCCGGGTCGATCTCGTTAAATGGTATCGACGTTGTGAAAACGCCAAAGCGGGCACAACATTGGATTGGGGTTGTCCCACAGGAAATCGCTCTTTATCAAGAAATGTCAGCCCGGGAAAATTTAAGGTTTTGGGGGCGATTATACGGCCTTAGCGGGAAAACACTTCACAAAAAGGTAGATGAAGTCTTAGATATTATCGGTTTAACAGAACGGGCTAAGGATAAAGTAGCTGCTTTCTCTGGAGGAATGAAACGCCGTGTCAATATCGGTGCAGCTATCATGCACCAGCCACAAATGTTAATCATGGATGAGCCAACAGTAGGCATTGACCCGCAATCACGGAATCATATTTTAGAAACAGTGAAGCGCTTAAATAGTGAAGGTATGACGATCATGTACACGAGTCATTATATGGAGGAAGTAGAGTACCTTTGTGAGCGGATTGGGATTATTGACCATGGAGAGGTAATTGCTTGCGGTACATTAAAGGATCTCCGCGAGGAAATTGATGATCGCTCAAGGATTATTTTAACACTTGAAAAAGCTGAGAACGACTTGAAAAAAGTAAACGATGCAGTAGCTGGGCTTTTTTCAGAACGGGAATATGTATGGCAAGACAGTCAATTGACTGTTTTTCATAAGCAACCGCAGGTCATTTTGAGCCAATTAATTCAAAAGATAACAGAGAGTGGAACGACGATAACTTCTGTTGATATTGCCGAGCCCAATCTGGAAACTGTGTTTCTTCATTTAACAGGACGGACGTTAAGAGATTAATAGGGGGTGAGTATTTTGGGTTTTTGGTGGTTGGCGTGGAAGGATTTATTATTGATGATTCGTGATAAAAAGGCCTTTCTCACCTTGATTGCAATGCCTCTGTTGCTAATAGCCATCTTAGGAGCAGCATTTGGTAATTTAATGAGTGAAAAGGATGCGGTTATCGAGAAATTTACCCTTGGTGTAGTGAATCAAGATCAAGGTGTCCTAAGTAAAGTTTTAACGGAAGAAGTATTTACAAAAAGCATGTCAAAACAAATAGAGCTTAAATATCTTCAAAAAGGCGAGTTGTACGAACAAATTAAAAGTCATAAACTCGATGTCGGCATCATTATCCTGCCTGAATTCACCTCATCACTAATTGCTGGTAAAGAAACAAAGGTTAAGCTACTAACTGTGCCAGATCCTGGGGTAAAACCGATTGTCGTCCAAAGCGTAATTGAACAGTTTACCCAGATGCTCCCGATACATTCGCTGTCGGTAGCCTCACAACAAGCAACGATGATCCAGCCACGGGAGATACTCGAAACAAAAAACCTCATCAAAGAATCTACCTTAAATGAAAAAGCAAAACCGGTTGGTTCCGTTCAATACTATGCAGCGGCCATGGCAGTCATGTTCTTACTTATGACCGTTGTCCAAGGCATCACGATGATGATTCGGGAAAAAGAGGAAACGGTTTACCAGCGTCTACAGTTGACCAATCTTACATATCCTCACTATTTGTTCGGGAAAATGCTGGGATTGATTATCCTTTGTTTACTTCAAGCGTTTATTATTATTCTCGGAACTAGTTTGATTTTTGGGGTTGATTGGGGTGCATCTGTTGTGGGGATTGTTGTTATGACAGTTGCTTTTGTTGTAAGTGCTTGTGGACTGGGAATGGTAGCCGGGGCAATCATGAAGACGGAAAAGGCATTTAATGTTGGCGGGATGCTAGGAACCCAGATTATGGCTGCATTAGGCGGCAGTATGGTACCTTTATATATATTTCCTGATTGGATTGTTTCAGCAACGAAATTCTTGCCTAATGGGCTTGCACTGCAGACATATTTAAAACTCATGTCCGGAGCAGGGCTGGCAGATATTCTTCCGGCAGTTTTCGGTTCCTTTGCCTTAGGCGCTTGCTTCTTCATACTTGGATTAGTGTTCCTTGTATTTGAAAGGAGGGGGAAGTATGCGTAGAGCTTTTTCAATCCTATTATTGAATGTTAAAAGTTTTTTCAAATCACCAGGGGTAATCGTGTTAATGTTTGTTATGCCAGTGGTATTCAGTTGGATTTTTGGCGGCATGTCTGTTGATTCTGAAAAGAGTAAACCGCTTGTGAACATTGTGGTTGCCAATAATGAAACAAGTAAGGCAGTTACCAAGCTGTTAACAAAAGAGAAGAACTTCCATTGGAAACAGGAAGGGATTGCTCAAGCTCGCAAGAATGTGTCTGCTCAAAAAGCAATTGCAGCAATTGTCGTTCCAGAAGATATTGAGCGACGAATGAAAACGCAGCAGCCCTTATTTGAAGTGATTGTTCAGAAAAAAACAGAGGACTATCTCGCTTTAGAACCTTATTTACAAGGAACAGCTCAACTGGTTCGCAGCTCCTATACAGCAACAGAATCCCAGCAAGAAACTGGATTTACTGCTTTGTTAACACAAGTTGCACAACAGAAAGGCGTAACTATTGAACAACAAACTGTGCAAAAGAATACAGATAAGCTGGTCGGGACAAACTTAATGATTGTTGGCTTTGCGATGATGTTTATGATGTTCGGTCTATCTGGTGCAGCATCCATCATTCTCGATGAAAAAAAGGGAGGCACCTGGAGGAGATTATTTACTTCACCGGCACGTAAAATTGAAATCATCGGTGGCTATCTTGGCGCTTATTTTCTTTTGGGCTGGATTCAATTTTCAGTCCTGCTTATTGCGATGAAATGGATGTTTCAAACGAGTTGGGGAAATCTACTTTATTTGATCCCGTTTACTTCGTTAGTGATTATCACAATAGTTGGTTTTGGGTTAATGGTTGCCGGACTTGTCAAAACAAAGCAACAGGCAACTGCTATGAATTCAGTTATAATTGTTAGCAGTTGTATGTTGGGAGGAGTCTATTGGCCGCTTGACATTGTTCCGGAGATTATGCAAAAAGTTGCTTTGGGAGTGCCGCAAAGTTGGGCTATGTCAGGTTTTAAAGAGATTATTAGCGGCAGTTTACATTTGGGTACCTTACTAGAAGCTACACTAGCATTAGTTGGATTTTCTCTTGCTTTCTATATTATTGGATTAAGGGGAATGAAATATGAGTAAATTAACATTACAGCTGGCGAATTTTGCCGTTGACTTCAATCAGAGTCTTTTATAACATTTTAATACTATAGATACAGTAGAACGGTTGAAATGAGTGAGCTGGAATTATGGCTATCTTAAAAATAGAGAAAGTATTGAATAATAATGTCTTAATTGCTGAACATCCTTCTTACCAAGAAGTTGTGCTAATTGGAAAAGGAATCGGGTTTAACCGAAAACAAGGTGATACTATTGATACGAGTGAAACCGAAAAACTGTTCGTGTTAAAAAATGAAAGGGAGCAGGAAAACTACATTAAACTCCTCCCATTTATTGATCGTGAATTTCATGAGGTAATTATTTCGGCGATTGAACTTATCAAACAACGAACCAATTCGATGTTAAACGAGCATATTCATGTCGCTTTAACAGACCATTTAATGTTTGCGCTTACGCGTATTTCAAATGGAATGGAAATAACCAATCCATTTCTCGTTGAAACGAAAGCGCTGTATCGCCGAGAATATGAAATTGCGGTGGAAGTTGTTGATTTAATTAAAGAAAAGACGGATATTAGTCTGCCAACCGGTGAAATAGGATTCATTGCCCTTCATATTCATAGTGCGCTTACCAATAAGAATTTATCGGAAGTCAATCAAGCTTCGCAGCTTGTTAGCAGGCTGGTAAGTATGGTGGAAGAGCAACTGGACATCGTAATAGATAGAGACAGTATTGATTATATGAGACTTGTTCGCCATCTCCGCTATGCAATAGAGCGGGTAAAAAAAGGCGAGCGGGTTGAAGAACCAAATAAAATTGCCGCCCTCTTGAAAGAAGAATATCCGGTTTGTTATAATCTCGCTTGGAAGCTCATTAAAATTATGCAGCAAACATTGAGGTTGCCAGTATTCGATGCGGAAGCCGTTTATTTAACGATGCATTTGCAACGATTGCAATCAAAAATTCAATAGTCATTATTTTTACGTGTTACTGATTCGATCAGGCATGAGTGAAAAGTAACAATTAAAATGGAAATGATTGGGAGTATATACCAATACATCATTCCATTACATTTTTTCCTCATGCCTTTTTTGTTTTTTACAAATATGAAAGCGTTTAATAAGCTGGAAAATTATCGGAGGAATTATATGTTTAAAAACGCTTTTGGCATTTTACAAAAAATCGGTAAAGCGCTGATGCTTCCGGTTGCCCTCTTACCAGCAGCTGGTCTACTGTTAGGAATCGGGAACGCTATTCAGCAGCCTACCATGCTTGATTATTTGCCCATTTTAAATACCCATTGGATTCAGCTGATTGCTAGTGTCATGGAGGATGCAGGCAGTATTATCTTTGGCAACCTGCCGCTTATCTTTGCAGCTGGTGTTGCGATTGGTTTAGCAGGTGATGGCGCCGCTGCTCTTGCTGCCCTTGTAGGGTACCTTGTCTTAAATCAGGTTATGAGTACATGGGCTGGTGTAACTGCAGACATGGTTGCGAAGAACCCGGGATATGCCACTGTTTTAGGAATTCCTACCCTGCAAACAGGTGTATTTGGCGGGATTATTGTTGGACTGATCGCTGCTTATTGTTACAATCGCTTCCATAATATTGAAATGCCTGCGTTTCTTGGTTTCTTTGCTGGAAAGCGATTTGTTCCGATTGTTACGGCTGCCACTTCGTTAGTAGCAGGGCTTCTATTATTAGTGATTTGGCCGCCTATTCAGCATGGAATGAACAATGCTTCGGAATGGCTGTTAGGAAGCGGGACCTACATAGCTGTCTTCTTCTTTGGTTTTATTAAACGGTTACTTATTCCTTTTGGTTTGCATCATATTTATTATGCACCGTTTTGGTATGAGTTCGGCTCTTATAAAACAATTGCGGGAGATATTGTTCGTGGCGACATGACCATTTTCTTTGCTCAGTTAAAGGATAATGTTAAACTCACTGCCGGTTATTTTATGGGTGGAGAGTTCCCAGTCATGATGTTTGGCTTACCAGCAGCCGCATTGGCAATGTATCGTACTGCAAAGCCTGAAAAGAAAAAGCTTGTAGCAGGGCTGCTGGGTTCTGCAGCCTTAACATCATTTTTAACGGGCATTACAGAGCCGATTGAATTTTCATTTTTATTCGTATCGCCGCTATTATTTTTTATCCATGCAGTCCTTGATGGTTTATCATTTGTCTTATTGACTCTGTTTAAAGTGCATTTAGGTTATACTTTCTCAGGTGGTGCGATTGACTTTGTTCTATTTGGTATTCTTCCAGGGAAAGAGCGGTGGTGGGTTGCAGTACTTCTAGGGTTAGTTTTTGCGGTGATTTATTACACCGTGTTTCGTTTCACGATTACGAAATTAAATCTTAAGACACCAGGTAGAGAGGACGATGAGGCGGAAGCTGCAAATTCCAGTGGGAAAGCACAAACAAGCGATCTTCCATATCAAATTCTTGCCGCCTTAGGTGGAGAAAATAATATCGCTCACTTGGATGCGTGTATCACACGTTTAAGAGTTTCAGTAAATGATAGTAGTATAGTAAATAAACATGAACTAAAACAACTTGGTGCTGCTGGTGTACTTGAGGTAGGTAATAATATTCAAGCGATCTTTGGTCCGCGGTCTGAAATGATTAAGAGCCAGATGAGTGATATTATGAGCGGCAAAAAGGCCCGCACCGTTAAACCGGCACCTGCAAGCCAGCAAATTGAAAAAGTAAACCCTGAAACAGTGCGTAATGAGCAAAATGGTGAAGATGATTTTGCGATTCCAATCAAAGGCGTAATTATGCCAATCACCGAAGTACCAGATCTAGTCTTCGCTGAAAAAATGATGGGTGACGGTTTTGCGATTGTTCCAGAGGAGGGGATAGTTGTATCACCTGTTGATGGTAAAATCACAAACCTATTCGCGACAAAACATGCTTTAGGGATATTATCTACTAATGGCCGTGAAATTCTTATTCACGTTGGTTTAGATACAGTGAATCTTAAAGGTGTGGGATTTGAGAGCCTGGTCGCTGAAAATACTGAAGTTAAACAAGGACAGCCGCTTTTGAAATTTGATATTGCTTATATTAAAGAACATGCCAAATCAACAATCACTCCCATTGTATTTACCAACCTATCTGAAGATGAAAAGGTTGTAATTGAGCAACAAGGCTTTTTTAATACGAAACAAAAAGGAATCGTCAACATTAAAAAGTAAATACAATCCGGCTCGGACTTAATCATTCAAGCCGGATTTTTATGCTGCTAATAATCAGAAAGTTAGAACTTTAATATTTCCGTTGACGGATGAATGTTATCGATGATATTATAGTCAAGCAGTCGTTAATAACTAGTTAACAACTTAAAAATGATGTAAATATTAATCAAAAAAAGTGTTGACTAAGATGCGGTCAGATGTTATTATAAGAAAGTCGCGCTTAACGATGATTTGTTCTTTTAAAACTAAACAAACAAAAACGTCAACAATAAAAACTATTTACTTCTATATTATTATATAGAGTAAAGCCAACGTTATTTTTTATGAGCTTAAATCAACTCATCTTTCTTGGAGAGTTTGATCCTGGCTCAGGACGAACGCTGGCGGCGTGCCTAATACATGCAAGTCGAGCGAACCTGATAAAGCTTGCTTTTGAAGGTTAGTGGCGGACGGGTGAGTAACACGTGGGCAACCTGCCTGTAAGACTGGGATAACACCGGGAAACCGGTGCTAATACCGGATAACTCTTATCAACTCATGTTGATAAGCTGAAAGTCGGCGCAAGCTGACACTTACAGATGGGCCCGCGGCGCATTAGCTAGTTGGTGAGGTAACGGCTCACCAAGGCGACGATGCGTAGCCGACCTGAGAGGGTGATCGGCCACACTGGGACTGAGACACGGCCCAGACTCCTACGGGAGGCAGCAGTAGGGAATCTTCCACAATGGACGAAAGTCTGATGGAGCAACGCCGCGTGAGCGATGAAGGCCTTCGGGTCGTAAAGCTCTGTTGTTAGGGAAGAACAAGTATCGGAGTAACTGCCGGTACCTTGACGGTACCTAACCAGAAAGCCACGGCTAACTACGTGCCAGCAGCCGCGGTAATACGTAGGTGGCAAGCGTTGTCCGGAATTATTGGGCGTAAAGCGCGCGCAGGCGGTCCTTTAAGTCTGATGTGAAAGCCCACGGCTTAACCGTGGAGGGTCATTGGAAACTGGGGGACTTGAGTGCAGAAGAGGAAAGCGGAATTCCACGTGTAGCGGTGAAATGCGTAGAGATGTGGAGGAACACCAGTGGCGAAGGCGGCTTTCTGGTCTGTAACTGACGCTGAGGCGCGAAAGCGTGGGGAGCAAACAGGATTAGATACCCTGGTAGTCCACGCCGTAAACGATGAGTGCTAAGTGTTAGAGGGTTTCCGCCCTTTAGTGCTGCAGCTAACGCATTAAGCACTCCGCCTGGGGAGTACGGCCGCAAGGCTGAAACTCAAAGGAATTGACGGGGGCCCGCACAAGCGGTGGAGCATGTGGTTTAATTCGAAGCAACGCGAAGAACCTTACCAGGTCTTGACATCCTCTGATACTCCTAGAGATAGGATTTTCCCCTTCGGGGGACAGAGTGACAGGTGGTGCATGGTTGTCGTCAGCTCG
>CCFE01000031.1 GCA_000752035.1 Bacillus rubiinfantis | reverse complement strand
TTGTTCTTTGAAAACTAGATAATCGTAAAGAAGAAGTAACCAAGAAAGAACCGAGTAATCGCCATTTTATTTTTTCTCTCTAATTTTTATTAGAGGGGGAATAGAAGCGAGCAGTTCGAGGAAGCGACTGAGCGAGCACCGGAGTGTATAATATACTCGAGGAGCACAGCGATGGAAGCTGACGAAGAAATGCGAAGCTTATATTCACCCGAAAGAGGGAAAAGAGAAGCGAATAGATCAAGGAATCGAGTGAGGAAGCACCGGAGCGTACGTAGTATGTACGTGAGGATGCTGACGAGCGAAGATGACGCAGAGATATGAAGCTTATCTTTTGCCGTAGGTTAAGTTAGAAAGGGCGCACGGTGAATGCCTTGGCACTAGGAGCCGATGAAGGACGGGACTAACACCGATATGCTTCGGGGAGCTGTAAGTAAGCTTTGATCCGGAGATTTCCGAATGGGGAAACCCACTATTCGTAATGGAATAGTATCTTTACCTGAATCCATAGGGTAATGAAGGCAGACCCGGGGAACTGAAACATCTAAGTACCCGGAGGAAGAGAAAGCAATTGCGATTCCCTAAGTAGCGGCGAGCGAAACGGGAACAGCCCAAACCGAAAGGCTTGCCTTTCGGGGTTGTAGGACACTCAACATGGAGTTACAAAGGAACGGAGTAGATGAAGCGACCTGGAAAGGTCCGCAATACAAGGTAAAAGCCCTGTAGTCGAAACTTCGTTCCCTCCTGAGTGGATCCTGAGTACGGCCGGACACGTGAAATCCGGTCGGAAGCTGGGAGGACCATCTCCCAAGGCTAAATACTCCCTAGTGACCGATAGTGAACCAGTACCGTGAGGGAAAGGTGAAAAGCACCCCGGAAGGGGAGTGAAAGAGATCCTGAAACCGTGTGCCTACAAGTAGTCAAAGCCCATTCATGGGTAATGGCGTGCCTTTTGTAGAATGAACCGGCGAGTTACGATTGCATGCGAGGTTAAGTTGAAGAGACGGAGCCGCAGCGAAAGCGAGTCTGAATAGGGCGAACTAGTATGTAGTCGTAGACCCGAAACCAGGTGATCTACCCATGTCCAGGGTGAAGTCCAGGTAACACTGGATGGAGGCCCGAACCCACGCACGTTGAAAAGTGCGGGGATGAGGTGTGGGTAGCGGAGAAATTCCAATCGAACTTGGAGATAGCTGGTTCTCTCCGAAATAGCTTTAGGGCTAGCCTCACGGGGTTAGAGTCTTGGAGGTAGAGCACTGTTTGGACTAGGGGCCCTCATCGGGTTACCGAATTCAGACAAACTCCGAATGCCAAAGACTTATCCGTGGGAGTCAGACTGCGAGTGATAAGATCCGTAGTCAAAAGGGAAACAGCCCAGACCACCAGCTAAGGTCCCAAAGTATACGTTAAGTGGAAAAGGATGTGGAGTTGCTTAGACAACCAGGATGTTGGCTTAGAAGCAGCCACCATTTAAAGAGTGCGTAATAGCTCACTGGTCGAGTGACTCTGCGCCGAAAATGTACCGGGGCTAAACGTATCACCGAAGCTGTGGATTGACATCTACGATGTCAGTGGTAGGAGAGCGTTCTAAGGGCGTTGAAGCTAGACCGTAAGGACTGGTGGAGCGCTTAGAAGTGAGAATGCCGGTATGAGTAGCGAAAGATGAGTGAGAATCTCATCCACCGAATGCCTAAGGTTTCCTGAGGAAGGCTCGTCCGCTCAGGGTTAGTCGGGACCTAAGCCGAGGCCGAAAGGCGTAGGCGATGGACAACAGGTTGATATTCCTGTACCACCTCTAAATCGTTTGAGTGATGGGGGGACGCAGGAGGATAGGGTAAGCGCGCTGCTGGTCATGCGCGTCCAAGCAGTTAGGCTGGTGAATAGGAAAATCCGTTCACCGTAAAAGCTGAGCTGTGACGGCGAGGGAAATCTAGTACCGAAGTTCCTGATTCCACACTGCCAAGAAAAGCCTCTAGCGAGATTTAAGGTGCCCGTACCGCAAACCGACACAGGTAGGCGAGGAGAGAATCCTAAGGTGAGCGAGAGAACTCTCGTTAAGGAACTCGGCAAAATGACCCCGTAACTTCGGGAGAAGGGGTGCTTTTTAGGGTGAATAGCTCTGAAAAGCCGCAGTGAATAGGCCCAGGCGACTGTTTAGCAAAAACACAGGTCTCTGCGAAGCCGCAAGGCGAAGTATAGGGGCTGACGCCTGCCCGGTGCTGGAAGGTTAAGAGGAGGGGTTAGCTCACGCGAAGCTCTGAATCGAAGCCCCAGTAAACGGCGGCCGTAACTATAACGGTCCTAAGGTAGCGAAATTCCTTGTCGGGTAAGTTCCGACCCGCACGAAAGGCGTAACGATCTGGGCACTGTCTCAACGAGAGACTCGGTGAAATTATAGTACCTGTGAAGATGCAGGTTACCCGCGACAGGACGGAAAGACCCCATGGAGCTTTACTGTAGCCTGATATTGAATTTTGGTACAGCTTGTACAGGATAGGTAGGAGCCTGAGAAACCGGAGCGCCAGCTTCGGTGGAGGCGTCGGTGGGATACTACCCTGGCTGTATTGAAATTCTAACCCGCACCCCTTATCGGGGTGGGAGACAGTGTCAGGTGGGCAGTTTGACTGGGGCGGTCGCCTCCTAAAGAGTAACGGAGGCGCCCAAAGGTTCCCTCAGAATGGTTGGAAATCATTCGCAGAGTGTAAAGGCACAAGGGAGCTTGACTGCGAGACCTACAAGTCGAGCAGGGACGAAAGTCGGGCTTAGTGATCCGGTGGTTCCGCATGGAAGGGCCATCGCTCAACGGATAAAAGCTACCCTGGGGATAACAGGCTTATCTCCCCCAAGAGTCCACATCGACGGGGAGGTTTGGCACCTCGATGTCGGCTCATCGCATCCTGGGGCTGTAGTCGGTCCCAAGGGTTGGGCTGTTCGCCCATTAAAGCGGTACGCGAGCTGGGTTCAGAACGTCGTGAGACAGTTCGGTCCCTATCCGTCGTGGGCGCAGGAAATTTGAGAGGAGCTGTCCTTAGTACGAGAGGACCGGGATGGACGCACCGCTGGTGTACCAGTTGTCTTGCCAAAGGCATCGCTGGGTAGCTATGTGCGGACGGGATAAGTGCTGAAAGCATCTAAGCATGAAGCCCCCCTCGAGATGAGATTTCCCTCAAGCGTAAGCTTGGTAAGATCCCTGAAAGATGATCAGGTTGATAGGTCAGAGGTGGAAGCATGGTGACATGTGGAGCTGACTGATACTAATCGATCGAGGACTTAACCAAAACGATAACTCGTTCTTCAATGGAACTTCTTCTGCATTATCTAGTTTTGAGGGAATGAACCTCAAAAAGTAAATAGTCCGGCGGTGATGGCGAGAAGGTCACACCCGTTCCCATATCGAACACGGAAGTTAAGCTTCTCAGCGCCGATGGTAGTTGGGTTTTACCCCTGTGAGAGTAGGACGCTGCCGGGCAAATAAATAAGACAATCTGCGAAGGTTGTCTTTTTTATTTATAATTTTTTTTGATTATATGTCGCTATTTTTCTGTAAATTTAGGCTTACCAAACTCTAAATTTATGCTAAAGTGTAGTCAGCATAATTTATGGGGGGAGCCAATGTGTTAGAAAATAGTTTTGTTATGGTAACAATTATTTTGGTTATAAATATTGTATATGTATCATTTTTTACAATCAGAATGATATTAACGTTAAAGGGACAGAGGTATCTAGCCGCTTGTATCAGCATGATTGAGGTTGTGATATATGTACTCGGACTGGGACTTGTGCTAAATAATTTGAATGAAATCCAAAATCTTATAGCCTATGCAGTCGGGTACGGGATTGGTGTAATCGTTGGGATGAAAATCGAAGAAAAACTTGCCTTAGGTTATATTACAGTAAATGTAATTTCGACTGAATCTGATAAAGATTTGCCAAAACTGTTACGAGATAAAGGATATGGGGTCACAGACTGGCAAGCGCATGGGCTTGAAGGCAATCGAATGGCCATGCAGATTTTAACTCCAAGAAAATATGAGTTAAAATTATACGAAACGATTAAAACTATAGACCCGAAGGCGTTTATCATTTCTTATGAACCGAAGACGATTCATGGTGGCTTTTGGGTAAAATCAGTAAAGGAACGAGGAAAGCTATTTAAATGAGCAAAAAAAAATATGAAGTACGGGAAAATGAAAGTATTGAGGCATGTTTAATGAGAATGAAGGAGGAAGGGTATACACCTATTCGAAGGATTGAAAAACCAATTTTTCAGGAAGTAATGAAAAATGACGAAATCATTTATGAACCAGTAGGCCGCCAAATCATCTTTGAGGCGAAGTCTCATGATTAAAACACGAATGTTAATATAGTAAGGTTCAGATAATGTTCGATTTATTCGTTGACACCAATGTCTATAGGCTGTTAAGATAAGGATAGTTGATGTGAATTTACCTTTACCCTCGTATATCAATGGGAATATGGCCCATAAGTTTCTACCCAATGACCGTAAATTATTGGACTATGAGGGAAAGTCAATATGTTCGGCAACAATTGGAAGGGAATGGCTGGCGGTTCCTTCTGTTCTTGTTGACCTATTTTTCGTGCCCGGACAAATGGCTTTCTCTTTTTTTTGAGAGGCTGTTTGCCGGGTATTATTTTTGGAAAAGGGGGATTTAGAATGCCGCGAGTGGGCGTGATTATGGGGAGTAAGTCGGATTGGGATACGATGAAACATGCTTGTGAAATCTTAGAGCAGCTGGAAATAAAATTTGAAAAAAAGGTCGTTTCCGCTCATCGTACACCTGATGTTATGTTTACATATGCAGAAAATGCCCGGGATAGAGGCTTGAAAGTGATTATTGCCGGTGCAGGCGGAGCAGCCCATCTTCCTGGAATGGTTGCAGCTAAAACAATGTTGCCAGTGATTGGGGTTCCGGTTCAGTCGAAAGCTTTAAATGGTTTAGATTCTTTGCTTTCAATCGTGCAAATGCCTGGTGGAGTGCCAGTAGCAACGGTTGCCATTGGCAAGGCAGGTGCAGTAAATGCAGGTTTGTTAGCCGCGCAAATTCTCGCGATAGAAGATACTAACCTAGCGGAAACGCTGGAAAGAAGAAGGCAAGTCATTCGACAAGAAGTGTTAGAAAGTAGTGATGAGCTTGAATAACAAAACAATTCTCCCTGGGGCAACAATTGGAATCATTGGCGGTGGGCAGCTTGGCAGGATGATGGCCTTAGCAGCAAAAGCTCAGGGCTTTCGTGTTGCGGTCTTGGAGCCAACGGCCGATTCCCCCTGTGGGCAAGTCGCGGACATAGAAATCATTGGCGCTTATCATGACCGGGAGGCAATAAGTAAATTAGCGGCTGTCAGCGATGTGCTAACATATGAGTTTGAAAATATTGATGCTGACACTTTGCAATGGATTTGTGAGCAGGCCTATGTACCACAAGGACCTGAACTATTAGCGATTACCCAGGATCGGATTAAGGAAAAGGCTATGATTCGTCAGGCGGGAATTGAGGTTGTTCCGTATGCAGCGATTGAAAGTATGGATAATTTACTCGCAAAAATTTCCTCAATTGGGTTTCCAGCTGTGTTAAAAACTGCTCGCGGTGGTTATGACGGTAAAGGCCAGCTCGTGTTAAAGACCTTTCAGGATGTCAGTAAGGCAAAAGCACTGCTCGATCATGGGACTTGTGTAGTAGAAAAATGGATACCATTTGACAAAGAAATTTCAGTGATTGTGACGCGAAAGGTAGATGGGGAAACGGCATTTTTTCCAGTGGGGGAGAATATTCACGTTGATAATATTCTTCATCAAACGATTGTTCCTGCCAGGATTTCTATAGGCCTGCAGTTAAGGGCGATTGAGAAGGCGAAGCAGATTGCTGATTCACTAAGGTTGGTTGGAACACTGGCAGTCGAAATGTTTGTAACTGAGGAAGGAAGCATTTATATTAATGAATTGGCGCCGAGGCCGCATAACTCAGGGCATTACACAATTGAAGCCTGCGCGACCTCCCAGTTTGAACAGCATATTCGGGCCATCTGTAATTGGCCGCTAGGAAGTACAGAGCTATTAAAACCAGCTGTAATGGTCAACCTATTAGGAGAACATCTTGATAGCCTTTATACAGAAATTCCAGCATTACCTGACTGGAAAATACATGTATACGGAAAAAAAGAGCCGAGACATAAGCGCAAGATGGGACATGTGACCCTATTAAGGGAAACTGTTGAAGAAGCATTGACCGAGGTAGAGGCAAGTCCTATATGGAGAACAGTTAAGGAAAAGATCGGAGGATAAGAAATGATTGATCGTTACACAAGACCGGAAATGGATGCAATTTGGACGGAAGAAAATCGCTTTAAGGCATGGTTAGAAGTAGAGGTCCTCGCCTGTGAGGCTTGGTCAGAGTTAGGCGTTATTCCTAAGGAGGATGTGCAACAACTTCGTCAACATGCATCGTTTAATATCGATCGTATTAAAGAGATTGAAGCGGAAACCAGGCATGATGTAGTGGCGTTTACTCGTGCGGTATCAGAGACTTTGGGAGAGGAGCGAAAATGGGTCCATTATGGCTTAACCTCAACAGATGTTGTTGATACAGCTCTTTCGTATGTAATCAAGCAGGCAAACGAAATCTTGTTAAAAGATATCGAAAATTTCATTGACATCTTAAAAAATAAAGCCATTGAGCATAAGTACACCGTGATGATGGGACGTACACACGGCGTCCATGCCGAGCCAACGACTTTCGGTTTGAAACTGGCTCTCTGGTATGAAGAAATGAAACGCAATTTAGAACGTTTTAAGCAGGCCGCCGAAGGAATTGCCGTTGGGAAAATCTCCGGTGCGGTTGGAACCTACGCCAATATTGATCCGTTTGTTGAGCAATATGTATGTGAAAAATTAGGACTACAACGGGCACCGATATCAACGCAAACACTGCAGCGTGACCGCCATGCACATTATATGTCGGTACTCGCTCTAATTGCCACTTCCATTGAAAAATTTGCCGTAGAAGTCCGCGGATTACAAAAAAGCGAAACACGCGAAGTGGAGGAATTTTTTGCAAAAGGGCAAAAGGGATCATCAGCCATGCCGCATAAGCGCAACCCAATCGGCTCGGAAAACATGACGGGTATGGCTCGGGTCATTCGCGGTTATATGATGACGGCCTACGAAAATGTGCCGTTATGGCATGAGCGAGATATTTCCCATTCTTCTGCTGAACGGATTATTTTGCCGGATGCGACGATCGCCTTGAATTATATGTTAAATCGCTTTGGCAATATTATCAAAAACTTGACTGTGTACCCAGAAAATATGAAGCGCAACATGGAGCGGACGCTTGGATTAATTTATTCACAGCGGGTGCTGCTAGCCTTAATTGACAAAGGATTGTCACGGGAGGAAGCATATGATACGGTCCAGCCTAGAGCGATGGAAGCATGGGAGAAACAGGTTCCGTTCCGCACCCTAATCGAAGCGAATGAAAAGATTACTGCACTGTTATCGTCGGAGGAAATTGCCGATTGCTTCGATTACAGTTATCATCTCCAGCATGTTGATACCATTTTTGACCGCCTCGGTTTACAGGGCTAAAGAAATACGCACAAGGTTTAATAATGGCAAAAGGGTAGTGCGATACCCTTTTGCTAGCTCGAAGATTCCCAATATTGAAAATTAGGAGTGATCCACGGTGAGAGAATTATTATACGAAGGAAAAGCGAAACGGCTTTATAAAACAGAGGATGAAGAAAGTTTGCTTGTTCAGTATAAAAATGATGCTACCGCCTTTAACGGTCTTAAGAAGGCAACCATTGACGGGAAAGGCCGTTTAAATAACGAGATTACCAGTTTGTTATTTTCAAAACTTCAGGAAAATGGAATACCATCACATTTTATTAAGAAGCTCTCAGATACAGAACAACTGGTGAAAAAGGTGGAGATCATTCCGCTGGAAGTGGTAGTCCGCAATGTAGCCGCAGGCAGCCTTGCCAAAAGATTGGAAATCGAAGAGGGCAGAGTGCTAACTCAGCCTATCGTGGAGTTTTATTTAAAAAATGATGATCTTGGCGACCCGCTTGTAACCAAAAGCCACATCCTTGAGCTACAAGTAGCTACTGCAGAGGAACTAAAGGAATTGCGAAAAAAAGGATTAGAAGTCAATCAGTTTTTAAAAAGCTTCTTTGCTGAACTCGGCATAAATCTAATCGACTTTAAGCTGGAATTTGGTAAAGATACCGAAGGAAATATTTTACTAGCAGACGAAATATCCCCTGACACTTGTCGTCTGTGGGATTGCCAAACAAATGAAAAACTGGACAAAGATGTATTTCGTCGTGACTTAGGCAGTTTAACCGCTGCATATGAAAAAATTCTCGAAAAACTTGGAGGTCATCAACATGTATAAAGTGAAGGTATATGTCACATTACGAGAAAATGTATTAGACCCTCAGGGGAAGGCGGTCACAAACTCATTGCATGCCTTAAATTATACCGAGGTAACCGATGTTCGCATCGGAAAATACATGGAACTAATGGTGGAAAAATCCCAACGAAACATAGATGAAGTCATCGATGAAATCTGTCATAAATTACTGGCGAATCCAGTCATTGAAGACTATCGCTATGAAGTAGAGGAGTGTGTGCATCAGTGAAGTTTGCGGTGATTGTCTTTCCAGGATCGAATTGTGATGTAGACATGTACCACGCGATTAAAGATGAACTCGGTGAAGAAGTCGATTATGTTTGGCATGATGCTGACTCCTTAGACGACTATGACGGTATCCTCTTACCAGGGGGTTTTTCATACGGTGATTATTTACGAACTGGGGCAATTGCCCGCTTTAGCAACGTCATGAAAGAAGTGGTGAAGGCGGCAGAAACAGGAAAGCCAATCCTTGGTGTCTGCAATGGTTTCCAAATTCTTTTGGAGGCGGGGCTTCTGCCTGGGGCGATGCGGCGTAATGAAAGTCTTTCATTCATTTGCAAACCGGTTCAATTAAGGGTTGAGAATAGCAATACGATGTTTACTGCTAACTATGAACGTGGTCAAACCATTACAGTCCCGGTGGCTCACGGTGAAGGCAATTATTATTGTGATGCCCAAACGCTTGCTGATTTAAAAAAGAATAATAGAATCGTATTTTCATATCTCGTAAACCCAAATGGCAGTCTTGAAAATATTGCTGGGATTATGAATGAAAAAGGCAATGTACTTGGGATGATGCCGCATCCAGAGCGCGCAGTGGATACCTTGTTAGGCAGTGCAGACGGACTGAAACTGTTTCAATCAATCGTAAAGACTTGGAGGGAATCACATGTTATTAAAGCATGAACCAAATCCTGGGCAGATTAAAGCCGACAAATTATACAAACAAATGGGATTATCCAATGAGGAATTTACGATGGTTGAGAAAATCCTCGGCCGCACACCAAACTGGACGGAAACCGGATTATTTTCTGTCATGTGGTCAGAACATTGCAGTTACAAAAATTCCAAGCCGGTCTTGAAAAAATTCCCGACAACAGGAGAAAGGGTCCTGCAAGGTCCTGGCGAAGGAGCTGGGATTGTCGACATCGGTGACGGTCAAGCGGTTGTGTTTAAAATTGAAAGCCATAATCACCCCTCGGCAATTGAGCCATATCAAGGGGCTGCGACTGGTGTTGGTGGGATTATCCGCGACGTTTTTTCAATGGGGGCACGGCCAATTGCTCTACTAAACTCACTTCGCTTCGGGGAATTGGATTCCGAACGCGTTAAATACCTGTTTAAAGAAGTTGTTGCCGGAATCGCCGGTTACGGGAACTGCATCGGGATTCCAACTGTGGGCGGTGAAGTGCAGTTTGAAGCATGCTATGAAGGCAACCCGCTCGTCAACGCGATGTGTGTTGGGCTTATTAATCATGAAGATATTCAGAAAGGCCAGGCGCACGGTGCCGGAAACACCGTCATGTATGTAGGAGCGAAAACCGGCCGTGATGGCATCCACGGTGCAACCTTTGCCTCTGAGGAATTAACTGAGGAATCAGATGAAAACCGTCCAGCAGTACAAGTCGGGGATCCGTTTATGGAGAAACTCCTATTAGAAGCGTGCTTAGAGTTGATTCAATCAGATGCTCTCGTCGGTATCCAGGATATGGGGGCAGCCGGCTTAACCAGTTCTTCTGCAGAAATGGCAAGTAAGGCAGGAATGGGTATTGAAATGAACCTTGACCTTGTCCCGCAGCGGGAAACCGGGATGACTGCCTATGAAATGATGCTGTCAGAATCACAAGAGCGGATGCTGATCGTCATCAAAAAAGGCAGAGAGCAGGAAATCATTGAGCTTTTTAAAAAATATGATTTAGAAGCTGTTGCCATTGGGAAGGTAACGGATGATAAACAGCTCCGGTTATTTCATCATGGTGAACTTGTTGCTGATGTGCCGGTTGATGCTTTGGCGGAGGATGCCCCTGTTTACCAGAAACCATCAAGTGAGCCAGCTTATTTTGCCGAGTTTCAAGCGATGAATATGGAAGCTCCAAAAGTGGATGACTTGAAAGAAACATTAGTGAAGCTTCTCTCGCAGCCAACCGTTGCCAGCAAAGAATGGGTTTACCAGCAGTATGACTATATGGTGCGGACAAATACGGTTGTTGCCCCAGGCTCCGATGCAGCGGTAGTCCGGATTCGCGGGACGAGAAAAGCGTTGGCAATGACCGTTGATTGTAATTCGCGTTTTGTCTATTTAGACCCGGAAACCGGCGGAAAAATTGCTGTTGCTGAAGCGGCTCGTAACCTTGTTTGCTCGGGGGCAGAACCGTTGGCCGTTACCGATAACCTGAACTTTGGTAATCCGGAAAAGCCGGAAGTATTTTGGCAGATAGAAAAGGCAGCAGATGGTATCAGTGAGGCTTGTCAGGTTCTGGAAACCCCTGTTATCGGTGGAAATGTTTCCTTATATAACGAAACGAGCGGGACCGCAATTTATCCAACACCAGTGATTGGTATGGTTGGACTTATCACTGATCTTAACCATATTACGACACAGCATTTTAAAAACAGCGGTGATCTCATTTATCTTGTCGGCGAGGCAAAACAAGAATTTGGCGGCAGTGAATTGCAAAAACTGCTCAACCAAGGCCGTGTGTTTGGAAAAGCACCAGAGTTAAATAGTGAAGTTGAAAAAGAACGCCAGGAACAGATATTAACGGCGATTCGATCAGGAGTTGTCCAATCGGCACATGATATCGCTGAAGGAGGACTAGCCGTTGCTTTAGCGGAATGCTTATTTGGCACTCAGGGGTTAGGAGCAGACATTACCGTAAACGGCAATCCGGTTACAGCTTTATTTAGTGAGACACAATCTCGCTTCCTATTATCAGTAAAAAAAGAGAACAAGACTCAATTTGAAAGTATAGTAGACGCAAAGTTAATTGGCCAAGTAAACCAATCAGGTAACTTGAATGTTCATTCTGCCGGAAAACTGGTTATTGAGGCAGAGGTTGCAGAATTACATGCAGTCTGGAAAGGAGCCATCCCATGCTTGCTGAAATCAAGGGATTAAACGAAGAGTGCGGTATTTTTGGTGTATGGGGTCATTCCGATGCTGCCCAATTAACTTATTACGGACTGCATGCTCTCCAGCATCGCGGCCAGGAAGGAACCGGGATTGTCGTCTCCGATGGTCATACCCTAAAAGGGGTAAAAGGTGAAGGACTTGTAACGGAGATTTTCACTGCTGAGCAAATGGCTCAATTAACTGGTACAAATGCAATTGGTCATGTTCGGTATGCAACCGCTGGGGGCGGCGGCTATGAAAATGTTCAGCCGCTCTTGTTCCATTCACAAACTGGCAGTCTGGCACTAGCCCATAATGGCAATCTGGTCAATGCTAATTCATTAAAGCATCAGTTGGAAGGACAGGGGAGTATTTTTCAAACAAGCTCCGATTCAGAGGTCCTAGCTCATTTAATTAGAAGAAGCGGTTTCACTCATATGAGCGATAAGGTTAAAAATGCGCTATCGATGTTAAAAGGGGCTTATGCCTATTTAATCATGACAGAAACGGAGTTAATGGTGGCACTGGACCCGCATGGGTTACGGCCGCTGTCGCTCGGATGTCTTGGCGATGCTTACGTGGTTGCTTCCGAAACCTGTGCCTTTGATGTGATTGGCGCTGAGTATATACGTGATATTGAGCCGGGTGAGCTATTAATTATCAGTGAGCGAGGATTGGTTTCTGAGCAGTTTGCTGTCAGTTCCACTAAAGCCATTTGCATGATGGAGTATGTTTATTTTTCACGGCCAGATAGCAATATCCAAGGAGTTAATGTTCATACTGCACGAAAAAATATGGGGAAACGCTTGGCGGTAGAAGCCCCGATTGAAGCCGATGTTGTCACCGGAGTCCCGGACTCCAGTATCTCGGCAGCAATCGGTTATGCAGAGGCCTCAGGAATTCCATACGAAATGGGCTTGATAAAGAATAAATATGTCGGGCGGACTTTCATTCAGCCTTCACAGTCACTGAGGGAACAGGGGGTAAAAATGAAGCTTTCCCCTGTCCGCGGGGTCGTAGAGGGGAAGCGGGTTATTATGGTTGACGACTCCATTGTTCGCGGTACGACAAGCAGACGGATTGTTTCCCTGTTGAAAGAGGCGGGGGCCACTGAGGTGCATGTCGTTATTAGTTCGCCGCCAATCAAGAATCCATGTTTTTACGGGATTGATACTTCATCAAAAGAAGAATTGATTGCCGCTGATAAAACAGTCGAGGAGATTCGCCAAATCATCGGGGCTGATTCTCTAACGTTTCTTAGCTTAGAGGGAATGCTAGCCGCATTAGGGCAGACAGAAGCCGTTAATGGTTTTTGCCTCGGTTGTTTTACCGGAAACTATCCAACGGAAATTTATCCAGATACATTGCAATATTATTATCAAAGGGGGTAAAGGTTGTGGCAAATGCCTATAAACAAGCAGGTGTTGATATCGAAGCAGGCTATGAAGCAGTCGAAAGAATGAAAAAGCATGTCCAAAAAACAGCTAGGGCTGGTGTCATTGGCAGCCTCGGCGGCTTTGGCGGCATGTTTGATTTATCAGCACTCAAGCTTAAAGAGCCGGTTTTGGTGTCAGGCACCGATGGCGTTGGGACAAAGATTATGCTTGCGTTCATGCTCGACCGCCACGATACGATTGGCATTGATGCCGTGGCAATGTGTGTCAATGACATCGTCGTTCAAGGCGCGGAGCCGCTGTACTTTTTAGATTACATCGCCTGCGGCAAGGCGAATCCGGCTAAAATTGAAGCAATTGTCAAAGGAGTGGCAACTGGCTGTGAGCAGGCGGGCTGTGCCTTAATCGGCGGAGAAACAGCAGAAATGCCTGGCCTTTATCGCCACGAAGAATATGATCTCGCCGGGTTTGCTGTTGGTGCCTGTGAAAAGCAACAGCTTATTACTGGTCAAAGTATTAAGCCTGGGGATGTGTTGCTTGGTTTAGCTTCAAGCGGGATTCACAGCAACGGTTATTCGCTTGTCAGGAAGGTATTTAATAACTGGTCATTGCTTGAATTTGTTGACGAACTTGGCTGTACGTTAGGTGATGAGCTGCTGCGACCGACCAAAATCTATGTCAAATCAATTCTGTCTGCATTGAAAAAGTACAACGTGAAAGGGATGGCGCATATTACTGGCGGCGGGTTTATTGAAAATATCCCAAGAATGCTGCCTGCCGGGCTTGGTGCAGAGCTTGATGAAAGAAGCTGGCATATCCCGTCCATCTTTAAATTAATCTCTGAGGTTGGACAAATTGACTATAGCGAAATGTATAATATTTTTAATATGGGAATTGGCATGGTTTTGGCTGTTGACCGGGCTGAAGCAGCACAAGTTATGGACCATTTTGAGCAATGCGGTGAAACAGCTTATGAAATTGGAGTTGTTACTGAAAACTTAGGGGTTACCATAAAAGGCCATGGTGGCCGGAGATGAAAAATATTGCTATTTTTGCGTCAGGAAGCGGCAGTAACTTTCAAGCAATAGTTGATGCCGTTCGTTCCGGCGATTTAGCTGCCAATATTGCCTTGCTAGTCTGTGATCAACCCGGAGCGTTTGTCATTGAACGAGCTCGAGCTGCTAATATCCCTGCTTTTGTGTTTACAGCTAAAGAGTATTGGAGTAAGCAGGAATTTGAGCAGGAGATTATTTTTCAATTACGGAAACACCATGTTGAATGGGTAGTACTCGCTGGATATATGAGGCTGATTGGCCCAACTCTGCTGCAACAGTACGAGAGTCGCATTGTCAATATCCATCCATCCCTGTTGCCAGAGTTTCCTGGTAAAGATGCGATTGGCCAGGCAATAGATGCTGGGGCAAAATGGAGCGGAGTAACCATTCATTATGTCGATGAAGGCATGGACACTGGTCCAATCATTGCCCAGGAACGGACGCAACTAGCTGCCGATGAGACAAGGGAGAGCCTGCAGCGAAAAATTCAGTCGATTGAACATAAGCTATACCCAGCAATTCTGCAAATGCTGCTGACAAGAGGAGAGGTAGAACAGAATGAACAAACGTGCATTAATTAGTGTATCTGATAAAAGTGGAGTAGGCGAATTTGCAAGAGAACTGAGCAGCCTTGGGTTTGAAATTATTTCAACGGGCGGAACGAAAAGGATGCTCCAAGAGCAAGGAATACCAGTCATCGGAGTTAGTGATGTGACTGGCTTTCCAGAAATTCTTGAAGGACGGGTTAAGACGCTTAATCCGTTAATTCATGGCGGTTTATTGGCGAAACAAGATGATGCGGGGCATCAACAGCAACTTGAAGAACATGGTATCAAAGCGATTCAACTTGTCTGTGTGAATTTATATCCATTCCAGCAGACGATTGAAAAGCCGGGTGTGACTGTTGCTGATGCAATTGAAAATATCGACATCGGCGGTCCAGCGATGCTTCGGGCCTCGGCGAAAAACCATCAATATGTGACAGTTGTAGTTGACCCAGCCGATTATGCGACAGTTTTAAATGAACTAAAGGACCATGGTGAAACAACCCTTGAAACCCGCCGAACGCTTGCGGCCAAGGTATTCCGTCATACAGCAGCATATGATGCGCTCATTGCCGGCTATATGACAAATCTAACTGGGGAGGAAACTCCGGAAAAGTTAACCGTTACATATGAGTTAAAGCAGAAACTTCGTTATGGGGAAAATCCGCATCAGAAGGCTGCTTTTTACAAAAAACCACTTGGTTCTAGCTTCTCAATTGCCTACGCACAGCAGCTTCATGGTAAGGAGCTATCATACAATAATATCAATGATGCTGATGCAGCACTGCAAATTGTCAAAGAATTTTCCGAGCCGGCAGCTGTTGCTGTCAAACATATGAATCCATGCGGTGTCGGCACTGGAAAAACAGTTTTCGAAGCGTTTGAAAAGGCATTTGCAGCTGATCCAATTTCTATTTTTGGTGGAATCATTGCATTTAACCGCGAAGTTGACGCGGTTACCGCTGAAAAACTGTATGAAATTTTTCTAGAGATAGTTATTGCCCCTGCTTTTTCAGAGGAAGCAAAAGCGATTCTGACTGGAAAAAAGAATCTGCGTCTATTAACAGTTCCGTTTAATGCTAGGGAAGCATTTGAGGCAAAAATGGTTACGGTGGAAGGCGGTCTGTTAGTACAAGACCGAGATGAGTATTCACTGGATGATGCCACTATTACGATTCCAACGAAAAGAGAGCCGACTGCTGAAGAATGGGAGGCATTAAAGCTTGGCTGGAAAGTGGTAAAGCATGTCAAATCGAATGCCATTGTTGTTGCTGATAAAGACATGACACTTGGGATTGGCGCTGGTCAGATGAACCGGGTAGGGGCGGCAGAAATTGCCCTTAAGCAGGCCGGTGCGAAAGCAGAAGGGGCGGCGCTTGCTTCCGATGCCTTTTTCCCAATGGACGATACGGTTGAAGCCGCTGCAAAAGCTGGTATCACCGCAATTATTCAGCCAGGCGGGTCGATTAAAGATGCTGATTCAATCAAAAAAGCAGATGAATACGGGATTGCCATGGTATTTACAGGAGTTAGACATTTCAAACACTAAAGAAGAAATATTGGAAACGCTAATAAATCTTTAAATTCGCTAATAAAGGTCTACGAAACGCTAATAAATTTTTAAATTCGCTAATAAAGGTCTAAAAATCGCTAATAAAATTTGGGAAACGTTAAAAAAATTGGAAACGCTAATAAATTTTAAAATTCGCTAATAAAGGTCTACGAAACGCTAATAAAATTTAAAATTCGCTAATAAAGGTTTAAAAATCGCTAATAAAATTTGGGAAACACTAATATAATGCTAAATCCCTAATAAACGTTAAGAATTCGCTAATATACGGAAATTTTTCAAAAAAAAAATTAGAGGAGGGAGATCGTGAAGGTTCTAGTAATTGGCCGCGGCGGCAGAGAACATGCAATATGTTGGAAAGCTAGTGAAAGCCCGCTTGTGGAAAAAGTATATGTTGCTCCCGGAAATCCGGGCATGACGGATGTGGCTGAGCTTGTAGCGATTGAAGAATCTAATCATGATGGGCTGTTGCAATTTGCCAAAGAAATCGGCGTCGATTTGACCATTATTGGTCCAGAAGTACCGCTCTTGGCAGGCTTGGCTGACCTGTTTGAGGGGGCTGAACTAACAGTTTTTGGCCCTCGCAAAGCAGCTGCTGAAATAGAAGGAAGCAAAGCATTTGCAAAACAATTAATGCAAAAGTACCATATTCCGACAGCAGACTATGCTGTATTTACCTCCTATGAAGAGGCAAGACAATATGTGAAGGAAAAAGGGGTACCCATTGTTATAAAAGCAGATGGTTTGGCGGCTGGAAAAGGTGTTACGGTTGCTTTTTCCCAGGAAGAGGCATTGGCAAGTTTACAAGCAATGTTAGTAAATGAGAAATTCGGGGCAGCCTCGTCGCAAGTTGTCATCGAGGAATATTTAGCTGGCGAGGAATTTTCACTCATGGCATTGGTCAATGGAGAAACGGTTATTCCTTTAGAGATTGCCCAGGACCATAAGCGGGCGTATGACGGTGACCAAGGTCCAAATACAGGAGGAATGGGGGCGTACTCGCCTGTTCCGCAAATTGGCAGAGAGACAGTAGAAACTGCGGTCACCACCATTTTGCTGCCGGCGGCAAAAGCAATGGTTCAAGAAGGCAGAAGCTTTTGCGGCATCTTATATGCAGGCTTAATCCAAACAGATGAAGGGCCAAAGGTAATTGAATTTAATGCGCGTTTTGGTGATCCCGAAACTCAGGTAATATTGCCGCGGCTTCAATCGGATTTAATAGCAGTCATTCTCGAACTACTACGCGGCGGCACACCAACGCTGGAATGGGAGCCACAGGCAATGCTCGGTGTGGTGCTAGCTTCAAATGGATACCCAGAAAGTTATCAAAAGGGGGCAGTACTCGAAGGATTAGCAAATATCGACCAATATGTTTTTCATGCCGGAACTGCTAAAAATGAAGCTGATCAGTTTGTGACAGCAGGTGGCAGAGTCCTGCTTGTCGGCGCTAAAGCACCCGAGCTCGCTGAGGCACAGCAGTTAGTTTATCAACAACTAAACAAGTTACAGAGCGATGGTATTTTTTATCGCAGCGATATTGGGGACAAAGCTATTCAATTTGTATTACATGGATAAATCCTGACATTAAGATAGCATACCTGTAATAATCTAGCGTACTCGCCTTTTAGCGCGGCGCATAAATGCGTATAGGATAGCGACAATGCTGCCAATTAAAAGGATTAGAACAAATGAAGTATGGGTAAACCATTCGCCGTAGATCAATTCTTATTCACTTCCTTCCTTGAGGGGCTGTCCAATTGCGACAGCCCATTCATCTAAGTTGAGTCACTTCTATAAACCAACCGTAAAAAATAATCAGGTCGGATTATACGGGACAACATCATCTGTTAATCCTTCCATGCTGTCACGGGAATCCGGAGTGTAATTTGACTGGGACTGCTTCTGATTTTCCTGCCAGTTTTCAAACATATCTGTCATTGGGCAATAGCGAACTATTCCTTCAGCAACCTTCATTGCACCGCAGACAGCCAGCAGTATATAGGATTGGCGCCAAGGCCTTTTCACTAATTTTGCTGTACACCATGTAAGAATGGTTAAGCCTGCAGTAATACGGATTAAGGCATTTAAAATACCGATATTGGGTTTGATACTCATCTTGAGGCCTCCTTCACAAATCATTAACATTTTTTATCAAATTCTTTACTGCTTTAAACTAGGAAATATGATAGTATAGTATTTAAGTAATTTTGAAAGGGTTTTCTCCTCTTTGAAAATATATGTTGCAAATAAATATAGATAGTATAACTATAGGAGGGACTGCGTATGCCGGATCAACGCTACCATTGGAAAAATAAACAATTACGCATGCATGTGTCCGTTTTAGATGGGATGGCATCTCCAACGATTCTTTTAAAGAATGCCACTTATTTGAACCAGACCTTTCGGAAATGGATGAAGGCAAATATCTGGATTTATGATGATCGAATTATTTATGTTGGTGAAAATTTGCCACAACATTTGGAAAACTGCGAAATCATCGATTGCACGGATCAATTTCTTGTCCCAGGCTATATTGAACCTCATGCACATCCATTTCATTTATATAATCCCCATACACTTGCGGAATATGCATCACAGTTTGGTACAACAACATTCGTGAATGATAACATGGTTTTAGCTTTACATTTCAGCGAAAAGGAAGCGTTTTCATTATTAAAGGCACTGCGTACACTGCCAACCACTATGTACTGGTGGTGCCGGTTTGATTCGCAATCAGAAATTTTGCATGAAGAGGAAAAATTTTCACACAGTAATATAAAGTCGTGGCTTGAACATGATGGTGTGCTTCAGGGGGGAGAATTAACCGGGTGGCCCAAGCTTTTAAATGGCGATGACATGATGCTTCATTGGATACAGGAAGCGAAAAGAATGCGGAAGCAGATTGAGGGGCATTTTCCAGGTGCTTCTGAAAAGACATTGGCTAAAATGATGCTGCTTGGTGCTGATTGCGATCATGAAGCAATGACGGGAGAAGAGGTGTATAATCGGTTAATGCAGGGCTATATGGTGTCATTAAGACATTCTTCCATCCGGCCTGATTTACCTAATCTGTTAGATGATTTAAACCGATTAGGCATTGATGCGTATGATCGCATGATGTTAAACACAGATGGTTCAACTGCTCCTTTCTATGAACAAGGAATAACCGACATGGTCATTCGAATTGCGCTTGAAAAAGGTGTTCCTGTTATTGATGCTTATAATATGGCTACTATAAATATTGCTAGGTACTATAATATTGCTCATTTACATGGTAATATTGCTACTGGCCGTATTGCAAATATTAATTTTCTCTCCAGTCCTAATAATCCTACTCCTGTTTCAGTATTAGCGAAGGGGATTTGGGTTAAACGGAATGGAGTAAAAGTCAGTGACGCGTATATGCCGATTGATTGGAGTAAATATGGCTTAAAACCGCTCCAATTAGATTGGAATTTAACGTCGGATGATTTACAATTTTCCATGCCGTTTGGAATTAAAATGGAGAATTCCGTCATTACAAAGCCATATTCTATTACTCTAGATGTCTCAAATGATGAGCTGGCAACCGATCATGATGAAAGCTTTTTTACATTAATTGATCGTAAAGGGAAATGGCGGTTAAACACAATTATAAAGGGTTTTGCTTCTAAAGTTTCCGCGTTGGCAAGCTCTTATTCAATTACTGGTGATATTATTCTCATTGGAAAAAATAAACATGACATTCTGCTTGCTTTTAATAGAATGAAAGAATTAGGCGGAGGGATTGTTTTAGTTGAGAATGGAGAAGTAGTTTGCGAGTTGCCATTGCCACTTGGAGGAATCGTTTCAGCTGATTCCATGGATGAGTTAATTGTACAAGAGAAACATCTTTTTACTGAATTAATGCAACGTGGTTATCGATTTATTGACCCAATTCATAGCTTGTTGTTCTTCTCATCAACCCATTTGCCATATATTCGGGTTACACCGCAAGGAATGTATGATGTGATGAACAAAACAGTACTCTTTCCGACAATAATGCGTTAAAATATAAGTGTAGTAAAGTGTAAAAGGATTTACTATTCGAGAAACAGGCTACTATATCGTGATTTCAGAGTTTTGTTACCCTTAAGTGATACCAGATTAGCCTATTAAAATTATTACTAAATGGCAATGATTGTCATAAGACTTGTTGGAAGCAGGGGTGTTTATTGGATGAAAAAATGGGCTGTTGCCGCAGCAGCGGTCCTTCTCTTGTTGTCAGGCTGCAGTAAGGAAGAAGTCAAGGCACCGGAGAAGCAGAAAAAGGTAGTAGAACAAGCCGTTGAGGAACAGGAACCGCAACCAGCATATACTTTTCCTTTAACAGGTATGTCTGTTGAGGTTCAACCTGAGCAGCGCGCCATTGCGGTAATGATCAATAATCATCCAATGGCTAGGCCACAGTCGGGACTGAGTAAAGCTGATATTGTCTATGAAATCCTAGCAGAAGGAGATATTACTCGCTTTTTAGCCATTTTCCAAAGTGAAAAGCCGGCTAATATTGGGCCTGTTAGGAGCGCCAGGGACTATTATATTAATCTGGCCAAGGGACTAAACGCGATTTATATTGCCCACGGTTACAGTCCGGAAGCTAAGAAAATGCTCAACAGTAATTATGTCGATAACTTAAATGGAATGAATTATGATGGGACATTGTTTAAACGCTCCAAAACAAGGAAAGCTCCACATAATTCCTACATTACGTATGAAAATGTTATAAAGGGTGCTAAGCAGAAAAAATATTCCGTTAACGGATTGCCGCCAAGCTTTCAATTTTTAACGGAGGAAGAAAGTAAACTGATAAACGGAAATGAGGCAACATTAGTCAACATCACTTATTCGCAAAGCGGAGTTTCAAATTCGAAATTTCAATATGATGAGTCGCTTGGGAAGTATAAACGGTTTTCTTCAGGCAAACAAACGATTGATCAGGATCATAACAAGCCAGTATTGATTGATAATATCTTGATTATTGAAACAATTCATACCTTCATTGATTCATACGGACGCCGTGATGTCGATCTAACTTCAGGAGGAAAAGGATACTTATTACAAAAGGGTAAGGTAAATGAAGTCGACTGGATTAATCGTGATGGTCTGATTGTTCCGTTAAAAAACGGTGAAGAGGTCAAGATGGTACCGGGAAAAACATGGGTAAATGTGGTGCCAACGAAACCAGGTCTGCAAAAGAGTGTAACTTTTAATGGGGAATAATCTGCATCGTAAAGGAGAAAGGATAATATGCAAATCAACAAATTAAGGGGTAAAGAGCTCGATCAATTATTTAAGGCGATCCTTTCATTAAAGGATCTGGAAGAATGCTATCGTTTCTTTGATGATTTATGCACGATAAATGAGATTCAATCACTAGCTCAGCGCCTGGATGTTGCGAGAATGCTTCGTGAAGGCAATACGTATCATAAGATTGAATCAGAGACAGGTGCTAGCACAGCGACAATTTCACGTGTAAAACGCTGCTTGAATTTTGGCAATGATACGTATGAAATGGTACTTGAACGGATAAAAGAAGACGCAAGTAAAAAAGAAGAAGTGTAAGTGACCGGAGAAAATGAGTCTTCGGTTTTTCTTTTTGATTCAAACAAACTGCTAGATGTTCGTTCTACTTTTGAAAGCCAGATATTTCTAAGTTTAACTACATTGTTTTCTTTTTGAAACGTTTCGGCTAATGCTATAATAGTGCAATGGATATGAAAACGGGAGGATTCTTACGAATGTATGATGTGAGTGATTGGCGCCATGTATTTAAACTCGACCCAAACAAAGAAATTACGGACGAACAATTAGAAAAAATCTGTGAGTCAGGAACGGATGCTGTGATAGTAGGGGGAACGGACGGTATAACGTTAGAAAAAGTCCTCGATTTAATGGCGAGAATCCGCCGCTATACTGTTCCATGTGTACTTGAGGTCTCAAGTATCGAGACAGTTACTCCTGGATTTGACCTCTATTTTATTCCGACCGTATTAAACAGTCGCGACCAAACTTGGATTACCGGACTGCATCATCAAGCAGTTAAGGAATACGGGGAAATTATGGACTGGGATGAGATTATTATTGAGGGCTATTGCATATTAAATGAAGATTGCAAGGCAGCCCAGCAAACATCTGCCGATACGAACATTTCGACTGATGATATTAAGGCGTATGCGATGATGGCGGAAAGAATGTTTAACCTGCCGATCTTTTATTTGGAATACAGCGGTAAATATGGAGACCCAGAGCTTGTAGCTGAAGTCAAACAGATGTTGGAGAAGACCACGCTATTCTATGGTGGCGGAATTACCAGTGTAGACCAGGCGGCTGAGATGTCCAAGCATGCTGATGTCATTGTAGTAGGCAACGCTATTTATGAAGATTTTGATCAAGCATTAGAAACGGTTACGATTGTCCGCTAAAGAGAATTTGAGTGATAAAATAAGTACAAATGTTTGTATGGTGGTGAGCACAGTGCAATATTTAACTGACAAGCTGCTAAATGGCCTAAATCCAGAGCAGCAAAAAGCAGTAAAAGCAACAGAAGGCCCCTTATTAATCATGGCGGGTGCCGGTAGTGGTAAAACAAGAGTATTAACGCATCGAATAGCTTATTTAATTGTCGAAAAGCGCGTAAATCCTTATAATATCCTCGCGATTACGTTTACAAATAAAGCCGCACGTGAAATGAAGGAGAGAATTGCAAAGATGATGGGTGGAGCAGCCGATGAAATTTGGATTTCCACCTTCCACTCCATGTGTGTACGAATTCTACGCAGGAATATTGATCGGATTGGCTTTAACCGGAATTTTACAATTCTTGATACTGGTGATCAGCAGTCTGTTATAAAAGGAATTTTAAAAGACAAAAACATTGATGCAAAAAAGTTTGACCCAAGAGCGATCCTAGGCAGCATTAGTTCAGCGAAAAACGAATTAATGGATCATGACGATTATAGTAAAACAGCCGGTGGATATTATGAGCAAGTTGTTAGTGATGTATATGAGGAGTATCAAAAGCGACTAAGAAAAAATCAGGCCCTTGACTTTGATGACTTGATTATGAAGACTATTCAATTGTTCCAACGGGTTCCGGAAGTGTTGGAATATTATCAGCGTAAGTTTCAATATGTTCATGTCGATGAGTATCAGGATACAAATAAAGCCCAATATTTATTAGTGAAGCTGCTAGCGAGCCGCTTTAAAAATTTATGTGTAGTCGGGGATTCTGACCAATCGATTTATCGCTGGCGCGGAGCAGACATTGCAAATATTCTTTCATTTGAAAAAGACTATCCAAACGCAACCGTCATTCTGCTAGAGCAAAACTACCGCTCAACGAAACGTATTTTGCTTGCGGCTAATAAGGTAATTGAAAATAATTATAATCGTAAGGCGAAAAACTTATGGACTGAGAATCCAGAAGGAAATAAAATTGTTTATTTCCGTGCTGATAGTGAACAGGGTGAAGCGCAATTTGTCGCAGGAAAGATCAAGGAACTAACGCGAGAAAATAATTACAAACTTTCCGATATCGCCATTCTCTACCGTACGAACGCCCAGTCGCGTGTGATGGAGGAAGTGCTGTTAAAGTCAAATATTAACTACCAAATTGTCGGCGGCACAAAGTTCTATGACCGTAAAGAAATTAAGGACATGCTGGCATACCTGCGGTTAATCTCCAACCCGGACGATGATATTAGTTTACAACGAGTTATTAATGTACCGAAACGTGGAATAGGGGCAAGTTCTTTTGATAAAATGGCTAACTTTGCGGCCTTGCATGATATTTCAATTTTCCAAGCATTAGATTCGGTGGAACTGCTGGGCTTAAGCCCGAAAATCACTAAGGCAGCAAGAGAATTCCGCGATTTAATAAAAAATTATACACAAATGCAGGATTACCTCTCGGTGACTGAATTAGTGGAAGAAGTTTTGGAAAAAACCGGTTATATGGAGATGCTGAAAGCGGAAAAGTCGCTGGAAGCCCAGAGCCGGATGGAAAACCTTGAGGAATTCTTATCAGTAACGAAAAACTTTGAAGAGATAAATGAGGACAAAAGCTTGATTGCCTTTTTAACCGATCTAGCCCTTGTTGCCGATATCGATTCGATGGATGATGATGGTGAAAAGGCTGATTCTATCGTCCTGATGACCCTGCACTCTGCCAAAGGATTGGAATTTCCGGTTGTCTTTTTAATCGGCATGGAGGAAGGGGTTTTTCCTCACAGCCGTTCATTAATGGAAGAGGCGGAAATGGAGGAAGAGCGCAGACTGGCTTATGTCGGCATTACAAGAGCCGAGCAAAGTTTATTCCTTACGAATGCTCAGATGAGAACATTATTCGGACGTACGAATGTAAACCCGGCTTCACGGTTTATCAGTGAAATTCCTGAAGAGCTTATTGAAGGAGTAGAGCCTCAAACGAGGACAAATGCCCCGTTTAGTTCGCGGCCATTTGCAAGTACTGCCTCGACAGCGTTCGGAACATCAAGGCGGTCTGCGACATCCCCAGCTGAAGTGAGAAAGCCAGTTATTCGTCCGGCAGCTACTGGCGGCGAGTCGCTCGATTGGAAAGTCGGCGACAAAGCTGAACATAAAAAATGGGGAATTGGTACAGTTGTCAGTGTAAAGGGTGAAGGTGAAGGAACAGAGCTTGATATTGCATTCCCGAGCCCAACCGGAATTAAGCGATTGCTTGCCAAATTTGCGCCTATTCAAAAGGTATAATATTCACTGGAAAATTAATTAAGATTGAAACCAAACCTCCAATAATGTAGTCATATTTGATGTGACATTGTAAGAAAGGGCTGGATTTATGGACCTTCAAACTGCAAAAACAAAAATACATGAACTGCGAAATCTGTTAAATCAATACGGTTATGAATATTATGTACTCGATCAGCCATCGGTTCCAGATGCAGAATATGACCGCCTAATGCAGGATTTAATTGCCTTAGAGGAGCAGTTTCCAGAGCTTATGAGTGCTGATTCACCAACAGTGCGGGTTGGTGGGGCCGTTCTTGATATGTTTGAAAAAGTAGAACATCGCCTTCCGATGTTAAGCCTTGCAAATGCCTTTAATGAGCAGGATTTACGCGATTTTGATCGGCGCATCCGTCAGGCAGTTGGCGATAATTTTTCCTATGTATGTGAATTGAAAATTGATGGCTTAGCTGTTTCACTACGTTACGAGGAAGGGGTGTTTGTACAAGGCTCAACTCGCGGCGACGGGACAATTGGTGAGGACATTACAGCAAATTTAAAAACGATTAAATCAGTTCCACTGCGGTTAAAAGAACCTGTTTCCATTGAAGTCCGCGGTGAAGCGTATATGCCAAAGCGATCGTTTGAGGCACTCAACGCAGCAAGACAAGAGCGCGGAGAGGAGTTATTTGCCAACCCACGAAATGCAGCGGCCGGATCACTCCGCCAGCTCGATCCGAAAATCGCTGCGTCACGACGGTTGGATATCTTTTTATATGGAATTGGCAATCCCGAGGCTATTGATGCTGATTCACATAGTAAAGGCCTTGACTTTTTGGATCGCCTTGGGTTTAAAACAAATAAAGAGCGGCGCAAGTGTCCAACAATTGACGAAGTCATCGAGTACATTAATGGCTGGGTTGAAAAGCGTCCGCATCTTCCGTATGAGATTGACGGGATTGTCATTAAAGTAGATTCTCTAGCACAGCAGGAAGAACTGGGGACAACAGCAAAAAGTCCGCGCTGGGCAATTGCCTTTAAATTTCCAGCTGAGGAAGTGGTCACGACATTGCTCAATATCGAACTAAATGTCGGTAGAACGGGTGTGGTTACGCCAACAGCGATTCTAGAGCCGGTCAAGGTTGCCGGTACGACGGTTCAACGTGCTTCCCTTCACAATGAAGACCTTATCCGCGAAAAGGATATTAAAATCGGTGATAAGGTTGTTGTCAAGAAGGCTGGAGATATTATCCCGGAAGTTGTTAATGTACTTGCGGATAAACGAACTGGGGAAGAGGTTGACTTCCAGATGCCAACCCATTGCCCGGAATGTAGCAGTGAGCTTGTCCGACTTAATGGTGAAGTGGCGCTAAGGTGTATTAATCCGAAATGTCCAGCACAGATTCGCGAGGGGTTGATTCATTTTGTCTCTCGAGATGCGATGAACATTGATGGCCTCGGTGAAAAAGTCATCAGTCAGCTGTTTTTTGAAAAGTTAATTCATGACGTAGCAGATATTTACCAGCTAACACGTGAACAGCTTTTGGACCTTGAGCGGATGGGAGAAAAATCTGCTTCCAATCTGCTGGCAGCCATAGAAGCATCCAAGGATAATTCCCTTGAAAAGCTACTGTTTGGACTCGGTATTCGCCATGTCGGTGCTAAAGCAGCAAAAACACTAGCTATTCAGTTTGGATCCATGAATAATTTAGCTGCTGCCACGAAAGAGGAATTGATTGCAATTAATGAAATTGGTGAAAAAATGGCCGACTCAATCGTTAGCTTTTTTGAACAGGAAGAAGCGAAAGAACTGATTGAGGAATTAATGGCTTGCGGTGTGAACATGGAATATAAGGGGCCAAAGCCGCTATCGGCAGAGGAATCAGATTCTGTGTTCGCTGGCAAAACGATTGTTCTTACCGGTAAACTTGAAGTATTAACAAGAAATGAAGCCAAGGAAAGAATTGAGGCACTCGGCGGCAAGGTAGCTGGAAGTGTCAGTAAAAAGACTCATTTAGTCATTGCTGGCAAAGACGCAGGTTCAAAGCTTGCTAAGGCCCAAGAGCTGGGAGTACAAGTTTGGGATGAAGAGAGACTACTGGAAGAATTTAATAAATAAGAGGTGTGTTTAGTCCTATGAAAAAACTATCATGGCTTGCCCTCGCCCTCGTTCTATTGTTAAGTGCTTGTGCACCCAACTTTGGTAAGCAAAATGAAGTGGTTCAAACGAAGGAGAAATCAAAAGGACAAGCGATTATTCCAAAGTATAATATCTCTGATAATTATTATCGGACGATTTTGCCGTTCAAACCAGGAGAAGCTCGTGGGCTGGTCGTTAATAATATTAATACACGTTATGATTTAAATGAATTTGAGATGGGGCTTATGCGAATTGCGCAGAATAGCTTTGATACTGACAAGTATTATTTTCGTGAGGGACAGGAGATCAAGGCCGACACGGTACGTGCTTGGTTGAATCGCCAGTATACTAAGGAGCAGCTGAAGAAAAATAAACTTAAGCAATCTGAAAATGTTGGTTTAAATCCAGTAAATAATGGTTCTGAGGCTAATCCTAGTTCGCCAATTTATCTAGCTCATATATTAGAGCATGATTATTTAACAAAAGACGATAAGGATAATGTTAAGCTCGCTGGAGTAACAATTGGTCTGGCACTAAATTCCACCTATTACTACAAAGTACAAGTGGGCGATGGAACGATAGAAAAAGAAGAGAAAATTCCCCAGACTGAAATGATAAAGGAAGGGAAGAAGATAGCTGCTGAAGTTGTCAAACGAATGCGGTCAATGAAGAAGCTGGCCAATATCCCGATTACGATTGCCTTATTTAAACAGGAGAAGAAAACATCTGTTGTCCCAGGGAATTTTATTTCGTATACAACGGTTGATGAGGGAAACTCTTCCCTAAATGATTGGAAAAAGATTGATGAAAAATATTATTTATTCCCATCCACCGAGGCGCAAAATGATCATCGCGATGATGTTATTTCCTTTTTAAATTTTAAACAGGATGTAGAGGAGTATTTTCCTAACTTTAATGGGGTAATCGGCAGGGCGTTTTATATTGGTGACCAGCTCCAGGATTTAAATATTACCATTCCTATTCAATTCTATGGAAAAACGGAAGGAGTAGGATTTGCTCAATATGTGACTGGTTTGGTCATGCAGTACTTTCCTAAGTACTTATCTGTCTCTGTCAGCGTTACCTCTGTAAACGGCCAAGAAGCACTGATTGTCAAAAAAGCTAATGAGTCAGAACCATTTGTATATATCTATCAATAATAACTCCCGGCTGACTGCCGGGTTATTTTTTTGAAGCTATCTATTTGATACAATAATATTATTCATGTAAAATATATAGTTGTGTAAACGTTTTTTTACATAGGAGGGGTTAGGAAAATGGTAGTACCATACAAGCACGAACCATTTACAGATTTTTCTGTAGAGGAAAACCGTCAGGCATATCTTCAGGGGTTAAAAACAGTAGAAAGCTATCTTGGCCAAGACTATGATCTTGTCATTGGTGGAGAAAAAATTTCAACTGAAGACAAAATTATTTCTTACAATCCAGCCAATAAGGAAGAAATCGTTGGCCGAGTTTCTAAAGCAAACAGAGAGCTTGCAGAAAAAGCGATGCAGGCAGCTGTAGAAGCTTTCAAAACATGGAAAAAAACAAAGCCAGAGGTTCGAGCCGATGTCTTGTTCAAAGCAGCAACAATCATTCGCCGCCGCAAGCATGAGTTTTCTGCTCTATTGACAAAAGAGGCAGGAAAGCCATGGCGCGAAGCAGATGCTGATACGGCAGAAGCAATTGACTTCTTAGAATATTACGGACGCCAAATGCTATTGTTAAAAGATGGGGTACCAGTACAAAGTCGTCCAAATGAATTTAACCGTTATCATTATATTCCGCTTGGGGTGGGCGTTATTATTTCGCCATGGAACTTCCCATTAGCAATTATGGCAGGTACAACAGTTGCCGCGATTGTATCTGGAAATACAGTACTATTAAAACCAGCTTCCACGACACCGGTTGTAGCAGCTAAATTTGTTGAAGTCATGGAAGAAGCAGGTCTTCCTAAAGGCGTACTTAACTTTGTGCCAGGCAGTGGTGCAGAAGTTGGTGATTACTTAGTTGATCATAAAGATACTCGTTTCATCAGCTTTACAGGTTCCCGTGATGTCGGTCTCCGCATTTACGAACGGGCCTCTAAACTAAGTGCAGGACAAATTTGGCTGAAGCGTGTTATTGCTGAAATGGGCGGAAAAGATACCATTGTCGTTGACAGTGAAGCTGATCTTGAGCTGGCAGCACAATCTATCGTTGCTTCTGCATTCGGTTTCTCCGGTCAAAAATGTTCCGCATGTTCTCGTGCCGTAGTTGTCGAAGATGTGTACGATCAAGTGTTAAACCGTGTTGTTGAGTTAACGAAAGAATTGAAAGTTGACGACCCAACCGATCAAACTACTTTCATGGGACCAGTAAATGATAACAGTGCTTGGAAGAAAATCATGGAATACATTGAAATCGGCAAACAGGAAGGCAAGTTAATGGCTGGTGGTGAAGGAGATAATTCGAAAGGCTTCTTTGTCCAACCAACTGTTTTTGCTGACTTAGATCCAAAAGCTCGCCTCATGCAGGAGGAAATCTTTGGGCCAGTTGTGGCATTTGCAAAAGCAAAAGACTTTGATGAAGCATTGGAAATTGCTAATAATACAGAATACGGCCTAACAGGTGCTGTCATTACGAAGAACCGTGCTCACATGGAGCAAGCTCGTGAAGACTTCCATGTTGGTAATCTTTATTTCAACCGCGGCTGTACAGGTGCAATTGTTGGCTACCAGCCATTCGGCGGCTTCAACATGTCAGGCACTGACTCCAAAGCAGGCGGCCCAGACTACTTATTACTACACATGCAAGGAAAAACCACTTCTGAATTGTATTAAACTAATAAACAACCAAACCTCTTCCCAATCGGGAAGAGGTTTTTTGCGCACTTCTGAGCCTCTGAACTGTCCACTCCAGACGTACAAATGTCCACGAGGGGTGTCAGGCACCATTTTTTTCTTAATTTTATAAAAATTTTCTGAAAAGTAGTTTCTTTTTTGCTAATAGTGTTATATAATACAAAACGAAGCAAGTTACTGTATTATAACAAAGAGGTGATAGAATTCATGTCGACACAGACGCGGGGGATTGAAGTGGTTGGGGCATTAAATGCCCGGTATGATGAGGTTTTAACGCCCGAAGCACTGAAATTTATTGAAGAATTAGAACGCCACTTTGGCGCTAGACGGGTAGAACTGTTACAGTCCCGCCAAAAGCGTCAGGAGGAAATGGATAATGGTAAACTCCCGAGCTTTCTTCCAGAAACAAAGCATATTCGGAATAGCGATTGGACGATTGCACCACTGCCTCAAGACCTTCAAGACCGCCGGGTAGAAATCACCGGTCCAACTGATCGGAAAATGGTGATTAACGCGCTTAACTCAGGGGCGAAATTATTCATGGCAGATTTTGAAGATGCAACCTCACCTACATGGACAAATATTGTGGAAGGGCAAATAAACTTACGCGACGCTGTTAGTCGGACCATTTCCTTTGAAAATCCAAACGGTAAGAAATATGAGTTGAAGGAAAAAACAGCAGTTTTGATTGTTCGTCCACGGGGGTTGCATTTAGAGGAAAAACATGTACTGGTGGACGGAAGTCCCATCTCAGGCAGTTTGTTCGATTTTGGCTTATTTTTCTTTCATAACGCCAAAGAACTTATTACTCGAGGGTCAGGTCCATATTTTTACTTACCAAAGCTTGAAAGCCACTTGGAGGCGCGTTTGTGGAATGATGTGTTTGTCTATGCTCAAGATTATCTCGGTATACCACAAGGGACGATAAAAGCAACTGTGCTAATTGAGACGATTATGGCAGCATTTGAAATGGATGAAATTCTCTACGAGCTGAAGGAACATTCTGCTGGATTAAACTGCGGCCGTTGGGATTATATTTTCAGTTATTTGAAGAAGCTGCGTAATCAGAGAGATGTCATCTTACCCGATCGGTCACAGGTAACCATGACAGCACCATTTATGCGTTCCTACTCGCTATTAACGATACAAACATGTCACCGCCGCAAGGCACCAGCAATGGGAGGAATGGCTGCACAAATCCCAGTGAAAAATAACCCGCAAGCAAATGAAGAGGCTTTTGCAAAAGTGCGTACAGATAAAGAACGTGAAGCACAAGACGGCCATGATGGGACCTGGGTTGCCCATCCGGGACTTGTTCCAGTAGCAATGGAAGTGTTCAACCGTGAAATGCCGACATCAAACCAAATCCATACGACAAAACAACAGAAAATCACTATTACTGCTGAGGATTTATTGGAAGTACCGAAGGGAACGATTACTGAGTCAGGAGTGCGCACAAATATCAATGTTGGGATCCAATATGTAGCCTCATGGCTATCCGGCAGAGGTGCAGCACCAATCTACAATTTGATGGAGGATGCGGCGACTGCAGAAATCTCCCGGGGACAATTATGGCAATGGATTCGTCACCCGAAAGGTGTCTTGGATGACGGACGTAAAGTGACGGCCGAGATGTATCAAGAATTGAAAGCAGAAGAACTAGAAAAAATAAAACTGGAAATAGGGGAGGAGGCATATACGAACGGCCGATTTGCGGAAGCGGTAAAGCTTTTTGATGACCTCATATTGAATAATGAATTTGTTGATTTCTTAACCTTACCGGGATATCAGCTTTTATAAACTATAGAAACGGCTATGAGCAGAAAAGAAAAACGAACGGTCAAATTTTATAAAGTGAAACTTCCATCAGTGGGGGTCTTACTGCCCGTTAAGGCGGGATAAAGGGAACTTCATATTTTTATAAATTAATAGGGGGAATAGAGAATGACGGATGCTAGAATTGCGCAATTACAAGAAAGTTGGGAAATGGACGCACGTTGGAAGGGAATTACAAGACCATACACTGCCGAGGATGTTATAAAACTACGCGGTTCAATTGATATTGAACATACTTTAGCTCGCAAGGGTGCAGAAAAACTTTGGAAGCTTATCAACGAGGAGGACTATATTAATGCGCTTGGTGCCCTAACTGGAAATCAGGCTGTCCAGCAGGTAAAAGCTGGTCTAAAAGCTATTTATTTAAGCGGCTGGCAGGTTGCAGCTGATGCGAACCTAGCCGGACAAATGTATCCTGACCAAAGCCTGTACCCGGCTAACAGTGTACCAGCTGTTGTGAAACGAATTAATCAAGCATTGCAGCGTGCTGATCAAATCAGCCATACAGAGGGTGATAACTCAATTGACTGGTTTGCGCCAATTGTAGCGGATGCAGAAGCCGGATTTGGTGGCCAATTAAATTGCTTTGAATTGATGAAAGGGATGATTGAGGCTGGAGCTGCCGGTGTTCACTTTGAGGACCAGCTTTCTTCTGAGAAAAAATGCGGTCACTTGGGCGGAAAAGTATTGTTGCCGACCCAAACTGCGGTACGTAACTTGATTGCAGCTCGGCTTGCTGCCGACGTAATGGGTGTGCCAACTGTACTGGTTGCTCGCACCGATGCGAACGCTGCTGATTTAATCACCAGCGATATTGATGAAAATGATGCACCATTTATTACCGGTGAGCGCACGCCAGAAGGATTTTACCGGACTAAGGCAGGCCTTGATCAAGCGATTGCTCGTGGTTTAGCTTACGCTCCATATGCTGACTTGATTTGGTGTGAAACTGCTGAGCCAAATATTGACGAAGCTAGACGTTTTGCAGAAGCCATCCATGAAAAATTCCCTGGTAAGTTGCTGGCGTATAACTGCTCTCCTTCATTTAACTGGAAGGCGAAGCTTGATGAAGAAACGATTGCAAAGTTCCAGCAAGAGCTTGGTAAGATGGGCTATAAGTTCCAATTCGTTACACTTGCAGGGTTCCATGCTCTAAATCATAGCATGTTTGAACTGTCACGTGGATACAAAGAAAGAGGAATGGCTGCCTATTCTGACTTACAGCAGGCGGAATTTGCCAGCGAACAATACGGTTATACAGCAACTCGCCATCAACGTGAAGTTGGTACGGGTTACTTTGATCAAGTCTCCATGGTTATTACAGGTGGTACATCATCTACAACTGCATTGAAAGGCTCAACAGAAGAAGAACAATTCACGGGAACAAAATAAAGAGTAACGTAAACATCCTTCTCTCCTAACCGGGGGGAAGGATGTTTATATTTTAGTATGAATAGAATCGATCTGGTTGCACAAAGTAAATAGAGGAACGCTTCTGTACATTTTTTCATACATAATAGTAGCCTTTGATGGGAGTGATGTTGCTTGAAAAAATCATCTGTAGATGACATTCTGCAGCAAGGCATTCATGGTCCTTTAGAGACTAAACCGGATGAGCGGCGTAAATACCTTGGAACACTTAGGGAACGGATTATAGTCGCCCTTACAACTATTCAAGTAGCAGAGGAAATGGTTTATCCGCAAATCGAACAATCCATGAAGGAGTATTCAACAGCGCAACTTTTGCTAAATGGTAACCTGCCATATGAGCAATTATCCAAATATGTAAAAATAGCGGCCAAATATAATATATCTCATACAATTGTCACCAATAAGGAACAAGAGACAGATATCGGGCTAGTCTTGGCAGTCAACGATGCGATAGATAAGGAAGAAATCTTTGTCTCGAAGCAAGACCCGGAACAACCAGGGGCCGCCACTAAAAAAGGGCTGTTTACCAAGTTTTTTAGTTGTCTTTAAGGTGGAAAAACCGGTGAGCTAAAAGGCGTCTCCGGTTTTTTCCTTGTTTTCTCCGCTTGCCGGAATACTATCAACAAGTAATTGTACGTTTTTAAGTACTTTAGTACTGTAGCTGTAGTCACCATAACAGTATGGATAACGAAAATTTGTTTTGTCACCGCCGCAATTATATAGGGTCGGATTTTTTTTCACTTGAAGCTTAGAAAATTGTTTGGCCAATGCTTCACTATGTTTGCCACCATGCTCAGCAACATAGGTAATATAACCACGGCCCATATTATAAGCTTGAATAATTGTCGGAAAATCAACCTTTTGCTTATTTCCATAAGTAAGGACATTATAAAAGTGTTTGACCCCTGCTTGAATGCTCTGTTTTGGATCAGTGATCGTATCCTTAGGTAGACCGATGGATTCAGAGGCCTGCATTGGGTCATCGCCCTCACCGTAACTTTCTTGCTGCATTAATGCGAGCAAAACATCTGTATATTTTTCTAGCCGGTACTTTTTTAATTCACTCTGGAGTAGCGGGCGGTATTTTTTAACAGCGGTAAAGGGGTCAGAATTCTCCTTTGGCAGTGGTGAAGGGTTGAGCCAAAAATAGCCTAGAGCACCCGCTAATAGAACAAAAAATACCAGCAGACCAACCCATGTTTTACCTGTTTTCCGTCTTCGTTTTTTCATGGTCATCTCCAATTACTGATTGAGTCTGGGCTTCAACAGTTGCCTGAAGTTCTATTTCGACATTCCCCTGAATTGCGCGGCTGATCATACATGATGTTTCAGCCTTTTTGGCCAGTTTCCTCGCCAGCTCTAACTGTCTCTCAGTTGCCTCTGGTTGCAACACAATATGTGGACGATGGATAATTTTTTTGTAAGTAAATATCCCGTTCGTAACATCGACAATTGCCTTTGATTCCATTGATAAGCTTTCCTTCTTAAGGTGACTGCGTTCCATCATTGCCGCCAAGGTAATAATATAACAAGTGGCTGCGGCCCCAAGCAGCATTTCATCAGGATTTGTCCCAATTCCCGGACCGTCCATTTCCGGAGGTATGGAGATTTGTGTACGGAGATTCCGCGCTTCAATCTCTCCGACATCATTACGTAATCCAGGCCAATTGGCTTTAAGTTGAAAAATATGTTCAGCCATGGTAGTCCTCCTAATTGAAATATGATTAAAGCCAGACGCAAATATTGTATCATGTTTGCCCCTGCTACGTGTCTTTTGGAGATTTTCTGTAATTTTTGTAAATTATAATCTAGAATACTCTTAAAACTCGTAAAACTTGTCGATAATCATAAGGGAATCATTGCGGTAAAGCGGAAAAGTTTGTTATTATCAATAGTAAAATAAACAATTGAACGGAGGAAACAAAGATGTCGCGAATTTCCACTGACCAGGTAAAACATGTAGCGAATTTAGCTAGGCTCTCGATTTCCGAAGAAGAAGCTGCAAAGTTTACCAAACAGCTGGATGCCATAATTACTTATGCGGAACAGCTAAACGAGCTTGATACGGAGAATGTCAAGCCGACATTCCATGTACTCAATATGAAAAATGTTTTGCGTGAAGATAATCCAAAGCCGGGGCTGCCACAGGAGGAGGTTCTAAAAAACGCGCCAGAACACGAGAATGGACAATTTAAGGTACCAGCCATTTTGGGTGAATAAAAAGGAGGATAGGATAGTGAGTTTATTTGACTATAAAGCAGCTGATTTGCATGAGCTCTTACATAAAAAAGAAATAAATGTATCAGATCTTGTAGACGAATCATTTAAGCGAATTGCTGAAGTAGAGGATAAGGTTCAGTCTTTTTTAACATTGGACGAAGAACGGGCACGGGAAACGGCAAAAATACTTGATGAAAAGCTACAAAACGATGCAGCCAAAGGGTTATTGTTTGGCATGCCAATTGGAATTAAAGATAATATTGTGACCAAAGGACTGCGGACGACCTGTGCGAGTAAAATGCTGGAGAATTTTGATCCGATTTACGATGCCACTATCATAGAAAAACTAAAGCAAGTTGAGATGGTGCCAATCGGTAAATTAAACATGGACGAGTTTGCCATGGGGTCATCCAATGAAAACTCACATTATCAGCTCACTCGCAATCCTTGGGATTTAGAACGTGTTCCTGGAGGTTCCTCAGGTGGATCAGCAGCAGCCGTTGCGGCAGGGGAAGTACCTTTTTCACTCGGCTCGGATACAGGCGGTTCCATCCGGCAACCAGCTGCGTTCTGTGGTGTTGTCGGTTTGAAACCTACATATGGACGTGTTTCTCGCTTTGGGCTAGTAGCCTTTGCTTCATCGCTTGATCAGATCGGTCCGATTACAAGGACGGTTGAGGACAATGCCTATTTGCTGCAGGCAATTTCTGGTGTTGATCCGATGGATTCCACCTCAGCGAATGTGGAGGTACCAAACTTCACAAAAGCGTTAACTGGAGATGTGAAGGGATTGAAGATTGCTGTTCCTAAGGAATATCTTGGTGAAGGAGTTAGCGATGCAGTCCGGCAATCGGTACTATCAGCTATAAAGGTACTAGAAGGACTAGGGGCTGTATGGGAAGAAGTTTCACTCCCACACTCCAAATATGCGTTAGCAACTTATTATCTTTTATCATCATCAGAAGCATCCGCTAATCTTGCTCGCTTTGATGGTGTGCGTTACGGTTATCGGAGCCCAAATGCTGAAAACCTATTAGACTTATACAAAAATACACGGGCAGAAGGCTTTGGTGATGAAGTAAAACGGCGAATTATGCTAGGAACATTTGCGCTGAGTTCAGGTTATTATGATGCCTACTACAAAAAGGCACTAAAAGTCCGAACATTAATAAAACAAGATTTTGACAATGTGTTCGAGAAGTATGATGTCATCATCGGACCGACGACGCCGACCCCGGCATTTAAGCAACGTGAAAACATCGATGACCCAATGACGATGTACTTAAACGATATCCTAACGATTCCAATTAATCTTGCCGGTGTACCGGGGATTTCCGTACCATGTGGTTTCGATGGTGGGCTGCCATTAGGACTGCAAATTATTGGTAAACATTTTGATGAAGCGATGATTTACCGCGTTGCCCATGCTTTTGAACAAGCAACAGACTATCATAAGAAGAAGCCACAATTGTAGGGGGTGAACAAATATGGAATTTGAAACAGTTATTGGCCTTGAAGTCCACGTGGAACTGAAAACAGCGTCAAAGATTTTTTCTTCCAGTCCAAACCGTTTTGGTGCGGAACCAAATACTAATACAAGTGTTATCGATTTAGGTTATCCTGGTGTATTACCGGTTTTAAATAAGAAGGCAGTCGATTTTGGTATGAAAGCAGCAATGGCTTTAAATTGTGAAATTGCTACCTATACGAAATTTGACCGCAAAAATTATTTTTATCCAGATAACCCAAAGGCCTATCAAATATCACAATTTGACCAGCCGATTGGAGAGCATGGTTGGATAGAAATTGAGGTAAACGGCTATACGAAAAGAATTGGTATTACTAGGATCCATCTTGAAGAAGATGCCGGAAAACTTAACCATGAGAAAGGCTATTCATTGGTTGATATTAATCGTCAAGGGACTCCATTAATTGAAATTGTCTCTGAGCCGGATATTCGGACACCTGATGAAGCCTATGCGTATTTGGAAAAATTAAAATCAATTATTCAATATACTGGTGTCTCTGATTGTAAAATGGAAGAAGGTTCGCTCCGCTGTGATGCCAATATTTCAATTCGTCCAGTTGGACAACAGGAATTTGGCACAAAAACTGAGTTAAAAAACTTAAACTCATTTAATTTTGTCCGCAAAGGTCTGGAGTATGAAGAAAAACGCCAGCGGGATATTGTTGCAGCAGGTGGGAAAATTGATCAGGAGACAAGAAGGTTTGATGAAGCAAGCGGGACAACCATTCTAATGAGGGTTAAGGAAGGTTCAGATGATTATCGCTACTTCCCAGAACCAGATCTTCTTGAGTTATATATTGATGAGGAATGGAAAGCTCGTATCCGTGCTGAAATTCCTGAACTCCCAGATGAGCGCCAAAAGCGTTATGTGGAAGAATGGGGCTTACCGGTTTATGATGCTAAGGTATTGACTGTGACCAAAGAGACTGCTGATTTCTTTGAATCCACTGTTCATGCTGGTGCCGATGCAAAACAAGCTTCGAATTGGATTATGGGTGAAGTCTCCGGTTATTTAAATGCAGAGGGAAAAGACCTGCATGAAGTTGCTTTGACACCGGAAGGACTTGCAAGTATGATCAAATTAATCGAGAATGGAACAATATCATCGAAAATTGCTAAGACTGTGTTTAAGGAGTTAATTGAACATGGCGGCGATGCAGAGAAGATTGTCAAAGAAAAAGGCCTTGTGCAAATTTCCGATGAGGGTACACTGTTAAAGATTATTTGTGAGGTTCTTGATGCCAATCGGAAGTCGATTGAGGACTTTAAAGGTGGGAAAGCGAAGGCAACAGGCTTCCTTGTAGGGCAAATTATGAAGGCGACCAAGGGACAAGCCAACCCGCAAAAGGTAAATCAATTATTAATACAAGAATTGCAAAAACGATAAGTTAAAGCTGGCAGATATAACGCTGCCAGCTTTTAATTTTTGGATTCGAATTAGGTAGCTGTCGAAAATTATTTCGACAGTGTTTGCATATTTCCTGGGAAAGAAACCAGTAGTGCAAAGCATTCTTAGCGATTTAATCAAACGTTTGATTAACTTGAATGAATGACAAATTTTGCAACGGTCATCAGGAGAAAAGCTACTTGTATCGGTTCATATCCACCTTTTTATCAAGCGTTTGATTATTAACTATGTCGAAAAGGCAAAAAAACTGCCCGGTTTTATTTTCCACCGGACAGTTTCTAGTAAAATATTATTCTTGTTTTAATAAACGGACACTTTCATCAAATTCTCTTTCAATTTCTTCGTTTTTCTTATAGGTGATTAAGCTGACAATTACGGCAACAAGTAGGTTAAAGATAAATCCTGGGACGATTTCATATAGGCTTTCTCCAAAAAGGACTTTACCAAGGTCAGCATTTTTCCAAATAATAACCGTTAATGCCCCGACTATCATACCGCTTAAGGCACCCCAGTTCGTAATCTTTTTCCAGAAGAGACTTAAAAGGATAATCGGTCCAAATGAAGCACCAAAGCCTGCCCATGCATAGGCTACCAGGTTTAAGATGGTATTATCTTGGTTAAAGGCTAGTGCTAATGCTACAAGTGCGACGATTAAGACGGCCAATCGTCCTAAGAATACGAGCTGACGGTCTCTTGCACTTTTATTCATTATTACTTTATACAAGTCTTCCACTAGAGCACTAGAAGTTACAATTAATTGTGACGAAATGGTACTCATAATGGCTGCAAGAATAGCTGCCAAGGCGAATCCAGCAAATAATGGATGGAAGAAGATTTGGCTTAGTGAAATAAATACAGCTTCAGGATTATCAAGCGTATGAGCAGCATTATTATGGAAGAAGGCAATACCGATTAACGCTGTAAAGATTGTTCCTATTAGCGAGAAAATCATCCAGCCCATACCTATGCGACGGGCACTCTTTGTTTCTTTGATAGTTTTAATTGCCATAAACCGAACGATAATATGTGGCTGGCCAAAGTAGCCTAGTCCCCACGCAGCTGCGGAAACAATACCAATGAAGGTAGTCCCTTTAAATAAGTCTAGTAGGGTTGGGTCGATAGCGCGAATTGTATCAAATGTTTCTGCCGGACCACCAGTTTTGAAAATTCCAATTGCTGGAACGAGAAGAAGGGCAATTAACATCATTAGTCCTTGAATAAAGTCTGTGTAACTAACGGCTAGAAATCCGCCAAAAAGTGTATAAGCAACAACTACACCACTTACGATAAATAGGCCAGTCATATAGCTGGTGCCAAAGGAGCTCTCAAAAAAGACTGCACCGGAAACCATACCGGAAGAAACATAGAATGTAAAGAAAATAAGAATAACAATACCAGATACGATTCGTAAAAGTTTAGATTGATCTTTGAAGCGATTTTCTAGGAAGCTTGGAATGGTAATGGAATCATTAGCAACTTTTGTGTAGGAACGCAAGCGAGGTGCAACAAACAACCAGTTTAAATAGGCTCCAACTGTTAACCCGATGGCAATCCAGGCCTCGGCTAAACCGCTTACATAAATAGCCCCTGGCAACCCCATTAGCAGCCAGCCGCTCATATCTGCAGCCCCAGCACTTAAGGCTGTTACCGCAGGTCCTAAAGACCTTCCTCCTAACATGTAATCTGTCAGATTGCTAGTCTTTCGATATGCATACCAACCAATCCAAAGCATACCAACAATGTAAATGGTGATTGATACAAGTTGTAAAGTCTGCTCAGACATACATAATCCCCCTTTGTTTATTAAATTCAGATAATAATAATGATAATAATTCTCCCTTCAAAAATATTCTAACAACTTATTGTACGCATTTCCAGTGAAAAATTTTACTTTTTTGAGATAAAATAAAATATTTTTACAATAGTAATGTAAGTTATTGTAAGCATTTCCATTGTATAGGTAGCGATGAGACTTTATGATAGAGAGTAAGGGAGGATGATGGTAGTGAGATTAAATGATTGGTTCCAAACGGGAATGACAGCAGAGGGATATATTGCTTCAATGCAAAAAAATAAGCAAGAAATGCTGTCTATTTATGAAAAGTTTTCAATGCCAACTGAAGATAAACGGAAACTTGAAGCATTAAAGTCGGTTTCTTTACGGGTAATTGTGCTAACAGAAGATTGGTGCGGGGATGCATTACTAAACATTCCCATCCTCATGAGAATAGCCGAAACGGCAGATATTGAAGTCCGATTTCTGCTTCGCGATCAAAACTTAGAACTGATGGATGAATATTTAACGAACGGAACATCGCGAGCGATTCCAATCTTCATTTTTCTTAATCAAGCTGGTGAAGAAGTTGGTGTGTGGGGACCAAGGGCTACAGAAGTTCAGACACTTGTTGAACATGAGAGATCTCTATTACCTGAAAAAGGTGCCGCAGATTTTCAAGAAAAACAACTGGAAATGTATAAACGCCTTACTAAATCGTATCAAACGGACAGTGCTATATGGGAAGCAGTTTCCGAAAGCATAATATCCCTGTTAACTGCAGGAATAATATCAAGATAAGATGGCATGAAGGAACAGATCTATCGCAGAACCGTGAAAAAAACATCCTTCATATGCATAAATACAATCCAATATGAAGAGTTTCTTTTGCAATTATCAAGAAAAGAGGTATGATAGTTAAAGGATTGCGACTTGCAAATTATTTGTAAGCTGGTCAGTTAATTGGTAAAATATTGAACTGGTGAACTTAGGATTGAGATTAAAAATAGGTGGATGAATATATGAAACGAGCAAGACTGATTTACAACCCTACATCCGGGCGGGAAATGATTAAGCGTCATCTGCCGGAAATCTTGGAAAAACTCGAGACTGCCGGCTATGAAGCTTCCTGTCATGCAACAACTGGGGCGGGGGATGCAACACGGGCAGCTAGAATTGCTGTAGAGCGTCAGTATGATGTGGTGATTGCTGCAGGGGGGGACGGCACGATTCATGAGGTGGTTAACGGCCTCGCTGAACAGGAGTTTCGCCCGCGTTTAGGAATAATCCCGGCTGGTACAACAAATGACTTTGCCAGAGCTTTACATATTCCCCGAGATGTTGCTTCTGCCGTTAACATTATTACAAATGGGGAATTAATACCTGTTGATATCGGTCGGATTAATGATAGGTATTTCATTAATATTGCCGGTGGCGGAAGAATAACTGAGCTGACATATGAAGTACCAAGTAAACTAAAAACCATGCTTGGGCAGCTCGCTTATTATTTAAAAGGAATGGAAATGCTACCTTCCATTAAAGCTTCTAATTTACGGATTGAGTACGACGGGAAGCTGTTTGAAGGGGAAGCAATGATGTTTCTCGTTGGACTGACGAATTCAATAGGCGGCTTTGAAAAGCTGGCGCCGGATGCTTCTATTAATGATGGCTTGTTTTCTTTGCTTATCTTGAAAAAGGTCAACCTTGCCGAATTTATTCGCGTTGTTACGCTAGCGATTCGTGGGGAACATGTGAATGACCCGAATGTGATTTACACAAAGGCGAATCACATAAAAGTCCATTCGGATGAAAAAGTTCAATTAAATTTGGATGGAGAGTATGGTGGCTTGTTGCCAGCGGAATTTGCAAATCTGTATCGACATTTAGAAGTGTTCGTACCGCTAGCTGATATTCGTCCAAATGATCGCCCTCTGGATTGGGTTTCAGGAAAAAGATATAGTTAAAAGGTTCGTTCCTTGTAGGAGCGGACTTTTTTAACGTAAAGAACGACAAAATTGAAAAATTCCCCAACGCGTGTGTATAATGTATTAAAGACATTAGTCAAGACACGGAAGGCGGAGTGATGGGATGAAGGCACTTATTAATATAGATTATACGGTAGACTTTGTAGCGGATGCAGGAGCGTTAACATGTGGAAAGCCGGGGCAGGCCATCGAGGGGAAAATTTCCGAGCTGACACAGGATTTCATTAATAATGGTGATCTTGTTGTGTTTGCTATTGATGTGCATGACGAAGGTGATGAATACCATCCAGAAACAAAATTATTTCCTCCTCACAATTTACGTGGAACAGCCGGTCGGAAATTATTTGGAAATTTAGAGGGGATTTATGAAGGAAATAAACAGCATGAGCATGTTATCTTCATGGATAAAACAAGGTATTCTGCATTGGCAGGAACAGATTTAGAAATCAAATTACGCGAGCGCGGCATCACTGAGGTTCATCTTGTTGGTGTCTGCACCGATATTTGCGTTCTCCATACTGCTGTAGATGCCTATAATAAAGGTTTTCGGATTGTCGTACACAAAGACGCAGTCGCCTCTTTTAATCCCGCAGGGCATGATTGGGCCCTAGAACATTTCGAAAAAACGCTTGGTGCTATGGTTAAATAACCGTTTTAATGGTATTATTGGTGAAAATAGTGCTAAACTGTAATAGTATTTTGGAGGGCGATTATGAAACACATTTATGATGATGATAGTTTCACTCTGCATACTGATCTTTACCAGATAAATATGGCAGAGACGTATTGGAGGGATGGCATACATAACAAGCGGGCCGTTTTTGAACTTTATTTTCGTAAACTGCCATTTGGAAATGGTTATGCAGTATTTGCCGGCCTGGAGAAGATTATTCAATATATTCAAAGCTTCCGTTTTACTGAAGATGATCTTGCCTATTTAAAAAATGAAGTTGGCTACAAGGATGATTTTATAGACTATCTCAAAGAGATGCATTTCTCTGGCTCGATACGAGCAATGAATGAGGGCGAGCTCGTATTTGGCAATGAACCAATTTTACGAGTGGATGCTCCGCTGGCAGAAGCACAGATTATTGAAACTGCTCTGCTTAACATTGTGAATTACCAAACATTAATTGCGACAAAAGCATCTAGAATAAAACATGTTGTCGGTGATGAGGTAGCAATGGAATTTGGCACAAGGCGAGCTCAGGAAATGGATGCGGCCATTTGGGGAACACGTGCTGCATATCTTGCCGGATTCGATGCAACCAGTAATGTCAGAGCAGGAAAAATGTTTGGTATTCCTGTTTCTGGTACTCATGCGCACGCCATGGTTCAAGCTTATAAGGACGAATACACCGCCTTCCATAAATATGCAGAAACCCATAAAGACTGTGTGTTCTTAGTGGACACATACGATACACTGCGCCTGGGCGTACCAAATGCCATTAAAGTAGCTAAAGAGCTCGGCGATAAAATAAACTTTATCGGCATCCGCCTTGATAGCGGCGACCTTGCCTATCTATCAAAAGAAGCCCGCAAACAGCTTGATGCGGCCGGATTTAAGAATGCAAAAATATTTGCTTCAAGCGATTTGGACGAGTATACGATTATTAATCTCAAGGCACAAGGAGCGAAAATCGACAGTTGGGGGATTGGGACAAAATTAATTACTGCTTTTGACCAAGCTGCACTAGGGGCTGTTTATAAAATAGTGGCAATTGAAAATGAAGCAGGACAAATGGAGGACACCATTAAAATCTCTTCAAATCCTGAAAAAGTTACCACTCCCGGTTTAAAAAGAGTTTACCGGATTATTAATAATAAGAACCATCATGCTGAAGGGGACTACATTGCCATGGAAGATGAAAAGTTGCCAGAAAAGCGCTTAAACATGTTCCATCCAACGCATACGTATATAAATAAGGTGGTTACGAACTATACCGCAAAAGAACTTCATGAGGATATTTTTATAAATGGAGAACTCGTTTATGAAATCCCTTGTCTGGAAGAATCCCGTGAATATTTGAAGCAAAATCTTGCATCTCTATGGGAAGAATACAAACGGACAATGAATCCGGAGGAATATCCTGTCGACTTAAGCAAAAAATGCTGGGATAACAAGATGCACAATATAGAAGAAGTAAAAGAGAAAGTTGCCGCAATGAAGGAGTAGAAGAAAGGCGCCCGAAAACCGGGCGCCTTTCATTAACCACGAATTACATAAATCGAAACGATAATGATCGCAATAGGAGCAACATAGCGGATTAAGAAATACCAAACTTGAAATAGTCCAAAGGAAAACCCACCGCCAGCTGATAGTTCTTCATATAGTGCTGATTTTTTAATCTTTAGTGGAACGAAAATAGCAATTAATAATGAGCCAAGCGGCATGAGAATATTGCTGACCAAATAATCTGCTAAATCAAAAATCGTTTTTCCGAAAATTAAAGTATCACTTAACATGCCATAAGATAGCGCAGAGGGAATGCCAAAAATAAAGATAGCCATTCCGATAACCCATGACCATTTTGCACGTGTTCTCGAATCTCCTTTGCAAATAACCGATACAATGATTTCTAGCATTGAAAATGCAGATGTTAAGGCAGCAAACAAAAACAGCACTAAAAAGGCTACAAAGAACACAATGCCAAAGGCCATTTTATTAAATACGTTAGGTAAAACATTGAATAATAATACAGGTCCAGAGTCAGGCTGCAATCCAAAAGAAAAAACAGCGGGGAAGATAGCGAGACCCGATAATACGATGATAAAAATATTCATGCACACAATTGATAATGCTGAGCGAAACAGACTCTCCTTTTTTGACAAATAGGAGCTGTAGGTCACCATCACCGATACGCCGACACTTAAAGCAAAAAAGGATTGTCCCAATGCAAAGAGGATTGTTTCGGCGGTGACTTTATGAAAATCCGGTTTAAATAAAAATGTGACTCCTTGCATTGCCCCATCTAATGACAGAGATCTCAAGATAAGTGCGATAAATAAGATGAAGAGAACCGGCATCATAATTTGACTGGCCCGCTCAATCCCTTTTTGCACTCCCTTGGCAACCACCAGAATCGTTAGAAAAATAAAGATGAACTGAACAAAAATACTGATGGCGGGATTAGCAATCGTTTCGCCAAATAATTGTCCATATTCTGCTTGCGTTAACCCATTCAGCTGTCCAGTAACAGCCTTCCAAATATAGATAATAATCCAACCGCCGATGACACTGTAAAATGACAGCAAAATAAAGCAAGTGACAATGCCTAAATAGCCAATCCAATGCCATTTTGAATCTGGAGCTAATACTTTATATGCTTGTACCGCGTCCTTTTGTGTTTTTCTGCCAATTACAAATTCCGCCATCAACAGCGGTAGCCCAAGTATTAATGTGAAGAGTATAAAAATAAAAAAGAATGCCCCGCCACCGCTGATTCCAGCAATATACGGAAACTTCCAAATAGCGCCAAGCCCAATTGCAGAGCCACCGGCTGCTAAAATAAATCCAATCTTTGAGGACCACTGTTCTTGCTTTTTCAAAGTATTGTTCCTTCCTGATTTTAATTAAGTAAACTAAATTTATTTTAGATAGTCATGTAGTAGAATAACTTAAATCTTTCATATTGTCTAACTCTTTCTGTGACTCGAGCCATTGTTTCGTGATGCCTTAACTTTATGATACAATTTTGTTAGGAACAGTTAGACAACGGACGATTTACAATATGACTATAATAAGCGAAGGAAGAAACAGATGAGCAAAAAATTGCCTGTCAATAAAAATGATTATATAGATGTTGTGTTTGTAGACTTAACTCATGATGGATCTGGGGTTGCCAAGGTTGATGGCTATCCACTGTTTGTAGCGGGCGGCCTGCCTGGAGAAAAAGCAAAGGTAAAAGTCATTAAACCAGGTAAAAGTTACGGTGTTGGCAAGCTTATAGAGCTATATGAAAAGAGTCCTTATCGTGTAGATATTCCTGTGGAAGAAAAGCATAAATATGGGGGCTGCCAGCTCGAACATCTCAGTTATGAGGGCCAGCTTTGCTATAAGGAAAACCAGGTGAGACAAGTATTATCACGCATTGGAAAGTTAGAGAATGTTATCGTCCATCCTATTATTGGCATGGATGACCCATGGCATTATCGTAACAAAGCCCAGGTACCGGTCGGTGAAAAAAATGGCAAGCTCACTGCTGGGTTTTTTAAACCACGTACCCATGAGATTGTCGATACTGATGAAAGTATGATTCAGCTACCGGAAGTTAACGAGGCAATTCAGGCTGTCAAGGGAATCTGTAATGAGCTAAGAATCCCTGCTTATCAAGAAGAATCCCATCAAGGTGTCCTACGCCATATCATGGCCCGTTATGGAAAACAAACGGGTGAGCTGATGGTGGTCATCATTACACGTACAGCGGAGATCCCGCACAAAGATAAATTGATAGAAAAAATCATTGCCAAATTACCTAAGGTTAAATCAATTATTCACAATGTGAACACAAAGCAAACCAATGTCATCCTCGGTGAAAAAACGACTGTACTTTGGGGAAGTGAAGTCATTTACGACTTTATTGGTGACGTGAAATTTGCCATCTCTGCTTTATCGTTCTATCAGGTTAATCCTATCCAAACAAAGGTGCTCTATGATAAGGCACTTGAATATGCTAACTTAAGTGGCGAGGAATCCGTCATTGATGCCTATTGTGGAATTGGGACGATTTCGCTATTTTTAGCACAGAAGGCAAAACAAGTGTTTGGAGTAGAAGTCGTACCTGAAGCCATTGAGGATGCCCGCCGTAATGCGGCACTGAACGGTATTACCAATGTTGAATTTGCTGTTGGCGAAGCGGAGACCGTAATTCCGAATTGGTATCAACAAGGCAATGTGGCGGATGTGCTGGTTGTCGACCCACCACGCAAAGGCTGTGGTGAGGCACTGCTACAAACCATTATTGCCATGCAACCGAAAAAAGTCGTCTACGTATCGTGTAACCCAGCTACCTTAGCACGTGACCTAAGGATTTTAGAAGACGGTGGCTATAAGGCATTAGAAGTACAGCCCGTTGATATGTTTCCGAGTACGAGCCATGTGGAGTGCGTTGTATTGATGTCAAGGGTTGAGAAATAAAGTCTATTCAAAGTACTGATAAATAAAGGATTTCCGAGGTTGGAAGATTTTCTGTCTGATGTCTGGCAGTGCCTTTCAATCTTGAAAATCCTTGTTTTTGTTTATTGAGGAAACAGGTCGAATGTAATAAAGTGCGTGGGGTTGAGTTGACAGATTAGATAACTTCATAGGGTTGTGGAGATAGAATAGATGTGGTCTGGGTATAGGAGAAGAGCTGTGCATTAAATTGAAAATTACTACATTGCTGCTTTTGAGCAGCGTTTAAGTAAGATGTTCTTGACAAAAGGCAGCGAAGGTGATATGATGATGCAGAGGTGAGAGGATGCCTGAGATAGGACAAATGATTAAAAGTCGTCGAGAAGCCATGGGGCTTTCTCTTAAAAAGTTGGCAATTGCTTGTGGCTCAAGCGACAGTGAAATAATGAAAATTGAGAACGGAACTAGAAAAAACCCTAATTGGACAACATTATGTGAAATCGCACGTGCTTTAAATTTTCACCCGTTTGAAATATTGTTAGCCGCAGGTTATATATCAGAAAATGATATGCATCCCAATTGCCAGATTCATGGTTTAGAAAACTTAGATGATGACGGGGTAGCAATGGTGCAATTGTTCATAGATTTTTTGACTATGCGGAACGGTAATAAAATTGGTATTTCAAAGGAGGGAGAGTGATATTATGATATTTAGATTAGGTGAATTATTTTGCGGCCCAGGTGGGATCGCTTGGGGTGCAATGAATGCTAGTATTGAAGATCCAAACTTTGCGATTGTACATCAGTGGGCAAATGACTATGACGCAGATACCTGTGAAACATATAGATTAAATATCTGTCCTGATACTCCTAATACTGTTTACCATGCGGATATTCGCAAATTCGATATGTCTAAACTAGCCCCGATTGATGCATTGGCATTTGGTTTCCCATGCAATGACTATAGTGTTGTTGGTGAGCAAAAAGGTATGGACGGGGTATTCGGTCCCTTGTATTCGTATGGTGTCAAAGCTCTAAAACTATTTAAACCCAAGTGGTTTTTAGCAGAAAATGTTGGAGGACTTAGAAATGCAAATGATGGGAAAGCCTTCACTAAGATTCTTAAGGAACTGAGGGAAGCTGGCTATACAATTAAACCTCATCTCTACAAGTTTGAGGAATACGGAGTCCCTCAAGCAAGGCACCGTTTGATTATCGTTGGCATACGGGATGACATCGATGTTGAATTTAAAGTCCCATCAACAGCGCCTTATGTCGGAATCGATAATACTTGTAAAAATGCAATAGAAAATCCCCCTATTCCAGAGGATGCATATAATAATGAATTGACAAGACAATCCGAAACTGTTGTTAGAAGGTTGCAGCATATTCTACCTGGACAGAATGCATTTACAGCAGACCTTCCAGAAGATTTACAACTTAATATTAGAGGGGCAAAAATAAGTCAAATATATAAGAGGCTCGATCCAACAAAGCCTTCCTACACGGTTACAGGAAGCGGTGGCGGAGGAACACACATTTATCATTGGGAAGAACCACGAGCATTGACGAACAGAGAGCGGGCAAGATTACAGACTTTCCCTGATACTTATAGATTCGTAGGAAGTAAAGAGAGTGTACGCAAACAAATAGGAATGGCAGTACCTTGTCAGGGTGCAAAAATCATTTTTGAGGCAATATTGAAGTGTTTTGCTGGAATTGAATATGAGAGCGTAGAGCCAAGTATTAAAGAATGAAAAAGCAGTTACTTTGTAGAGAAGGCAAAGTAACTGCTTTGTTTATACATGGAAATCCATAAAGTACTGCTCATCGTCGATTTTGTAAAAGGTAACATCTGTTCTTCCATAGTTTAGTAAATCTTGTTTTGTTACGAACGCACCATTTCCAAGACCTAAACGGTTTCGGAAGTATTCTCCGAGTTGAGCGTTGCTAAGAGGTGTTGTAATTGCTTTGTCGTTTTGTTGCTCAACTCTTAGGAGAAGAGTATGACCGTCGTCTGTAATAACAGTAAAGTGTTGTTTATTTAACGGGAAGAAACCGCTTCTTGCAATTTTTGCAGGAAGATGTATATAAGCTTCGTTTTTGTTTCTGCCCTTTCGTTGTCCCCAATTTAATCCGGATTTTTCTCCAACTTCACCCTTATTTGTGAGAAGCGATAGAGTCGTAGAAGTAATACCCTCACCAGCCAAAGTGGTTAGAGGCTTGTTTTCAGCATCAAGAATTTGATGTGTTGGACGGAGAACGATATGGTCTTCGACCTCTGCATGGTTACAATAAATTGAGTTTGCTTCAACTTCTTCATAAAACTTATAAGCTTCTTTAGGATCACAGCATACAACTATTTCTTTTCTGGATTGGATAAATGCATTCTGCACAAAATCAGCTGAACCTGTATATGCCTGTACTGGTGATTCTTCCTTTAGCCAAATGTATAAATTTGCGTGAACTGGAGGGTTTTCGCAAACATAACTACATGAAAAGCTATCCACTGCTTTTGGATATGTTTTGCCATGGAGTTCCATAAAGCCCTCATGTATAGGAACGCTTAATCCATCGTAAGGAACCATTCCAATAAGCAATGAAATATTTAGAGGGTGCATATTTTGTTCTTGAAAACTCTTAATAAGCCATGATGCCATATTAGGGGTAGCATATCCGCTTAATATTAATAAAGTGTCCGCTCCTTGGAGTGGAGGGGCAAATAAAATCCTTTTTGCTATGTTGTTGGTGAACATCCATTCTTGCCCTCCTATGCTTCTTCTATATCATCCTCAGACACATCATAATACATTGTATCATGAGGAAGTTTAATATTCGGCACCCAGAGAGCTTTTCCACCCCACCCCTTAGTACCAGTTACTTGATACATGGTCAAAACTACTTTGTCATGGAAAGTGCCACCTAGTTTCCAGTCGTTCGGAGACAACAAGGCTCCTGTCCCTTGTGCAACATCTCTTCCTCTTCTGACAATCAAAATCCCCTGTCCAGCTGGTTGTTCTGAAAGCAGTGTATCAATGACAGAAAGGAATGCATCTAACTTGAAATCCGGGCTGGCAATAATGTGGGATAATATTTTCTTAATTAACCTCAAATTAACCTGGTAATAAGGATCATCATCGGAGAAAGGCTCCAATAGTTTTGTTATATCATCTATGGTGTTATTATCTGGATAGAACGGATAATAGTTCGTTCCACCTGAAAGGATATTGACTCGTTTGTTATCAATAACATTCCTTCGAGTTGGATTCAAACCAAATGGATAATAAATTTTTATGTTTTCAATTCCTTGCTCTACTTGTGCGATAATGGCATTATTAGTAGCGTTAATGTCCGCAAATAATTTATAGAGTTGTTCATCTATAAATATCTTCATCATGCCAGAGTCTCTGTCATAACCAAACATCCTACTATGTTGCCACATAGTATCCGCCTGAGGCTTTTTGCTGGTTCTTGTATAATAAATTGTCTGTAGCCCTGGAAAAGTTACGCCTCGGCCTAGAGTGTTTCCGCCTACGATAAAATTACAGCCTGTTGCATAATCTGGACTCTCAACATCTGTTTTTCCATTCATAACAAGAATTTTTATCCCTTTGTTTTCCAACAAATCCTTAGTAGTTTTATAGATAACTTCAAAAGAAAGTTTCTCACTTTTGTTGGGTTCTAAAGAATCATAGTGGGTTTGTAATTCTGTGATGAATTCGGTATTGATATGCTCCATACACCAATCTAGTTCCTTTGCGACATCGTCAGCAAAACGCTGGTGGACATTTTGTCGTACGCTCGGATGTAGAAGGCAATTTGATACTTTTCCTTTTGATGCTAAAATCTGAGCAGATACAGCAAGGTGGCGTATAAAAACACTTCGTGTCGGTCGTTTGATAGTTTCAAGAAAATCAATGCATTCAGGTTTACCGCTTGTTGGAAAGAAAAAGTCTCCACCTAAATAGCCATCCCCTGGATGGAAGTAGTATGTAAAATATGGATGCCAACCAGACGCAAGGGTCTGTAATAAGATTGCTTGAGGCGTACCTGTAACCTGTAGGTATAAGCTACTTGATGCTCCATTTTTTATAGAATCCAGATATCTATTAATTGATGACTGACTATTACGGTTTATTAGAGTATTTAAGGAAGCCGCATCCGCCTCATCATCAACGATGAATAGAGGGTTGCCCTTCATAAAGCCTGTAGAATTAAATACATTTGCCCACAATCTTAGTACTCTTGCATTTTTCTTTAGAACGACAATGACTGGCTTAACAAGGCTATTTTCAATAAATAAGCCTGAGTCGTTTTCGCCACAAATACAGAAGCCGTCTAAGTCGTCTCTAACTCGATCTAAGGTTTGTTGTTGCAAGACAACATTGTCTGTTGTGAGTAAGATGAATGCGGGAAATCCTAAATCTGCAGCTTTGCACATAACGCCAAACATTTGACCAGTTTTTCCAGACTGCACATTACCAAACAACAAGCCAATCTCATGACTTATAAATGAAAAATTGCGAATATGTTGATTACCAATATCTTCAGCTGTTTTGGAAATGGACTCAGCTAATTTCTCGTTACCTCGCTCTTTTATTTTTTGTAAGTATTTTTTTAAATATTGCATTGATACACCTCTCATTCGTTAGTAATTGCTTCAAACGATAAAACCCACACATCAAGCTCGGTGCCATCTTCGTCCAATGCTTTCTGATCTGTTTTTGAAAGTACAAGGCTATTGCAACCGTATGCTTGTAACATTTCTTTCGTAATCATTCCCTTACGATCAGTATCAGCTTGGGTGTCATTAACTGGTGTTACTAAACCTGCTGCTGCAAGTCTACCTTTAATCCAACGACCAAGAATGAGTTCATCGCCAACAGCACTGAATTGTTTATTACCATCGCTTGTGGTATGAGCTTTAAACCAATAGCCATCATCGGTTACAACAAAAAAAGGCTTGTTTTTTTCAGGGTAACCTTCTGAACGAGTTATCGCTTTGCTAACAGTCAATTGAGTTTCGTACCAATCACGGGATTTCCTTTTACTTCGTGGTGCGGCATAGCTAACATTTATATTTGACTTTGTGAAATGCTTACCATCATCCATATGCCGCTCATCGTAAGCAGGAACTTTTAATGGCAGTACAAAAGAAACGTCTGTTTTATGCTGTTCATAAAGCTGTACACCAGTTTGGGGAATCTGTGTTACCGTATCAATGCCACTAAGTGATGTGTTAACTTCCCTGACTATTGGCATTCCTATAATGTTAGCAATATTATCAGAGCAGTTCTGAGCCTTTAACTTCTCTAAAAATTCAGCAATTTCTTTGCATTCAGTAGCATCATCAGTAACCGATGAGATTTCATATTGCCTACGGTTATTAGCATCTAATTTGATTACACCTAAGTTTGCGGAACCAATAATAGCAGAAAAAGGTTGCCCATCTTTATAAAAGCAGTATACTTTTCCATGATATTTGAATGCTTTTACGATCTTAATTTCACCTATACCAGTCTCTGTCCATTTTTTGTTGATTTCTAAAGCAGTATTATATGATCCTTCTGGCATTCCTTCGATGAAGTACATTCCAATGGTAAGGCATATACTAGATATATTATGCTCTTCGACCAGATTGTCGAGTTCTTCCAAGGCAGCACGAGAAATATATCCAACCGCAATTTCAACACGGTCTGATTTTGCAATTTGCTCGTTAAAACAATTTATAATTGTTTGTTGACCCTCTGATGTTCCAAGAGGTAGGATGTTTGAATATAACAGTTTCATTAGCTCACTCCTTCGCTTTTATTGTATCTTCTTCATTTTTTTCAATCTCCATAATATCTGAAATATCGCAGTTAAGCGCCTTACATACTTTTATTAAAATGTCAGTATTAACATTTTCATTTTTTCCAAGCTTAGCCATTGAAGCTGTACTAATACCAGCTGCTTCTCTTAAGTCCTTTTTTTTCATATCTCTATCAATAAGAAGTTTCCATAGTTTTTTATAACTTATGGACATAATATCACCTCGCCTTAGTACCTAGCCTAAGTTAATAAATAAAGTTTATCACAAAGTTAGCGAAGCGACAATTAAAATTCGCAAACGTAAAATAAATGTTGAGGCAATCAAAATACATGTTATAATTTACCTATGAACTAATGTTTGAATAGTAAAAATCCTTAAAGATATTAATTTCATATGGGGTGAGGAGGGAGTGCCTTGGCGGGTAATCGTTCTTTTAAAGATTACGTGGCTGATAGATTCTATAATGAGATATTTTCTGCCATACAAACCTATGCAACGGATAATTGTGAAGATTTAGACTTACGGTTATACAGAGTTCAAAACATTGGCGGCATAGAATTGTCAGATGTAGAAGTTAAGTTTGTGTCAGTTAATGACTTACCGGACATGAAAATAGAATTTGATGTTGCTGTTGAAGCTGAATTCGAAGTCCGTGAATCAAATCATCGTTATGATGAATCAGAAAATTGCCGGCAATGGTTTATGTTAGAATGCTCAGGTGATTTGGATTGCAATTTGGATGATTTTTCAATCTCTAGTATAACGGAGTATACTAGCAAAAATAAGCAGCCGAAACCTATGTCAGACTCCCTTGTCCCTATCATTCATAAGGAACAACTAGAATCTGTTGCTACAGACTTCCTTAGAAGACATTACCCTGAAGCATTAAAAACTCCTATGGCAGTTGAGCCACAGGTGTTGGCAGAAAAAATGGACCTTACAGTAGAAATGCGAGAGATTACAAAGGATTTTTCTGTTTTTGGGCAGATATACTTTCACGATTGTGATTCAGAATTTTATGATGAAGATAGCGATGAGATGGTACAGACCCGTGTAAGTGGCCGTACAATAATCGTGGATCCTAAAGCTTACTTCCTTCGTAACCTGGGATCAGTCAATAATACTATTTTGCATGAGTGTGTTCATTGGGATCAACATAGAAAAGCATTTGAATTAGAACGGTTATATAACAGCAGTGTCACAAGAATCAAGTGTCAGGTTGTCGGGGGTATAAAAGACAATACCAGAGATGCAACTGACTGGATGGAATGGCAGGCGAATACCCTCACTCCAAAGATACAAATGCCACTTTCCATGTTTAAAACCCAAGCGTTTAAATTTATTAAGCAATTCCGTTCAGAACTGGGAACGTCTGAACTTATAGATGTAATGGAGCCAGTTATTGACGCCTTAGCAACGTTCTTCAGCGTATCTCGAACAGCAGCTAAAATCCGAATGATTGATGCTGGATATGAGGAAGCAATCGGAACTTTTACTTATATAGATGGTCGCTACGTCAAGCCACATAGATTTAAGAAGGGTGCACTCGAAAGAAACCAGACATTTTCCATAGGTGCAGAGGATGCTGCTATCCAAAGCATAACCAATCCAGAAATGTCCGCTTTAGTTAGGGATGGAAGTTATATATATGTGGATTCCCACTTTGTGCTAAATCATCCGAAATATTTAACACAGGATATATTCGGACAAACGGTACTTACAGACTACGCACGAACCCATATGGAAGAGTGCTGCTTGGTTTTCGAGTTATCAGTCAAATCTGGGTGTAGGGAAAGATACTATACTGAATGTTTCCTCAACCGTGATAAGACATCAAATATAGATTTTGATATAAAGTATTGTAATGGTTTTGAGTATGCGGCTCCAGAAAAGAAGGCTCAATTACTAGCCGAAACAATAGCTGAAGAAATGCGAATCTATAATGAATTGCCAAATAGCTATACCAGCTCTCTTAAAATAGTTCGTAAGTGGAAAAAAGTAACTTATAATGAATTAGCAGACGAAATAATGGTCAATGAGCGTACCATAAGAAGAATAGTTAATGGTGAAGAACCAGGCTCTATTAATTCCATAGTTTTAATTTGCCTTGGACTCCATCTGCCACCTAAAATTAGCAACCATATAATTAGCAATTCTCCATTTTCGTTGAACTTCAATAACAATAGTCATATTTGGTATGATTTTGCATTGACTCACCTATATACAAAATCGATGGATGAGATTAGAACGTTTTTACAGGAACATGGCGCAGAGCCATTATAAAAAATCAAAATATTTTTGAAAAAGCGGACACGGGATGTCCGTTTTTTAGTTGCAAAATATGTGAGCCATACATGAATCCTTTTAGGGGTTTGTGTATGGCTTTTTTTATTGACGTTTTTAGGTGTTTTTGTGAGGGAAAGCCTAATTTTAAGCCTGAAATTAACGGGCATGAGGTGTCCGCCAAGGCTGTCCAATTCTCTCTTACAATAATACTAGACGAAGGAAAGGTCCTTCGTAGTTAGCAAGAATTAGACCATTCCTCGTCTACAAAAAAATATCAAATGCCTGATTTGCAATAAGGGCAAAGGATACATATTGCTACGTTTCAGTCCGTTTAGGATTGTTATGCGTTTCAATAGAAGTACCTTACCTTGTTGCGCTCATTTTCAGGACAAAGGGTCTGTGTACTTCGAGGCACAGACCTATTTTTGTATCCTTTGCCGCCAATGCAGTCCGGCGGAAAGGATGCAAAATGAAAATTAGAATTCAGCACGAAAACAAATCTATCTATCTAGAGGTACCAGACGAGGACTTCACTTTAATGATTGATGCAGATTACGAGGACAGGCTATCTTCTGTCGAGGAGAAGGAAACTGTAGCACGCCGTTCACCACAAGAGATTATGGACGAGCGTTTCAACAAACCCGAGTACAATAACTGGCATAAATTTGATAGACACAGAGGGATGCCAAAGAAACCATTCCGCAAAGATGACGAATCTGAGGATGCAACGGATCATATGGACTATTTCCCTGATAACACCGATGAAGTGACTCGAGAGAAACAAGAAGAGTATGAATACCTCTGTGAAATTATCCGCAAGACCCTCAAGGAAAAACAAGCAGAGTTACTGATTGCTATATTCCTAGATGGTGTTTCTGTAACAGAGTATGCAGAGCGTGAGGGTGTTAGTAAAAGCGCCATTTCACACCGTTTAGATACAGCCAAGAAGAATTTCAAAAAAGTTTTTCCAGAATCCTCAACTTTCCCCTCTTGCCACGGCTAATAGATAGAGGGCAGCAAATAAACGCTCTCGGAAAGAGGTGAAGAACATGAAACACAACTTAAAAATCAGTGTTTCAAAAACTCCACAATCTGGCGGGATTGTTTCCTGTCGTAATGTCACCATAAGGGAGCGTTTCCTCCGTTTCTTACTTGGTGATAAGCAGAAACTGACTATCCTTGTTCCGGGTGACACCGTACAGGAACTCGCCATTAGTGAGATTAAGGAGGGAGGATTAAACCATGAGCAAAATCAAACTACTTCTTGATGTGGTTTCTGATATGCGTTCTTTGGCAGACAGCATACAAGCGGTTGCCGATGCAATGGCGGGCAATGAACCTGTCGAAGCAAAAGAGCCGACTTCACCTGTAAAAGAACCTGCGCCAAAGAAAAAGGAGATCACTCTAGAGGAAGTAAGAGCAAAACTCGCTGAGAAGAGTCAAGCCGGTCTTACTTCCCAAGTGAGAGAAATCATCCAAAAATACGGTGGCTCTAAATTAAGCGAAGTTGACCCCAAACATTATGCAGATATGTTGAAAGATGTAGAGGTACTAGGGAATGAGTGATCACGCAGTACTTTCCGCATCAGGGTCCCATAGGTGGTTGAATTGCCTACCATCTGCCAGATTGGAACTGGAATTTGAAAATAGCGAATCCAATGCAGCCGCTGAAGGTACAGCCGCCCATGCTCTTTGTGAACATAAACTTAAAAAAGCACTTCACATGAGGAGTAAGCGTCCTGTCTCGGCTTATAACACCGATGAGATGGAAGAACACAGCGATGCCTATGTGGAATTTGTAATGGAGCAGCTTGAACTGGCGAAACAAAGCTGTACGGACCCGTTAATACTTATTGAACAACGTCTTGATTTTTCCTGCTATGTTCCGCAGGGGTTTGGAACTGGTGACTGCATTATTATTGAAGATAAAAATCTTCATATTATCGATTTTAAATACGGCATGGGTGTGTTGGTAGATGCGGTGGATAATCCGCAGATGAAATTATATGCCCTTGGTGCTTTGGAAATCTACGATAGCTTGTATGACATCGAGGAGGTTTCCATGACCATCTTCCAACCCCGCAGGGAAAATGTCAGCACATGGACAATCCCGGTAAAGGAATTAAAAGACTGGGCAGAAAATGAACTGAGACCAAAGGCGAAAAAGGCCTATGAAGGCGAAGGTGACTATCTTCCAGGTGAATGGTGTACTTTCTGTCGAGCGGCTGTTAAATGCCGTGCAAGAGCAGAAGAAAAGCTGAAATTAGCACAGATGGAATTTAAACTGCCACCCCTGCTTACGGATTCTGAAATTGAGGAAGTTCTCTCTAAATTGTCCGATCTTACAAAGTGGGCAAATGAAATCATTGCTTATGCCACGGATGCTGCCGTTAATCACGGGAAAGAATGGCATGGTTTTAAGGTAGTCGAGGGCAGATCAGTTCGGAAATATAAGGACGAAGGGGCTGTGGCTGAAGCGGCCAAGGCAAACGGATATAAGGACATCTACCGTCAGAGTCTCATAACCCTTACAGAAATGCAGAAGCTGATGGGCAAAAAGAAATTTGAGCAAATTCTCGGTGGTCTCATACATAAACCACCGGGCAAGCCAACGCTGGTTCCACTTTCCGATAAGCGGCCAGCTATGAATATATCAAACGTAAAAAATGAATTTAACGAAATAACGGAGGAATTGGAATATGAATAATCAAAACAGAACTAAGGTTGTTACAAGCGTCAACACACGTCTTAGCTACTTTCACGGCTGGGAGCCCGTATCCATCAATGGCGGAGCGGAAAAGTACAGCGTATCCGTATTGATTCCCAAAACAGATAAGGAAACCATCAATGCTATCAATGCTGCAGTAGATGCAGCCATTGAAGAGGGCCTTGCAAAGTTTGGTGGTAAAAAGCCGAATAAGGCTGCCATTAAGCTCCCCCTTCGAGATGGTGATGTAGAACGTGATGATGAGGCTTATAAAGGGCATTATTTTGTAAATGCCAACAGCAAGACTCCACCCCAAATAGTAGATAAAGCAGTCAGACCTATCTTGGATCGCAACGAGGTTTACAGTGGTTGTTATGCAAGAGTATCCCTGAATTTCTATGCTTTTAACTCTAATGGCAATAAGGGTGTAGCATGTGGTCTTGGCAACATCCAGAAGATAAGAGATGGAGAGCCTTTAGGCGGAAGAACCAATGCAGCTGATGACTTCACAACTATTGAAGATGATGATTTTTTAGCATAAAGAATAAATACAGACGAGGTGGTGGAGGTTCTTCTGCCACCTCGTTTGCATTGGAAAGAGGGGTAATACATGAATTCTATTTCTATTGATATTGAAACATTTAGTAGTGCCAATCTTCAAAAGTCTGGTGTTTACCGTTATGCTGAGTGTCATGATTTTGAAATTCTACTATTTGGGTATTCGGTGGATGGCGGCGAAGTGGAGGTGGTTGACCTCGCCAGTGGAGAGGAAATCCCAGATGAAATTATAAACGCACTTATGGATAATTCCGTCACCAAGTGGGCTTTTAATGCAATGTTTGAGCGTGTGTGTCTATCAAAATGGCTTAACCTTACAAATTATCTTGACCCTACATCTTGGAAATGCTCCATGATATGGTCAGCATATATGGGACTACCTCTTTCTTTGGAGGGGGTCGGTGCAGTTTTAGGTTTAGAAAAACAAAAATTGACTGAGGGTAAAGACCTTATTAAATATTTCTGTACACCTTGCTCTCCTACAAAATCTAATGGTGGTCGAGTTCGTAATCTACCGGAACATGACATGGAAAAATGGGAGCGGTTTAAAGCATATAACCTTCGCGATGTGGAATCCGAGATGTCTATACAACAGAGATTATCCAAGTTTCTGGTACCGGAAAATATCTGGAAGGAATATCATCTCGACCAGGAAATCAATGATCGTGGCATTGCCATTGACATGGCTTTCGTAAAACAGGCTGTTGTGATGGATGAACATTCCCGTAAAAAGCTAACGGCTACAATGCAAGAAATAACTAATTTAGAGAATCCGAACTCTGTACAACAAATGAAAGACTGGCTTGCCGATAACGGGCTAGCAACAGATACCCTTGGTAAAAAAGCGGTTGCTGAGATGTTAAAGACAGCACCTGAACCACTAGGCACTGTTTTGGAACTTCGGCAACAACTTGCAAAATCATCGGTGAAAAAATACACAGCAATGGAGAATGCGGTATGTAGTGACGGTCGTGCAAGAGGAATGTTTCAGTTTTACGGAGCCAACAGAACCGGCAGATTCTCTGGCAGGCTGATTCAGTTACAAAATCTACCCCAAAACCATATGCCTGATTTGGAGCAGGCTCGTGCTTTAGTTCGAACCGGAAACTTTGATGCACTTACTTTACTATATGATTCAATCCCAGAAGTACTTTCGGAACTTATCCGTACAGCTTTTATACCACGAGAGGGTAAGAAGTTCATAGTTGCAGATTTTTCAGCGATTGAGGCTCGCGTCATTGCCTGGCTTGCAGGCGAAAAATGGAGAATAGATGTATTTCAAAATGGCGGTGACATTTACTGTGCCAGTGCGTCTCAGATGTTTAATGTACCTGTTGAAAAGCACGGTGTGAACGGTCACCTTCGTCAGAAAGGGAAAATAGCCGAACTTGCCCTTGGTTATGGTGGATCTGTTGGAGCATTAAAATCAATGGGTGCTTTGGAGATGGGGATTGAAGAAGAGGAACTTCGGCCTCTTGTAACAGCCTGGAGGCAGTCCAATCCCAATATTACAAAACTGTGGTGGGATGTTGACCGCGCAGTAAAAACTTGTGTTAAGCAAAAAACTCCCACAGCGACACATGGCATTAAATTTTTATATCAAAGTGGAATGCTCTTTATTGTCCTTCCTTCTGGTAGACAGCTTGCCTATGTGAAACCTCGTATGGGAGAGAATATGTTTGGCGGTGAGTCGGTTACTTATGAAGGTGTCGGTGGGACGAAGAAATGGGAAAGAATCGAAAGCTATGGACCCAAATTTGTAGAGAATATTGTTCAGGCTATCAGTCGTGACATTTTGTGTCATGCCATGCAGACATTAAAGAATTGTTCCATTGTGGCTCATGTACACGATGAAATTATCATCGAGGCGGATATGGGAATGTCACTTTCTGCTATCTGTAAGCAGATGGCTAGAACACCAACTTGGGCAAAAGGACTTTTACTTAGTGCTGATGGCTATGAGTGTCTGTTTTATCAAAAAGATTAAATTAATTGGTATTCGGATAATCGTGTGGGAGGAGGTTAAAAGACCTTCAATTTTTAAATAATGAAAACAGGATAGCACTTATTTTATGATTAGTACGTGCTATCTTGTTTGTTCAATAAGACCAACATGTTTCATGGAAAATAAAATCCTCCTTTTTCCGGTCTATATCTCTTATAAAAATTAAACCTGCTTTTTTCAATGATAAGTATAATAGGTTCATATTCAAAATTTAATATCAACAAAATGCCCTTTTATTGGAGAAAAGCATAATTCTTGCTACAGAATTGCGCCCTTTAATGGGATAACTAAAACATGATTTCAATATTAAATCTTCTTTCGTTAAAGCCCCCTATTGTTGAATAGCACACTGTATTACTTTTCTAAATCCCTTCTAACTTGTTCTTTCCATTTTTTAATTTTGTTTATCGCATTTTCCTCTCCACCTGCATATACATCGTCAATTGTCATCGACCAATTTCTATAAATACGTTTTCTTTTGTTATTTGGCAAAGGATTGGTTATTTTATCTATTTTTGAAACGAGCTCCCGATTTTTACGAAGTATATAATCAGTTTGCCACTCGTTATCATACGCTTCAGTGAACAAATTCACCATGAGTTTAAATCCCTCCTCAGTAAAGTTAGAGGGATGTTGAATCATATAACTAGAAACAAGCCAAAAATGTAAAGCATATAATTCTGGGTCGTTATGCTCCCAAACCAATGGAAATTGAAACATCTCGTAGCAGGTCAATCCATCTGTTTCCTTCGCACCACATTCAATACATTTTCCAAATTCCATCATTGTGTTATTGTCAACCATTTGTCTTTTCCTCCGTATAAGTTAATTTAACTTTTTTATATTACACTTTTACGTAATGTAAAGGTCAATATCTTATCCAATTATTAACCCCATTAAATTTGAAAAACCCCGTCCTTAAATTAGAACAGGGTTTATATAAGGTTACTTATGCTCTATTATCTGAATAAGATTACCGCATGTATCGTCGAAGACAGCGATTGTGATATCTCCCATCTTTGTAGGCTCCATAGTAAACTTCACACCGTGTTTCAATAATCTTTTGTATTCATTTTGAACATCTGATACGCCAAACATTGTTGCTGGGATACCCTGCTCAACTAATTTTTCTTGATAATCTTTTGCAGCTGGATTGTCATTTGGTTCGAGTACAAGCTCAGTTCCGTCTTGATTATCTGGAGATACAAGCGTTATCCATCTAAATTCCCCTGCAGGAACGTCGTGCTTTTTTACAAATCCCAGCGTCTTTGTATAAAATTCTAATGCCTTATCTTGATCGTCAACAAATAAACTAGTAACTATGATTTTCATATATCTTCCTCCTGTAATTTTTGAGATGTATGGTAATGAGCATAAAAAACTGTAGGTAAATAAAAAGTCTTGTTCTATTTTACTATTTACTGAACTATTCGATAACACAAAGTACCTTCGTCACATTTTTTTCCCTTAATTACGTCTATGTGGTATTAGTTCCCAATAAGCTAAATTACTCAATCCACCCTTTCAGCAAGTTTCTAAGTGGTTCGTTGTCAAACCTAAGTACTCGATATTTCCCCTTTCGTTTTGATTTTACAAGGCCAGCCTCTTCCAATATAGAAAGATGTTTGGCTATCCCTTGTCGAGAAATGGTAAGATTGTGTTTCATAATAAGACGTGACGTAAGTTCATACAACGTCAGTTCTTTTCGTTCGGATAGTTCGTCTAATATTAGTCGCCGAGTCGAGTCAGCGAGTGCTTTGAATATATTATCTTTTTCCCATTTCATATTATTTATTATAAGCAACTAATAGGTTGCATGTCAATAGTAAGCAACCAATTAGTTGCATGTAAATTTAGCCAAATCATGTAACCCACAAAAGTCATTAAATCAACAAACTAGATATTCCACTCTTTAAATATTTTCTGAAGTAAGAGTTAAAAGTCCAAATAAATTTTTTCAAAATCCTCAACAATCATTACCTCCTGTGGCTATTAGGTAGAGGGGTTTCCTCTCTGACTATATTGCAGGAGGTAATTCGTATGGACGAATTAGTAAAAATCAATTATGAAAATCAACGACCAACCGTACTCGGTCGTGATTTACATGAAGCCTTGGAAGTAAAGACCGCTTATAAAGATTGGTTTCCAAGAATGTGTGAGTACGGATTTGAGGAAGGATCAGACTTTAGCTCATTTTTGAGCGAAAGTACTGGAGGCAGACCAAGCATAGACCATCAGTTAACAATTGACATGGCAAAAGAGCTATGCATGATACAGCGTACTCCAAAAGGGAAAGAGTGTCGTCAATACTTTCTTGAAATAGAAAGAAGATGGAATTCCCCAGAAGCAATCATGGCAAGGGCACTTCAGATTGCCAATCAACAGCTAACTCAAGTAAGGAAACAAAATAAAGTGCTTGAAGGTACGATTGCTGTTCAGAATCAGCAAATTGTAGAAATGAAACCGAAAGTCTCCTATTATGATGTAGTTCTAAATTGCAAAGACCTCATTTCTACATCAGCAATTGCCAAAGATTACGGCAAGTCAGCTATTTGGATGAACCGCTATCTTAATAAAAAGGGCATCCAGTTTAAACAAGGTGGTATCTGGCTTTTATATCAGAAGCATGCAGAAAAAGGCTATACCAGCACCAAGACACATAGCTACATTGGTAGTAACGGTGAACTGCATACAAAAGTCCATACATATTGGACTCAAAAAGGCAGACTCTTCATTTACGAACTGTTGAAGGCAGATGGTATTTTGCCGCAGATAGAAATGGAGGGTGTGTAATGGGAATCAACAAATTTAACCATGAAGGGTACCATGACCCAACTCCCCATGAAGCACTAACCAACATAATGAGAAAGGAAAAGGCAGAGAAAAAATCTGCCTTTAAGCCGCTTGTATATATCTGTTCTCCCTATTCCGGTGATGTAGAAGGAAACATTAAAAAGGCTCGCAGTTTTTGCAGGTTTGCCTTAGACCAAAACTGTATTCCGATTGCTCCCCATCTTATGTTTCCGCAGTTTATGGATGATGAAAACCCAGAGGAACGAGAGCTTGCCATATTTATGGACATCGTGCTTATGGGTAAATGCTCAGAGGTGTGGGTGCTGGGCAATACCATCTCAAGCGGTATGGCGAGGGAAATTGAAGTAGCCAAGAAACGCAGACAAACGGTCAGGTATTTTAGTCCAGGGCATGAGGAGGTTGAAAGCTTATGAAAATTGCAGTGGGCAATAGCCGGATGGATAGGAAATGGAAAAACAAAGATATCTCCTGGGAGAATTTTTGCTCCCGTGTAAAGACAACCCAACGTACCACTGAAACGGTAGAAGAATATCGGAAACTTAAAAAAGGCCAGCAAGATGATATCAAAGACGTGGGCGGCTTTGTCGGAGGACATTTAAAAGAAGGAAGGCGAAAGAAGGGCAATGTTTTATGCCGTTCTTTGCTTACCCTTGATATGGATTACGGTAGACCAGATATTTGGGAGCAAATCAGTATGCTTTTCGACTACAAATGTTGTGTTTACTCCACTCATAAGCACACACCAGAAAATCCGAGACTTAGACTTATCGTTCCCCTTGCTCGTGAGATCAGCGAAGAAGAATATGCAGCTGTTGGACGTATGGTGGCAAAAGAATTTGGTATTGACCTTTTCGATGATACAACCTATGAGGCGCATCGCCTTATGTATTGGCCATCCACTTCCTCTAATGGTGAATTTGTCTATGAAGAACAGGATGGAGCATTACTTGACCCAGATGTTTATCTTTCAAAATATGAAAACTGGCGAGATACATCAACTTGGCCCGTATCAAGTAGGCAGTCTGAAGTTATTAATCGCAGTCTGAAAGAACAAGCAGATCCTGTTTTAAAGGAAGGTGTGGTAGGAACTTTCTGTCGAGCCTTTTCCGTTCGTGAAGCAATTGAGAAATTCTTAGGTGCAGTTTATGAACCATCTGCTATGGAAGGGCGCTATGACTATATTCCAGCTGACAGTAGTGCGGGTGTGATTATCTATGATGATAAATTCGCATACAGCCACCATGCCACCGACCCGGCAAGCGGCCTGCTCCTCAATGCTTTTGACCTCGTTCGTATTCATAAATTCGGCTCTTTAGATGATAGAGCTTCCACTACTACGGCTCCTGGCAGGATGCCGTCTTTTGTGGCAATGTGCGAGTTTGCTATAAAAGATGAAGCGGTAAAAGCTGAGTTCGCAAAGGAAAGACAGGCTCAGGCTGAAGATGAGTTTAGTGATGAGGATTGGCAGACAGGTTTGGAACTAGATAAGCAAGGTCGGATAAAAGACACACTGGATAACATCGTCTTGATTATTCGTCATGATGAAGATTTACAGCATATCGCTTTCAACTGCCACCGTGATGGTATTGATGCCAAAGGTGGTTTGCCTTGGGAGCAGATTAAGGCGGGTTGGAATGATTCAGACAATGCACTTCTTAAGGTGTACTTAAGCAGCAAATACGGTGTCTATTCTCCTACCAAGACCAAGGATGCTGTGTTAGCAGTAGCATCAGAACGAGCATACCATCCTGTTAAGGAGTACCTAGACTCCCTGCCAAAATGGGATGGTATTAGCCGAGTAGAAAATCTATTAATTGATTATTTCGGTGCAACAGATAATTCCTACACAAAAGCGGTGATTCGCAAAACGATGGTTGCAGCGGTAGCCCGTATTTATAGACCAGGTACAAAGTTTGATAGTGTTCTAATCTTAAACGGTCCTCAAGGTATCGGTAAGTCAACCTTCTTTGCGAAGCTTGCAGGGGATTGGTTTTCAGATAGTTTGACCATTACGGACATGAAAGATAAATCAGGTGCTGAGAAACTTCAGGGATATTGGTTACTGGAACTAGGAGAGCTTGCTGGAATGCGTAAGACGGATGTGGAGGTTGTAAAGTCCTTTATTTCAAGGGCGGATGATAAGTACCGTGCCAGTTATGGGGTCAACGTCGAAAGCCATCCCCGTCAGTGTGTAATTGTAGGTTCAACGAATGCAGAAAGTGGATTTCTTCGAGATATCACGGGCAACCGCAGATTTTGGCCAGTCCGCATTAACGGTAACGGTAAAAAGAAAGCTTGGCAGATGACCAAAGAGGAAGTACAGCAGATTTGGGCAGAAGCACTAGTGCTTTATGAAAATGGAGAAAAACTCTACCTTGAAGGTGATGATGTATCCATGGCAACGAGTGAACAGGCTGATGCGATGGAAACAGATGAACGAGAAGGACTAGTTCGTACCTATCTGGATACGCTCTTGCCGGATGATTGGGACACGATGTCTTTGTACGAGCGTAGAAATTTCCTCGGCGGTAGCGAATTTGGCGGCGGCACCCGTGTAGGAACAGTAAAAAGGACCCTTGTCTGCAATATGGAAATTTGGTGTGAGTGTTTCGGTAAAGAGGCATCCATGTTAAAACCATCGGATTCCTATGCCATCGGTGCCATTATGAGAAAGATCAGTGAGTGGAACAAGTACACTGGGAACAAGAATGGTGTTGTAACGTTTCCTGTCTACGGAAAGCAACGAGCTTATTCCCGAGTCGAGGAACAACGCTAAGTTGTACCTTACCTTGTTCCCATACTTGTTCTTTCCCTAAAGTTAGTAATGATAAGGAAAATCAACGGTTCGGAACAAGTGGAACAAGAAGTAACCTATTTATTTATAAATAGTAAAAAGAAGTAATAGTAGCCTGTTCGTACACGCATACACGCGCGTATAGGAAAATTGGTTCAAAGTTGTTTTCTTGTTCCGGCCTTTTTATATGGGAGGTATTTATGCTTGAAAAATATATCGAAAAGAAACTGGTGGCTGAGGTAAAAAAGATGGGAGGCATCGCTGCGAAGTTTGTTAGCCCAGGTTTAGATGGAATGCCAGACCGCCTAGTGCTTTTACCGCATGGGAAGATGGCATTTGTGGAATTAAAGGCTCCCGGAAAGAAACCTCGCCTGTTACAGATTAGAAGAATAAAGCAATTACAGAAGTTAGGCTTTGCCTGCTATGTCATTGATGATGTTAAGCAGATTGGAGGGATACTCGGTGAAATACAATCCTCATAAATATCAGACCTATGCAACGAACTTCATTCTAGAGCATCCCATTGCTGCGGTGTTTTTAGAAATGGGTCTTGGCAAAAGCGTCATTACTCTAACTGCTATATTCGACCTTTGTCTTGATAGTTTTGAAATTGGAAAGGTTCTGGTCATTGCCCCACTTCGAGTAGCTAGGGATACTTGGCCAGCTGAGATTAATAAGTGGGAGCATTTAAAAGGACTCAAGTTTTCGGTAGCAATCGGTACAGAGCAGGAGCGATTGGCGGCTCTAAGGAAACCTGCAAGTGTCTATCTTATAAACAGAGAAAATGTTGACTGGTTGGTAAACAAAAGCGGTATTCCTTTTAATTTCGATATGGTGGTCATTGATGAACTATCATCTTTTAAGTCCTATGGCGCAAAAAGGTTTAAAAGTTTACTAAAAGTAAGACCGAGGGCAAAACGGATTGTGGGTCTTACGGGTACACCCTCCAGTAATGGATTAATGGATTTGTGGGCAGAGTTTCGTATTCTCGACATGGGTAAAAGACTCGGCAGGTACATAACACACTACCGCAATTCCTACTTTACACCGGATAAACGAAATCAGCAGATTGTGTTTTCATATAAGCCATTGCCAGGTGCTGAAGATGCCATATATCGGCTCATTTCAGATATTACCATTTCCATGAAGTCGGTAGATTTTCTAAAAATGCCTGAATGCGTGATCAATGAAGTGCCTGTCTATCTTAATGCTAAAGAACAATCAGTATATGATCACTTTCGTGAGGAGATGGTCCTTAAATTTGGCGATGAAGAAATAGATGCCATGAATGCAGCTGTCCTTTCAGGCAAACTTCTGCAAATGGCAAACGGTGCTATCTATGATGATGATAAAAAACCCCATATTATCCACGACCGCAAGCTAGATGCTCTTGAAGATTTAATCGAAGGTGCAAACGGCAAACCCGTGCTTATTGCCTATTGGTATAATCACGATTTGGAGCGTATTAAGGCAAAATTTAATGTCAGAGAAATTAAAACTTCCAAGGATATTAAGGATTGGAACAACGGTGATATTTCTGTGGCAGTTATCCATCCTGCATCGGCGGGACACGGTCTCAACTTACAAAGTGGAGGTTCAACGCTTATCTGGTTCGGACTTACTTGGAGTCTGGAACTCCATCAACAAACAAATGCGAGACTTTGGAGACAAGGACAAAAAGAGACAGTAGTAATCCATCACATCATTACTAAAGGCACAATCGATGAAGATGTGATGAGAGCCTTGAAACGAAAGGAAAAGACACAAACCGATCTTATTAATGCGGTCAAAGCAAATCTTGGGAAAGCGAGGGATGCTGTATGATGGATGCATTTGAAAAACTGGCAAATGCCATTATTCTACAGGCAGTCAAGGATTATCGTTTTGCTTTAAAAAGACTAGCAAAACACCCTCGCAATGATTCTGCTTTATATACGAAACGTGAGGTTGAGTGCTTCTTTCATTCTGGATTGTTCAATGTCCTCACCTCTCTCAACCCTGACATGTTAATTCAACAGCTACAAGAGGAGGTGGTGCGATGATGACAGCTAAGGAATTCTTAAAACAGGCTTACCGTTTGAATGAATTGATTAACTCCGACCTTGAAGAGTTGCAAAACTTAAGGGATTTATCAAGAAGTGTTTCATCCCCTGTGCTTGATGAGAAAGTCAGTCGAACCAAGAGTACTGACCCACCCTTTGAAAAATATGTGATTAGGATAATAGATTTGGAGCAACAGATACAACATGAGGTTGAGCGATTAATAAAGCTTAAATCAGATATCCGTGAAGCGATTAACCAGATGGAAAATGTGGATGAGAAGCTGCTTCTTCGCTACCGATACATTAACTTTCTTAACTGGGAAGAAATCTGTGTCAACCTTAATGTTTCTATGAGAACCGTACACAGACTCCACTCATCCGCTTTGCAACATTTAAAGGTTCCAAAATAAAAAGGAGTAACCGGAAAATAGTGCAGGAAGAGGGTTAAAAGGCCCTCTTCACCATTACCTTAGTCATTGTATGAAAATTACAGTGATTTAAATAATTAGTTTCTCCTTTTTAATGATTATTAAATTAAAATGAGCTGTCAAAACAACAACTCATTGCTTACCCACTTTGAATACCGACCTAATGCATGATCTCAGTATAAACTTTTACAGTTTTCTGGTAGTTTGAAAGGATTTTCTTTATTGATACGCTCATAAAACATAATTCCATTTAGGTGATCTATTTCATGTTGAATAACAATAGAGGAATAGCCATTGAGTTTTAATATTATTTCTTCTCCTTCTAAATTAAACCCTTTCACTTTAATTCTCTCATATCTTGGTACGAACCCATTTATATCTCGATCAACAGATAGGCACCCTTCACTTGGTGGTAAGTAAATCATAGAAACGGAATGGCTAATAATTTTTGGATTAATAAGGGTATATTCATGTTCTTTCCCCATCTCGTCAGTGAAATACGCTACAAACATTCGCTTATTCAAGCCAATCTGATTCGCGGATAATCCAACTCCTCCACGTAATTTATATTTTTTGGATAGAATGGGGTCTTGACTATTTTTTAAGAAATTCATCATACTAGTTAATGTTTCCTTATCTTCCTCAGGGGGAGGTACCATCACTTCCAGTGTTGGTCGATGTAAGATATCATTACCTTCCCTTACAATATCTTTCATTGTTATTATATAATTTGAATGAAATTTATTCATAAATAAACAATTCATCTACCTTTACTTTTAACGTTTTTGATAATTTGAAAGCCAGTTCCAGTGTGGGATCATATTTATCATTCTCTATACAATTTATTGTTTGTCTAACAACTCCACACTTCTTAGCAAGTTGCTCTTGTGTTATCCCCAATTTGTTCCGTATTGCTTTAATTTTATTTTTCAACAGTATCACCTATGTCAAAGATATTGGACATTGTTATTATAACAATTACAATAAACATGTCAATAACTTTGGATATTTTTGAAAATATCTATTGGTGGTTTTTGTACGCAGTAATCTGAATGCTCGCAAAAGGTTGGCACACTTTGGCACAGTTTGGCATACGATGACACTGTTTGTCTGTAGTGAAAGTTATATAATGGTAGTATGGAATATTAATAAACAGAAGCCTTCACGGGAGAACCACTCCTGCGAGGGCTTTTTCTATGGGCAAAAGGAGGTGCAGTATGCCAAAGAAACCTAAGCGACCGTGCTCTTACCCTGGTTGCCCAGAGCTAACCGACAAGCGCTTTTGTGAAGAGCATAGCAAGAAGGAAGCTGCACGGTATGAAAAGTATGATCGTGACCCAGCAACACGTAAGCGTTATGGTCGTGCTTGGAAAAGAATACGTGACCGTTACATTGCAGCTCATCCTCTTTGTGAGGAATGCAAACGACAAGGAAAGCTGACCCCAGCAACCGAAGTGCATCACATTCTTCCTCTTGCAAGAGGAGGGACTGACGATAGAAGTAATCTGATGGCTCTTTGTACTCCTTGCCACTCTGCAATCACAGCAAGAGATGGAGATCGTTGGGGAACCCGGTAGGGGGAGTCAAATCTCTACAGCTTTTTAAATGTGCAACGGGCGTGGGGCAACGCGTGAAAATTCGCGGTTTCAAACGGGGTAATAGGCCCATCGATGAAAAGAGGTGAGTGAATGGCCAAAGATGGAACAAATCGAGGCGGCGCCCGTATAGGCTCCGGTCAAAAGAAAAAACCACTTGCTGACAAAATTGCAGAGGGAAATCCCGGTAAAAGAAAGCTTGAAGTCGTCGAGTTCAAGAATACTGCTGACCTGAAGGGGCAGGAAATGCCAAAACCAAGGGCCATGCTCTCCGCAGTGCAAAAGGATGGGAAAACCTTAGTAGCGAGTGAAATCTATGAAATTACATGGAAATGGCTTGAGGAGCGAGAATGTGCCCATTTGGTACTTCCACAGCTTCTAGAACGGTATGCCATGAGTGCGGCCAGATGGATACAGTGTGAGGAAGCGGTAACCGAGTTTGGTTTTCTAGCCAAGCATCCCACTACCGGCAATGCAATTCAAAGTCCTTATGTAGCGATGAGCCAGAGCTTTATGAGTCAGACAAACAGGCTATGGATGGAGATATATCAAATCGTTAGGGAGAACTGTGCTACAGAGTACTCTGGTTTAAACCCACAGGACGATGTGATGGAGCGATTGCTATCTGCCCGCAGAGGAAAATAAAGATGAGGAGATATGATGTAATGAGTAAGAGATATTTAACAGCAGAAAGTGTATGTGCTGGACATCCTGATAAACTATGCGACATCATTGCAGATAGCATTTTAGAAGCATGCCTACGTAAGGATAAGGCATCACGTGTCGCTTGTGAGGTAATGGCAACCAAGGGAAAAATTATCGTGGCGGGCGAGATCTCCTGCAGCGAGAAAGTGAATATTAGAGACATTGTAAAAACTGTACTGAAGGATGTGGGATACAACCCTCTAAAATTTTTGATTTATGTATATGTACATAATCAAAGTGTAGATATTGCGGCTGGTGTGAACATCGCACTAGAAGCACGAAATGGGATAAACGAACAGTACGGTTCCATCGGTGCTGGAGACCAGGGAACTATGTATGGTTATGCTACAAAGGAAACAAGAGAAATGCTTCCCCTACCTCTTGTGCTTTCCCACAGAATCGTAAAGAGACTGGATGATTGTCGCAAAGGAAAACTGATAAAAGGGATTCTTCCTGATGGTAAAGCACAGGTAACAGTGGAGTATGAAGATGACACTCCAGTAAGAATAAAGACGATTGTGATTTCTGTGCAGCATGATAAGAATAAAACGCAGGAAGAACTTAAGGCAGATATTCTTAACAATGTCTTATGGCAATGCTTTGAGGATTTCCCTTTTGATGATGAAACAGAACTTCTCGTCAATCCATCTGGTCAGTTTGTTCTTGGTGGACCCGCTGCCGACACGGGTTTGACTGGAAGAAAAATCATGGTCGACACCTATGGTGGACTTGCATCTCACGGAGGAGGTGCCCTTTGTGGTAAAGACCCAACTAAAGTTGACCGAAGTGGTGCTTACATGGCTCGGTATATTGCCAAGCATATTGTTTGGTGTGGTTATGCAAAGAAGTGTGAAGTGAGTATTTCCTATGCCATTGGTAAGGCAAATCCAGTAGCCTTTACTGTAAATACCCTTGGCACTGGAACTGTTTCTGATGAAATATTAACTCTTGCTTCTCAGGAGACTTTCAACTTAAGACCTGCGGCCATCATTGAAAAACTACGTCTTAGAAATGTGATTTATTCTGACACAGCGGCTTATGGTCATTTTAATAGTTGTCTTTTCCCTTGGGAGGATGTAAATAAATACAGTGAATTTAGAAAGGCGGTGGAAAAGTATGTTGATAGAGAAGATTAAAACGAAACAACTCATCCCCGCTGAATATAACCCAAGGAAGGATTTAAAACCTGGTGATCCGGAATATGAGAAACTTAAACGCTCACTTGAGGAGTTTGGATATGTAGAACCCGTTATATGGAATAAGACCACAGGCAGAGTTATCGGAGGGCATCAACGCTTGAAAGTCCTGCTGAGTATGGGCATGGATGAAATAGAATGCGTAGTTGTCGAAATGGATGAGCAAAAGGAAAAGGCCCTGAACATTGCACTAAATAAAATAAGTGGCGATTGGGATAAAGATAAATTGGCACTTCTCATTACAGACCTAAATGCCTCTGATTTTGATGTTTCTCTTACAGGATTTGACCCAGGAGAGTTGGAGGATCTTTTCAAAGATTCCCTTAAGGATAATATAAAAGAAGATGATTTCGATGTAGACAGCGAGCTGAAAAAGCCCGCTGTTTCGCATTTAGGGGATGTTTGGATACTTGGACAGCATCGATTAGTCTGCGGAGACAGTACAAAGAAAGACACCTTTGATGTCTTAATGGATGGGAAAGCTGCCAATCTGGTAGTTACGGACCCTCCATATAACGTCAACTATGAAGGCACTGCTGGAAAAATCAAAAATGACAACATGGCTAATGAAGCGTTCTATGATTTCCTGCTTGCGGCATTTCAAAACACCGAGGAAGCGATGGCAAAGGATGCTTCTATTTATGTATTCCATGCTGATACGGAAGGACTCAATTTTAGAAGAGCATTCTCCGATGCAGGATTTTATCTTTCTGGTACTTGTATATGGAAAAAGCAGTCCCTTGTTCTCGGTCGCTCTCCTTATCAATGGCAACATGAACCGGTACTCTTTGGATGGAAAAAGAAAGGCAAGCATCTCTGGTATTCAGACCGCAAGCAGACCACCATCTGGGAGTTTGAGAAACCAAAGAAAAATAGCGACCACCCAACCATGAAACCAGTGGCACTTGTGGCATACCCCATTATGAATTCGAGCCTTAGTAACTGTATTGTGCTTGATCCCTTTGGAGGTTCAGGAAGTACACTGATTGCCTGTGAGCAGACAGATAGAATTTGTTACACCATTGAACTGGATGAAAAGTACTGCGATGTCATCGTGAAAAGGTATATTGAGCAAGTCGGAAATTCTGATGGTGTGTTTCTTTTAAGAGATGGTTCGAAATTCAGATATTGTGACCTACCGGAGGTGAATGAGGATGAGTAAATTGACACTTGGTTCCCTCTTTGATGGCAGTGGTGGTTTTCCTTTAGGTGGTTTGCTTTGTGGCATCGAACCGTTATGGGCATCTGAAATTGAGCCGTTTCCTATACGGGTTACGACTAAACGCATCCCTCAGATGAAGCATTATGGGGATATAAACAAATTGAATGGTGCGGAGCTTCCACCTGTAGATATCATAACTTTTGGCTCTCCCTGCACGGATATGAGTGTGGCGGGTAAAAGAGCCGGTCTGGATGGAGAGCAATCCGTCCTTTTTTATGAAGCAATCCGAATTATTAAAGAAATGAGGTGTAAGACCAATGGACAATATCCAAGGTACGCAGTCTGGGAAAATGTCCCCGGCGCATTCTCGTCAAATAAAGGAGAAGACTTCAAGGCAGTCCTCGAAACGGTCATCAGTGTCAAAGAGCCGAACGCCTCGGTGCCTTTACCTGAAAAAGGACGATGGCCTTACGCAGACATCTATATGGGAGACGGATGGAGTGTGGCTTACCGAACTATCGATGCGCAATATTTCGGAGTCCCCCAACGTCGTCGTAGAATCTACCTTGTCGCAGATTTTGCAGACAGAAGTGCCGGAGAAATACTATTTGAGTCCGAAGGCATGCCAAGGAATATTACGCCGAGCGGCAGCCCGTGGCAAAGAACTGCCGACAATGCTAAAAACTGCACTGGAAAAACAGGCGATAGCATAACTTGCCTAAATGACCAAGGCGGAAGAGTGATGTCTGTTTCGAAGGATATTACAGCAACACTTCGAGCAGAGGAACATGGCCATCAGCCTTGCGTAATGCAGTCAAGCGGATTTTGCACCGAACACAGTGCCAAGAGTAGAAGTGTAGGATATGAGGAAGAACGCTCCCCTACCCTTAGAGCAGTTGTTGTTCCAGGTACAGTCATGTCCTTTGAACCAGGTGCGGTTTCACGTATTGGTGGTCATACAGATGAAAATTTAAGTGGATCACTTCGTGCAAGCATGGGAGATAATCAAACAGCTGTTGTAATAGAAAACTATCCAACTGATAGCCGTGTAAAACTCTCAGAGGATAATAAAGTACAGACGCTTACCTCTCGTATGGGAACTGGTGGAGGGAATGTCCCCCTTGTCATGAGCACTCCTAAAACGTTAAAAATCCGCTCCGGCTGTGAAGGCGGTGGCAAGGGTGCATTGATACAGGATGACAAGTCTGCAACTCTTGGATGCAATAATGATCAGACTGTTTTTGTGCCCACCGCATATGGCATCTGTTCTGATAAAAGCAATTCCATGCAGTCTAGCAATCCGCATAGCGGTATATATGAAGCGGATACTTCTCGGACCATTGATGCCAATGGGGGAAATCCGGGATGTAATCAAGGTGGTATTGCAGTGGTTGCTCTGCAAGGCTCGATGATTGGAAGAGAGGATAAAAACGGTCCCCAAGGAAGCGGTATAGATGAAGATGTTTCTTTTACGCTTAATACCGCTGATCGTCATGCTGTTGCCTATGCCATGACTACCGGAGCCTATGCACAGGTTGAAGAAGATAAAGCACCTACTCTATTGTCGAGAGATTATAAGGATGCCCCTGTTGTGACTCAGCCTTGTTACGGTATTGATAGGGCGGCTTTTAATCAAGGAAGGAATGCTCTATATAAACCTACTGTAGATGAAGAACAGCAACCTACGCTCACAGCAAAAGGTCCTGGAGCAGTGGCGCACCCAGCTTCGTTTTATCCTCAGATGAAAGCTGAAAGTCAATGCTACAGACAGGACGGTACATCAAATACGATTATCAATGGTACCAATCCAGGCTATCAAAATGGATTGGTTGAGCCGGACTATATTGTTCGAAGGCTTACACCAACGGAATGTGCAAGATTGCAAGGTTTTCCCGATGATTGGTGCGACGATCTTGATACAGAAAATCCTACAGAAGATGAAATCTCATTCTGGACGGAGGTTTGGGAAACTCACCGCAAAATTATAGGTAAAAGCAAAAAGCCAAAAACAAGAAATCAGATTATAAAATGGCTTAACAATCCTCATTCCGATGCAGCCGAATACAAAATGTGGGGTAATGGCGTAGCACTTCCATGCGTTTGTTTTGTGCTGACTGGCATTGTGTTATCTACACAAAATACCGCCGATTAATGAAACAGTATTTTCTACAGAAAGATGCTCTAAATGACTTGATATTAACAGCTTTTAGAGTGATATATGTACGTACCGAAAATAGAAAGGCGGTATGAAAATGCAGATTAACTATAATGTTACAGGACCAAAAAGAAAAGCACTGGTTAACGCAATCAGTCAACAACTAAATGCCCCTGTAAAATATCTCGGAGCACCTACATTTGCATATGAGATGGCAGACTACAATGTTAACAAAAACGGAGTTCTAAGTGGACCAGATAATAAGGAATTGGTCGATAATCTATTGGGACTTCACGACTTCAAAGCAATTTCAGAAGAATTTGACACACCACCTTCGAAAGCAGAAGCGGATGAAACTGAAGAATCTACCAGTTTGATAATTCAAATGCCACGGGCAGATTTTACCGACACGGCACTCGAGAACCTAAAAGGATTAGTAGAGAGCAAAGCAGCTCTTATAAAGAAAGCACTTGATACGGATTCCATTCCCATAATTGAAGATGAGGAATATGTCGCCTTCCCTTGGTTTCAAGGTGAGTGCTCCTCAGAAGAGGTTAAGGCATACACCCATTTTGTCACGGCACTTTGCGAAATGGCGAAAAAACAGACCCGTGTCAATTCCACCGAGAAATCAGTAGAGAATGAAAAGTACGCTTTCCGTTGCTTCCTTCTAAGGCTTGGTTTTATCGGCCCAGAATATAAGATAGAACGAAAGATTCTCCTCTCCAAGCTTTCAGGTAGCTCCGCTTTCAAAAGCGGAACGGCCAAGCAGGAGGTGAGTGAACAATGAATATCATTCACCCAGAAATGTTAAAGCAACTTAGAAGCTATTACACTCTAGGAACACGTGTAATGCTACTTAAAATGAACGACCCTTATACCAAACTTCAGCCTGGAGCGAAAGGTACGGTTACTAGTGTTGATGACATAGGAACGATTCATGTCAGTTGGGATTCCGGTGGCTCCCTTGGAGTGGCATTTGGTGAGGATTTATGCAAGAAAATCGAAGAGTAAAATATACACAATTTAAGCCAAATGTGGCAGTAAATATGTAGATTTATATTGCGGAATTGTCTTGCTATAAAAGCCTTTTAGAGTGATATATGTACATGCCGAAAGGACACACACACTTTAGAAGGAGCGAGAAAAATGCTAAACGCCAAGTTTGGAATTGAAATTGAGTTCACAGGAATCACAAGGGAAAAAGCAGCAAAGGTTGCAGCAGAATTTTTGCAAGGGACTTACAGTGAAGGAGGTACTTACTACGACACCAAGAAGGTAAAAACACCGGACGGTCGGGTATGGAAGTTCATGAGTGACGGGAGCATCTACTGCCAAAGAAAAGAAGGCGGAAGAAAGGTAGCCGCTGGCAGGGAGTACAGCGTTGAGTTGGTCAGCCCCATCCTTACCTACCAAGAGGACATTGAAACATTACAGGAGTTGGTGAGAAAGCTACGCAAAGCTGGAGCCTTTACAAATACATCTTGCGGCATTCACATTCATCTAGACGGTGCTGAGCATACACCGAGAAGTATTCGAAACTTTGTAAATATCATCGCAAGCAAGAACGACTTATTTTACAAAGCACTTCAAATTGCACCGCAGAGAATGAACTACTGCAAAAGGATGGACAGCATTTTGGTTGAGAAAATGAACCGCAAGAAGCCTAAAACTTTGAGAGAAATTGAGGATATTTGGTACGAGGGCTACAGCGAAAGCAGAAGCACCCACTATCACAATAGCCGCTACCACTTCCTCAACCTTCACAGCTTTTTTACTGGAAACCATACAGTTGAACTTCGAGGGTTTAACAGCGAGCTTCATGCTGGAAAGATAAGAAGCTACATTGTTCTATCACTTGCCATTAACCACCAAGCCTTAACACAAAGGTGTGCATCGGCAAGGAAACCCCAGGTGGAGAACGAGAAATTTGCCATGAGAACCTACCTAAACCGTATTGGTTTTATCGGCGACGAATTTGCAAACTGCAGAGAACATTTAACCGCAGCACTTTCGGGTTCAGCTGCATGGCGGTTTCGGGCGGCCTGAAATGCCTTTAACCCCCAAAGCTAAGAAGGAGGATGACAATGAATAGTAAATTATATCTTGCCTATGGCTCCAACCTTAATCTGGAGCAAATGGCCAACAGATGCCCCACAGCGAAGGTGGTAGGCGCAAGTCAAATCAATGACCATCGCTTGTTATTTAGAGGGGCACACGCGGGCGCTGTGGCGACCATTGAGCCTTTTAAGGGTAACAACGTACCCGTATTGGTGTGGGAAATCACACCTGCTGATGAGGCGGCACTTGACCGCTACGAGGGATGGCCATTCCTTTATCGCAAGGAAACTGTAAAAGTGAAATTAGACGGTAAAACTGTCAAGGCGATGGTCTACATCATGAATGACGGGAGACCGCTTGGACAGCCAAGCTGTTATTACTACAGTACAATTTTAGAAGGCTATAAGAGTGCATGCTTCGATGTGGAAATCCTGCGCAAAGCAACAACCGATTCAGTAGAATCGGAGGAGGTAGCCAATGAATGAGATAATCAAGGAACAAATCCTTTCCATCCGAGAAAGTGGAGTCACAAATATGTTTGAGGTGAACCGAGTCCAGTATGAAGCAAATGAACGAGGGTTTTATGAATTGGTAGTCTATTTAATAGACCATAAAGCGGAATATGCTCATTTCATACTGACAGGGGAAGTGGATGAAAATAAGTAAATAAAAACAGGATAAGGAGAAGAGCTTCATCTATAGGATTGAGGCTCTTTTCTTTTGTCCTTTTTCATAAAAGGGGCGGTGTTTATGCGGAAACTGAAGAAATATAAGCCGACCGCCTTTATAGCTGATGGGTCATATTACGATAAGGATGCTGCTGATTACGCTGTGGCTTTTATCGAAGCACTCTCCCATACGAAAGGTTTATGGGCAGGTAAGCCTTTTGAACTTATCGATTGGCAGGAGCAAATAATCCGTGATTTATTCGGAATTTTAAAGCCAGATGGATATCGGCAGTTTAACACTGCTTATGTAGAGATACCTAAAAAGATGGGAAAAAGCGAGCTTGCCGCAGCAATTGCACTTCTCCTCACTTGCGGTGATGGTGAAGAACGGGCGGAGGTGTACGGTTGTGCCGCTGACCGCCAGCAGGCATCAATTGTATTTGAAGTAGCAGCCGATATGGTGCGGATGTGTCCGGCACTGAATAAACGAGTAAAGTTGCTGGCTTCAACTAAGCGATTGGTGTACCTGCCGACCAACAGCTTCTATCAGGTATTGTCGGCTGAAGCCTACTCCAAACACGGCTTCAATATACATGGTGTTGTTTTTGATGAACTTCATACTCAGCCAAACCGAAAATTATTTGACGTTATGACGAAAGGATCTGGGGATGCGAGGACCCAACCACTATATTTTCTTATCACCACTGCGGGGACGGATACCCAGAGTATTTGCTACGAAACACACCAAAAAGCGGTTGATATTATTGAGGGCAGAAAATACGATCCTACCTTTTACCCCGTAATCTATGGTGCTAAAGAAGAGGATGATTGGACAGATCCAAAAGTGTGGAAGAAAGCAAATCCAAGCTTAGGAATTACGGTAGGGATTGACAAGGTGAGAGCTGCTTGTGAAAGTGCAAAGCAAAACCCTGCTGAGGAGAACAGCTTCCGGCAATTGCGCTTGAATCAGTGGGTTAAACAGTCTGTCCGTTGGATGCCAATGGCAAAATGGGATGCCTGTGCATTTCCAGTTATACCAGAAAGTCTTGAAGGGCGGGTATGTTATGGAGGTCTTGACCTATCTTCTACAACAGACATTACAGCCTTTGTGTTGGTGTTCCCGCCGGAGGATGAAACAGATAAATACATTGTTCTTCCGTATTTTTGGATGCCAGAGGACAACATTGACCTCCGAGTCCGAAGAGACCATGTGCAATACGATCTTTGGGAGAAGCAAGGGTATATTCTAACCACAGAAGGTAATGTAGTGCATTACGGCTACATAGAGCGGTTTATTGAAGAACTGGGCGAAAAGTATAACATTCGAGAAATTGCGTTTGACCGTTGGGGAGCTGTTCAAATGGTTCAAAACCTTGAAGGATTAGGCTTTACTGTCGTTCCTTTCGGTCAAGGCTTTAAAGATATGTCACCACCAACCAAAGAATTGATGAAATTGACATTAGAAGAAAGAATAGCACACGGTGGGCATCCAGTGCTTCGTTGGATGATGGACAACATCTTTATAAAAACCGATCCGGCTGGCAACGTGAAGCCGGATAAAGAAAAAAGTACAGAAAAAATAGATGGGGCGGTAGCAACTATCATGGCACTTGATCGTGCTATTCGCTGTGGCTCAGGTAATAGTGGAGATTCGGTGTATGACGAGCGAGGTTTGATTGTCTTTTAAACCTTAATGGTTAGCACAATGTTTATATTCGGAGGTGATGCCTATGAATTTAATAAAAGGACTGTTTCGGTCAAGGGACAAACCGCAAAACCGTGTGGGCAGTGCATTTTCCTTTCTGTTTGGCGGTACGTCGTCTGGCAAAACGGTTAATGAGCGTACTGCAATGCAGGCAACAGCAGTGTATGCCTGCGTAAGGATACTAGCTGAAGCGATTGCAGGACTGCCACTTCATGTATATAGATATCGTTCTGATGGAGGTAAAGAAAAGATTCCGTTCCACCCGCTGTATTACCTTCTTCATGATGAACCAAATCCAGAGATGACTTCATTCGTGTTTCGAGAAACACTGATGAGTCATCTTTTGCTTTGGGGCAATGCCTATGCACAGGTGGTCAGAAACGGTCGTGGGCAGGCAGTGGCACTTTATCCCCTACTTCCCAACAAGATGGAAGTTAGTCGAGCTACAAACGGAGAACTGGTCTATACCTACTATCGTGATACCGATGAAAGTGGCCTAAACCCAAAAGGTGGCTATGTCACACTCCGTAAAGATGAAGTTCTACACATACCCGGCTTAGGTTTTGATGGACTCATTGGCTATAGCCCAATCGCTATGGCGAAAAATGCAATCGGTATGTCACTTGCTACTGAAGAGTACGGTGCAGCATTCTTTGCCAATGGTGCTAATCCTGGGGGTGTGTTGGAACACCCAGGAGTAATCAAAGATATACAGAGGGTCAAGGATAGTTGGAATAGTGCCTACCAAGGCACAGGCAATGCTCACAAAATTGCTGTGTTGGAAGAGGGCATGAAGTTTCAAGCCATTGGTATCCCGCCGGAACAGGCGCAATTTCTTGAAACACGGAAATTCCAAATTAATGAGATTGCGAGAATTTTCCGTGTGCCGCCCCATATGGTAGGTGATCTTGAGAAATCCAGTTTTTCTAATATTGAGCAGCAGTCTTTGGAGTTTGTAAAATACACCCTCGATCCGTGGGTGGTGCGATGGGAACAAAGTCTCCAGCAATCGCTTATTTTGCCTTCTGAGAAAGCTTCACTGTTTATCAAGTTCAATTTGGACGGTCTGCTTCGTGGTGATTACCAAAGTCGTATGAATGGCTACGCTACAGGTCGTCAAAATGGCTGGATGTCAGCCAACGATATCCGTGAACTGGAAGATATGAACCGAATACCGGCTGAGGAAGGCGGCGATTTATATCTGGTTAACGGAAATATGACAAAACTGGCTGACGCAGGTGCGTTTGCCAAAACCGAAGGAGGTCAGTAAATGAGGAAGTTCTGGAACTGGGTGCGAGATTCTGATGAAGAACGTACCCTCTATTTAAATGGAGTGATATCCGAAGAAACCTGGTGGGGCGATGAGGTCACACCTAAGATGTTTAAAGATGAATTGCTGGCAGACACCGGCGATATTACGGTGTGGATTAATTCCCCTGGTGGTGATGTGTTTGCAGCAGCTCAGATTTATAACATGCTGATGGAGTATACCGGAAAAGTCAATGTAAAGATTGATGGGCTTGCGGCAAGTGCGGCATCCGTTATTGCAATGGCAGGTGGAGATGTATATATGTCCCCGGTTTCCATGCTTATGATTCATAACCCGTCAACTATTGCTATCGGTGACAGTGAGGAAATGCTACGAGCAAAAGCACTATTAGATGAGGTTAAGGAAAGTATTATTAATGCCTATGAGTTAAAAACGGGTCTTTCCCGAACAAAACTCTCCCATCTGATGGATGCAGAATCATGGATGAATGCAAATAAAGCCATTGAACTTGGTTTTGCAGACAAGATCATGTTCATGGAAAGTGAAACACCAGATTTGACGGATAGTCTTATCTTTAGCAGGATGGCGGTTACTAACTCGCTTATCAGCAAACTGCCAAAACAACCAAAACAGAAAACAGGTACACCCATTGAGTCGCTGGATAAGCGGCTTTCTTTAATTTCGCACTAATTTAAAGGAGGAAATAACAATGAGTAAAATTCTCGAATTGCGCGAGAAACGCGCTAAAGCATGGGACGCAGCAAAGGCATTCCTTGATTCAAAACGTGGCGGTGATGGACTGTTATCCGCTGAGGACACGACAACCTATGAAAAAATGGAAGCCGATGTGGTGGCTCTTGGTAAGGAAATTGAACGTTTAGAACGCCAAGCATCTATCGACTTGGAACTGTCGAAAGCAACCAGTAACCCAATTACGAACGAACCTACTAGAACTGGAGAGGAAAAGACCGGTCGTGCAAGTGCTGAATACAAAAGAGCTTTCTGGAATGCGATGCGTGACAATGTTAGCTATGAAGTAAGAAACGCTCTAAAGATTGGCACTGATTCTGAAGGCGGATTCCTTGTGCCAGATGAGTTTGAACGTACTCTAGTAGAAGCTCTAGAGGAAGAAAATATTTTCCGTAGATTGGCTAATGTGATCACTACATCTTCTGGTGACCGTAAGATTCCTGTTGTTGCAAGCAAAGGTACAGCAAGCTGGATAGATGAAGAAGGAGCTATCCCAGAAAGTGATGACAGCTTCGGTCAAGTATCCATCGGGGCCTATAAACTAGCGACAATGATTAAAGTCTCTGAGGAGCTACTAAACGATTCCGTGTTTAATCTCGAAAGCTACATCACAAGAGAATTTGCCCGTCGCATTGGTAACAAGGAGGAGGAAGCCTTCTTTGTAGGTGATGGCACAGGTAAGCCAACAGGGATTTTAAATGCCACAGGCGGCGGTCAAGTTGGTGTTACTGCGGCAAGTGCCACTGCCATTACTTTGGATGAGGTTTTAGATTTATTCTACAGCTTGAAAGCACCTTATCGTAATAAGGCAGTATTCGTAATGAATGATGCCACTATAAAAGCTATCCGTAAATTAAAAGACGGTAATGGCCAGTACCTATGGCAACCTTCCATCCAAGCGGGAACACCTGATACTATTCTTAACCGTCCGCTGTACACCTCATCCTATGTACCTACTATTGAAGCAGGTGCAAAGACTGTGGTATTCGGTGATTTTAGTTATTACTGGGTGGCAGACCGTCAAGGACGAGTATTCAAACGATTAAATGAACTCTATGCTGTTACAGGTCAAGTAGGATTTATTGCGACTCAACGAGTTGATGGAAAGCTTATCTTACCGGAGGCCGTTAAGGTACTCCAACAGAAAGCCTAACGGAGGTGCCTTATGAGTTATAACACGAAGAATTATACCGAACAAGGCGGAGAAAAAACTGTCATCGGCGGTGTTTTAGAAATTAAAGAAGGGGCCTCGGTTACGGGGCTTCCTGTTGCTGAAAACCAGGCAGACAGCACCGCCACCGATGTTGCTGGTCTAGTTACGGACTTCAATGCCCTGCTGGCCAAACTAAAAGCAGCGGGGCTTATGGAGGCTGACTAAGGTGGAATGTAAAGGAGGTTGGTGGTATGGCAGTGGCAGATAATCTCTTGCCTAAAGTTAAAGCGAACTTAATTTTAGCACATGATCAGGATGATGCTCTCCTCATTGGATTTATCACTGCAGCAGTCTCCTATGCACAGAGCTATCAGCACGTTCCTGAAGACTATTATGAAACCCATGCTATGCCTCCAACAACAGAACAAGCAGTGATTATGTTATCGAGTCATTTCTATGAAAGTAGAGATGGCTCGACGGCAGGTTTCTTTGCTGATAGCGTACAGGCGGGGCAACAAGTATGGAACACGGTGAACTTACTATTGCGACTTGACCGTGAGTGGGGTGTTTAGCATGAGCTTTGGAAAGATGAATACCTTCATCGATATCATTAGCACGGTACCAATAAAGGATGAGGAAGGTTTCGCTACAAAAGGTGACAACATACTCGCTAGTGTACTTGCTTACAAGGAAGATCGTCATGGCAGTGAGCAGTGGACGAATATGGCATCATTTTCATCTGCAACTTCCTTGTTTCGGTTTAGGAAAATTTATGGACTTAAGGTGACCAATGAAATGGTTATCGTCTGTGATGATGGCAGATATCAGATTTTAAGTGTTGAGGATGTAAGAAACCGAGGGATGTATGTCGAGGTTTTAGCCGAAAAGCTAGAACCAACTGTGAGGTGATGGATATGGCAAAAGCGAATATAAAGATGCCAGAAGAATTCCTTTTAAAGGTATCCCGATTAGCTGACCAGACCGATGTGATTCTTCCTAAGGTTTTGGAAGTTGGCGGTGAAGTGGTGCTGGATAAAGTCAAAGGAAATCTAAGTAAGGTGGTTGGCAAGGGCACGAAATATCCATCCAAGAGCACTGGCGAGTTGTTATCTTCACTGGGCCTTTCTGGTGCAAAGCAAGATAGAAACGGCAATTTCAATGTAAAAGTTGGCTTTGCTGAGCCTCGCTCTGATGGTGAGAGCAATGCTAAACTTGCCAGCATTATCGAATATGGCAAACATGGTCAGCCTGCAAAACCCTTCCTAAAGCCTGCGAGGAATGCATCTAGGAAACCTTGCATCAATGCAATGGTCGCCAAGCTGGAGGAGGAAATCGAGAAGATATGAATATCTTAGAGGAATTGAATACACTTGTGACCGCTATACCGCTCCCCGTGGAAACCGGGGTTTTTTCAGGTTTGGCACCAGATGAGTATGCCGTGATTCTCCCTCTTTCGGATATTTTTGAAGTTCATGCGGATAACCGTCCAAGCTTTGATGTGCAGGAAGCGAGGATATCACTGTTCTCAAAAAATAACTACCTAGAGCGGAAAAGACAGCTCACAACGGCTTTAATAAATGCAGATTTTACTTTGACCGAACGAAGATATATCGGTCACGAGGATGATACTGGATATCATCATTACGCCATCGATGTGGCGAAAAACTATAGATTGGAGGAATAACACATGGCAACGATCGGTCTTGATAGACTGTACTATTCAAAAATAACCGAGGACGCTAATGGTGAGGAAACATATGCCCAACCTTCTGTGCTGGCAAAAGCCATCACTGCTGAACTTTCGGTAGAACTGGTGGAAGCAATTCTATATGCTGACGACGGTGCGGCTGAGGTTGTGAAAGATTTTAACAGTGGTACTCTCACTCTCGGTGTAGACGACATTGGTCCGACAGTCGCAGCGGATTTAACTGGTGCTTCTACAGATGACAACGGAGTATTAATCTCAGCCAGTGAAAACGTGGGTACACCCGTTGCAGTTGGGTTTCGTGCGCAAAGAGCTAATGGAACATACCGCTATTTTTGGTTGTATCGCGTTAAGTTTGGACTACCAGCAACCAACTTGCAGACAAAGGCTGATTCTATTACCTTTTCTACACCCACCATTGAAGGAACCGTTATGCGCAGGAATAAGCTGGATGGATTGGGCAAGCACCCATGGAAAGCGGAAGTTACAGAAGGTGATCCTGGTGTTTCATCGACCACCATAACAGGCTGGTTCACAGAGGTCTATGAACCTGTATATACACCTGAACCATAGGAGGAGAAATCATGGATAATGAGAGAAGTGCCGCTATCAACATAGGTGACAAAGAATATGAACTGATTTTAACTACACGTGCAACAAAGGCCATTGCCGGTCGTTACGGTGGCCTTGAAAACCTTGGAGAAAAGCTGATGAAATCGGAAAACTTTGAGATGGCACTAGATGAGATTGTTTGGTTAATCACGCTGCTTGCAAACCAGTCCATTTTGATTCGTAATCTTAAGAATAAGAACGCGCCAGAAGAATTGCTTACAGAGGAAGAAGTGGAGCTTCTTACTTCACCGCTTGACTTAGCGGCATATAAAACTGCAATAACCGAGGCGATGTTCAAAGGTACAAAGAGAAATGTGGAAAGTGAGGAGGAAATTCCAAAAAACGTGGAAGTCGGGTAACGGACGCTGAGGTCTTTACCCGGCTTCTTTATTATGGAACAGTTCAGATGGGCATGGAAGCAGAGGAATTCTGGCTTCTGCCAATTGGACTGTTTTTTGATTTATGGACTTGCCACAAGCAATGGCATGGTATTGAAAAACCAAAGAAAACTCGAACAATTGACGATATTATCCCACCAGGCATATAGGAGGAGGTGAAGGGGTGGCGGACAATTTTGGATTAAAAATAGGTGTCGAGGGTGAGCGAGAATTTAAGAAGGCGCTCTCCGAAATCAATCAATCATTTAAGGTACTAGGTAGTGAAATGGCCCTTGTAACGAGTCAGTTTGATAAAAACGATAAATCCATTCAGTCAGTTACCGCTCGTAATGCCGTTTTGAATAAAGAAATTGACGCACAGAAAGAAAAGATTTCTACCCTTAAGGCTGCCCTTGATAATGCCTCCTCCTCTTTCGGTGAAAATGACCGCCGCACCCAAAACTGGCAGATACAATTAAATAGGGCTCAGGCAGAACTGAACCTTATGGAGCGTGAACTTGAAGAGTCCACAATTGAAGCGGATAATCTCGGTGAAGAGTTAGAGGATTCCGGTAAAAGTGCAGAGGATGCAGGAGGCAGGTTCGAAAAGCTTGGCGGTGTACTCAAGGGCATTGGTGTGGCAATGGGCGCAGTTGCCGTTGCCGCTGGAGCCGCGGCTATTAAGTTAGGTAAAGAGGTAGTTACTCAGTTCGGAGAATTGGAGCAAAACCTAGGCGGATCAGAAGCGGTTTTCGGTGCATACGCTGCATCGATTCAAAAAACCGGTGAAGAAGCCTATAAAAATCTCGGTGTCTCTCAAAGTGAGTATCTTGCGACCGCCAACAAAATGGGTGCATTGTTCCAAGGCTCTGGTATACAGCAACAGAGAAGTCTTGAGCTAACTGAAAAGGCCATGCAACGTGCAGCAGACATGGCATCGGTTATGGGTATTGATATGTCCTCGGCATTAGAGGCAGTCACTGGGGCGGCAAAGGGTAACTTTGATATGATGGATAACTTGGGTGTAGCGATGAACGCTACAAACATTGAAGCCTACGCTCTCGCAAAGGGTCTGGATTTCACTTGGAATACTGCAACACAAGCGGAAAAAGCCGAAGTTGCAATGCAAATGTTCTTTGAGAACACGGAGCAGTATGCAGGTAACTTTGCAAAAGAATCAACCCAGACGATTTCTGGTTCTATTGGTTTGCTACAGGCTGCACTTGGTTCATTTACAGCCGGACTCGGCAATGCTAATGCCGACATGACAAATCTGACTGAGAATCTTGTGGAGGCTTTCGAGGCAGTTGTAACTAATATCGTACCGGTCTTGGAAAATATCGTAGCCGCATTACCAACAGCGACGGGCGCAGTATTAGCAGCGGTTGCAGACTTGCTTCCAATGCTTCTTGAATTAGTTACAAATATATTCACGCAAGTACTGGAAACAATTTTGAGCCTTTTACCCGAACTTATTCCAGCTGCGGTAAGTGCTCTAATGACGATTGTCGGTGCATTAATTGATAACCTTCCACTGCTGATAAATGCAGCAATCGAACTAGTAACAGCACTTGTGGATGGGATCGGAATAGCGTTACCACAACTCATCCCTGCCGCGGTTTCTGCTGTAATGCAGATTGTCCAAGGATTGATGGATAACCTACCACTCATTTTAGATGCCGCTTTGCAGTTGATTATAGGATTAGCACAGGGATTGGTAGAGGCAATACCTCAGCTTACTTCTGCCTTACCGGTCATCATCAAAGCAATAGTGGATTTTATCATTGCATCTATTCCACAGATTATTGATGCGGGTATTCAATTATTGACATCATTGGTCACAGCTTTGCCTACCATTATTACAGCAGTTGTGGAAGCAATTCCGCAAATTATCGATAGTATCATCAGTGCTGTTATTGGGTCGATTCCTTTGATTATTGATGCAGGTATCCGGCTTCTAATATCACTCATACAGGCATTGCCACAGATTATTACTACTGTTGTAGGTGCTATTCCCAAGATTGTTAGCTCGCTGGTCAATGCCATTATTGGTAACATCGATAAGATTATCTTAGCGGGTGTACAACTGTTTGTGGCACTGATTGCAAATCTGCCAAGGATAATCGTGGAGATCGTAAAAGCCGTACCGCAGATTATCTCTGGACTGGTTAGGGCCTTTACTGGCTATATCGGTCAAATGGCACAAGTGGGCGGCAATTTGATTAAAGGGTTGTGGAAGGGTATATCAGACGCAGGTGCATGGTTATGGGGTAAAATATCCGGGTTTTTCGGAAATGTTGTTTCAAGGATTAAAGACTTCTTCGGTATCCGCTCCCCTTCAACTCTATTTGCTGGAATTGGCCACAACATGGGTGAAGGTATCGGTGTAGGTTTTGAGGATGCAATGACAGCAGTTTCAAGGGATATGCAAAATGCAGTACCAACCAGCTTTGATTTTAATTACAGAGGTGTATCTGGACAAGGTAATGCCACGGGTTCAAGTATCACTCAAAATATTTCAGTTGTGACACCTAAAGCTCTATCAGAAAAAGAATTAGCACGGGAGTTTAAGAACCTATCCCGTAAACTGGCACTTGAATTGTAAAGGAGGTACGGAAATGGAGCTAACATACACCAATAGAGATGGAGAGAGTATTACGCTTAAGCAAAGCCGACCGTACTTTCTTACGAGGGTAGACGGTACTGGAAATATTCGTCAAACCGTCAACACTTTCAAGGCGCCGGATCAGGATGGCGCTTTTTATATTTCCTCCACACTAGATATGCGAAACATAACGATTGAAGGTACGGTTGTTGCTGATACTCCCGATGAAGCCTTTAAAAGGAGACAACGATTCCTTCAAATATTCAGCCCAAAGCTACTAGGGACCCTTCAATACCGTGACCGACAGATATCCTGCGTGGTGGAGGAGGCAGGTTTTAGTGTTTCTAATCGGCAACGAATACCAAACTTCTTTGTCAGTCTACTCTGCCCATCCCCTTTCTTCGAGACATTAAATGAGGTGCGAGAGGAACTGGCATCATGGATACCGCTATTTGAGTTTGAATTGGAAATTCCTATGAGTGGCATGGAGTTCGGAATGCGTCAACCTAGCCAAATCATTACAGTGGAAAATATCGGGGATGTATCTTGTGGATGTGAGATTGTATTCCGAGCCTTAGGTACTGTGTCGAACCCTGAACTATTAAACATAGACACGGGAGAATATATCCGACTTCTCACTACAATGAGCGCTGGGGATGAACTTCGCGTATATACCCACTTCGCTGGTAAGCGTGTGGTCCAGATTGATGGGTCAACGATTACAAATGCTTTTTCACTGTTGGATACCAATTCGGTGTTCTTTCAACTCGCGGCAGGTCTTAATACACTACGATACGATGCTTCAGTCAATATGGAACTGCTAGAGGTTAGTATTTACTTTCGTCCGCAGTTTCTGGGGGTGTGAAAATGGAACTGTATATCTACAATTCAAACCGAGATCTTGTGGGCATTGTGGAGTCCTTCGAGTACTTACGCTGGACGAGACGCTATTCCCAGTGTGGCTCATTTGAGTTAAAAGCGATTGCAACTTTGGAAAATACAGAACTATTAAAGGAAGGGAATATCATCTGGAAAAATGATGATGAGGAAGTCGGGATCATCGAACATCTGGAACTTTCTCAAACCGAGCATGAAATTATTACTGCAAGTGGTCGGTTTGCAACTTCCTTCCTCTCCCGCCGCATTGTTTGGCAAACGGAGAAATTGTCTGGTGATATTTCTACTTGTGTAGAGCAACTTTTAAATAATAATCTTATCAATCCTTCTGATGTAGCAAGGAAGATTGCGAACATATCCTTTTCTGCTCCAAACTTAAATGTTCCTATCAGCACACAGGTATCTTATCGAAATTTGATGGATGCTGTGACAGAACTATGTGTTGCTTCGGATATTGGCATTAAGACCGTGTTCAATCCTGCGACAGGGGTTTTTACTGTAGCGTTGTATATGGGAACAGGGTCACAAGCGGTATTTTCTAAGGAGTTTGAAAACCTTACGGAACAGATTTATACAATAAGTGCTGGAGATTATGCCAACACCGCCCTCGTTGGTGGCGAAGGAGAAGGTACAGACAGAACCTTTGCAGCTATAACAAGTGGCTCTGGTGAGACAAGACACGAGATTTTTGTGGATGCTAAGGATTTGCGGGCAGAAGACTTTGGTTCAGATTACATTAATACACTAATCTTTCGAGGTCAAAGTAAGCTGAGTGAGCAGGCAATACGCTATTCATTTGATACATCGGTCAATCCACACGGCAATTTGACATATAAAATAGACTTCGATCTTGGGCAGACCGTCAAAGTCATTTCCAAAGCATGGGGTGTATCCATGACGACACGCATCACCGAGGTCGAAGAAACTTATGACGCAGATGGCCAGAGTATCAGTGTAGTGTTCGGAAAAGCTGAGTTGACAATAGCACAAAAATTACGCTCCGACTTGAGTGAAGTTAAAACAGCAATAATGGCACCAACTGGCATATCCGAAATTGCACAGGCTTTAGGAACTGTGGAGGAAACGCTGGGAACTGTAGAGGAAACCTTGGGTGACTTGACGGAGGTAGATTCAGAGATTCAAGGAGACAACGTATCATCTACTATCAACAATCTGTATGGGAAACTACCTGCACTAGAAATTAATGTTGGCGGAGGAACTGTATCGATAGGTCAATATGCGTTGCATCATATGAACCCTGGAGATGCCTTTTATTTCACCTCTTGGAGTGGCAATAAGTTCAGTGATCAGCCAAGTGACGACGGCCATGTCTTTTTGGTAAAGCATAACGGGGACAATACGGGAAATGGCTTTCAGCGGGCGATGGGTTTCTTTATTTCTCGTAATACCATGACATTCTATGTGATTTCCGTTTTCGTATTTAACAACCCTTCTGGTCAAGCTAACTGGCTAAATATCAATAACGAGCCTGTAACTACGGCAAGAATTGAAAATGGAGCAGTCACTGGCTTGAAAATTGCAGACCGTACAATTACAGCTGCCAAGATGGTATCCTCCTTTAGCGATTACTCAACTACTGAACAAAATACTGGGCGACTATGGATTGATGGCAAGACGATTTATCGTAAAGAGATAAATCTGGGTTCGCTTACGGATACGACACCAAAACATGTACCTCATGGCATAGCAAACCTCAGCACTGTTGTCAATCTATCCGGTTTTGTCACGAACGGGAATGTCTTCTTACCACTGCCGCTTGCTCGGTACAACAACTTCGCATCGCAAATCGGACTCTTTGCGAATTTGACCGACATTGTCGTCGAACCAGGAAATGATAGAACAGCATATACAGGCTATGTGGTTATAGAGTACACAAAAGCCATTTAAAGGGGGGGAAGGATTTATGGAGAAAAGTGGATTTTTTAACTCATCCGATGGAGATAGAGTCTATGATGCAACGGACTTTGCTTCATATTTTGGAAGTCTTGTCTCGAACGGCATATTTTATGCGACACCAACAAACCTTTTGGTGTCTCCTGGGATTGGGTTGGCAGTGAGCATAGCAGTGGGCAGTGCATGGATTAATGGATATAGATATGAAAATACGGATGTTTTAAATAAACCCCTTGCTACAGCAGACGGAAGTAATCCTCGCATAGACCGGGTTGTGCTTAGGTTAAGTCAAATTACGAGGAGCATTCAGCTTGCCATTGTCACGGGTACTCCTACAGCAACACCCACAGCCCCAGAGTTGACAAGAACAAGCGATATCTATGAACTTGGCATTGCTGATGTTTTAGTACCTTCGGCTGCTACATCGATTTCAGCAAATAACATTATAGATACCCGACTGAATACTAGTCTTTGTGGGTTGGTAAATTCGTTAGTTTCGGCTGTTTATGAATAGGAGGTGAATGTAAGTGGCGGATATTAACGGTATAACTTTGCAGGCGGGTTCTAGCCCGACCGTTCATTACACGATTACTTATACTAAAAGCCGACCTAATAATAGTCAGATGACATACAACTTCACCATATCCGCTGCGTTAGGTTCATCAGGTTCCTTTATTCGTAGTGGTTATGCATTGCTTTGCACTATGACTGTAAATGGATCTTCTTCACAAGTGCGTATTAAAGCGGCAGACGGAGATAACTGGGAAGGGACCACACCAAGGATTAGATATGTTTCGGTGACATGTGCTTCTACTACAGGTAATGCAACCCAGCCAGTCACATTCAAAGTGGTATCTGATGGACGATTACCATTATCCTCTGGTGTGATTACCAATTCAAGCTATACGGTACTAAGTGCTCCATTGCTTACTACGGCTTGTGGAGCTCCGACAGCTTGTACGGTTTCTCCGCTACTTGCGGAAGGCAATGTGACCCTTTCTTGGAGTGGGGCTTCTGGAGGCATCAATAATACGATTTCCAGTTACGAAATTCAATATAGTGACTCTGCAGATAACGTCACATGGGGAGCATGGACTGCTCTGACCACAGTGACCACCACAGCGACAAGTGGTAGTGTATCGGTTGCATCACCTCCTACCCGAGGTAATTACCGTAGATTTCGGGTACGAACCCGTGGTACAGCAGGCGCTAGTTATTACTCTAGCTGGAAAGTGTCCACAAACAGCGTCCGTAGAAATACTGTGCCAAAGCCAGCAACGACAGCTGTTGCCTCCCCGGCAGCATATAGTGATGAGACGATCACACTTTCTTGGAGCGGGGCGTCAAGCGGTACGAGTCCAATTAAGGGATATCAAATTGCCAGCCGCACATCCACAGATAACAGCACATGGAGTACATGGAATGTGTTAACCATACTGACATTGGCGGCAAGCGGTGGTAGTTATAACCCAACTGTATCGAGGACTCCAGGAACATACACACAATTTGGTATTTGGACAATCGACACATTGGATGTTTATTCAATAGAGAAAGTCAGCAATAGTATCTATTGTAATGTCACAGCTTGTGCGGCACCGACCGTTTGTACGGTAAGCGCAACATTATCTGAAGGAAATGTTACTCTTTCTTGGAGCGGAGCATCTGGCGGCGCAGGCAATGCCATTACATCCTACGAAATACAATATAGTGATTCGCCTGATAATAGCAATTGGGGTGCCTGGTTGGCATTGGCGATAGTCAATACTTCTGCAACAAGCAGTATTTTAAATGTCAGTCCACCTGCTACACGTGGTCATTATCGTCGGTTCCGAATAAGAACTCGAGGTACGGCTGGGGAGGTTTATTACTCAGACTGGACTATTTCCAGCAATACTGTACGTAAAAATATACTACCGATCCCGCCAACTATTTTTTCGGCAAACCCTCCTATATATGAAGCTAATACAATAAATCTTTCATGGAGTGGGACGGTACCTGGAACCAGTGCGATTAAGCAGTATGTCATACAACAGTCTATATCGACAGATGGTGTGAATTGGTCGGCATACGTAGCACTGACGACTATTATTTCAAGCAATACTTCAGGTAGCCTTCAGGTAAATGCTTCACAGATAGCTGGTCGGTATACCCGTTATCGAATCAGTGTTACAGATGCACTTGATGCAGTGTCTGCCTTTGTAGTTAGCAACACGGTTAAGAAAAACAGCCCTCCTGCAGCACCGGTAGTGGACTGTCCAATGTCTGGCAATTTTTTACTTATAACCCTACACCACGTTTTATGATCAAAACAGGAATTGAACCAGATGGACAAACACAAATAGTGGAGGTAAAAATTGACTCTGGTCCATGGCAAAATAGCGTAGACAATCCTGAACGGTTTTCTGTAAGCGGCTATCTTGGTAATGGGGTCAAGACAATTTACCAAGCAGAACCGCTTTCTGCAGGAAATCATACGGTTACCTTCCGTTGTCTTGACAGTGATATCGAATCAGCAAGCACAGAAGTTGTTCGTACCTTCACGATTTTAGCATTACCTTTTGAAATCATCACCGCTAATGTGACACATGTAAAGGCAGCGCATATTCAGACGCTTCGAACTGCTATAAACAGGATTCGTAGCTATTACAATCTGTCCCCTGCAACTTGGAAAGAGGATATCATCGCAGGAAAGACAGCTGTTAAGAATTGGCCATTTCATATCGTTGAAATACGCAAAGCTATTGATGCGATTATTATAATGGTTAATAGTTTTGATTCCTCCCAGGCATTCGATATACCACCTGTCACATGGCTACCTATTGGTACAGGAAGACCAAGGGCAGATGTAATGCAACAAATTCATGACCTAATTCAAATAATATAAAGATAAAATTCAGCGCTCTTGCAATTTGCAGGGGTGCTTTTCTATATACAAATACTCGAAACGGAGGTGTTTTTAATGAAAGAGACTTGGAATTGGATACAGCTGACTTTTGCCGCTGCCGGTGGATTTTTCGGATGGTTTCTCGGCGGTTATGATGGATTTCTCTATGCACTGGTAGCCTTCGTGGTCATCGATTATCTGACAGGTGTCCTTTGTGCAATTGCGAATAAAAAACTGTGTAGCGAAATCGGTGCTAAGGGAATTTTCAAAAAGGTGCTCATCTTTATAATGGTAGGAATCGCTCATATTATCGATACACAAATTTTGGTTAGTATTGGAGAAAATAGTGGCATTTTACGAACAGCAGTAATCTTTTTCTACCTAAGTAATGAAGGAGTATCCATTTTGGAGAATGCTGGACATATTGGACTGCCTATCCCAGAAAACCTAAAATCGGTTCTACAGAAACTACATGGACGTGATAAGGAACCGCCTAAGCCTGGTGATGGAATATGATTGAATTAATATTTGATTAGAGGTGATTTTAATGAAGTTACGCAAACTAATACTTACGAACAATGCCTGCTATAAAGCAGGTAAAACAATAAAACCGAAGGGTATCATGGTTCACTCAACTGGGGCCAACAACCCGTGGCTTAAGCGATATGTTGGACCAGATGACGGTTTGTTAGGAAAGAACCAGTACAACAACCATTGGAATCAAGATAAACCTGGGGGTCGTCAAGTTTGTTTTCATGCCTTTATTGGTAAATTAGCAGATGGCTCTATTGCTACCTATCAAACATTGCCTTGGAATCACCGAGGTTGGCATGCTGGCGGAACGGCGAATAATACTCATATTGGATTTGAAATCTGCGAGGACGGTCTAACTGATGCCTCGTATTTTTCTGCCGTTTATAAGGAAGCTGTAGAGCTTTGTGTATATCTTTGCAAACTCTATGGGTTTAGTGAGGAGGATATCATCTGTCACAGCGAAGGTTATAAACGAGGCATTGCCAGTAACCATGGGGATGTGATGCACTGGTTTCCTAAACATGGGAAGAGTATGGACACCTTTCGAGCGGATGTGAAGAAGTTACTTAGCACAGAAAATAAACCAGCAGGGCCGGTGACAAAGAAATATTACCGTGTGCAGATCGGTGCATATTCGGACAAAGCAAATGCTGAGGCACAGCTTACCAAAGCTAAGAAGGCAGGCTTTACGGATGCATTTATTAAGTATGATTAATCAAATAGAGCAGGTAAAAAAACAGTATTTCTTAAATTTCATCAAGCCTCCCAAATAAAATATTAAACTATTAAATTTAAGTAGCCTGTGAGGGTTCTTCCCTTGCAGGCTCTTTTTTTATGCCTTGATTTAATTAAATTCTACAAATCCTCAACTTCGACCTGTTCCCACGGCTATTAGGTAGGAGGTGATTCCTAGTGAATCAGCATGAGGATAAAAAAGTTACGAAGATCTTAGATGAGGCTATAGAAAACAGCACCGCACTAAAGAGAGTATCACAGGAACAGTTACAATGTGAGTTTGATTATATCCAGGCAGAAAAATTGCTGAGAAAGATGCTCGAAAAAGGCTTAATAACTGAAGTGGAATTCAACAAAATAGACGCATTAAACCGACAAACTTCCCCCCCTTTTTTAGCTGAGATAATGCCCTGAAATCGTTGATATATAAGGGTTTCAGAGGTAATATGTGACCTACCAAGAAGGAGGTGAGAGGATGAAAAAGATAACGAAAATAGAAGGAAATCTAGCCAACTCTTTTATTAAGCCAAAAACACGAGTAGTTGCCTACAGCCGAGTTTCAACAGATAGTAATGAACAGCTAGTCAGCTTGCAAGCACAAAAGGCCCATTATGAGACCTACATAAAGGCGAATCCAGAATGGGTATATGCAGGCCTATATTATGATGAGGGAATCAGTGGCACGAAAAAGGAAAACCGCTCTGACCTGCTTAGAATGTTATCAGACTGTGAAACTGGGAGAATTGACTTAATCATTACAAAGTCCATCAGCCGATTTGCGAGAAATACTACAGACTGCTTGGAGATGGTTCGAAAACTGATAGGCCTTGGGGTTCATATCTATTTTGAGAAGGAAAATATTAATACGGGTTCAATGGAAAGTGAATTGATGCTCTCTATTTTAAGTGGGCTTGCAGAAAGTGAGTCAATTTCCATTTCAGAAAATTCGAAGTGGGCCATTCAAAGACGATTTCAAAACGGAACCTTTAAAATTTCCTACCCGCCATATGGTTATCAAAATATTGGCAGTCAAATGATAGTAAACCCCAAGCAGGCTGAAGTTGTGAAGTATATTTTTGCAGAAGTATTATCGGGCAAAGGTACACAGAAAATTGCAGATGATTTGAATCAAAAAGGTATCCCATCAAAAAGAGGTGGCCGTTGGACGGCTACAACCATTCGAGGGATTCTGACCAATGAAAAATATACTGGCGATGTTATTTTGCAAAAGACTTATACTGACAGTCATTTTAATAGGCACACCAATTATGGTGAGAAAGATATGTACCTAGTAGAAAACCATCATGAGGCAATTATCAGCCATGAAGACTTTGAAGCTGTGGATGCTGTTCTCAATCAGAGAGCAAAGGAAAAAGGTATCGAAAAGCGCAACAGCAAATATCTAAACCGATATGCTTTCTCTAGCAAAATTATCTGCTCAGAATGTGGCGGTACCTTTAAAAGACGGATTCATTCATCCGGTCCAAGAAAGTACATTGCTTGGTGCTGCAGTAAGCATATAAGCAATATAACGGAATGTTCTATGCAGTTCATTCGAGATGAAGATATAAAGACTGCATTTGTTACGATGATGAATAAACTAATTTTCGGTCAGAAATTCATACTAAGACCACTTTTGAATGGGTTACGTAACCAGAACAATGCAGCAAGTTTTCGCAGAATTGAAGAGTTGGAAACTAAGATTGAAAACAACATGGAGCAGAGCCAGATGCTGACGGGTTTAATGGCCAAAGGATATCTGGAACCTGCTCTGTTTAATAAAGAAAAGTATTCACTGGAAGCAGAAAGAGAAAGGCTTCTTGTCGAAAAGGATCAACTTACTCGTTCCGTCAATGGGAATTTTGCAAAAGTTGAAGAGGTTGACCGTCTGCTTAAGTTTGCAACTAAGTCCAAAATGCTTACAGCCTATGAGGAAGAGCTGTTTGAAAATTACGTAGAAAAGATTATGGTCTTTTCACGAGAGAAAGTTGGGTTTGAATTAAAATGTGGAATCACATTGAAGGAAAGGTTGGTGAATTAGATGGGTCACACACCCTATGGATATAGAATTGAAGATGGAAAGGCTGTTGTAGATGATATAGCAGCAGAAAAAGTAAAAGAATTATTTTCAGGGTACTTGGCAGGACTTTCTTTGAAGGGTGCCGCTAAAAAAGCTGGCATAGACTGCTACCATGCCACTGCAGGAAAGATGTTACAGAATAAGCACTACCTTGGAGATGAATTCTACCCTCCAATTATTGATGGGGAAACCTTCGAAAAAGCCAAAGTAGAAAAGCGAAGACGAGCAGAAAAGCTAGGAAGGATATGGGAACCTAAAGATGAACCGGAAACTTATTATCCTATAAAGTTCAAAGCAAAACCTCTAGTGCAAAAATATGACGACCCATACAAGCAGGCGGAATATGCCTACAGTTTGATAGAAAGCGAGGTGTAAAAAGTGGCAGTGAGTAGGAATGTAACAGTCATTCCGGCAATTCAACGAATCGGAAATAATAAAAATAGTGAAAGCAAACCCAAAATACGAGTGGCCGCTTACTGTCGTGTTTCAACGGATAGTGAGGAGCAGGCTTCAAGCTATGACATTCAGATCGAGCATTATACAAACTATATTAAGAAGAACAAGGAATGGGAATTGGCAGGAATTTTTGCGGATGACGGCATCACAGGCACAAATACAAAAAAGCGTGAAGAATTCAACCGTATGATTGAAGAGTGTATGGCAGGAAAAATAGACATGATCATCACAAAGTCCATTAGCCGATTTGCCAGAAATACGTTAGACTGCCTTAAATACATCCGTCAGTTAAAGGATAAAAACATTGCTGTGTTCTTCGAGAAAGAGAATATCAACACCATGGATTCCAAGGGTGAAGTCTTGTTGACCATTATGGCATCCCTTGCCCAACAGGAAAGCCAATCCTTAAGCCAAAACGTAAAGCTAGGTATTCAGTATCGATATCAACAAGGTGAAGTTCAGGTCAACCACAAGCGTTTCCTTGGATACACCAAGGATGAAAACAAGCAGCTAGTGATTGATCCAGAGGGAGCTGAGGTGGTTAAACGGATTTATAGGGAGTACCTTGAGGGGGCGAGCCTTTTACAGATAGCAAGAGGACTAGAAGCAGACGGTATTCTAACAGCGGCAGGTAAATCAAAATGGAGGCCAGAAACGCTGAAAAAAATACTACAAAATGAAAAGTACATCGGTGATGCCCTTCTACAAAAAACATATACGGTTGATTTCCTTTCTAAAAAGCGAGTCAAGAATAACGGCATCGTTCCCCAGTATTATGTAGAAAACAGCCATGAGCCTATCATTCCACGCGACCTTTTTATGCAGGTTCAAGAAGAGATGGTTCGAAGAGCAAATCTTCGGGGCGGCAAAGGCGGTAAAAAGAGAGTCTATAGCAGCAAGTATGCTTTATCGAGTATTGTTTACTGCGGTCATTGCGGCGATATTTACCGACGAGTACACTGGAATAACCGAGGTTACAAGTCTATTGTTTGGAGATGCGTCAGCCGTTTGGAGGAAAAAGGGTCTGAATGTACGGCCTCTACCATAAACGAGGAAATATTACAGACAGCAGTGGTCAAGGCTATTAACGAACTTTTGGCTAACAAAGTACCCTTCCTCTCAACGTTACAGAAAAATATAGCCACCGTACTTAATGAAGAAAATGATAATGCCACCGTTGATATTGATGGCAAATTGGAAGAATTGCAACAACAGCTTCTAATCCAAGCAAAGTCCAAGAATGACTATGAAGATGTGGCTGATGAAATTTATCGGCTTCGTGAATTGAAGCAAAATGCACTAGTTGAAAATGCAGAGCGAGAAGGAAAAAGGCAACGAATCGCTGAAATGACTGATTTCTTGAATGAACAATCCTGTGAGTTGGAGGAATATGATGAACAGTTAGTAAGGCGACTTATTGAGAAAGTAACGATATATGAAGATAAGCTCACCGTTGAATTCAAGTCTGGGATTGAGATTGACGAAGAGATATAGAATATTAACCGCCAATTAGGGGCTAGCACCCTTTGGCGGTTAATATTGGATTTTTTTAATTTTAAAGTTGCTTAAAACGACTTGTTGTGTTAAAATATACGCTGATACAAATAAGAATTTAGGAGGAACCGAAACTATGACAGCCTCAATGCGTTTAAGATAAGCTGGCAATAAAAAAAGCAGAATCTATCCCCGATGATAGGCTTTTTTGTTGTGCTTATTTATACGATATTGAGCATTCATTAGTTACGGTGAGGATATAGGTCATTTAACTATACCTTTATTTAACTATGTCTTTATTATGAATGTTTCCATATTGTATGTATGCAGACCAAAAGCCACATTGTGGATTTAGGCCTGCATTTTTTATTGCCTAGAATGCTATTCAAAATAGAAATTCAAGCAAAATAATATGCAGGAGATAATATAAATGGAAAAATACAACAATTGGAAACTTAAGTTTTATACAATATGGGCAGGGCAGGCAGTATCATTAATCACTAGTGCCATCCTGCAAATGGCGATTATTTTTTACCTTACAGAAAAAACAGGATCTGCGATGGTCTTGTCTATGGCTTCACTTGTAGGTTTTTTACCCTATGCGGTCTTTGGACCAGCCATTGGTGTATTAGTGGATCGTCATGATAGGAAGAAGATAATGATTGGTGCTGATTTAATTATCGCAGCAGCTGGGGCCGTGCTAGCTATTGTTGCATTGTATATGGAGTTACCTATCTGGATGGTTATGGTAGTATTGTTTATCCGTAGCATTGGAACAGCTTTTCATACCCCAGCTCTCAATGCGGTTACTCCACTTTTAGTACCAGAAGAACAGCTTACGAAATGTGCAGGCTATAGTCAGTCTTTGCAGTCTATAAGCTATATTGTTAGTCCGGCGGTTGCAGCATTGTTATATTCTGTTTGGGAATTAAATGCTATTATTGCCATCGATGTATTGGGTGCTGTGATTGCGTCTATTACGGTAGCAATTGTACGTATTCCTAAGCTTGGCGATCAAGTGCAAAGTTTAAAACCAAATTTCATAAAAGAAATGAAAGATGGAATTGTCGTACTGAAACAAAACAAAGGATTATTTGCCTTATTACTTTTAGGCACACTATATACATTTGTTTATATGCCAATTAATGCACTATACCCTTTATTCAGTATGGAATATTTTAATGGGACACCGATGCATATTTCTATCACCGAAATTGCGTTTGCCTCTGGTATGCTGGCAGGAGGCTTGATATTAGGAAGATTGGGAAGTTACGAAAAGCGTGTACTATTAATAACGGGTTCATTTTTTATGATGGGAGCTAGTTTAGCCATTGCAGGATTACTTCCTTCAAATGGATTTGTAATGTTTGTAGTCTGCTGTGCAATAATGGGGCTTTCGGTGCCATTTTATAGCGGTGTGCAAACAGCTCTTTTTCAGGAGAAAATTAAGCCTGAATATTTAGGACGTATATTTTCTTTGACCGGAAGTATTATGTCATTCGCTATGCCGCTTGGCTTAATCCTTTCTGGGTTTTTTGCTGATAGAATCGGTGTAAATCATTGGTTTTTACTATCAGGTATTTTAATTATTGGCGTTGCTATCGTTTGCCCGATGATGACCGAGATTAGAAAATTAGATTTAAAACAAAATTCATAGGAGGGACATATTTATGTATTTAATTTTCATGTAATTCTTCCTGCTTAAATCGTAGGGTTTTCCCTGCGTACAAGCAAATGAAAACATGCGATTATAGACAGGAGGAAAATGTTATGGAATTGATATTAAAAGCAAAAGACATTCGTGTGGAATTTAAAGGACGCGATGTTTTAGATATAGACGATTTAGAAGTATATGATTATGACCGTATTGGTTTAGTAGGAGCAAATGGTGCAGGAAAAAGCACTTTATTTAAGGTGATTTTAGGAGAATTAACTCCTCCAGGATGTAAAATGAATCGTCTAGGTGAACTTGCCTATATCCCTCAGTTGGACAAGGTAACCTTGCAAGAGGAAAAAGATTTTGGACTTGTAGGCAAGCTTGGTGTTAATCAATTAGATATTCAGACCATGAGCGGCGGTGAAGAAACAAGGCTTAAAATAGCACAAGCTTTATCGGCACAGGTTCATGGTATTTTAGCGGATGAACCTACCAGTCATTTAGACCGTGAAGGAATTGATTTTCTAATCGGACAGCTAAAATATTTTATAGGTGCACTGTTAGTTATTAGCCATGACCGCTATTTTCTTGATGAGGTAGTAGATAAAATATGGGAACTGAAAGATGGCAAAATCACTGAGTATTGGGGAAACTATTCTGATTATCTTCGCCAAAAAGAGGAAGAACGCAAGAGCCAGTCTGCAGAATACGAACAATTTATTGCGGAACGTGCCCGATTGGAAAGGGCTGCTGAGGAAAAGCGAAAGCAGGCCCGTAAAATAGAAAAAAAGGCAAAAGGTGCTTCAAAGAAAAAAAGTACTGAAGGCGGAGGGCGTTTAGCTCATCAAAAATCAATGGGAAGTAAGGAAAAAAAGATGCATAATGCCGCTAAGTCCCTAGAACATAGGATTGCGGCCTTAGGAAAAGTAGAAGCCCCAGAAGACATTCGTAGGATTCGTTTCAGGCAAAGTAAAGCATTGGAGCTCCACAATCCATATCCTATTGCTGGTACGGAAATTAATAAAATATTTGGAGATAAGGTATTGTTTGAAAATGTATCTTTTCAAATTCCGCTTGGAGCAAAAGTGGCATTAACTGGTAGTAATGGAACCGGAAAAACAACTTTAATCCAAATGATCTTAAACCATGAAGATGGAATTTCTATTTCACCTAAGGCAAAAATAGGTTACTTTGCACAAAATGGTTACAAGTACAACAGTAATCAGAATGTCCTAGAGTTTATGCAGGAGGATTGTGATTACAATGTATCGGAAATTCGTTCAGTGCTAGCATCCATGGGGGTGAAACAGAATGATATTGGAAAAAGCTTATCTGTTTTAAGCGGCGGAGAAATTATTAAATTATTGCTAGCTAAAATGCTTATGGGTAGATATAACATCTTACTAATGGATGAACCGAGCAACTTCCTTGACATACCAAGCTTAGAGGCTTTGGAAATACTAATGAAGGAGTATGCCGGAACTATAGTATTTATCACCCATGACAATCGGCTACTTGATAATGTGGCTAATGTGATTTATGAAATCAAAGATAAGAAATTAAACTTAGTCCGATAATTATTTTACTTTTCTTATTTGACAGATCGTAAGTAGGGCAGTGAAAAAGATTATGGATTTTATCTAAGCGCTAAGTAGTTTAGATCACTAATCAGGGAAAATAAGGCCTTCAAGATGAATTCTGAAGGCCCCCTTTCCATATAAATATACGTAAAGCATAAGGAACATATGGCAAAAAAGGTGTTTCTCAACATGAGATATAGCTTTTGATATTGAAAGGAGTGATTCAGTATGATAGATAATATTATTCAATCAGTGACAGAAAAATTATCCTCTTTGCCTTATATAGAAGGCATCGTATTAGGGGGTTCTCGTGCAAGAGGCACCCATACAGAGGATTCTGATATAGATTTCGGAATCTATTACAATTCAGAGTTATTTGACATTACAGTAATTAATCAACTTGCTACAGAGTTGGATGATGAGAATAGAAGCAACCTTATTGTACCTCCCGGAGCATGGGGTGATTGGATTAATGGCGGCGGATGGTTAGTCATAAACGGATATCATGTGGACTTAATTTTACGTGATATTAAACGGGTGGTACAAATAATCAAAGATACGGAGCAAGGAATTGCTACTGCTAATTATCAGACGGGGCATCCCCATGGATATATAAGTGCTATGTATCGAGGAGAATTAGCGATTAGCAAAATACTATATGCTAATGATGAAAACTTTTATGAGTTTAAAAAGCAAGCAGAACGTTATCCAACCGCTTTGCAGAAAGGATTAACTGAATTTTTTATGTTTGAGGCAGGTTTCTCTTTAATGTTTGCTGAGAACAATATAGATAAAGACGATGTATCCTATGTTTGCGGGCATTGCTTTCGAAGCATATCTTCCCTTAATCAAGTCTTATTTGCAGTAAATAAAGAATACTGTATAAATGAAAAAAAGGCTGTTAAGATGATCGAGGATTTTAAGATCAAGCCAAGCGATTACAAGGAAAGGGTCGATAAGGTTATTTCCTTAATATCAACTAATGTAGATTGTACAAGAAAAGGAATAGAGATTCTTCAAAGACTAGTAAATGAGGTTGAATACCTGAAAGGAGCCCATATTCAATGACGGGGCCAGATAAGAAAAAGCTTTATCCGAATGAAAATATAAAGACGGTTTGCTATATAAGTAATCTACCTAAAAGACCAAATGTTGAGATTGGTGAATACACTTATTACAGCGACAATAATAAATCTCCTGAGAAATTTTATGATAATATAGAGCACCACTACGAATTTCTTGGAGATAAACTCATTATAGGCAAGTTCTGTGCAATTGCAGCGGGTGTTAAGTTTATCATGAATGGTGCAAATCATAGAATGGATGGAATTACAACCTATCCCTTTAATATCTTTGGCTGTGGATGGGAAAAAGTGACTCCTACAATAGAACAACTTCCTTTTAAGGGTGACACAGTGATTGGCAATGATGTGTGGATAGGTCAAAATGTAACCATAATGCCAGGTGTTAAAATTGGAGATGGTGCGATTATTGCTGCTAACTCAACAGTAGTAAAAAGTGTTGAACCCTATTCAATATATGGTGGGAATCCAGCTAAGTTTATCAAAAAACGCTTTAGTGACGAAAAGATTGAATTCTTGCTAAAGCTTCAATGGTGGAATTGGAGCGAAGAGGAAATATTTAATAATCTTGAAATGTTAACATCCGAAGCAGGGTTAGAGCAATTAATGAATAAACAAATGTAAACTAAAGGGTTTCCCGAATAAGGTGAGTCGACTACATTGTGCACAGATTGTCGGATGGGTAAATGCATCCTCTGATAATATTGATGATGAAAGGAGGTTGTTTGATGGATTCTTTAAGAAGTATGAATAATGCATTGGCATATATTGAAGAGCACTTAACAGAGGAAATTGATTATAGTGAAGTATCTAAAATCGCTTATTGTTCAGAGTATCATTTCAAGCGGATGTTTTCTTTTTTAGCAGGCATAAGTTTATCAGAATATATTCGGAGAAGAAGACTGACGTTGGCTGCACTTGATCTGAAAGATAGGGATTTGAGAATAATTGATGTAGCCGTCAAATATGGCTATAATTCGGCTGATTCATTTTCCCGTGCTTTTCATTCCCTGCATGGCATTCTCCCTTCTGAGGCAAGGAGTGAGAATACACAATTAAAAGCTTATCCTCGAATGACCTTTCAATTATCAATTAAAGGAGGATGCGAAATGAACTATCGTATTGTTGAGAAAGGACCTTTTAAGTTAGTAGGATTTAAGAAGAGAGTTCCAATTATTTTTAAAGGTGTCAATCCAGAGATTGCAAAAATGACTGAACTTTTAACCACGGATGTTATTAAACAATTAAAAGCAATTTCAAATGTAGAACCAACAGGTATTATTAGTGCTTCCACTAATTTCTCGGAAGGAAGAATGGAAGAAAGAGGAGAACTAGATCATTACATCGGTGTAGCAACTTCAAGTGATGAAACAGCAGAATTTGATGTATTAAAAATTGATGCTAGTACTTGGGCTGTATTTGAATCGATTGGACCATTCCCGGAAACACTTCAAAATGTGTGGGGTAGGATATATTCAGAGTGGTTTCCATCATCAGGATACGAGGCGGTTGAAGGTCCTGAAATTTTATGGAGTGAGAGTCCAGACACTGGGAATCCTAAGTATAGAAGCGAAATTTGGATTCCAGTAAAGAAAAAAGACTATTAATTACATCAATGTTTACGAAAAGGGCGCTCCTATTAAGAGTGCCCTTTTCGTAAACGGTACGATTGGTGAATGTTTGGCGTAGCTAATTTCGGGTTGTGCTAGGCACCCCCGAAACAATAAAAGCTTAACTTCACTGATAATATACTCTTCCTCACTTTAATTATAACATATACAAAATTGCAAATATAGACTGTTCGTTCTGAATTTCAACTGCTATACTTCGATAGTATATTAGTGAGATTTGTTGGGGGATTTGGGATAGTGATTATTTTGGTCTGCTTCATTAATCGACGAATTGGCAAAAGGCAAGCCAATGGAGAAGATCTTGAGCAGTTGAAGTTCTGGATATACTCATCATAACATTCAATTAATTTGGAGGTAAGATTAGATGAATAAAAAATTTGATCCAAATAACGTTATTATTAAAATCTGCATGAGTGGGATGGGATTGGAGGACTGTGGAAACAGTGAGGGTGCGATTGCGATGTTTCATAAAGCATGGCACGAAGCAACGGATGACTATGAAAGATTTATCGCAGCTTATCATTTAGCTCGTATACAAGAAAATATTACAGATAAATTAAAATGGATGGAAACATCCTTACAGTGTGCACAAAATATAGATGATGATAACGTTAAGAGTGCTTACTCCACGTTGTATATAAACATTGCCAACTGTTATGAGGAGTTGGGTGATTCTGAACAGGCAACTAGAAATTATGAATTGGCCAAATCATATAATGGTGCACTAACAGATAAAGGCCCATTTTACCATGGGACAAAGGCAGATTTGAAAGTTGGTGATTTTCTGATAGCGGGTGGAAATTCAAATTACAAACCTGGGCTTAAAATGAACCATATTTATTTCACTGCTAATGTCAATGGGGCAGGTCTTGCAGCAGCATTAGCAAAAGGAAAAGGAAGAGAACGCGTTTATATAGTAGAACCTACAGGTGAATTTGAAAACGACCCAAATGTTACTGACAAAAAGTTCCCTGGTAACTTAACGCGTTCTTATCGCTCACAAGAACCTTTAAAAATTATTGGTGAAGAAACAGAGTGGACGAAACCGACAGCTACTAAGCGACGAGAATGGCATGAAAATTTAGCTAAAAACAAAGGCGATATTATTAACTAAACACATTTAATGGTGTGATAGTTGAAGGTCGATATGTTCCCGCCTACCGATAGTGCCAAAAACGTAGTGGATATGTTTCCGAGAACGGATACGCTCAAATGACATTCATTCTGTCCTCTCGAGCCATGTGGAGTGTATCTCGCAACTCATTTTAAAGAAAGGCAACTAACCCGCTTTGGGTGGTTGCCTTTTTAAAATGCCTATAATAAATTTACAAAGCTGTATTGAATATAGGCATCCAAACTGAAGAGTTTCGATATTTCCCCATTTATTCCTAATAAAATAAAACGGAGCAAATAGGATTGACTTCGTCCAATACTCTAGTGGTTTTTTTAAACCAAGATTAAATGGCGAAAGGCTTACAAATATTGGGGCTTATATATTTTTAATATAGTCTATTAATAAATTTTTTTAATACCAAATCTTACTACTTGATAAAATTTGATTATTGAACTGAAGAAAATCGGATTAAAAAAATAAAAATAAGGAACATGTATTAGATTCTTCTTTAATAGTAACTCTAGATGATAAAAGAAAATACTCGATTTTGACCTAGAAGAGAAGCAGTTAGGTCATTTCAGTCTAAGTTCATCTAAAAAGTTAATTGACATTTCTAATGGAAATCAATGGAAACAACATCTCGAACTCTCTATACTCAGTCTTAACCCCCTAACTCTGTTCATATGTGTATAGTTAATTTTTACCGGCCATGTATTTTGGTCACAAAGCGTGCAAAGTAATGGGTGAATGGCAGAACGATTAAGGAAGACAACACATTAAAGACGACACTAATATGGGCCAGCTGTGCATCTGGCTGCTGAGATAATTGAAGTCCAAGATTCGCAAGACTCCCAATAAACGGATAGAAAGCTATTACGCCTAAGACATTAAGCCAGATATGAGCATAAGCGGTAAGTTTTGCTTCCCTACCCGAACCAATTGATGCTAAGTATACATCTACACAAGTGCCAATATTTGCTCCAAGAATAATGGCAATGCCCGTATCTAAATTCATCGCTCCTGACGATAGGAATCCCATAATAATAGCGGTTGTCGCTGTACTAGATTGAATAATGGCTGCAATTAGAATACCAGTGATAACTGCATATAAATGATGCTTATCAATCGCTAACAGCCAATCGTTAATAAAAGCCATGTCTTTTAAAGGAGCAGCTATATACTCAAATCCACGGATTGCGGAAAATACAACAGAGATTCCTAATAAAATAAAACCGATACTACGTACTTTACTCTTTTTCATCAGTGCAAGAACAGCCCCGATGATGGCTAATGGTATAAGATAGGATTCAATATTAAATGTTATGAGTTCGGTTGTCATTGTTGTTCCGATATTAGATCCGAGGATAATTCCAATTGATTGCGGGAAGCTAAGTAATCCTGCGGAAACAAATCCAACTGTAATAATCATAACTGCAGAGCTGCTTTGCAACAGAATTGTAATGACAATACCCACCAATACCCCTTTCCAAGGGGCGTTAGTTACATGTAGTACCCATCTCTTTAAAGTATCCCCCGAAAGATTAAACAGCCCTGATCTTAATAGCGTCATACCAAAGATAAACAACCCTATGAAAATAATAAATAGAATGAACTGAATCATAGCCTCACATCCCTTTCTCTACCAATATATGTGCTGCTTGCGTTGGGCATGTCCAAAACAGAGGATCTTTTATGATTTGTCGTATATGAATAGGGATTTTTTTAAACTACTTCTTTACGAGAAGGGAAGGAAACAGCTTATATATTTTTTGAATTTTTCGTATGCTATAATGAAATGGGATGTGTGTGAAGCAACAATTGGTGTAGAGCAACGATTGTAATCAGGATGATATGTTTAGAGTAGTTTTTTCAAATCATATAAACCAATTTGGGGTGTTTGCGATGAAGATGAAGACAATACTGCCATTTGGAATAAAATACACACCAATGGAAAAGTTAGCTTTAATCAACTTTGAGAGGCTGCCTGATTCAATATATAAAGGACTTGAGTTACAATATCTAAATGGTGATAAAGTTGGGAAGGGATACCGGGTATTAGCCTATCGAAATGATGGATATGTAGATATGTATGATGATTTGTCACTCAAATTTGATCCGAATGAGCAATGTAACGTTGCAGAAAAGGGATTAAATAGGCATTTACAAACGAACATCGCGAATGCTGTTTTTGAAAAAGTAGATGGTTGTGTACAAATTTCATTTGATTTTGAGGATTTGGAGAAACGAATGATTCATGTTTTTATAAAAGAACTGCGTAAAAAAAAGAGCACTCCTATGAATTTATTGGCACCCATTGGTTCGGGAAGTGAAAAGCCATCTTGCCTACCGATATTTTTCTTATATAATTTCGATTTTATTAGGAGAAGGAAAACAATTGTAGATATTCGGTTTAATGAGACAGCCTTGAAATTAGATCCGTTCCCATTTCCGTTTCCTATGAACGGACAATTGCGCTACTATTCTAGATATACCATGGAAAGTCAGATTATTGAGTTCATTCCACTTGATAGCCATGTGAAAGAAATAGAATTAAATGAGCAGATGCAATATTTTGAACAAGGAATCAAATATAATTATGTTAAAACAGCTAATGGGATTGGGCTGTCGCAAATAGAATTACTGCAGTCTAAAAAGGTTGTAATTAATTTTTCCCCTGCCTTTGTGATGAATAATCAGAGTGGTGAGTTTTCTATTTGCCCATCTGAGGAAATGGGACATATAGATGGTATATATCAGGTGAAACGAAATGGGGATAGAGTAGATATTTCTTTAATACCGAATAAAGGGTGGACAAGTAACCCGTATACACTTATTACCAAATTGATATTATCGCCTAAATCAATATTTTGTAATTGGTGTAAGCATTATCAATATTCATCAGTAGTTGATTTGACAAAGATGAGTGCAAATGCAAAATGGATGAATCGAAATCAGAGGAATCATACATAGTTAGTATCTAAGCTCTAGTTGTGGGTTTTCTACAATTTCGGATAAAATAGAATAGAATACATAATAGAAAAGGTGAGATCATGAGTCAATTATCAGAGTTTTTAGCAAACCATCATCAGCAAAACATCGAAGAATTAAAAGAGTTGCTCCGGATTCCAAGCATTAGTGCATTATCACATCATAAAGAAGATGTGCAGAAAACAGCATCATGGATTGCTGGAAAACTGGAAGATATCGGCATGGAACATGTTGAAGTTATTCAAACGAAAGGTCATCCAATTATCTATGCTGACTGGCTTCATCAGAATAATGCTCCGACTGTTTTAGTGTACGGGCATTATGACGTTCAACCAGTTGACCCTCTAAATTTGTGGGAGACCCCGCCGTTTGAGCCAACTATCCGTGATGAAAAGATTTTTGCCAGAGGAGCCACAGACGATAAAGGTCAGCTGTTCTTACATATTAAAGCAGTGGAAGCATTATTGAAATTAAATAATAAACTGCCTGTAAACGTAAAGTTTTGTATTGAAGGGGAAGAAGAAATCGGAAGTCCGCATTTACCGCAATTTTTATCTGAAAATAAAGAGAGATTAGCGTGTGATGTAGTCATTATTTCTGACTCGGATATGTGGGACAAAGGGGTACCAGCGATTACTTATTCATTACGAGGCTTATGTGCCTTAGAGTTCACCCTTAGAACGGCTAATACGGATTTACATTCAGGCAGTTATGGCGGAGGAGTGCAGAATGCCAACCATTTAATGGTGCAATTGCTTTCAAGCTTGCATGATGCAACCGGAAAAGTAAATGTTGCTCATTTTTATGATGATGTTGTTGAACTGACGGAATTTGAAAGAGAGCAAATGAAGGCATTAGGCTTTGATGAAGAGAAGCTAAAACAATCGCTAGGGTTAACCAATCTGACCGGGGGAGAAAAGGATTATCCTTTTTCTGAGAGAGTAAGCTCCCGTCCAACATTAGAAATAAATGGTATGTGGGGCGGATTCCAAGGAGAAGGGACGAAAACGGTAATCCCGAATGAGGCTCATGCGAAAATTTCTTGCCGTCTAGTCAATAACCAACAGCCTGAGGCGATTCAAGGGCTTATCCAAAAACATCTTGAAGAGCACGCGCCAAAAGGTTGTACAGTCCAAGTGACTCTTCAAGATACAGGTAATCCATTCCTAACGCCAGTTGACAGTCCAATGATTCAAAAAGCGGCTGAAGCGTATCAAAATGTGTACGGTAAATCACCGGTATACAAAAGAGAAGGCGGCTCGATTCCAATTGTTTCGGACTTTAATCATATATTGGATGTTCCTGTTGTCTTGATGGGCTTCGGTTTACCGGGTGAAAATCTCCATGCGCCAAATGAGCATTTCCACCTTGAAAACTTTGACAAAGGCATCTTAACGATTTGTGATTTTTTTGAACGGATTGAAAAATAATCCTTTCAGAGGAGGGTGTCTCTCTAATGGGCTCCCTCTTATTTTTTTGTCGTAAGTTGGAAAAGTGTTTATTTACAATATTGACATATATTGGACTTTACATAAAAATAAACTTGAAGCTATATACATGTTACTGTGTGAAAAATGTTTAGAGAAGGGGAGAGAAGAAACTATGTTAAAAAGATTTGCTGCCGATGCTTTGGGGTTATCCGATATTGGAAAGATTATTGATCCGAAGGACTATGACAAAACTGATGCTGATGATTACGTAATGCATGAGGATAATGAGCAGATTTATTTTCTCATTAAAACCAAGGCTGATGAGTATTGCTTTACCAATTTGGCACTGATTCATGTAGATGGGGAGAATGCTGTCTCCTCTAAAAGAACGCTTAGAAGATATTCCTATTATGAAAATGCAATATCTGATGTGACTCTAGAAACTGCTGGCAAAATCGACCTAGATGTTGAAATTAAATTCAAACTTGGCTCCCAGCTGTTTGACATTGACGTCCAAAAGGACCAAATTGAGAAATTAAAAGATTTATATAAGGCCCTTATCCGTATTTCCGAAATTTATAAGGAAAATAAAAAATATGTCGGTTTAGCTGATGCCAGTCTGGAAAAGGCTGTTTCCGTTTTGCAAGGTGCCCGTTTTGGTGAAAATCCTGCACTAGACCAAGAATGCCAGAAGCTAACTGATTTCGGCTTTGCTTGGCTCACCTCGGTAAGAGAACAATATCAAATTAAGGATTTTGGAAAAGTATTTGAGAAGTATATTAATAATTAATGTAATAATACTAAAGCCTCTCATCATTATTTACTGAGAGGCTTCTTGAGTTTGTTACCATAAACAGGTAATCTTGTAAAAAAGTCTGATCATGGTTTCAATAACTTCCGTCGGATAGTGATGAATACAGGCAATTTGAATCCAGTTTCGCTCCTGTAAATACGAACTTTCATAATGCAATTGGTAGTTATTGAAATAGAGCAGGTCACCAACTTCTGCAACTGGAATGGATGGGGGAAGTTCAATTGTTACAATCATAGGTGAACTGTAATCATCATCTGTAATTAGCCGAAAGCCTAAGTCCTTCAATGACTCTCTTATCAACTGATGAGTTTCAGCAATTTTTGTGTAGGATTGCTGAGAAATTTCCGATAATGACGTATGTAGTGCCTCCACAAGATTGGATGACTGGGAAAATGGAACACTCCCTTTGACCATATAGGTGCCAAGATCTAAATATTTTGGTATAGTGCTAGATGGTTCTATATCATGATGATGAAAAACGAAGGATAAACCTGTAAATGCCCGAAGTGCTTTACCACTAACCCCAGTTGCCAAATAGACCCCGCTTAAATCCACGGGAAGTGCCCCAATGGAACTAATACAATCTAGGCAAAGTTTCACACCAGCTTCTTTGCTGAGTTCTTTTAAAACACTAATGTCGTTAAGCATGCCAGTTGATGTTTCACTATGAACAGCCCATATCCAGGCTGTATCTCGCGATAACCATGCCTTAATTTCCTCTTTTGTATATGGTTGACCCCATTCTTTTTCTAATACTTCGAAGGAGAGACCTAGACGTTTTGCTTGCTCTACCAAGCGGCTACCGAATTCGCCGTTCGCTATAATAAGTCCGTTACCTTTTTCAAGGGAAAGCTGTGCGGCTACTGCATCATTGGCTAACGTTCCAGTTCCAGCCATGATTTGCACATACTTGCAGTTTGTCAGCTGACAAAGCATTTCCTTAACTTCCCTGAGCTTTACATTAAAGTGTTCAGAACGATGTGAATAGGGGATACTGTTAAGTGCCTTTCTAACATTCTCAGAAATATGGACAGGCCCGGGCAGAAATGAATTAACTAATGGAAGGATCCGGCCTGAAAGGGATGCTTCAAATGTCTGTTTTGTTAAATACATTGGTTGGAAAGGAGCATCTTGACTGCCTGTCATCTCAGCAAATGGCTCGAAGCCCATCTGTCGATACAATTTTAGTTGTCGAACTGTTCCAGAAATAAACGCGATATCGTAGCCTTTCTTCAGGCAATATTGCACAAGAAATTGAACTAAGCCCAAGAATACACGACCATTCCGAAAGTTTTTCTTCACCGCGAGCAATCTGACTTCGCAAGGTTTATATATTTTAAAAGGGATAGACTCCTCGACCGGACCAATTTTTCGATCAAGTGAGAAGGGGCGAATGTCTCTGACGGCAAGCATCCCAACTAGTTCATTATCTCTGAGGCAAATAATATACGTATTTTCATGATGAAACTGGTCGACTAATTTTTTATTGGGATTTTGTTCATGCTGTGGGATTTCCTCTGAAAAGGTTTGATAGTTTAAATGATGAATCTGGTCGAATTCAACGTCTTTAACGGCAATCTTAAAAAGGTAATCATGATTTTTGTTCATGGTTTGTCAACCTTTCTTTAATATTTTGGGAGTGAGCTAACAGAATCAGTATTATGATTGTGAAGATAATGAAACAATTTATTACCTTGTCACTTCCAATTAGCAGTACTACTGGGATCATGAATAATGTTCCTAGTCCTGCCAAAGTGAAACTTTTTGTTAAAGGATAAAAAACGAGAAAGGCTGAAATAATGACTAAAGTAAGCAGTGGCTGAAAGGCAAGGATGCCGCCAATGAATGTAGAAATCCCCTTACCGCCTTTGAATTTCAATGTAATAGGTTTGATATGCCCAATAACTGCAAAGCCAAGTCCGAGGAGCTGCATCGCTTCGGAATATCCCAGATAGCGTCCAAGCAAAATAACTGTTACCCCCTTCAAAGCATCCCCAAGAAAGATGATAACGAATGCCGATTTCCCACCAAAACGCCCTGCATTCCGCGCCCCAACATTCCCACTGCCAATCATTCTAATATCTTTACCATGAAGATATTTCATGACCAAATAACCAAACATTATGTTGCCGATAAGATATGCACTAACAAAATACACGCGATCACTTCCTGATGGTTTAGGCAATACCCGGAGACATTTGTCTGTGTCGATGGATATTTACCGAATTATTGGTTTTTTAGAAGTCATTTACTTTTATTTTGAAGTAAACCCAACTAATTCTCAAATCTTTTTTCAGTAATTATGGAAAAATAATAATAGTTTTATCGAGTTAGTCTACGACATACAAATAATAGGGTTAAATTCCTATTAATAACTAATGATTAATAATTCTAAATATTCATGTAAATTAATTTATCCTAATCTATAATACAAGTGATGGAAGATAATAGGGGGGATGAAAGGTTGAAGAAAAAATTTATTGCACCAGTAGCTCTATCGGCACTTTTAGTAGGTTCTATTCCAGTGGGTAATGTGTTTGCGAAGCCGACTGAATCGAAGGCAGTTAGTAATGTACAAGCTGTAAAGAAATGGAATGAGAAGGCGAATGTTCCTCTATTTGTGAAGGAGCGAATGGCTGAGAAATTTTCTTCGAGCAGTCCAGCCAATGCTTTGAACTATTTGAAGAAAAAGGAAAACCAAACTGGAATTAAAAATCCTGACAAAAACTTAAAAGTCAAAGATACTAAAAAGGACCAGCTTGGGATGACGCATGTACGCTTTAATCAGTCAGTAAATGGAATTCCTGTCGAAGGTTCTGAAGTCATCGTTCACTTTAATAAAAATGATGAAGTCGTATCCGTCAATGGAAGGATTAATCAGACGCTTACCGAGGATGATACTGTGGATACATCGGCTGCTCTATCTAGTGATCAAGCAATAAAGGCTGCATTATCAGCAGTCAATGCTCCAGATGAGTTGACATATGAGCCAACTAGCGAATTCGTAGTCTACCCCTTTGAAGGCGAGAACTATACGGCATATAAGGTAAATGTTAACTTCATGGGTGATGAGCCTGGAAACTGGTTTGTCTTTGTCGATGCCAATACTGGTAAAGTGATCGACAAGTATAATGGCCTAATGCATGCGGATGATATGAAAACACAAAAAGGTGTTGGAAAAGGGGTACATGGCGCTCTTCGGGAATTACATATTTCTCAAGTGAAGGAGCCTAAATCAGGAACCAAGTTTGCGTTAGCTGACTACGCTCATAAGGGTCTTGACGGAATTCTAACGTATGATGCCAAAAATGATAATAGTTCAGCAAATGATACACTTTATGTTGGAAATTCTGCATCCTTTAAGGGGGACTACGACCGAGCAGCTGTTGATGCCCACTATAACTCTGAAAAAGTCTATGATTATTATCTAAACGAACATGGCCGTAATTCTCTTGATGGGAAAGGGATGGCAATCGTTTCTAGAGTTCACTATGGAAACAACTACAACAATGCCTCCTGGAATGGTCGCTGGATGACCTATGGTGATGGAGATGGTGAGTTCATGATCTCTCTCTCAGCAGGTCTGGATGTTGCTGCCCATGAGATGACTCATGGCGTTATCACAAATTCAGCAAATTTGGTTTATCGCAATCAATCCGGGGCACTAAACGAATCATTCGCTGATGTCTTTGGTGTACTAATTGACGATGAAGATTGGGAAATGGGCGAGGACATCATGGCTCCTGCTGCTAAAGCTAGCGGCTCAACAGTATTACGCAGCTTAAGCAATCCAAATAGCGTTATTGTCGCAAATGAGCAAAGAAGATCGTACAGTACAAATGGTGGAGTATATCCTGATCATATGGACGAGTTTTACAACATGCCAACTTCAGTAGATGGCGGCGGTGTCCATGTTAACTCCTCGATTACTAATCATGCTGCTTACTTGATTGGCCAAGAAATTGGCAGACATAAGTTAGGCCAAATTTACTATCGTGCTTTAACTGTTTACTTAACGCCTAATTCTAATTTCAGTGATGCACGTAAGGCAATTGTCCAGTCTGCCGTAGATCTTTACGGTGAAGGAAGCGCCGAAGTAAAAGCAGCCAATGCGGGCTTTGATGCGGTAGGAATCTATTAACCCAAAACTCTTGTAAATGGTGAGAATATATTTTTGGGAAAAAAGAAAAGGTCTACATCTTGCCCCATAGAGGTTGTCTATGGGGCAAGATGTAGGAAAAAGGGGGTACTGGTCTTGTCATTAAAATATATTATTTAATCAATCTAGTTTATTTTTCGTAAGCCTTTCCCGGCATGAATCTCTCGAACTCCTTCTTCACAAACTCCATATGTACGCCAAGAGCAGGTGGAACATATATTTTGAATATCATTAGGAACAATAAATTCTCGAACACGCTCTTCAATTTCTTCCCACATTAGGATTTCGCCTATTTCAAGTCCCATTTTCTTTAAGATGGCAGCATCCTGTTTATAGATATTTTCGTCTTGGCAATGATATACGCCTGAATTAGGAAATTTCTCACATAACTGATCAGGACCATTAACAATTTGTATCAATGTCTTGGGATTAGATCTCAAAGTTTGATGCAGAAATGTCATATTTTTCACGTATTCCTCAGAATAACCCATCCCGCGATAGCCCAACAAGCAAAAAAGGTGATGACCACGTAGCTTAAACATCAATCAGGTTCCTCCAATCAACATATTTGTAAACCAACTGCATTTATTTGTTAACATAAATTTACCACAATGTATGAACCAAAGAAAAGGGCCAGTCTCTTTAAAAATAGAGTACTGGCCCTGTCTTAAATTATGAAGCACTTTCAAACTGGCTGTTGTATAGGTCAGCATAGAAGCCGCCTTTTGCCAGTAATTCATCGTGGTTGCCAGTTTCGATAATGTCGCCGTCTTTCATGACGAGAATTAAGTCGGCATTGCGTATCGTTGAGAGTCGGTGGGCAATGACAAATGATGTTTTGCCAACTGTGAGCCGGTCCATCGCCTGTTGAATTAATAATTCAGTTCGGGTATCGACCGAGCTTGTTGCTTCATCGAGAATAAGCAACGGAGCATTTTCAACCATTGCTCGGGCAATGGTAATCAATTGCTTTTGCCCCGCAGATAGATTGGCATTGTCGTTTAACATTGTGTTGTACCCTTGAGGCAAGGTTTGAATAAAGTGGTGCAATCCAACTGCTTTACAAGCTTCCTCTACTTGCTCATCAGAAACATCTTTTTTTGAAAAAATAATATTTTCTTTAATGGTTCCTTCGAATAGCCACGTATCCTGCAACACCATACAAAAGAGTTCATGCACATTTTTGCGTGTTAATTGGTTAATAGGGATTCCGTCAATGGTAATTTCCCCACTATTCAATTCGTAGAAACGCATGAGCAGATTGACGAGAGTTGTTTTCCCGGCACCTGTTGGACCAACAATCGCTACTTTCTGTCCAGCTTTAGCCTTAGCGGAAAAATCCTTAATAATCACTTGATCATCCTTATAGCCGAAATGGACATGTTTAAATTCTACATCTCCCTTGATGCTTTCAAGAATGGTGGTTTTTCCACTTTCATCGGCCAATTCTTCTTCAGCTAAAAATTCAAAAACACGTTCACTTGCTGCTGCAGTTGCTTGAAGATTGGTTGCTGCTTGGGCAAATTGGGTGAGCGGCTGGGTAAAGAGACGAATATATACCATAAAGGCCACAATGGTCCCGATGGAGATGATGTCGTTTGTTACCAGCATTGCACCGACCACACAGATGGCGACATAGCCAAAGTTTCCAACGAATCCCATCACTGGCATCATTAACCCCGACATAAATTGAGATTTCCAAGCATTTTCATATAAATTACCATTCATTTCATGAAAAACTCGTTTTGCCTCTTTTTCACCGTTATACACCTTGACAACGTTGTGCCCTGCATAAATTTCTTCAACATGACCATTAAGCCTTCCAAGTTCTTTTTGCTGGGCAATAAAATATTTTTGTGAATGCTTCATAATAATACTCATCAATGAAAAACCAATGAGTGTCGCAATGATGCCAGTAAGGGCCATAATCCAGTTCGTATAAAACATCATAACGATGGCACCGATAAATGTGGCGACGCCTGTAACCAACGTTCCAAGACTGTTATTTAATGTCTGTCCAATTGTGTCTACATCGTTTGTGACACGGCTGAGGACATTTCCGAAGCTAGTTGAATCAAAATATTTAAGAGGAATGCGGTTCATTTTTTGCGAAATTTCCGCCCGCATTTTCTTCGTAATCCGCTGTGTGACAGTTGCCATAATAAAGCCTTGAGTATAGTTGAAAATCAAACCGAGACCATAGAGGACGGCTAAAAATAATACCAGATTTTCTACAGCAGAAATGTCTATCTTTGTCATGATACCTTCTTGAATCAGGTCTGTAATCTCACTTAATTTATCGGGGCCGTACACATTCAGTGCAGCACCGGCAAACGCTAGAACTAATGCAAAGCCGATTATCGGAATATAAGCACGGCAGTAGGAAACAAGCTGGCTCATTGTTTTTCTGAAGTTCTTTGGTTTTGCCCCGGGCATCGCCGGTCTGGGCCCAGGATGGCCTTGAGATTTGGCACTCTTTTCATGATCACCAATGGTATAGTCATTCTTACTCATGGGCGAGTTCCTCCTTTGAAAGCTGTGAATAAGCAATTTCTTGATATGTTTTACAGCTTGTCATTAATTCGTCATGGGTGCCGTTCCCAACGATTTGTCCATCTTCAAGGACAATAATCCGATTGGCATCCTTAATAGTCCCAATGCGCTGTGCGACAATAAATGTAGTAGCCTCTTTTGTTTCTCTTTTCAAGGCAGAGCGGAGAATTCGATCAGTTTTATAATCCAAAGCGGAGAAAGAATCATCAAAAATATAAATCTCCGGCTGGCGATAAATAGCACGGGCAATGGATAGGCGCTGTTTTTGCCCGCCAGAGACATTCGTCCCGCCCTGGGATATTCTCCCTTCGTATTGTCCATCCATTTTTTCTACAAAATCTTTACCTTGAGCAATTTCAACAGCTTTTTTTATCATTTCTTCAGAGGACGCTTTTCTTTCGTTCTCCCCATACGAAACATTCGAAGCAACTGTTCCGCTAAATAATACCGCTCGCTGTGGAACATATCCGATTTTGTTATGGAGAGCTTCCTGGGTATAGTTTTTGACATTTAAACCGTCTACCAGGATTTCACCTTCCGTTACGTCATAAAAGCGTGGAATCAAATTAATCACACTTGTTTTTCCACTCCCCGTAGCGCCAATAAAGGCAACAGTCTCACCCTTTTTTGCTGTAAAGCTAATATTTCTTAAAATTGGCTCTTCGGCATCTGGATATTGGAAGCTGACATTGCGAAACTCTACCTCACCAGTCTGGTCGTCTTTTCCTTTCGTTTCAGTTCCATCGATGATATTTGCTTTTGTATTTAGTACTTCAAGAATCCGTTTTGCGGACACAGAGGCACGAGGCATCATGATAAAGATCATGCTTACCATCATAAAGGCGAGTACAACTTGCATGGCATACGATGTAAACACAATCATGTTAGAAAAAACGGTAATCCGATCAATAAGATTTGCTTCATTAATCAAGTAAGCACCAATCCAGTAAATGGAGACGCTTAAACCAGACATAATAAAGGTCATTCCTGGGCCGATAATCGCCATAATTCGATTGGTAAAGAGATTCGTGTTTGTTAATTCTATATTTGCATTCTCAAACTTTTTCTCCTGGAATGTCTCGGCATTATAGGCTCTAACAACACGAAGTCCTGTTAAATTTTCACGGGTTACACGGTTGAGATTGTCTGTGAGCTGTTGAATAATTTTAAATTTTGGAATCGCAAAGATGATAATTACGCTGAGCATAATAATTAGCGCAGCAACAGCGCCACCGGTTGCAGCCGTCCACTGCCAGCTTTTGCCGGCAATTTTTACAATTGCCCAGACTGCCAGGATAGGGGCTTTAATCATAACCTGTAAACCGATAGCGATGATAAATTGAATTTGCGTAATGTCATTGGTAGAACGAGTAATTAAACTAGCAGTTGAAAAACGATTGATTTCTTCCAACGAAAAGGCAAGTGTTTTTTCAAAAACCATGGTCCTCAACCGCATCGATAAGCCTGCAGCAATTTTGGCAGCAAAATAACCAACGATGATAGCTGAAATCATGCTTCCAACCGCACAGAAAAGCATATACATACCTGGCTCAAGGAGCTTTGATGCTTTGGTGCCCTCTGTTTGGATTAAGGTAGTAATTTCGGCCATATAATCTGGCAGCTTTAAGTCTAGCCACACTTGCGCGACAATGAAAACAATACTAAAAAGAACAAGCATCCATTCAGCTTTTTTTAGATGCTGGAAAATTTTTATCATGATGTTTCTCCTCTTTTTTTGTCTTATAGTGTAAGATATTTATGTTAAAAATAAGCAGTTCTTCTGTTAGGAACCACATTGGGGAAATCAACTCTTTTTCATAATAATTTTTGCAAGACGGACAAATTCCTTGGCATCCTGCTCATCCAGATTTCGCAACATTTTTTCAGTTATTGAAATGGCGTGATTATTTTTTTCCACGACAACATTTTTGCCTTCTTTGGTAATAAACACAATGACCTTGCGCTTGTCGGCTGCGTCCGTTCGCCGGACGATAAGTCCCTTTTTCTCGAGACTCTTAAGGGCAGAAGCAATTCTTCCCGTACTAACGGAGAAGTATTCACTTAACTCACCAGAGGTAACCCCGTCTTTGGTAAAGTGAAGAAAGTGTAAAATTCCCATTTCTCCCTGAGAATATTTCATAGGTTCCGCGAACGGGGGCTTCTTCGTTTTTGTTACATATTCAAATAATTCTACTGCTAACTCGCGATAATCCATTACTGTCCTTCTTTCAAAAAAATATCTTATACTGTGAGATAATAATTCATATGTGTTTGGTTGTCAAGGAGAAGCTTTGATTTTTCAAACGTTCATTGGATTGGTATAATTTAGCTGTATATGAGAATGATTCTCTGTGATTAATTTATTTTAGCATTTTAACGAGGAGGACATAGCGATGAAACTTATTGCAATAGTTGGAAGCTTAAGGAAAGAATCTTATAATATGTATTTGGCGCATACCATACAGGAACGATACAAGGACAAATTCGAGCTGGAGATTGCAGACATTCGTTCATTGCCTTATTTTGATCAAGATGAAGAAACCAATCCACCGCAAGCGGTTAAGGTATTTAAGGATTCAATTACTAGTGCTGATGGTGTTCTCATTATTACGCCTGAGTATAATTGGTCCGTTCCGGGTGTCTTAAAGAATGCTTTGGATTGGGCTTCTAGAGTGGACAAGGTGTTTATTGGCAAACCAGTCATGACCATGGGTGTAACTCTAGGTATGCTGGGAACCGTTCGAGCGCAGATGCACTTACGGGATGTTCTCGCGTCCCCTGGTTTACAGGCGAGAGTTCTTCCACCGGGAGGAAACGAGATACTGATTGGTGTTGCTCAGCAAAAATTCAATGAACAAATCGGTCAGCTGTCAGATGAGGAAACACTTAAGTTCCTAGATAGCAAAGTTGCCGCGTTTATTGATTTTATAAAAGCTTCTAATAACTAATATATTCACAAGCGGGTGCTCCATTTGAAGGGAAACGGCTTCTCTTTAAAGGTGCAATACCTTAAAAAGCAAGGCAAATAGGGTGAGAAATCGCAAATAATTCTCTCACCCTATTTTTGTTATTTGTATCAATGTTATTGAGTCGCAATCTAAATCACATAGTAAAGTGATTACACCTGATTCCCCTATGTTTGAAAGTAAACGGAAAATTTCCGTTTATTTTAGGAAATACTACTATTTCCCTCGAATTAAGGGGAGTTTTTCCGCCTATATGATCCAAATCCTTTGATTTTTCCTTATTTAGAGTTATTAAGCGGAATTTGTCCGCTTATATCTGCCAATTTAGACTCAAAATTTTCATTAGACGGAAATTCTCCGCTTATAATTCTCACCCTTATTCTTTGGTCAATCCCGCTGCTTTTTGGTAAGTGTTATTTAACCTGTTTACTCACCTTTTGCAACCCGAAAGAGAATCCGTTAGTTGAAAAGGGCACACTCTAACTTTTATAAAAACTTGAACTAACTGCAAACGTCACAAACTTAGAATTTAATAAAAAAACTAATTTTGTAAGAATTATTTTAAAATTATGATAGAATGGTAGATAAAAATTATAACTGTGCAGGTGATTAAGTTGGTAATAGCTGCTTCGAAAAAAACACAAAAGCTGGCAACAAGTATCTTTACAGAATTAGCCGATAAGAAACGGGAGGCATTAAAGAAGGGGATGGATGTGATTGATTTAAGCGTGGGCAGTCCGGATTTACCTCCTCCGCCACATGTAATAGACACATTAATTTCCTATTGTAAAGATACAACAAAATATGGCTATACCTTAAAAGGAATTGATGAATTTAACGAGGCGGTTAGCTATTTTTACAAGCAGCGCTATGGGATTGATGTGAATCCTAGTAAAGAAGTTTTACAGTTAATGGGCTCTCAAGATGGCCTGTCACATTTAGCAATGTCTATTATTGACCCGGGAGACTATGTTCTTGTCCCGGATCCAGGTTACCCAATCTATGAGCATAGCGTGATGATAGCGGGTGGCTCGATTTATCCAATGCCTTTAGTAGAGGAAAATCACTATTTGCCGCAATTACATGAAATTCCACTAGAAGTTCTCCGCAAAACAAAGATGATGATTATTAGTTATCCTGGGAATCCTGTTACAGCACTTGCGAGTAAAGAGTTTTTTGAAGAGGTTGTGGAATTTGCCAAAAAGTACAATATTTTAGTTGTCCACGATTTTGCCTATTCAGAACTTATTTTCGATGATAATCCACAAATTAGTTTCCTTTCCGTTGAAGGAGCAAACGAGGTAGGGATTGAATTTAACTCACTGTCAAAGACTTTCAATATGGCAGGCTGTCGAATTGGCTATGTAGTCGGTAACGCAGATGCGATTAACATCCTCGCTACATTTAAGTCCAATATCGATTACGGTATATTTTATCCGATACAAATGGCAGCCGTTTCTGCTTTGACAACTGATTATAGCTTATTTCAAGAACAAGTAAGAGAATATGAAAATCGTAGAAATATACTAATCTCGGGACTAGCACAAGGCGGTTGGGAAGTAGCTAACTCACCGGCAACAATGTTTATTTGGGCAAAAATTCCTTGCGGATGGACCTCATCTAGACAGTTTGCGTTCGAACTGATTGAACAAGCGGGAGTGGTAGTGGTGCCAGGTGCCGCCTTTGGAAAACAAGGTGAAGGCTATGTAAGAATGGCCATTGTCCAATCTTCAGAAAACTTAGCTAAGGCTGCGGAACGAATCGGAGAATTTCTCCGTAAACATTAGGCTGACTAGACATTTACATTTAGTATGAGTAGAAGGGGGAGCAGCATTCCTCCTTTTTTGCTATTTAGAAACAACTTTCCTTAAAAAATTTTAAAAATTTATTAAATAGTTCATGAATTTAAGACAATATTGTGAACAGGAAAATGTATCCGCTATCAATTTAATTTTCGAGTGGTAAAATTGCATTAAAGTATAGGACTTTATTGTATGCTTTGTACAAAATATGTATGATAATTCTGTTCAATTGAAAAAGCATCGCTCTTTTGATGGGGGTAAAGATGAAACTGACAATCAATGATTTACTTAATAATGATTTGTTGGAAGGAATAAAAATTGTTGGTGGTGTTGAGCAGCGTAATCGAAAAATAACCAACTTAACGTTTATGGATAATCCAGAGTCAATTACTTTTTTAAATGAAGGCGAACTCTTAATTACGACGGGCTTTGCTATTAAGGATGACGAAGAGTTACAAGATAAAATCATTCGGGAAATGGCGGCCCTAAAATGTTCTGGCCTGGCAATTAAAATCAAAAGATATTTTGACCATATTCCGGCAAGAATGATAGAGCTTGCTGATGAATATCAATTGCCATTACTGGAAATTCCCTTCGAGCATTCACTCTCTACTGTTGCCAGTATTGTATACAAGGAGATTGTCAACACCCAGGCATACTATTTACAAAAATCTGAGGAAATTCACCAAAATCTAACGAAGGTAGCTTTAAGGCAAGGGAATTTAGAAGAAATATTGAAATACGTCGGAAACATAATGAACAATCCAATTGTGGTACTCGATAGCAGCTGGCGCTTATTGAGTTATTATGATGACCGTGAAAACAACTTCCCGATTGAGGAATACTTAGTGTTAAAAAAGGGGCAGCAAGTATTTTCACCAGCGTTTTTTGAAAATATTCATAATGAAGTAAAGCATTGGGATAAGGCTCTCGAAAAAGAATTTATGTTGGCCGGTCGTACGATTGAATGTAAAATCTATCCGATTGCTGCCAATGGAACAATCTATGGTTACATGGTAATTATCGAATGTGTCAGAGAGTTAAATAGAATAGATTATATTGCAATGCAACATGCCGGAACAATTATTGCACTCGAAAGAATAAAAGCAAAGGCAGTAGAGGAGACGAAACATCAGATTCGTTCCGATTTCTATGACGATTTACTCTCTGGAAAAATTGAATCAGTTAATGCAATAAAAAGTTTAAGTGAGATTCATGGCTTGGATACTACAAAGCAGTATGTCTGTATGGTAGTTAAATTAGATTATACTGACGTGGTAGAAAATAAAGAGAAAATTGTTGAAAAGGAGAAAGAAGATATTAAGCTTGACATTGGTCATGCAGCAGATAGAATTGCGTATCAATACAATCGTAAACTAGTGTCAATTTTTAGAGGCAATCAAGTTATTATCTTGCTGCAGTTGGATGATTCTGATAGTAAACAAGTTTCTGTCAAGGAACTTTGCCTGAATTTTGCCACAGAATTGTACATGGAATTATCTGAAAGGGATTATTATTACGCAATAAGAATTGGAATAGGTAAAGTTTATCCGCAACTTTTAGAAATAAGCCGCAGTTTTACAGAGGCACTTGATGCTGTCTATTTAGGGAAAAAGCTTAATAAAGCGCCCGTTGTTCATTTTGAAGATTTATTTATCTACCATTTCCTTAATACTTGCCTGAGCAAAGAAGAAATGGGACTTTTTGTATCTAATACAGTCCAAAAGTTATATGAGTATGATTTAGAGAATAATAGCAACCTAGTTTCTACGTTAGAAACTTACTATGATTGTGTCTGTAATGTGACGGAAGCTGCTAAAAGGCAATTTATGCATCGAAACACAATTAAATATAGATTGGAAAAAATCAAGGAGTTATTAGGAAAGGATATTGATCAACCGGAAATTCTTCTCGAACTAAATTTAGGGTTGAAATTACTGCACCTTATTCATCAAAATGAAAATGTTGTGGTCGTTACAAGTTAGGAAAAGGAAAGATCATATTATGGAAAGCTGTTCAAACAACCTTTGGACAGCCTTTTTCTATTTTTATGGCAAATTATTTTCATTTTTGTCCATTGTGTACAATGGATTGAGCAATCCTTTATAAACATAGCCCAATGACTACCAGTTTGAAAAGGCTTAAACTTTAAATATAAAGGAAGTAGTAATAAAACATTGAATGCAAAGAGGTGCAATAAAAGAATGATCTATTCAATTATCAAAGAGAATTCCTATCAGGATTCGGTCAACTTAATGCTTCTCACCAATAAAATCTCCACAATGGAAAATGTAAATAAAGTCCAGATTATGATGGGAACACCAGCCAATAAAGATATCTTTAAAAATGCTGGTTTGTTCACATCAGAGCTGGAAAAAGCGGCTCCAAACGATATGTGTATCGTAGTCGATACTGATTCAGAAGAATACATCGAAGCAGTGCTTGCAGAGGTTGAGGATTATTTAAAAAATCAATCGATTGCCGGTAACAAATCAGAATTTGAATCTGTTCGTACATGGGATAAAGCGTTAAAAGCAATGCCTAATGCTAATATGGCTCTAATTTCTGTTCCTGGACAATATGCTGCAGAAGAAATTGAGAATGCCTTGGATCATGGTTTACATGCGTTTGTCTTCAGTGACAATGTCAAGATTGAAGATGAGCGCCGTTTAAAACAAAAAGCACATGAAAAAGGATTGCTTGTCATGGGCCCTGACTGCGGAACAGGGATTCTTGACGGTGTTCCAATCGCATTTATGAATGTCGTTAAAAAAGGCAATATCGGCATTGTCGGTGCGTCTGGAACGGGTATCCAAGAAGTTACCACCATTATTGACCGTTTAGGCGGCGGTGTTAGCCATGCGATTGGTACTGGCGGCCGTGACCTCTCTGAAAAAGTCGGTGCGATTACCATGCTTGATGCCATCAAAGGTCTTGCTAATCATTCTGAAACAGAAGTGATTGCCATCCTTTCGAAGCCGCCAGCAAAAGAAGTTCGTGACGAAGTCGTTGAATTGCTTCAAGGTTTAGCAAAACCTGTTGTTGCGATTTTTCTAGGCGAAGAACCACGGGCTCATGAAGGCAATGTTTACTATGCTCATACGCTTGAAGAAACAGCGATTATCGCCCTTGATTTAGCAAACGGCCATGCAATTAAGGCTAATTATTATGTAAGCAATGATGAAGACATTCCGGCAGTCGAGCTGAAGACCGAACAAACGGTAATTAAAGGCTTGTATTCCGGTGGAACACTCGGCTATGAAACTTCATTCTTATTAAGCAGAGCTCTTGGCTTTGACGGTCATAAGCATGTGGAAGAGGGCTTCCTGCTTAATGCTAATGGCCATGAAGTGGTTGACCTTGGTGATGATATTTACACACAAGGAAAGCCGCACCCAATGATCGACCCATCAACGAGAATTAAGTTTTTTGAGAGTGCTGCCGCTGATGAGCAAACAGCGGTCATCCTCTTTGATGTCGTGCTTGGCTATGGTACTCATGATGATATGGCAGGGGCATTGATTCCTACGATTGAAAAAATCAACCAACAAGCGAGCGCAACTGGCCGTAACATCTATTTTGTTGGAACGGTTGTCGGTACAGAGCAGGACCCACAGGGCTACAAAGAGCAAAAAGAAAAGCTGAAAAAAGCCGGTGTCATTGTTCGTGACAGTAATAACCAGGCAGTACGGACAGCATTTTCCATCCTTGGACTGAAGCTGGAAGAAGAAGATAAACCATTACTTCCACCGGCAAAAGAGTACAGCAAACAAGCTTTAATTGCTTCACCACAGGTTGAAGCGCTACTTAATCAACGGTTACAAATTATTAATGTCGGTTTAAAGAAATTTACTCAAGCAATTACTGAACATGGCGGACAAGTGGTTCAATTTGATTGGCGTCCGGTTGCTGGCGGTAATGAACGATTACGTAAAATTTTAAGCTTACTCCGCTAAAACGATTAGTTGAATGGAGATAAGACAAACAAGATATCAAGCAGAAGCAAGTCAGGAGGAATTATGATGTACGGACCATATGAGACGATTGATGAGGCAAACAGAGCTGTCATTGATAAAGTTGCTGGCAGTGCGCCATTTTTAGTAGATGTTGTACCAGCAAAATCAGTGATTGATGTGTTAAACGGAAAAGTGTTGCTTCACGCTGGACCACCGGTGAAGTGGGAAAACATGCCAAGCCCAATGCAAGGTTCTTGTGTTGGCGCCGCTCTCTTTGAAGGTTGGGCTGCTAGTGAGGAAGAGGCATTTGCGTTGTTTGAGAATGGCGAAGTTGAATTTGTTCCTTGCCATCATGTGAAGACGGTCGGCCCAATGGGCGGAATTACCTCAGGAAATATGGCCGTGCTTGTCGTGGAAAACCGTGCGGATGGCAACCGCGCCTACTGCACAATGAACGAAGGAATTGGAAAGGTATTGCGCTTTGGTGCTTATTCTGAAGAAGTCGTTAACCGTTTGAAATGGATGGCAGATGTTCTTGGCCCAACGCTTTCGAAGGCCTTAAAAGTTAAAGGTGATGGCCTCAATATTAATGTCATGATTGCTAAAGCCATTACAATGGGTGATGAGTTCCACCAACGTAATATTGCTGCTTCACTCGTATTCTTAAAAGAGATTGTACCGTATATTTTAAAAACAGATGTCGCCGAAGATGATAAGCAAGCTGTTATCCAATTCTTGGCAGACACAGACCAATTCTTCTTGAATATTGCGATGGCCACTGGTAAAGCGGTAATGGATGCGGCAAGAACCATCCAGCATGGTACTGTGGTCACGGCAATGTCCCGCAACGGCTATGAGTTTGGTATCCGCATCAGCGGTATGGGCGACGAGTGGTTTACTGCTCCAGTCAATACGCCGCAAGGTCTATTCTTCACCGGTTATTCGCAGGAAATGGCCTGCCCGGACATGGGGGATAGCGCGATTACGGAAACATTTGGTGTCGGCGGCATGGCAATGATTGCCGCACCAGGAGTGACTCGGTTTGTCGGTGCTGGTGGCTTTGAAGATGCTTTAAGCACAAGCAATGAAATGTTGGAAATCAGTATCGATCAAAACCCTAACTTTGCGATTCCAACTTGGAACTTCCAAGGCACTTGTCTCGGAATTGACGCAAGAAAGGTCGTAGAAACAGGAATCGAGCCAGTCATTAACACTGGAATCGCACACAAGGAAGCAGGAGTGGGCCAAATTGGTGCCGGTACGGTTCGCGCTCCCTTAGCTTGCTTTGAAAAAGCGATTGAAGCATATGCAGTTAAACTTGGTTTAATTTAGCAACCGAACAATTTAAACACGGACTGCCGCTGTCAACTAGTTCTTCAACATTGAGTAAATAACATAACAAGGAGACAGCAGTCCGTTACATAGAAAATTACATTAGTATGGAGAGGTGCAGCAATGAGCAAAATCGTGTTAGCTATTGGCGGCAATGCCATTATTAAAGAAGGACAAAAAGGAACAATTGCCGAGCAGAAAGAAAATATCTATGAGAGCTGTGAACCGGTATTAGATTTGATCCAACAAGGTCATACAGTTGTGATTACCCATGGTAATGGACCACAAGTGGGTAATACATTAATTAAGTCAAAAATGGCTGAAGCAGTTGTACCTGCTTATCCACTCGATGTGTGTGACGCTGAGACTCAAGGAAATCTAGGTTACTTAATTCAACAGGCGTTTAAGAATAAAATGGTAGAGCACAATATCAACAAAACAGTAGCTACAGTAGTAACGCAGATGGTGGTATCTAAAGATGATCCAGCGTTCGAAAATCCAACCAAACCTATTGGTCCGTTTTATTCAAAGGAAGAAATGGAGAAGGCTGTCGCAGCAGAGGACGTTACGTTTGTTGAAGATAGCGGCAGGGGGTACAGACGTGTAGTAGCTTCGCCAAAACCAATCAAAATCGTCGAAAAAGAAGCAATTGAAGCATTGCTCGAAAAAAATGTCACCGTTATTACTGCAGGTGGAGGCGGCATTCCGGTTACGGAGGAAAATGGCCGTTTAGAAGGTGTTGAAGCGGTTATAGACAAAGATTTTGCCAGTGCCCTATTAGCAGCAGAAATTCAAGCAGATTACCTATTTATTTTAACAGGTGTGGAACAAGTAGCTATCAATTTTGGCAAGCCAAATCAGCAAAATCTTGCAGAAATCACAATTGAGGAAGCACTTCGTTATATGGAGGAAGGTCAGTTTCCAAAAGGCAGCATGGGACCAAAAATCGAAGCAGCCATTCTATTCTTGCAAAAAGGCGGAAAGAATGTAATTATTACTTCAATTGATAAGCTTCAAGACGCTCTTGAAGGTAAAACCGGTACACGTGTTGTTGCTCGCAGTGAGGAATTAGTAACGGTATAATTTAAAAACAATAGTGTTGTACAAAAAGCCCTTGGTTGCCAGAAACGCTTGCAAACCAAGGGCAATTTTTTTGCGATGTCACTTTACAGATATACTAATTGTTTAACAATGTCTTCTTCGGTTCGATTCGCGTCTCGGCCCTCTTTAAAGACAATATGTCCTGGGGTGATGCATTCGTATACAGGGCAGACATTTAAGCATAAGTGACAGCCTACACAATGATCAACAAGAATTTCTGGTTTTCTTGTTTGACTGTTCCAAGCAATCGCCTGATGTGCCCCGTCATAACAGGATAGATAGCATCTGCCACAGCCAACGCATTTTTCATAATTTATCTCTGGGATAATTTTATAGGACCTGTCAAGATCTTCAGCAGGAATGATATTCTGGACAGCAAGCCCGACCAATTCCTCTAACTTATTCACTCCACGTTCATCCATAAAATGACTGAGTCCACTAATCATATCCTCGACAATCCGATAGCCATACTGCATGACGGCAGTTGTTACTTGAACATTGCGGCAGCCGAGAAGGATAAATTCGAGTGCATCTTGCCATGTTTCAATCCCGCCAATCCCGCTAAGCTGCTGTGAATTCAATTCTTCACATTGTGCCAGCTGCGTGATAAAACGAAGTGCGATTGGTTTGACTGCTTTTCCGGAATAACCGGAGATAGCAGATTTGCCATTAACAACAGGCTGGCCGGTTAAATGATCGAGATCAATATTACAGATGCTCTTAATGGTATTGATGGCAGAAATCCCATGGGCGCCACCTTCTGCAGCGGCAATCGCCGGATCTTCCATCTTGCTGATATTCGGTGTCATCTTGGCAACGACAGGAAGATGAGTATTTTCAACAACGGCTCTTGTATATTTCCGAACTAGCTCAGGGCTTTGGCCAACGTCTGAACCCATGGCATGACTAGTCATCTGTGGGCAGGAGAAATTGAGCTCAAGGATATCGGCTCCGGCCGCCGTAACTGCTTTGGTGAGTGTAATCCACTCTTCTTCATTTGAACCCATGATGCTGACGCCAATTACTTTCGTTGGATATTGCTGTTTCAATTTCTTAATTTCCGCAACATTTTGTTCTAACGACCATTCAGAAATTTGTTCCATGTTTTTAAACCCGGTCCATGGTGTATCTTCTTTGGCGGCAATATCAAACCTTGGAGAACATTCATCCATGCCGTTGATTCCTACTGTTTTATAAAAAATTCCAGCCCAGCCGGCATCAAATGCTTTGGCAATCATCTCTGCATTATTACATACTGGAGAGGATGACAAAAAGAACGGATTTTCACAATGTACACCTAAAAAGTCAATGGATAAATCTTTTTTCATGGCTACTCTTCCTCCTATTGGAAAGATTTCATCATTTTTACCGCTGCTTCTTTTCCTTCCTGGACAGCCCTGACTACCGTGTCTCCACCGTTCATCATATCGCCGCCATAGAAGCCGCCGTTAGCATTTTTCCAGGTTGCCGCATCGTCACGCATTGTTTGGCCAACAGCAAAGATAACGGTATCTGCCGCAATTTCCAAAGTGGATCCATTACTTATATGTTCGAACTTTACTCGCTCTACTTTTTCAGTGCCAATCAATTCGATTGGTTTAAACTCAGAAATCATTGGGATTCCCAGTTTAAAGATAAAGTCCTTTTCTTTTTGGACTGCAGGAGCGTCCTCGAGTGTTTCGATGAAAACGTCATAGATTGTCGAGGCGCCAAGCAGTTTGCAGGTGGCCGCACAGTCCATTGCCACATCACCACCGCCGATGATTACTACATTGCCAAGTCCTGTGAGTTCTCCATGGGTCTCCCTAGCTTCTTTCAAAAACTCAATTGCTGTAAATACGCCGTTCAAATCTGCTCCCGGAAGAGGAAGTTTCTTTGGCGCCCACAGCCCTGCACCGACAAAGACAGCGTCATATGTATTGTTCATGTACTCCAGCTCTTCTAAGGTGACAGTATGATTCAATTCAAATTTTACTCCAAGTTTCTTTATCTGATGGATGTCCTGGTCAATCACTGTATCAGGCAAACGATAGGGAGGAATCCCGTAACGGAGCATGCCGCCTGGCTGTTGATGTTCATCAAAAATGGTGACTTCAACACCCTGCTTTGCAAGCTCAGCAGCACAGGCTAAGCTGGCCGGTCCAGCACCAATACAGGCAACTCGTTTCCCCTGATAGGTATCGTTGACAGTAAGATAGGTTTTATCTAATTTTCTTTCGTGCTCCATGGCAAATTGTTGCAGCATGCCAATTTGAATTGGACGGTCAATCCCAGAGCGGCTGCATTCCTGTTCGCATAGACGTTCTTGAGGACAGATAAGTGAACAGCTGGCGCCGAGAATATTATTTTCGCGGATGGTTTCTGCAGCTCCATTCACATTTCGAAAACGAATACTGCGGATGAATTTCCCTGGCTCCGTACCAGCGGGACATCCCTTACTGCAAGGTGCATCTTCACAAAGTAAACATCGTGATGCTTCTTCCATTGCTCTGCGAATATCAAAATCTTCTATTTGTAGCGGTTCGTACTCCATAGCCAGTGTTTGGCCCATGTTGATAACCTCCTATTTCATCAAGAATTTGATTAAAATTAAATCGGTTCCGCCTTGTTTGGCCTGTTAGCTGCCGCACAAAAACAAATAAAGCGCTATCAAATTTGCTTAAAGACACGTAGAAAATTAGCTCATAAACATTACTCCTTTACGATAATTTACAGTTTCCATATTAGCACAAATTTCCTCTTGTGTGAAAAACTTCACAAACTTTTAATATATTCTTTTCTAGAGATATTTGACAAATGATATTAAAACTCTACTAATTCTGATAAAAATCTTTATTTTTGACACAATAAAAGTTACACTAATATCAAGTGAATATTCTTTGCAGGAAATAGGTAGCTATTATAGTAGCTTAAAAGGGAATCCGGTGCGATACCGGAGCTGTTTCCGCAACTGTAAGTGCTGATGAAATAAGTAATTGCCACTGTTTGAGGGACCGTTTGTTGGTCGTGTCAAATGGGAAGGTTCTTAGAGTAAGATGATGCACAAGCCAGGAGACCTGCCTATTTCTGTTCGTATTTTGCTCTTCGGAAGATAAGGGGATTGTACGGCAGTTTGATGTGGGTTCTTTCGTGTTTATATTTGAATCTATTGCCGGCCAATTACAATCTGGGCGGCTTTTTTCTATTTTCATGGGAATAAATTTGCTGCCCGGACTTGAAATGCCAGTGTTACATATCTGTATTTTTGTACTCCCTGTTTATCACTACCGAGGAAAATGAATAAAGTGAAACTTCCATCAGTGGGGGTCTTACTGCCCGTTAAGGCGGGATAAATGATATTCACAATAACAAAAGGGGGAGGACGTACAATGACAAAAAAGGACTTTCGTTTTCTTTGCTATCCATTTATGCGTGAATCAGTCTCAACCGTTGATTTTGAAATCCGGACTGATTCATTAACTACCAAAATAGGTTTGGCAGCTTCATTAACAAAAGAAATACCAGTAGTTTATAAGGATTTAATGAACCTGCTGCCACTGGCATACCATCTGAATGGATCTGTACGCGGAAAATTAGCTATTGATGAAGAAGATGTGAGGTATGTAAGCGAGCTGTATGATTTTTATGCTGCGGAGGTTGGTGACCGTATCGATCGGTTCGTGCTTCCACAGGGAACAACAGCGGCCTGCGTGCTTCATACTTGTCGAAGTGAAGCCAAAAAATCTGTTCGGGCCTTACATAAGGTAAGTTTGGAAAAAGAGGTACCGAATATTCTATTTGACTTCACACATTTACTTGCAAATCTACTATTTTTGATGGCCGTTTATGTCAATAAATTAAACGATGTTGAAGAAGTACCGTTCATCAGTAAATCTTATCCAAAGACAAGAAAAAAGAACCCGGAGGAATAGAAAATGAAGAAACACTATTTGTTAAGCCTACTAGCAATTATTATGATGATACTATTTTCAACTGGATGTCAGTCAGCTGATCAGAAAGCAGCGGCTGTCAAATCGAGCAAAACAGTTGAGACGGTCAAACCATATACAGTTAAAGATGATCGCGGAAAGGAAATTACATTTAAAAAGGTACCAAAGAAGGTTATTTCTCTGCAGCCAAGTAACACGGAAATTTTATTTTCTTTGGGTGTCGGGGATAAAATAGTCGGGGTAACGGATTTTGATAATTATCCAAAAGAGGCAGCAAGCATTGAACGTGTTTCCGATTCAGTTAATGTGAACGCAGAGAGGATTATTGAGCTTAAACCAGATGCAGTAATTGCCTACACGATTGGTGATGAAAATGCACTAAAACCACTTGAGGATGCAGGAATTCCTGTATTTGTGATTCGCTCTGCGACAACATTTGAAGATGTATATGGGGATATTCAGCAAATTTCTGAAGTAATGGGTGTCAAGGATAAAGGTGTGAAATTAGTTCAAGATATTCAAGCACAAGTCGACAAGGTAAAGGGAAAAATTAAGGGAATGAAACAACCAGCAAGGATGTACTTTGAAATTAGCCCCGCGCCAGACATCTATACAACAGGAAAAAATACTTTTCAACAGGAAATTCTAAAGACTGCAGGGGTAGAGAATGTATTTTCCAAACAGGAAGGATGGGTAAAAGTAACGGAAGAAGATGTAATTAATCAGAATCCAGAGATTATTGTTACAACTGTTAACACTTCCAATGATTTAGTCGCTGAGATCAAAAAGCGGAAAGGCTGGGGAACACTAGAGGCGATCAAAAATAATAAAGTCTATCAACTAGATTCAGATGTATTGTCGCGTCCAGGGCCAAGAATCGGTGAAGCGGTAGAGTTGTTAGCAAAAACAGCCTATCCTGAACAATTTTAGCAGGCAGAGAATTGAATAGCTATTAACTGATAAGCTAAGAGAAGCAGTCATTTATTAATTCGTGAATGATTGCTTCTCTTTTTGCTATTGAATCGTAATACAAGGTTCGTGAAACCTTTATGAAGTCTGCCTATTGAAGTATATTTAGTGTAATAAATCTTATATCATAATAATAAGTAGAAGATTTGAGTCATGCTTTGGTGAAAGGAGGCTGACAGAATGGTGAATTATATTGAATTAAAGAATGTAAAAAAATATTATCACCTCGGTGAAGTGGAAATAAAAGCGCTAGATGGTGTTGATTTTTCGATTAATAAGGGAGAATTTGTTGTCGTCGTTGGCCCCAGCGGAGCTGGTAAAAGCACTGTCTTAAACATATTAGGTGGCATGGATACAGCAAGCAGTGGAGAAATTATTGTTGATGGTACAGAAATTAACCGCTTCAATTCTCGACAGTTAACAGCCTATAGAAGATACGATATTGGCTTTGTTTTTCAATTTTATAATCTAGCGCAAAATTTAACAGCAATTGAAAATATTGAATTAGCCATTCAAATATGCAAAAACCCGCTTAATCCACATAAGGTAATCGAACAGGTGGGGTTGTCAGATAGAAAAAACAACTTCCCGGCGCAGCTATCAGGTGGTGAACAGCAAAGGGTGGCGATTGCCCGAGCATTAGCAAAGAATCCAAAGCTGCTTTTATGTGATGAACCTACAGGAGCTCTTGATTACCTAACGGGAAAGACGATTTTAAAACTGTTACACGATACATGCCGAGAGATGGGAATTACAATTGTGGTGATTACCCATAACCTGGCGATTGCCCCAATGGCTGATAAAGTGATACATATCAAAAATGGCAGGGTCAGCAGTATGAAGGTAAATGAACACCCAACCCCTGTTGATAGGATTGAATGGTAGATGAAAAGCGCATTAATAAAAGACACTATTAGGGAAATCAAAAAAACGAAAAGCCGTTTTCTGTCTATTTTTGCTATCGTTGCCATTGGTGTATCCTTCTTTGCCGGTGTTAAAGCTACATGTCCGGATATGAAACTGACTGCCGATCATTACTTTGATAAATACCACTTTATGGACATTAGACTCATTTCAACAATGGGCTTTGATAAAAAGGACTTGAACGCGGTAAAGAAGGTAGAGGGACTTGAGGGGGTTGCTCCCAGTTACTCAATTGATGCCTTAGTCCATGTGAAAACAAAGGACCTTGTGTTTAAGGTTTGGTCCTTACCTTTGAGTAAGATGAGTAACAACGCTGATAACTATATTAATCAAGTAAAGCTTGTAAAAGGAAGACTGCCACAAAAGGCTAATGAATGTGTTGTTGAAGAGGGAAAAATGCAGCGGAATCATTTTTCGCTCGGTTCAAAAATAAAGCTTGCTTCCGGTACAGCTGAGGATATTGGCAAAAGGCTAAAGGAAAGTGAATATACCATCGTAGGAATCGTTGCCACCCCATATTATCTGTCCACGGAAAGGGGCACTACCTCGATTGGTAATGGAAAAATCAACAGCTATATGATGATTCCTGAGGAAAACTTTAAATTACCTGTGTATACTGATGTGTTTCTTACGGTTAAAGATGCGAGAAGCATAATGACCTATGACAGTGAGTATAAAAAGTTCATAAAACCAGTCACTACCGATTTGAAAGCTGTTGGCAAACAAAGGGCTCAACAAAAGCTGGAAGAAATAAAGACGAAAGCCGCCAACAAAATAGCTGATCAGCGCAAAAAGCTCCGTGACGCGGAAAAAAGGCAAAAGGAGGAATTTGCCGGTGCGCTGAGCAAGCTAGAATCCGCGCAAACACAGATTACTGTTTCTGAAACAAAGCTGGAGCAAAAGGAAGCAGCTATACAGCAAAGACTAAAAGCAGCCGCGGCAAAGCTGGATAATGGCTATGAAAAATTGGCAAAGGGTGAACAAGAATACCGTGCCGAAAGTAAGAAATTTACACTAACAAAGTCACAAGCATTAACAAAGATTTCTCAAGCTGAAGCAAAGATCCGTGATGGTGAGCAGCAATTGGCAGCAAAAGCAGCAGAGCTAGAAAAAGCTAAGCTAGCATTAAAAAATCCAAATCTATCCCAAACAGAAAGGCAGAAGATTGAGGCTACAGTTCAACTTGGTGAACAGCAGCTAGAGTTGAGCAAAGCTCAGCTCAAAGGTGCAAAAGCAGAAGTCGCAGCTAAGAAGGCAGCGCTCAAAGCAGCTGACAGAAAGCTAACGAAGGTTAAAGCAACCCTTACGTCTACAAGAAAACAGCTTGACCGTGAGCAGAACAGACTAACTGAAAGCAAAAGAGAAGCACAGGCAGAATTTAAAGTCGCACGCAATAGATTAGCTGCTGCTAAGAGTAAGCTGCAAAAAGGCCAGCAAGAGTATAAACAAGGAAAAAAACAGGCTGACCAGCAGTTAGCCGCAGGGTATGCAAAAATTGCTGAGGCTGAGAAAAAAATAAATCAAGTAAATAAGCCAACTTGGTATGTGTTAGATCGCAGTATGCATGCCGATTATGTTGGCTATGAAAAGGCGGCAGATAGGGTTGCCGCCATAGCCCAGGTGTTTCCGGTTTTCTTTTTTCTAATTGCAGCACTTGTTTGTTTGACGACAATGACGAGAATGGTGGAAGAACAGCGGACATATATTGGAACGTTAAAAGCACTTGGTTACAGTAAGTGGGCGATTGCCGCTAAGTATTTATTCTACGCGCTGTTGGCCAGTGTCAGCGGCAGCATTTTTGGCCTTTTAATCGGCTTTAAGGTTTTTCCCAAGGTTATCTTCAATGCTTATGGAATTATCTATACCATGCCGCCCATTATAACAGAGTTTAATTGGAACTATGCAGTTCTCTCAACGGGATTTGCCGTTTTAGCGACAACGATCGCTGCTTTTGCTGCCTGCTATAAAGAATTATTGGATGTTCCGGCAGAGCTTATGAGACCCAAAGCCCCTAAGGCTGGAAAAAGAATTTTTTTAGAACGGCTGAGATTTGTATGGCAGCAGTTGAATTTTAGCCAAAAGGTGACGGCCCGGAACTTATTCCGCTACAAAAAGAGATTTTTCATGACGGTGCTGGGAATTAGCGGCTGCACAGCATTGCTTCTCGCTGGCTTTGGACTGAAGGATTCCGTTTATTCAATTGCTACCAAACAATTTGATGAATTATATCAGTACGATATGATTATTAATCTAAAACAGGATCAGCCGCTTACGCTGAAGGCAGAGAACGGAATTAGTGATTTAATACAGATTAAGCAGCAGAATATTGATGTCAGTGTGGGAAAAGAGAAAAATAGTGTTTCTTTGTTTGTACCTGAAAATGCCGCTAAGTTAAAGGGGTTTATTATTTTCAGGGAACGGACAACAGGAAAGCCTGTTACGTTAACAAATAACGGCGTCGTATTGACGGAAAAGCTGGCTAAAATCCTAAAAGTAAACATTGGCGATACGATTGAGCTAAAAGAAGGAGAAACCAAGCAGCATAAAGTAAAAGTAACGGGAATAACGGAAAATTATGTTTCCCATTATGTCTATATGTCACCAAAACTGTATCGAGAGGTTTTTCATAAAAATCCTAAGTTTCAAGAGCTATTAGCAAAAACAACGCATACATCAGAGGCGTTTGAAAACAAGCTTTCTTCCCAGTTGTTAAATCGCAAAGAAGTCTCATCTGTTAGCTTTATCACGGGAATTAGTAAGAATTTTGAGGAGACGATTAGCAGCCTGAATTATGTCATTTTGGTGCTGATTATCTCGGCAGGCGCACTAGCTTTTGTTGTTCTTTATAATCTTACGAATGTAAATATTACCGAAAGGCTGCGGGAAATTGCTACAATAAAGGTACTTGGGTTTTATGATTATGAAGTATCAAATTATGTGTATAGAGAAAACATCTTACTAACCATTATTGGTTTGGTTTTTGGACTTGTGCTTGGGGTATTCCTGCATCGTTATATTGTCATTACATCTGAAATTGATAATGTTATGTTTGGAAGAACGATAAACGGACTCAGTTATTTCTATTCGGCCCTGCTGACACTGCTATTTTCAGGCTTAGTCAATGTAGTCATGCATTTCCGCTTGAAAAAAATTAGTATGGTAGAGTCTTTGAAGTCAATTGATTAGAAGTGACAATCCCGTTCTATAGAGGGAGAGATGAAAATGGCTATCACAATGACAATGTTCGTGATGGGGATCATTATTGGTTTTGTCGGGGCAGGCGGCTCGGGGTTTATTATTGCAATTTTGACCGTACTCTTTGGGATACCTATCCATACGGCCCTAGGGACATCACTGGCAGCAATGGTATTTACGACGGTTTCAGGGGCATACAGTCATTTCCGCGCAGGTAATGTTGCGCTTCAAACCGGTGTTGTTACTGGTATCATCGGTTCCCTATTTGCATATTTGGGTTCTGAGGTGGCCGGTATCATCCCGGTTCATTCCCTCCATTGGTTTACTGCGGGAATGTTATTTTTATCTGCTGTATTATTAGTTTTTCGCTTATTTATTTTTCAACAGAGACAAATAGCTCGTCCAAATCAAAAACCAAGGAACGCGAATTTTTGGCTTAGAGCAGCGCTTGTTGGGGCGGTTACTGGATTTATGTCGGGAACATTTGGGATTGGAGCTGCCCCGTTTATTCAAATTGGTTTACTTATCTTCATTGGGCTTTCGGTGCGACAGGCAGTAGGAACAACCATGTTGGTCATTTTACCAATTGCTGTGGCAGGGGGTGCTGGTTATTATTTTCAAGGTTTTCTCGATATTCCCCTGTTACTGCAAGTGGTGGCCGGTACGATGGCAGGGTCTTACGTCGGTGCCAAGTTTACCTCACTAGCCCCACAGCCGTTATTAAAAGGGGCCATGGTCATTACACCAATTGCTGCTGGAACAATCTTGCTTATTAGTTAAGGTTGGTAAAGCTTGAATTGTCAAAAAAATTCATGGTGCGACAGCATGTAATCAAATATACTTAATAGATAAGTAAGGACTTGAAAAATTAAGTTAAGATGTATAAGAGGTAAAGGGGTACGATAATGCATTCTCACCTAGAATATTATCATTGGCTATTCGATTTCTTTCTCCTTGGTGCATTATTATGGATGACCGGTCATTATCTGCGGATTAAAAAAAAACCTAAGGACAACAAGATTTCTACTAATAAGGGGGATTCGCAACCGTATCACCATGCAACGAAATCAGTATCTATTTGGAGGCAATTTTTTCAGAGGAAAGAATTGGAGAGGAAATTTCTCGAAACATTAAAAGACCTTCAGGATTTAAAATTTGCCTTAGATGAGGCGAATATTGTCCAGATAGTTGATAAGCGTGCCAATATTCTTTATGCCAATGAGCGATTTTGTCGCCTTTCTGGTTACACGTTAGAAGAATTAAATGGAAAAAATATGCGGATTTTTAACAGCCACTATCATTCTAAAGAGTTTTTTCGAGAGTTATGGGCAACTGTATCACATGGTAATGTGTGGCGTGGAGAAATGCGGAATCAGACAAAAGATGGAAGATATTTTTGGGTTGACACTACAATCGTTCCTTTTCTAGATAAGGATCAGAAACCATTTCAATATATTGTCATTCGTAGCGATATAACGAAGAGCAAAGAGAATGAAGAAAAACTTGAGTATTTATCAAATGTTGATGGGTTAACATCGTTATTCAACCGCCGTTATTTCGATCAAAAACTTGAGTATTATTGGCACTATAATCTGCAAAAGCAAACCTATCTTTCGGTCATTTTAGTGGATGTCGATTATTTTAAAGACTACAACGACACCTATGGTCATTTAGTAGGAGATCAATGCTTGCAAACGATTTCCAGTCGAGTCAAAGAGTTATTATGTCCATATGAGGCAATATGTGCTAGATATGGGGGAGAGGAATTTGCGATTATCCTTTCGCAGAAGGAACCGGAAGATGCCCATGCTATTGGAGGAAATCTTCGCCAAGCTATTGAAGACCTGCGTATCCCTCATGAACACTCCCGTATCAAAAAAGTAGTTACCCTAAGTTTTGGTATTGCTTCGATTATCCCTGATCAGGACAAGAGTCCAACCGATTTGCTTGAATTGGCTGACCAAGCATTATACCAGGCAAAGAGAAACGGCAGAAATACCGTAGTCTTACATGAAGAATTATTACAGTTCGCCAATCACTAGAATACAGTTGCATTGACAAATAGGGGGCGTTTAATATTGTAACGCACCGCGAGATAGATTATTTTGGTCAAAAAAAGGTATTTTAAGCCTTCTTTTTTTGAGTCTACGAAACTTTCATACTGTTTTGCTAACCACCAATGTTTGACTGTACACTTTATCTGATAGTGGTATAATAATTCTGATATTTGAAAAGTAAAGAAGTGTAAAGTATGAAGAGTATTAAATATCATAAAATACGTAGCAAGACAGTGCATTTCTTAAACAAGTATTTTACTGGGGCTTCGATTGATTATCGGGGAATGATTGATATCATTTTTCCTCTCTTTGTCGATCAAGCCTTTCTTATATTAATGAGCTTCTTAAATACGGCCATGATTAGCTCTGCAGGAGTAGCTGCGGTCAGTGCCGTTAGTATGGTTGATTCCTTGAATATTTTCCTTGTAAATGTTTTTATTGCGGTAGCAACAGGCGGTACAGTAATGGTTGCTCAGTACAAAGGCAGCGGCAACATGAAGATGGTCTCGAAAACAGCAACTCAAGCCATTACTGCGGTAACTCTGTTTTCAATCTTGATTAGTGCCGTTGTTATTACTTTTCACTCTCAGACATTGCAGCTTCTTTTTGGTAGAGCGGAACAAGCTGTGTTTCAAAATGCAAGACTTTATTTGATTGGCAGTTGTATTTCCTATCCATTTATTGCTATATTTCAAGCTGTTTGCGGTTCTTTAAGAGGTGTCGGTGAGACGAAGCCGTGCCTGAAACTATCGCTAATAATGAATCTTTCTAATACAGGGCTAAACGTACTATTTATTATTATTTTTCAAATGGGTGTATTGGGCCTTGTGATTTCAACCATTTCTGCTAGATGCTTAGGAATGGCCGCCTCCTTGATTTATATCATCAAATATAATGAGACCATCCAATTTCAAGTTGAAAAAGCTTTGAAATTGGATGTTTCCATTTTAAAAAAGGTCATGTTCATCGGCCTTCCATTTGCCGCGGAACAGTTGTTCTTTAATGGCGGGAAATTATTAACACAAACATTTATTGTTCAATTAGGAACTTTGGCAATGACGGCATATGCAATCGGTAACTCGTATGCACTGTTATTTCAAATTGGACCTAATGCGCTAAGCATTGCTATTGTTACAATAGTAGGTCAGTGTATTGGGCAGCGAAATATCACTGATGCAAGGAAATTCATTAAATCGTTGAATGGGTTGTCTTCACTGCTGTTTGTGTGTTCGGCAGTTATTTTGTTGCCGTTATTTCCAATATTAATAGAACTATTCAGTCCACCTAAAGCAATTGTCGGAACGGTCTTTGTTCTTATTGTCTTGTCAGCTATTGCCCAGCCTCTTTTATGGTCCCTAAGCTTTTTAATGCCATCAGCTTTGAGAGCCGCGGGCGATTCAGCTTTCACTTCGATTGCATCATTGCTTTCGATGTGGCTGCTGCGGGTAGTTCTTGGTTATCTTCTCGGCATAACCTTCCACTTTGGAATTATTGGTGTCTGGGTCGCTATGATCATTGAATGGGCTGCTCGAAGTATCATCTTTACGATGAGATTTAAGGGCGAGAAATGGTATGCCTATAAGCTTGTATAATTGACGATTGCTCTAAATTTTTGAAAGTTATCCTCTATGCTTCTAGACGCAAACCGATAATAAGTAGGCAAATAAGAAGAAATTGTAAAAGCAGTCCTCACTTGCAAAAAGTGAAGACTGTTTTTATTTTCTGTGATTTTTTTCATAGCAAAAAGTAATAGAATTTATATAATATGGAAATAACGGACTAAAAAGGGTTTTTATATAGTAAATTCCAAGTGCGTAATAAATGTAGGTATTGACATTAGTATTTAAATGATTTGGTGGAAAGAGGTGTCTTTTTTTGCGTGATACAGCTAGAAATATCATATTACTAATGGAAATTGAACAATTGAGACAGCGAATGATTGAGCTGGGAATGGAAAAGGGCCTTTGTTCAAAAGAAACAATATTAGCAAGCAAACAGCTAGATAGCGCGTTAAACGAATTAGTTAGCAGCCGTTAAACAAACACAGAATTAATCTTGCTTATCCATTATTATATGTTATAGATTCGTAATAAATAGTAGAAAAAGGCAACTCTATTGGTTGCCTTTTTCGTTTAGCTTGTTATGTAAAAGGTGGGTTTACATTTAAGAGTATACTAGCTGCTCCAATGATAAATCGACAATCTTTTTCGCTAAAATATTGCTAGGATCGACCACATTGATTCCGTCCGCTTCGCTTAGGACACAGGGGATTTCAGTGCAGCCGGCAATGACGGCCTCTGCTCCAGCGAGGATCATGGTTTGAGCCGCTTGAAGAATTAGTGATTTGGCTTTATAAATCTCACCTGACTTTACTAAATAAATTCCTTCCATTACATGTGCTTGAGTTTCTTCGTCAGGAAGTATCACTCTTAAACCGCTTTCGGCAAGATATGTTTGATACAAATTTGTCGCCATTGTCCCATCGGTTGCTAATAGGGCAACACGTTTTAGACCTGATTCTTCTATATTACATATGGTTTCTTTTGGCATATTGAGAATAGGAATGCTGACAGCAGCCTGAATGCCTGGTAGAAAATAATGTGCCGTATTGCAAGCGATTGCTAGCATATCCGCCCCCGCTGCTTCTAATCTGCGTGCAGACTGAATCAAAAATGGCAACGGATCGGTACCATCCCCAATGATAGCTTCAGTTCGGTCTGGAATTTGCGGATAATTATCCACAATCATATGAATATGGTCTTGATCTGATTTAGCCGGTGTTAAGAGAACGATTTTGTTCATCAAATCAATGGTAGCCAGTGGTCCCATACCACCGATAATCCCAACTGTTTTCATGCTATCTCCACCTTCTTATTGGTATACCTCTAGTATAAGTCCCAGGTTGAAGACAACGTATATAAAAACAATCTATGTAAATATAGAAATTGTCAATATAAAGTTCTAGCCATTACGACATGCGAACGATATTGTTAAGCATGAAAAAATCAATAAATGTCGGCCTTTGTTCATTTTTTCGATAAATAATATCGATTTTGACATCAAGCTGTGTCGATGAAATTAATGGTACACGGAATAGCTTCCCTGCTTTAAGCTCTGACTGTACACAATGCTGAGGCAAAAAGCTAATGCCCATGCCGTTAATAACTAGGTTTTTTGCAGCCTCCATGCTATCAACTTCAAGCACGATGTTGGGCTGCAGGTTTTTTGAAGCAAACAAATTATAGATCATTAGCCAATCAACAGACCCGTAATCAAAGAAGATGAGCGGCAGCTCGCTTATTTCCTCAATTGTTACCTGACTTTTTTGTAGTAGTGGATGATGAAGCGGTGCGAACAAGCCGATTGGATCATGGCAAAATAGCAGTGACTCGATTTCTCCATGTGTGACGGTACGCACTAATCCGAAGTCCACTTTTTTTTGGAGGAGCTTTTCTAAGATATCATTGGAATGTCCTGTGATAATTTTGATATTCACCTTAGGAAAGGCCCTTTTAAAGGCAGGCAGTATTTCTGGAAGAATATAGTTTGAAATGGAACTGGCACAGCCAATTTTGACATCATCTGGTGACGCTAGCGGCTGCTGTAGCTTGCATTTTGCTTCCTGATAAGAATGTAAAATATTTTCCGCATAGGGCAAGAATAGCTTTCCCTGCTCACTCAAGGAAATTGTCTTGCCACTTCGATGAAACAATTTGACATTTAGGTCACTCTCAAGAGAGTGGATACGAGCGGTAACAGAAGGCTGGGTTAAGTACAAGGCCTCGGCGGTTTTAACGAAACTCCCTAAATGAACTGCATAGACAAATGCTTCAATATTTTCAACATTCATAATCAGTACCACCTTTATCAGATTAATTATAGTTTTTCACAACGATGTCAATTGTCTTGCTATATTAAGGAAGAATCGTCTCAAAACTTTATGGCTTAGGTCTATCATATAATGAAAGATTTATAATGGATATGAGTTTTATCGCATAGACTGCTTGGCCATTCTGATTCTATTTTATTGTAATTTTTTATCGACTCTATATTTCATCATTCTACATAACATTACAATTATATTACATTACCGACAGTCACCTTGTTTTTCGTTCGGTTGGCATATAAACTAGTAATATATTCCTGTCTTTGACACTTCGAGAACAGAAAAAGCTTGAAAACCCCTTATAAATAGGGCGTTTCAAGCTTTTTTGTATCTTGTAATAATTGAGTACCTTTTTTATTTTTTTGTGTCTCTTAAAATTTTTTTCATCTGCCTGTTACTCATGATTTGATAATCTGTTCTAAAGCCAAATGCCTCATGTAGAGCATCTGTGAAATCAGTTCGTGTATAGGTCGGGATATAACCGTCTCCAATAATTTCGTAAAAGTTCATCTCTCTCAAACCATGTATTATTTCGGGGCATGTGAATTGACCGCCAAGCTTCTTCTCCAAATACCTGTATAGTACCATCGATAAAAAGCAGGTGGTGAAATGGGCCTCGATCCTGTCGTCGCGACTTAAGTATACGGGTCTGGCTTTAAATTCACTTTTCATGATACGAAAACACTCCTCAATTTCCCAACGCCTGTGATTGAACTTTATAATGGCAGGAGCATGATCTTCTAAATTTGTACACACAGCATAAAATCCATCAAATAATTCCTCTTTTGCGATGGTTTCCGCATTAATTCTGTAGAGCTCTTTGGCTGCAATTTCTCCATCAGGAGTTACACTTGTTTTCTCAATAAAGCGTTTATAATCATTTTGGTTGTGTTTATTTATCTTTGAAGGAGTAGAATCAACAGCTTTTACAGCACGGTCAATCTGCGATTGACGAATTCGCCGCTGGTAGTCCCTGTACTTGATCGAATAAGTTACAATCAACTTCTGTTCTAACCCATTCTCTTTGATCCAACGCTCCTTATAAAAGGTTTTATCAGCAAACATCGTTTCGTCTACCTTTGTAATGTCATAGGTCTCACGATCCTCACCAAGTCTCCAACCCTCTGGAGAAAGAGCCCAATCCTTTAAATGTTTTTTTAACTTTTTAATGGATTGAGTAGTAATAAATGCGCGATCATCCTTATCATTAAACTTCCGGTTGTCCGTTGAGGCAAGTCCAGCGTCCGTGCAAACAACGAACTTAGATAAGTGGAAGTCCTTTAAGATTTTTTGTTCTAAAGGTTTTAATGAAATCTGTTCATTGGTATTCCCTTTGTAGATACTGAATGCAAGAGGAATCCCATCCCCATCCATAAAAAGTCCCATCTGGACAATAGGGTTAGGTCGGTGTTCCTTCGAGTAACCATATTGCTTTAAACCTTCCTCCTGTTCAATTTCAAAGAAATAATTCGTACAGTCATAATAAAGAATGCCAGTATTTCTTTTGGAAACTTTCAGGCTATTTTTGTACAACTCAGATTGAATAAAATCATTTTCCTTGGCGATCACTTCAAGGGCACGGTAAACATGTTGGAGTTCAAAATCAGGTTGTTCAATGAACTTAGAAGAGAGATGGTGGGTAGCAAGCTTGGAAGATGGGAAAATAATTCTGCCGTATAGTAAGCGCGACAAAATTGAATTTAGGTTAAATGAAAACTTGTATCTGTCAGAGATTTTACTGCAGATTTTATGAAGCTGTAACTCATGATAAATCTGTTGGAGAAAGAGGTAACCGCCATTAAAACTGCGACGCTCCTCTTTTTCAATCAACTTTGTAGGTGAGTATTGAACCATAATCTTACGCTTATCTTCTTTTTCCCTTTTATTAAGTTCAGCAATGTACTGTTTGGCCCATTCGATGGGGTCTTGACCATCTAACTTTTTTAGAAGTTCATCATATGTACCAAGCTTTTCAACAACCTTGGAGGAATGTTTCCCGTTCTTATAGGTGGATTTAATAACATAAAGAGATGAAGAATTTTTAGATTTGGTAATTTTTAATCTCATAACCAGCACCCCCAGATAGCTATATTATATCACATTACTCAAAATTACTCAATAGAAAAGAGAAAAAAATTGACGTTTTTCCATTAAAAAAAGCCCTGTTATCAAGGCTTTTCCCAATTTTGATATTTATGTAACTGTCAAAGACCCGAATCGTCTCAAAACTTTATGGCTTAGGTCTATCATATAATGAAAGATTAATAATGGATATGAGTTTTATCGCATAGACTGCTTGGCCATTTCGATTCTATTTTATTGTATTTTTTTATCGACTCTATATTTCATCATTCTACATAACATTACAATTATATTACATTACCGACAGTCACCTTGTTTTTCGTTCGGTTGGCATATAAACTAGTAATATATTAAAGTCTGAATTCAGTTAGGATGCAAAAGGAGATTTAGGGATGATAAAAAAAGTAATGAAATATACAGTATCGGTTGCTGTCCTCACATCAATGTTTCAAGTAACGCCCGCTTTTGCAACTCCGGTGACACAAGGACAAATCGATGCTACTCAAGGACAAATTGAAGATTTTGAAACAAAAATTCAAATGCTAGATGACCGCATTATTGTGGCAATGGATAAAAGCGAGAAGCTAAATGCAAGTATCAAAACTCAGCAAGAAAAAGTTGGAAAGACAAAGCTTGAAATCGAAGAAGCAAAAAAAGCTTTAGAAGCACATAAAGAAGTATATTCAGAGCGATTAAAAAGCATCCAGCTTGAGGGGAAACAATCAATAGCCACTTATGCTGAATTGTTGTTATCCTCCGAAAATATATCAGAGTTTTTAACTAGGTTTACTGCAATTTCGCAAATTCTTCAAAGTGACACTGATTTATTAAACGGTTTAAATGAAAAAGAACAAGCTCTAAAAGACGCCGAGGAGAAGTTACATAAAGAGCTCGATCAATTAAAAGATAGCCAGGAAGAATTGGCTGTTGAGCAAAAACAGATTGAAGCGGATAAAAAGGAAATCGCCAAAGAACTAGCAGCTGCGAAAACGAAGCTTAAAGGTCAAAAAGCTCAGTTAGCACGCCAAAAGGCAGAAGAAGAAGAAGAAAGACAAGCTCAGTTAGCCGAGCAACAGGCTCAACAAGAGTCTCAGACTGCAACACAGTCGGAAAGTCAACAACAGGACCAACAGTCCTCACCTAAAGCTGACAAGCCTGAAAAGTCCAAACCATCGGCACCTGCACTACCTGCAGATGCGAGTAAGGCAAGCCGAGTAATTGCCTACGCTAAACAATTCAGAGGCGTTCCTTATCGCTGGGGCGGTACAACACCAAGCGGCTTTGACTGCTCAGGATTTACGCAATATGTATTCCGCTCTGTTGGTGTAAGTCTTCCAAGGGTATCCCGTGCTCAACAAAATTATGGAACGAAAATCCCATTGAGCCAAGTACAGCCTGGAGATTTAATATTCAGAGGAAATCCAGCTCACCATGTTGGAATTTATATTGGCGGTGGACAATATATCCACGCTCCACAAACAGGTGATGTTGTAAAGATTGCTCCATTTAATCCAGCTAAATTCACTACTGCTGCTAGAGTATTACGCTAAATTCCGTAGATTATTACTAGATGAATAAAGATTATTTTAACGTAGGGCAATCCTCAATGGTATTTCTATACCGCGGGGATTGCCCTATTTATTTTAAAGAGATAAGAACAAATAATTTTTTAAAAATAAATGCAGGTATTTCCCTTCGAATCACGAAATAAATGGAGAAACAACAGAGAGAGGGGAAAACCAAATGTCAACTCAAGCTGCAATTCTTTTTTTTAATGATGCATGTATTCAGAACAATCAAAGAGTTACAGAATTCGTGAAAAATAGCTCAACAGCATTTTCAATCCTGCTGGATGTTAATGAATTAATTGTTGTTGTTAAGCCAAAAACAGAAAAGCAACAAACATATGAAGAAGTCCGCATGACAGCTGGGGCAATTGCTCGAGAGCTAAGCACGCGCAGAGTAGATAAGGCGACCATTAAGGTGGATGGTCTTAAACAAGAATTTCCTAGTTTATCTCCTGCTGGCCTAGTAATAGCTTTTGTGGAAGGCTGGCAATTAGGTGCTTACAAGTTTGCTACATATAAATCACAAGAAACTGTCTTTAAAACCAAATTGCAAGTTGAAGGTGATCACAATGTAGCGCAATATATTGAAGCAGGACAAACAAGGGCAGCAGCCATGTCCTATTCTCGTGATTTAATGAATGAAGTACCAAATGTGTTAAATCCAGAAACATTTCCGACGTTGTTAACAGAGGAATTCGCCGAGACAGCGGTAAAAGTAAACGTTTTTAATAAAGACAAACTAGAAGAGTTAGAAATGAATGGTGTGTTAACCGTAGGACGCGGCAGCAAATATCAACCATCCTTTGTAGAACTCGTTTATCAAGGGGATGCATCACAACCGCTTGTTGCCTTAGTAGGAAAAGGTGTTACCTTTGATACGGGCGGCATCAGTCTTAAAAGTGGCAGAAATATCAGTGATATGCGTATGGATATGGGGGGAGCTGCTGCAGTCGCGGGGGCGGTGAAACTTTTAGCCGCCATAAAGGCAAAGGTAAATGTTGTTGCACTCATCCCGATTGTTGAAAATATGCCAGATAATACCTCAGTACTTCCTGGTGAAATTATTCGTTACAAAAATGAACTTACTGTTCAAGTCGGGAATACAGATGCGGAGGGCCGCTTAATCTTGGCAGACGGTTTAATTCGTGCAGGTGAATGGAATGCAAACTATGTAGTTGATATTGCAACATTAACAGGAGCCATTGGCAATGCCCTCGGTTTAAAGATGGCTGGAGTATTTGGTGATGAGTCTTTAGCATTTGAACTGATGAAAATTGGCCGCGAAAATGGCGATTTCGTGTGGCCGATGCCACTAGTGGATGCCTATGAGTCTTTTTTAAACAGCGATTATGCTGACATCTGTAATATAAGTTCAAAAGGGGAGGCTGGAGCGATCACAGCTGGTTTATTCCTGCGACGCTTTGTCCCTGAATCATGCCGCTGGCTCCATATCGATATGGCTGGTGTTACGGAACGTGAGGAAAACGGCTATTATACTAAAGCAGCAACTGGCTTTGGGGCACGATTATTAGCAGACTTTATTCTTCATGTTTCAAAATAAAAGATCCCTTCATGTTGTGGGGTGAATAAAGCTGATAATTTGCAGCATATAGCAGTATAAATAATAAACATAAACAAATATTAATAAAGGTTTAGGCACTAGGAACTTTTTTAAATAGGAAGGGAAGGTGACCCGATGAAAACAGATTTTGGCTGGAATTTTGATAATAGCTATTCCCGGCTACCGCGGCGATTTTTCACTCAGCAAAAACCAATCCCTGTTAAAGCGCCGAAGTTGGTGATACTGAATGAGAAACTCGCAGCTGACCTAGGGGTGGATATAGCGAAATTACACACAGAAGAGGGTATAGCCATATTTGCTGGTAACCAAATTCCAGAAGGTGCCTTCCCGCTTGCTCAAGCATATGCGGGTCATCAATTCGGTCATTTTACCATGCTTGGTGATGGCCGGGCTGTATTACTAGGTGAACAGCTGACCCCCAATGATGGGCGGTTGGATATTCAGCTCAAAGGTTCAGGGAAAACTCCTTATTCACGCGGCGGTGATGGCCGGGCTGCTCTAGGTCCGATGCTCCGTGAATATATTATTAGTGAAGCAATGTATGCACTTGGAATTCCAACCACCCGCAGTTTGGCAGTTGTCACGACTGGTGAAACAACTTTTCGGGAAACGCCACTACCAGGTGCAATATTGACACGGGTGGCTGCCAGCCATCTTAGGGTAGGTACGTTTCAATATATCACGGCCTTTGGCTCACATGAGGAACTAAAGATATTAGCAGATTATACGATAAACCGGCATTATCCACAGGCAGCCATGGCTGAAAATCCATATCTATCATTACTTCAAGAGGTTATTAAGTATCAGGCAGGATTGATAGCGAAATGGCAGCTAGTTGGTTTTATTCATGGTGTCATGAATACTGATAACATGGCTATTAGTGGGGAAACCATCGATTATGGCCCCTGCGCCTTTATGGATACCTATGAACCAGCTACAGTATTTAGCTCAATTGATATTGAGGGGCGCTATGCCTATGGTAATCAGCCGTACATTGGTGGCTGGAATTTGGCCCGCTTTGCCGAAACACTGCTGCCGCTGCTTGATGACGATGAAGGTGAAGCTGTCAAACTCGCGGAGGCTGCAATTTCAGAGTATGGGAAGCTATACCAGAGCTATTGGCTGGCTGGAATGAGGGCAAAACTAGGGATTTTTTCTGAAGAGGAACAAGATGAAGCTCTTGTGGTTGACCTGCTTAACTTGATGCAAAAGTACAGTGCAGATTATACGAATACTTTTCTAGGGTTGACAGTTGATAAACCGTATGGGTTGAAGTTGTTTGCCACGGAGGAATTTTCTCAATGGAAGAGACGGTGGCACGAGAGACTTGGGCGGCAAGAGCAATCCGAAGATACCATACAGGAATTAATGCGTAATAGCAATCCAGCCGTAATACCTCGGAATCATCGTGTTGAGGAGGCGCTTGATGCGGCCGTAAATCAGGAAGACACAAGTGTAATGAAGAAACTGCTTGCTGTTCTCTCCAAACCTTTTGCCCACCTACCTGAGCAGGCTGAATATTGTACATTACCTCCTAAATCAGATCGCCCCTACCGGACATTTTGTGGGACATGAAGGGTTTTACGACTGCAAAAAATGGCTTGGCACATTGAACCCATTCAATGTATCCAAGCCATTTTCTTTTATTCCAATAAATTCTCGCAGCCATCGAAGAAACGATAGATTATCTATTAAAATAATCACAGTAAAATAGGGAAAATTCATGAAGTAAACTATAAAACTAGCTATACAAGAGTCAATCTTGCAACTGTAATTATTGCAAGGTTGGCCTTTTTTTGTTTTAGTGAACAAAAAATCGCAAACATGACACAACTTTACAAAAATTTCAAACTTTCAGTAATATACTATAAATTGGTACAAGCCTATAAAACTACTAAAGGGGGAAAAAAGATGAAGAAAAAGATTTTGGCTGTAGGAATATGTTCCGCTCTATCGCTATCATTGCTGGCTGGAGTTCAGCCGTGGACTGCAAATGCTGCAGGTAAACCACAGCGTGCGACAGAAGCTAAAAAGGATGCAAAAAAGGAAGTTCTCGAGTGGAAGGGGATTCCGCTAAATGGGTTAATACCAGAAACTGCATCAAACGCAACCAAAATTGAATTGGAAAAAGGAATGACAAAACCAATTTATTCTACGGATGATGCCATCATTGAAGATCTATTTGTTGAAACAGCAGTGGATAGTGACCGAGATGGTAAGCGTGATAAAGTATCTGTCAAGATTTATCGTCCCAAAACTGATCCGGGTGTAAAGGTACCGGTAATTTATGAAATGAGTCCGTATCGTTCCGGGATTCTCGATGTCCCTGTATTTAATGTGGATGTTGACCTCAATCCAGTGGCTCATCCAGGCAAGGGCCATGGCCGCGATGGAAAACCATCCGCTCAGGGTGAGGGTCAAGCAGCTAATCTTGGTTCGCTTGGAAACTACTTCGTTCCGCGCGGCTATGCGGTGATTCTAGCAGAAAGCATTGGGACAGGAAAATCTGATGGTTGTCCGACAACTGGTGATGAGCGCGAAATTCTCGGAACCAAAGCAGTTATTGACTGGTTAAACGGCCGGGCAAAGGCGTTCACCGCGGATGGAAAGACAGTAAAGGCTGATTGGTCAACTGGAAATGTAGGGATGACAGGGGCTTCCTATAATGGGACATTGCCAAATGCTGTTGCTGCTACTGGTGTAGATGGATTGAAAACAATCATTCCGATTGCTGCAATCAGCAGCTGGTATGATTACTACCGGGCAAATGGGGCTGTTATTGCACCAGGTGGATACCAAGGTGAAGATACCGATAATATGGCTGAAGCCGTTTTAACAAGATCAAATCCCGGAGTATGTAAAGATGTAATTGCTGAACTTAAAAAAGGCCAAGATCGGGATACTGGTGATTATAACGAGTTCTGGTCACATCGCGACTATGTTAAAGATGCTAATAAAATAGAGGCTAGTGTGTTGGTCGTTCATGGCCTAAACGACTGGAATGTTAAGACAAAACAATTTGCCCAGTGGTGGGAAGCACTAGGAAAGAACAAAGTTGCACGCAAATTATGGCTACATCAAGGTACACATTCTAGCCCTTCCGGAACTGATTGGACGGAGACACGTAATAAATGGTTTGATTATTACCTATACGGAATCGAAAATGGAATTATGGATGAGCCTGCCGTAACTATTCAGCGCGAAGATAAGAGCTACCATAAGGAGGCTAGCTGGCCAGCTCCAGGTACGTCAGAGGTAAAACTAAACCTTGACGGGACGGGTAATGGGCTTGGCGATTTACTGCCTAACTCAATTCCTAACAAGCCACATAATAAGCAAACATTCGTTGATGATCCAATGAAAAAGGCTAATCTGCTTGTGGCAAACCCAGGGCAAAGCTCTGAAAATCGACTTGCATATGTCACTGATGAATTAGCTAACGAGGTGCGGTTAAGTGGAACACCAAAGGTTAGTATCCGTGCCAGCATCGATCGCCCTGTGGCAAACTTAACTGCTTTGCTCGTTGATTATAGCACTTCCAATCCTGTCATCGTATCTCGCGGCTGGGTTGACCCGCAGAATCTTCACTCTGCGGAGAAATCAGTATCACTTGTACCGGGACGCGATTATACCTTTGATTGGGCAATGGAACCAAAGGATTATGTCTTTAAAGCAGGACACCAAATTGGTATTGTCCTGATTTCAACCGATTATGATTACACCATTCGTCCTAAAGCTGGTACAAAAATAACTGTTCTGCCAACGAAGAGTGAAATTACTTTACCAATTGTCGGCGGCAAAGCAGTTCTTAAATAATAGTATATGAGTTAATGAAAGAGGGTTGTCCAAAAAGTCTGGTGCTGACTTACCTAAAGTTGCCATAGGGTGAGGAATCGCAAATAATTTCTCACCCTATTTTTACTGTATCAATGTTTTTGAAAAAATGAGCATATAAAAAATCGCAAACTAAAGCACAATTTACGAATAGATATTCTCTATCTCATAATGAATAGCTAAATTAGACGTAATGATCACGTGATTCCCCTGTGTTTGAAAATAAAGGAAAAAATTCCGTTTATTCTGGGAAATACTACTATTTCCCTAGAATTAGGGGAAGTTTTTCCGCTTATATGATTAAAATCCTTGAATATTGCCTTATTTTTAGGTAGTAAGCGGAAAATCTCCTCTTATATCTGTCTATTAAGCCTCAAATTTTTCATTAGACGGAAATTCTCCGCTTATGATTCTCAACCCTATCCTTTGGCAAATCCCTTTGCGAATCATCATGATTTTTCGTAAGTTATTCAACCTGTTTTTCCACTTTTGCGTCTCAAAAAAGTAACCTAACTGACTTTTGGGCAGCCCCTTTTTCATCTATTTCCCCGTTTAATTCTATTCTTACATCTAGCATCCTTCTTTTTAAATAATTTTCTACTATACTATATTATGATAATGTGGTAGTATGATAATATGTTAACGTACTAAAGCAAAAATAGTAAAAGGTGGTCTTATTAAATGAAACGATTAGCAGCTTTTGTATTACTCATCGCAGCAGTATTCTCCCTACTTACAGCTTGTTCAAGCAAAACATCACAATCAAAGGAAAAGGATGATACATTGATCATTGGAATCGATGATAAATTCGCACCACTTGGCTTCCGAGATAAAAATAATGAAATTGTCGGCTTCGATATTGATTATGCCAAAGCAGCTGCTGAAAAAATGGGCCAAAAGGTGAAATTTCAGCCAATTGACTGGAGCGCAAAAGAATCGGAATTAAGCAGCGGCCGTATTGATTTGATTTGGAACGGTTATACCATTACAGATGAACGCAAACAAAAAGTGTTATTTACAAAGCCTTATCTAAAAAATGCCCAAGTCGTTGTGACAAAGGCAGATTCTAAGCTTTCTAAGCTTGCTGATTTAGCAGGCAAAGTCGTCGGTCTGCAATCTCTTTCATCTGCTTCCGATGCTTTAAATGCAAACCCAATTAAGTCAAAAATTAAAACGGTGACAGAGTTTAAAGATAATGTATTGGCTTTAAATGATTTAAAAAGCGGTCGCTTAGATGCGGTGGTCATTGACGAAGTTGTGATTGATTATTATATGACAAAAGAAAAAGATACATTTAAAGTTCTAACCGAAACCCTTGCTCCAGAAGAATACGGTGTAGGCGTGAAAAAAGGTAATGAGGAATTACTGAACAAGCTGCAAAAGGCTCTTGATGAGATGAATGAGGATGGAACAGCAGCTAAGATTTCTAACAAATGGTTTGGAGAAAATAAAGTTTTAAACTAATTGTCGAATAAGGCAAAGCAGGATTTCCATTGGGAACCCTGTTTTGTTTTACGGAGGATTCCATAATGTCTACCGATTATATTATTTCTATTTTGAAACCGATGCTTGAAGGGGCACAGATGACTGTGCTGTTGTTCATCATTTCGATTGTCGTGTCGATCCCGCTTGGTTTTTTACTTACATTGGCAGTGAGAAGCCGGGTTAAACCGTTATCTTGGCTGGCGCAGGGGTATATTTACGTAATGCGCGGAACCCCGCTTTTGCTCCAGCTATTGTTTATCTGTTTCGGCCTGCCCATGCTTCCGGTAATCGGAGAATATTTGGTGCTCGATCGATTTACTGCAGCAGCTCTTGGATTTATATTGAACTATGCCGCCTATTTTGCTGAGATATTCCGCGGCGGATTACTAGCAATTGATAAAGGACAATATGAGGCTGCCCAGGTCCTTGGCTTAAATAAATGGCAAACAACAACACGGGTTATCTTACCGCAAATGTTCCGTATTGCCCTTCCGGCGATGGCAAATGAGTCGGTTACACTTGTCAAAGATACGGCATTACTTTATGCCGTTGCCGTACCGGAATTACTGCACTATGCTGAAACAGCAGTTAACCGTGATTTCACGATTATTCCATTTGTGATTGCTGGAATCATTTATTTAATTATGACGCTGATATTGACAGTGTTGTTTAAATGGATTGAAAATCGTTTTAGATTCGAATAGGAAGGGTAATCAATATGGCACTGATTGAAGTTAACAATCTAAAAAAATCCTATGGTCAATTCGAGGTTTTAAAAAATATCAGTTTTTCGGTGAATAAAAATGATGTCGTGGCAGTAATTGGTCCATCCGGTTCTGGAAAAAGTACCATGCTTCGTAGCTTAGTCCATCTGGAGGAAATTGATGGTGGAACCATTCGGGTCGCTGATGATTATTTGGTGAAGGACGGAGTGTATGCAAAATCGCCGGAAATGAAACAGATTACTGCAAAGATGGGGATGGTTTTCCAACATTTTAACCTATTTCCGCATCTTACGGTGAAAGAAAATCTCGAGCTCGCTCCTAAATTAATCAAAAAAGAGTCTGCATCTATAATAAAAAACCGCAGCTTGGATCTATTGGATAAAGTTGGACTGGCCGAACGTGCTAATGCTTATCCTGCTAACCTATCAGGGGGACAAAAACAGAGGGTTGCGATTGCCAGGGCATTGATGATGAATCCGGAAATTATGTTGTTTGATGAACCTACTTCAGCACTCGATCCTGAGCTTACCAGTGAAGTGCTTCAAGTAATGAGGCATTTGGCACAAAATCATATGACAATGATTGTTGTGACCCATGAAATGGGGTTTGCCAAAGAAGTAGCTAATCGAGTTATGTTTATGGATCAAGGAGCAATAATTGAATCGGGAACTCCAAGTGAAATTTTTACCAATCCGCAATTTGAGAGAACAAAGGCATTTTTGAAACAGAGATAGGTTCTTATAATATAATCGGATAAAGTGAAACTTCCATCAGTGGGGGTTCTTCATCCCCCACCTAGATTCCTTATAGACTCGTAATCTTGAGGTGGGGGTCTTACTGCCCGTTAAGGCGGGATAAACAATCAGTAAGGTCAGTCCACATGATGGGACTGACCTTACTTTATTAATTTATCAATGGTTTTCAGCATTAATTTAATCCCTTTTCGATTATGGCGAAACTGATGTAATCCTCCAATTAAGTACGTGTCCGTTGCAGGATGGTAAAACATAAATGTTCCAGTGGATCCCGCATTCCCCCACACATTGTATTTCTCCGGCATTAAGATGGGGATGGTTTTAAAGACCATCATGCCATATCCGTAATGAATCCCGGGTACAAACCTTCGGCAATGTTGCTTCATTGTAGTAATGGTCTCTTCTCTAACAAGGTGATGCTGGACTAATGCCTTCATAAACTTGAGCAAATCCTCGTTCGTTGAAATAATCCCGCCACCAGCGTGCATTATACTTAGACTCTCATAATCTTTAATATTTATGTTCCGTAAGTATAAATCAGCCACTGGTTGATCGCTTTTTTCAATTGGTTGGGACCCGACTAAATATGAGTGGTTCATTTCTAAAGGAGCAAAAATGTATTCTTTCAGTGTTTCCCCATAAGGCTTTCCAGTAATTTTTTCAAAAGTTAACCCAAGAAGGTGATAACCAGTGTCTGAATAATGAAATCCCTGCTCAGGAGGGAAGTGCGGTTCTAAATGCTGTTTCGCCCACATTACTACTTCTCTTGCAGTCCATCGGCGTGACGGTTCATCAAGAATACAATCGACAAACGATTTGCCTTGTTTTGGCTGATCCTCTAAAACGTCATGCAAACCTGAGGTATGACTTAATAAATGCTTTATTTTAATTTCTTTACTGTAATCCCTTCCTCGATAAATATGTAAGTTTTGTAGAAGTTCTTCGTCTAAAAAGTTAGAAATGGGATCCTCGTATGTAAATATGTTCTGTTCAACGAAGATTCCGGTTAGGACAGCTGTGATTAGTTTACTGACACTGGCAATAAAGTAAGGCTGCTGTGGGGTTGCAGCTATATCCCTAGTAGTACCTTCCGCCATATTAACATGAATGCCCAGTTTATCTGAATGGACTAACATATAAGCGTTGTGGATTTTGGCGTCTTTCTGGACTGTTTTTCGAAAAAGCTTCTCAATCTCTGTGGCTGCTTGTTGCCTTCTTACCATCTCCCTATCACATCCCATAAATTTTAAGGATTTACAAAATAGTGAAAATTCCCTATATATAATGTATAGAGGTAATTTGATGAAATATTCAGGTAATTATTAGTGAAAAGCACCCCTGTCCAATTAGTAGACATGGTCATTTGATTTTTGGCTGTAGTAACTGAATGTTGGTTGCCTTGTGTATGAAAAATAAAAGGGAAAATCCCACTTAAATTAGGAAATACCTTTATTTACTTATAAATAAAGGAAGTTTCTCCGTTTATATGTCAAAATCATTTGAATTTGTTCTATTTAGAGAAGATATCTGGAAATTTTCCACTCATATCTGTCATTTAAACCTCCATCGATATAATGACGGAAATACTCGTCTAACTAGCAAGAAGAGTCCCCTTTAGGATTTTCGTAAGTTATATAACCTCTTTCTTCACTCTTTGCTCTTCAAAAGAGAATAGTTATAAAAAAGTATTAACCACTTCTTTGCATTTGGCGTTGCTGCTGCCACGCTTACAACTTTTTTCCATAGAAAGTCTAAATTCACAAAATATGAGTATGATTTTAGTAAGAAAGGGAGGGATATAATGAAATCAGTAGGAATCTTAGGAGTCGGCCAGGCAGGCGGAAATCTTGCCGAAATTGCTGCAACCATGGGCTATCAAACAGCGCTAATTAATACAAACCGCCGTGATGGCTTAGTAAATACAAGAGTGGAAAAGAAATTTTTTGTTCCGGGATATAATGGTGCCGGACAGGATCGTTCCGTAGGCTTGAGGGCTGTTCATGACCATTATCGCGAAATTATTGACTTTGTTCAGCATTCGTTTAAAAATATCAAGCTTTTGTTGGTAGCTTTTTCGACCGATGGTGGGACTGGATCGGGGATGAGTCCGCTTTTAATTGATTTGTTATTGGATAATTTGCCTGGGGTGAATATTGGTGCAATCGCTGTTGTTCCTGATCGAAATGTGTTAGCGGGGAACCGAATAAATGCTGCACAGTGCATTGAAGAGATATCCAAAATCGAGTCCCTCTCCTCCGTCTTCCTTGTCGACAATGACCAAATCCGAAAATTAAATCCACAATCAAGCAAACATCAAATCTACTTATATTCTAATCAACAGGTCATAAAAGCTATTCACCATTTGCTGCAAGTTACCAATAAAAGTTCATTTTACGGCAACTTTGACGAGACAGATCTCATGAATATTTTAGCGACACGTGGTGTAACCGTGATTGCCTCAACGGCGATTACCGATGCAAAAACAACCGCAGATGTCGCAGCGAAAATTCAGGCGTCATGGCAAAACTCAATATTTTGCCCAGTTGAATCACAAGGTGTCATTCGTGCTGGATTAATTTATGAGGGTCCTGAAAAAATGGCATCGCTTATAAACGTGCCGGCAATTTTTGAAAAAGTGGGTGAACCACTGGAATTATTCGAGGGAACGTATATTTCTGAAGCTGACCCAACAATCACAACAATCCTTGCCGGTTTGCCGTTTCCGAGCAGAAGAATGCTAGCAATTGAAGAAGCCATCGAGAAAAATAAACTTCGGCTGCAAAATTTAGTAAAAAAGGAACGCACTCAAGTCTATGAATCTCGCATTTCCTGGGCTTCCAATTTAAAAGTAAAACAACAGGAGCGAAAGCCTGGTAATCTTTCCTCCAAGCTAACTAAATACGAAAAGTAGAAAAAGGTCAGTCTCTCCTTCACTAATCAAGTGGGAGGACTGACCTTTTTTGTTATTATTGATTGCCATCAATTTTTTCCATCGAGACCTGTTTTAGAATAAAAGCATAAACAACAAGGAGGAAGATAAACATGGCAAAAGCAGTATTTCAATTAGAACCACTTACTTGTCCATCCTGCGTTAAAAAAATCGAGAGTATTTTGAATAAAACACCAGGTGTCGAATCAGCAAGAGTGCTATTCAATTTTAGCAAAGTCAAAGCGGAATTTGATGAATCGCAAATCCAAGCTGCTCAGATAAAGGAAACCATTACAAAGTTAGGCTACATGGTGCTATCCGAAAAAGTATCATAATTCGTGAACTTGAAAATCAGTCCCAATAACTCATTCATCTCTTTCATGAGAACGAAGAGAGAGGAGGGGCAGTCCTCCTAGTTCTCATGTCCGCTTTATGAGGACAAATTGGATGATGAAGGGATGGGTTCAGTTCTCATAACAGGTTCATGAGAACAAATTGGATGAGGGAGTAGCCGGTTCAGTTCTCATAACAGGTTCATGAGGATAAATTGAATGGAAAAACAGTGATTGATGTTCCCATGACCAGTTCCGACCAAATCAACATTCTTAAATTGTAAAAGCCCACCTCATAGATTGGAGAGTGTTCACATGGAGTTAGTAATGCAGCAACACAAACAAAAATTGACCATAATTTCCGGTTTTCTCATCGCTATGGCCTTCATGACGAGCTTTTTAGGTCACGACTATTTAAAAACGCCTGCATTTTTGATTGCAACCGTTGTTGCCGGTGTCCCCATATTTGTGAACGCCTATAAGGCGCTGAGAATGAAAGTATTCAGTATCGAGTTATTAGTCACCATTGCGGTAATCGGTGCATTGTTTATCCATGAATATACAGAATCCGCGGTGGTGACCTTCTTATTCTTGCTGGGGGATTTCCTTGAAGCAAAGACATTAGAGAAAACTCGTTCATCATTAAAAAAACTTATTGAAATGGCCCCCCAAGAAGCTACCGTAGTACGTGATGAGATGGAGATCATTGTCCCGATTGAGGAAATCAGAAGCGGTGACCATGTTATCATCCGCTCCGGCGGGAAAGTGCCGGTTGATGGTCAAATTGTAACGGGGCAAGCCTCAATAATTGAAGCGGCCGTAACCGGGGAAGCTGTTCCAACAGCTAAAAGCGAAGAAGATAAAGTGTATAGTGGTACGATCGTTGACCAGGGCTACATTGAAGTGATTGCTGAAAAAGTAGGTGATGACACGACCTTTGCGAAAATTATTGAATTAGTGGACGAAGCGCAAGAATCCAAATCCAAAACAGAAAAATTCCTTGATCAATTTGCCACTTTTTATACCCCAGCGGTAGTTCTTTTAGCCATCATTGTACTTGTAGTAACAAAAAACTTCCATTTAGCCATTACCTTTCTTGTTGTGGCTTGTCCTGGGGCATTGGTTATTGGTGCGCCAGTATCAAATGTAGCGGGAATTGGCAATGGGGCGAAAAATGGGGTGCTTGTAAAAGGCAGTGAAGTGATGAATAAACTGGCAAAAGTAGATACGCTTGTTTTTGACAAAACAGGGACTTTGACAAAAGGAAAACCGGCGGTCATTGATATTAAAACATTTGCTGACTGGCAGCCAACGCGATTATTGCAATTGGTTGCTGGAGCAGAAATGATATCGGAACATCATTTAGGACAGACAATTGTCAAGGAAGCAAAGGCTCGAAAACTAGAACTTTCTGATCGACTAGAAAGTGGAGAAATCATCAAGGGAAATGGAATTACTGGGAAAATTGCCGGCCACGCCTTGGTTGTCGGGAATCGAAAGCTGCTCGAGCGTGAGGGAATACAGGTTACGGCGGAGGCACTAGAATACGCCGTTAGCCGAGAAAGAACTGGAAACACGGTTATTTTCGTAGCAGTTGACGGCAGCCTGACAGGGTTAATTTCGATTGCTGACCAAATTCGAGAGGATGCGCACCAAGCTTTAACCGAAATGAGAAAGAACGGTATCCGAAAAATCGTCATGCTAACAGGAGATAATCAGTATACGGCAGAACTTGTAGCCCGGCAACTCGGCATCGATGATTATCATGCGGAATTACTGCCGGAAGATAAGGTGGAGTATGTAAAGAAACTAAAAGCTGCTGGCTATGTTGTCGCGATGGCAGGTGATGGAATTAATGATGCCCCGGCAATTGCTACGGCTGATATTGGGCTGGCCATGGGAGAAGGTGGGACGGATGTGTCGATGGAAACCGCTGACGTTGTGTTAATGGCTGACAAACTAATGCAATTTTCCCATGCTTACAAGCTTGCAAAAGCAACAATAAGTAATATGAAGCAGAACACCTTTTTCGCTGTAGCTATCGTGATTGTACTCTTAATCGGAGTACTTGTACAATCGGTACAGCTAGCATCAGGTATGTTTATCCATGAAGCCAGCGTTTTATTGGTGATTGTAAATGCAATGCGGTTAATTCACTTTGGCAGGAAAAAGCGTGAGCAAGGAGGACAAACCGTTTTGTTAGAAGAAAACAAGATGGTATGATAAATGGAAAGAAGGAGTGAAATAAATGAGTAGAGATGGCCAGCAAGGATGTTATCACCATCATCATGATAAAATGTGTGTCTCGCTTGTGCCTATATTCAATCATCTAGAAGTGGAACAGATGAGTGAAATCATGAAGGTTGTCCAATCGGTTTCGTATAAAAAGGGCGAAATACTTTATCATGCTGGTGACCACTCTGATTCTCTTTATATTGTAAGCAAGGGGAAAATCAGAATCTATCGACTTTCAGAATCGGGAAAAGAACAATTGGTTCGCATTCTCAATCCTGGTGATTTCACTGGTGAATTAGCTTTATTTCAGGAAGCCCTCCATGAATCATATGCCGAGGCCATGACTGAGACGCAGGTCTGCATGATTAATCGCACCGATTTGCAGGAGCTTCTGCTCAAATATCCAACGATTTCTTTGAAAATCCTAACAGAGTTCTCCAACCGTTTGGATGAAGCAGAAAAACAAACAACCCGCTTTGCCACGGAAAAGGTTGACACTAGAATCGCCCTGTTTTTGGCAGAAACGTTAGAGGCTAATGCCGGAGCAAACGAACTGGAACTTCCCATGAGTAAAAAAGACTTGGCCTCTTACCTAGGAACTACCCCCGAAACGATTAGCCGCAAATTAACAGAATTCGAGCAGCAGGGCCTAATTAAGCAAAAGCCCCATAGAAGAATTGAAATTCTCGATTTAGATGGCCTGCTGTTTATTTAAGAATGGTCAGTCAGTAAGTGGGACTGGCCTTTTTTCATTGCAAAAAATCCTCTAAAAAATTTCATAGTTTTTGAAACTTTTTCCGATTTATTTTTCCACTAATAGGTTGAAAGGGGTTGAGAGAGTGGAATCGGGATATGAAAAGATTGTAAAAAAAGCCATTAAAGGAAATAAAAATGCCTTCGAACAATTAATTAAACAGCATTATGAGCAAATCTATCGGACGGCGTATGTATATGTACATAATGAAGCAGATGCTCTGGATGTTGTCCAAGAAGCGACTTATCAAGCGTTATGCTCGATTTACTCATTAAAGAATCCAGAGTACTTCATGACGTGGTTCACGAAAATTATTATTCGTTGCTCAGGGCAGGTGTTGAAAAAGCAAAGCAAAGTGGTGCCACTGTCAGATGACAATTTGTTACAAGAGTTGCCAGCAGCTGCAAGCAATCACGATGAAACGATGCACATCTTACATGCCTTAAATCAGTTGCCAGAGAATTACCGGACGGTGCTCATTTTATTTTATTATCATGATTATTCGATAAAAACAATCAGCGAGATACTGGGTATCCCTGAGGGTACGGTTAAAACGTATTTAAGCCGAGGAAAAACTGCATTAAAAAAGTATTTTGAGGGGGAGGAACAAAGCCATGGATGAAAAGAAACTCAAAGAGGCAATTGAAAAAATCGAAGTACCGAAGGAAAAAGTTTTTCAGGCAATGGAAAGAGGCCTAAAAGCTGCGAAAAAACAGTCTGTTTCTCCTGTGAAAAAGAAAGCTGTATTCGGTTCAATTGCTGGTGCCGCAGTCGTAGCGCTAACACTTTCCTCCGGCTTTTTCAATCCGAGTATGAATAAGGTTCTAGCGAAAACGCCATTTATTGGGCAGATTTATAAGGAATTTGAAGATTCCAGAGGGGTATATTTGGCAAAGCAGAACATGGTCACGGAACTAAATGAAGCGATAACGAAGAATGGGGTCACGGTGAAGCTGACAAGTGCCTATTTTGATGGAACAGAGATTTCGATTACTGGGCATGTCAATGGCGATTTGTCGAAGGGACATAATGAACCGGGTGAAGTTAGCTTTGATGTCAATTACGAAAATTACCAAGGTGACCGTGATCCATGGCTGGATGGACATAGTTATGGAATTAGGGAGAAAGGTGCAGGTTATGATTTTCAGTGGTCAATGACATACCCGTATGAAAAGATAAAGGAAAACTACAAACTTCCGGTTACGATCCATTATATTAATGGTATCAAAGGGGAGTGGAAATTTGAGATTCCGATTAAGCAGAAGAACTATGAAACGATTGTCTTGAACGCGACAAAGAATTACCCAGCTCACGGAGGCAGAGTGAAACCACGGGAGATTATCCAGGCGAGCACGTCAGCATCCTTACTGGTAGAGACGATTCTGGAAAATAAGGGTGATGATATCTATTTTGATAAGGTAGTTGATAATAATGGACATGTTGATAGGCTTGGTAACGGGCGCGTAATATCAGAATTTAGAGATATTGACGGTTTTCATCAAAAAAGCCGTATCACAATGAAAAAACTTGATCCCAAAGCCACCGCTTTGACCTTTTATCCTCGTTTAGCTATTACGGACCCGATTGCTGAGCAATTGTTGGATAAACCATCATTTTTGCTGAAAAGTAAACGCTCAGACTTTGCGTTAAAGGTGAATGATATAAAACAAAATGGAGAGCAGTTGATTATTGATTATAACTTCATAGGATACCCTGATAAGGTGAGTAAGCCTAAACTGGATCTTTTGAAAGATAACTTAGCTTACGAGTTCATTCTGGTAGATCGTGCGTTTTTGAAGGAAATCGACCCAGAAAATCCGTTTCTACCTGAGAACCACAGCATATCTAAAAACGAAGTTAAACTGTTAGATGCGAAATCCCTCCATTTCCAATCAGTCTTTGATTTAAACGGTCCAGAAAAAATCGAAAACTTCAAGCTAGAAAGCACAGTACTGCGGTTTGACTTTAACAGCCTTATTGAGAGTAAGGAGTTGGAGCCGTTTACGGTGGAGGTTGTGAGAACTAAATAAAAGTAAATGAAAAAATGGAGCTCAAGGTTATCCACCTGGGCTCTATCATTTTTTATCTTATCATTTTCTAGATTCATATGTGGTTTGTCCTTGTTGTTTATAATGGTTACAGTGTATGGTTGTTATATGTTTGGCAAAATCATGAATTCGATTGACAAAATTTGATAAAAGCTCCAAAATAGTACTAAAGTATTATTCTTTGATTATAATAATTCACTCTAATACCATTAACGAGACTTAGTTATCATATTTCAACAGGACTAGCAGAAGTTTAACCTTAATTTTTTGGGAAGGCTTCTGCTTTTTTATTAACCGTATTCTTTTAAATTAGGGGGATTTTCCATGACTTTCATTGCTCATATTCGGGAGAGTGATCATCAGATTCAAACTGTTGATTCACATTTAATAGAAGTAAAAGAACTTGCCGAAGTATTTGGTGAAAAATTGAGCGTAAGACATATAGCAGGATTAGCTGGAATGCTTCATGATCTAGGTAAATACACTAATGAGTTCAAGGAATACATATTGGAAGCCGTAAATAACCCTGATAGGCCACCAAAACGGGGGAGTGTTGACCACTCTACAGCAGGGGGCAAATTATTATACGAGCTATTCCATCAAGATGGGATGAAAATAGACCCCTATAAAGGATTAGTAGCTGAAGTTGTAGGAAATTCAATAATATCACATCATTCTTATCTGCAGGATTTTTTGAACTCTGATTTAGAATCAAATTATTTAAAAAGAGTACGAGATAAAGAACTTGAAGAATTTGATCAAACCAAGAGTCTATTCTTTCAAAATGTAATGAGTGAACATGATTTTCGTAGATACGTAGATAAAGCAGCCAAAGAAATGAATAATTATTTGGCTCAACAATCTCCAGAAAATTGGGGCGGACATTTAATGTTCCTTACCAAATTTATTTTTAGTGCGTTAATAGATGCAGACCGGACGAATACAAGATTATTTGAAGAGAATCATAGCAATGATATCTTAGAAAATCATCTAGTCCTATTTGAACTATATTATGAAAGACTAATGGGAAAAATCCATTCATTTAAGGAACATCCAAATGCCAATTCTCCAATAAATCAGCTAAGAGCTGAGATGTCGGAACAATGTGAGAAATTTGCGGAGAGTCCATCTGGTATTTATACATTATCGATTCCCACTGGCGGGGGTAAAACATTAGCCAGTTTACGATATGCCCTCAAACACGCCAAACTTTATAACAAGAAACGGATTATTTATGTTGTCCCTTACACAACGATTATTGAACAAAATGCAGAAGAGGTAAGAAAAATTTTATTAGATGAAGACAATATATTAGAACATCATTCTAATGTTATCGAAGATACGAATGTGGATGACGAAAGTCAATCTGGAAGGATGAATGTACAGCAGAAATTAAAACTGGCGAAGGACAATTGGGATTCACCGATTATTTTCACTACAATGGTACAATTTTTGAATGTGTTTTATGCCAAAGGAAGCAGGAATATAAGAAGGCTTCATAATTTAAGCGAATCAATCATCATTTTTGATGAAGTTCAAAAGATCCCAATATCCTGTGTGTCTTTATTTAACCAAGCATTAAATTTTTTAAAAACAAGTGCTCATACAAGTATTATTCTTTGTACGGCTACCCAGCCGGCGCTGGACTTTGTAGAAAATAAATTAGATATTAACACGGATGCAGAGATTATTAATGACTTGGACAATGTGATTGAAGCCTTTAAGCGGGTGGAAATCATCGACCAAGCTGTAAACGAGACCTTTAATAATGATAAGCTCTCTAATTTTATTACTGCCAAAATAGAAGATGTTCAAAGTGTTTTGGTTATCTTAAATACAAAAACTGTCGTTAATAATCTTTATCATTTACTGAAAGAAAGAGATATGGGGGTTCCGGTCTACCACCTAAGCACTTCTATGTGTGCCGCCCATAGGAATAAGGTTTTAGAAAAGGTAAGGCAGCAGTTAAAAGAGGAAAACAAGATTATTTGTATCAGTACACAACTGATTGAAGCAGGAGTAGATGTTAGTTTTGATTGTGTAATTCGTTCTCTTGCTGGCTTGGACTCTATTGCCCAAGCAGCTGGTAGATGTAATCGTCATGGCGAGAAAGAGATTCAATCTGTCTATCTCATCGACCACGAGGAAGAGAATTTAGAGCGCTTAAAAGAGATAAAAGTTGGGAAACAGGTATCACAAAAAATTTTAGTTGATATGCAGCGAGATAGAACAAATCATGGTGGAAATATTTTATCAAGACAGGCATTGGAAAGGTATTTTCAAGAATTATATACAGAATTCGAACCTGATTTAAATTATTTTATCCCAAGCTTAAAAAAGCAAATGACGGAATTGTTAACAGCAACAAAAGACAAATCTACTTACCATTTCGCCTATCGTCAGAAGGAGGGTAAACCCTTGCCGTTATTTATCGTGAACAGCTATAAAACCTCTGCTGAGTATTTTCGAGTTATTGATAATTCAACGACGTCTGTCATTGTGCCTTATGAAGACGGCAAGGAAATTATTGCTGAATTAAATAGTGCTGGGACGATTAATGACCTTACGAGGTTATTAAGAAAAGCCCAACAGTATACCGTTAATCTATATCAAAATGAATTGGATTTAATTATGAAAAACAATGGATTAGTTAGTTTTATGGAGGGGAAAATTTTGGCGTTAAGAGCTGGGGCTTATAATATAGAGTTTGGTCTTAATATTGAAAATGATAGTCCTCTAGATTCACTAATGTATTAAAAACCTATCTTTTTGTTAAGATAGGTTTTCAAATAACATACTATATTTTTCAATCCACGCTTTTCAGCGACGCCTAATTATAACACATAAAGAGAAAATACTAATAATTCATATAATATGTTATTTACAAATTTATAATATAGTTATAATATGGTATTATAGGTTTTATAAGGAAGGAGGTGAGCTAATGAGGAATAGTATTGAATTTGAGGTATACGGAAAGTATGCATTATTTACGGATCCGCTAACGAAAATGGGTGGAGAAAAACTATCCTATCAAGTACCAACTTATCAATCACTAAAGGGAATTGTCGAAAGTATTTATTGGAAACCTACGTTGCTAATGGTAGTAGATGAAGTTCGCGTAATGAATCCGATTCAAATGGAATCAAAGGGGATTCGGCCAATCGAATATGGTGGGGGAAATACTCTCGCTAATTATACTTATTTGAAAGATGTTCGCTATCAAGTAAAGGCCCATTTTATCTTTAACCCACACCGGCAAGATATGGCTTTTGACCGAAATGAAAATAAACATCATAACATACTTAAACGTGCGCTTAAGGCTGGGGGGAGAAGGGACATTTTCTTGGGAACCAGGGAATGCCAAGGTTACGTCGAACCATGTGTATTTGGTGAAGGAGAAGGGTTTTATGATAACTACGAAGGTGAAATTCACTTTGGAACGATGGTTCATGGAATCAATTATCCGGATGAAACTGGAAAAAATCAAATGGAAGTTCGTTTATGGAACCCAGTGATGAAGAATGGAATTATCCAATTTATCAGACCCGATCAGTGCACACAAGTTCGTAAAATTTCAGATATGGCTTCTAAACATTTTGATAAATCTAATACTGAATCTGTCGATGAATTATTAAAACAACTAGCAGAGGAGGTGGACGAATGAGCTGGTTATTGAATCTCTATGAAACGTATCAAGCCAATATAGATCAGGTTGGGAAGATTGAAAAGAAATATAACGATCAGGAGTTTACTTTACTTCCCATTTCTCATACAACGCAAAACGCACACATTGAGGTGGAGATTACCGAGGATGGTGAATTTCATTCAGCAAGGGTCATTGATAAAAGTGACGCTAGTACATTAATACCATGTACGGAAGACTCAGCTAGTCGAGCAGGGTCTAAAATTGCACCATACCCACTACATGACAAGTTGAGTTATGTAGCCGGAGACTTTGTAACATATGGCGGGAAAATAAAGAAAGAAGAACCATTTACATATTATATTGCACAATTAAAAGAATGGGCAGATTCGCCATATGCAACTGCAAAAATTAAAAGTATATATAAATATTTAAGTAAAAAAAAATTAATAAAGGATTTAGTTGACAAAAAAATCTTGTACTTGGATGCAGAAGATAACCTAATAGAGACATGGGACAAGAAGTATGAGTCCTTGCATGGAGAAAAGCCAGTAATTTTTTCGACAGTTGTAGGTGGACAGGAGAGTGCTTTCGTACGGTTCAATGTTTATTCTCCAGATATGATTCACACCAAGGTATGGAAAGACAGAGAAATGTTTGATTCTTTCATCCATTTTTACAATGAATTGTTAGGTGGAGAAGATATATGTTATGTGACCGGAAAAAGTCTGCCAAGCACCGAAAGGCATGCAAATAAGATTCGAAATGCTGCAGATAAGGCTAAGCTAATTTCCGCAAATGACTCTAGTGGTTTTACTTTCCGAGGACGCTTTAACAAAAGTAATGAAGTAGCCAGTATCAGCTATGAGGTTTCTCAAAAAGCCCATAATGCTTTAAAGTGGTTGATAAACCGGCAAGGGAAAACGATTGATAATCGTGTCTTTTTGGTATGGGGAAATGATGACTTAGACGTTCCAGACCCTTCAGAGGATACGTTTGACATTATCTCTATAGCTTCGACCGTAATGAATAATAGGGAGAAAATTTCTTATACCGGACAAGAATTTGCCAATGAAGTGGCAAAAGCTTTAAACGGTTATAAAAATAATTTATCGCTTAAGTCAAATGTTAACATCTTGGTACTTGATTCAGCCACAACCGGAAGGCTCGCTGTTCTATATTATCGAGATATTAATAAAGAATTATATTTAGATAGACTTGCAAAATGGCATGCGACTTGTGTATGGCTCCATCGCTACCGGAAAAATGAACAAGGTGAACAGGTGCACTTTTGGGGCGCTCCATCTACTAAAGATATAGCATTTGCAGCATACGGGCCGAAAGCAAATGAGAAGGTAGTTAAAGGGTTAATGGAACGTATACTGCCTTGTATAATCGATGATAGAAAAATTCCACAAGATATTGTAAGGAGTGCTTTTTATCGTGCTTCAAACCCCGTTTCAATGGAAAAATGGGAGTGGGAAAAATCACTCAGCATTGCCTGTGCATTATTTAATAAACAGGAGGGATACAATGTGACTCTAGATAAAGATAATAATGACCGGGATTATTTATTTGGTCGTTTATTAGCAATTGCTGATGTTTTGGAACGGCGGGCCTTGGGGTCAGAGGAAACTCGATCAAGTAACGCCATCCGGTATATGAATTCTTTTTCAAAAAGCCCGGCAAGAACGTGGAAAACAATTCAAGAAAGCTTGCAGCCGTATCAAACACGTCTTGGTACCAAAGCTAGGTATTTATCGAGCCTAATTGATGAGGTGGCTTCTAGAATTAACTTCGAAGATTTTAACAATAGGCCATTAACAGGAAAGTATTTATTAGGATTTTATAGTCAACGTCATGATTTATATCAGAAAAAGGAAAAAAATGATGTGCAAGCTGACACATCAAAGGAATAAGGGGGTTTTGACATGAGTATTTTAGATCACAAAGTTGATTTTGCTGTTGTTTTATCTGTTAAGAAAGCTAATCCAAATGGAGACCCGTTAAATGGCAATCGACCTAGACAAAATTATGATGGTCATGGTGAGATTTCTGATGTAGCCATTAAGCGAAAAATCCGAAACCGCTTGCAGGATATGGGGGAATCTATTTTTGTTCAATCAAATGATAGAAATAATGATGATTTTAAAAGTTTAAGAGAACGGGCTGAATCAAATACAACACTACAAAAAATATTAAAATCAAAAAATAGCTCTAACGATGAATTTGCCGCAATTGCTTGTGAACAATGGATTGATGTTCGTAGTTTCGGACAGGTTTTTGCCTTTAAAGGTTCAGGCGGTGGATCGGGTGTCTCAGTTGGGGTAAGAGGGCCGGTATCAATTCATACAGCAACAAGTGTTGACCCTATTGATATTACAAGTATGCAAATTACAAAAAGCGTTAATTCCGAGCCAGGAAAAGAAAAGGGGTCGGATACAATGGGAATGAAACATCGTGTTGATTTTGGAGTCTATGTCTTTTATGGCAGTATCAATACGCAACTTGCTGAAAAAACAAGATTTACGAATGAAGATGCAGAAAAAATTAAACAGGCACTGGTGACTTTGTTTGAAAATGATGCTTCATCTGCTAGGCCCGAGGGAAGCATGGAAGTGCATAAAGTATATTGGTGGGAACATAATTCTAAGCTCGGTCAATATTCTTCAGCAAAGGTTCATCGATTAGTAGAAATAGAATCAAAAGTTGAGGAGCCAAAATCATTTGAGGATTATTCCGTCACGTTGCATGAATTAGATGGACTAAAGGTTGAAGTTGTCGATGGACTATAACGATGAAGATAGCTACCTGATGTTATCCGGCATTCAGCATTTTCAATTTTGTAAGCGTCAATGGGCGCTTATCCATATTGAACAACAGTGGGAAGAGAATGTTAGGACGATAGAAGGACAACATCTTCACCATAAAGCAGACCAGCCATTTATTCGTGAAAAGCGCGGTGAAAAACTCATTGTCCGCGCTATGCCGGTACAATCAAGAGAATTAAAAATTACAGGTATTTGCGATGTGGTAGAGTTTATCCAAGATCCAAATGGTGTAGAGATAGAGGGAGCAAAAGGGAAATTTATCGCATATCCTATTGAGTATAAGCGTGGTAAACCAAAAACGGATGATACAGATATTTTACAATTAACAGCACAAGCCATCTGTCTAGAAGAAATGCTCCTCTGTGAAATTAACAAGGGTTATATGTTTTATAATGAAATAAAACGCAGAGTGGAAGTTCCATTAACAACAGAATTAAAAAATAAAGTTAGGGCTATTGCAGCGGAAATGCAAGATTATTATTATCGCAGGCATACTCCAAAAGTTAAAACAGGTGCCCATTGCAAGAATTGCTCCCTTCAACATATTTGCTTACCTAGTTTAATGAATAAGAGGTCAGTAAAAAGTTATATAGAAGGGAGAATCTTTGAATGAGAAAACTTTTAAATACCCTATTTATTAATCATTCTGACGTTTATTTATCGTTGGATGGAGATAATATTGTTCTTCTTAAGGAGCAGGAGAAGTTAGGTAGGCTCCCGCTCCATAACTTAGAATCTATTGTAACCTTTGGTTATACTGGTGCTAGTCCAGCCCTTATGGGGTATTGTGCAGAAAGGAATATATCCCTAGTTTTCTTTACTATGAATGGTAGATTTCTAGCTCGAGTAATTGGTGAGAGCAGGGGGAATGTAGTTCTTAGAAAGAAGCAATATCGAGTGTCGGACGATGAAGGTATGTCGGCAACGGTTGCCCGTAATTTTATTATAGGAAAGATTTACAATAATAAATGGATAGTGGAAAGGATTACTCGAGATTATCCGCTACGGATAGATGTAACCAAGTTCAAAGAAGTTTCCAAATATCTGTCATCAATTATTAAAGATGTTAGAGAATGTAATGACCTAGAGAGATTAAGAGGTTTAGAGGGACAAGCCGCAATCAGCTACAATAAATTATTCAATCAAATGATTCTGCAGCAAAAAGAGGATTTCTATTTTCATTCTCGTTCCCGCAGACCACCATTAGATAATGTAAATGCTATGCTTTCTTTTGCCTATACATTACTGGCTAATGACATGGCTTCAGCGCTAGAAGGAGTTGGCCTTGATGCCTATGTTGGTTTTTTACATCGTGATCGACCGGGACGAGCATCTTTAGCCTTGGATGTAATGGAAGAGTTGCGGGGTGTTTATGCTGATCGCTTTGTTCTCTCCTTGATAAATAAAAAGGTTGTTAATAAAGATGATTTTCTAAAAAAGGAAAATGGAGCAGTAATTATGACTGAAGAGGGCAGGAGGAAATTCCTAACGGCTTGGCAAAATAAGAAACAAGAGAAAATTACCCACCCATTTTTAGGTGAGAAAATTTCTTGGGGTCTAGTACCACATGCACAAGCTTTATTATTAGCTCGCTATTTGCGAAATGATTTGGACGAATATCCTCCATTTCTTTGGAAGTAGGTGTTCCACTTGCTTGTATTGATTACGTATGATGTATCTACAGTTGATAGTAAAGGAAAGAAGAGATTGCGAAAGGTTTCAAAAGAATGCCAAAATTATGGTCAACGGGTCCAAAACTCAGTTTTTGAATGTAATGTTGATGCTACTCAATTTACCTTATTAAAGTTAAGGCTAATGGATATAATTGATCCAGATAAAGATAGCCTGCGATTCTATCAGTTAGGCAATAATTATAAGAATAAAGTGGAACATGTCGGGGTAAAGGAATCAATTGATATAGATGGCCCTCTAATTTTCTAGTGCGAATATGTAGCTCACATAATTTACTAACTGCTTTCGCACCAAATATTTTGTCAAATATTGTTGTATTCTTGTATAGTTTCTTTAAATGTTCTTTAGTTAGCTAAAGAAAATGGCGAATTTCTAATTAAATTTATGTATTACAGCTATTTTTGATTAAAATTCGCAGTCGCACTCCTCGTGAGTGCGTGGATTGAAATCCCGGTGGAACCCAATCTGTTGCTCTAACGAGAAAGTCGCACTCCTCGTGAGTGCGTGGATTGAAATTCATTCTATGTGGGTTCCATCAATTGGAGACATATTGTCGCACTCCTCGTGAGTGCGTGGATTGAAATACCGTTTATGGACAACCTGTTGCCCAAGGACGTCCTGTCGCACTCCTCGTGAGTGCGTGGATTGAAATAAATTTTGGAGTAATGACCAGAAGCCACGCACTGTCGCACTCCTCGTGAGTGCGTGGATTGAAATCATCAAATGTTGTAGTCTTAACATTTGCACCCATAGTCGCACTCCTCGTGAGTGCGTGGATTGAAATTGCTAGTGCTGCCACAATTGTGATAAATAGCTTTCGTCGCACTCCTCGTGAGTGCGTGGATTGAAATGAATAGTTCTGTTTTGGTGATGTCCACTTGAATACGTCGCACTCCTCGTGAGTGCGTGGATTGAAATATGGTAATGAACAATTGATTGATGAATGGTTTCAGGTCGCACTCCTCGTGAGTGCGTGGATTGAAATCCTTTAGGTTACGCTGAAGACTTTAGGGCTTATCGTCGCACTCCTCGTGAGTGCGTGGATTGAAATTGTGGCCGTCAGGGTGCTGGGAAAACTACTGCTAGTCGCACTCCTCGTGAGTGCGTGGATTGAAATCTAACTCGTTTCATGCTGTACTCTCGATCGTGACTGTCGCACTCCTCGTGAGTGCGTGGATTGAAATACTTTCAAAGCGAATAAATTTTTGTTATAACCATGTCGCACTCCTCGTGAGTGCGTGGATTGAAATTTTTATCAGTTGACGGCAAACAATTATTACTTGGCGTCGCACTCCTCGTGAGTGCGTGGATTGAAATAAACCATTCACAGTCATTATGGAAGTTGATGAGGGTCGCACTCCTCGTGAGTGCGTGGATTGAAATATTTTCTTTCGACCGTTTTTATGATTCTGAGGAGTCGCACTCCTCGTGAGTGCGTGGATTGAAATAAGAAGAAATGCTCAAACATACAGACACCTATCTGTCGCACTCCTCGTGAGTGCGTGGATTGAAATTGTACAAGGCAAGTAAAGAGCTGATGCGGCAGAATGTCGCACTCCTCGTGAGTGCGTGGATTGAAATTGAAAGCTTGTCTCGCGGTGTATCCGGGTCAATTGTCGCACTCCTCGTGAGTGCGTGGATTGAAATCGCATGGATACTGCGCTGAGGTTTGTTGCTTTGAGTCGCACTCCTCGTGAGTGCGTGGATTGAAATACCCATTATGTCGAAAAATGATGTAGAAATATAGGTCGCACTCCTCGTGAGTGCGTGGATTGAAATCGCACCATCAGTAATCTCCACAACTGGTATACTGGTCGCACTCCTCGTGAGTGCGTGGATTGAAATATAATATTGTCTAGTGTAGATCCACCCACAACACGGTCGCACTCCTCGTGAGTGCGTGGATTGAAATAAACCAATATTTAACTCTTTCAACAGTCATATCAGTCGCACTCCTCGTGAGTGCGTGGATTGAAATTTTTACATGGGCATACGGTATGAGCGCAAGGAAGTCGCACTCCTCGTGAGTGCGTGGATTGAAATATCGCTAAATACTCTTGTATAAGTCCGAATTTCTCGTCGCACTCCTCGTGAGTGCGTGGATTGAAATGCTTTATACTTTTTGAAAAAATCACGCTTGTAAGTCGCACTCCTCGTGAGTGCGTGGATTGAAATTTACCTGACTCTTTAGCAGCTTCAATTGCCGCATCGTCGCACTCCTCGTGAGTGCGTGGATTGAAATTGATTTTGCCCACGTATATTTAACAGACGGTTTAAGTCGCACTCCTCGTGAGTGCGTGGATTGAAATATAAATAGCCCAACCATTTTTATCACCTGTTTGCGTCGCACTCCTCGTGAGTGCGTGGATTGAAATTCCTATTTTCAGATGTATGTCCGCTATTGCAATGTCGCACTCCTCGTGAGTGCGTGGATTGAAATTATATCACGAAGCAGGCGTATTAGAAAACTTTAACGTCGCACTCCTCGTGAGTGCGTGGATTGAAATTTGGCGGATCTCTCTTAATATCCAATACCTTTTGTCGCACTCCTCGTGAGTGCGTGGATTGAAATGCTTTTAAATGGGCGAATGCGGCATCTTGGTCTAGTCGCACTCCTCGTGAGTGCGTGGATTGAAATGACTGCGCCTTTGTCGTACTGTGAGTGGACATGTGTCGCACTCCTCGTGAGTGCGTGGATTGAAATAAGCACCAGAGGTAGTTAAAGCGATTGAATCACTTGTCGCACTCCTCGTGAGTGCGTGGATTGAAATTCACTCATCGCCACCACTCACCATATACATTTTTGTCGCACTCCTCGTGAGTGCGTGGATTGAAATCAGGCATCAATCACAGCGTCCACTGGGTCAATCCGTCGCACTCCTCGTGAGTGCGTGGATTGAAATTCTTTTCCAATCGCTCGGGCAGTTATAATAAATGGTCGCACTCCTCGTGAGTGCGTGGATTGAAATTGTATCTCCAAAACTCCAATCCACCTTTTAAGTCGTCGCACTCCTCGTGAGTGCGTGGATTGAAATTTTTATGGCGGCTTTAATGGCAATTCCTGCTTCGTCGCACTCCTCGTGAGTGCGTGGATTGAAATAAATAGTAATCATATAATTTAAGCGCATTTCCTAGGGGTCGCACTCCTCGTGAGTGCGTGGATTGAAATGCCCAGTGGATTTTAAATGGGACTATCGTGATGAGGTCGCACTCCTCGTGAGTGCGTGGATTGAAATCGCTAATTGATTATGAAGTTGATAAAGATGAATGTCGCACTCCTCGTGAGTGCGTGGATTGAAATATACTAAAACAGGAGAAGTTATTAACTTCCTTGAGTCGCACTCCTCGTGAGTGCGTGGATTGAAATTGACGGTCAATGCTTTGTTCCAGCTTGTCATAAAGTCGCACTCCTCGTGAGTGCGTGGATTGAAATTTTTTTTATTGTCGATGGCTTGCTGTATCACATCGGTCGCACTCCTCGTGAGTGCGTGGATTGAAATTAACCGCTGGGCCATGCCATATTTTAGAGCCGGCGTCGCACTCCTCGTGAGTGCGTGGATTGAAATCGAAGATTTAGCGACATAAAAAAAGACTTAGCTTGTCGCACTCCTCGTGAGTGCGTGGATTGAAATCTTTACGTTCTACAATTAGACCATTGGAAAGGACGTCGCACTCCTCGTGAGTGCGTGGATTGAAATAACAACACCGCCAGTTCCAGTGATTTTTCTGTATGGTCGCACTCCTCGTGAGTGCGTGGATTGAAATCAATTAAAGAAAATGGGTATTTAACAGTAATAGTGTCGCACTCCTCGTGAGTGCGTGGATTGAAATGGCATCTAAAAAGAGGGAGCTTATCAATCGTGTTGTCGCACTCCTCGTGAGTGCGTGGATTGAAATAATTGCCTTGCTTACAATCCCATTCGCGTGTGGTGTCGCACTCCTCGTGAGTGCGTGGATTGAAATATTCATGACACTAGCTGTCTTGTGATTTTCGATTGTCGCACTCCTCGTGAGTGCGTGGATTGAAATAAAATAAGAAAGTTGGTGTTAATTATGAGCTCATGTCGCACTCCTCGTGAGTGCGTGGATTGAAATCGTAAAAGACATTTTTGCCTGTTTTTCGGAGTTGGTCGCACTCCTCGTGAGTGCGTGGATTGAAATAAAACGGAGACTGGGTGGAAACTGATATGGAAAGCGTCGCACTCCTCGTGAGTGCGTGGATTGAAATCTGTGCTTTCGGCTGGTTAACCGGCTCCGGAGTTGTCGCACTCCTCGTGAGTGCGTGGATTGAAATGAAAAAACCAAAGTTTACATCGGAACATCTTGGTCGCACTCCTCGTGAGTGCGTGGATTGAAATGTAGCAGTGCCATTCGAATTCCCCAGCCGATGCCGTCGCACTCCTCGTGAGTGCGTGGATTGAAATACATATAAGTGTTTTTTATTAATTTTGAATCTAAGTCGCACTCCTCGTGAGTGCGTGGATTGAAATGCTTACTCAACCGAAATAAAAACAGTTACACCTGGTCGCACTCCTCGTGAGTGCGTGGATTGAAATTTATGAAAGAACACTACGAAATATACGCAAATTTGGTCGCACTCCTCGTGAGTGCGTGGATTGAAATCTCTTGCCAGTCATGATCCTTGCTAGATCTGGCAGTCGCACTCCTCGTGAGTGCGTGGATTGAAATTTCCCATTGATTGTAATGAATGATTTTGAGTAAGTCGCACTCCTCGTGAGTGCGTGGATTGAAATTTGTAAGGTTTGGAGGTGATTACCTTTGATTTTTGTCGCACTCCTCGTGAGTGCGTGGATTGAAATAAGTGCTGCTACAACATCCTCATCCACCCCACCCAGTCGCACTCCTCGTGAGTGCGTGGATTGAAATGGCGAGGAGTGTAAGGGGCACTGGGTACTGAGTGCGTCGCACTCCTCGTGAGTGCGTGGATTGAAATGCAATCCAAGTTAAGGGGTTAACAGTCGCCACAAGTCGCACTCCTCGTGAGTGCGTGGATTGAAATGTAACTTCTAGTTTTATTAAATTCCATCTTTTCAGTCGCACTCCTCGTGAGTGCGTGGATTGAAA
>CCFE01000030.1 GCA_000752035.1 Bacillus rubiinfantis | reverse complement strand
AAGTCGCACTCCTCGTGAGTGCGTGGATTGAAATTTGTAAGGTTTGGAGGTGATTACCTTTGATTTTTGTCGCACTCCTCGTGAGTGCGTGGATTGAAATAAGTGCTGCTACAACATCCTCATCCACCCCACCCAGTCGCACTCCTCGTGAGTGCGTGGATTGAAATGGCGAGGAGTGTAAGGGGCACTGGGTACTGAGTGCGTCGCACTCCTCGTGAGTGCGTGGATTGAAATGCAATCCAAGTTAAGGGGTTAACAGTCGCCACAAGTCGCACTCCTCGTGAGTGCGTGGATTGAAATGTAACTTCTAGTTTTATTAAATTCCATCTTTTCAGTCGCACTCCTCGTGAGTGCGTGGATTGAAATCTCATCTATTCCACTTCTTCCACCTCCGCCACCTCGTCGCACTCCTCGTGAGTGCGTGGATTGAAATCTCTACCATGCTAACACTGGCAGAACCGTTGGCCGTCGCACTCCTCGTGAGTGCGTGGATTGAAATACCGCAAATTATGCACGACATACCATCTTTCGCGTCGCACTCCTCGTGAGTGCGTGGATTGAAATACAATATTTACAAATAAACTCGTAATCACCTTGTGTCGCACTCCTCGTGAGTGCGTGGATTGAAATCACATTAGTTGATGGAGGGGAAGGGGCTACCTTTGTCGCACTCCTCGTGAGTGCGTGGATTGAAATTTAAGTTCTGATTCTTTTTTAGCGCATCCACAAGGTCGCACTCCTCGTGAGTGCGTGGATTGAAATTTTTCGACATTTACCGACAAAATAAAAAACTCCTGTCGCACTCCTCGTGAGTGCGTGGATTGAAATCCCACCCCGCCGATGGCTTTTTTCCAATGGCAGGTCGCACTCCTCGTGAGTGCGTGGATTGAAATTAAGCCACCTTTTAAGTCCAGGATAATAAACCGTCGCACTCCTCGTGAGTGCGTGGATTGAAATAAAACTTTGGCAATTGGAGAATCCGAAACAGCAAGTCGCACTCCTCGTGAGTGCGTGGATTGAAATTAAATCCTCAAGCAAGTCTAGTACAAACTGAATATGGTCGCACTCCTCGTGAGTGCGTGGATTGAAATTTTTCGAGATATACTCATCATAATTAATCTTGCCAGTCGCACTCCTCGTGAGTGCGTGGATTGAAATCTTTGTAAATTCGCCACCATCAGCAAAATACTTTGGTCGCACTCCTCGTGAGTGCGTGGATTGAAATTTTTTTAGGTCAGATGTAATCTGGTGTAACACCTGGTCGCACTCCTCGTGAGTGCGTGGATTGAAATACAGGGCGAAATGCTGTTAGTTCGTGAGTTTTGGTCGCACTCCTCGTGAGTGCGTGGATTGAAATTTTTTATTTGTTTAGCTTTAGCCTTAACCTCATCGTCGCACTCCTCGTGAGTGCGTGGATTGAAATTCGAGTACACAGGCGACTTAGACCAAAAGGCAAAAGGTCGCACTCCTCGTGAGTGCGTGGATTGAAATTGCAAGTTGCGATAAATAAGAAACACCGCCAATATGTCGCACTCCTCGTGAGTGCGTGGATTGAAATTCTCTATTGCAATTATATTGGGGGTTATTCTATGTCGCACTCCTCGTGAGTGCGTGGATTGAAATTTCCAGGCCTGATATATTAAACGTGTCGGCATTGTCGCACTCCTCGTGAGTGCGTGGATTGAAATCTTTTCGTATAGGTGACAAAGTGAAAATCATTGAGTCGCACTCCTCGTGAGTGCGTGGATTGAAATGCCTTTTTCTGTAACAAATACTTTACTCATACTAAGTCGCACTCCTCGTGAGTGCGTGGATTGAAATTTCCATTTTAGATTAAGTTAATATCTGCCAACCCGTCGCACTCCTCGTGAGTGCGTGGATTGAAATGTGTATAGCTGTATGTAATGTGGAATCTTGGCGTAGTCGCACTCCTCGTGAGTGCGTGGATTGAAATGCTGTGGTCACAAACCAGAAAGGAGGGAAGGAAGGGTCGCACTCCTCGTGAGTGCGTGGATTGAAATCGAAAAGTTGGAAATCTGAAGTAACACCACGTAGAGTCGCACTCCTCGTGAGTGCGTGGATTGAAATCAGGGTGACCAATGGCGCAACCTCGAAGCCGAGAACGTCGCACTCCTCGTGAGTGCGTGGATTGAAATAGGAAGCACCCGTTTGGGCGATTGAACTAAGCGGGTCGCACTCCTCGTGAGTGCGTGGATTGAAATCCCGCGCCCCTTGTCCCCTTCGGCAGGCGCCAACGTCGCACTCCTCGTGAGTGCGTGGATTGAAATTGGAACTTCGTAATCAATACCAAAATAGTCTAACGTCGCACTCCTCGTGAGTGCGTGGATTGAAATACGGCTTGCTATTATAAAAGGCAGCTGTCGTCTGTCGCACTCCTCGTGAGTGCGTGGATTGAAATACGTAATTTTTTATTAATATCTATATTAGACAACGTCGCACTCCTCGTGAGTGCGTGGATTGAAATTCAAGTGATGGAAAAGTATTTGACCGAGATTCTGTCGCACTCCTCGTGAGTGCGTGGATTGAAATGGCAGCTTATCATAATACTGCCACCACTCGCGTTTGTCGCACTCCTCGTGAGTGCGTGGATTGAAATTGGTACGATTACCTCATCAATTTGGCGCGCTAGTGTCGCACTCCTCGTGAGTGCGTGGATTGAAATAGTGTGACTATCACACCACCACCACCACCACCACCGTCGCACTCCTCGTGAGTGCGTGGATTGAAATGCTAGGGAAATCCGCCTTTGTCAATGCCTTGCCTAGTCGCACTCCTCGTGAGTGCGTGGATTGAAATTTCCCGGTTTTTAATCGGGTCATCTATTATCATTGTCGCACTCCTCGTGAGTGCGTGGATTGAAATTGAGTGCTGTTGCAATGAGAGAAATGGCTGACTTTGTCGCACTCCTCGTGAGTGCGTGGATTGAAATGTACCGTCTGCCAGTAGCTTGTACATTTGATTGTCGTCGCACTCCTCGTGAGTGCGTGGATTGAAATACAATATTTACAAATAAACTCGTAATCACCTTGTGTCGCACTCCTCGTGAGTGCGTGGATTGAAATCACATTAGTTGATGGAGGGGAAGGGGCTACCTTTGTCGCACTCCTCGTGAGTGCGTGGATTGAAATTTAAGTTCTGATTCTTTTTTAGCGCATCCACAAGGTCGCACTCCTCGTGAGTGCGTGGATTGAAATTTTTCGACATTTACCGACAAAATAAAAAACTCCTGTCGCACTCCTCGTGAGTGCGTGGATTGAAATCCCACCCCGCCGATGGCTTTTTTCCAATGGCAGGTCGCACTCCTCGTGAGTGCGTGGATTGAAATTAAGCCACCTTTTAAGTCCAGGATAATAAACCGTCGCACTCCTCGTGAGTGCGTGGATTGAAATAAAACTTTGGCAATTGGAGAATCCGAAACAGCAAGTCGCACTCCTCGTGAGTGCGTGGATTGAAATTAAATCCTCAAGCAAGTCTAGTACAAACTGAATATGGTCGCACTCCTCGTGAGTGCGTGGATTGAAATTTTTCGAGATATACTCATCATAATTAATCTTGCCAGTCGCACTCCTCGTGAGTGCGTGGATTGAAATCTTTGTAAATTCGCCACCATCAGCAAAATACTTTGGTCGCACTCCTCGTGAGTGCGTGGATTGAAATTTTTTTAGGTCAGATGTAATCTGGTGTAACACCTGGTCGCACTCCTCGTGAGTGCGTGGATTGAAATCCAACCTATTACGATATCCCCATAACCTCCGCGCGTCGCACTCCTCGTGAGTGCGTGGATTGAAATTTTTCTAATCTCTTTGTTCATACGAGTGATATTCGTCGCACTCCTCGTGAGTGCGTGGATTGAAATTTTTATAGCGGCATTAATGGCGATTCCTGCTTCTGTCGCACTCCTCGTGAGTGCGTGGATTGAAATCAACGGCATACCGCTCACAGGGATAGCAACACCAGTCGCACTCCTCGTGAGTGCGTGGATTGAAATATCAAATTCCGCAACAGGTGTAAAAAGATAAGGGTCGCACTCCTCGTGAGTGCGTGGATTGAAATCACGAGGATAAAGAGTTGACCATCGAAAAGGTCAGGTCGCACTCCTCGTGAGTGCGTGGATTGAAATAACTGCAGATCCAGTTGTTTCTTTGATAGATTTTGTCGCACTCCTCGTGAGTGCGTGGATTGAAATAAAAATGAAAAATTGGCTCCTCGGATTTATTAAGTCGCACTCCTCGTGAGTGCGTGGATTGAAATCTCAGTCCTCCTTATATAGATCGTCAACTTTACGTCGCACTCCTCGTGAGTGCGTGGATTGAAATACAAGCAAGTCGTAAAGGATAGCGCCATGAGCCGTCGTCGCACTCCTCGTGAGTGCGTGGATTGAAATGCTTCCGTGCGTCTAGTTTCGCTTCAAGTGCTTGTCGCACTCCTCGTGAGTGCGTGGATTGAAATCAGAATTGACTTACTGATTTAGGATCATAAGGGGTGTCGCACTCCTCGTGAGTGCGTGGATTGAAATCTAACGTTAGCAATTTAATCATTAAGGCGGGTAGCGTCGCACTCCTCGTGAGTGCGTGGATTGAAATCCACGTAGCAAATGGGGATGGACCAAAGAGCAGGAGTCGCACTCCTCGTGAGTGCGTGGATTGAAATCTAAGCATCGATATGATTGCAGGACCGTTTGCCTGTCGCACTCCTCGTGAGTGCGTGGATTGAAATTGCAAGAGATGTTGAGGAATTATCTCCGATGACTGTCGCACTCCTCGTGAGTGCGTGGATTGAAATTCCTTTCAAAGTAATGTCCTTTGCATTGCTTGCGGTCGCACTCCTCGTGAGTGCGTGGATTGAAATTTTTATGGCGGCTTTAATGGCAATTCCAGCTTCTGGTCGCACTCCTCGTGAGTGCGTGGATTGAAATCACGCCAAACACGCGGAAGTCCGGCGCTTTAGCGTCGCACTCCTCGTGAGTGCGTGGATTGAAATCACTTGAGGCAGAGGACAACGATATATTAGGCAGGGTCGCACTCCTCGTGAGTGCGTGGATTGAAATTCCCCTTTCCAGTGCGGCGTTTGCACTGTCCAGACGTCGCACTCCTCGTGAGTGCGTGGATTGAAATATCGATTATAACGGCGGAAACTTAGAAGACATGTTGTCGCACTCCTCGTGAGTGCGTGGATTGAAATTGTCATTTTTATAACCTCCTTTAACTTAATTTAGTCGCACTCCTCGTGAGTGCGTGGATTGAAATTTTTTGTTTTGCTGTCATGATGTGACCTCCTTAGGTCGCACTCCTCGTGAGTGCGTGGATTGAAATCTCGATAGGCTTGTCGAATACTTCCGAAGCTACTGGTCGCACTCCTCGTGAGTGCGTGGATTGAAATGGACGGATTGGCCACGGGCGCTATTGTTTTTCGCGTCGCACTCCTCGTGAGTGCGTGGATTGAAATACAGGTTGGCGGCTACGTGTCGTCCAACGTTTACAGTCGCACTCCTCGTGAGTGCGTGGATTGAAATAACGACTAGGCGAAAGCCGTAGGGCGCAAGAGTGCGTCGCACTCCTCGTGAGTGCGTGGATTGAAATGTCTTGCGGTCTTTTTTAATAACGTTACTGCAAGGTCGCACTCCTCGTGAGTGCGTGGATTGAAATGGAAGGTTATGAATCTATCAAAATGGGCCGTCGTTGTCGCACTCCTCGTGAGTGCGTGGATTGAAATAATCGGCAGCCGATGTGCCACTTCGCGAGCAAGCTGTCGCACTCCTCGTGAGTGCGTGGATTGAAATATCAGAAATTACCTCTCATGGTCTGCGACATACGTCGCACTCCTCGTGAGTGCGTGGATTGAAATTTTCCCTCGACGCCGATTAGAAAGCGTTCGTCGTCGTCGCACTCCTCGTGAGTGCGTGGATTGAAATCGCTAAGTAGGCACGTTGGAAATCACGTAGCTTTGTCGCACTCCTCGTGAGTGCGTGGATTGAAATTTGCCATTCTTGTTCGCTGAAATCGGATGGGTTGGGTCGCACTCCTCGTGAGTGCGTGGATTGAAATCTCTTTTGCCTCCAGACGTTCGTTTATGTACTCCGTCGCACTCCTCGTGAGTGCGTGGATTGAAATTTTTAAAGGAGCTGGCATATCTACATCAGGTAAAGTCGCACTCCTCGTGAGTGCGTGGATTGAAATGTAAACCGGATGCGATTGCTTGCTTGTGCGACCAACGTCGCACTCCTCGTGAGTGCGTGGATTGAAATCGTGAGTCTATCAATCTAGGAGGTGAGTAAGTGGTCGCACTCCTCGTGAGTGCGTGGATTGAAATATCAAGGTTGCATCGAGCCACAATGTCGTGTACAGTCGCACTCCTCGTGAGTGCGTGGATTGAAATAAGAACCGCATCGTAGATATCCAGAAGTTCAAAGGTCGCACTCCTCGTGAGTGCGTGGATTGAAATATATATCCAATGCTGCAAGTCTCGCAATCTGGCAGTCGCACTCCTCGTGAGTGCGTGGATTGAAATTCCTTTTTTCCGCTCGTGTATCTGTATCCATACCCGTCGCACTCCTCGTGAGTGCGTGGATTGAAATACTTAAAAGAGATTCGGGAAAGTTTTTCCAAGCCGTCGCACTCCTCGTGAGTGCGTGGATTGAAATATGCGGATATTCGATAATATCGACTTCGCCGCCTGAGTCGCACTCCTCGTGAGTGCGTGGATTGAAATATTACTTGGAAAGTCGCGGAATCAGCGAGGACATGTCGCACTCCTCGTGAGTGCGTGGATTGAAATAACAACGTCAGCGAAAAGAGCTACGTATTGAAGCCGTCGCACTCCTCGTGAGTGCGTGGATTGAAATCAGAAAGTGATGAAGTGATTTATCTAGGTAGTGATGTCGCACTCCTCGTGAGTGCGTGGATTGAAATCATCCGATGGATTAGTGAAAGTCAGAAATCAAATCGTCGCACTCCTCGTGAGTGCGTGGATTGAAATAAAACTTTGGCAATCGGAGAATCCGAAGCAGTAAGTCGCACTCCTCGTGAGTGCGTGGATTGAAATGTAATATATACCAAGGGGAAAACAAAACCTTGCCCGTCGCACTCCTCGTGAGTGCGTGGATTGAAATGCGGATAGGGTTGGAGTGACAAACTCCACTTTAAGTCGCACTCCTCGTGAGTGCGTGGATTGAAATCGGTGGTGGCGGAGGTATCGATGCTGGCGGTGGCGTCGCACTCCTCGTGAGTGCGTGGATTGAAATTATTTACGGATTTTTTATCAACGGGTTATTTTTGTCGCACTCCTCGTGAGTGCGTGGATTGAAATAAAATTTTTTCAGGCATTTCATTAGGTACATCTCGTCGCACTCCTCGTGAGTGCGTGGATTGAAATCTATATATATAAAAGACCAAAAAAGCGTATTTTTGTCGCACTCCTCGTGAGTGCGTGGATTGAAATAACAACACCGCCAGTACCAGTGATTTTTCTATAGTCGCACTCCTCGTGAGTGCGTGGATTGAAATCGTCCACGACTCAACTTCTACAACAGCAGTTTTCGTCGCACTCCTCGTGAGTGCGTGGATTGAAATTTCCAGGCCTGATATATTAAACGTGTCGGCATTGTCGCACTCCTCGTGAGTGCGTGGATTGAAATGTGGCGCGTTACCAAATTACTCGGTGCCTAAGCGTCGCACTCCTCGTGAGTGCGTGGATTGAAATATTGGTCGCATAAACGACAGGTGACCCGTTGCCTGTCGCACTCCTCGTGAGTGCGTGGATTGAAATCTCGATATGGGGATGGGGAAAACGGTCAGCACCTGTCGCACTCCTCGTGAGTGCGTGGATTGAAATTTGAATACGTTCTATTGCTACCTCATACATATCTAGTCGCACTCCTCGTGAGTGCGTGGATTGAAATTTTTTATCATTGCGATGGTGTGGGGAAATATAAGTCGCACTCCTCGTGAGTGCGTGGATTGAAATTTTGAAGTTTGTATATAATCCGGGGCGCACTGGCAGTCGCACTCCTCGTGAGTGCGTGGATTGAAATGCATGCCTAACGAAATTCGAAGCGCTTGAACAAAGTCGCACTCCTCGTGAGTGCGTGGATTGAAATGAAGAGGTAAATAGCAAAATTGATGATATTGACGGTCGCACTCCTCGTGAGTGCGTGGATTGAAATACTATTTCGTAATCAACCGCAAACCCGTCAATCGCGTCGCACTCCTCGTGAGTGCGTGGATTGAAATATTTTTGCCATCGACTTTGCCGACAACCTGCTCGGTCGCACTCCTCGTGAGTGCGTGGATTGAAATACTTAGAACAAACTAAATGTTCTCATGAGTTTGGGTCGCACTCCTCGTGAGTGCGTGGATTGAAATATTGCAGCAGCGGAAAAACTCTTTTGTGTATTTGTCGCACTCCTCGTGAGTGCGTGGATTGAAATTTTCGTCAATTTCGCCAAACAGGTTTAATTGCTGTCGCACTCCTCGTGAGTGCGTGGATTGAAATAACAAAACTGCCTTCAGCAAAACCAGTTAAAAAAGTCGCACTCCTCGTGAGTGCGTGGATTGAAATCGAGCCACCTCGTATTTTTATCAGGCTCGTATCAAGTCGCACTCCTCGTGAGTGCGTGGATTGAAATGACAATAGTCTTAATAGGGTTTGGTATCTCCATAGTCGCACTCCTCGTGAGTGCGTGGATTGAAATGCCAATCCCAAGCCGAATCCGTGGGACCAATGAGGTCGCACTCCTCGTGAGTGCGTGGATTGAAATTTCTTTTATAGCTTGAGTGTCCTCTACAAGATCAGGTCGCACTCCTCGTGAGTGCGTGGATTGAAATCGCAATGATAGAATCAATAGTTTACGAGACTCAGAAGTCGCACTCCTCGTGAGTGCGTGGATTGAAATATATAGCAGGGATAAGTATTTTTGTATGTTTGAGGTCGCACTCCTCGTGAGTGCGTGGATTGAAATGGTACTGTCTTTGCCGTGCCATCGTCTTGTGTTGTCGCACTCTTCGTGAGTGCGTGGATTGAAATCTTGTTGTTATTCGGAGGGTTTGGATAAATCCTGTCGCACTCCTCGTGAGTGCGTGGATTGAATGCAATCTCGGCCATCCTCTCGGAGCATTGGGAAGGTCGCACTCGTCGTGAGTGCGTGGATTGAAATAAAATATCCAGCTAATAAAAAATGAAAATGGATTGTCGCACTCGTCGTGAGTGCGTGGATTGAAATAATCCCTTAAATCGGGTCACTATCTTTGCAGCAAGTTGCACTCCTCGTGAGTGCGTGACAAGCTAGATAGTACAAGCAACAAACTCAAGAATGTAGGTCGAAATTTGTACACAAAGACAACCAGTCGATCTCGACTGGTTGTACCCTAAGAAAAAATATTTACTTCACCAGCAGAACCCTTTCCTCCGCCAAACTAACCTTATTCCTTCCGCTTTCCTTCGACCGGTACAGGGCTTCATCGGCTTCCTGCAGGAGGAAGTCCAATGTGTTTGCATCGGGAGAAAGGGATGCTACACCGAAACTGGCTGTAATGGAGATGGTTTCTGTTGCTGTTTGCAAGGGAGTGTCTTGAAGCAGCTTTCTTACTTTTTCGGCGATGATAGCTGCGTTTGTTCGATTGGTATTTGGCAGACAAGCGACAAACTCCTCGCCTCCGTAGCGGGCAAAGGTATGTTCGGACTGCAGGCCGCGTCTACAGGTGTCGACGACATGGCATAGTGCCAAATCTCCTATACTATGACCGTATTTATCATTGATTTTCTTGAAAAAGTCGATATCAAATAAAAATAACGAGAGAGGATATCCCTGGTTTAGGGCTTTCTCTAGTTCCTCTTTGCTTTTCTCGATAAAATATGTTCGATTATAGATTTTAGTTAGTCCGTCATTATAGGCGAGCTGTTTTAGCTGTTCTTCAAGTTTCTTTTTTTCCGTAATATCAGTAAATACGATTGTTCTTCCTACTAACTCATTATTCTTTAGCACTGGTGTTGCCCAGACATGATAGCATTTGTCAGCCTGTTTCCATTCAAATTCCTGGCTGTCTATAGAGTCACCAGCTAAGTAAAGATTAGAATCTGTCCAAATAGTATGTATTTTTTGCCCAATCGCTGATGGTTGTAATTTTTCTACTATCTGTTTTGCGGCTTTATTAAAATCAACAACTCTATTGGATTCATCTATGACTAGTACCCCATCGCGCATACTTTCAAAAATGCGATTTCTCGCGATAGGGGCCAGTACGAATAATTTGGCAGAGAATATTGCCCAAAAATACAGTGTGGAGGTAATGCACATTACAATCGGTACGGGATCAATACCTTTTGGTGAAAGCCCCATTAAATACAGAAAAGCAGCCGTCATTGGAATCAGCTGACCGAGAATTAACGTTAAATTCTGTCGCCAATAGGTCGTCTGTGTTTGCTTCCAATACCACATGACGACAACGGTATTAAATAGCAGGATACCAAAAGTATAGCTCCCATGAATCATGTACCACGGTCCGGCAATAAAATCAGTTAATAGAGTAGTTTCATTTAGGCGTACATATATTTGACGATAGAATAGATGATGCCACTCATTCGTTAAGGAAAGTATCAAAGTAACTATTGGGATAGAAAATAGTAAGAGTATTCGTTTTCGGCTTAAGAATTTGTCTAATCTCGTAAACCGAAAGATTAGCACGAGACAGCTTGGGGCAATAAACGGCAAACCTAGGTATTGGATTTTTTGCCAGAAAACAACTTCCCCTAATGTTCTACTGGATAATTCCAGTGCGTGTCCAAAAATATATGTTGATGAAAAAATCGACATTAACATAAAAAGCTTGCCGTCTGCGAAAACTTCTCTTTTAAAAAATGCATATGCCCCTAATAGAATTGACAGTACTCCGGAAACACAAATGAGAACGATATATCTGAATATTTCAACATCCATATGCTAACTCCAGCCTTTCTAGGTATATTATACCAAATAATTAAAGGTAGGAAGGAGTAGTTAGGGATAAATTACCTATCGTTTTCTTTTGATATCTCTCTGTCTATGAATATTTAGACCTATAATTCATCCGCAAAGCCAAGTAAGGCAATACCAATCATCACCAGTACAATCACCGCATAATGCGCTTTGCTGAGTTTTTCCTTAAGAAAAATTCGTGACAAGACAACGGAAATGATGCTGTAGGAAGCAATTAGTGGTGCAGCGATAATCGCATTTTTTGCCATGGCAAATACATAGAAAAACTGACCGGCAGTTTCTAAAATAGCCGCTAACCCTTTGTCACGCTCCTGAAAAACACGAAAATCGATTTTTTTTAACTTCAGGAATAGGAAAGCAGCTATACCACATAGTAAAAATGTGTATTCATAGGCAATTAGGGCCGCATCTTCGCTAATAAGTTTCATCTCATCAAGATAAATCCCATCGGCAAACGTGCCTAGACCATCAAGAATACAATAGAGAATTGGGAAGGTAATCGCTAAAAAGCCAATCTGATATTTTTTATCAATTTGTATATTACTGGCTTTCAATGCGGCCGTCTCTGCATTTTTTTCGAGAATTGCTAGGCCAATAACACCAGCAGTGATAATCACGACACCGACAATATGTAGCATCCCCAGTTCACGCGGAAAGAAGATAAAAAGTAGAATAGCGGTGATTGCACCCGATGAGTTTTGCACCGGTGAGGCAATCGATAACTCAATGTACCGGAGACCAATATAACCGATTGCCATCGATAATATGTAAAGCGCTGATACAGGTAAGTATTTTACTAGATCATAAGGGTTAAAGCTAAGGCCTTGAGTTAACATATAGACTGTTGCATGAATTCCCATTACCAAACCAACCATAATTACAATTTTTAAATGGCTGTATTTATCATTACTGTCTGTGCCTTTTTTATAAAAGAGGTCGGCACCGCCCCAAGCAAAAGTTGTTAATAATGCAAAAATAAACCACATAATGCAAACTCCTTATCTATGTATGGATGAAAAACTTCATTATTATAACAAATGTCAGGAAAATATCTAGGAATTGAGTGGAAAAAACTTAGGTCAGGCTTATTTTATTTTATGAAGGAATATTCTAAAATTGTACTAAGATATACAGTAACAGGGGGATTTAAGGTTGAGAGGAAAGCTAAAGCTGTTATCAGCCATGCTCATTTGGGGCAGCATCGGTATCTTTGTAAAAAATATTCAGCTATCATCAAGTGAAATTGCACTCATGCGGGGAGTAATCGGCAGTCTGTTTCTGCTGGGAATTTGGCTGTTGATGAAGCAGAAATTATCATTTCAGGCCGTCAGGAGAAATGCGATTCCATTACTTTTGTCTGGCGCAGCGATTGGATTTAATTGGATTCTATTGTTTCAGGCCTATCGCTACACAACAGTTTCCAATGCAACGTTAAGCTACTACTTTGCACCGATTTTCGTGATGATTTTAGCACCATTTATATTAAAGGAAAAATTATCATTTTTTCATATTATTAGTATCATAGCGGCGATGGTGGGCTTATTTTTAGTAAATATTGGCGGAACTGGCGGCAACGCTGATGGAGAGCATGTTGTAGGGATTTTATACGGGCTGTCGGCCGCGGCATTGTATGCCAGTGTGGTGCTTTTCAATAAATTTATAAAGAATTTATCAGGCTTTGAAACTACCATTATTCAGTTAGTAATTGCTGTTATTGTGTTATTTCCATATGTATTATTGAAAGACGGATTTCATGTTACCGATATAAGCGGGAAAGGGATACTCTTTATGATTTTAGTCGGTGTGGTACATACAGGAATTGCTTATTATTTGTATTTTACCTCGCTTAAAGATTTAAAGGGGCAAACAATTGCTGTTTTAAGCTATCTAGATCCGGTGTCTGCTGTCATCTTTGCGGCGATTTTTCTTAATGAAAGTATGGCGTTAATACAAATCATTGGTGGGATTCTCATTTTAGGTTCAACCTATTTTAGTGAAAGAATGGAAATGAGAATGAAAAAGTTACATAACCTCAATGCCTGAAAAAGCAGTCCCTCCTGGGTTAAGCTGTACGGCGCAAGAGGGGCTGCTTTTTAAATGTTATTTTTGCAACTGTCCATATTTATTAGCGAATCCCACCGACTTATTAGCGAATTTCAAATTTTATTAGCGAATCGAAAAAATAACCATCTCAAATATAGTAGATATAATCCTCTGGCAACACCCTCCGTAAGAATTGCTTCGTGCGCTCTTCCTTTGGATTTGAAAAAATGTCCTTAGGTGCTCCTTCTTCAACGATGACACCGCCATCCATAAACACCACTTTATTAGCGACATCCTTGGCGAATGACATTTCATGGGTGACGACGAGCATCGTCGTGCCATCTTTGGCGATATTCTTCATTACCGCGAGCACTTCCCCAACCAATTCTGGGTCAAGGGCGGAGGTCGGTTCATCAAATAGGATGATATCGGGATTTAATGCGACGGCCCTGGCAATGCCCACGCGCTGTTGCTGTCCGCCCGAAAGCTGGCTTGGATAGGAATCGTATTTTTCTCTGAGCCCGACCTTATCCAACGCTTTTTTTCCAATTTTAATCGCTTCTGCTTTTGGGATTTTTCGGCCAATTATCAGCCCTTCGGTTACATTTTCCAACGCTGTTTTATTATTGAAAAGATTGTAATTCTGGAACACAAATGCTGTTTTTTTCCGGATTGCTTGAATTTCTTTTTTGGAAGCTGTGTTTAGATTCACCCGCATCTCACCGAAATGAGCCTCGCCAGCGTCGGCTTTTTCAAGAAAATTGATGCAGCGAAGCAGGGTGGTTTTTCCTGACCCGCTCGGCCCGAGAATCACGACGACGTCACCTTTATCAATTTTGATCGTGACACCTTTTAAAATCTCGCTTTTTCCAAAAGATTTATGAATTTTACTTATTTCTAACATACTAGTGCCTCCTATTTTCATCTAGGCATGAATGGCTTTGTACTTACCTAAGCGTTTTTCAAAGCGTTTGAAGAGATATTCTACTAAACTGCAAAGAATCAGGTAGACGAGAAAAATATCAATGTATGCCTCGACATAGTTGTACCCAACATTAGCGGCAACTTTTGCCCGGAGCGTAATTTCCTGGAGTGACATCGCATAGCCCAAGGATGTAGCCTTGATGAGATTGACCGTAGCCGTACATATATTAGGCAAAGCAGTAACCAAGACCTGGGGAATGATGATACGCCGAAAAGCCTGAAAATTCGTTAAACCAACCGAATAAGCGGCTTCTAGCTGACCCTTGCTGACGGTACCGATGGCTGAGCGAAATATCTCAATCATAATCGCTGTCGTATTAATGGAAAAAACAATTAGGGCAAACCAGATTGGGTTAAGTTCATAGACATTTTTCTCAATCCCATAGTTTTCAAAAATAGCTGTTAACAATAAGGGGACGGAACTGTAGACAATAAATATTTGGACAATCACAGGTGTTCCCCTGATGAAAGACACATAGATTTGAGCAAAACGCTGGAGGATGGGAATCTTATTAATTCGCGTCAACGCTAGCAAAAATCCGGCTGGCATGGCAATCAGCAACGAAATTATTGTGATTATTAATGCTGTTGGAACGCCTGATAAGGCAATAAAGAAAGTTTTTACTAAAAACTGTAAATCAAGGCTGTTAGACACACTGCCACTCCCTTATGTTGTTTTAATCACTTGCTTGCCTTTGCTAAAGGCTTTTTCCAGACGTAAGAAGACCTGTTCAATGATGACGGAAACCACCCAATAAATAATCGATAGGGCAAGATAGGTTTCTAAAGCATGGGCATTAAACCTGCCGTCGATAATCAAGCTTGCTTTTCCCATTACATCAATAAATCCAATCGTATACGCGAGGGAGCCTTCTTTAATCAGTTCGAGCAAACTGTTGCCGAAGTTTGGCAAGGCGACCACAAAGGCCTGTGGAAAAATAATTCTTCGATAGGCTTGCAAAGGGCTTAAGCCGACACTTACGGCTGCTTCAAATTGCCCTTTATCAATAGATTGATAAGCAGAGCGGATCACTTCAGCCATCGCCGCCGCGAATTGCAGCGAGAAGGTAATCACAATAAAGATAATCTTGTCAACGTTGTCAAGCAGGATGCCGAAATTCTCAGCTAGTGCCGGCAGGCCGTAATACACTAAAAACAGCAGCACGATGGATGGGGTACAACGCAAAGCGGTGATATAGCCGTTAGCTATTTTTCTAGCAATCTTATTATTTCCTAACTTCATGGCGGCTATTAGGAATCCAAGTAGAGTCCCAAACAGTACAGATAATCCGGTAACAAGGAAGGTGACCTTTAGGAAAGGGAGTAATAACGGAAATGACTCCCATATATAGTTGGCATCGAAATATTTCTCCATGTTTTCCCCTCAATTTCGATTTGAAAAATTAATCTGTCACCCCTGGTTGGGCCGGGAGTGACAGCTGGAATAGAGCGATTAGCGTTTGACTTGATCCAACACTTCAAACAAGTCACGACCATAGAATTTTTTGCTTAGTTCATTTGGTTTCTTTTCCGCTTTCAGTTTTTTCATTGCCTCATCAAAAGCATCGGCAAATTCCTGTTCTTTTTTATTAAATAGCGGCCAGGTTTTAATCACGGCGAACTCATTATAGACCACTTCATCCTTTAATTTATAATATGGGCCATTCTTATCGAGGACTTGTTGTTTAAATGGTCCTTCAATCATGACACCGCCATCAACACGGCCTTCGTTGACCCATTGAACGACATCAACGGTAAACGAATCTCCCGCTTTTAGTTGAACCTTATTATCTGGATGAGCCTGGTTGTATTCATCGATAACGGTGTATTGCGCGTTGTTAGCGGCAATCGGGGCAAGTGTTAATTTCGCTGAAGCAAAATCTTCAAGAGACTTGATGTGCTCGTGTTCTTTCTTTAACACCAATCCAGCGCTGCTAAGGCCAAGGAATTCTTTTGGATAGATAAATTTTTCCGTTCTTTCTTTTGTCCAGAAGGCATTTTTTACACCGACTTGGAATTTCCCTTGCTCAACTCCCAATAGGAGGTCGTCACTTGAAGTGCCAACAAATTCAAATTCGTATTCTGGCAGCAATTCATCGACGAGTTTCATGACTTCGACATCATAGCCTGTCGGATTTCCCTGTTCATCGAGATAGGAGATTGGTTTAGATGCTTGGTCGAATGCTACTTTTACTTTTCTTACCTTGTCATCACTATCATCCGATGAGGAAGCCGAATTGCTGCTGCAGCCAGCAATAAAAGTCATTAAGGCTAAACCAGTAACTGCTGTTTTCAAAAAATGTTTAAATTTCATTTTTCATTTCCCCTTTAGTTTTAATTTATAGTTTACATATATATTTACTTGTATTTAGATTGAAAAGTTACCCCCAACTTAAAAAAAGAAGGGGAGCAGTGTTGCTTATCCTGCTAAATGCTACAGTTGCAGGGATTATGATTTACTTTTCTCTTGTTCAATGGCAGTCAATGCCAGCTTTCTAATCGTCATATCGTCCATTGGCGGATTATGCAGGCCTGCTCTGACATCGCGGTAATAGCGTTGCAGCGGATTTCTGGATTGCAGACTTTTAGCCCCGACAATCCGCATAGCTTTGTCAACAATGGTAATCGCTGAGTTGGTGACGACGTGTTTAACGACCCCTAGTTCATTGGTTAGCTGTGTTCGCTGTGATTTGTCATCATAGGCAGCTGCAACCCCATAGAGGAGATGACGCGCAGAGATTAACTGAAGTTCAATTTCACCAATGAGCTGCTGGACATTTGGAAGCTGACTAATCGGTCCGTTCAAACTATTTGGTGAATAGTTGTTTGCAAATTGGATTGCATAATCACGAGCAGCTTGAGCAATGCCCAGATAACAAGCGGGAATATGGAGAATCCAGCCATTGATTGCGGCCCCACTAGGTAACTCCGGAAGCTCAACAAGCATCGAGGAGTCAACTTGCACATTGTCGAGCACCAGGTCATGGCTTCCCGTGCCGCGCATGGCGATTACATCCCAGGTTTCATCTATGGAAAGTCCAGGAGTGTCTTTGTGAATTAGGAAAAAGCCGACTTTTTGTTTTTCTTCAATCCAGGCCGAGGTGAGGAAATATGTTAGTACTGGCGACATCGTCGTAAAGATTTTTCGTCCGTTTAACAGCCAGCCTCCGTCTTTCTTGGCAGCTGAGGTACCTGGGCGTCCGCCCCGCGTCGGACTTCCTGTTTGTGCTTCACTTACAGCGCGATTGACTAGTGCGCCATTACGGATTTCATTAGCGAAAAAGTGGAGCATCTCTTCAGGCCACAGCTTTTTTTCAAAAAGTTCGCCAACGACACCAAGGCTCCAGCCAATCGACAGGGCGGTACTGCTATCGATGCTGGCCAATGTCTCTTGGAAAAGGACCATATCGTAAACACCAAGACCCTCGCCGTCATATGCTTGAGGCAGGGTGATAGCGGAATAGCCTAGGTTCACCAAATCATGGATGTTTTCTTCAGGGAAAATGGCTAAATCATCAGCTACAATCCCTCTGTGATAGAACTCGGCTTCCTTTTTTCGTAAATTTTCTAACCAAGTTCGTTGACTGGCTGTCTTGATGAAAGGATTAATCATATTTATAGCTCCTTTAAATATATAATTCCGATTGGTTTTATTGGATATATAGTAACTGACGTTCACGAAACTGTCAATATTTAATTTTATTAAAATTCAAATTATTTATTTCTGAAGTAATCTTGGGAGGAGGGAATGTAAAAAAAGACCTTGTCATGATGACAAGATCTTTGCACAACTAGGATTGTACCTTTACACCAGGGAGGAAGCTTTCTAACGCCTTTTCTTCTTCCGCGCTTAGCGGAACGAGTGGCAGGCGCAGACCGCCAACTGGAACTCCCAGTTTATTTAATGCTGCCTTTACTGGTGCCGGACTAGGAGCTGCGAATAAAGCTCTCATCAGTGGAAGCAGACTGCGATGGGCTTGGGCAGCACCTTGAACATCACAGCTTTTAAATTGATTAATCATTGCTTGCATTTCATTGCCGATAATATGGGAGGCAACAGAAATAACACCGACACCGCCGATAGAAAGAATCGGTAATGTTAAACCATCATCACCACTGTACAGTGAAAAATCCTTTGGTGTACGGCTGATAATCTCTGCCATCGCATCTAAGTTGCCGCTCGCTTCTTTTACGGCAACAATATTTTCAAGCTGAGAAAGGCGGACAATCGTGTCGACTGACATGTTGACAACGCTGCGGCCTGGTATGTTGTACAGTATAACCGGCAGGGTAGTGCACTCGGCAATTGCTTGAAAATGTTGGAACAGCCCTTCTTGAGATGGCTTATTATAATACGGGGCAACGAGCATAATCCCGTTGACACCAGCTTCTTCAGCTTTTTTTGTTAAGGCGATTGAGGCTCTTGTGTTATTGGAGCCCGTACCAGCAATAACGGGAACCCTCCCGGCTGCTTCTTTGACAACTAATTTAAATAACTCAACCTTTTCCTCGGTTGATAATGTTGGTGATTCCCCTGTTGTTCCAGCAACGACTAAGCCATCGCTGCCATTGTCAATTAAATGATTCACTAGGTTTCTGACTGCGTTCACATCAACTTCACCATGTTGATCAAATGGTGTTACCATTGCGGTTAATACTTGGCCAAAAAACATGTTACTCACCCTTTATTTGGAATTTTATTATATAGAGGTGGTTCAGGCCGGATAACATCAACGCAAAAAAGCAGCAGTGAAGGAATTCCTCACAGCTGCAGTAGAAACATAAAAAAACAAGTTCCCATGCGTGAGATAGCCCTCCATATAGTTTCCTATATGACAATTCTGTGTTTTTTCAACATCAGAACCAGCAATCAAGAATCATGAGTTTCTTGACACTTCGGCAAATTCCCCTTTCCATCACCGTCGTTGGACCTCATGAGCCTCGGGTGGTGTACTGATGGTCTTTGCGCCTCTATCCTCACTTCAAAAGGTTATTGAAGTAAGTATGTAATTGATTGTAATATAACAGAATATTCTAGGTGTTTCAAGGCTTATTGATATTTTGCTAATAAATTGAAAAATGCCTGTTTCAAAAGAAAACGTAATTGAGTTTTTTATAGTAGAGGAGTAAAGTGAAAAAAGGGAAATTGATGAAGGAAGGTTTTTTGAATGAACAAACTGCAACGAGGGACTTCTGAATTTCGAAAGGCAAATTTATCCTTGTTTGCTGGAGGATTTGTTACGTTTTCGATTCTTTACGATGTTCAGCCATTATTGCCAATCTTTACAAAAGAATTTCATGTATCGGCTGCTGCCGGTAGTTTAACATTATCAGTAACTACCATTACCCTTGCCGTTTCCATGTTGATTACTAGTTCGTTGTCAGAGGCATGGGGTCGGAAGCGAATGATGACTGTTTCATTATTATTGTCTTCTCTGATGGTTATTTTAACAGCCTTTAGCCCGACATTTGGTTCTTTACTGGGCTTTCGTGTTTTGCAAGGGATTGTTCTCGCCGGCTTGCCAGCGATAGCGATGGCCTATTTAGGAGAAGAAATTGATCCGAAAAGTTTGGGTGTTGCGATGGGATTATATATTAGCGGTAATTCCATCGGCGGGATGGCCGGGAGGATAATTACCGGTACGGTAACGGATTTCTTTTCATGGCGCATTGCAATGGGTTCTATTGGTGTGATTAGTCTTATCCTCAGCATTTGCTTTTGGTTAAACCTGCCTAAATCGAAAAATTTTACAGCAAAGCCATTACGATTAAAAAATCTATTCATCTCGATGTTTCGTCACTTACGCGATCCAGCGCTTTTGTGTTTGTATGGGATTTCGTTTATTTTAATGGGGAGCTTTGTCACTTTATATAATTATATTGGCTTTGACTTGTTAGCCCCTCCATATCGCTTGAGTCAGACGCTTGTTGGCTGGATCTTCATTGTATATATAACAGGAACCTTTAGTTCCACATGGATGGGAAGACTTTCCGATAGACTGGGCCGCCGTAAAGTATTATGGATTGGGCTTGTTATTATGGTGAGCGGGGCAGTTATCACTCTTATGACCCCTTTGATTGTTAAAATTCTTGGCATTGCCATTTTTACCTTTGGCTTTTTTGGATGTCATTCGATTGCTTCCAGCTGGGTCGGTATTCGTGCTCAGACAGAAAAGGCGCAGGCCTCATCACTGTATTTGTTTTTCTATTATAGTGGTTCTAGCATTGCAGGAACTGCGGGCGGATTTTTCTGGACACATCTTGGCTGGAAGGGTGTAATTGGCTTTATAATTATTTTATTAATCTGTGCCTTTCCGTTGTCTATCATACTGTCTGCAATGAAACCGAGAAAACTGCAGACGAATTAGCATGATAGGCCTGTCCTGTAGGAGGCCGCTGTGAGGAAAGCGAAAAATTGCTGATAAAATCGAATTTTCGCTGATATAATTGGATTCGAGTCGCTGATATATTTAGATTTCAAACTCGAAAGTAAATGATGAGAGTTAGTTTTGAGGTGATAGTACAAAATGGAGCTGCCGAAAGAGTTTGAGGTTAAAATGCAGCAGCTGCTGCAAGAGGAATATGTTGATTTTATCAAAAGTTATCAAGCGCCAAAAGCGCAGGGATTGCGAGTTAATACACTGAAGGTATCAAAAGAAGATTTTGAACAAATCTCTCCGTTTTCTTTAAAAAGCATTCCTTGGGTCGCAGAGGGGTATTTCTACGGTGCTGAGGAGCGCCCGGGAAAGCACCCTTATCATGAGGCTGGTTTATATTATATCCAGGAACCGAGTGCGATGGCTGTCGGCGAAATTCTAGACCCGCAGCCAGGCGAAAGGATCTTAGATTTATGTGCAGCCCCCGGCGGAAAAACGACCCATATTGCACAAAGAATGAAGGGTCAGGGCTTATTAGTTACCAATGAACTTTATTCAGCACGAGCGAAGGTGCTATCACAAAATGTGGAGCGGATGGGGATAAAAAATGCCGTGGTAACGAATGAAACTCCGGCTCGGTTAGCCGAAAGATTCCCCAGTTATTTCGATCGGGTGATGGTGGATGCGCCCTGCTCAGGAGAAGGGATGTTCCGCAAAGATCCCGAGGCACGTGCTGAGTGGAGTTTAGCCAATGTGGCCCAGTGTGCATTTCGTCAGCTTGATATCCTACAACAGGCTGCGGACATGTTGAAACCCGGCGGCAGGCTTGTCTATTCAACCTGTACCTTCTCCCCAGAAGAAAATGAAGGGGTAATCAGTAAATTTATCAAAGAGAATCCTCATTTTATCATCGAGGATGTCAAAACATTTGCAGGATTTGCGCACGGCCGGAAAGAGTGGGTCCAAGATCCGGCGCCAGGGATTGCCAAGACTATCCGCTTGTGGCCGCATCAGCTCCAAGGTGAAGGCCATTTTATTGCGGTATTGCAGAAGACCGACGGCGACGAATCAGGCAGACGCAGATATATAAAGCCGCTAAAGGATACTAAGCTGTTAAAAAGCTATTTAGACTTTGCTTCGGAAAATTTGCTCTCAGCTCCAAAAGGTGACTTTTTACTATTTGGTGACCACTTGTACCTCGTTCCGAATGAAATGCTATCATTAGATCAACTTAAAGTTATCAGACCTGGCTGGCATTTAGGGACCATAAAGAAAAACCGTTTTGAACCCTCTCATGCATTGGCATTATCACTAACGACAGCTGAGGTCAAACAGCACTGGAATTTAAGCGTTGATTCGCGTGAAGTTTATTCCTACTTAAGAGGTGAGTCACTCCAAGCGGATGCTCCAAAAGGCTGGTATCTAGTCGATGTTTCCGGTTTTCCGCTCGGATGGGGCAAGTTGTCAGATCATATATTGAAAAATCATTTTCCAAAAGGATTACGCTGGATGAATTAGGATGAAAAAATCATATAAGGGATTTTATATGATTAATGCAGTTAATTCAGAGGATAATGCCTCATAGAAATAATTTATGGGGCAAACTTAATTAAATTAGAGTTGCGCTTGGATGAAACTAGTCATCCAGGCGTTTTTTTATTAAGCTATGTACATTCGTACAAGCGAAAAACAGGATGAAGTATAGACTAATTGATAGATGGGAGGTGTTCTCCGTGTGTTTATGCCGCGAAATCAACAAGCGATATGGAAGCCACTATCACACACAAGGTTGGAACAACATTACATTGGTTAAATCTCAGCCATCTGCAAAAACATCCGTCCGTCCCTTAACAACTAAATACAGTAAGAAGCGCCCTTAGAATTGCCGCTTTTTCGCAGACATTTAAGTGCATAACAATTAGTCAGAGGGAGCTATACGACAGTTGAAAGGGGGGATTCACTCGATGTGTTCATGTCAAAGTCATAGTAAGCGTATGTCGCCAGTTGGCTTATATCATGGCAGACAAGTTGCAGCATCAGCCCAAAAAGCAGCTGCTAAAGCGGCAGCGCACAATGCATTAGTTCAAAAAAGAAAAGCAAAACGATAACAGGTAAAAAGCGATTGACTCATTCAATCGCTTTTTTAGCTGGGAGTATACATGCAACTTCAGCTTTGTATTACCCTGAAGGCTCGCCAATCGACGAGTTTTTACTTAAAGACTGTTTATCATTTGTAAAAAATGGTCTCCATATTGCTCTAAAGAAAAATGGCGTTCAATATGGCTGACCCCATTTGCGCGAATTGTCGCTCTTAAGCTTTCATTTGTCAAATATTCCATGCCTTCAGCAATTGCTTGTTGGAGATTACCTAATTCAAAAAACTTACCGGTCTTATTATGTTTAATAAAGCTGCGAACGCCGTCAGAGTCGGTTGATAAAACAGGACATCTACATACCATTGCTTCCAGAACTGCGTAGCCAAAGCCTTCCACTTTTGAGGTTGAACAGAGAAAGCCGCCTGAATCACCAATAATCGAAAAATAATTTGCCATTTTATGATGTGGCTCGTTAGAAAAAACAGTGATGTGCTGGCGCAGGTTTAACTGCTCCAGCATTTTTTCAAAGGCGCTCCGTTCTTTAGGCTCTGCCAATGTATCATCTTGGAACATCCATAGCTGAATCGACGGATTAGTTTTAATAAAGGCAGCTCCAATCTTTAAGAAATCGCGCCAGTTTTTATTTTCTTCAAGCCTGCCAACCCAGCCAATAATTGGCTGGTCCTGTTTTGGCAGCTGTTTATAGTGGAATTCTGTTGTATCAAAGCAATTATGGAAGCAAAATTTTCGTTTTGCTGGGAAATACTTTTCCATTACCTGTATTAAGTGAGGGGTTTTCGGATAAAGGAGGGCATCACTATTTAATTCTATCAGGGAGGCATGCGTTTTCATAAAGTGTTCAGCATATTCTTTGTTGAAGCCAATGCCTTGTACTTCATAAATTAACCGCCCTTTATAGCCAAAACGGCGGATTTTTTCTAATAGGAAAACATCAGTCACGACAACAATTGCATCATATTTTTCTGATTCAATAAGGTTTTTGATTTCACTATCATTGTTTGAGATGTGGATAGTAGTGTTAATCTTATTTTGTAAGCCGGTTCCAGGTAATTTATATAAAAAATGACAGGTGAGACCTTTTTGTTGAAGGGCGTTAAAGCGTTGACGATTAAGGGTTTCTACACCACCACTGGGAACTACAAAGGTAAATAATACTTTAACCTGTTTTGGTTTCAACCCCTTGCTATTTTCTTTATTCGGACCAAGTGACTCTATATACCCATCATTGCAGCGGGGAGAAGAATCAACAGCAATATTTCCCGCTTCTCCATTAAGCTTCCAATAACCGCACAAACCGGGTTCCCGACCTGTTAATTCCTTATTCATAAATTCTTGAATTTCCAATCTAGTACACGCTCTGTTCCAAATGCGGATCTCACGAAGATTACCAGTAAAATATCCAATTTTCTCGATACCGCCAAAAATGGCAGAAGGGACGACGTTTTTTCTGCTTGTAGTTCCTTTTTTTATATATTGGCCATTCACATATAAGGAGGGACGTTTATTTTCATAAACTACGGCAATATGTGTCCAGTCAGGCAACTTTACAGGATAGGCTAAAGTTACCGGGAAATAATTTGTTGTATGTTCATAGACGGCGATGCCATTTGTTCCCACAGATACACCAACACCGGCTCTGGATAAATTTCCATCGTTTAGCGCTCCAAAAACAGGTGCAATGGCAAACTGCTGCTTTATTATGTTAGTTTTTCTTTTTACTGATGCTGGACCAATGATATGTTCAGCTTTGGGTTTTGCCCAAAATTCAATCGTAAATGTATTTTGGATGTCTTTCAATAATGGCTCCTTTGTTCTCACAATAGTAGTTCCATGGAATGTAAGAAAAGCGTTGTGTTGCATGCAAAGAATTCCTCCTGAATTAAAATCCTGTCTTTGAATCATACCTGTCCTGTTACACACCACATTTTATGTTATGAAAATTTGTTTGGTTCCTTCGTTAGGAAAACTTTTGATTTACGCCATTCACCCTGCCGATATAAAAGCTGTTTTCATATATTACAGGAACGAACAAAAGGAAAGTGGGATAGAATGGACGTCTTATTTGTTTTTCCACACTTAGCAGGCGGGATGGCGACGCTGAATGCCGAGCGTGATACAGCTTTACAGGCTAATGGAATCCGATGTTATTATCTATATTTTTCGGCCTCTGCTTCAGCCAAAATTATTGATAAAAATCGCGTCTTTGTCCTGGATAAGGATGCGGATATGAAAAACTTAATAGCCTCACATCAGTTTCAGGCCGTGATCGTGTGTACAGATTATTTATTTTTAAAGAAGCTGCGAAACATGGGGTATAGAGGCAAGGTTGTTTTTGAAAATCAAGGGGTTGGCAGTCGCACATCTAGTCTTATGTGGCTGAAAAAGTGTAGACCGTACGTAGTCCGTTATGCTAACGCCATTTTGTTTCCTCCGCATACCTTTTGGGAGCAACAAATGGCTGCTGCATTTCCTGGACTGCCGCAATACAGCTTTCCCAATTGTATCAATGCCGAGCGGTACCATCAAATTAATGTGAACCAGCCAGAACATGTCATCGTCGGCTGGGTAGGTCGATTAGAAAAAAACAAAAATTGGCTCGAATTTTTAAAAATCGGTGCCCGTTTATGTGCAGAAAAGCAAAATCTGCGCTTATGGTTCTTTCATGATACGACATATAGTACCCAGCAGCAGTTGCAACAGTTTGCGGCTCAAATAAGTAAAGTTGGATTGCAATCTTATCTAGAGGTATTTGAAAATATACCTCGTTCTGAAATGCAGATTTATTATTCAAAAATCGCCGTATCTGGAGGCGTTCTCTGTTCAACCTCTTTATTGGAAGGGTTTGGCTATTCTATTGCCGAAGCGATGTGCTGCAATTGTCCAGTTGTTGCAACAAAATCAGATGGTGTTGAGAATCTAATTCTCCATAATCAAACTGGAAAATTGTACGAACAGGGGGACGTTGCAACAAGTGTACGGGAAATAAAAGAGTTGATTGAGAATCATAGTCTTAGAGAAACTATCAGCCAAGCTGCTGCAGCCCACATTCAAACCGAATATACGCCTTCAAGGTATAGCCAACATTTTCGGACAATGTTAAGGAATTTGGGGACAGGTTAACTGCTTTGATCAAATTAAATGAAAAAATAGATAGATAACCTCCTACACTTGTCCAAACAGTACCAGCAAAAAAACATATAACGATAGAGAAGGTATTTCAATTATAAATCTTATAAGGAGGAATAATATGGCAATTGTTGCATATTCAACTTTACCTGTCGATAATAGAACAAATGGTTCTGTATATTTATATACACCTGAAACACTCTACCAAACCGTTTCGGTTACTATTCATAATACAAGAGCTCTGCGTCCAGTTAATGTAGGAGTGCGATTGTTAAGTCTTGATGGTCAGCAAGTTTTAATTTCCCGAGAGGTTGTAAATCTGGGGCCTCGTCAAGCAGTTACGCTAACTTTTGATGTTTCCAACATAGAAAAATTTGCAGTCCAACTGGCGGTTCACGGTGGTGAGCCTCTCTCTTCACCATTTAGAAAAGTCCTTTCATCTGTCACTGCGACAGATGAAACGGGAACACTTGCTACTATTCTCCCGCTTCTTCCAATTGCCCAGCGGCCACGGCCACGATAGTAAAGATGCGCCTAGTGGTGAGCAATGACTTGCCACTAGCGCTTTTTTATGATTGGACATCGCTCATTTTGAACAAAAGAGGTGCTTTAAGGGATAAATCCTGTTCCTAATGCTACTCCATGGCATACAGTATAAGGAATCTTGATGAATATTAGTTAAGAGGGGGTGAAGGGATGAAAGGACTTATTCTTGCTGGCGGGATGGGATCACGGCTCCGGCCATTTACTAATTATCTGAACAAACATTTACTCCCCGTAGGACGTTATCCGATGATTTACTGGCCAATTTTAAAATTAAAAGAAGCGGGTATTAAAGAAATATTTATCGTAACCAATCAACAGCATCTCAGCTCCTTTATTGAGCTTCTGGGAACAGGAGATGATTTGGCTGTGCATATTCAATATGGAATCCAGAAGAATGAAGGCGGTGGAATTGCCGATGCCCTCATGACTGCTAGAAATTTTATCAAAAATGATAGGTTCATAGCCATTTTAGGCGATAATATTTTTGAAGATAGTTTAACTGGGTATATTGAGCAATTTCATCAACAGGAAAATGGTGCCAGAGTATTGTTGAAAACAGTACCGGACCCAAAACGGTATGGTGTACCGCAATTAGATGAAGAGCGAAAGCGAATTATGTCAATTATTGAAAAACCGCTAAATCCGCCGTCCTCCTATTGTGTCACAGGTATTTATATGTATGATCCCACTGTTTTTGCCCTTATTGAAACACTGCAGCCATCGGAACGAAATGAGCTGGAAATAACTGATGTTAATAATCTTTATATCGAAAAGAACCAGCTGCAATATGATATTCTACAAGGATGGTGGCTTGATGCTGGTACCCATGAGTCACTTTTACAGGCAAATCTTTATCTACTAAATAAGAGTGATGGCATATGAATCAAGCTAACTTCGTAACAGCTCCTGTTGTGATTGGTGGTGTGGGGGGGAGCGGGACTCGTGTCGTTGCTGAAATGCTAAAACAATTAGGGTATTTTATCGGACCTGTAAACCAATCTAATGATAATTTATTGTTTGCCAAAACGTTTGGACATCCACAGTGGTTTTTAAACCAAGATAAACAAGGGATTTGTCATCAATTAAATGGATTTCACCGGGAAATGTTGAGATTATCAGCCCAAAAGCAAGGCAGCCACACTGGCTGGGGCTGGAAAAACCCCGTAACCCATATTTATTTGGAACATTTAGCTGCAACGTTTGAAAATATGAAATATATCCTTGTCATTCGCAACGGTTTAGAAATGGCGTTTAGCAGCAATCAAAACCAGGTAGTCAAGTGGGGGCGTTTATTCAATATCATTACCGGTGGCAAGCCAAGTCCCAGGCAAAGTTTGCACTATTGGTATCGAGCAAATGAACGGGCGATTTCTTTAGGAAAGAGTTTGCTTGGCAGAAACTTCTATGTGCTCAACTTTAATCAATTATGTAAGGAACCAAAAGCTGAGATCGTTAAACTGCTTGAATTCTTACAGTTAAATCCAGCCAAGATAGACGTTCATCATTTGGCAACGCTTATCAGACGACCTTCAACAGAAGGCAGGTACAAGGAATATTTAAGCTTGTTTACGAACGAAGATTTGCAGTTAACAAGAAAGCTAGGGTTTAATAGTGACTGCAATAAAAAACTCTAACCAATCAGTGGTTAGAGTTTTTGTATTCTGGCTTTGAATTGCTGTAATTCTCGTGTAGCTTGCGGATCTAAGGCAGCGATATTCTTACGCAATTCTTGTTTAAAATAGTGATAAAGTTGTACATCGATTTTATTCTTATTTTCAATTAGTCTCCTGATATGTTCAGGTATTTCATTGTTAGAGCTGTGATTTTGGGAGATATTAAGTTTTCGATAGTCAATATTTGTCCAGCCTAGATTCTTTTTCATTAGAAAGATACTTTCATCAAATAAGTCAGTAATGCCAACAACAGAAAAATGGCGGTTAACATTATGAATCACTGTTTCAAAATTGTCAGTTTTATTGCCGGTCAGGAAACGGGTCTGGGGATTATTTATATGGATGGTAGCGCCAATCATGCCGCCAGTGAGGTCTTCACTCATGACGAATTCCTCTAAACTCATCTGTTTTACTGTTTGGTGGTAGTGTTGGCCTGGCTGTCTGCGAATATGGTTGTATAAGGAGATAGTCCGTTCCACCGGGTCACGCAGCATGGTAATGTACGTGAAATTCTTCCGTACGAAACGATGGATTCCATAAGGAAAGTGGCCGACAATTGCGTTTATGGCATGTTGTCGAGCGGGATTGCTTAACGTTGCTTTCCATTTCATTGGATCATAGGATAGAACAATTTCATTAGGCTGATATTGTCTGATGAAAATACTTCTCAGTGTTGTTCCGGCTGTCTTAGGAATATGCAGGAAAATGACAGGCCTTTTACGGTTATGTCTACGGTTAACTCGGATAGGTTGAATGATAATCACCGCCATTATTTGGATGTTTAGAAAAGATAGCTTGCAGTCTGAGACTGCAAGCTATCTCTGTTACATACTACCTAAATTGGCTACTTTCTATAGATGGAGACAACATCAATATCAGACTGTGCATCAGTATTGTTCGTAATTGTTAAGGTAGCATTTGCTGTTGTGGCAGTAAATTGGAAGATGAAGTAGACATAACCAGCAGCGGCACTGCCCATATTTACAGCATTGAAGCTGCGTGTTGCGTTTCCGGAAATGACGACATCATAGGTTCCTGTTGTAGGTGCCCCGACATCAAAATGGATGGCAGCAGAGAATTCATATGTTTCTCCTACTTGCAGCGGCAGCAATGTTTGGGAGATGAATTCTCCTGGGTCGATATCAGCATTATTATTTCCTAAAAGCTGGTCATTGTCTGCAGCAGTTTCGAGTGTCCCAGTCCCAGTCCAAAATGGTGCAACTGTAGTTGTTGATTGCTCAAATCCGCCGTTACGAACGCGATCGATATTTGGCATCATTCTTTCCCCTTTCATTAGTAGTATTTTGACATTCTCCTCTTAGCTAAATCTGATTTTTGAGAGGCTTGTCAATATACGATATGTTTTTTTTGACATGATGTTTAGGTAGAAAAACCATAATCGATTAAATTCCACTTTTTTCTCAATGAGGAGATCAATTGAATAGCTGAACAAATCATATTCTAGGCTGGATTAACTTGTTGCCATAACCATGTATGTTAGTCCAATCAGCTTCGAGCAAATTGAATAAATTATCATTAACGGAATTCAAGGGGAGAAGGAAATGAGCAAACAAAAAAAAGTTCGCACCTTACCGGATTTTCTTATTATTGGTGCTCAAAAGTGTGGCACGACTTCGTTATTTCACTATTTAATCCAGCATCCGCAAATACTCGCCCCAAACGAAAAGGAACTGCATTTTTTTGATCTGTATTATGAGAATGGGTTCGATTGGTATAAAAGCCAATTTCCGCCTAAGCCAGTCAATGGTCGGAAAGTTTTAAGCGGTGAAGCAACTCCTAAATATATTTATGAGGAAAATGTACCGCAACTTGTATTCCAACATATGCCAAATGTAAAGCTAATTGTGCTATTAAGAAACCCAGTTGATCGGGCTTACTCCCACTATCAGATGGAGTTGAAAAATCAACATCCTGAGTTGATTTGTGAAGGAGGCGACATAGTAACTTTTGCGGAGGCACTGGAGAGGGATTTTGATGGAATTGTCACTCGAGGGCTCTATGCTGAACAGCTAAAGCGCTGGTTCAAATTATTCCCGAGAAATCAAATCTTAGTATTGCAAAGTGAACAGTTCTTCACAGAACCAGAGCGAGTATTACAAAGAGTTTTTCACTTTTTAGGACTCCCAGCAATTAAATTAACTCATTATGAACCATTGCTGAAAGGCGATTATGATGAGATGCCTCCGGATGAATCGTTAAAATTATCAGCCTACTATAGACCGTATAATTTAAGGCTCTATCAGCTTTTAAAGCAAAATTTCCTGTGGAATTAATAGGATGTTCAGGAGGTAATATATGAACCCGTTAGTATCAATTATTCTAACTAGCTATAATAAATCAGCTTCTGTTGGTCAGGCAATTGAAAGTGTTATCAAGCAAACTTATCCGCATTGGGAATTGTTTATTATGGATGATAATTCGAATGAAGAAACTGTGGGCGTAATTGAACAGTTTTTAGATCATCCACGGATTTACTATTATAATAGTCATGTTGCCGAAAGTGACCGTTACAAGACAACAAGATATGCTACGTTGATTAATCAGGCAATCGCCGACTCACGAGGCAAGTATCTTTCATATCTTACCGATGATAATATCTATTTGCCGCAACGCCTGAAAGTAATGGTTAATTATCTAGAGAAGAATAAAACAGTACAAATTGTATATTCTGAACAGCTTGTTAAGGTATATGGTCATAACCAAACAGTCACCCAAGAATTTGTTCGAAAAAACTATGGAATTTTGCATAAAGCCGCTAACAGGGTTGACCATTGTTCAGTCATGCATACGAGGAAAATAGCCAACCAGGTTTTTAATAAATATCAAAGCTATTGGGATGATGACCCACAATTTTGGCTGAATGGGGATGCGGCGTTTTGGACTAGGCTTAATCAACTTCAGCCATTTTATCCTATTCCTCAGGTTTTAGATGTTGCTTGGAAATTTCCTGAATCCTTTCAGCGGCTTTACTTGCATGTTCCAAATACGATACCGGATGGGACATTAATAAGAGGGCTTGCCAAAGATGTTTATCTAATTGATCAGCAGAAACGCCGAAAGATTTCAGAGGAAATGATGACGAGATTACATTATTCAAAAAATAGCATTATTAAAATCCCTGACCCTTTTTTGTTCAAATATGATGAAGGTGCCCCTGTTGATGAAAATGTATTACTATCACCGGCATTATTCCCTAACCAAAGACTCGTCAAATCCAAAAATGCACCGGCTATTTATTATTTGCAAAACAATCGGCGCTATTTAATCAAAAATATGAATACATTTAATTATTTTCAATTCAATCCCAATGAAATTGTGATGGTAGATGATAAAACCATCGAAGCAATTCCTAATTCGCAGCAAATTATTGAGCCTTTAAATACTATTCAAAACATCCTTCCTAATGGAGTCCTTTGGAAAAGTAACCAACAATTCTTCCTTAGCTATAATAATCGCTTACATCCTATCCAGCACGAGGTGCTAAAACGGTTGAAACTGTCTGATAGTAAAGCGGTAACATTGCCGCCAACTTTCCTTCCTAAATTCCCAAGGGGGAAGTCGTTCAGTTACGTGAAAAATAACTTAATGTAATTTACAAATCTAAAGTATAGAATGTATCAGCAAGCACCAGCTGCTAGATTAGGAGTGAAAAAATGAGACTGCTATTTATTTCTTCAGGGACAAAAACATTATCTTACTTAGATCCTAACTTCATTTCTGCCTTTAGAGAGCTGGAGAAGGCTTCCGGCTCTGCATTTGCGTTTGCCTGTTATCATTCTGACCGTGAAAGAATCCAAACATTATATAATAAAATCCAAACATTTAAACCAGATGTCATCCTCTCTTTAAATCGCTCGCTTACCCCGGATACGATTGCGCGATTGAAAAGATATAATATCCCATTGGGACTGTACCTCGTCGATGATCCTTATCTAATTACGTACCATCTGCCGCTGGCACGGCAGTATCAGTTTGTGATAACCGAAGATTCCGGCTCTGTACCCGTTTACCGAAATCATGGAATCAAAGCTCTCCATCTGCCGCTGGCGGTAAATCCGAGTTTTTATTCTCCTATGGAGGTTTCGGATCAATATAAATCTGATATTTGCTTTGTTGGCAGCGCATTACCAAATCGGCTGAGACTGTTCGATGAGTTGACACCGTATTTAAGAAAGAAAAAATTTATCATTATTGGCCGCTGGTGGGAAAGACTAAAACACTTTGCGATATTAAAACCCCACATTTTGAATCGAACGATCCCACCGCAGGAAACAGCCAAGTATTATAATGGTGCTAAAATAGTTCTCAATATTCATCGAATTCCAAATGATGTCAATCGAAATCCGCGCAATATACCTGCCTATACGCCCAACAATCGGACCTTTGATATTGCTGCCTGCAAGGCTTTTCAATTGGCTACCTGCCGTCGAGACCTGAAAAATTATTACCATCTCGGAGAAGAAATGATCTGTTATCAAGGGATTGAAGATTTAAAACAAAAAATTGATTACTATTTACAACATGAGGCTGAAAGAAACGAAATAGCAGAGCGGGCGTTTGCGCGTACACTCGAGGACCACACGTATATTGTCCGCTTTCAAGAACTAATCAACAAACTAAACAATGAGATTCTGGCAAACCGATAATGTTGCTTTCGGAAAAAGTTAAAATTTTTTCAAAGATAAATCTAGGAATTGTTTTACCTCGTTAAGCTGATAATCTGTTGGCATGCCAATGTTTGTATTAATCTCACGAACAAATGGCTCCGGGTTTCTTACGATATCCTGAAAATTGACATCGATAATGCGACTGGCAGGTATACCATAATTATGTCGATAATGATATAAATTTTTCAAATATGGGGTTAAAATGCTCAACGCATGTCCAGTGCTAATACGATCGCGGCTAGTCAAGGAACTGACCGAGGCTTCAAAGGGACGGTGCACAAAAACATAAGTGATGTCGGCAGCTTCTTCTAAATATGGTTTCCATATTTCAAAGGTTAAAAGTGTTCTTGGATCCTTGAGACCCCAAATGGCCTTCTTATTATTTTCAATAAAGGCTTGGATTGGGGCAGCTGGAAAACGAGAAGCTGCAATTCTTTCTCGGCTCGGTGGATGGTTCCAAGACCCCTTTGCATTTCGAAGAATTTCATCATTGAGTTTCACAAACTCACTGTTTTCAAAATGACCTTTTTCATTAGAAGGCGAGGCTGGTAGTAATTTGTCCCCCATATGGATACCTAATAAATGCAGCACCCCAGCAGTTGCACTTGACCCAGATCGATGAAGGCAAAGTACTAGAAATAATTTTGTTTTCTCTCCCAATTTGAACAACTCCTCTGAGTAATTACGAATTTTGAAATAAGTTACCACGTAACAGGGGATAAATTTCTTTACATTGTATGTTAAACACCGCCTATGTGATATCCTAAATTGATTTATTTCAGTGACGAAGCCATTCAAGTTAAATACACGGTTTTTTTCTTTCCTGCATACAATGAAGAAGGCGTTTGACCTAAGGGGGCTAAAGAACCATGATGAAGCCAAGTCAACTGGAAAAGCTGACACCTGTTCAATTAATTCAGAAAATTATCCATCTTAATTCAGAACTGTCATTGGCGCAAGTGGAAAAGGAGCAGCTAAAAGACAAGTACCGATCACAGATACGAATGCTACAACGGCAGCACCAACAGCAAAAAGGTAAGCTTCAGGAACTACTATTTGAGCGGGATGAACATATAAAAGATATAAATGGATTGAGTGAAAAACTACATGCATATAAACAGTATTTTGCAAAATTTAACAATGGAGACATGATTGAAAGCATGGAAGCCTATGCCCGCGAAAATCATCAGCTTCACCAAACTGTTGATGAGTTAGAGCAAGAAATTTCTCTATTTCAGAGAAGGGCGGAATGCTACGAAACAGAAATTGCCAACTTGAAGAGTCAAATAGAGAAACTGCAGCAAATGGCTGTTGAAGAACAACACTTGCATAGGAAAAATATGGTCATCAAAACTGAACTTGAAAAAATACGTACGGAAAATTCGCAGTTGGCAAAGGAAAACGAGACCTTACGCCAATTAGTTATCGAGTTCAACAAAACTCGTGAAGAAGAACAAAACCATGCAAATAAAAAGACAGAATATGAACAGCGCATAGCAGAACTTGAAGAACAAAATACCTCCTATGTTGAACAGATCGCAGAATTAACAAAGCAAAGAACAGTGGATAAAAAACGAATCGATCATATTTCTACTAATATTCAGGAAGTTTTTACAGAAACAAAGCAGTTAGTCAGCATGACAGCGATATTGAAACAGCAATTAGAGGCAAAACATATTGAATTAAACCAGGCCAAAAAGGATAAGCAATTGTTAGTGCAACAATTAGTTAAATTAAACGAGATTTATGAACAATCGCTACTGCAGAAACAAGAGTTAGAAAGTAAAATTACAGAACTAAAAGAGGACTTTCTTCAAGCACAGCAAACATTACTTCAACTTGAACAAATGGAGCGGGAAAGCGGTCCAATATATGAGGAGCTACAAGCTTCCTTACTAGCAGAACAAAACAACAGTAATAAATATAAGGAAGAACTGGAAATAGCCCTTGATGAAAATCAGCAACTTAACGACAAACTTCAGCTGTTACAATCTTTAGTAGCGGACAGAGAAGAATTGTTACAGTTGGTTATTAAACTGCCAATCTTTAAGGTGGGTGAGAAACAGCCTACTATTGAGGAATTACGAAATGTGATTATAAATTGGGAAGATACTATGGAAACTACTAGACCTGTACCACAACCTACTCCCCATATTCAGAAGAGTTGGCTTAATCAATTCAACATGCAATGTGTGAATTCTCCAAGGACACCTGAATACGATCAATCTACCGCTAATTTAACTGATTTCTTTAGTTTAAAAAGAAAAGTCCATCAATTTTCAAATACGCAATCCAACTTTGGAATCCAGGGAAATAAGGAGTAAATGACGATAGCATTTACTCCTTTTATGCGTCCATATGAACACCTCTAATCAAATTCTTTCATATACTGAATGATAGATGATGGAAAAATTAAGGAGGTAATCAGCTTGAATAGAAATCAAAGCGTGAGAAAAGTGATAACATCATCAGCAACACAAACTTCACCACAGTCTCTTTATTTAGGAAATAAACTTCATACTGGTTTTCAAAGTTACTCAGCCCATGGCGGAACCTCTTATCAAAGGAAATATAATGGTGGTTGCGGCCTTTGTAAAAAAGTTGCGAAACAGTCGGGGTGGGGAAAAGGAAAATAAATTAACTTGGCTGCGTGTTTTTCGTAGCCTTTTGATTTTTACGAATTTTGGACAACATAACTAGTTCCTATTTTTCAATATAAGTTATGAGTTGATTGATACGTTTTTCAAATGTGTGGTCATTTAATACACGTTCTCGAGCTTTGTGCGCAATCTGTTTTCTCTCTGCTTCATTTTTTAGGAAATAGCTGATTTTTTCCTGGAGGTCTTGATAATTTAAAAATGAAACGATTTCTTCACCCTCTATAAAATGGTTCGGTAAATCTTCCTTCCATTCAATTAATTGAAAAGCCCCACAGGCAGCGACGTCGAAGGTTCGATTATTAATACTTTTTCCGATAATCTTTAAGCTGTTACGATTCTGTTGGAGATTGAATGGCCGATGATTATTAAGGACAATTTTTGCCCCATTATAATATTGCGCAATCATGGCCGGCTGGAACCAGCCCTCATGAATTCTTATGTTCGGATGCTGACGAAATTTATACAGAGCTCCCATCCATTTACCGACTACAGCAATTTTGCAAGAGGTATTCTGGAGTAAGTAGTGAATCATCTTTACTCTATCTGGATAAGGAAAACCGACCATACATAGGTCGCTTTTAAATTTAGGCCCAGTCTCCTTTGGCAAGAACACTTCTGGAGCGGTAGCTAACGGCAGCGGGACAACATGCTGGTGTCCTTTTTCCTTTTGATAATAGTCGCAGGCGGCTGTATCAATAGAAAAAATGTAGTCGTAATGAGTAGCAAGGGGGATTGTCCGGTCCATATAATAAGGGTCCTCGGTAAACCATACTGCTGTTTTAATGTTTTGCTTTTTTAACCATTGGACAATCTCCAGCGGTAGTAAAAAACCTACCAGTGTTAATGCAGCTTCAGGTTTAAATGAGGCTGTCACTGACTTTATTGCGGCTAAACCGCTATGACACTGAACGAAGCGAACTTCATGCCCTTTTTTTAATTCGTTTACAATACAGGTCTCAAACCATTGATAGATTCCTTTATAACCAGAAGAAATAAATAGTATTCTCATGCTGTCACCCTAGTAGTTTACTGAAATTTTGTTAAGCGCAGGGGATCCGTCTTTGAGCTCATCAAAATAAATAAACCCATCAATGTTCACGTACTTTTCCTTCTTTTGTAATGGGAAGCGTATTTCATGGGCGAAGGCGATGCTGTGATTGCTGGCAAGCTCTTGAACTCCCTTCGGACGTAACCAATGCTCGCCTGTTTCGAGAGCACTCTCTTTCCAGTTGTCATCGATATATTCCCATGCGCCGCTGTTTGATCCATCTATGGCAAGAGCCGTATGGGTTGGAGAACCAATTTTCCCCCCTAAATGGACATCATGATGCGGCGTAATTTTGATACAGATGATGGGGTTATGCAGGTTACCATTACCAGAATTCTTTATTATATAGTTTCCCATAATCATTACTTCCTGGTCGTCCTCATCGATGCCCGGCAGTACCACTGTATAACTAAACCAGGATTGACTTTCCATACGCTTTGCTTCTTTTGCTTTCCACCACAAGGGTCAAATCCTCCTTTTTAAAAAATCACATTATCTTTATCTTTACATTGTATGTGGATGAAGTTTTTCCATGAGTAAAGCAGTAATGTTTTCAAAAAAAATAGAGAGGAGCGTTCTCCTCTCGAGTTTCCGAGCCTTTGTAGCCCATTAAGCAGTTGGACTTGGTGATGGGCTCGGAGGGAAGATTGTTGGGCACTGTGGCGGGAATGCCAACGGTGGGCAAACAAATGGTAATTCTGGGCGCGGTGCACAGAAGTCAGCGGTAATTTCAAGTTTTACTAAAGCTTCCATTTGAATGTTTTGGCACATATTAATTGAAATATCAAGCTGTTGGAATGTGAAGGTTCCAGGTGATGCACCAGGGCGGCAGATTAGGTTAGCGTCACATTCAAAATCTGTAATTTCACATTGTAAGAATGTTCCTGGAGGTGCACATAGGAAGAACTTCTCAGCTACTGCAAATGGTATCGGTAAGGATGTACATGACAAGCCCTGAGGGTTTGTGACACGTACAACGATGAATCCTTTTTTCAACACTTTCACTTTTTGTAGTGTTACTGTTTCACCATTTGGAAGGGTAAACGTACCAGTTTGGCGTCCTTCCGGCTGTGGGATTTCCGTACAAAGAATTGAACCGGGTGCAAGCGGGTCTACAGGGTTACCATCTTCATCGGTGACAAAGCAATCAACCGTGAATGTATTTCCAAGGACTGCACAAGGGTCATCTGATCCTGGTGTCGGTGTTACACCACCTGGGCAGTCAAAGAACAAGGTAGAACCAAGGTCGCTTGCATTAAAAGAAATCAGGGGCACATCTGATTGGCGGGTTACCCAGTCATAGACTTTGTTAACTTTGATACAAAGAGTTTCTTGCCCGCCATTTACGGATTTGATATCCATTTATTAACCATCCTCTCATTCTATTTTCCTTTTTGGCTTAAGCCTACTGTATACTATGCGTTTATCCCAATGTTGTGTTTAGGCGGATGTGTATTTTTCCCTCGCCTCCCCAGGAAGTTGTAATGCCTAACAGTTGACCCATAAGTAATATATTCTAATTGAAAAAGAGTGTTCAAAAAAAACAATAAAATACAAGCTGGAAACTAGTTGAGGATTCATCGCCCAAAAATAATCCAGCAGGGAAATAAAGGAACATATCCTATTGGCTAAACGTATCCTATCAATTGAAAGGTTACAAAAAAATACAGAATTATTATGTATAAAAGGAGAGGGGTTGCTCATGCAAGAGATGGTTGAAATCCAATATGAAGTGGAGATATCAGACGAAGGGCATAACGATTTAGAAAATCAAATTGAAATCATGAAGTCAGATTTAATGAAAGCACAAAGTTCCTTATCACGGCTTGAACAATTCGAAACTGAGAAACTTCGCTTAAAAGAGGATCTAGAGTTAAAGATTGAAGAATTCAATATGCTGACAGATCATTATCAGAATGAAAAAGAAGCATACTTGCAAGTGCTTGAACAAATCCAGGGTCAAGTGAATATTTACAAGGAAAAATCACAAAAATTTGATGCTGAAAAAGGGTCGTGGTCAAAGCAGATTGATGAACTCAAAGCGGAGTTAACGCAGACGAAAGCCACATTGGTTAAAATGGAAGAATTGGAACAGAGGAATGCACAATTAGCAGCAGATTTACAAGCTAAGGATGTTGAGATTTATCGATTAAAGAAGGAGCATGAACGCACACTTAACCAACAGCTGGAACAATTTAAACAGGAAATGAAACTTTATCAAGATAAAATTACTCAATATGAAAAGGACCGAGAAATTTGGGAAAAGCAAATGAAACAAATGAAATCCCAGTTTGCTGGTTTAGAAGCAAGCTTAGAAGAAAGAGAGAATTTTATTAAGCAGTTTATCAAGCAGCCACCAACACAATCGGCAGTCGTTCAACCTGTATCCAGTGAACAATTTTTCCGGCCAAAGCCTGAAGACTCGGGGCAGAAACAGCAGCCGGTTGTCCAACCTAGCCAGCAAAACGGTGATTGGATGGGTCGGATGATGTCCGCACAGCCAGGGGGATTTCAAACAGTCGCCCAAAATATTAAAACCGCTAGTTCAACGACAATGGACTTTTTTACACTTCGAAATAAAACAACCCAGCCTGCAGTACAGGGAGCTGTGTATGGAAGTCAATGGAGCCAAGAATTTTAAAAACTGAAGATAAAAAAGAACATTTCATAATGAAAAGGGCAGTGTATCAAGAAATGGTTGACTATTGTCAAGCTGCTATTCCCATAGAAGCTTGCGGGCTACTTTCGGGTAGACAAGGTATGGGCTCTAGACTATGGAAAATCAAGAACCAGCTCCAAAGTCCGAACCGGTTTTATATGTCTAAGGAATCTATTAAACAGGCCGTTTGTGAAATGGAGAGAGGTAAAGAAGAACTAATTGGAATCTTCCATTCACATCCAAGTGCCCCTGCATTTCCATCCAGCAGTGACATTAGAAATAATCCTTATAACCAGCTAGCATATTTGATTGTGTCATTTAATAGAGGCAGACTGGAAGTGGGCTGCTTTAAAACGGATGGACAAAAAGCAAAGAGGTTAGAGCTAATCGTCATCGATTAGCTTATTTTAATCATTGAAATCGTGAGGTGGTATAGCAATGATTCAAGTTGATTGGCTAGATTTGGTTATACTTATTTTAGCCACTTTTCGCTTAACTCATTTGATTGTATTTGATCAAATTACTTCGTTTTTAAGGAAGCCGTTTTTAGAGGTAACAGTCATTGAACACCCCGATGGTCAGTTTGAGGAAACGGTTGAAATAAAAGGAACGGGACTAAGGCATTTTATTGGTTCGATTTTAAGCTGCTATTGGTGCAGCGGCATTTGGGTTTCTGCAGTGACTGTTTTACTTTATACATTTTTTCCGATTACGTATCCGCTCTTTCTCATTCTGGCGGTTGCTGGGGCAGCAGCGGTAATTGAGTCAAAAATTTAATCCCTGGATATTGGTGTGGCTTTTTCCTGTAAGAACGCTTGGTTTCCAAAGATGCCAAGCGTTTTCGTTTTTTAACGTGTGTTTTTCCCAAAATTGTATTAATCTATGAATGAGAAGCATCTAGAGGGGTTTGCTAATGAAAGAACATTATTTTGATAAATTACTTAATATTGATACGGGAAGCATCCGATTAGAAGGTCCACAGCAAAAGCCTTTGCGCTATTATCCTTATGAGCCGACACCCTATCATGCCCTTGAAGAGTTGTTTGCTCATTATGAATTGACACCAATGGACCGGGTGGTTGATTTTGGCTGTGGAAAAGGACGCCTGAATTTTTATATCCATTATTTTTTCCATGCTTCGGTTGTAGGAATTGAAATGAATCAAACGCTATATGCTGCGGCCTTGGAAAATGCCGTGAAGTATGGAAAGAAAACAAAGAACCGGCTGGAAAAAATCCATTTTCGGTGCTGTTTAGCAGAGGAATATCAAATTCACTACGATGACAATCGGTTTTATTTTTTTAACCCATTTTCGGTACACATATTTAGAAGCACAGTACAAAATATGATGCAATCAGCGGAAGAGCGGGCACGTGAAATCGAGATTATCCTCTATTACCCATCAGAGGACTATATCTACTACCTGCAAAATGAAACCCCCTTCCAGCTAAAACAAGAAATCATCCTGCCCCACGACTACACACGCGACCAAAGAGAACGATTTCTCATCTATCGATTGTTGTAAGTTTTTTACTTGTTGTTTAGTGCGGAGAATTAAAATTAGGGAGGAGGTTGTTTTATGGAGAGTATTACGGTTGTGTCGCTGTTGGATGTGATTAGTGAGTTGTTTTCGGAGGAGATTTCGATTGCGGTTTCGAATACATCCCAATATATTTATTACCGTCCAAGCAAGCGGATTGATTTGAAGATTCGACCTGGGGACCCATTAAAGGAGGGGACGATTGCCTATAAAGCGATATATTCACGGCAGAAAGTGTCAGAGTTTATTAATCGTGAAGTTTTTGGGGTTCCTTACCATGGGATGGCTGTTCCATTTTTTCATGAAGGCAGGCTGGAAGGCTGCGTGACGGCTATTTTCCCATCACTGACGAGCGGAAAATTGGTTGTGACGCTAAAAACGGATGATGGCTGGATTCCTGTGCCATTCTCCCAGGTTGTCTATCTCGAAGCAAAGGACAAACGGACATATGTTCACACACAGGAACATTGTGGCACTCATAAATATTCGCTCCAGGAATTTGAGTTTGTGTTACCAAAGGATTATTTTATTCGCTGCCATCGCTCGTATATTGTCAATGTAAATCATATAAAAGAAATTTTTCCCGACTCGCACTCTACTTTTATTTTGGCAATGGATACCGGTGATCGGGTTCCAGTAAGTCAGTCGTATTCCAGCTACTTTCGCAGGCTGCTGGGATTTTAAAAGCTGATATGGTTGGTTAAAAATACTATTTTAAAAAATCTGATACATAAAAATATTCTGTTTTAACCCCATGAATAGCTGTTTTGTCTGAATTTTACGTAAGATATCCCGGAAATTCCTTTTGAAACATGATGGTAGGATAAAATAATGGTAGATTCATATTTGGGAGTGGGATGGGATATGGATAAGAAATTTGAACGGGTACGCGACAAGCGCCTTTGGGATCGTATTGTAACCCCAGAAGAAGCTGCATCATGGATTCAAGATGGAATGACATTAGGGTTAAGCGGTTTTACACGTGCCGGTGATGTGAAAGCGGTACCATTTGCTTTGGCCAAACGTGCGGAGACTGAATCGTTCAAGGTCAATGTTTTCACGGGAGCGTCGTTAGGCTCAGATGTAGATAAGTTATTTGCTGAAGCAGGTATAATTGGCAGGCGTCTGCCATTTCAAGCTGACCCAACGATGCGCAGTAGAATAAATAGCGGGGATATGTTTTTTGTTGATCAACACTTATCACACACTGCAGAATTGGTCCGTGCGGGGGTAATGGAGCCAATTGATTTCGCAATATTGGAAGCGTTCTCAGTAACGGAAGATGGAATGGTGATTCCAACCACATCGGTCGGAAACTCCTTATCTTTTGCATTGAATGCAAAGGCTATTATTATCGAAGTAAACTTAGCACATCAAGTCAATCTAGAAGGATTACATGATTTGTATGATCCGGGCAAGCAAGGAGAGAGAGGCCCGATTCCATTAACGAAGCCAGATGACCGCATTGGAACTGCAGGAATACCAGTTGATATTGATAAGGTTAAAGGGATTGTGTTTACGAATCAGCTTGATTCTCCATCAACGATTATACCACCTGATGAAGAGACAGTAATTATGGCCAATCATCTAATTGACTTTTTGCGAAAGGAAGTAGAAGCAGGGCGTTTAACGAAAAAATTAGCGCCATTGCAATCAGGAATTGGTTCGGTAGCAAATGCGGTTCTACATGGTTTATTAGATTCTGAATTTACCGACTTAGACGTCTATTCTGAGGTATTACAGGATGCTGTGTTTGATTTGATTGATACCGGTAAGGTGAATTTTGCTTCCTGTTGTTCATTAACTCTTTCCGAAGAAAAAATGAAACAGGTGTATGGTAACTTTGAAAAATATCGCGATAAACTGTTGATGCGGCCGCAGGAAATATCGAATCATCCAGAAATTATCCGCCGATTAGGATTGATTTCTATTAATACTGCATTAGAATTGGACATTTACGGGAATGTAAACTCAACACATGTTTTAGGTACAAAAATGATGAATGGAATTGGTGGTTCAGGGGATTTTGCCCGTAATGCCCGTTTAGCTATTTTTGTAACGAAGTCCATTGCAAAGGGTGGGAAAATTTCCAGCATTGTCCCGTTTGTTTCTCATGTTGACCATACCGAACATGATGTCGACGTCATTGTGACAGAGCAAGGATATGCTGATTTGCGCGGACTGGCGCCTAGGGAACGAGCGGAGTTAATTATTGAGCATTGTGCCCACCCAATGTATCGTGAACAGCTGCGAGAATATTATCATGAAGCACTGACACGAGGCGGGCAAACGCCGCATGTTCTAGAAAAGGCTTTGTCGTGGCATATTAACTTTGCTGCTGATGGAACGATGCTTCAGCCGACAGTAGAAACAATCTAGTTTTTCCTATATGATAGAAGAAAAGGGGTAGTTGCCTGTTTATTAGGGCTATTGCCCTTTTTATTTTTCATGAAAACTAAAATGGAAAAGGTGCAGGAAACGAGTGGGCACCAACGAGGTTTATATGATGGAAATAACAAAACGAATTGATCTGCTTGATTATTTACGCGGCTTTGCGTTAATGGGAATACTTTTGGTAAATATAGGCCCTTTACTAGAAATCAACTCTCTACCTGTAAATTCGGCTGATGCTGTCTATTGGCAGCTGCTAAATCTATTGGTGGAGGGACGGTTTTATACGATTTTTACATTTTTGTTTGGAATCGGTTTTTATATATTCATGAACCGCGCACAGGCACGAGGAAAGAATGGCTATGCTTTGTATCTAAGGCGACTGGCACTATTATTTACTTTCGGGCTCCTTCATGTACAATTTCATCCCGGAGAGGCGTTGACCGTATATGCGATTAGCGGTTTGCTAATATTACCCTTTTACAAGGCCAATAAGCTGTTCAATCTCATATGTGCTACGTTAATGCTGATTGGTTTAGCGATATTCTCGTTTAAACTCTTGATGGTAGTCCCGCTAATGATTCTAGGTATCGCAGCAGCGCAATATGGCTTTTTGACAAACACTTCACCGAAAAAAATGATCACTTTCACACTTATTATGTTTGTTTTCAGTGGTATGGGCCTTTTACTTCAAGCCCATTACGCACCATTTGCAGTAAGCATAGGCAATCAAAAATCAAATCCAGCATCTCAGCAGTTTTACCACATCGGTATTGCCATTGGCCCGATTATATCTGCTTTTTACGTCGGCATGGCAGTGCTGCTTTTGCAGCAAAAGTACGTGAGAAAATTGCTGTTACCGTTAAAAAGCTATGGCCGAATGGCATTGACTAACTATGTAGGACAAACATTCCTGATTCATCTCTTTGGTTACATATTGCAATTTTATAGCGATATAACATTAATAGAGACACTCTATATCTGTCTGGTAATTTACATAATACAGCTCACCATTAGTACAGTGTGGATGAAGTATTTTCACTTTGGTCCTTTGGAATGGGTATGGAGAATGGGGACCTATGGAAAAATTCCACCGATGCGTCGGTAGCACATCGGTGGTTCCAGGCTGTGCATGATGTCCATAGTGTAAAGGTTATTTTTTTAGCTTCACATCATGTTCCTTGGCTAATTTAGTTAATTTGCTCTGGTAATCTCGAATATGTTTGCGGGCATCTGCTAACATATCATTAGACTCATGTATAAGATTGATGTCTTGTTCTTCTAATGCCTGTTTGATTTTGGTAAACGCGCTAAATTGAATGTCAGCACCTTCAATATAAATTTCATGTATTTCTCTTAGTTCATCTGTTTCGATCTTTGCCTCGTCTAATTCCTTAATTAACTCATTGTAATTAGGAATAACCTCATCGATTAATGTATTATACAAGGTTTGATCATCAATATAATTCGCTCCCGTTACGCTTTCATAGGCAGAAACCGCAGCTTTTTCATATTTCTGGGCTTCCTTCATTTCTTTGTTGACGTAATTAACCAAGTCATCTTGTACAGGGTCACCAAAGCAGCCAGTTAATAGAAACATTGTGAAAACAATTAGTAGGGCAATGCCTTTTTTCACCCCCATCACCTCCTAACTTGAGTGTATGAGGGGCAGGAAGTCCAGTATGTTCATACTTCTCTCCTAATGTAAAAAATTACAAGTCGATAAGGGCATGAGGATACTAAAGTAAAAGGAGTATTTTTATCCCGCCTTAACGGGCAGTAAGACCCCCGCTGATGGAAGTCTCACTTTATTGCGAATTGAAGTTTAGATAAGATTTTGAAAAATCATTGATAAAAATTCTCAATTAGCATTGACTTCAATAATAACGGTGATATAATCAAATTTGTAAGGGTAGTTGATAATGATTTTCAATGTCACTGATAACAGCAAAAAAAGGGAAATGTTGGGGAAGCCATGAAGATTAAATATCTAGGATTAGCGTTAATCGCGTTGTCTATTGCTTCGTTGTTTGTCGGCGTTAGCAGTATTACACCATTGGAGTTATTGGATTTGCAATCTGAAGAAACGCAAATATTTTTGATTAGCCGCTTGCCTAGGCTAGTGGCCATTTTAATGGCAGGAGCCGGAATGAGCATTACTGGTTTAATTATGCAGCAGCTAAGCCGTAACAAATTTGTTTCGCCAACAACGGCGGGAACTTTAGATGCAACTAGATTAGGAATTCTAGTTTCAATGCTATTATTTGCCAATGCATCGATGCTGGAGAAGATGGCAGTCGCCTTTATCTTCGCACTTGCTGGAACTTTTTTGTTCATGCAAATTCTTGACCGCATTAAGTTTAAAGATGCCATTTTCATTCCGCTTGTGGGATTAATGTTTGGTAATATTTTGTCTTCCGTGACTACCTTTTTTGCTTATCGTGCTGATGTCATCCAAAATATGTCGGCATGGCTTCAAGGTGACTTTTCAATGATTATGAAAGGACGTTATGAACTACTTTACATAAGTGTACCAATTTTAATAATCGCTTATTTTTACGCGAATCGCTTTACGGTCGCGGGAATGGGGGAGGATTTTTCAAAGAACCTAGGACTTCCATATCGGCGGATTGTTAATATTGGATTAATACTTGTTGCTTTAATCACGGCAACCGTTGTGTTAACAGTTGGAACAATTCCGTTTCTCGGCTTGATTATCCCTAACATTATTTCCATTTTTAAAGGTGACCACTTACAAAAAACACTGCCGCATACGGCATTACTTGGCGCAATCTTCCTCTTGGTTTGTGATATTTTAGGACGCCTGATTATTTTTCCATATGAGATTTCGATCAGTCTCATGGTCGGTGTAATCGGAAGCGGCATTTTCTTATATCTGTTATTCCGGAGGAAAGACTATGCGTAACAGTATAAAAATGGCCATCCTTGCATTGATCGCTGCAGGTTGTTGTGCCATCTATTTACTCCATGATTTAAACGGCAGTTTTGACTATGCTTTGCCAAGAAGGGCAATCAAAGTAATCGCCATGGTTCTGACAGGATTAACAATTGCCTATGCAACTGTGGTGTTTCAAACCATTACTCATAATAAAATTTTGACGCCAAGTATTATGGGCCTAGATTCACTTTATTTACTCATACAAACATTAATTATTTTCTTTTTAGGCTCAGGACATATGATTGCGGTAAATAAACAAGTTAACTTCTTATTGTCTGTATCCGTAATGATTGTCTTTGCCCTGCTGCTATATCGCTTTTTATTTAAAAAGGGCAGCCAGCAGATATATTTCTTATTGCTTGTTGGAATCATTGTTGGAACATTTTTCTCAAGTATTTCAACATTTTTGCAGGTGTTAATCGACCCAAATGAATTTCAAATCGTTCAAGACAGAATGTTTGCCAGCTTTAACAATATAAATGCTGACTTAGTCTGGCTATCAGTTATGATAGTGGCTGTCGTCATCATCTACGCATGGCGTTTTGTCAAATATTTAGATGTCTTGTCCCTGGGCAGGGAAACAGCCATAAACTTGGGAGTTCCTTATGATTCGATTGTCAAACAAATGCTGATTATCGTTGCCATTTTTATTTCGATTTCAACAGCTCTTGTGGGGCCAATAACTTTCTTTGGGTTAATTGTAGCCAATCTATCGTATCAATTCTTCAACACATATAAGCATCGGACGTTGATTGGCGGTGCTATTGTGATGAGTATTATTGCCCTTGTCGGCGGACAATGGGTAGTGGAACGAGTGTTTACATTTTCCACGACTCTCAGTGTGATTATCAACTTTTTCGGCGGCGTGTATTTTATTTACTTACTATTGAAAGCGAGGAATGCACAATGATTCAAGTCGTTTCACTGTCAAAGTTTTATGGAAAGAAGGCAGTTGTCGAGGATGTGTCGGTGACGATCCAGCCTAGAAAAATCACCTCCTTCATTGGTCCAAATGGTGCAGGGAAGTCGACTTTGCTTTCGATGGTCAGCCGACTGCTTGATGCTGATACAGGGGAAGTGTTGATTGATAAGGCGGATGCGCGAAAAATGAAATCGAATGAGTTTGCAAAACGGGTTTCGATTTTAAAACAGTCAAATTATATGAATGTACGGCTGACGATTCGCGAACTCGTTTCCTTTGGTCGTTTTCCATATTCAAAGGGACGACTGACAGAGGAAGATGAACGGATTGTTGACCAATCACTTGAATATATGCACTTAACGGATATGCAAGATAAATACTTAGACGAATTATCAGGTGGACAGCGGCAACGTGCCTTTATCGCGATGGTCATTGCCCAGGATACAGAATATATTCTGCTTGACGAGCCATTGAATAATCTTGATATGAAACATTCGGTACAAATTATGAAGATCCTGCGCCGGCTTGTTGATGAACTTGGTAAAACAGTCATCATCGTTCTTCATGATATTAATTTTGCCTCTGTCTATTCGGACTGGATCGTTGCAATGAAGGATGGCAGAGTAGTGAAAAACGGCCCAACGGAAGACATTATTCAATCTGATTCTTTAAAAGAAATTTATGATATGGATATACCAATCCAAAAAATGGATGGATGCCGCATTTGTGTGTACTTTAATTCTTAATGGTGAGGGAGAGAAATTCATGAAAAAGTATAGTATGTTAGGTTTGTTGTTTTCGATTATGCTTGTCTTAGCTGCTTGTGGAGGCACATCGAAGGATGAGGGGACGTCAAAAAAGACTTCTGGCAGTAATGCGAATAGTGAAACAATTACGGTGAAAAGCCAATATGGGGAAGCAAAAGTTGAAAAAAATCCGAAAAAAGTAGTTGTTTTTGATTTTGGAATCTTAGATACGCTTGATGAGTTAGGTGTTGAAGTGACTGGTGTTCCACAAATGGCTATTCCCAAGTATTTAGAAAAATATAGTGATAAAAAGTATACGAATGTAGGCAGTCTGAAGGAACCTGATTTTGAGGCAATTCACGAGTTACAGCCAGATGTTATTTTTATCTCAGGTCGTCAAGCAGAATTATATGACCAATTTGCTGAAATTGCTCCAACTGTATTTATTGAATATGACTATGCCAAGTACATGGACTCTTTCAAGAAAAATATGGAACTAGTCGGAGAGATTTTTGGCAAAGAGGATCAAGTTGCTACGAAATTAAAAGATATTGATGGGAAAATTGCAACCGTAAATAAAGCTGCTACTGCCGAGAATAAAAAGGCATTAATTGTTCTCGCCAATGAAGGAAAAGTAAGCGCTTATGGCAAGAGCTCACGTTTTGGTATCATTCATGATGTCTTTGGTTACGGGGCGGCAGATGAAAATATTGAAGTTTCCACACACGGACAAAGTATTACCTTTGAGTACATTATGGAGAAAAATCCCGACGTATTATTTGTAATTGACCGCAATGTTGCTATTGGCGGTGAAAGCGGTGCTAAAAAGACGATTGAAAATGACTTAGTTAAAAAGACAAATGCGTATAAAAATGGGAAAATCATTTATTTAAATGCTGACACTTGGTATTTGAGCGGCGGCGGCCTAAAATCTGTTCAACTTATGGCAGATGAAATCGAAGCAGCATTATAAATCCTTCTATTATTGTATAAAAAATGAGCAGGTGTTAGGGAAAAACGTTTCCTGACAACTGCTCATTTTTAATTTTCAAGACTGTAAATTATTTTGTATAACGATTGGCATAACTGGAGGCCACGAAGGCATCAGGTTTGATTTTAGGTTCGACCCCAATTGATTCCATTCGTGTGACCATTTCTTTGACAAATTCCCTTGTTTTATTTCGCTTGCCGGCCCCAATATCAATATGCCCTTCCATTGTGAAGGTTGCGCCTTGATACAGATGAGGCAGGACTGTCTCAATCAATGCGTTTTTCCGTTCATCATTGAACAGGGCGACAATTTCTTCAGTTAATGATAATTCTTGGGATATTCGTTCGTGGAGCTGTGTCATTTTTCTAGGAATCACGACCTTATTGATGCACGCCCACACTCCTTTTCCCTCATTCTGAATCACGATTCCCGTAATAAAGACTGTATTACGTTTATGAACTTGTGAGTCAGTCCCCACCATTAAGCGAAACTGGCCACAGGAATCTGCCTTCATAAATTCAATTATTCGTTGAAACACCTGTTCAAATGACATTCGCTTCTCTTGTAAATTTTTAAAAACAAACCGGTCGGGTTCGTATGTTTTGCTCATGAAATATCACATCTTTCCCTTCACAAGGAGTTACACTTTATTTCTCTATTTTATGGTGAATTACTAATCGGGGTGATAAAGCGATAATATTGAATTTTCCATCAGACTGCTTTTTTTTGAAAAAAATGGACTTTTGACTGAATGAATGAGCAGGAACAAATTCGTTTAAGTTAAGAGAGAGCGTGTTGACAAGGCAGAGAAAAGGGAGTAGAATTTAAACATAAGTTTAGTTCACAAACAAAAGTTTCGGAAGTTGGGAGGTGAGAGTTTGGCAGAAAAAATGACAGATAAAGAGCAGCAAATTTATGAGTCCATCCGTAAGAACCCCTATATCTCTCAGCAAGAGCTTGCTGAAGCGGTGGGACTGTCGCGACCGTCTGTTGCCAATATCATATCTGGATTAACACGGAAGGGGCATATAGTTGGGAGAGCCTATATTTTAAATGAATCGCAGCAAATTGTCTGCATTGGCGGTGCTAATCTAGATCGTAAGTTTCATGTGAAGGAAAAGGCACAGCTCGGCACCTCCAATCCAATTCAATCGTCCAAAAGTGTCGGCGGAGTTGCTCGCAATATTGCTGAGAACTTGGGACGGCTTGGGGAGGAGGTTACGCTGCTAACGGTTTGTGGTGCTGATAGTGACTGGAGCTTCATTGAAGAAGAGTCCAAGCTATATATGAATTTAGACCAAGTAGCGAAAGTTCCCGGCATGGCAACAGGTTCTTATACCGCTGTATTAGATACTGATGGGGAAATGATTATCGCTTTAGCAGATATGGAAGTTTATGAAGAGCTAACTTCAGAGGTGCTGTTAAAACAGGATGGATTACTCAGCCGGGCGAAATGCATCATCACAGATTTAAATTGCCCTAAAGAAACGCTGCAGTTTCTTGTGTTTTTTGCCAAGAAGCATGACCGGCCATTAGTATTAATTCCGGTTTCATCACCGAAAATGAGTCATTTACCTGATGATTTGAGCGGTGTCACCTGGCTAATTACTAACCGAGATGAATCAGAGACCTTTTTTGATATGAAGATTAACAGTAATGCTGATTGGGAAGCAGCATTAAAAAAATGGCTTTCCTTAGGGATTGAAAATGTCGTCATTACCAGTGGGAAAAACGGTGCGATGATTGGAAATAGTGAAGAAGGGATTATCCACGTTCCTTCTGTTGAAGTAAGGAAAATTATTGATGTGACAGGCGCGGGAGATGCGTTTTCGGCAGCAGTGGTGTACTCGTGGCTTGAGGGGAAAAGCTTAAGCGAAATAGCGCAGGCTGGTACTGTAAATGCCGCAAAGACCCTGCAATCATCTTATACTGTTCGTCGTGATTTATCAGCAGCACAATTACAACAAGAGTTGGAGGAGTTAATATGAAAGAGTATCTAGTTTTATCTGAAGAAGTAAAAGTAGGCCAAGAACAAGGAAAACCAATAGTGGCACTGGAATCGACAATTATCTCGCACGGGATGCCATATCCGCAAAATGTACAGACTGCACGTGAAGTAGAGCAAATTATTCGAGACAATGGTGCGGTTCCTGCGACAATTGCCATTGTTGATGGAAAAATTAAAATTGGCTTATCGGATGAGGAATTGGAGATGTTCGGTAAGAGTACAAATGTAGCAAAAGCTTCACGCCGTGACCTAGCCTATTTGCTGGCAACTAAACAATTGGGTGCTACAACAGTTGCTGCGACGATGATCTGTGCAGAATTAGCCGGGATTGAAATTTTTGTTACTGGCGGAATTGGCGGGGTCCATCGTGGCGCAGAAACAACAATGGATATTTCGGCAGACCTGGAAGAACTAGCGCAAACAAATGTTGCGGTTATATGTGCAGGGGCAAAATCAATTTTGGATTTAGGACTAACTTTGGAATATCTTGAAACGAAAGGTGTGCCGGTCATTGGGTATCAAACGGACGTATTGCCAGCATTTTATACCCGTTCAAGTAAATTTGCAGTCAACTTCCGAGCTGATGATGTAGAAACCATTTCGCAAACCTTGAAGACCAAATGGGATTTACAGCTTAAAGGCGGGGCGGTTATTGCCAACCCTATCCCTGAGGAACATGCGATGGAGGAAAAAGTGATTACCGAAGTAATTGAAACTGCACTGAAGGAAGCTGAAGAGCAGCATATTTCTGGAAAGGAAGTAACCCCATTCCTTTTGGCAAAGGTTAAAGAACTAACTGCTGGTAAGAGCTTAGATGCAAACATCGCCCTTGTAAAAAATAACGCTGTGCTAGGGGCGCAGATTGCTGTAAAACTTCAAGCAAAAAAATAAGATGAATACCATTTTCATTTATTGATTTTGAGCTGGTCACTATGATCAGCTCTATTTTTGCGCCTTAAGGGGGTTATATAAAAGCTGTCTAATTTCATTGAACATAATGAGGCTGTACGCATATTTTGTCAATAAATTTATGTTAACTATTTATATAAATAAGTTGACAAATATCCCTATCCAGTTTATCTTAAAACTATCAAATTATTGGATAGGGTGGGAGAAAAATGAAATTAACAGCACTAGATATCACGTTAGTTGGGATGTTTGTTGCATTAATGGCGATTGGCGCCAATATTACAACATTGGCGCCGTTTTTAATTGTAGGTGGCGTGCCGATTACATTACAAACATTTTTTGCCGTGTTGGCGGGTCTTGTTTTGGGGAGCAGATTAGGCTCACTTGCCATGATTAGTTATATGCTTGTTGGCTTAGTTGGAGTTCCTGTTTTCGCAAAGTTTGGTGCAGGTCCGTCAACGATACTCAGCCCAACATTTGGATTTATTGTATCGTTTATCTTAATGGCATTTATTATTGGAAAAATTGTTGAAAAGAAAAAAGGGTTGATTGCGTTCGCTACGGCAGCCTTAATTGGATTGTCTATCAACTATCTTTTTGGGACAAATTGGATGTATATTGCCTATAAATTGTGGTTTGCAGCCCCAGATGGCTTTAACTACAAACTAGCTTGGCTATGGATGCTACCTCCGCTGCCAAAGGACATCATTTTATCAATTTGTGCCGGAGTAATGGCCTACCGTCTTGAAAAAACCGTCCTATCCAAAGGGCAATTCAAACATTTAAAAAGAGCTTCATAATAATAAAATATGTCTAGAAGTTATCAAGATTCAGGTGCCTGACCCTATGTGAAGGAATCACATGGTGTCAGGCACTATTTTTTTCTATTTTAAAGGGAAATTAGCATTTTTAAACATTGCGGTTGTTCAGAAAATTTGTTACATTAGAATAGTATTTTTTGGGGATTAGGAGGAATGGTTATGGGTATGATTGGAGATTTAATAAATGGAACTAATACTTTATTATGGTCATATGTTTTGATTATTTTGCTAATAGGTTCAGGATTATATTTTACCTTTGGGACGAAGTTTGTTCAATTTCGGATGATTGGGGAAATGTTCCGTTTAATGGGAGAAGGAGCTACTGGCAGCAAGAAGGGTATTTCCTCATTTCAAGCCTTTTGTATCAGTACTGCTTCCCGGGTCGGAACAGGGAATCTCGCTGGTGTTGCGATTGCGATTACTACTGGCGGGCCAGGTGCAGTATTCTGGATGTGGCTGATTGCCCTAATTGGTTCGGCATCTGCATTTATTGAAGCAACGCTGGCCCAAATTTATAAAGTGAAAGATGGCGATACCTTTCGCGGCGGGCCGGCTTACTATATGGAAAAGGCCCTCAATGCCCGCTGGATGGGAATTACCTTTGCTGTGCTAATTTCCTTAACATTCGGACTAGCCTTTAACTCTGTTCAGGCAAATACGATTACAAGTTCTTTAAATAATTCATTTGGCATTAATAAGACGTTGATTGCTTTCGTGTTATCGGCTATTACTGCGGTAATTATTTTTGGCGGACTTAAGCGGATTGCCAAGGTGGCCGAGTGGATGGTACCAGTAATGGCCGGGGCGTATATTTTGATAGCTTTATATATTATGGTGACACATATTACCGCTGTTCCTGGTGTTTTTAAGTTGATTTTTGAAAGTGCCTTTGGATTTAAGGAAGCTGCTGGTGGTGCCCTTGGTGCGGCGATGATGAATGGAATTAAACGTGGTCTATTTTCTAATGAGGCAGGAATGGGAAGTGCCCCGAATGCAGCTGCTACCGCGGAGGTCAGCCATCCGGTTAAACAAGGATTAATCCAAGCACTAGGGGTATTTGTTGATACATTAGTAATTTGCAGCGCAACCGCCTTTATTATTTTATTATCGGGGTTGTATACATCTAAGGAAGGCAATGGAATTGTGTTAACGCAAAATGCCCTTGAAGGCTCGCTTGGATCATGGGCGGGTATTTTTCTAGCATTTATTGTCTTTTTATTTGCCTTCAGTTCTGTAGTGGGAAACTATTATTATGGTGAATCCAATATTGAATTTATCAAAAATAGTAAATTAGTATTAACGGTTTATCGAATCGCAGTAGTTGGTATGGTTGCCTTTGGTTCGCTTGCTGAATTAAGCTTTGTCTGGAACCTTGCAGACCTCTTTATGGGCTTAATGGCGATCATTAATTTAATTGCCATCCTATTATTGGGTAAAATTGCATTCTCAGCCTTAACGGACTATAAAAACCAAAAAGCTGAGGGCCATAACCCGATATTCTACACCTCAAGCATTCCAGGTCTAAAAAATGTCGAATCATGGGAAGAATCCCCCTCCGATATAGCCCAAATGAAAAAACCAAGCTAAACGGTACTTCTAGTTGGTGCCTGACACCAATGTGGATAACTAATTTGAAAAACTAAAAATAGAATTTAAATAATTAAGGCACTTTTCCATGGGGAAAGGTGCCTTTTTTGCTTTCTTCAATGAAGATTATTGTTAGATTGTTGGGTAAACTTTATCTGGGTCTGGTCCAGTACGGTAGTCTTTATTCAGACCATCAATTTTGGCCATATCCTCAGTGGTTAATTCAAAGTTATAAATGTCTGCATTTTCAGCAATTCGCTCTGGTGTCTTGGATTTTGGGATGAAAATTGTTCCATGTTGCACATGCCAGCGCAGGGCGACTTGGGCTGTTGTTTTTTGATGTTGTTTTGCAATGTCTACAATGACTTCATCGTTAAGTACGTTACCTCTTGCAATCGGACTCCAAGCCTCGACAGCAATGTTTTCTTTGTGAAGATATTCCCTTAATGAAACCTGTGTCAAATAAGGATGAATCTCGATTTGATTCACCATAGGCATGACATTTGCTTTTGTCTTTAATTGTTCTAAGTGATGAATTTGATAATTACAAACACCAATACCTCGGACCATTTTTTCCTCATATAACCGCTCAAAAGCACGCCAAGTATCAAAGAAATGTTTTTCACTCGGCCAATGAACAAGCAGGAGGTCCAACTGGCTTAGCTGCAAATCTGCTAGTGATTCTTCAAAGGTAAATAATGTCTGGTCATAGCCTTGGTTGCCGTTATTTATTTTGCTAGTAATAAACAGTTCCTTTCGTGGGAGTGAACTATTGTGCAAGACTTCACCTAGCATTGCTTCATTTTCATACATTTGCGCCGTATCGAATAAGCGATAGCCTGTGCCCAATGCCTTATGTATGGCTGTTTCCATCTCGGCAGGATCAGTTATTTTATATACCCCGAATCCATGCTGCGGCATGGTGACTCCATTATGCAAGGAAATTTGATTTCCTATTGTTTTCATTAACTTCGTGCCTCCTTACAATTCTCTTGTCACCAGTATAACGTTACGGTGTGTGGAAGAAAAGTGATTCATCCGGGTTTTTGGAGAAGTAGAAATTTGCTTGAAGAAAAGCCGATAAAAATAAGATATCGCTGATATCCTCGGAGAATCGCCGATAAAAATGAGATTACCGCTGATATCCTGCGGAAAACCGCTGATAAATTTATAACGTGATATTTTTCAGTTGTTTTTTATTACTAATTATAATATACTACATTACAACAGTAATGCACTATGTCAGAAAGAGGGGAGGAGTGGAAGTGGCTCCTATCTTAGATGGATCAAAGCCGATTTATATCCAGATTTCGGAATGGCTGGAGAATGAAATATTGAATGGGCACTTCGCAAACGATGAAAAAATCTACTCCCAATATCAGCTTGCAGATCTTTTTAATATTAATCCGGCAACGGCGGCAAAGGGGCTGAACATATTAGCAGATGAGCAAATTCTTTATAAGAAACGCGGATTGGGCATGTTTGTTGCGAAGAATGCAAAAGAGATGATTATGACCAAGCGGAAAAATGAAACTTTAACACGTTTAGTCCAGGAAATTGTCCTTGAAGCGAAGCGTTTACAAGTTAGCAAACAGGAGCTAATTGAAATGATAAAAGCAGTGAGGCTGGAGGGGGATTTGGAATGAGTATTGTCGAGTGCAGGGGCTTGACAAAAGTACTTAGCGGTACTAGAGCATTAAATGAATTTTCCTGTGATATTAAAGAAAATACGATTACTGGTGTTATTGGGCGCAATGGTGCGGGGAAAACGACATTATTGAAAATTATTGCTGGCTATATGCAGCAGACTTCAGGGGAGGTCCAAGTGTTCGAGCAAAAGCCATTTAACAATTTGACTGTGTCCGCAAATGTCATCTTCGTTCACGAACAATTGAACATGCCAGCTGCTTTAAATCTTCGGGAAATACTAGAGGTAATGGCCAGTTTTTATAAAAATTGGGACATGGATTTGGCCCAGCGTTTAGTTAATTATTTTTCCTTCCAGCCCTCAGCTTATTATGATGGGTTATCAAAAGGGATGAAAAGTACCTTTAATATGATTCTTGGCTTGGCGGCAAGAACGCCGTTAACGATTTTTGACGAGCCGACAACAGGGATGGATGCGGCTGTGCGAAATGACTTTTATCGTGCACTGCTAAAAGATTATATCGCCTATCCACGTACGATTTTGCTATCAAGTCATCATGTCGATGAGATTGAAGACTTATTGGAGGATATCTTGCTGTTAAAGCAAGGAAAGCAAGTCCTGCATATGCCGATTGCTGATTTTAAGGAGTGCGCATTAGGAATAGAAGGAAACACAGCGATAGTCGCGAAGTGGACGCAGGATCGTGAATTAATTTTTTCAAAATCCGGAATGTTTGATACTGCTTATACAGTGGTTCGCAATAATTTTTCGCAAAATGAACTCCTTGAGATGCAAGCTAATGGCTTGAAAATATCTTCGCTTAATACTAGTGATTTATGTATCTATCTAACTAGCAAAACGAAGGGAGGCATTGATGATGTCTTTAGTCAAAGTTAGTTTGCTTGAGAATGTGAAGCGGCAATACAGATATAAGTTGAACGCCTATATTCAAGTGTTTATGTCCTTGCTGATTATGCAGCTCTTAGCAATATTGTTTTCGTTGAATGGCGTTGGCAGCATGGGCAGCGGCATGTCCTTGGTTAATGTGCAAGTAAATTATTATTCAGCTGATTTTGTGGTTGTTTTTACAATGCTTTGGGGATTTATCACGGCCATTGTCATTACCACCAAGGTTCAACGTAATGCGGATTATATTTTTGTGACTAACAGTATCAGCACGAGTCTAGCTAATCTCTTGTTTTTAGCGACTGCTAGTGTCATTGGCGGAATTACCGCCATCCTCTCGTCATATCTATTAAAAATTATTATCGTCTTATTTAAAGGTGGCTTTTATGTCAGTAGCGTGTCTGATTTAGCGCTATCTCTTAACTTGTTAATTGGTACCGGGGTGACGATACTTTATATTTTTCTAGTGTCTATTTTGGGCTATTTTGTAGGGACACTGATTCAATCTCATCGATTATTTGCAGTTGTGGTTCCGGCAATGGTTTTTGGCGGTTTACTGCTTGGGACAATGAGTGGCAGCGATAGCCTTCTCGAATTGTTTAAGTTCTATTTCTCCGAATCATCCCTAGTTGTTTTTACAGTAAAGGCTGTGGTAACGGCAGGGTTGCTATTTTTAGGAGCCGTCGCGTTGTCGAATAGAATGGAGGTCAAAGCATAATGATTGCCATCATACCAATCTTGGTAATGCTTATAATGGCTATTTTGGTTGTCAGTATTGGCTTTGGGCGTATCTTTAAAAGGAGGTCTACCCCTGTTATCAGCAAGGGAAGACTGGCATACAGTCAACGGGTTCGTTTGCTGTTTAGTATCTATACCTTGGTCTTGCTCGTTTGTATGATAATTAGTAATCTTGTACCTTTCAACAATATGACAGAATTAGAGGAAAGCAATAGCAAGAAATTAGAACGCGACAGTACGGCGTTATACGAGGCTGCAGTGAATGGTACTATCGCAGAGAAAGGGAAAGATTTCCTCCGCAAAAATTGGGAATTTCCCTTTGATGGGAAAAGTTTTAAACTTGCATTAGCAGAAGATAGTTACTTTAATTTCACCATCGTAATAGAAAGAAAGCTTAGCAATGATGGTCAGATTGATGCAAGTTTTTATATGGCTGGGTCTGAGGTCAATGGTTTGAACCTCACTACATTAATCCAACCACCACTGCTTGAGGTCCAAGAGCAAAAGTTGCTCCTAAGCAATTCTCCTGAAAATGATTTGAAATTTTCACAGTTTGTCAATGTTTTTCCCATTAGACAATTTAGCGGTGAAAGACTATTTGGGGGCGACCAGCCAACAAGTGAGGGCACAAGTATTTTATACCTGACGATACCAAAAGATCTAGATGTGGAAAACCCTGAAGAAGTCAATGTTCAATATGTGAATAAACGGTAATTAGTGTCTGGCACTCTTCGTTTCAGTAGCTCATTAGTTTACCGTGAATATGCCGAATAGCCAATCTGGTTATTCGGTTTATTGTGTTCTAGCCAAAAAAATAAAACAAATAATTCCTACTTGATTTATAAGGATTACTATAATAGAATTCATACGTATGACTTAAAGAGGAGGAATATCATGACTACTATTCTTATTATTGTGAACATTGCTGTGTTACTGTTACTCATGGCCGGCTTGTTCTATATGCAAAAAAAGCATGTATCGTTCTCAAAGCGTGTATTCACTGCGCTTGGGATAGGAATTGTCTTTGGGTTTAGTCTGCATCTAATTTACGGGACAACATCAGATATAACAACAAAGTCGATTGATTGGTTTAATATTATTGCAGACGGTTATGTAAAACTATTGCAAATGGTTGTAATGCCACTCGTATTCATATCAATTGTTGGTGCGTTTACAAAGTTAAAATTAACCAAAAATATTGGAAAAATAAGCTTTCTTGTTATCGGTATCTTGCTCGGAACTACTGCGATAGCAGCAGCGATTGGGATTGGCTCCGCATTAGGCTTTGGTCTTGACGGCATCCATCTAACAGCTGGTGAAGCAGAAAATGCCCGAAATGCCTTGTTAGAAGAAAAGGTGACCGGGGTCAAAGACATGACCATTCCACAGCAAATTCTCGAGTTATTGCCAAGTAATCCGTTTCAAGATTTAACAGGAGCCCGGCCAACGTCAACGATTGCCGTTGTGATCTTTGCGGCATTTATTGGCATAGCTTATCTAGGGGTGAAACGAAAGGATCCGGAGCATGCTGATTTCTTTGCAAAGATTATTGATACCCTGTATGCGATTATCATGCGAGTTGTTACCTTGATTCTAAGATTAACCCCATATGGAATTTTGGCGATTATCACAAGAGTAATGGCAACGAGTGATTATGGAGCAATTGTTAAACTGGGAAAGTTCGTCATTGCCTCTTATGTAGCATTGATTCTCATGTTCATCGTTCATTTATTGTTAATTACGTTAGCAAAATTAAGTCCAGTAAATTACGTGAAAAAGGCATTGCCGACTCTAACTTTTGCCTTTACTTCACGTACAAGTGCGGGGGCATTACCATTGAATATTAAGACGCAGACAAAGGATTTTGGCGTTTCTGAAGGGATTGCCAACTTTGCTGCATCATTCGGACTTTCTATTGGCCAAAATGGCTGTGCTGGAATTTATCCAGCAATGTTAGCGGTCATGGTTGCGCCAATGGCAGGAATTGATCCGACAAGTCCATCATTTATCATCACCTTGATTCTTACTGTTGCTATCAGTTCATTCGGTGTTGCCGGTGTGGGCGGCGGTGCTACATTCGCTGCATTAATTGTTTTGTCTGTATTGAATCTGCCAATCGCCATTGTTGGTTTACTCATTTCGGTTGAACCGTTAATCGATATGGGGCGTACCGCTCTTAATGTCAGCGGAAGCATGACAGCTGGGATTTTAACTGGTAAAGTGACAGGGGAATTGGAACAGCAAGTTTATCAGCAGCCAGAGGTTGTTGAAGCATAGAAAAAGCGGAGGCACTGAAATCAGTGTCTCCGCTTTTCTTAAGCTAATACACCATCTTGAACGTCTTCTTCTTCGTTTTGCTTCGCGGTTTCTGCTTCATCGTCACCAAGCATTTTCACAAGTTTCTTAGAAAGTGATAGGAGGACGAGTCCAAGAACGATAACTGCGATACCGATAACTGAGAATACTTCAAAATAGCCCATTTTTTCTGTAAAGGCACCAAGCTGGCCAGCAAGAAGGTTAGCAACGAAAGAACTTGCCATCCAAACAGCCATTAGTAAAGACGAGAATTTAACCGGTGCATACTTACTTACAAATGATAAACCAACTGGTGATAAGAACAATTCACCGATTGTATGGAATAGATAAGTGAATACGATAAATAAGATATTTGCTTTTGTTGTAATATGGTTCTCGTTGCTGCCTGTTTGCATGATTGCAAATAGGAGAACAATGAAACCTGCACCTAACAGCATCATCCCAATTGCCATTTTTGTTGGCACTGGTAAATCGCCGCGTTTTGTATTTGATAATTTAACCCATAGCATTGAAACAAGTGGGGCTAACGCGATAATGAAGAATGGGTTAACCGACTGGAACCAAGAAGTAGGAATTTCCCAGCCAAACAAGGTACGGTCTACGAATTTATCTGTGTAAATGCTTAACGCACCACCGGCTTGTTCAAATCCAGCCCAGAAAAAGACAACAAATGCTGCAAGAATGAAAATCACGATTGTTCTGTTCTTTTCAACTTTGGATAACTTTTGATTTTCAACAGTACCTGCATTGGACACTTGTGGTTTACCAACTGGCTTTTTACCAATGTCACCTAAGAAACGGTTACCTAAAGCATTGAATAGAACTTGTCCAATAATCATCCCAATTGCTGAAGCTAGGAAGCCGTATTTATAACCATATTGCAGAACGCCATTGGCATGAATGGCAAACCATTTATCAGTAATAAAACCAATGATTAATGGAGCAAAGAAGGCACCAGTGTTAATACCCATATAGAAAATAGTGAAGGCTGAGTCACGACGTTTGTCTTGGGCACCGTATAACTCACCAACAATCGTAGAGATATTCGGCTTGAAAAATCCGTTACCGATAATTAACAGCGCTAAACCGAGATAAACAGCAGTAAAACTTTGGTGCGCAAACAACGCTAAGTTTCCGCAGGCCATAATAATACCGCCGATGGTAACAGCTCGTCTTTGGCCTAAGTATCTATCAGATAGATATCCGCCGATTAATGGGGTAAAGTAAACAGCACCTGTGAAAAATCCATATAACATAAGGGCAGTACTTTCTTTCATTCCTAGTCCGCCACTAATTAAGGATTTTGTTAGATAAAGGACAAGGATGGCTCTCATACCATAATAACTGAAACGTTCCCACATTTCGGTCATAAATAACAGGTATAAGCCAGGAGGGTGTTTTTTTGATTGTTTAGAATTTATTGTATCTACTTGTTGCATGTAAATTACTTCCTCCATTCAGTTTTTGTTATTTTAGTATAATTATCATAATTTAAAAACAATTAAGTCGTCAACAAAATATTATAAAAAAATAAAATTGGGAACATTTATAATTGGGTTTATATTGAAATAACGGAGTTGGAAATGTTGATATTATTGAATTTGTCCAAGTATCAACTCAGCCCCAGCTGCCACAGTAACCAATAATTACTATATTAAAAAAATGATTTGTATTCTCGATAACATACTATAATTTATACAAAGTGTGAAAATCTATCCAACAAGACAAAAAAAGACATGGATTTTTCATCCATGCCTGCCCGCTTATGTTTAAGCGATAAAGAATGTAATAATAGACAGTAGTACAGAAGTGATTAGCATAGCGATTAATGGACGCCACGCTTTTGTCCGCAAGTCACGGAGGCTTATGTTTAAGCCAAGACCAACCATAGCAGTTGTGAGGATAAAGGTTGTGGCCGTTGCCACTCCATCCATTACAGTTTGCGAAACAGGAATTGTCTTACCGAGAACATAACTTCCAAATAAACTCATTAGAATGAACCCAATTAAGAACCAAGGGAACTCAATTTTTTGTTCCTCCGTGCCAGCCTTATTAGCGCTTTTCTTTTTCACCCAATACATTAAAATAAAACATAATGGAACTAACAACAGTACACGACCAAGCTTTGCCAACAAGGCAATTGCTAAACCATCAGGTCCTGCTGGGGCACCTGCCAAGGCAACATGGGCAATTTCGTGGAGACTGATACCGCTCCAAATCCCATACTCAATGGCTGATAACGGGAGAAACGGTCGTAATATAGTATAGATGATAGAAAAAATAGTGCCGATAAGGGCAATAATACCAACTCCAATGGCCGTATCTTCATCCTTTGCTTTAATAATTGGAGACACGGCGGCAATAGCTGCGGCTCCGCATACACCCGTACCTATCCCAACCAACAGCGTGAGTGAGGTTTCAGCCTTAAGTCGTTTACCAAGCCATACGGTCAACAATATGGCAAATGTTATCACACCGATATCACGAACAAGAAGTCCGAGGCCTTGATTGACAACAATGTCGATATTTAACTTCAGCCCATATAGAATAATTGCAAACCGTAACAGTTTTTTGGCCGAAAATTGTATTCCATTGCGGAGTTTTTCCGGGTAGCCAAATAACTGCCGATAGATAACTGCTAGAATTATGGCGCTGGCAAGTGGTCCGATATGATTAAAACCAGGGACTTTCGCTAACAGAAACCCCAACCCAGCAATAAGAATGGTAAAGGCAATTCCACCCAACCATAAACTGACAGACGACGCAGGTGGCTTAGGTATTGGCTTTTTGGGTGGTAGTTCATTTTCTTTTTCGACTGCTAAAACTTGAGCACTTTGGCCCGTCATCTAGATCACCTCAAATTTCATTTCTACACTCAGAATACGCTGAATTTGTTCATAAGGAAAATAAATATATATAATAAAGATAATAAGTAAATCGTTATGAATGGAGGGGAAAAGCAAGGTGGATCAATATTTACAAGTATTTGTGAAAGTGGTCGAGAAGGGGAATTTTTCTAAGGCTGCAGAAGAGCTACACATGACTCAGCCCGCTGTCAGTCAATATATTAAATCATTAGAGGAGCAAATGGGTGCGAGGCTCTTAGAACGCACGAACAAATTTGTCCGTCTTAATCAAGCTGGTGAAATTGTTTATCATCATGCCAAGGAAATCCTGGCCTTGATGACCAAAATGCAGTCATTGGTTGACGACTTGACGAATAATGCGAGTGGTCCCATTGCGATTGGTGCCAGTTATACATTCGGTGAATATGTGTTACCGCATATCATTGCAAAGATGCACCATGATTATCCAAATATTCAGCCCTCCATTAAAATCCATAATACGAAGGAGATTATTGAACTAGTAAATGCCCGGCAATTAGATATTGGTATTATTGAAGGGCAGCCGCATCATAACGAACACGGCCTTAATGTTGAAGTTGTTTCAGAAGATCATATGGTAATTATTGCATCTCCGCATCATCCTCTGTTGAAAGAGAACATAGCTGATCTAGCTGCATTAGGTGAGGAAACATGGATTCTAAGGGAAGAAGGTTCTGGGACAAGAGAGGCAGCGGAGAATCTGTTTTGCAAATTTCACTTTACTCCTAAAAAAATAATGGAATTTGGCAGTACTCAGCTCATCAAGGAATCTGTACAGGCTGGGTTAGGAATTTCCTTATTGTCTCGTTGGGCGATTGAAAAGGAACATGTAAATGGATATATCGGAATCATTGACATGGAGGGGCTGCCCTTTACACGAAATTTCTCTATTGTTACCCATCATACCTTTCAAACAAAAGCACTAAAGACATTTATTGAAACAGTAAGGGATTATTTAGGGGAGATAGAGGAAGGGTTATAAACGAAAAACTGAAGGGCAACTAGATTTACACTAATGTTGAAAAAGAGTGAGAGAGATCGGAACGGTCTGCTCACTCTTTTTGTATTTTCTCCCGCTGATACGCTTCATTTGGCAAAATTTCCATTCTCCCAATCTAGTTGCGTTTAATAGAGTTGCCTATACCTTTTTAGTAAACAAGCATACATTATCGTAGCAAGAAAACAAAAAAAATTAAAGAAGGATAGGGAGGTGCGGAGTATGAAGGTTTTGACCGTATTAGGAACAAGACCAGAAATTATCCGATTAAGCATCATTATTAGAAAATTGGACGAACTAGCAAATCAGCACATACTTGTCCACACTGGGCAAAACTTTACCCGAAGTTTGAGTGAAGTATTTTTTCAGGAATTAAATATTCGCAAGCCAGATGTAGTGTTTTTGCACAAGCAGCATAGTTTAGGGGAACAATTAGCAACGATTTATCGCGAAATGGAATTATTATTAATCAAAGAAAAACCTGACAGGGTGTTGGTCCTTGGTGATACAAACAGCGGCTTAAGTGCGATTTTAGCTGAAAGAATGGGGATTCCAGTTTTTCATATGGAAGCGGGTAACCGCTGTTTTGATAAGGAGGTTCCTGAAGAAATAAATCGGCGAATCATCGATGCTATTTCCAGCATGAACCTGCCCTATACACCGCAAAGCAAAGAAAATCTTCTTAGAGAGGGGATTGCTCCGAACCGGATTGTGATATCAGGGAATCCAATTTTTGAAGTCCTTCAGCATTATCAGCTGGAGATTGACAAAAGCAGTATCCTTGAACGCCTAGCTCTCAAAGAAACGGACTACTTTCTCGTTACTGCACATCGGGCGGAAAATGTTGATCATGAAGATAGATTACGAGAATTGATGAAAGGTATTAATTTGGTAGCAGAAGCCTATCAAAAAAGAATCATCTGCAGTATCCATCCAAGAACCAAGTCCCGTATTGCACAATCATCGGCAATTCAGATGCATCCGTTAGTGGAGTTTCATGAACCTTTTGGATTTTTCGATTTTGTCAAGCTGGAAAAAAATGCTTTTTGCGTGTTGACGGATAGCGGAACGGTACAGGAGGAATGCTGCTTATTTCATGTACCCGCGGTTACAATTCGGAAAACAACTGAGCGGCCGGAAACGGTGCAATGTGGGAGCAATGTGGTTTCAGGAATTAATGCCAAGTCAATCTTAAATTGCGTGAATATTATGTCTAAATCAGATAAAAGCTGGGTGTTTCCGGAAGGTTATACACATCCTGATGTTTCAGATAAAGTTCTAAAAGTACTATTTGGGGGACTTACATGATGTTTAAAAATAAAACAATTTTAGTTACTGGCGGTACCGGATCATGGGGATATGAACTTGTTAGACAGTTATTAAAATATCAGCCAAAGGAGATTAGAATTTTTTCCAGAAATGAATCAAATCAATTTACGATGAAGCAGGATTTTGATAATAATCCTTTGTTGCATTTTTTGATTGGTGACATCAAGGAGAGAGATGAAATTGTCAATGCCTGTCAAGGAGTCGATTATATCTTTCATTTAGCAGCGTTAAAACATGTACCTGTCTGTGAAAATCAGCCAATAGAGGCCTTGAAAACAAACGTTCACGGCACGCAGAATGTCATTGACGCTGCGATTCTCAATAATGTCAGCACTGTTGTCTATATTTCTACGGATAAAGCCTCGAATCCATCGAATTTTTATGGCTTGTCAAAAGCGATGGGAGAAAGGCTGATTATCCATGCAAATACATTAACTACGAAGACGAGGTTTGTGTGCATTCGTGGTGGCAATGTTTTAGGGACAAATGGCAGTGTCATTCATGTGTTTAAAAAACAAATAGAACAAAAAGGAAAAATAGGGATTACTGACCCCGAAATGACAAGATTCTTTTTAACGATTGAAGATGCAATCAAACTCGTATTTAAGGCGACTGTAGAAAGTGTTGGCGGGGAAATATTTGTGATGAAAATGCCGGCTTGCCGAATCGTTGATCTTGCTGCTGTTTTAATTGAAGATTCAGGGAAACAAAATATTGAAATGGAGGTTCTCGGTGTTCGCCCAGGGGAAAAGATTCATGAGATCTTACTTTCGGAATATGAAAGCGCGACAACGATCGCCTATGATAATCAATACTATGTCATTCTGCCGTTGATTCATATTGATGGAATTAAGGAAGCGTATGCTAATTTTAAACCTGCAAATCTATATAACTACAATTCTAGTAAAGAATTGATGAGCAAAGCGGAGATAAAACAAATGCTAAAAAGGGGCGGGTTTTTATCATGAAGATGCTCATTCTCGGGGGCAGAGGAATGGCCGGTCATATGATTACCAGTTATTTCACTAGGGAACATCCTGACTATCAACTATTCTTCACTTCTAGAAATCCGCAAGATCGTAATGCAACTTATCTGGATGCAACGGATTCCCGTGCTGTGGAAAAATTGTTCGAAGAATTGCGTCCCGACGTTGTAATAAATTGTATTGGCATCTTAAACGAGCAAGCCAGCAGTGATATGAAGCTGGCATTTCAGCTGAATAGTTTATTGCCGCACCAGTTAGCCAAATTGGCAGAACGAACAAATGGAAAGCTAATTCACATTAGTACCGATTGTGTTTTCTTAGGAAAAAAAGGGAGTTATACGGAAAGTGATCTCCCTGACGGTACTTCTGCCTATGCCCAATCAAAACAACTTGGTGAAATCATTGATGACCGTCATTTAACCATCCGTACATCGATTATCGGGCCTGAACTAAAGGATAACGGAATTGGTCTGTTTTTATGGTTTATGAAACAAAAGGGGCAAATCAAAGGGTATGAAAAAGCACTATGGAATGGTGTGACGACTCTTGAGTTAGCAAAGGCCATTGATGCCATGCTGAAGGCTCAGGTGACCGGCTTATACCATCTTGGCGTCAAGAAGAAAATCTCTAAAGCAAACCTATTGCGTCTGATGCAAAGGATTTTTGAAAAAAACGATGTTGAAATTATTTCTGATCATGAAGTGATGTTGGATCGGACAATTCAAAGTACTAGAAAGGACTTTTCATACGAGGTTCCTGATTATGAAACAATGCTGCTAGAGTTGAAAAATTGGATGGAATCATCTTGAACAGCCGCCCTAAACTTTTGATAACGGGAGCCAATGGGTTTATCGGTCTTCATGCCTGCCGTCATTTTCAACACGCAGGCTATGAAGTTATCGCAACTACAAGAGGAAGTTCAGCTTTTAAAGGCGAAGCGTCTCAAAGTAACGTTTGTAACCTTGTAAATAAGAAAGAAGTTTTACAACTAATCAAAAAAGTAAAGCCCGATTACATCTTGCACCTAGCAGCACAGAATCATGTTGGTGATTCGTGGACCAATCCAGTCCTTACGATTGAGACTAATGTCTTATCAACCTTATATTTAATTGAAGCCATTAGAATGGTGAAGCCGGACAGTAAAATCATTGTAGTTGGTTCAATGCTCCAAGTTGCTCCAGAAAACTATACGCAAATCCCACACCCATACAGTCTCAGTAAAACATTGCAAATACTTGTTGCCCAAGCATGGGAAACCCTCTATAACATGAATATTATTATTGTCAAACCTTCCAATCTCATTGGTCCTGGTTTTTCCAATGGGGTTTGTTCTTTATTTGCCAAACAAATTGCCGCGATGGAACAGGGGTGTCGCGAACAAGTGTTGCAAGTAAATAATTTGCAAGCACAGCGCGATTTTTTGGATGTCAGGGATGCCGTTACCGGCTTTCGGTTTGCTTTTGAAAAGGGAATTCCAGGGCATAGTTATAATCTGAAGTCTGGGAAGTTATATAGTCTAGAAAAAATTACACAGCTGCTGCAAACTTTCTCTACTGTATCGTTTGAAGTGATTGATAACTTGCAGGTGATAGATGAGCAGATTCCCCCTGCTAACGATGATCTGATCGTCCCAGAGTGGCGGCCAGTGATTTCAATTGAAAAATCTATTGAAGATATCCTTAGATTTTATCGTGGTTTGGAATGTAACACACAGCTAGATTAAAAGAAAAGGAGCATAGGAGCTGTCATATATGGAAAAGAAAGCAGCTTTGGAGGAGGTCATCAAGTATAGACTTCCTAATTACCATCGAGATTTTCCGCTTATTTTGTTTTGGAGTCAGAAAAGCGGTTGTACGACATTATTGAAATGGTTCTTTTATCAAATTGGTTTACTAAATGAGGCTGTCCGCTTCAATCCATGGGTTCATTATTATGAAAACGAGGTTTATAAAAGTCAGCCTGAATACAGGGAAGAATTGATGGAGCAAATCCTCTCGGAGCAGAAGGATACAGTGAAGTTGGTGCGTAATCCGTATAAGCGGGCTGTAAGTCAATTTCTCATCCTTCCTTCGACAAAAGGAATTCCCAACTGGGATGGTGAATGGGAGAAAATCCGTGAGTTTTTATATGGAGACAAAAATAGTGATCGTGGTATTTCTTTTAAACAATTTTTACTCTATGTGAAAGATTACCCTGGAGTGATTGATGATCATTTGACACCGCAATATTTAGAGGGGGAGGAAATGTTTGTCAGTAATTATGTATATCTTGAGAGTTTCTCAAAGCAAATAAGAGCAATTGAGAAAAAGTATCGCTTAAAAAAAGCTGCAATTGGTGCATTAACGGATTCTTTACATCACCTTACCGATTTTATGGTGCTTAAAGGTGGTGAGTATGCTGAATTAGAAATAACGCCCAATATGTTCATTGGGCATAAAAAGCTGCCCACATCCGAGAGTTTTTATAATCAGGAAACGATTGAACTAGTTAATCACATTTATAAAAAGGATTTTGAAGTTTATCGCTATACAATGAAAAATGATGGGTAAGGAGTGGTTACATGGCTTCCGCACAGCCTTTAGTAAGTGTTATTATCCCTTTTTACAACTGCGGCTATGTTAATCAAGCTATCGAAAGTGCTTTAAGGCAAACGTATGGTCAGACTGAAATTATTGTGGTAAACGATGGGTCAACGGAATTTACCCATTTGGTTAAGCCCTATTTAACTAATATCACTTATATCGAGCAAGTAAATCAAGGGGTCGCGGCAGCGTTAAACACAGGGATTAAACATGCCAATGGAGACTATATCGTCTGGTTAAGCTCTGATGATTTATTCGATGATCGCAAAGTGGAGCTTCAGTTAGAATTTATGCAAAATAAACAATCGATGTTGAGTTTTACTAATTTTAATTTAATTGATGACAACAATATCATTACTAAATATAATGTTGGGAATAATTTCACAAGCTATCTTGAAATTTTGCAAACACTTAAAAGCTACAATCCTATCAATGGCTGTACGGTGATGATGACGAAAACAGCGATTCAAAAAGTTGGCAGTTTTGATGAGTCGCTTAAGTATGCGCAGGATTATGATTTTTGGATTCGGACAGCCTTGGAATTTTCTATCGACTATTTAGAATTGACGTTAACGAATTATCGCATACATCAGCAAATGGGGTCCATTCAACATCATCAAAAACAGATGCAAGAATTTCATCAGGTCCGAGCTAAATATCGACAGGATATAAATCGGTTAATCGCCTTAAAGAGGAATGAAAGAAATGCTTAAGCAGCCATTTACCTTTAATGGCAGGGAATTTATTTCTTTTACCGAGCGAGACAAAGATTTTGCTAACCATTTTAGCTATCAGTGCATTGTTTTACCGGACCAGCAAGTCAGTACAGTTCCCACCTATCTCATTGCTCCAATTCCAGTTGCGAAGGATGCGGCTGGAGTCGGTATCACGATGAATGGCCCGGAAATTCGAGTAGTGGAATGCAGCGGAAATACATGTGAAACCATTCTGCTCATTCATGTCGACCCTTCTGATTGGCTAAATCTCGTTCTCGTATATACCGATAAACAGCCATCCTTATACATTAATGGAAAACTTATCGCAGTGGGCAGTAAGAGCCGCTATCAGCATGTATATCCATCAAGTACGATAGGTGGAAATGAAAAGGGTGAATGTTTTAAAGGGAAGATCCAAGGGATTACATTTTGGCGGGAAAGTTTGAGTTTTGAAGCTGTGCAACAGGTAACGGCGGGACAAAAGGTAAATGCTAGAGAAATTGTCTGGAGCCGTAATTTTTTAACAGGAATAGCCTCTCAAGCAGGAAAGCCCTTTTATCCGAAGGTTACAGTCATTATGCCCGCTTATAATAAATATTGGGAAACGATGATGACGCTTCATTCGTTAGAATGTCAAACATTTGCAAAGAACGATTTTGAGGTGATTATCGCCGATGACGGCTCTAGTGATGCAATGATTCGATTCCGTCAGTCCCAGCAATTTTCCTTCCATATTACTTATATTCGGTCCAATCAAAATATTGGCAGACCGAAAATCAGAAATTTAGGGATTCGTAATGCGACTGGAGAAATCATTGTTTTCCTAGATGCTGAAATTATGGTGAAACCAGACTTTATTTTTCAACATGTTGCCGCCCATATGGAAAAGGAGAAAAGAGTCGTCTGCGGCAGTCTTGTTCTTCATGGAATTTTTACAAAATATGATCCAAAGTTCAGCGCCGAGCAGAAAGCACTGCTACAATCGATTGCTCGAAAACAGCCATTATTGAGGCAGCATGTACCGTCAGTTATAAAGAGACAAACGCCAGCAGTGTTGTTATCCGAAAAACAAATATATAATCAAACCTTTGTAAACTATTCATTCGAAAAATCATTTGTGGAAATTTATCGGAAGACATTGTTTAACGTGTTTGGCAATGAAGTTTCAGCTTTTCACTTTCCGTGGATTCTCTTTTGTACAGGGAATGTTTCCGTAAGAAGAGCGGGTATTGAACAAGTGGGATTATTTGAAGAATATCCAGGATATGGGTGGGATGATCATGAAATGGGTTATCGTCTTTACAAAAAGGGATATACGTTTCTGAATCATACCAATTTGGTCACTTACCATCAGGAACATCCAATTTCGCCATCCAATCCACATGATGCACTGAGAAACTTCGTCAGAGTGTTCCGTAAATATCCGGAAATTGAGATGCGGATATTTATTCTCCATTTCCTTGGAATTGACCTACAAGCGCTGCACGAGATGCTTACAGCTTACCAGGCATTTATTTCTCGATACCCAGACCAGTACCTGGCGGTGAAAAGTCTCTTTTCATCTTTATTAGAGCGGGCAAGTCAAAAACTTTGGAATGGGGAGAAGGTGGAAAGGCTTACAGCCGGCCAGTCACCTCAGATGCTTGCGGTCGTTGTCAGGGAGTTGCAGGAGCTTTCAACTCATCCGCAATTCTTCCCCTTTAGTTCCCGTATGCAGTATTTGTTAACATTATAGTTGGTTACTTTTCGGAAAGCTGGGTCGTTTTCAAAGAGATCCAGCTTAGTTTATATTATTAAAATTGTACGTACAGGTATGGCTTTTTAAGAAAAAAGGTACAGTATACATACTGTTAAAGATGTAATCTTTTTTGAGATTCAATGTTAGTGAGTTACCTTAGGGATATTCCGATTAGCAGGTTGCGATATATTTTATATGGCTATTGATAATTTATATTATTTTAATTGCAGTAAATATACTAAAATAATGAATGGTAAGTATCAATGGGAGGTGGACTGGTGACAACTGAAGAATTGTGCAGAATATTAATTGTTGATGATGAGCTGTTGATTCGACAAGGGATTAGACATTATCTTGATTGGGAGCAGGAAGGTTTTGTAATTGTTGGGGAGGCAGCTAATGGCCGCGAAGCATTAGAAATGGTTGAATTGACAAATCCACATATTATTATTATGGATATTGTTATGCCAATTATGGATGGTGAAGAGTTAACAAGAATTGTGAAAAAACGCTACCCAGATATTGAGGTCATTATCTTGAGCAGTTTCGGTGATTTTGACTATGTACGTTCTACTTTTCAAAGTGGAGTTGTCGACTATATTCTCAAGCCTAAACTTAATGGCGAAAATTTGTTAAAAGCAGTGAAAACTGCTGCAAGTAAAATTCCGTCGCTTGCATATATGAACAAAAATATTGAAGTAAACCTTTCCTTTAATCAAATTCTTGAGAAGTTAATAACAGGATATGAAGTGAAGCTAAATGAAGAGCTTTTACTAAAGGAACTTCCTTTCGATACTTTCTGTTTATTAGGTTTAGACGTAAATAGAGAACAAGCTGATGGAAGTCCTAAAATACCACTAGAAGAATTTAAGAAAGTGTTCACGGAGAATGTAAAGGACGCTGTCTGTTTTCCACTACCAACTGATGAAAAGGTGTTTCTAGTTAACTGCAGGCATCGTGTTATGCCCGATATTAGGATTTTTGTTGGAAATTTTCTAAAAAGCCACTCGAATATTAACGGTGTATTAACAGAGGAGTTTTTAGAACTTTCCCAATTGGGCTATGTGTATAAACATAGTCTTGCAGATTTGGTGAATTGCCGCTTTTATTTTCCGGATGTGCAACTGTTGACAGCATCCAGCATAAAACCGTCGCGAGAGCCAAAGCATTTTAATTTGGAATGGTTCACAGGGGAACTGAAACGGAAACATTTTGATATAGCCTTCCACTATTTAGAGGAGCATGTTTCAGTAATATCAACCTGTTATACCATTGATATTTACGATTACAAGGCATTTTTCAACAACATTATTTTCAATATTACTATCTTGCTGAGTAATATGGGTTATGACGTTAAAGACTTAGAGCAATCGAAGTATTCCTATTTTAGAGCGGTGGATGAAGTACAATTTGCAGGTGAGGCTGTTGTGATCCTAAATGGATTTATTGACAAGGTAAGAGCAATTGTACGTACAGAAAATAATCAATCAGACAACCAAAACTTGAAGAAAATCATGGATTATATAATGGAACACTATACAGAGCCGCTTACTTTAACGGATGTTGCCAATCATTTTCACTTTAATCCGTCTTACCTATCGAGCTTTTTCTCTTCACATAATAAGGAAGGGTTTAACGGATTTTTAAATAAAGTTCGAATTGAGGAAGCTACCAAGTTGTTAACAAAAGGGAAGATACCAATCTCGGAGATAAGCTCAATGGTTGGGTATTCTGATCACAGTTATTTTTGTAAAGTTTTCAAGAAAATCTCGGGTATTTCTCCAAGCCAATACCGAAAACAGCAGATTAGAGTTGACGATAAATGAGAATAATGCCACACCGGTTTAAATACAATGGTTTTTTTACAATTATGTTCTTAATAACGGTTATAATTATCATTATTGTTTCCCTATCGATAACGTGGACAACCATACGGATGTCCGAAAAATTCTTTATCGAAAAATTTAGCATCACAAACTCCAAGGTTATTAACCAGATAAAGGAAAGCTTTGAGTCATTCCATTACTCTGTCGTTGGGGCGTCAAATAATTTATTGCAAAGTAAAACGGTCAGAAACAATTTAACCGCAATGGATAAAACAAATGAGGAGAAGATGAGTTCAATCTTCAATATGTATCAGCAAATGAAAAATATTAAGGCAAATTTAGAGCCATATAATGCTGGTATTCTTGTGATGGGAAAAAATGGTGTTAGCTATTCGTCTGATCGCTCTTACTGGCCGGTAGATGATGAACAGTTAAAGGTGAATGTCGTAAACCAGCCAAAAAAGTTAATTTATCAATATTATCAGCTTCCACAAGAAAATCGATTAGAGCAGAGGAATTTTATTGTCGCCTCCAAAGCAATAATGGACCGAATATCAGGCAAAGTCTATGGGTCACTGTATATTTCTATTGCTGAAAATGATCTGAGAAACTTCTACTCCAATTATACAAGTGCTGGTAATAATGTTTTCTTGATTGATAAAACGGGTAGGATAGTCTCCAGTAATAAAGAGAAAATGATCGGTACCATAGCTAAGGACCTGCTGGGGATGGCAAATCAACTTGAAAATAGTTCCAAAGAGTATTTAATCGATTCTTTTATGGGGCGAGAACAAATTTTTCTAATGGAGTATCTCCCTTCATTAGATATGTATTTAATAAATGTAATCGATAAACAAACTGCGATTGGCAATGTAATTGATAAAAAGGCAATTACCCTTATATCAATGGGGATTGTTATGATTGCTTTAGTGATTGTATTTATTGTTTCAAGAAGACTAACGAAATCGTTAACAAATCTAGTAAGACAAATCTCCGATGTTTCGAAGGCAGACTTTCATCAATATGTGACTGTTGCTGGTTCGTATGAAACGCAGCAAATCGGGAAGGCATTTAATTCAATGTTGGATGAACTTCACGATTATGTGAACAAGCTGGTTAAAGCGCAAAAGGAGCAGCGTAATGCAGAATTGGCTGCTTTGCAGCAACAAATCAATCCCCATTTTTTATATAACACATTAACTACCATCAAGTTTATGGTTCAAATGGGGGACAAAGATGAAACAGAGGCTACGATCAATGCGTTGATATCCCTCTTGCAAAATACCATTGGCAATGTAGATGAAACAATAACGGTCCAACAGGAAATTGATAATTTAAAGAACTATGTCTTTATTAATCAGAAACGCTATGGTAACCGAATAAAAGTAAATTATTTCATTACACCGGATTGTTTAAATTGCAAAATTCCTAAATTAATTCTGCAACCATTTATTGAGAACGCTTTTTTCCATGGGTTTAATGTTAAGCAGGAAGGATATATTAATATTTTAGTGTGGCGGGAAGACAGTATCTTACTCTGTGAGGTAATTGATAATGGTGATGGCATGGAAAATAATGATGCGGGTGAGTTTCCAAAGACGAGACGAAATAGAAAACTTTTTTCTGGAATCGGGATTAAAAATGTTCATGAGCGAATTCAATTGATATATGGTAACTCCTACGGTTTAAATATTTCAAGCAAGTTAGGGGAAGGTACAAAGGTAAAAATTACAATTCCTATTACCGAAAACTAAAATTTTTACAAAAATATAAAGAAAGTACAAAGCGAGGAATGGAAGCGCGTTCATTAGACAAAAATACTACAAGAAAAAGAAAATATTGTCCTAACGGAAACAATGTTTAGGATGATAACATTATGAATGTAAGTTAAAGATAACGCTTACAAAATCTAACCATTCATGTATGGGAGGTAAAGTAATGAAGAGAATACTTGCACTATTATTAGTGAGTATCTTGGTATTGTCCGCTTGTTCGTCAGGATCAAAGGACAAGGATACTTCGAGCAAGGAAAAAGATACAAAAGAAATTACTGTATTAGCTTGGGATCCAAATTTCAATATCAAAGCAATGAATTTAGCAAAGGATGCTTACAAATCTGAGAATCCAGATCTAAATATTAAAATCATTGAAAATGCACAAGCAGATATTGTTCAGAAACTAAATACTAATTTAAGTTCTGGGACAACAAAAGGCTTACCAAATATTGTTTTAATTGAGGACTACCGGGCACAAAGCTTTTTACAGGCCTACCCAGATATGTTCTACGATCTTTCTAAATCATTTAATGCCGATGACTTTGCTGCCTATAAAATGGCACCAACAAGCATTGACGGAAAACATTATGGACTTCCATTTGATACTGGCGTAACCGGTCTATATATCAGAACGGATTACTTAGAAAAAGCAGGCTACAAGCTTGATGATGTCAAGGATATCGATTGGGATAAGTACATTGAAATCGGTAAAAAAATCAAGGCTGTAACAGGAAAACAAATGTTAACGCAAGATCCAAAAGACCTTGGTTTAATTCGTATGATGGTCCAATCAAGTGGTTCATGGTACTTGAAAGAAGATGGAAAAACTCCGGATATCGCTAATAATGCAGCATTAAAAGAAGCATTTAAAACTTACAAAGCGATGATGGATGCAGATATCGTGAAACCAGTGTCTGACTGGAGTCAGTTTGTCGCTGGCTTTAACAGCGGGGATGTTGCAACAGTTCCTACTGGTAACTGGATTACTCCTTCGGTAAAAGCGGAAGCATCACAATCAGGAAAATGGGCAGTTGTCTCTATGCCAAAACAATCAGGTGTAGAAGGTTCTGTTAACGCCTCAAACTTAGGCGGAAGTTCTTGGTATGTTCTTAATATCCCAGGAAAAGAAAAAGCTGCTGAGTTTTTAGCTAAAACGTTTGGTTCAAATGCTGACTTTTATCAAACTTTAAACAAAGAAATGGGCGCTATTGGTACTTACAAACCAGCTTCTGAAGGCGAGCAATATAAAGCTGCTGATGAATTCTTTGGTGGACAGAACGTCACTGCTGATTTTGCTAAGTGGACAGAGCAAATTCCTCAAGTTAACTACGGTCTGCATACGTATGCCATTGAAGATATCCTTGCTGTAAGCATGCAGGATTATCTGAAAGGCAAAGACCTTGATAAAGTGCTAGAAGATGCACAAAAACAAGCTGAGGATCAAATTAAATAGTAAAAGTTTTGTTGCCTCACAATAGTAAGATTTAAATAGTCTCGGGAAATCGCCGGCTTCTCTAAGTATTCAATGTAAGGCGAGAAATTCCGAGGCTATTTCTTTCAACGAGCAAGGTAAGGAGTTGATTTGACATGGTAACTGCAAAGGATAGTCAAACCATGAAAACAAAAAAAACAGGTCGTAACCTGCGAATGCAAAATACTTTGATTGGCTGGTCATTTATCACAATTGCCGTCATTATGATTTGCTTATTTTACTTTTATCCAATGATTCAGGCATTAATCCTGTCCTTCCAGACAGGTATTGGAGCCAATCTGCATTTTGTAGGCTTGGATAATTATCTCCGCCTATTCAAAGACCCGGTCTTTTTAACAACTGTTAAGAATACAACCATCTATTTAATCATTCAAGTGCCGGTTATGATTATTCTTGCCATGTTCCTTTCTGTTTTATTGAATAATAAAAAACTGAAGTTTAAAGGCGTTTTTCGTACAGCAATATTTTTACCATGTGTTACTTCTCTTGTTGCCTATTCCGTAATTTTTAAATATTTATTCAGCCAGGATGGTATTATCAATCAGTTTCTTATGAACCTTTCGTTGATTTCCGACCCAATACAATGGCTTACTGACCCGTTTTGGGCAAAGGTAACCATCATTGTAGCCATTACGTGGCGCTGGACCGGATATAATATGATTTTCTTTTTATCAGCGCTGCAAAATATTGATGAATCTATTTATGAAGCAGCTAGAATTGATGGTGCTTCATCTGTACAGCAATTCTTTAAGATTACGGTTCCAATGTTAAAGCCAATCATTTTGTTTACAACGATTACCTCCACTATTGGTACACTTCAATTATTTGATGAAGTTATGAATATTACTAAAGGTGGACCAGGTAATGCAACGATGACGATTTCCCAGTATATCTATAATCTTTCATTCAAATATTCTCCAGATTTTGGTTATGCGGCAACCGTTTCGTATGCGATTGTTATCTTGATTGTATTCTTCTCGATTATTCAGTTTAAAGTAGCAGGTGATAAAAATGACTAACGTCAAACGTTTATTTAGTTATCTTGTCCTTATCATCGCTTCAATTGTCTCAGTATTTCCATTCTTATGGATGATTGTTAGTGCGACCAACAAGTCGGTAGATGTGACCAAAGGAAGACTGCTTCCAGGCAGTAATTTCATGGAAAACTTACAGAATTTATTAGATACGGCTGATCTTGGTACAGCTTTGATGAATTCAGCTAAAATTTCGATAATAACAACCATTCTTGCGATGTTAATTGCTTCATTAGCAGGTTATGGTTTTGAAATCTATAGAAGCAAGGCAAAAGATATTGTGTTTAATATTCTCTTGTTATCAATGATGATACCATTCGCAGCCTTAATGGTGCCGTTATTTCGGATGTTTGGAACGGTTTCGCAAACTATGCCGTTTATCGGTATTGATACATTAACAGCCGTTATTTTACCAACGGTGACAACGGCATTTCTTATCTTTTTCTTCCGTCAGAGTACAAAGATGTTCCCAAAGGATATTCTTGAAGCGGGGCGGATTGATGGATTAACAGAGCTAGGTGTATTTTTCAGAATCTATGTGCCAACGATGAAAACAACCTATGCAGCGGCGGCTATTATTACGTTTATGTCAAGCTGGAATAGCTATTTATGGCCTTTGGTTATTTTACAGACACCAGAGAATCAAACCATTCCTTTGTTGATTTCTAATTTAGGATCAAGTTATTCTCCTGACTTCGGAATGATTATGACAGCGATTGTCATTGCAACTCTGCCAGCAGCGCTTATTTTCTTCATCATGCAGAAGCACTTTGTGGCAGGCATGATGGGATCAGTAAAATAATATTTAAAGATTGTGAAATTATAGGATAAGTTTATCTGTTATTAGCGGATTTTAATGATTTATTCGCGAATTCTGGGCATTTATAAGTGATTGTAGAATTTTATTAGCGAATTCAAAGCATTTATTAGCGAATCTAGAATTTTATTAGCGAATTCAAAGCATTTATTAGCGAATTGCTGGGGTTTATTAGCGATTCCCAAAAAGCGACAATACTTTAAGAGGGGAATGTTGGGAACAATGTCTAAGATTCCTAGTATAGACTGGTTATCAGATGTAAATGTATTTGCAGTTAATCGACTTCCGGCACATTCTGATCATACCTACTATGAAACAGTGGAAGAAGCAAAAAATGGTGCAGCAATGAAGTTGAGATATTCCTTAAACGGAAATTGGAAATTTGCTTATTCCATTAATCCGACATTGCGGCCGGAGAAATTCTATCAGCTAGATTATGATTGTGGCAGTTGGGGAGACATAACTGTGCCTGGGCATATTCAGCTACAGGGCTATGGCAAACCGCAATACGTTAACACGATGTATCCTTGGGATGGACATAATGAAATCCGTCCTCCCGAAATTCCTGAGGACCATAACCCGGTTGGTAGTTATGTAAAGTATTTTCAAGTACCTCATATGGTTAACAAACCTGTTTATATTTCTTTTCAAGGTGTTGAATCGGCCTTTTATGTGTGGCTGAATGGAAAGTTTGTCGGATACAGCGAAGACTCGTTTACTCCTGCAGAGTTTGACCTGACACCATTTTTGGCAGAGGGTGAAAATAAACTGGCGGTTGAGGTGTATCAGCGCAGCACCGGCAGTTGGCTAGAAGACCAGGATTTCTGGCGTTTTTCCGGAATATTCCGTGATGTGTATCTCTATACAATTCCAGAAATTCATGTTTCTGACCTGCATGTGCGTCAGGAGCTTAACAATGACTTTACATCAGGAACGTTAACAGCGGAGCTAAGTTTTTTAGAGGCTGTTCCAGACAAGGCAAAAGTCATAGTTGAATTGCATGATGCTGAAGGGAATGTTGTAGAAAAAGGAACGGCAACGATAAATATCGATAAGGGATTTGTTTCAATAAATGTTAACAATCCAAAGCTATGGAGCGCCGAGGATCCGTATCTTTATAAGTTGTATATTGCCATCTATAATGATGCTGGAAATCTAGTGGAGGTTATTCCACAAAGCGTTGGTTTCCGAAGGTTTGAACTCGTTAATAAAATTATGCATCTTAATGGAAAGCGAATTATCTTTAAAGGAGTAAACCGCCACGAATTCAACTGCCGTAAAGGGCGTGCAATTACCAAAGAAGATATGCTTTGGGACATTAAGACATTGAAGCAAAATAATATTAATGCGGTGCGTACCTCTCATTATCCAAATCAAAGCTATTGGTACGAATTATGTGATGAGTATGGCATTTATCTGATTGATGAAATGAACTTGGAGACGCATGGGTCTTGGCAAAAGATGGGCGCTATTGAACCTTCGTGGAATATTCCCGGGAATAAGTCAGAATGGCAAAACATTGTCATGGATCGGGCGATTTCCATGTTCGAACGAGATAAGAATCATCCATCTATTTTAATTTGGTCATGTGGTAATGAATCGTATGCTGGAGAAGTGATTTTAAACGTATCCAACTACTTTAGAGAGGCAGATTCAAGCCGGCTTGTGCATTATGAGGGGGTATTTAATAATCGCACATATAATGATACGAGTGACATGGAAAGCCGGATGTATGCCAAACCGGCTGATATCGAAAAATATTTAACGGAAAATCCAGAGAAACCGTATATAAGCTGTGAATATATGCATGCAATGGGAAATTCACTTGGCGGGATGTACAAATATACCGAACTCGAGAGTAAATACTCAATGTATCAAGGTGGCTTTATCTGGGATTATATCGACCAATCAATCATGAAAAAGGATCGCTACGGAAATGAATACCTAGCCTATGGCGGTGATTTTGATGATCGCCCTACTGATTATGGCTTCTGTACGAATGGTATCGTTTATGCCAACCGTGAAGTATCGCCGAAAATGCAGGAAGTCAAATATTTATATCAAAATGTAAAGCTGCTGCCAGATCAGAATGGTATCACGATAAAGAATGAGAATTTGTTCATAGATACTGCTGATTACGAGCTTGAATATATTCTTTATCTGGAAGGAAAAGAACTATATCGAGAAGCTGAACAAATCGTAATTGCGCCACAATCTAAGGGAAGAATCGAATTCAATTGGCCAGAAGCCATTTTTAGCGCTGAAGGTGAATATTGTATTCATACCAAATTAAGATTGAAAAAACAGCAGCTTTGGGCAGATGCCGGTCATGAAATCGCGTTTGGACAGTTTGTTTTTCAGGCTGATGCAAAAGTGCAACTTCCAGCTGCTAATGGCAGCCTGCGGGTTGTGCATGGTGATGTCAATATCGGTGTGCACGGTCGTGATTTTAGTATTATGTTCTCGAAACAGGCTGCAAGTTTAATTTCTGTTAATTATGCCGGCAGAGAAATGATTGCCCAGCCACCAGCTCCATTGTTCTGGCGGGCAACGACAGATAATGACCGAGGTTTTTCACAGGGCTATAATTCAGGAGTTTGGTATGCCGCTAGCCTTGCACGAAAATGCGTTGGATTTGATGTCAAAGAAGGTAACGGGACTGTTTCGGTTATTTATACTTATAAGTTTTCAATCAATGACCAGTTAACAGTGATAGTGGGCTATACTGTATATTCGGATGGCAGTATCCGGGTGCAATCGAGCTATCGTGGGACAGAAAATCTCCCGCAGCTGCCAATCTTTGCGCTCACCTTTAAGGTCCCGGCAGATTATAACCAACTGGAATGGTATGCAATGGGACCAGAGGAGAACTACTCGGACCGTTGTCAGGGAGCACGTTTGGGTGTGTTTAAAAATGATGTGTTGAGTAATGTTGCCGGCTATGTGATGCCGCAGGAATCAGGAAATCGAACTGGAGTGCGAAGAGTTAGTATTATAAATCAAGATGGCAAAGGTATCAAAATTTCCTCAGTGAAGCAGCCAGTAGAGTGTACAATTTCCCCTTATACTGCATTTGAGCTGGAACAGGCCCAGCACCATTTTGAATTACCGAAGGTTCATTATACGGTAGTGACGGTTGCTGGAAAGCAGATGGGTGTTGGCGGAGATGACAGCTGGGGCGCACCAGTTCATGATGAACATCTAATCGCAGCTAAAGAAAACATCGACTTTGAATTTTTTATACAGAGAGTTTAACTGAAAAAAACATAAGTAAACAAGAGTCTGGAATCGTACCAGACTCTTTCTTTCAGGCAAGTATAATAATAATCGACTGTAAGGTGATAAATATGATTATTAACGTTAATAAAGAAAAACAGCAATTCCATTTAACGAATGGGCAGGTCAGCTATATTTTTCATGTCATGAAAAATGGCCAGCTGGGGCATCTATATTTTGGCAAAGCACTGCGCCATCGAGATGATTTTTCTCATTTACAGGCATACGATGTGACAACAGCTGCGAGCTGCCATGTATACCAGGATGATCCCGCATTCAGTCTAGAAACTTTACGCCAAGAATTCCCTGTATATGGTAATTCGGATTTTCGTGAACCAGCACTTAGTGTGAAAAAACAGACGGAGAGCCACATTCCGAATTTTATTTATTCATCCTACCAAGTAATCGAGGGCAAACCCCGTTTAGCTGAATTACCAGCAACGTATGTAGACAGTGTCCGCGACGCGATAACACTGCAAATGATATTGAAGGATGACTTTTTACAGGCCGAGTTGCAGTTGAATTATACGATTTTTGCTGATAAACCAGTAATTGCCCGCAGTGCATCATTAAAAAATATCGGGACAGATACGTTAGTCATTGACCGTTTTATGAGTACAGCTCTAGATCTGCCTGATAAAGACTTTACTTTTATCCATTTAGCAGGGGCCTGGTCACGGGAGCGTCACGTAAAAGAGAGAAAACTGGAAACCGGTATTCAATCTATTTATAGTCTGCGCGGAGCAAGTTCGCATCATCATAACCCATTTGCTGCTTTAAAAAGGTCTGCTGCAACAGAGCATACTGGTGAAGTTTACGGCTTTAATTTTGTGTACAGCAGTAATTTCTTGATGCAGGTTGAAGTTGACCATTATGATACTGCTCGAGTATTGCTGGGGATTCATCCGAATGGCTTTAGCTGGAAGCTGAAAAAGGAAGAATCATTTCAAACACCAGAAGCCGTTATGGTGTACTCAGATAAAGGGCTAAATGGTATGAGTCAAACTTTTCACCAGCTGTATCACCACCATCTGATTCCAAAGCAATGGCGAACAGTGGAGCGGCCAATTTTGATAAATAACTGGGAAGCGACATATTTTGATTTTAATGAAGACAAGCTTGTAAACATTGCTAAGTCGGCCAGTGAACTTGGAATCGAATTATTTGTGCTTGATGATGGCTGGTTTGGAAATAGAAATGATGATACTTCCTCACTTGGAGACTGGCATGTTGACCTAAATAAACTGCCAAATGGTTTACAAAGCTTAGCTACGAAGATCAACGCAGCTGGAATGAAATTTGGGCTCTGGTTTGAACCAGAGATGATTAGTCCTAATAGCGAGTTATTTAGGGAACATCCTGATTGGGCAGTTGGGAGGCTGGGGCAGCATCGTACGCTTGGGCGCAATCAACTCGTTCTTGATTTCTCCAGACCGGAAATCGTTGAGTACCTGTATGAAAAAATGGCAGCTATCATCAGACAGACGAACTTGGCTTATATTAAATGGGATATGAATCGCAATATTACCGAGGCTTTCTCACAAACATTAGCTGTTGATGAGCAAGGGGAATTTTTCCATCGCTATATTTTAGGTGTATACCGCCTATATGAACGGTTAACGAGTGAATTCCCTCAGGTGCTGTTTGAATCATGCGCGGGCGGGGGCGGCCGATTTGATCCGGGGATGATGTATTATGCACCACAAGCATGGACAAGTGATGATACTGATGCTGTGGAGCGGCTAAAAATCCAATATGGAACCTCATTTGCTTACCCATTGTATAGCATGGGATCACACGTCTCGGCAGTCCCTAATCATCAAACATTAAGGACAACACCATTGGAAATGCGTGCGAATGTCGCTTATTTTGGAACATTCGGCTACGAGCTAAATCCGTTAATGCTATCAGAGGAGGAGCGAGCGAAAATTAGCGAACAGGTATCCTGTTATAAAAAACACCGCCAATTAATCCGCGATGGTCTGTTTTATCGTTTGTTAAGTCCGTTTAACGGGAATGAAACAGCGTGGATGGTGGTCAATCAAGAACAAACAGAAGCACTTGTAGGCTGGTATAAAGTTCTCGCGGAACCAACTCCACCGAAGCAGCAGACATTAAAGCTGATCGGTCTAAATGAATCCTTAGAATATAAAGTTTCTGGTCATGAGCGCAGTTATTTTGGCGATGAATTAATGCAGGCTGGACTTCAGCTTCCGACAGAATTCAATGGCACCAATGGTGGAAACGCTGAGCGTGGCGGAGATTTTCAGTCGCTGGTGTTTTATTTAACATCTAAACAGGTATAAGAGAACAGCAGGTATTGGGAAAGGTTTTTTCAATACCTGCTTTTTATTTATCCCTTTTTTTGTTACTCTGCAATTTGCGATATACATAGAATCATTTATTTAACTGTTTTCTTAAAATTTTGGTCCATTTTGTTTTCCTTTACTTGGAGTTTCATGATTTATTACAGGCCAGCCATCTTTCCAGTGTATTCTGTCAATGAACAGTGGTCGTCGAGTTGCCCCGCTAAGCAGTTTAGGCTCTTTCTTTTCGATTCCGTGATAGATAATCCAGTCAGTTCCCTCTTTATCGGTCATGATCGTGTTATGTCCAGGTCCAGCAATTGTCTTACTTCCTTTTAAAATTAAGGTTCCTTCAGATGTCATTATATTTTTCCCCTTTTGGTCGATATAAGGTCCTGTGATTTTCTTAGAGCGGCCAACGGCAACGCGATAGGTGCTGTCTTCACCTTCGCAACAGGAGCCAAGCGATAGAAATAAATAATAATAGCCATTTTTTCTCATAAGATAGGGGGCTTCAAATGCGGTGCCTGCTACTTGGAAAGGTTTCCCATTAATATGCAATCCGTCATTCGCTAATTGAATCCCATAAATTCCGTGAAAGCTCCCCCAAAATAAATAGGGTGTTCCGTTATCAACAAAGAAGGCAGGATCAATTGAATTCTCAACCCCTATTTCACCGCTTCTAAATAGTGGTCCAGCATCGCGGAAAGGCCCCTCGGGTTTATCGCTAACAGCCACACCGATTCCGGGATCCGGATCTCCCCAAGTTGACAGCGCATAATAAAGCAGATAGCGATCTTGGTAATAGGCGATATCAGGTGCCCAAATTCCTCCTTCTTTCCAATCAGGCTTTTTAACCGCTTCAAAAGCTTCTCCGAGATATTTCCAGTTAATTAGATCTTTCGATTTTATAACCGGTACATAACGCGGACCATTGCCATCGCCCCAGTTTTCTTCCGTTCCATAAATATAAAAGTAATCATCCTTGCCTTTGATAATAGTAGGATCGGCAATAACTGGTGTAAAAACAGGGTTTTGATACTGTACAATTGAATCAGATTTTTTACTTGGCTCGTTTGCAGGGTTATTTGAACAGCCAGTTATCAGCATCATACCGCAAAGAAGGAATGCAAGGTTCTTTTTCATCTTTACTTCACCTCTATCTTTATAATAATTAATTAATTTAACTTATTTTTAGTATAAATCAAAATGACTAGCATATTAAGTAAATAATAGATATTTAGTCCAATCTGACCTCTGCTAGGGATATCAAAAATTACTAAAACAAATGAAATTTTAGTAAAATAAAAGAATTGACAAAAAGCGCTTACAGGAATAAGATTAATTTAACTAGTTAATTAAATTAATTAATTAACTAGTCTAGAGGAGATGAATATATTGAAAACGTTTCCTCTTTTTGAAAGTAAGCCACAATTTTCGCCTAAAGGGGGAGAAAAAGTTGAAGAAGAAGAAATGGCTTGGAATCGCTTTGACTGCGGCTCTAGTACTTGGGTCTTTAGCAGGTTGCTCAAGCGATAAGGAAAAGAGTAGTTCTGATGGTGGGAAAACAGAAAAAATAACTTACTGGGCTCCTTTTTCTGGTGCAGATGGCCCGCGCATGAAGAAGATTGTTGAGAACTATAATAAGTCACAATCAAAGTATAACGTCGATTTCCAAATTGTTCCACAGACAGACTATTACAAAACAGTTGACCTAGCTTTTTCCGGTCAAAAAAATGGTCCTGATGTTTTAGTAATGCACACAGATCAGCTGAAAAACTATGCAGATAAAAATCTATTAAAAGACTTAACCGATACAGTTGCCAAAACGGGTGTAAAAGAAGCTGATTACTCAGAGACTGCTTGGAAAGCTGGAGATATTGGTGGTAAACATTATTCCATCCCTTTAGATATTCATCCATTAGTGTTGTATTATAATAAGGATTTGTTTAAAGCAGCTGGCCTAGATCCGGAGAAGCCGCCAACCAATCGTGAAGAGTTTGTTGATTATGCGAAAAAGCTAACAGATTCCGCGAAAAACCAATACGGCTTTGTTGTACCGACTCTTTGGCCAAATCAATTTATCTTTCCAACATTGCTCTTCCAAAATGGCGGGGAATTAATGAAGGATGGCAAGCCAACATACAACAGTCCAGAAGCTGTTGAAGCATTGACATTCTATCGCGATTTGATTACGAAAGAAAAAGTCTCTCCAAAAAATGTTCAACAGGATGGAGAAGTTACATTGTTCTTACAAGGGAAAAATGCTATGCATTTAAATGGCCCTTGGATGATGGAACAATGGGATAAGGCAGGAATTAACTATGGTGTAGCCGCTGTTCCGCAGCTTGGAACAAAGCAGCAGGCTGTTTACGCAAATGGACATAACTTTGTTATCCCAGCCTCTGTAACAGATACGAAGAAATTAGATGGTATTACTGATTTCTTAAAATACGTGGCTGAAAATACAATGGAGTGGGCTAAATCAGGTCAAGCACCAGCTTCAAAGGCAATCTACGAACAAAATGAAGAATTCAAAAGTATGAAGCAACAGCCAATTGTTGCTAGCGAATTTGAATATGCTAAATTTGCACCTGTGATTGCAAACTGGGGGCAATTATCAGAGCCATTATGGGCTGAAATAAATCTAGCTTTATTAGGTAAAAAAGACCCACAAAAAGCTTTGGATGACGCCAATAAAAAGGCAGAACAATTACTAAATAAATAAAGAATAGTAGTTAAGGAGGCGGACGGTGGACTTTTCATCTGGACGCCTCCTGTTTTTCAATAACCATACTTAAGAGAGAGCCACTTACTATCCGATTGAAAGGAGGAAGATTAATGAAAAAAACAAACTGGGGATCAAAGTTGACTTCTAGTCTATTTGTACTTCCCTACCTGCTATTATTTATTGTTTTTCTGTTGATCCCAATTGGTTATGGAGCTTGGATAAGTTTACATAACTGGGACCTATTAAATCCGGTTCATGAATTTGTTGGTTTCAAAAATTATCTAAAAATCTTCGACTCCTCATCTTATTTGAACGATTTATTCTTTGAAGGTTTAAAAAATACCGCACAATTTGTTATTTACAGTGTTCCATTATTAGTGGCAGTTGGCTTGGGGATGGCTTTATTAGTTAATGCCCTACCTGGTAAAATTAGAGGATTTTTCCGTACGGTATATTTTGTTCCATATGCTGTTTCTGTTTCTGTTGTAGCAATTATTTGGCTATGGATTTTGGATACAAACAGCGGCTTAATCAATCAATATTTAGGAAAACTTGACCTCCCGTTTATACCATGGTTAACTGATTTGCCATGGGCTTGGGTATCCCTTGTAATAGCAACCCTTTGGTGGACAATTGGCTTTAATATGGTGATTTTTATCAATGCTCTTAATGATGTACCTGAGGAGCTATATGAGGCAGGAGCCCTTGACGGAGCCTCCCGTTGGCAGAGATTTCTCTATATTACCTTGCCAAGTATAAAACCGACGATGTTATTTGTCCTAATTACTTCTACCATCGCATCCTTTAATATCTATGGGCAGCCATATTTAATGACAAGAGGTGGTCCTGGAACCTCTACCAAGGTCCTGCTAATGAATATTGTCGATGAAGCATTTAAACAAAGGCAATTAGGAAATGCTGCAGCTATGTCTTTATTGATGGCATTAATCATGATTGTGATTTCGGTGCTGCAGTTCCGAGTAACGAATCGAAAGGAGTAGAGCAACGTGCAACATAAACCGTTTAAGATTTTTATTGTAATTATTGCGGTTATCATTGGCTTGGTATTTATTTTGCCAGTTTTATGGATGTTGGCTACATCCTTTAAAACAGACCAAGAAGCATTTACCGCCGGGATTAAGTGGCTTCCGGAGGTATTTACACTTGAAAATTATCAATACAGTTTAACAGGTAATTCTGATACACCAGTGTTAAAGTGGATAGGAAATTCACTATTTGTCGGTATCACAGGCACACTAATTGTTGTTTTTGTTGATACACTTGCCGCCTACGGTCTTGCGCGCTTGGATGTTCCCTTTAAAAAGGTGCTGGTTAGTATTTTTATTGGCTCATTAACGATTCCATGGGTTATCACTTTCTTACCGTTGTATATGGAGTTTAATAAATTCGGCTTATTAGATACGTATGCAGTCTTAATTCTCCCTTACTCAGCAAATGCATTTGGTGTATTTTTGCTTTACCAATATTTCCGCGGATTTCCGAGAGAATTGGAAGAGGCGGCTTTCTTAGATGGAGCAAATAAATGGCAGGTATTTGTAAAAGTTGTATTGCCGTCTGCACGTCCTGTCGTTTGGACTCTAGCAATTTTTACCTTCATGACCATATATAATGATTTCCTATGGCCCCTCGTAACGACGAATTCTCCAGAAATGAGAACAATCACAACTGGAATCGCGATTATGCAGCAGGGCAGCTTTGTTTCTTCACCTGGTCGGTTAATGGCCTTAACTTCAATTGCAACTATTCCTGCCGTATTGTTGTTCATTATTGGGCAACGCTCATTTATAAAAGGTGTTACACAGGCAGGTATTAAGTAAGACATACGGATTAGCTTTAGGAAGGATTGAGAACATGTCGAATACAATACCCCGCAATGAATATCCAAGACCACAACTGGTAAGGGACAAATGGATAAATTTAAATGGAGAATGGGACTTTGCTTTTGATGATGAAAATAAGGGGATTAGTGAGAAGTGGTACCAGCATAGTACACTCCTTATTAAAAAAATTAATGTACCGTTTGCCTATCAAACAAAGCTAAGCGGTATTCACGATACTTCTTTTCATGATATTGTTTGGTACTCTAGACATTTCTCGGTACCAAAGGATTGGAAGGACCAAAGAATCCTTCTGCATTTTGGAGCGGTAGACTACCGTGCTTGGATTTATATTAATGGACAGTTTGCAGGATTTCATGAAGGCGGTCATGTACCGTTTTCCCTTGATATTACCGAACAATTAACCTGGGATGTTGAGAAGGTTGTGGTTAGAGTAGAAGATCCCTCAACGGACGAAACTATTCCAAGGGGAAAACAATTCTGGGTGGAGAAATCAGCTTCAATTTGGTACACAAGAACAACAGGGATTTGGCAAACTGTATGGCTGGAGCCGGTAAACTCTACCAGAATTTCGAAGGTCCGTTTTTCGCCTGACATTGATCGCGGTGATGTGATCGTAGAAGTTGGGAGCGAGGGCGATTATACAAATAAACAGGTAGAAATTATTATTAACTTTCAAGGTAAACAGATTGTAAAAGATACATTTGCATTAATTGAACCGTATCTAAAACGAGCGATTAACTTATATAACCGTAAGATCTTCCGAACAGCTTTTCATCATGATGGGTGGAATTGGTCGCCTGAAAATCCAAATCTATTTGATATTACCATTACATTAAAAGATGACAACCAATTGGTTTTAGATAAGATAGATTCTTATTTTGGGATGAGGAAGGTCCATGCCGAAAATGGGATGGTGTATTTAAATAACAAGCCGTATTATCAGAAGCTCGTTTTAGATCAAGGATATTGGCCTGAAGGACTGCTTACAGCACCAACTGATGAGGATTTGAAAGAGGATATTGAGCTTGCTTTAGCTATGGGCTTTAATGGATGCAGGAAACATCAAAAAGTAGAAGACCCGCGCTTTTTGTATTGGGCGGACCGCCTCGGGTTCCTAGTGTGGGGAGAATGTGCCTCCTTTATATCCTATAGTGAGGATGCTGCTTCAAGGTTAACGAAAGAATGGATAGAGATTATTGAAAGAGATTATAATCATCCATCAATTATTGCATGGGTTCCCGTTAATGAGAGTTGGGGAGTGCCATTTATTAAAGGGAATAAACAGCAGCAACATCATTCTTTAGCGATGTATCATCTGATACAGTCACTCGACCCTACTCGTTTAGTTATTTCGAATGACGGCTGGGAACTTACAAGGACGGATATTTGTGCGATTCATAATTATAATCATGGAAGTAAACATGAGACTGAAAAATATCTGGCCTTTATAGAATCACTTGCAACAAAAGAAAATCTGTTAAATTCTAAACCTTCTGGACGTGGCATATATGCCGATGGATTCGAACATCAAGGTGAACCCATTATCTTAACAGAGTTTGGCGGTATTGGTTTCAAGGTGGGTGAAGATAATGGCTGGGGATATACATCGGTTAAGGATGATGTGGCATTTATCGAAGATTACCGAAGAGTGATGGAGGCTGTCTTTGCTTCGAAAGCATTACATGGCTTCTGTTATACCCAGTTAACGGACGTAGAGCAGGAAATAAACGGATTATTATCTTATAGCAGAGAACCAAAATGTGAACTAGCAAAAATAAGAGAAATAAATGATATGTGGCATTATCCAATAGTAAAAGATTGAAGTGAATTTTGAGAGAGGCAGGAATAAGTATGCCCCTCTCTTTATTGGCTTAATTTCAGTTATTGGGATTAAATATCTTCTGCAGCACTAAAGTTATTGCGCCAAGAACCATACCTGTTTTACCAAGTGATGAACAAACTACATCAATTACTTCGTGTGAGCTATTAAAAGTGTATTTCTTAATCATTTCTTTAAAAGGATCGAGGATAAAATATCCTTCTTCAAAAATAGTACCCTCAACAATGAGTTTAGATGGTTTAAGAAGTGTAATCATATTAGCAGCGGCTATTCCAAGGTAGCGGCCTGCATCAGTTAATACTGATATGGCAAAGGGATCCCCTGCTTTGGCAGCTTCAAAGACTAATTTTATGGTTAATTCTTTTTTATCATCCGTTAACCAGTGGACAAGCAGTGAGTCAGGATTGTTCGATTCCTCATATACGATTCTTTGCAAAATGGCGGATTCAGAGGCATATGCCTCTAGGCAACCATTATTTCCACATTGGCATTTTGGACCATTAACATCAATAATGGTATGGCCAATTTCGCCGGCAGTATGGAAGGAACTCTGGTAAATTTCATTATGGATAAAAATTCCAGAACCAATCCCGCGTCCAACACTTAAACAAATAAAATCAGGAATACCTTGTCCTTGTCCAAACCAACTTTCCCCTATTGCCAATGCTCTTACATCATTTTCAACCGTGACAGGAATGTTGAATTCTTCCTCTATGGTTTCCTTTAACGGTAAATCTGTTAAGTGCAAGTGCGGAGAGAAAATGGCAGTGCCTTTATCAGGATTTACCAATCCATGCATCGCGAAGCCGATTCCAAGAATTGAATCTTTGTTAATCTTTGATTGATGAAGAATGAAATGGATAATTTCTATGATTAATTTCATAAACTCATCTTTGCTTGGAAGTTCATGAATATCTTTCCGATGGTCAAACATAATTTTTCCATCCATTGTTGTGATAATCCCGCGGATTACTTCTGCGGCAGCGTAAACACCAATTATATAATAAGCAGAATAATTAATTCGCAGCATAATAGGCTTTCTGCCGCCTGCCTTTGAACTTGAGGCTTGTTCCTCTGTAATTAGATTTTGATCAATCAATTCACTAACCAATGAACTTACAGTTGGGGGAGTTAATTTAGTTAATTTGGCAATCTCTGCCCTTGAGATTGGCTCCTTTAAGCGGATGACATTTAGTACTGTCGATTGATTAAGTGATTTCATTCTTTCAAAGCTTCCAATTTTTGTTTCGAAGCTCATTATGTATCACCCCATTTCTTGTTTTCTCTCTACGCAGCCATTCATTAGTGTGAGTCATACAAATTAAAGTAGTCTAAAGAGTTCTTATGTCCTATTCATCATAGCATATCACGTCTAGGATTAGTATAGAAATCAACTGTGGTTCATAATTTTTTTAGTAAAATTTAAGTAAAAATTATTGATAGTTTTTTACTGGTAGTAGTACAATAAAGATAGAAGTTTTTTGTTTGAGAACTAGGCATAACAAGGTAAATGAAGGAGGATTTTATCATGAACGTAACGACATTAAATAAAACCTTTTTAGACTTATTCAGCGTATTACCAAAACAAGCCTTTTTTGCTCCAGGACGGATTAATTTAATTGGTGAACATACCGATTATAATGGCGGACATGTTTTTCCATGTGCTATTACCTATGGAACTTATGCGGTTGCAAGGAAACGAGAAGACGCTCTAGTTCGTCTGTATTCAAAGAATTTCCCAGAGAAAGGGATTATTGAATTCAGTTTGCATGAACTAGATTATAATGCTGAGCATGCCTGGGCCAATTATCCAAAAGGTATGATTCGCTATATTATTGAAGCAGGCTTCGGCATCCCAGCAGGATTTGATTGTGCAATTGAAGGAAATATTCCGAATGGTGCTGGGCTGTCATCCTCAGCTTCCATTGAATTGCTGATAGGGGTACTTGTTAACGGTTTATTCGGGTTAGAGATTCCCCGCCTTCAGCTCATTAAAATTGGCAAACGGGTAGAAAACGAATTTATTGGTGTCAACAGTGGCATCATGGATCAATTCGCGGTTGGTATGGGGAAACAAGATGCCGGAATTCTTTTAGATTGCCAAACGTTGGAGTATCAGTATGCCCCAATTGTTATGGGAAATCACAAAATTATTATCATGAATACGAACAAGCGCCGGGAACTTGCCGATTCGAAATACAATGAGCGCAGAAGTGAATGTGAAGAAGCACTTAAGGAACTGCAGAAAGAGCTTCCGATTGAGGCATTAGGTCAGCTTTCAGAGCAGCAATTTGAGGGAAATAAGCATCTAATTTCTAACGAGACAATTCAGAAACGGGCGAAACATGCTGTATATGAAAACATCCGCACCTTAAAGGCGCTTGATGAACTCAAAGCTGGCAATCTTGAAGCCTTTGGTCAATTAATGAATCAATCTCATATTTCATTACGGGATGATTATGAAGTAACCGGTATTGAACTAGACAGTTTAGTAGAGGCAGCGTGGCAGCAGCCGGGAGTGCTTGGTGCACGAATGACGGGGGCTGGCTTTGGCGGCTGTGCAATTGCCATCGTTGCCAATAGCGAGGTTGAAAGCTTTATCGCCAATGTAGGAGCTGCTTATCAGCAAAAAATTGGTTATCGTGCTGATTTCTATGTCGCCAGCATTGGTGATGGCGCGAAGGAAATTGAAATGGAGGAAGTAAAATGAGCATCTTAGTTTTAGGAGGGGCTGGCTATATTGGCTCACATGCTGTTTACCAATTAATCGATCAGGGATATGAAGTGGTGGTCATTGATAATTTACAGACTGGGCATCGTGACGCCGTACATCCACAGGCACGATTTTATCAAGGGGATATTCGCGACCGTTCTTTTATGAATTCAGTGTTTGCTAAAGAAAATATTGAGGGAATCTTGCATTTTGCGGCCAACTCGCTTGTCGGGGAATCAATGACTGAACCGCTAAAGTATTTTGATAATAATGTATATGGAACGCAAATTGTACTTGAGACGATGAAAAAGTTTGAAGTAAAACATATTGTTTTCTCCTCTACCGCAGCTGTTTACGGAGAGCAGAAGGTCGTTCCTATCACCGAAGAGGCAGCGGCGATTCCGACCAACACATATGGGGAAACGAAGCTGACAATGGAAAAAATGATGATGTGGTGTGAAAAAGCATTTGCCGTCAAGTATGTCTCATTGCGCTATTTTAATGTTGCAGGTGCTAGGGGTAATGGGGAAATCGGCGAGGATCATCATCCTGAAACACATCTGATACCGGTTGTACTGCAAGCTGCGCTAGGAAAACGACCAGCCATTACCGTATTTGGCGAGGATTATGATACTCCTGATGGGACATGCGTTCGTGACTATATCCATGTTGAAGACTTGATTGCTGCTCATATTTTAGCACTGCGTTATTTACAAAATGGCGGAGAAAGCAATGTGTTCAATCTTGGCAGCAGTCAAGGGTTCTCGGTGAAGGAAATTATTGAGACAGCCAAACAGGTTACGGGCCTGAATATCCCGGTCGTCATCGGTGAGCGTCGCGCTGGAGATCCTAGTACGTTAATAGCTTCCTCTGAAAAAGCTAAGCAGATACTGGGTTGGAATCCAACGAGAACCTCTATTGAGCAAATTATCCGTGATGCCTGGAACTGGCATCAACACCATCCTGATGGCTACGAAAGATAAGAGGTGGCTCTGAAATGATTTATCATTATATTCAACAGTTGATAGATCAAGCCCTGGTAGCAGGGCTGATTGAGAAAACAGATGAAATCTATGCACGCAATCAACTACTGTCACTGCTTCACTTAAGTGAATTTCCAGAAACGGAGAGAAAGAGTGCGGTAAATCCAGAGCTGATTCCCGATACACTAGAGCAGATTGTTGATTATGCCTGTAAACAAGGTATCGTGGAAGATATTTTTGATGAAAAAGAGATTTTAGCGAGCAAGATGATGAACTGTTTTATGGCCCGTCCGTCAACGGTTAATCAAAAGTTTATGGAAAAATATCAGCAAAATCCTGAAGCAGCAACGGAATACTTTTATCAACTAAGTAAAAACAGCAACTATATCCAGATGAAACGGATTCGCAATAATATTGAATATAAAGTGCCAACTGATTATGGTGAGCTAGATATTACGATTAATTTATCAAAGCCGGAAAAAGATCCAAAAAGTATTGCACGCGAGCGTGAGGTAAAGGCGAACGCTTCCTATCCTAACTGTCTGCTCTGCATTGAGAATGAGGGGTTTGAAGGCAGAATCGGTCACCCAGCACGTGCCAATCACCGCATGATTCGTGTAGAGTTGTCAGAACAAACATGGTATTTGCAGTATTCACCATATGTATATTACAACGAGCACTGTATCGTCTTATCGGAAAAACATACTGACATGAAAATCAGCGCAGATTCGTTTCAACGGCTATTAGAATTTGTTGAAAAGTTCCCGCATTATTTCCTTGGCTCTAATGCTGATCTTCCGATTGTCGGCGGTTCGATTCTCTCACATGATCATTACCAAGGCGGGAATTATCAATTTGCGATGGCCAAGGCTGATGACGATTGGACGTTTTCGTTGAGCGATTATCCAGAAGTCAGTGGTTCTGTTGTGAAATGGCCAATGTCGGTGATTCGTTTGCGCGCCAAAGACACAGGTATCCTTGTAAAAGCAGGATCACATATTTTGGACAAATGGAAAAACTATAGCGATGAATCGCTCGAGATTCTCGCCAGGACAGATGAAACATTTCATAATACGATTACTCCGATTGCCCGTAAAAGGGGTGAATTTTTCGAATTGGATTTAGTCCTGCGCAACAACCGTACAAGCGACGAGCACCCGCTGGGAATATTCCATCCTCATGCTGATGTCCATCATATTAAGAAGGAGAACATTGGCTTAATTGAAGTGATGGGGTTGGCTGTATTACCAGGACGACTAAAGGATGAACTGGCGGCGGTGGAGGATTATCTTCTTGGTCAGGAGAAAGGCACGGTGGCTGCTTATCATTTACCGTGGGCAGATGCTTTGAAGGCTCAGTATGGTGACAACGTAGATGAGAACAATGTTCGAGCGATTGTTCGCAAGGAAGCGGGCAAGAAGTTTTTACGCGTGTTGGAGGACGCTGGCGTCTTCAAGCGTAATGAAGCAGGCAGAGCAGGATTTGAGCGCTTTATCACTAGTTTATAGGTAGCGTAACTGATAGGATTGGAGTTATGATCCAGAAAATGTAGAATCAGACGGCGGAATAAAAAGAAAAGGGCATTGGTTTTGTAAAATCCAACCACGGATTTCTAGTATAGGACGTGAATATAGAGTTTTTATGAGGTGAAATACATGAACATGACTGAAAAGGTGTTTGGGGAATATGATGGGCAGGAAGTTATTGAATATTCCCTCACAAATGACACCGGAATGACGGTATCTTGTTTGAATTTTGGCTGTGTGATAACGAAGATTCTTGTACCAGACCGCAGTGGGAATGCTGAGAATGTCGTGCTTGGTTTTAACAAGATGGAAGACTATTTAAGATGGTCTCCTTACTTTGGAGCTGTTGTTGGCCGTGTAGCGGGTAGAATTCACGGTGCTTCGTTCGAACTGGATGGGAAAGTATACACGCTTCCCGCAAATGAAGTGACTAACCATCTGCATGGCGGGATAAAAGGATTCAATGCCGCCATGTGGCAGGCAGAGCAGTTTCAAGACGACAAGGGAGTAGGTATGAAGTTTTTTTATCACAGTCCTTCTGGTGAAGAAGGTTACCCTGGGAACTTAGACACAACCGTAACCTACTTTTTAAACAATGACAATGAGTTGAAAATCACCTATGAAGCAAAAACAGATCAAAAAACGCTCGTAAATCTAACTAATCATTCGTATTTTAATTTAAGTGGTAACTTGAAGAGGGACGTATCTAAGCATAGCTTGCAGCTCGATAATGATCGCTTCCTGGAACTAGGTCCGGATTTACTGCCAACAGGGAATCTGCTAGATGCTGAAGATACGCCATTTGATTTTCGAAATGGGCGGTTAATTGAAGAGGGAATTCAATCCTCACACCCGCAAAATCTGCTGGCAGGGAAGGGATATGATCATCCGCTCGTATTTTCACAACAGGGTATGAATACCATCAATTTATGTGAAGAGGAAAGCGGCCGTCAACTGACCGTAACGACGAATCAGCCATGCGTCGTTCTCTATACATCGAATCAATTAGAAGGACCTTTTTCAATTCAGGGAGTCCCAGCAAGGAATTATATGGGTGTATGTCTGGAAACACAAGGGTTCCCTGATGCAATCCATCATCCGGAGTTTCCATCCGTCGTGTTAGAACCGGGGAGAGTCTATCGACAGGAAACAAGTTATTGTTTTTCGGTTAAGTAATGAGGAGAGGTTAGTATGGCAACAATTAAGGATATTGCAAAAAAGGCTGGTGTTTCTATCGCAACTGTATCACGAGTACTGAATTATGATGCCACGTTGTCCGTCAGCGATGAAACAAAAAAACGAATTTTCGAAGCGGCGGAAGAATTAGATTACAAAAAGAAAGTACCTGCTCGTAAGCAGGAAGCGGGGAAAATTGCGCTTGTCCAATGGTACTCAGAAAAGGAAGAATTAGAAGATTTATATTATATGTCTATTCGGCTTGGAGTCGAAAAGCGCTGCCAGGAGCTGGGGATTGGTGTGATCCGTTGCTTTCAAGATGATTATGAAGAACTGAAGCATGAGGATATCCAAGGATTGATTGCCATTGGGAAATTCAGCACCAAGCAAGTTAAAGAATTGCACGATGTTCACAAATATATCGTGTTTGTCGATTCTTCTCCTGACGAAGAGAAATATGATTCCGTTGTAATTGACTTTGAAAAGGCAACGGAAAAAGTGCTCCAGTATTTTTTAAAAAAGGGTCATGAGCAAATTGGTTATCTTGGTGGCAGAGAGGTCTTTAAAGATCAAACCTCAGTGATCCAAGATTCTCGAGAACGGACATTTAGACGGTATTTAACAGAGAAAGGACTGCTGAATGAGGCAATTGTTTATACCGGAAATTTTACCGTTGAGGATGGCTATACACTCATGAAGAGGGCAATCCTCGACTGCGGTGATAGACTGCCATCCGCATTTTTTGCTGGTAACGATTCACTGGCGATTGGCGCGTTAAGAGCGCTGCACGAAGCAGGAATAGTTGTACCCGATCGAGTCAATATTATCGGTGTTAATGACGTCAGTGTCTCCAAATATGTGTTTCCAGCACTTAGTACCGTGAAGGTGTATACCGAACTGATGGGTGAATCCGCAGTTGATATACTAATGGAAAGGATTCACGGCCGAAAGATTGCCAAAACGACATTCATTGCCACTAAACTTATTATCAGGAAAAGCAGTTTTTAATCTAAACTCACCAGGGAAATATCTTGGTGAGTTTTTTTAATGGTCAATTTTTTAAAAAAAGCTTCCCTTTTTCCAGTGTATGACATATAATCATAACTGTATTATGAATGATAGTACACTTAATACAGATGGGGGGTCCGTTATGTTTGAGCTTGACATGAGGAGCCGGAAGCCGATTTATGAGCAATTGGTGGATAAAATGAAGGAGCTAATCATGAATGAGATGCTAAAACCCGATGAACAGTTGCCATCCGTCCGGACATTAGCTACGGAGCTAACCATCAATCCAAATACGATTCAGAAAGCGTATCGTGAACTTGAATCACAAGGATTTATCTACTCAGTAAAAGGAAAAGGGAGCTTTGTTAATCCGAATCCTAAGATTAAAGATACAGAAAAACTAAAGAACGTTTTAGAAGAGCTTGAACGGCTTATTTTGGAGGCCCTTTTTCTCGGTATTCCAGCGAGCGATTTAATTCAACTTATCGAGGATTTAGATGCGTTAAAAGGGGGAGGGGAAGAACATGATTGAAATGAAGCAGGTTAGTAAACGATTTTCTCGGCTGCAAGCCCTCGAGGACGTAAACCTTAAGATTGAAAGAGGTTCGATTTACGGTCTCATCGGTTCAAATGGAGCAGGAAAAACAACGTTAATCAAGTTGCTGGCGGGAATCTACAAACAGGACCAGGGTAGTATCATGATCAACGGCGCTCCTGTTTACGAAAATCCAAGCTTAAAACAAAAAATTTTTTTCATACCTGACCAACCCTTTACTTTTTCCCAATATAATACGAAGCAAATGGCCCGTTTCTATAAAAGTTGCTATCCAAGCTGGAGTGAGGAGCGTTTTCAGCAGCTTGCTCGGCTGTTCGATGTAAATTTGCAGAAGAAGATCCAGACTTTTTCTAAGGGATGGCAGCGGCAGATTGCTTTCATCTTAGCACTTGCGGTTAATCCCGATATTCTTATTCTTGACGAGCCATTGGACGGCCTCGATCCTGTTGTTAGGAAAAAGGTAAAGAATCTGCTGATTCAAGATGTAGCAGAGCGGGAGATGACCATTCTCATTTCGTCTCATAATTTGCGCGAAATTGAGGATATTTGTGATCATATTGGCATCATCCACAAAGGCAGCTTGATTATGCAAAAGGAACTTGATGAATTAAAGAATGATATTCATAAAATTCAGGTGGCGTATCATGATGATGTCCCGAAACAATTGCTGAAAAAACTATGCCCTCTGCATATTGAAAAGCGTGGTAGTATCACCCTCTGTATTGTTAGAGGTGAAGAGGACATAATTGCTAAGCAAATCCGTGAGACCCATCCGGTCATTTTTGACTTGCTCCCGCTTACACTTGAAGAAATTTTTATTTATGAAATGGGGGACATTGGCTATGCCATCAAAAATGTCATCGTTTAATAAGGAAATCATGAAGCAAATAGGCAGAAGCACCGGCTGGATTTCTATCGTTTATTTCTTAGGCTTGCTGTTTATAGTGCCGATACGCCTGTTAATGATGTATTCAGAGGAGCGCTTGCCTGAGGATGGTGCCATTGATCGTTATGCCCTGTTTCAATTAGACTTTGAATTACAGCTTGGTTTGCTCGTGATTGTTCCGGTTATTTTAGCCGTATTTTTATTTCGCTTCCTTCATGTGAAACAGGCGGCTGATTTAATGCACAGTCTGCCCTTAAAACGAGAAAAGATTTTTCATCATTATGCACTGACAGGAGTTGCCTTGTTAATTACTCCTGTTATCGGAACCAGCTGTATTATTCTTGCCTTACATGCGTTGTTAGACTTTAGTACGGTTTTTCGTTTGGGAGATGTTTTTTACTGGACTAGCACGACAATCATAATTTCCTTACTTTTATATACGGCTAGTGTCATGATTGCAATGCTTACAGGGATATCCGTTGTCCATGCGGTCCTGTCATATATTTTTTTGTTTTTCCCGGTAGGAATGATTTTGCTGTTATTTTATAACTTAAAAAAATTGCTTTATGGGTTTCCTAGTGACTTTCTTCTTCATCGCCAATTAGAAAAAATGTCACCGATTACCTTTGCAACGCTATTGAACGGGAATGTTTTCCAATGGCAAGATGCTGGGGCTTATCTTTTGTTATCATTGATATTCTATTTTCTGGCTCTATTTCTTTATAGAAAGCGGAATGTAGAGCAGGCAGCAGAGGCAATTGCCTTTCCGAAGTTACGTAGCATTTTCCGCTACGGCGTAACGTTCTGTACGATGTTAACCGGTGGAACCTATTTTAGCGGTATGTCTAATGACAACTTAACATGGACGATATTTGGGTATTTGGTTGGGGCTGTGTTAGGATACTTTATTGCCGAAATGGTGCTGCAAAAAACATGGAGGGTATTCGGCCGCATCAAAGGATTAATAATTTATGCGGCAGTTGTAACGGTCCTTATTATTGGCGTAAAAGCACTAGGAATTTATGAAAATAATATACCAGAAGCAGCGGAAATTCAGAGTGTTCAGCTGAGCAATGATCCCTATGCTTATTTTAGCGGGGATGACCAATATAAGGAATACTACACAGTTAAACCACTAAAACAAACAAATAATATTGCAGCAGTTCGCAGATTACACAAGCAGATTCTTGCTGACCGAGATTTGCGACAGCCAAAAGATAAACAGTTGATGGATTTACTTTTTAGGTATAAATTGGAAAATGGCAAGTCTATAACCCGTGAGTATAGCGTTAATCAGCGGCTGTATGATGATCTTTTCCAACCGATTTATGAATCGAAAGAATACAAGTTAGCGTCTAAACCTGTTTTTAAGATAAAAGAGGAAAAAATTAAGCTGATTAATGTCCAAGCTAATGGACCATTAAGTAAGCAAATGTCAATCTCTAATCCTGAAGAAATACGAGAAGTGCTAGCAGCCTTAAAGAAAGACATTTTAGTGGAATCTTATAAGGACGGCCAGTATTACCAAGATCGCGGTTCTAGGATTGATCTTATTATGCGGAACGGAGATTTTATCAATCTTTCCGAAATCAAACCGACTTATCAACATGTCATAAACTGGTTTAAAGAGAAGAAACTGTTGGATAGAGCGAGCGTAACAGCAGATGACTTTTCACAGGTACTTGTTGTAAAGACGGACTTGTCTGATTTTGATGACTCTGATAAGAGTAAGCAAGAGTTAGAAGCAAAGCGAAACTCCCTGAAGCTAACGGATAAGACACAAATGCAGCAGCTGCTTGACAGTGCCTCTGCAGGATACAGTAAAGAATACAAGGTGATTTTTTACTATAAGATTGGTGGTTACTACGAGATTATGTCCTTTGATGAGGAACATGCCCCGGATTTTGTAAAACAGCATTATTAAAGAGAGATAAGGGTAAAGGGGGAGAACGCCCTGTGCACAATTGATTTTAATCAGTTATATACCACGCATGTACCACGGCTGCAATTTATTGCCTATCAATATGTGAAAGACTGCTTCCTTGCAGAGGATATCGTTCAGGAGGCTTTCTTTAAAGCATATAGAAAAATGGATTCTATCGATGATCCAGCGAAAATCGGTGCTTGGTTGTCGGCAATCACGGTGCGGACGGCAATTGATTTTTTACGGATGGAGAAGCGCAAGGGCTGCATGCTTCTTGAACATTCATTATTAGAGCCGATAGCAGGTTTATGCGGAAATAAAGAAGATCTCGAAGATGAGGTGTGTGTCCGCCTATTTCAGGAAGAAATCGACAAAATGCTAGTAAAACTTCCTAACAATGCACAGCAAATCCTCATCTTAAAAACGCAATACGGCCTCAAAGAAACAGAAATAGCTGACCTGCTAAACCTAAAATGCGGCACCGTCAAAACAAGACTATACCGCGCTCGCAAACAACTCAAAAGATGTCTTTGAATGGTGCCTTCTTTGGCGCTTCTCTTTGGCGCTTCTCTTTGGTGCCTCTTCTTTGGTGCTTCTCTTTGGTGCCTTCTCTTTGGTGCCTGGCACCCTTCGTGGACACTTGTCCGTCTCCAGTGGACAGTCCCTCTTAAGTAGAGGGACTGTTTTTTTGTAAAATCAATTATTTTTTCTTAAGGATAAGTTAAGGTTCTCACGTAATAATAGGCTCATAAATGAAACAACCCGATGGTGTAGGTCCGGACTACTCCATGGAATAAATAAAAGGAGCCAAGCAAATGAAAAAATGGATTTGGATTATCGTGAGTGTACTAATCATTGGATTTGTTGGATTTCAGTGGTATAACAGCAAAAAAGGATCGGCAGAAGTGGTGCAGCAAACTAGAACAGCTACCGTTCAAAAAGGAAAGTTAGAAGTTCGGGTGAGCGGATCAGGCACGGTTGCATCAGTTACGAGTGATGATATTGAGGCTGATGATGATAATAGTGAAATCGATGAAGTCTTGGTTTCTACCGGCGACGAGGTAAGTGAGGGAGAGGAATTAGTAACCTTCACTGATGGCAGTGATCCGATTACCGCAACTGCAGACGGTACAATCACGTCGGTGTCTGTTGATGACGGTGATCGGGTAACAAAAGGCCAAGTTGTCGCTCATATTACAGACTATAATGATTTACAAACTGTGGTTCAGATTGATGAACTTGATATAACGAAAGTGAAAAAGAAACAAACGGCAAATGTGACTGTGAGTGCTTTTCCTGATGAAACCTTTACGGGTAAAGTAACTAAGGTTGCAAAGGAAGGTAACTCAGAAAACGGGACAACTACTTTTGACGTTACTGTTCATATTGAAAAACCAAAAGACTTAAAGATTGGTATGAGTACAGAAGCAAGTATCTTAACACAAACGAAATCAAATGCCCTTTATGTTCCAGTTGATGCTGTTCACACCAATAACGATGAAAAATATGTTCTGGTAACTGCAACAAGCAATGAGCAAACAACAACTTCTGAAAGTAATGAGAATGCAGCGCAACAAGTAACAGTGAAAACTGGTATCGCTAATGAAGAATATGTTGAAATCACTAAGGGATTAACCGAAGGCCAAACGATTCAGTTACCGCAGCTTTCTTCAGATAGCTCATCCTCTAGTCAACAAAGCGGCAAGATGCAAGGCATGGGAGGAATGGGCGGTATGACCGGCGGTGGCATGCCTCCAAGCGGTGGTAATGGTGGCAGCTCTAACGGCGGTGGAAGGAGCAGCAACTAATGAGCAAACCAATTATTGTAATAAAAAATATGACTAAAACTTACAAACTGGGCGGTGAAACTGTCCATGCTTTAAATGATATATCACTTGAAATTGATAAAGGTGAATTTTTAGCAATTATTGGTCCATCAGGTTCTGGAAAATCAACACTGATGAATATGTTAGGCTGTCTCGATCAACCTGATAAAGGCACATATCTATTAGATGGAAAAGATATTGGCAAATATAATGAACACCAATTAGCAGAAATTCGTAATCAGAAGATTGGGTTTATTTTTCAGAATTTCAACTTACTATCTAAGTTGACTGCCATGGAAAATGTGGAATTACCCCTAGTTTATGCTGGAGTGTCAGCGAGTGAAAGACGAGAACGGGCACTGGCAGGTCTAAGTCGGGTAGGTCTAAAGGAACGTGCTGGGCACCTGCCTACTCAGCTTTCAGGGGGGCAGCAACAACGGGTTGCCATTGCTAGGGCTCTTGTTTCCCAGCCAGCGATTCTCTTGGCGGATGAACCAACAGGGGCACTTGATAGTAAGACAAGTAAAGAAATTCTGCAGCTCATGCAGGAGTTAAATGATTTAGGACATACAATCATCCTTATCACCCATGATTTAGAGATTGCTAAGCAGGCCAAACGAATGGTTAGTATCCAGGACGGTCAGCTATTCGAGAATGGGGGTGTGTTATTTGAGAATCTTGCAATCCATTAAAATGGCATTAAGAAGCATTCGTTCAAATAAATTACGTTCAGTTCTGACGATGCTGGGTATTATTATCGGGGTATCCTCCGTTATTGTCCTTGTATCAATTGCTCAAGGTTCAGCAAAAAATGTAACAAGCAGTATAAATCAATTAGGAACAAACTTACTCACTGTGAATACCTACAGTACTGATATTGAGCTGACGGATGATACAATCACTGAGCTAAGTGATTTAGAAGGTGTTAAAGCTGTATCACCAGTTGTTTCAGGGCGCGTTACCGTAAAAAAAGATCGGACCACTTCGCAAGTAAGTGTAACTGGAACAAATGCAGCATATTCAGACGTTCGTGATACGAACGTCAGTCAGGGGCGATTTATCACCGATTTGGATGTAGAATATCGGCAAAAGGTCGTGGTCCTTGGTTCAGAGACAGCAGAAACACTTTTTGGCGTAAACAATCCGATTGGTGAACATATCCAAGTGAATGGAACATCATATAAGGTAGTCGGTGTCCTGGCCTCTAAAGGAAGTTCGCTGGGTACTAGCGGTGACAATGTTCTGATTGTTCCATTGAGCACAGGTCAGCGTTTAGTTGGCAGCACGACCATTAGCACAGTTTATATCCAAGGGAAAAGTGAGGAACAGATGGACTTTGTCATGAATCGGATCAAACTGACGATGGCGAGCCTTTTTCCTGGGAAAAGTGATGATTATGGGGTAACAAATCAACAGGATGTTATGGATACGATGAGTTCCGTTTCTGATACGATGACGATGATGCTCGGTGGTATTGCCAGTATTTCCTTACTTGTTGGCGGAATCGGCATTATGAATATTATGCTTGTTTCGGTTTCAGAACGTACGAAGGAAATAGGAATCCGTAAAGCGATTGGCGCGAAACGACGGGATATTTTGCTGCAGTTTTTAATTGAAGCTGTCATCCTTAGTGCAATGGGCGGTCTCATTGGAATTTTAGCAGGTTTAGGCTTAGGAAAACTTGTTTCTACTCTAATGGATATGAGTATTTCCTTCTCGACTAATGTAATGCTGTTATCTTTCTTATTCTCAGTTGTGGTTGGTGTTGTATTTGGTGTCTTCCCAGCCAATAAAGCTTCTAAACTAAATCCAATTCAGGCACTCAGATTCCAATAAGTGGAACCGGGTGCCTGGCACCAAGAGAGAGTATCTTTCAAAATATGGAGGAATAGATATGAAAAAGACAAGAAAAGCTCATTTATGGATTGGGTTAATTTGCTCGATACTGATTTTAATGGAGTCGATTACAGGTTTAATTATGAATGAACCATGGCTGATTGGTCAGTCCCAGACAATAGAAAGAGGTAATTTTCAACCGGGGCAGATCCCACAACAGCAAGGAACAACTGATTCGTCGTCACAAACTGGAGATTCTAGTTCTCAAACAACGAAGCAATCTCAAGGAACTACAAACAATCAAACAACAACAAATCAGAACGGTACCACTGCAAATGGACAATTCCCAGGACCTGGTGGTAATTTTGACCGCAGTGGCTTAAAAGGTGATAATGAGGGATCGGGTTCATTCATGAGCATCATTAAGGGCTTGCATGAAGGGAGAATTGGTACTACCAATATTAAGTGGCTCATTGACCTGACGGCAGTAGCGATGATTTTCTTAACAGGCTCAGGAATCTACCTCTCAATGAAAATCTTAAGAGCGGATAAACGAAGGAAAAAAGGAAAAATTGAAGCAGAAGCGGTTTAGTGCGCCTGACACCAATTCGTAACCAATCGATTCTATGTGTTTATCGCTCCTTTTCGATATAATGGACTTATTATGTTATTTACTTAGTGTTAAGGAGCGGTAATCATGCGTTTATTGGTGGTTGAAGATAATCTCCCATTATTAGAATCAATTGTCCAGCTGTTAAAGGACGAGTTTGAGGTAGACCAAGCATCAGATGGAGAGGAAGCATTATTTTTGGCAAGGCAGAATATCCATGATGCGATTGTACTTGATGTGATGCTTCCGGAAATGGACGGATTTCAAGTATTAAAAACGATTCGTAAAGAAGGGCTAACCATTCCTGTTTTGTTCCTGACCGCGAGAGATTCGTTAGAGGATCGGGTTAAGGGGCTCGACAGCGGTGGTGATGATTATTTAGTGAAGCCATTTCAAGGTGCTGAATTAAAGGCACGAATTCGCGCTCTATTAAGGAGAAGCGGTAGCTTAACGACCAATCAAACTGTAAAATATCGCGGCATTGAGTTGTTTGGCAAGGAGCGTGATATTATTGTCGATGGTGAGCCGATTAAATTAACAGCTAAACAGTACGAATTATTGGAATATCTCATCCAAAATAAGGGTGCTATATTAACAAAAGAGCAAATTTATGACCGCGTTTGGGGATTTGACTCCGATACGACCATCGCCATTGTTGAAGTATTCATGCATCATCTTCGTAAAAAGCTCGAGCCGTTTGGCTATCATGCAGACATAAAAACTATTCGCGGCGTCGGCTATATGCTTGACGAAAAGTAGGGGCGGACTATGTTTCGGCAAACACTTATTAAACTGACATTATTAAATTCACTTGTGTTTATTATTCTAATTGGCATCCTTGGTGGTACAATTTATGTGTATACCGAGAATAGATTGTATCGAGATGTCAACCGTTCACTAATCGAGGCAGTAGAATCGCTTGAGCAGAAGGCAAATCAGGTAGATCAGGGGCCGATAGAACCACAGGGTCCGAAGTTAATTCGTCGAGATCCAAGGATCATGACCTTAATATGGGATGGAAAAAAACAGCTATTATCGGAAGAGTCGAGGGAATTTGCACTTTTTCAAGATCATCAAAAGCAAATTCGCCCGAAAGAACTAGGTTCATTGGAAGATGTCAAAGTTGGTCAATTTTCTTATCGCTATATTGCCTTTCAGGTTGATACGAATATTGGTAAAATGACGATTCAATTTGTTCGCAATGTTAATTCGGAAAAGGAATTATTAGAGCGGCTGCTGCTGATTATTTTGATTGGCTGCGGTATCGGAATCATTTGTGCCGTTGCTTCAGGCTATTTCCTAGCTGGGCGCGCTTTAGTACCAATCCAAAAGGCCTGGAATAAACAGCAGCAATTTGTTTCCGATGCCTCTCATGAGCTGCGTACTCCACTTGCGGTCATCCAGGCAAAAACAGAGCTGTTGTTTCGCTCCCCTAAGGCTACCATCCAGGATAAAATATTGGATGTTTCAACCATCTCGAATGAATCCAGGCGATTATCGAAGCTCGTTGCCAACTTGTTAACACTGGCGAGATCTGACTCTAATCAATTGGAAATGAACAAACAAGTATTTCGTCTTGATGGACTGCTAAAGGAAATGGTTCATGATTATGAAGACATTGCCCTATACCAAGAAAAGGAGCTCCAATTGGAGGCAGAAGAAGCGGTAACATTTATAGCGGATAAAGAGAGAATTCAGCAATTGATTGTCATTTTATTAGATAATGCCCTTAAGTACACCCAAGAAGGGGGGAGAATTCTTCTCTCTTGTCAACAAACCCATTCATCTATTATTCTCAGTGTAAAAGATAATGGAATTGGAATCCCTGAACAGGATATTCCGAAAATTTTTGACCGCTTCTTCCAAAGTGATAAAGCACGAACTGCCGGTGAAGGAACAGGCCTTGGCTTGTCCATTGCCAAGTGGATTATTGATAAGCATCATGGAAAAATAAAAGTAGAAAGCAGTCTAGGTAAGGGAACAACTATTGAGGCTGTCTTTCCGAGAGCTCAAAAATCATAATTTGGGCTCTTTTTTAGTTATAATATGTTTGGTGTCTGAAAGCAGCAGCGAAAGGAAGGGGATAAAATGTTAGCATTCGATCATCTCGTGTTTTTAAAAAATAAACCAGAAGAGGCAATTACACCTCTGAAAGACAGCGGAATTCACGCCGTAAATGGTGGGCGGCACCAAAATTGGGGGACGTATAACTCACTTACATACTTTGGTTTAAGTTATATCGAATTTTTGGGTGTGGAAAATCAAGCCGTAGCCGAGCAGCAACGTGAAAACCGGCTAGTTGTTGAAACCGTTGATAAGTTACTTAGAGAGGGAATGGAGGGTCCGGCAAAAATAGCGATTCGGACAGATCGTATTCAAGAATTGGCAGAACAATTGGAGCATGCTGGGTTTACTGTGTATGGCCCGCTGCCTGGTGAAAGGACACGGGCTGATGGGCAAGTAATCAAATGGTCTTTACTGTTCCCTGAAAGTAATCAAACTGAACTGTCTCTGCCATTTTTCATCCAATGGGAAAAATCAGATGAAGAAAGATTGGCAGAATTTAAGGAACAAGGGTTAGTTGGGGCACAGACAACCGGCAGTCCACAGTTTGCTCATGTTGGGTTCGCAGTACGAGACCTAGAGGAAACTGTGGGATTGTGGGAGAAACTATTGAACCTGCCCATCTCAGAAGAGTTTGTTGATGATGAACTTCAGGCAAGGTGCAAAACGATAAAATTGCCTGGGACAGAGCTTGTCTTCTGCAGTCCGCTTGGTGAGGGAATGGTGCAAACGGTCATCCAGGAAAGAGGAGAGTGCCCATTTTTAGTAACATTGCGCGATACGAAACGAGAAAGATTGCTTGAATTGTTTGCGGGGTACTGGAAATTTACGATCTAGTATATTTTGCAAAAAAACCAGTAGCTTAAATGCATAGGCTAAGTTACTGGTTTTTTCAATATTAACGTTTCTTGGAACCGCAAATCGGACAAGTTTGTAATGAAAATGGTAATTCTAAGCCGCAGTCCTCCAGTAATTGCTCATTTCCCAAAATCCCTTTCACTGGTCCATCTGCAGCTATTTGCCCTTCCTTGATGATTATAATGCGGGAACAAGTTTCAAGAACCATATCTAAATCATGGCTAGTAATGATTTTTGTATGTTGGAAGCTATTCAATAAAGTTAATAATCTGCGCCGAGCTTGCGGATCTAAGGCAGCTGTCGGTTCATCCATAATTAAAACCTCGGGCTGCATTGAGAGGACGGAAGCTATCGCCGCCGCCTTTTTTTCGCCGCCAGATAACTTAAACGGAGCTTTGTCACGTAGATGAGGAATACCGACTAGTTCTAATGCTCGCGTAACCCGCTGTTCAACTTCCGCTTCACTCAGGCGGTAGTTACGGGGCCCAAAGGCAACATCATCATAGACAGATGTCATAAACAATTGGTCATCTGGATCTTGAAATACCATCCCTATCTGCTGGCGAATAATTGGAAAATTCTTTTTTGCAAGCTGAACATCACCGACAAATATTTGGCCTTCATCTGGTAATAGGACACCCATCAACAACATGAGTAAAGTGGATTTCCCGGCTCCATTTGCTCCGATAATCCCGACAGATTCACCTTGATGAATCGTAAAGGAGATTTTTTTAATTGCCTGATGACCATCAGGATAAGTAAAATGTAAACCACTTACGTCAATAATAGGCCGACTCATCTCAATCACCACCCGTAAAAAATGAACCCATCAATGAGGGGATGTCATAAATTCTTGCCAATAAGAAAAACAAACACCAGCAAATAAAATAAATAACATCAGACATACAAAGCTTAGTTATTTTTCCAGTATGGTACTCACCCGAAAAACCTCTTAGACTCATCGATTGATAAACTCTCTGTGCTCTGTCAAAGGTTCTAAGCAGCAGCTGTCCTGCGAAAGACCCCCAAGCACTAAAGTGAATTCCTTGCTGTTTTGGAGCTCTCAGCGAATAGGCGATATTCATTCTTGCAAGCTCTTCGATTAATACCGAAATGTATCGATATGTTAATAACAGCTGCAATACGAAAATTTTTGGCAGCTTTAGGATTCTGAGCGCTGCTGCAAGTTGATTGATTCCTGTTGTAGCAATCAAGAGAATGCTTGCTGTTACGGTTAAAACCGTTTTTACTATGATTGATAAAAAGGTTAACCAGCCTCTGGAGATGGTCAAGCCAAATAGGTCCACTGTCTGTTGATCGAAAATGGGATTAAATATTCCAATACCAATCACAAACGGCATAACCCATAACACTCTCTTAAAGATGGGAGCTGGCGGAATCTCAGCTAAACTAAAGAGTAACACCGGATAAAAAAGGAAGGGAAAAAGACCACTAATTTCATCCTTGCTAAATGAAACCACCACAGTCAAGTAAACAACTGTGGTGATTAGCTTTACGAGCGGGTGCAAATGGTGAATAGAGGTCTTTTGTTGAGCCAGCTCATCAAGAAATTGGATATCATGCATAGATGTTTTTAAGCTTGTCATCTTCTATCAAATCCTAAGAAAAATAAACGTTTAAGTGTTTTTCATTGTAATGTTTCTTTTTTTCTTAATGGCTCGAATCACAAAGCCAATTAAAACAGCAAGTAGAAGGGTAAGCCCACCGCCAACAATACCTGAAATACTTGTCCCAGCATATACAGTCGCTGAATTCTTATCAACATCGGTTGTATCATCATTCGATTTAAAGCTGTAATCCGGTAAAATAGCAGTTTTAGATTGAATATTAGCAACTAATTGATGAATTCTTCCCGTAGCAGTAAGTTCTGTTGTTCCTGCTGTCTTTTCCATAGACCATTCTAAACCATCAGGGTTGGCAGATGCAAATAATGACAGGCCGCCTCCCACTACAATAGCAGCAATTGCTAAGGATGATAGGACCTTCTTCATTGAGATTGAGCCAAGCGTCTCGCCAGCATTTGTTTTTTCGAGAAGTTCCGGGCGCGCCTTCCATACAAAAATTACCACTGCTGCAGTAACGAGGGCTTCAACAATTCCGATGGCAAGGTGAATGGGTTGCATCAACAGTACAAAGGTTGAAAATGGTAATTCTGTCTTTCCTGAAAAAACTGTTTCAAGAACAACGCTAAAGGCACCGAGCTGCAATCCAATAACCACAGCAGCCATCGTACCCCAAAAGATTCTCTTTTCGGTGATTCCCCTCCGCGTAAACCATTTATAAATTAGTGGATAAGCGAGGAAGCAAGTAAAAAAGCCCATATTGAAGAGATTACATCCAAAGGCTAGTAACCCGCCGTCACCAAAAAATAATGCCTGAATGAATAGGATGGAGGCCATCGTTAAAAAACCGGCATATGGGCCTAGTAAAATGGAAAGAAGCATACCGCCGCCAATATGACCGCTCGAACCGGTACCTGGAATAGCAAAGTTAATCATTTGGGCCGCAAACACAAACGCACCGATTACACCCATTAATGGAATCTTTTTATTGTCTAAATCAGTACCCATTTTTTTTATCGAGTAGGCGGCAACTCCTGTTGATACTGCGAGCATTGTTCCACCAACCGCGGGTGAAATCAAGGCATCAGCCATGTGCATTAAATCATCTCCTAAAAATATTCTATTAAATTAATAATAACACTGTACTGTAGATTAAATGGTGAGCAATAGGAACAATCTAGTGAACAATTGTTTTTAACTATCTTATATTGTTAAAAGAAGCCATTTAGTGTAAAATTACACTAAATGAGAAGGGTGGGGAGAATGAAATGGGTAAATGGTTGAGAAGCTTAGCGCTATGGTTTGGGATGATTCCGTTTGTACTTTCAATTGCATCTGTATTTACAATGAATTGGCTGGAAAATTATATGGTCATCTCGTCATTAATTCCTTTACTGCTTGGCGGGTTGCTGGCAGGGTTTTTTGTAGTAAGGAAGGCGGAAGCGGCGGACACAAAACTGCAGGTTGTGGTGTATCTTTTTCCGTTGGTCTATACTGCGGTATTATGGGCTGTATTCATGCTCTTTAGCGAGGGCTTTTATGGCGCAGATATGTGGCTGTTTTACAGTATTTTTCATATTGCTCTAGGGCCGCTTTACTTTTTTGCCATGTTCATGGGCGAAGGCAGGCTGTTTCTTTGGGCACCGTTAGCTTATGAGCTAGCGTTTACTGCGGGAATGCTTTGTGCTGTGATGGTCAAAAAAATACGTCCTGTCTGGAAGCCAAAGCAACTGGTCACATTTGCTGTCGTCTTTATGTTGGCTGTAGGAACCGGTTCAGCTGTACAATGGCATCGCAGTAAAACGGTGCTTCCGTCTTATGGATTTGAATATGGCGGAGGTTATTCAAGTACCGATTTAACGCCTTATGAAGTGAATAATCCGGACAACAAATTACCTAAGCTAGAAACGAAATCCTCATTCACAATTACGAAACCGACTGAAATGCCAATTCTAGATGGTGCTGAAGCCGCCTTTCCTGTATATTCGGCTTTTGCCAATACTGTCTATGAAAATGTTAACAAGGTTATGGAAAGTCGAGAGGTTGTTTCGTTTACAAACACGATTTATGCTTATGAGCGTCTGCTGTCTGGCGAAATTGACATTTATTTTGGGGCAGAGCCGTCAAAAGACCAGCATGAATTAGCAAAAAAGGCTGGCAAAGAGTTGGTGATGACACCAATCGGCAAGGAAGCATTCGTCTTTTTCGTTAATCCAAAAAATCCTGTAGATGGATTACAAGTTTCTGAGATTCAAGGAGTATATTCAGGGAAAATAAGGAACTGGTCTGATTTAGACGGAGCAAACAAGCGGATTATTGCTTTCCAACGTCCAAAAAATTCCGGCAGCCAAACATTGTTGGAAAAGATAATGGGTAATACGCCCATTATGGAGCCAATGAAAGAAGAAGTACCCGAGGGGATGGGCGGGATTATTGAACAAGTTGCCGATTATCGCAACTATGAAAATTCGCTTGGCTTTTCATTTCGCTTTTTTGCAACTGGCATGAATCCCAATCCTAATATTAAACTGCTGGCTATTAATGGAGTGGAGCCGACACCGGAAAATATTGCGAGCAACAAATATCCTTTTACTGCTAATCTTTATGCGATTACATTGAAGGATAATGAAAAAAAATCAATCCAGCCGTTTCTCAAATGGATGCAGGGGCCACAGGGGCAAGAAATAATTGGAAAAATTGGCTATATTCCGATTAAACAATAGCTACGGTGTTATCGTCATGGTGTCAGGCACTGCTGTGAGAGTGCCTGACACCATGATATTAAATCTCAATTATGATTGGTAAGATCATTGGTTTTCGTTTTGTTTGTGTAAACAAGTATTGTCCGACGGTTTTTTTGATGTTCTGTTTGATGACATTCCACTGGCGGATATTATCTGTCTGCATGTCTTGGACTGTTTTTTTGACAAGCTGATTGACCTGTTTTAACAAGTCTTCAGAGTTTTTTACATATACAAAGCCGCGCGTAATCGTATCTGGACCTTGAATAATATGACGTTCATTTTTACTAAGGGTAATCACGATCACCATCATACCATCTTCAGAGAGTTGCTTACGGTCACGGAGGACAATCTCGCCGATATCGCCAATCCCCATGCCGTCAACGTAAGTATCACCAGCTGGAACGGATCGGGTCTGTCGCGCCACGCCGTTTTCAATATCGACGACATCACCATTTTTAATGATAAAGGTATTGTTTTTCTCCACGCCGACTGATTCTGCCAACAGGCGATGATGATGGAGCATGCGATATTCCCCGTGAATGGGGATAAAGTAGGTGGGTTTCATTAATGTCAGCATTAGCTTCAAATCTTCCTGATAGCCGTGCCCCGATACATGCATCCCTGTCGAACTGCCAGAGCCATAAATCACTTTAGCACCAAGTTGAAATAACTGGTCGATGATGCGGGAGACATCCCGTTCATTCCCGGGGATTGGGGAAGCAGCTAAAATCACTGTATCACCAGGATAAATCGAAACATCGCGATAATTTCCGCTGGCAAGGCGGCCAAGTGCCGCCATTGGTTCACCTTGACTGCCGGTACAGAGGATGGCTACTTTTTCTGGAGGCAGCTTCTCCACTTCAACGGCGTCAATCAGCATCCCCTCCGGTACATTTAAATACCCTTTTTCAATGGCAACTGAAACGACATTGACCATGCTGCGGCCTAGTAATGCTAGCTTCCGATTGGTTACGATACAGGCTGAAATAATTTGCTGTACTCGATTCACATTAGAGGCAAAGGTAGAAACAAATATTTTTCCTGGGGCATGAAGAAATGCTTCTTCCAAGTGAGTGCCTACCATTTGCTCGGAAGGTGTCATCCCTTTTCGTTCGGCATTGGTACTCTCAGAAATAAGGGCAATCACTCCGTTGGTGCCGATCTCCGCCATCTTATGAATGTCCGAGTGTTGGTTATTTTCTGGGGTTAAGTCAAATTTAAAATCACCAGTATGAACGATATTCCCTTCTGGTGTCTGGAATACAATACCGAGGCAATCCGGAATACTGTGACTTACCCGAAAAAACGATACACCGATGCTGCCGAACTTCAGCTTTGAAGAGGCATCAATTGGGATTAATGTTGTATCCCGCTGCATCCGGTGCTCGTCCAATTTTAGCTGTATTAATCCGAGTGTGAATTGCGTTGCATAAATCGGTACATTGCACTTCTTTAAGAAATAGGGAATCCCGCCAATATGGTCCTCATGACCATGGGTAACAATTAGCGCGCGAATTTGCTCCCGATGTTCTTCTAAATAGGCTGTATCAGGAATAATTAAATCAATTCCCAGCAGACTTTCGTCAGGAAACTTCCCACCGCAATCAACAATAACAAGCTCATCAGCGTATTGGATTACATACATGTTTTTACCGATTTCATTGATTCCACCTAGGGCAAAAATGGAAAGAGTATTCTTTGTGGTACTCATGCAGCATGTCCTCCTCATTCATGTACTAGTTGGAGTATTCCCTGTTTAGCTTTCCTTTATTTGGTTACAAAAGAAAAAGGAGCTAAAGTTTCTCCTAGCTCCTTACAAGATTTTTCGTTTTAAAAAAAGGTCGACACCTGTTTTTCTTTTTCCACTTCATAAGCTGTGACAATGTAGGCAAAACCATTCATCAAAAAATAAAGAAAATTGGATTGTAGCCGTTCCGTTTCACCTAAATACGTATTGATAATAATGAATGCGGAGTATAACAGAACGAAAAATAACGCAATTTTATTAAAAATGGTCAATGGTCATCCCCCTTACATAGGACTTTCTCTATCTATCTTATTTGAACCACTTCGCTACTATGCAAGTCCTGCAGGTAATGGCATTTTCTGATTTTCTTATTCCTTGTGATTTATTTAATACTTATCCGAAATATCAAAAGTCCGAAGAGCTTGACGATATAGATGAAATTTCCTTAGAAAAAAAGACGTCGTAAGTGTACAATGAACAATAGACGTTCTATGAATGTAGTGTTTTTTGCTAGTTAGACTATCATATATATACAACGTTTAGGAGTGAATTAGAATGACGAAAAAAATGAATGTTGAAAGCTTTAATCTCGACCATACAAAAGTAAAAGCGCCTTATGTGCGTTTAGCAGGTGTAAAGGAAGGCAAGAACGGTGATGTCATTCATAAATATGATGTTCGTCTAAAGCAGCCAAATAAGGAACATATGGAAATGCCGGCACTTCACTCATTAGAGCATTTACTGGCAGAGAACATCCGCAACCATTCAGATCATATCGTTGATGTTAGTCCGATGGGATGCCAAACAGGATTTTATGTCACAGTCATCAATCATGATAATTATGAAGAAATCTTAGATATTCTCGAAAAAACATTGCATGATGTACTGGCAGCAGACGAAGTACCTGCCTGCAATGAGGTCCAATGCGGCTGGGCAGCCAGCCACAGTCTAGAAGGCGCAAAAGAGCTTGCAAGACAATTGCTCGCTAAACGCGACGAATGGACAGAAGTGTTTGCTTAAAACCCGAATAGAAAAAAGGGATAATCCTCCATCACCTGATTATCCCGTTTTTTTCTTGTTGTCTTGATTCGTTTCTTTTTCTAAGAACTCTCTAATTTCCTCAATGGATAGTCCTTGTTGTTTGGCTGATAAGATTAATTGTACCCATTCTTGATCTAATACATCATTCATTGGTTTCACTTCCCCTTTTTAAAATGATTAATCCTCTTGATAGGAGAGTAATCTTATTATTACAATAACTGTTATAGGTTAAAAACAAGTTAAAAAATATAAAAAATTACGACGAATGGAAAAATATTAGTGGGGAAGGTGAAATTTTTCATAGAGGAACTATTCGGCTACTTGGTCACTAATCTATAGCCAAAGCCTCTAACAGTTTGAATAAATTGTGGATTTTTAGGGTCATCCTCAATTTTTCTCCTTAACGTACTAATGTGGACTTGAACAGTCTTAATATCAGCGCTTGAATCCATCCCCCATATTAAATCAAATAATTGTTCAGTACTTAATACTTGATTAGGGTGTTGAGCGAGGTGAAAGAGTAACAGCTTTTCTTTCGCAAATAGCTCCACTGATTCTCCATGTTTATAAACATTTTTATCAGAGAGATTTATTGTTAAACTTTCAATGACTATTTGTTCTGCTACTACTGTACGAGTTCTTCTTAAGTTGGCTTTTATTCTAGCAATCACTTCTGGGGGGTCAAAAGGTTTCGTGATGTAGTCATCACAGCCAATTTCAAATCCTTTCATAATTGTGCTCTGTGTTTTTTCGCCAGTTATAAAAATTAAAATACCATCTGATACCATTCGATATTTCCGTGCTAATTCAAAGCCATTTGAATCGGGAAGTTTGATATCTAGTAAAACGATATCTGGTTTGACCTTTTGCATTAGTCGTAGACCATCAATTGCATTTAATGCAGTATAAACGGTGAATCCCTCGCGCTCAAGATAAAGGCGTAGGATATCAATAATCTTAGAGTCATCCTCTATTGTTAAAATAGTAGAGGGACGCATTCCCTTCAACCCCTTGTAAATATTATTTTAAATTTTCTACTAATTTTACTATACCATATTTACAGTAAATGATATCTTAGCAGCTAGTCTGTTAGTCCGTACTAATAGTAAAAGAATGGTAAGATAGTAGGAGAGGAAGGAGATAAGCGAAAAGGAATGTTGGTGATGAAATGGATATACCATAGTTTCATAATCATGTTCGTCATGATTAGTTTCGTTTCGGTTGCACCGATGGGAAGTGCTGAGACAAAGAGTAATATCAATCAGGGAGTAATGAAGGTTAGTAACACCCCAGTGCAAGAGATTCTAACCCTAAACGGTGAGTGGGAATTTTATTGGCAAGAGCTATATTCCCCAGGGGACTTCAAGAAAAAAAACATCAACAAACAGCCGCAAATTGTTACAGTTCCACATACGTGGACAAACGTAGAACTGGCAGGTGAAAAACTGCCTCTAAGAGGATATGCAACATATCGGCTACAAATAATTCTACCAGTTTCAGAACTTGGAAAGCTTCAAGCCTTTTATATGCCTAGTTTTGCCTCTGCTTATAAACTATGGATTAATGGAGAGGAAAGGGGGAACGTAGGAATAGTAGCAGCAACAAGAGAAGCTATGAAACCAGAGAATAACCCTAAAGTAATAACCTTCTTGCCGCAATCAAATCCAGTGGAAGTGATTATCCAAATCTCAAACTTTCATCAACGAAAGGCTGGATTTGATGAAGAAATTTTATTAGGGGAACCGGAAACTATTTTCGCTTACCGGGAAAAAGCGATTATTTATCGGGCTATTATTGTTACAAGTCTAATGATGATTGGAATTTATCATCTTGTACTGTTTTTATTTAGAAAAAGAGAACGTTCCTTTTTGTTTTTTGCGATTGTTTGTATTGTAGTTGCTATTCGTGCCATCCTCCTTGAAGAAGGTTTGGCAACCTATTTATTACCTTTTCTAAATTGGGAAGTTGCCCGAAAATTGGAATACTTAGGTGCGACTTTAGGGATTTGGTTTATTGCACTATTTACTTATACACAATATCCGCGAGAAATGAAGCGACGAATGAGAAATATTATCACCAAAGTATTTTTTGCATACAGTCTATTTATCCTCCTTACCCCTGCCGTAATTTTTACGCAAACAATGGTCTTTCTTCAACTATTAATAATCGCAACGATTATTTACATTCTTATCGTTTATATAGCAGCAACCAAGGCAAGACGAGAAGGGTATTTATTAAATGCTGTAGCAACATTTATCCTATTTTTAGCAATGATTAATGATGTACTATATTTTAACAAACTCATTCATACAACTGAATTAGCATCTGTTGGACTATTTTTCTTTTTATTTACGCAGGCAATTATTCTTTCAAAAAGATTTGCAGCGGCGTTTGCACAGTCAGAGCGTCTTTCGCGGGATTTAAGCGTTTTGAATGCCTCGCTCGAACAGCAGGTCAAAGCACGAACAATAGAAATAGAGCTGGCGAGTCAGGAACTATTTATTACCAACAAAAAACTTCAAGAAGCGCAGCAAGCAAAAAACAAATGGATCCGCAACATCTCCCATGAAATTGCCGCACCATTGACTAACATACGTTCTTACTCAAAAGGGATGATTGATGGCGTCATCCCGCCGGAACAAAGGTATCTTCAACTAATCTATGATCAAACGGTTTACTTTTCACATATGCTTCGCGACCTACATGACATTTCCGATATGGAAACAAATCAAATAAAATTTGCCTTTGAGTCTGTGCATATTAGAAGTTATATTCGTACTATTGCTAGAAAATATCAATGGGATATTGAGCAGCAAGGAATCACCTTTACCTATATAGAGCAACTTTCTGATTATCAATTAGTTGTAGTATTAGATAAAATTAGAATTGAACAAGTCATTGTCAATTTGTTGACCAATGCACAAAGGTTTGTGAAGGAAGACGGGAAAATAGTACTTGAACTAATTCAGGAAAAGGACAACTATGTCACAATAAAGGTTCATGATAACGGAATTGGGATTAGTAAGGATAGGCTTGATACGGTATTCAATCGCTTTTACAAACATAATACGAGCGGAAAACCACACAATGGAGCAGGTTTAGGATTAGCGATTTCAAAGGAAATTATAGAATATCATAAAGGTAAAATTTCAGTAAAAAGTGTACCTGGAGAAGGAAGTTGTTTTTATTTTTCCTTACCGGTTCAGGAACAGGAATTAGAAACCTAGTATTATTACCAAGTACTAAATTATTTGTCCTAGCTCTGTTAATTCGTTAAAATAAACTTATAAAGATACGAAAAAGGCATTTTACTAAAAGGAGCAGGAGAAGCAAATAATGAAGAGACGAGTTGTGATTACAGGTATCGGAGCAGTGACCCCTTTGGGAAATAATGCTCATAGTACATGGGAAAATATCAAAAACGGTGTCTCCGGTATCGGCCCCGGTACGATGTTTGACATTGAAAAAGTAGATGTGAAAATTGCCGCCGAGGTAAAGGGTTTTGTTCCGGAAGAATACATTGAAAAAAAGGAAGCTCGCAGAATGGGCCGTTACAGTCAATTCGCGATTGCAGCAAGTAAAATGGCTATTAACGATGCGGCGATTGAAATTGGCAAGGATGTCAGTCCAGAACGGGTCGGGGTTTGGCTTGGCTCGGGAATTGGCGGGTTGGCGGAATTTGAAGAGCAGCATCGAAAATTTATCGAAAAAGGGCAAAGACGGGTAAATCCATTTACAATTCCGATGTTTATACCAGATATGGCAGCAGGCCAAGTCTCGATTGCCCTGGGAGCAAAAGGAATGAATAATTGCTCGGTTACTGCGTGTGCCTCAGGGGCTAATTCTATCGGTGACGCTTTCAGGGTAATCCAAAAAGGAGATGCGGAAATCATGATTGCCGGCGGAACCGAAGCAACAATCACGGAAATGACCATTGCTGGATTCTCCAATATGACCGCCCTTTCAAAAAATTCAGACCCTAAAACGGCATGTCGTCCCTTTGATAAAAATCGAGATGGTTTTGTTATTGGTGAGGGTGCCGCTATTGTTATTTTAGAAGAACTGGAACATGCAGTCTCGCGTGGAGCAAACATATATGGGGAACTGGTTGGTTATGGTGCAACTGCAGATGCCTATCATATTACAACACCCGCACCTGATGGGGAAGGCGCTGGACGGGCAATGAAATTAGCACTGGCAGATGCAGGACTTAGGCCAAACGAAATAGATTATATTAATGCCCATGGAACCTCTACTTACTACAATGACTTATATGAGACATTAGCGATTAAAGATGTCTTCAAAGACCACGCTTATGAGCTATCCGTAAGTTCCACGAAATCCATGACCGGTCATTTATTGGGAGCAACTGGAGCTCTAGAGGCAATTTTTTCAGTACTAGCAATTAAAGAAGGTATTCTTCCGCCAACGATAAATTACCAAACCCCCGATGAGCAGCTTGATTTAGACTATGTTCCAAATGTAGCAAAGAAAAAGAACGTTCAAGCTGTTTTATCCAATTCATTAGGGTTTGGCGGCCATAATGCCACATTAGTTTTTAAAAAGTTTTTGGCTTAAGAGGAATGGAAGGGGAGACCTTCCATTTTACTCATTTAGGGATAATTCGGTGCTGCACTAGGAAAGGAAAGGAGCATTTCGTTGAATTGTGTGGACTGCAGGCAAGAATAAATAAGGGGAAGTGAGGAACAAGTGCTTATTCTTCCTCCGCGTAGGCTTCTGTTGTGGTATCTTGGCAATCCCAGCATTCTGTTCGGTTTCTTTCGAAGATGGATAATTCCAATCCACATGAAATACAAATATCCATATCAAAACCCCTTTCTTAAAAAGTTAATATCTATGTATATGTATGATAATGAATTATATTCCTGAATTCAAAACAAGGCACTTCCCGGATATGAGGAAGCGCCTATTTTAATTTTACAGCTAATTATGAAACTACTTTTATATAAAAATAAATATCCTGGCCGACTTTTCGCGGCTCTTCAAGAAGCTGATAGCCGTGTTTGACTGCTTCTTCTGGGACGCTGCGAAAAGATTGCGGACAATCGGCAATGACTTGAAGAATCTCGCCTCGTTTCATTGTTTTTAGCGCATCCAGCGCATAAATGACGGGATATGGTCAAGGTTCACCGCGAATGTCGAGGGTATAGTTGATATCGAATACTTGTGACACTGATTATGCCTCCTTTGTTATCTGAGCTAGCCGCTCTCCTTTTTGAGGGGTAATGCCTTTGCCATAACGGAAGCGCTTTTCCCACCAGTTGGATAGGTAAAACCAAACTGCCAGCATTGCCAGCGTTCCAATAAGGGCACCGGTTGGCCCCCAGACCTCGATTAAGTTTACTTTTGGCCAATTTTCAGCTAGTCCATGGTAGATTCCGAGATGATCCCAACCGTAGGCTAAGAATGTGGCGCCAACAATATTTCCAGCACCGACCACCCAAAATAGCAGCTGACCTTCCATCGCGCGATACATCATTCCGGTTTCGCAGCCCCCAGCAAGGACGATGCCGAAACCAAATAATAAGCCGCCAATAACAGTGCTGGGACCGGCCACTTTGATTAAGGCAAGTGAACCATTTTGAATATAAATAAATGTAATTACAACACTAATCGCCATTCCGACAGCAATAGCTTTAGACATCATAGCACGGCCGCTGATCCATAAATCGCGGAAGGCAGAGGTAAAGCAAATTTGTCCCCTTTCAATGAGGATGCCAAATAGTGCTCCGGCAATACAAGCGGTAGCTAAAAGTGGCTTTCCAATTGTGAAAAAGTAAAGCACGATGCCGCTATAAACACTAGCTAATACTAAGCCTAGTACAGGTTGTATCTTAGATTCCGGTGCGTTTTGGGTAACGACCGAATTCAATGAACCTTTTTGTAAATTAGGTTTACCGCGCCACCATTTAGTCTGGACAACCTTAACGCCAAAGAAGGTACCAATTGCTGTCGCCGCCATAAAAATCCAAGAATGAAAGGAAAACTGAGGAACCCCCGTAAAGAATGCGGCCAAATTACAGCCCAAAGCCAGGCGGGCTCCGAAGCCAGCGATGATGCCACCGATGAATCCTTGAATTAAGCGACGCTTCTGTTTCGGGACACGAATCTTAAAACTATTACTTAACAAGATGGTTATCATGGCTCCGAATAGCATCCCGATGACAATCCAGCCGTCTGTCCTTGTGACCGGGTTTCCTTCTAGGCCGACTAATTGAAAATAGGACCATTGCGAGACGTCAATCCCAAACCAGCCTAAGATGTGGCCGCCTAACCTGGTGAATTCACCTGTAACCGCCCAAACCGTTCCGGTTATGCCAAAATACAAGGCACTCACTAACCCGGCAATGCTAATGGCGACAAAAGGATTCCAATAGTTTTTAAAAACTTTTTGATAAAGGCCCAATCGTATCACTCACTCCTATCTAAAAAATAGATGATAACATATTCATATTATATATAATTAAAAGAACGTTCAATACCAAATTTTTTCAAACAGAATAAAGTGAAACTTCCATCAGTGGGGGTCTTACTGCCCGTTGAGGCGGAATAAACAAAAAGGCACCATGTGAAAGATTCACATGGTGCCTGGCACCCAAATAATTATGAAATAGTAGTCTCTGCTGCTTCTATCTTTACGGTCCATTGGAATGGATCGGCAATCTTGCCTAACTGGATGCCAGTGATGGTGTCATAGAGGCGTTGGGAAATCTCGCCGATTTGTTCGTTGTTTATTACGATAGTATTGCCATTCCAATTCAGATCGCCAACAGGTGAAATGACCGCAGCGGTACCTGCGCCAAACACTTCTTCAAGTTCGCCTCGCTCATGGGCGGCGAATACTTCTTCAATGGATATTTTTACTTCGCGGACGGGGACATTCCAATGTTTTAATATTTGCAGGACTGAATCCCGAGTAACGCCTGGTAGTATACTTCCATTTAATTTTGGTGTTATAACTTCTCCATTTATTTTAAAGAAGATATTCATACTGCCGACTTCTTCAACATATTTATTTTCCTTTGCATCGAGCCAGAGAATTTGTGCATAGCCGTCCGCCTCGGCAACTTCTTGAGCCTTTAGGCTGGCCGCATAATTACCGGCCGTCTTGACATGGCCGACACCGCCAACAACTGCACGGACAAAATGTTCCTCAACTTTAATTTTTACAGGACTTAATTGGCTGCCATAATAGGCGCCAGAAGGAGAGAGGATGACCAGTAATTTATACTCGCTTGATGGATGAACTCCTAGATGAGCTTCCGTTGAAAAAATAAATGGCCGTATATATAGTGATGTACCCTCACCGCTAGGAACCCAGTCTCTTTCAATATAAATCAACTGTTTAATGGCTTTTAGTAAGAACTGCTCGTCAATTTGCGGGATACATAGCCGATCACAGGAGTCATTCAAGCGCTTCATGTTTTTTTCCGGGCGAAACAGCTGAATCGAGCCATCTTCTGTTTTGTATGCCTTTAAGCCTTCAAAAATGGCTTGACCATAATGAAAAACCATTGAAGACGGATTAAGTGTCAACGGTCCATAGGGAACAATTCGTGGATCATGCCATCCGTTTTTCAAATCATAATCCATCACAAACATATGATCACTGAAAAATTGACCAAAACCTAGTGAAGCAGGATCAGGTTTTTCCTTTAATGTTTCTCGTTGAACAAATCGAATATCTTGGTTCATACTCACACCTCATCTTTGAAAAATTAACTATATACTACGCCAAATTCAGAAAAAACACAATAGAAAGACTATATTAAAAAAGCGATACTTTTCGTATCGCGGAAAATTTTTTATTAAAGAGTATGTTGATATTTAATGATTCATTCATCTAGAGGTTTGGGGCGGTTACTTTTTATGAAACTTCTAGTATTCGCTTTTCAATGAGTGGAAGCAGTTTAAGGTCAAACCCGATTGGTCGGCAAAAAATAAACTTTCCTTCTATCATACTGAGTTCTGTCTGCATTTTTGTTATATAACTGCCTGAGAATAGAAAATGAGGCAGGATATACACCTTTTGTGTCTTCAGCCTTGAAGCAGTGTGCTGATATAATTCAGCTCTTGTGATAGAAGCTGAATGGATAGGGCGGCTGATTTTTTCAGCTAAAGAATTTGTTAGTTTGCAAAATTGAGTATTGGCCCCTGCTGTTCGGCTTCCATGACCGACTAATAGCACTGCTTCACTCTCCCATCCTTGAAATCCTGCCTCTATCAGCCTCTCTTGGAGAATATCCAACAGAATGTTATCGGCACCAAGTGGTTTTCCATAATGGAAATTTACTCCTGGAAAGCATGCGGAAATGTCCGGAATATCTTCATTGACGTGAATGCCAGGTAATAAAAAGATTGGGACTAGCGTGATGTCAGTAGCTCCTTTATCGATAACTGCTTCAATTGCCTGTATAACCGTTGGCGCAGCATGTTCGAGAAAGCCATACGTTTGTATGGGTGTTGAAATATTTCTGATGACAGATTGAATAAAGGTGCAGAACTCTTGGTTTGCCGCTATTCGTCTGCTTCCGTGGGCGATATAGACAATTGCCTCCATCAGCTATACCTCCTTTTGTGAAAGGTAGTCCACCAATGCTTCCTTTGAAGGGGTAGCAAGAATATCAGGAATCGGTAATCCCGCCTCTTGAACTGCTGAAGCTGTGTGTTGACCGAGACAGACGACCTGTTGCTTGTTCAAAAACGTCTCAGCCTGTATTCCGCATTCTCCCAAGCTAGCAATAAAAGGCGCAACCGAGGCACAGGACGGGAAGATGACCGTATTCACATTTGCCTCTGTTAGCATTCTCTGAAGAATGGATAGATATTGGTAGTCAAGTTCTTTCTTGCTAGTTAACATAAAATCTGCATTTGAACTTATTTGCTTACCGCTGCTGTTATCACTGACAATGAGTAGTTTTCCTGATTCCGGAATCTCCTCCGCTGGCTTTGCGATAAAGCCACGCTCCTGTATTGCTTTAAGTGATTTAATTGACTTTCCGAAAAGCTGGGCACGAATTTGGCGGATATCGATTCTTTTTTTGATAAGTTCTGTAAAAAATTCTCCTACAGTCTCGGAGGAAGTGAAAAGGATGCTGTCATAGTCTGAGATCAATGAAACATCGATAGGCATCACTGTACGTTTCCATTTAGGAAATTCAATGACATCAGCACCCTGTTTCTGTAATTCCTGGGCCAAGCTGCTTGTTCCCTCACTTGTGCGGGCAAGTAGAACCTGACGGCCATGAAGCGGTTTGTGTTCAAACCAGCTGATTTTTTCACGTAATGATATGACATTTCCTACTAAAATAATCGAAGGATTTCTGAACTTGGCCGCGGCAGCTTTTTCTGTAATAGTATTCAGGGTTCCTTGTAATGTCTGCTGACGGCTCCATGTTCCCCATTGTATTAATATCACGGGAGTGGAAGCAGCTTTACCATGGGCGATGAGTTGCTGACATATATAAGGTAAATTGCCTACTCCCATATAAAAGGCAATGGTATCGACGCCACGGGCGAGTCCTTCCCAATCCAGCTGCGGCCTGCCATCTGTCGAATGATCATGAGCGGTTACAACGGCGAACGATTCGGCATAGTCCCGATGGGTAACAGGAATTCCGGCATAGATTGGTGCAGCAATTCCGGATGAGATTCCCGGAACGATTTCAAACGGGATACTGTGAGCGGCGAGCACAGCTGCCTCTTCACCGACTCGGCCAAATACCCCAGGGTCACCGCCTTTTAAACGGACAACAATCTTACCACCAGCTGCTTTTTCGAGTAACAGCTGGCTGATTTTTTCCTGGCGTAAAATATGCCTGTCTGGCAGCTTACCGCAGTAGATTAACTCGCAGCCATTGGGGGCGAATTCTAGCAGCTTCGGATTGGCCAAACGGTCATATAAAATAACCTCTGCCTGTTTTAGTGCTTCCATGCCCTTCACAGTGATTAATCCGGGATCACCAGGCCCTGCACCGACTAAAAAAACCTTTCCTGTTTTCATCCCCAAGCCTTCCTTTCTGTTGTCTTAATTTGCGTCAGGTCAATTCGCTAATAAATTGTAAAATTCGCTAATAAGTCAGCTGAATTCGCTAATAAATTGTAAAATTCGCTAATAAGTCAGTTGAATTCGCTAATAAAATCAGATGGGATCGCGATTATAGTTACAACACAAAATTATGTTGTTATAAAACGATAAAAATAATATCGTCGACTTTTTCTACTTTATAAGCTCGAACCTGTCCATCATCAGGTGCTTGAACTTTTCCATCTAATAAAGATATTTTCCAATCATACACCGGACAATACACATATTCGCCGCTGACTAGACCTTCTGAAAGGACACCGCCTTTTGGATGCGGACTGCGGTTTTCTAAAGCATAGACTTGACCGCTTGAAGTCTTAAACAAGGCAATCTCTTCGTCATTTATTTTAAAAGCATATCCAGTTCTTGCTTTTAAGTCCGAATCATGGGCAACAGGAACGCGTGTTATCGTTTGGTTCATTAAGATTCACTCCCAACTGTAATGGTGCGTTTTGTGTAGTAAGTGTCTTGAATTTCCTTATTTTCAATTGCTTCCGTCCATGGGTCTGAGTATTTTTTCAAGGTTTTGTCCATTCGCTCGTTTAGAGCTTTGCGCGTTTCAGCGTCTGCTAAAACTTCTTTAATATGGTCTAAGCCCAATCGTTCAACCCATTTCGATGTTCGTTCTAAATAAGTCGCCGTTTCACGGTAATATTGCAGATAAGCACCGGTCATTTCCATTACTTCTTCTTTTGTTTTCACTGTGCATAGTAAATCACCAAGACGCAAATCTGTACCGCCATTTCCAGCTACATAAATTTCCCAGCCGCCATCAACACCGACAAATCCGATGTCTTTAATTCCAGCTTCGGAACAGTTCCTAGGGCATGCGGAGACACCCATTTTTACTTTATGTGGTGTATCAAGCCGTTCGAATTTCTTCTCAAGGTCAATCCCGAGTGCCATCGAATCCTGAGTACCATAGCGGCAGAATTGTGCACCAACACAGGTTTTCACCGTTCTCAGTGTTTTTCCGTAAGCATAACCTGAAGGCATGCCAAGTTCTTCCCAAATTTGCGGCAGGTCTTCTTTTTGGACGCCGAATAAACCAATTCGCTGACCACCGGTTAATTTAATTAATGGAACATTGAATTTTTCCGCAGTTTCAGCGATTTTTTTCAAATCAGCAGCTGTTGTGACTCCGCCATACATTCTTGGAATAACGGTATAAGTGCCATCTTTTTGAATATTGGCGTGCATTTTTTCATTAACCAGACGTGAATCGCGGTCATCCTTGTATTCATCCATATAAATCATGCCGAGGTAATAGTTAATAGCCGGCCGGCATTTCGTACAGCCTTCTTCATTGTTCCATCCAAGAACATTCATAACTTCCTTGACGCTTGTTAAACCCTTAGCCTTGATTTCCTCTACTAATTCTTCACGGCTTAAAGTTGTACAGCCGCAAACACTTGTTTTTTGTGCTGCCGTAGCATCGAATTGATCGCCAAGTGTGTGGGCAAGAATTTTGTTAACAAGCGGTTTACAACGTCCGCAAGAACGGCCGGCATTGGTACAATGGCTAACTTGATCGAGCGTCGTTAAGCCTTGAGTTTGGATGGCTTCGACAATTGCTCCTTTAGTAACCCCATTACAGCCACAAACAAGCTCATCATCAGCCATCGCAGCAACATCATTGCTTTCTTCTGCACTGCCTCCTGTTGGAAAAATTGCAACGTTAGTGATGTCTTCTTTTTTCGTCAGCATCCGGAATAGTCTAGTGCTGTCACTTGTATCACCATAAAGGACGATACCGACGATTTGATTATTACGCACTAATACACGTTTATAGATGCCCTCGAACTCGTTATAAATCATCACCGATTTCATGGTTTGATCTTCAAAAATTTCGCCGGCAGAGTAAAGGTCAACCCCAGCAACTTTCAGCTGTGTCCCAGTGACCGATCCTTGGTATGGTTCGCCAACTTGGCCACAAATCCGCTTTGCTAGTACTTTTCCTTGTTCATATAATGGGGCAACCATGCCATAAACGATTTCGCGATGCTCGGCACATTCCCCAACAGCATAGATATGTGGGATGTTTGTTTCCATGAAATCATTGACGACAATTCCGCGGTTGACATAAATCCCGCTATTTTTCGCAACAGTGACATTAGATTTGATTCCAACCGCCATTACGACCAGGTCGGCATCAATAGTCGAGCCATCTTTAAAGCGCAGGCCTGAAACTTGGGAATCGCCAACAATTTCAACTGTTTCTTTTTCGAGAAGGAAGTTCATTCCTTGAGCCTCAAGCTCTGTGCGTAACAGGGAAGAAGCGATTGGATCAAGCTGTCGTTCCATTAAATGGGGCATCAAGTGAACAACATCGACTTGCATTCCTAGATTCATGAGACCTTTAGCAGCCTCTAGACCGAGAAGTCCGCCACCGATGACGGCAGCCTTCTTGGCTGTTTCTGCTGATTTGATCATCATTTCACAATCCTTGATATCACGAAATCCGGTGACACCTGGTTTATCAGCACCTGGAATCGGCAGGATGAAAGAGTTAGAACCAGTGGCAATAATCAGTTCATCGTAAGGGACTTCACGACCCTCATTACTTATCACACATTTTTTGGTTATATCAATATTTACGATTGTTTCATTTGTATATAAGCGAATATGATTCTCGTTATACCAATCGAGCGGGTTAATGATAATGTCTTCAAATTTTGTATCTCCCTGCAAGATATTAGATAGCTTAATACGATTGTAGTTCGGATAAGGCTCTTTTCCAAAAATCGTAATCTCAAATTGTCCAGGAGCAAGTTTAAGAATTTCTTCAATTGTTCTGACTCCTGCCATGCCATTGCCTATCATGACTAATTGTTTCATACTTTTAATCTCCTTCTGGAATTTATCATCATTAGCTATGTTTATAATGTTTTCTTGATATAAATATTGTAATTATCGATGGATGATAATATTGTGAAGTTCGTCACAAATAAGCTTATTATGTGAAATTATTCACAAAAATGTCACGAAATGATCAAAAATTGTTGAAAAAGGTTCATGGTAATCCTTGGGGTAGTCAAGAACTTATTGGGGAGAGTTTAGTGAAAAATAAGTAAATCGGGTAGTGCACCATTGGCACTACCCGCATCACTAAGAGGGTTGCTTTTTTACAAACCAGTTATAAAAATGTGCTGCCTCCTGCTGGGAAATTCCAAACAATACACTTTCATGGTAAGGTTTTGCTTTGTTAGAAAATTTAACTGTGGTTATGTTAAATTTTCTTTGCAGCCAGGAGTGTTCAATCGTTACTTGTTGAATCCGTTCTCGTGTCGTGACAAACGTTTCCGTGGTAAATCCACCTTTTCTAATTTGGACGATATTGTCATTGCGGATATAGCTGGTAAACCAGTAATCCAATATCCGTGACAGTATTGAAACTGCGAAGATAATTGCAGCAACCCATAACCATTCGCGTTTAAAAATCAGCAATCCTACAATTACGGCTATCGTTAAGTAGTAGGGCTTTAGCAATTTAAGCCAGAGAACTTTAATAGGGAGTCGCTCCATTTCTTCGCAAATTTGGTAGTTTGGCAGCATTGCTTGTAAAATACGATAGGCCTGTTTTTTAGGCAAAAATGGATATAACGAGCTTGGCTCACTGTCCTCGCCATCGAAGGCCCCGGCACTAAGCAGTTTAACTGATGCCAGTCCCAGCATGCGTTTTAACAGTGTTTGTTCAATCATAACTGCTTGTACTCGGTGTTTTGGGATGGAAAAATTAATCGTTTGACCGATGCCTTTTTCGATATAAATCCGTTCCTGATCATCACTGATGACATAGTTTCCATACTTGATGGAGGTTTTAATAAAGCCAATCACTACTGATAACAACAGTGCAACAATCAGGAGAACGATGAGCATCCACCAATGCAGAACTAAATAATCCAAGGCGTTCTTGGCTGTGTCTTCGATTTCAAAAAAGTCAGCTAAGTTAAAATAAAGGGCACTAAGCAATGGAAAAATAGCAAAAAAGCTTAAAGAAGTAAACGAGGCCCTGATAATGTCCTTTTTCGTTGATTGAAAGTGAATCCGCCGATCTACATTTGCTTTCCTTTCGTTTAAACCACTGTCATCGTTAGGAAGCCGTTGTTGCTCCAAATAAGAGAGGATTCGCTGTCTTTCACTTTCAGTAATCACGGGAAATTCATAGCTGGCATTCTCTCCGCTTGTACCTGTATCAAGTGTTAATGATGTCAAGCCAAACCAGCGGTGAAAAAATGTCGTATTTGAAGTTTGATTATGGATGCGATCGAACGGGACAGATCGTTGTGTCTTGACGAAAACTCCTTCATACATCACAATGCTGGTTTCACTCATTTCATAGCGATGAAAATACCACTTGAGAAAAATCATTATGATTCCGCCTGCAGAGACGAGCAGCAGTAGGTAACGGCCCCAAGTAACCCATGCAGCGCTAGATCCGGCCTTCAAGATAAATAAATATAGATAGAACCAAAAGATTCCTTTTATGAAGGAAAATAGCTCAACGGCGATAAAAGCAGGGTGATATCGTTTTAATTGTTGAATCATACAACATGTTCTCCCTCGAGCACCGCTTGATCTGTTAGTTTCGCATAAACGGCAATTTGTGCTTTAAGCTCTATTGCTTTTTGTTCCGGAATAGCCGGGATAGTATGACTAGTGGCAGTGGTGCCGATTTCAATACTGTAAAGACGATAGCGTCTTAGAATCGGTCCTTGTTCAGTTCGGACGTATTCAACTTTTTCCATTGGAATGATCGTATGGCTGACATTGCATCTGCCATGTTTAAGCTGGACAAACTGTTCATCAATCTCGTATCTCCACGTGCGTTGCAAAAAAGTTGGCTGGAAGCCGATTTCGTAAATCGCTGATAGGATGGTGATACCGCCAAGAACGAGGAGGACGATCACAATCCAATCATACCAATGAAATATTTTAGCACAGATGTACAGAGCAGAAATGACCAGCATAACTATCGAATGGCCAATGATATTGGAAATCCTCCATACGGTTACAGCATCATCTGAAATTTTTTCTGTAGGGTTTTTGATATCTAAATACATTATGTTCACCTCATTTTTGTTATACGAGTAAAGTGTTTCATTAGTTTCATAGAGAGGAGGAAAATTACAATTGTTAGTATGCAAAATAGCGCTGATTGCTTTAAAAAATGGTCTGCCAATTTGTTTAACCTCGCCTGCTTTATTGCATACTGTTAGCAGAGGTGGAAAATATGACAATCGTTCGACTTGGTTATGTAGCGATGAGTATGGAATTAACAAATGCCTCACCATCGAAAACAATGACCTTTGCACAATTTCAAAAAATTGAAGACCGTGATGCCGCATTAAGAAAGCTAGAACGAATTGCTTTGGAGAATATTCATAACACACTGCGGTTGTTGCGGCATAGTGCTGCTTCTGAAATTCACTTTTACCGGCTGACTTCAAGGCTGATTCCACTTGCCAATCATGAAGCGTTGCTCGATTGGGATTATCTGAAGCCACTGCAGGAAGCATTAAGGGAGTTGGGTAATTTCGCCAAGACTCACGGGATTCGAATCGATTTTCATCCTGATCACTTTGTCTTACTTAATTCACCTAAAAAAGAAGTGTTGAAGAATTCTCTCCAGACATTAAAGCTACATTATGACTTGCTGCGCGGAATGGGGATTGACACAACACACCGGTGTGTTATGCATGTGGGCGGGAATTATCAAGAAACGGAACTGTCATTGGAACGATTTGTGGAAAATTGGATGTTGGTTCCTAAAAAAATACAACAAATGATTATACTGGAGAATGATGATACATCGTTTAGTTTAGAGGATACATTATATTTATGTGAAAAATTGGGAATCCCGCTTGTGTTTGATTACCATCATCATCTTGCGCACCATCAAGACCCGAATTGGCAAGATAAGTGGGAATGTGTTGTTCGTACATGGAAGGATTCACCGCTCCCAATTAAGATGCATATCTCAAGTCCGAAAAGCGACATTGCCTTTCGCCACCATGCCGACTTTGTCGATAGCAAGATGTTTTTTCAATTTTTACATCAGATTAAGGATAGTGTGCCACAGATTGATTGCATGATTGAGGCGAAACAAAAGGATCAGGCGTTGTTTACGTTAATGGAAGAAATAAAAGTGAGGCAGGATGTCGAGGTCATCGATGGATCGTCTTTCTATTTAAAGTAGGTAATGGTGAAGGACAAAAAATGTCCTTCATCCACAATAAAGTGAAACTTCCATCAGTGGGGGGGTTCTTCATCCCCCACTGATGGTTAGTCCCGTTCTACTATCTCTACTATCAAGGCTATCACCTTGATAAAGAGATAGTACGAACCCGATTGGTTCAACTAAGCCGCTGCAGGGCAGCGGCAAGTTTCACTGTATCTCACCAATCGGACCTTTACGGGCAGTTGATCCCCCACCTAGATTCCTTATAGACTAGTAATCTTGAGGTGGGGGTCTTACTGCCCGTTAAGGCGGGATAAATCAACGATCATTCTCCTGCCACACTATTAACTGCTCTTCTGATGTTGACGAATGCTTCCAGCTACACTACCTTTCCCGTTTTTCATACGAGGCATCGGAATATAGACAGCGGCAATCCCTGCAGCGACTAGAACCAGAGCGGCAAATGTCATAATCGATAGATGTTCGCCAGGAAGAAATAGTGATGAGAGAATAGTCCCGGAAACAGGTACAACGAATTTATAAAGCGTGACTTCACCTGCTTTGTTGTATTTAAGCAATGAGGTCCAGAGGGCAAATGCCGCCGCTGATAAAAACACAGCATAAAGCAGGAGCCCCCATCCTCTAATGGTAAAGGTCATTGCATCGGGTGCTAAGTTTGGTGCCCCAATAACAAGCATCAGTAGCGAGCCGACAAACATTTGCCAGCCCGTTAAGGCAAACGGGTGGATATCAGCAGTCAAACGTTTCGATAAAAAGGTACCAAATGCCGCTGCTAGCCCCGATAACAACATGAAACCCTCACCAAAGAAGGTGAAATCTAATGAAGCATCCTGTCCCCAGTTAGCAAGGATAATCCCGCCAAATCCAGCGACTAAACCGACAATTTTACGCCAATCAAGCCGGTCATCTCCATAGATAAAATGAGCTAAGAACACAACGAAAAAGGTTCCGCTCGAATTTAAAATAGCTGCTTTCATACCCGAAGTATGCGCTAAACCATTATAAAAAAAGAAATACTGCAGACTTGTTGATAACAGCCCTAAACCAATAACAGCCGGCCAATGACGCCAACTGATTTTAAGGGCATTGCGATTGGTAAAAAACACGATTACTAGTAGCAACAATCCCGCCATCATAAAGCGCATACCAGCAAAGACAATTTTGGCCGTTAAGTCGTTTCCTGCCATTCCAAGTTCCTCATAACTAACCTTAAGAACCGGAAAGGCACTTCCCCATAGAATAGAACAAAATACGGCAATAATAATTACCCATAATTTATTTGTTAAAAAACGAGAGGTATTCCTTGGCTGTTTCAAAATGGTCATCTCCACTAGGTTTCTATTATTCTAGTTGATAATTATACACAAGAGTCCAACTTCTCGCCATAAGGTGAATAATGGGTGAGAATTTCCACTCAAAATAGGTTGACACCAGGCTGTTGCTATTTAGATAATAGTATGAGTATGGACTGGAAAAGTCCTGTAAAGAAGAGAATTTGCAATAGAAATGATTGTAGAAAATAGATAGGAGTGACTACATCCGAAATGAAGTGCAAACACATGATGGCCGCTTTCTTATCTGTCTCGTTACTGTCTGCCTGCAGCAGTACAAATACAGATAAAACCCAGGTTGTAAAAGAGAAAAAAATCACTGATGTCAAAGGATTAGTCCAGGACTATAGTGAGGGGAAAAAGTCGGCAGAAAATGCCTCAATCACGTCTCAGCAGTTAATTGTAACCGATAAAGACGGAAAAGAGACAGCTTATCAGCTGCCTAAAAAGGAATTTTTTGTTTCTATTGCTCCTTATGTTAACGAAACCCACACTTGAAGTAATCATAGCTTGACAGGTTGTCAAGGTGAACTAGCAAACAAAGAGTTGAAAGTTATCATTAAGGATGAGGAAGGAACTGTAATCGTTGATAAAACAGTACAAACACAGGATAATGGTTTCTTAGATTTATGGCTACCGCGAGATAAAGAGTATCAAGTTATCATTGAGTATGATGATAAAAAAGCAGAGTCGAAGATCTCCACATTTGAAGATGATCCAACTTGTATTACAACCATGCAATTGATGTAATGAAAAAATAAAAAAAATCCGGCACTAAAGCCGGATTGTGTTAGGGGAGAATTGAATTTCTCCTCTTTTCATATTCAGTGAAATACGCTGAATTGCTTACGCCTGCTTGCTTTCAAGTCTGCGCGCAATTAATGATAAACAATAGTTTACTATAAAGTACATAAATGCAACAACGACGAAGATTGGGAAAATATAATTTACATTTTGTGCATAAATAATTTGTGCATTATGCATAAATTCTGGTAAGGCAATAATAACACACAAAGAGGTGTCTTTTAATAAAGAAATAAACTGGCTGACAATTGGCGGAACCATTCTTCTTAACGCTTGCGGCATGACAATATACCGCAATGTTTGAATATACGTTAGACCGGATGAACGGGCCGCTTCGATTTGCCCTTTATCGATTGAATTTAATCCACCTCTGACAATCTCCGCCAGCATGGCTGATTCAAACACCGTCAATGCTGTTATTGCAGCTACTGTCACACTAAGCTTAATGCCGACTTCTGGCAGGGCAAAGAAGGTAAAGAAAATGATGAGTAGCAACGGTGTATTCCGGATAATCTCAACAATGAGTGCAACAACCCTCGATACAACTGGAATTTTTGCAAAGCGTAATGTTCCAAGTAAAATCCCAATTATAAAACTTAACACAATCGAAATAAAAGCAATGTAGAGCGTCACAATAAAACCATCGGCGAGGAATTTTATATGATCAACTGAAAGTGCGCCTGCAATATCCATAATTCCCCTCCTTAATGACTTCTAGCAAGGCGTTTTTCTAAATAACCAACACCTAAACTTAGTGGTATCGTTAATACTAAATAAAATAGGGCGACAAAAATGTAAACATCAAAGGTAACGAATGTTTGTGAAGAAACAATATCTCCGAAATACATTAAATCCAGACCGGCAATCATTCCTAAAATCGATGAGTTTTTCACGAGATTGATAAATTGGTTGCCAATGGGCGGAATGACGATTTTAATAGCCTGTGGTAAAATAATGGTCCGCATTGCTTGTAAATAGGTGAGACCAGATGATCTAGCCGCTTCCATTTGGCCTTTTGGGACCGATTGAATCCCGGCGCGAATTGCCTCGGCAATGAACGATGCAGTATAAATTGAAAGGGCAATCGTTCCAGCAACAAATCCTGGCAGGGTGACACCGACAGCGGGAAGGCCGACATAAAAGAAGAATGCAATAATAAGCAGCGGAATATTTCTAATAAATTCTACATACGCCGTGCCAAGCCAATTTAGCGGTTTAATTGGCGCTATTCTCATCACAGCAATAATGACGCCAATAACAAAGCTGCCAACAAGGCCAATGAGACTAGCAAAAACCGTATTCTTGAACCCTTCCAGGTATGTATCCCAATTTTCAATCAGTATGGAAAAATCAAGCAAATTGATCCCTCCCATTTCTTAAGAAGTATCAGGATGAGCATATGATGCTCATCCTGATCTTTAGTGGATGTTAGTTAGTTTTAATCCATTTATTTTTTATTTCGTCATATCTTCCGTCTTCTTTCATCTTCTTTAAGGCATTGTTTATGGCATCAACTAATTCTTTATTTCCTTTTTTCACGGCAATTCCATATGGTTCTTCTGTAAAGGTACCGCCAACTAATTGATAATTTGGATCTTGGTCAACCATTCCATAAAGAATCGAGTCATCCGTTGTTAAAGCATCCCCTTGACCAGATTTCAAAGCTGTGAAAGCTTCTGTGTAGTTTTCATACTCTAATACAGTGGCATCTGGAGCTTTTTCACGGATATTAATGGCAGAGGTAGAACCTTTTACTGCAAGTACTTTGGTGCCTTTTTTCAAGTCTTGCAGACCTTTGATTGGGCTGCCTTTTTTAACGAGTAGGGACTGACCAGCATCGAAGTAAACGTCAGAGAAGTCAACTTCCTTTTTGCGTTCTTCAGAAATTGTCATTGTTGCGACAATTGCATCAATATCACCATTATTTAACATCGGTATCCGTGTTTTTGAGGTTACCTCTTTAAACTCAACCTTTTTCTCATCGCCAAGAATTTCTTTTGCTAATTGCTTTGAAATATCAATATCGAAGCCTTCTACTTCGCCGGATGTTGGGTTCTTCAAGCCAAATAATCTGGTATCGTATTTAACGCCAATGACAATTTTATCTCGCTCTTTAATCTGCTCGAGAGCATTCTTAGATGAGTTTGTTGTGGAAGCCTTTTCATCTTTGCCGCAAGCAGCTAGTAACATTGATAAAGCCAAAAACAAAATGAGTCCTAGTTTCCTTTTCTTACTTTTAAACATATAAATCCCCCTTGTTATTAATGATTTAAAATACGGCTTAAGAATAGTCGCGCCCTTTCTTCTTTTGGATTCGCGAAAAATTCAGCCGGTGGTCCCTGTTCGAGAATTTGCCCGTGATCCATAAAGATAATCCGATCGGCAACTTCTTTAGCGAAGCCCATTTCATGGGTAACGACGACCATCGTCATTCCTTCCTTCGCCAGTGTTTTCATTACATCCAGAACTTCGCCAATCATTTCAGGATCAAGAGCAGATGTTGGTTCATCAAACAGCATAATTTCCGGTTTCATTGCCAATCCTCTGGCAATTGCTACCCGTTGCTGCTGGCCGCCTGATAACTGAGACGGATAAGAGTTAGCCTTATCGGGTATTCCGACCTTTTCTAAGTAATAACGTGCTGTTTTTTCAGCTTCCTCTTTGGATTGTTTTAAAACCATCGTGGGTGCGATTGTAATGTTTTCGAGTACGGTTTTGTGAGGATACAAGTGGAAATGCTGAAAGACCATTCCAATATTTCGTCTCAATTGGTTGATATTCGTTTTTTTATCATGAACCTTTAGTCCGTTAACAGTTAATTCACCATCAGAGATGGTTTCAAGCCGGTTAATACAGCGAAGCATCGTACTTTTTCCTGATCCTGAGGGACCAATAACAACGACCACTTCACCTTTATTAATTTTAAGATTAATATTTTTAAGAACATGGAAATCTCCATAGTACTTATTAACAGAACTAAATTGAATCATGTCAATCCTCCCCTCTGTAAGTAAAGTATGTACAATACCTAAGAAATAGTTATTTTGTATACACTTTTTTAAATTTATAAATAATTTTTAGGTATAACGATATTCTACAATCTTTTTGTTATATAGTAAATACACAATTTCAATTTTTGCTATTATTCGACTAAGTCTGAATTTTATTATGTCATGTGTTACTATTTTTATACTACTAGTATAGGAGGATTATGAATGGAAAACCTAATTCGACAAACGTTACAGGGTATTGAAATAACCCATGATGTAACCATATTATATGCCTGTGAATCCGGGAGCAGAGCCTGGCAATTTCCCTCAAAAGACAGTGATTACGATGTTCGTTTTATCTATGTGCACAAAAAAGCAGATTATTTAGCCATCGACCCCATCGGTATTGGGAAGAAACGTGATGTAATTGAATTGCCAATAAACGACTTACTAGATGTAAGTGGCTGGGAATTAACGAAAGCCTTACGCTTACTAAGAAAATCTAATCCACCGTTAATGGAATGGCTCCGTTCTGGAATTGTCTATTATCAAGCATATTCAACCATTGCAAAAATAAAATCATTAAGCAAGGGGGTTTTTACCCCTCAATCATGTTTACATCATTATTTAAATATGGCAGAAGGTAACTTACGAGAATACCTGCAAGGTGAGGAGGTACGAACTAAAAAGTATTTTTATGTTCTCAGACCAGTGCTGGCAGCAAAGTGGATTGAAACGTACAATGAATTTCCACCGCTAGAATTTCCCCTATTGGTAGATAGATTACTTCCCGAAGGTGAGTTAAAGCGGGAGATTTATTCCCTTTTAGAGCGTAAACTAGCAGGAGAAGAGTTGGATCAGGGCCGACAGATTGCGATAATTAATCAGTTCTTAATAGAAGAAATCGAACGGCTCCGTGTATTTACCAAAAATGTAAAAGTCACAATCCCAGATTTTACGCAAAAGTTGGATCAGATCTTTCGTGAAACACTTGAAGAGATTACTAAATAAATGAATAAAGTTAAAAAAATAGTGTATCAGAATAATTTGCCTAATTATTTGAATTGTTTATAATACTATTATAATAGTGAAAAAGTTTTAAAATAATTATTATTTCAGATCCATTAGAGAGGGTACTAATCATGGAGACACAATTAGAGAACGGATATGAAATATTGGAGCGAATTACGGATGGTTTTTTCGCTGTTGATCAACAATGGAATTTCACTTATGTAAATACGGAGGCGGCGCGTCTATTATTTCGCAACCGTGATGATTTGATTGGAAAAAATGTGTGGGATGAGTTTCCCGAAGCAATTAGGCTACCATTCTTCGAACACTATCATAAGGCCGTTAATGAGCAAGTTCCGGTTACCTTCGATGCTTTTTTTGATCCGCTGCAAACATGGTTCGGTGTTCGCGCTTATCCCTCACCCAATGGGTTGACTGTCTATTTCCGTGATATTACTGAAGAAAAGATGAAATCAACAGAAAAGGACCAGCATTATCAATCACTTTTTCATGAAAACCCCGATGCAGTTTATTCATTTGATTTACTGGGAAATTACCTAAATATCAATAAAGCCACGAAGGAGTTGCTGGGTTACAGCGAGGAGGAGCTGCTGGGTCAGTCATATAAGATTGTGATTTCTGAAGAGGATATGGAAAAGACTGTTCACCACTTCAATTTAGCAGTAAGCGGTTTGCCGCAAAGGTATAAGATTCATACCATTCATAAGGATGGCTCTATCATTCTATTAGATGTTACCAATCTGCCCATCATCGTCCATGGCGAGGTGGTTGGAGTATATGGAATCGGCAAAGATATTACCGCTCAAAAACAAGCGGAAGAAGAACTGCAGACAACATCGCAACAGCTGCAATCGTTTATCGAAAACAATGCTGATCCTATCTTCATATACAATATGGATAATGAAGTCGTTCAAGTGAACAAAGCTTTCGAGGAAACATTTGGCTGGCTAAAACAGGAAATTGTAGGTAAAGGATTATACAGTTTACCACTTATACCGGCCAATAAATGGAATGAAGTCTGTGAACTTGACGCGATTGTTAAACAAGGCAAACATGTAATCGATAAGGAAACTGTCCGTCTGCGTAAAGATGGGACACGGTTGGATGTTATGCTCTCTATATCTCCCATCATTGATGCCAAGGGAAATATGAATGGCTGGTCTACTACTGTACGAGATGTAACCGAATGGAAAAAATCACAGGAAATGCTGCAAAACACCGAAAAATTATCGATTGCTGGACAATTGGCGGCGGGAATTGCTCATGAAATTCGCAATCCTATAACTGCCATCAAAGGGTTTCTGCAATTAATGAGCAGCGCCCATGATGAGTATAAAGACTATTTTAATATTATTTCTTCTGAAATTGAGCGAATTGAACAGATACTCAGTGAGCTATTAATCCTTGCCAAGCCGCAGGTTAGTAAATTTGAGCGTAAGGATATCAAGGTTTTGTTAGCTCAGGTCATTACTTTACTTGACACGCAAGCTATCCTTAATAATGTGGAAATAGTTGCTGAATATCAGCCGGGTGTCACCTATATTGAATGTGACGAGAATCAATTGAAACAAGTATTTATTAATTTTATAAAAAATTCGATTGAGGCGATGCCAAACGGTGGCAGGCTGGTTGTGAAGATAAGTAAAGTAAACAGCGAACAAATTAAGATACAATTTATTGATGGGGGAGTGGGAATGTCGAAGGAAACCCTTGCCAAACTAGGGAGTCCTTTTTATACAACAAAAGAAAATGGCACTGGATTAGGCTTTATGATCAGTAGGAAAATTATTGAAAACCACTTTGGAGAGATTTGTATTACGAGTGAACAAAATAACGGGACAACGATTGATATCATACTGCCAATTAGAATCTGATAAACGTCGCCAACCTTGATTTACCTCCCTTGGATTTGGAGGTAATTTAGGGATTTCATTGAATAATGTTTAAGGAAGGCGGGGATTAGGTGAAGAAGATAACTGTTGCGGACTTGTTGCGGAAGTTTTCCTTACGAGTAGCAGCGGGGGAAAACCAGCTGCAAAAAATGATAACGCATTCACGCGTACATCGGCCAGGACTAGAATTTGTTGGTCACTTTGATTTTTTTCCGACTGAGCGAGTGCAAATTCTTGGGAAAAAGGAAATTACCTATTTGCACAAATTAAGTGAAGAAGAACGTAAATATCGCATCGGAAATATTGTTCATTATCACCCCCCATGTTTTATCGTTACGGCGGGAGAAGAAGGGCTTACGTATTTAAAGCATCATTGCAATGATCAAGGAATTCCTCTATTACTCACCAATCAGCCCGAGGATACTTCCGAGTTTATTACTAAAATAGATGCCTATCTGGTAAAAGAATTAGCACCGGAGATGACGGTGCATGGCGTTTGTATCAATGTGTCCGGGATTGGCATTTTGCTTCGCGGAAATTCTGGTGTCGGAAAAAGTGAGACAGCTCATACCTTAATTAGAAGAGGACATCGTTTGGTAGCGGATGATATCGTGGTCCTGAAGAAGCTGAGTCCGCAGACAATTCTCGGTACTCATGATGAAAAAACAAAGGAGTTCTTAGCGCTGCGCAGTATTGGCTTGTTAAATGTCGTCCGCTTATACGGCCGCAAGGCATTTCAAGATGAAACCCGTATTGCTTTGGATATCCATTTAACGAAATGGCAGAAGGATGATTTGAATAATGAATTGGAACAAGAACCACAATTTATTGAATATATGGGCGTAAAGGTTCCATCTTTTGAAATTCAGCTTCAGCCTGGGCGCGACGTTGCCGGGTTAATTGAAGCAGCTGCAAACAACTGGTATTTACGCCAGCAGGGTTATAGCGCAGCAGAGGAGTTTATGAGCCGGATTGAAGCAGATATTGGGGCGTTCAATAAACTATAACAACGAATGGAAACGTAAATCGGATAGGCGGACAGTGGGTACTGTTCGCTTTTGTATTGCTAAACATGTTGCCCTCATTCTTTATCCATTGTAGGAAAAGCCTAATGTTTCCATTTATTAGATGGCTAAAATATATCCACATTTATTTTTTTATATGCTACATTTAAGGAAACTGGTTTTTAGTAAAGAGGTATGAATACGTGGATTCCCATTTGACAGCTTATATTACGCTTATATGTACGTCAGGCGTCCTCAACTTATATTTATGTTTATCCGTATTTTTGAAGCGCCACCATTATGCGAGTATTGCATCCTATTTTATTGTATATACTTCGACCATTACGATTTATTGTTTTGCTTCAGCGTTTGGTTTGCTGGCAACCACATTAGAGCAGCTCAAGCTTTGGACCGTATTGATTTATGTTGGAATGCCCGTTTCCGCACCGTGGGGCTTACTTTTCATCATGAAATACTTGGGAATCAAAATAACGAAGCAGAGGTTGATTGCACTCTTATCAATTCCCATCATTAGTTTTATGATGGTTGTAACAAATGATTTTCATCATCTGCATTATCGGGTGTTTGAAGTTGATTCTAGATTGGGAGCTCCTTACGTTCATCAGGAAATTGGAATCTGGTATGTGGTTCATGGTATTTTTACATTTTCCTGTATGTTTATTGCATTTTTTCTTGTGGTTTCTCACTGGCGGGAAACCGCTAAGGAATATCGGCCACAATTACTGTCGTTAATGTGGGGGCAGCTGGTCCCAATGGTCACAGCATTTCTTTATTTAATTGGGTTAACTCCTCCTGGGTTCGATCCTGTGCCAATGGTGTTATGGCTTAGTTCACTTCTATATTTATGGGCGATTAATTCTTCCCGATTATTTGCGATCATGCCAATTGCGAAGGATACTATTTTTAACAGCATCAACGATGGAGTAATGGTGTTGGACGAGTCCTTACGATTAATCGAGTATAATCAGGCAAGTAAGCGAATGTTTCCAGCCTTACGTAAATCGATGTTTGGGATGAATTTTAATGACGTTTGGCAAGTTCTATCAGGATGTCCATTTCCCTTTCAGTTAGAAACGGATCAAGTAGGTAAGGAGATGGATATCGTGAATGATGAGTCACAACATGTCTATCAAGTTCGTACATCTCCATTGCAACAGGGTCAAAATAGTAAAGGATCATTAATTATTTTTACTGACATTACTGAGCTGAAAAGGCTTCAGGTAAAATTAGAGCGTCAGGCATTTTATGATGAACTCACGCAAATTTTTAATCGCCGGGCATTTTTTCAAAAATGTGAGCAAGCATTTGTTGCAGCACAGAAAGCTTCATTTTCGTTTACCGCCATTTTGATGGATATTGATTTTTTTAAGAAAGTAAACGACACTTATGGACACCATATTGGTGACGAGCTGCTCAAACATGTGGTTCAGGAATGCCAAACACAATTAACAGACGACATCCTATTTGCCCGTTATGGCGGCGAAGAATTTGTGCTGGCCTTAAATGGGCAGACAGAAGCGGAGGGAGAAGCGCTTGCCAATCAGCTGCGTCAGGCTGTTGCGGCACACCCTCTCATGACTGATTATGGCTGGATTTCCGTTACTATAAGCTGTGGTGTTGCTGAGCTGGAGAAGGGCTCTGAGGATACATTGAGCCAGCTATTGCACAAAGCAGATAAGGCTTTATATGCGGCAAAAGGAGCAGGACGAAATCAAGTACAGGTTTATAAAGAGGTTTTGAAGGTAACAAGCTAATGGATAGTTTACGAAAGCTGAAAGATTGTCGAAAAATGGTATTCCTAAGAAAAAAGTTATTGCTGCAGATAGCAATTATTGCAAAAGGCGGACAGCAGGTACTGTTCGCCTTTTCATGGTGCACTTCAAAAAGATTTAGATCCACTTGGCGAACCAGGCAACATAATAGGCAGCAGGAATAAACAGCAGTTGTGCTAAAATCGTTCCGAAAAATTTGGAGGTAATCATCGTCAGTGAGTAACTTTTTAAATAGATATAATCTACCTCTCTTTTCATTACCCTATCAGCTAGGACCGAGGCTTTAGGGTCAATGAACAAGGTTAACAAGATTGTTGCGACGCCATTGATAATCCCGGATGACATCAACGCAGCCTGAGCATAATCTTTCGGGACTAGCATGGATGCGTAGATGGAAGAAAGTACTCCAATCGTAAAAACTGCGGAAATAATAATATTAATTATAAACAATCGCTTTGGAATCGTTTTTAGTGTGATTCCCTTCAGGTAAGTGAGTCTCGGCATGCGGAAACAGTGCAATAGTTTACTAATACCTTCTCGATTAAAATGATGTACTAGCAGGCCAATTATGGATCCGCGCTGATTAGACAGCTGAACAATTGCCCGAGAAAAAATGGTGATGAAGGTTGGGAAAAGCAATATGCCTAGAAGCACGCCAATAGATGTGACTGCAATTAAGATCCGGTATTGTTCTTCAATAAAATGCAATTTGTGAAGCGGAGGTGCCTCGGCAATTAATTTGGCTGTTAACGGCTGTTGAATCATGGTAGAAAATCGCGAAACAATCACCAGTGTACTAAACAAAGACAAGGCCGTGGCAATTAATTTTACCCGTGCCCCTGAAATCCTCGTTGAATAAGCCAATGTCTCAATCATGGTAATAATCAATAAAAACAGGGAGATGATAACAACCTTACCTGTAATAAGTCCCATAAGATAAGCTCCTTAAAAAATTTTCATATAGCAGTATTATACACGGATTTTATTGTTTAGAAAGAAAAGTTTCAGGTAATATATTTTTAGAGTTAAAAGACATTCAAATTGGAACTTAAGCAATGTTAGGAGAGAATGATGCAAATATATGTAGATGCGGATGCTTGTCCGGTAAAAGATATAATTATTGCTGAAGCTAGGGCTGCGGGGTTTTCGGTTATTTTAGTAACGAGTTTCTCGCATTTTTCAACTATGGAACAGCCTTCTGGGGTGGAGACCATTTATGTTGACTCTGGGGCAGATGCTGCTGATTATCGAATCATGAAGCTAGCACAATCGGGAGACATAATTGTGACACAAGATTATGGGCTGGCATCGTTAGGTTTAGCAAAGGGGTGTTTAGTACTTCACCATAAAGGTTTTACCTATACTAATGAAAATATTGATCAGTTGTTACAAACACGTTATTTAAGTGCAATGGAAAGAAAAAGTGGCAAGCGGACTAAAGGACCCAAACCGTTTACCCAGGAAGACAGGGAGAAGTTTCGGAAGTTGTTTAAGCAGGTTATTTCTCGTTACATATAGATTTTAGTGCTATAATTTCAAGATGTGGTAAAACATATGAAATGAAGATTCCGTTATTTCTGTCATTCGCTTTTACCCCATGATTAACAAAAATTGGTCAAACTATTAGCTATAAATTTTAAAAAAGGAAGTGCGCTTTGTGATAAACATAACAATCCCAAAAGCTGACGTGACAATTACGAAAAAGGATAATCCTGAACTAAGTAATATTTTCGGATTTACTGATTTTCACCTTATCCCAAGAGATAAAGGTGGTATTTTTATGTTTTACAATAATAAAGCGGAATTATTATTCGTTGGTAAAGCCAGGAAGTTAAGACAGAGAATTAAGAAGCATTTTGAGGATAATGTGTCGCCTATTAAAATGCATCGAAATGAAGTTACTAAGATTGTCGTTTGTGTAGTGGATGATCCCGTCCATCGAGAAATTTATGAAACGTATGTGATTAATGAATTAAAGGCAAAGTACAACGTCGATAAAGTCTTCTTTGAAAAATCTTGATTAAGTTGTGCCAAGAGAACCCCCAATTAGATCATCTCTAACGGGGGTTTTTTATTTTACTGACTAGTTTTGGAAAAATGTTGTAAAATGATAATTAAAATCCGTAGATAATTGAGGTAAATCCATGTTGAATCAAGGAATCTATGAAGAGATTATAAATCAAAAATTAAAAGAGGATCTTACAGGATTAAATGAAAACACTTTCGATATCGCCAAAGAACGGATTGATGTCGAAGAGGCAAGAAAATTATTATCATCCTATATTTCTCAAGTGACCAGAAAAGCCCTCAAATTCGTGCGTGAAAATGAAACCGATGACAAACAGGCATTGATTAATCAAATCCGTACCTGTAATGAAATTATCTTAACCTTAAGCGAACAACTTGATGAAGAAGAGTTCCGAAAGTTGAAGATTGAAGAAGAAGGGGAAATTCTTACTTCTATTTATTCAAGAATGAACACGGTTCGAGCGATTGGAAGAAATAATGTCATTCGACCGATTACGCCCTTATCCGAAAGCTCACTTTTTACTGGTTCTACTTATGAACCCAATATGCTCGGGGAACTTAAGAAGGAAATCCTAACAGCCGACTCTATCGATATGCTTGTGTCCTTCATTAAGTGGAGCGGACTTAGATGCATTATAGAAGAGCTTAAAACATTCACCGATCAGCCGAACCACAAACTACGGGTAATCACTACTTCCTATATGGAGGCAACTGATTATAAGGCTATTCAGGAATTAAGCCAGCTTGCCAATACAGAAGTCAAGATTTCGTATGATGTTGAGCGAACTAGACTTCATGCCAAAGCGTATTTTTTCAAAAGAGAAACAGGCTTTAGTACCGCTTATATTGGTTCCTCTAATTTGTCCAACCCAGCATTAACATCTGGGTTGGAATGGAATATTAAGGTCACGGAAAAAGACTCGTTTGATATTTTAAGGAAGTTCGAGACTACTTTTGAAAGTTATTGGAACGACAAAGAATTTAAAACATTTAGCCCTGATAACAGCCTGGATCAGGAAACATTAAAATATGCTTTGTCAAAAGGTAAGATAAAAGAAGAGAAGGAGCATTATCTGCTTTTTGATATCCAACCGTATTACTACCAAAAAGAAATACTTGAGAAGCTACAAGTCGAAAGGGAAGTTTTTGGCAGGATGAAGAACCTGTTGGTTGCGGCAACAGGTGTAGGGAAAACAGTCATATCGGCGTTTGATTATAAACGGTTTAAGAAAAGTAATAAATCGGCGAGGCTATTATTTGTTGCCCATCGAGAGGAAATCCTCAAGCAAAGTCTTGATACGTTCCGTGCGATAGTAAGGGACCCAAACTTTGGAGAGATGCTGGTTGGGAATTATCAGCCAGATTCACTGGACTATTTATTTGTCAGTATCCAGAGCTTTAATAGTAAACAGCTAGAACAAGTGACTGATAGTGACTTTTATGATTTTATCATTGTCGACGAGTTTCACCATGCTGCCGCTGAATCCTATCAGAAATTGTTACATCATTATCAGCCAAAAATTCTTCTCGGTATGACTGCAACGCCAGAGCGGATGGATGGAAAAGATATTTTATCCTATTTTGATGACACAATATCTGCCGAAATGCGATTAACGGAGGCAATTAATCGTAAGCTTCTGAGTCCATTCCAATATTTTTGCGTGAGTGATACGGTCGATTTAGATACATTGAAGTGGAGTCGCAGGGGGTATGATATAAGGGAATTGGAGAATGTTTACACCTCTAATGACCACAGAAGCAATCAGATTATTAAAAGCCTCTATAAGTATGTAACGGATGTGGATCAAGTAAAAGGACTTGGTTTCTGTGTTTCGATTGGACATGCCAAGTATATGGCAGATTTCTTTAATAAGGTTGGAATCCCCTCAGTAGCATTATATGGAAATGTAGATGGGAAAACGCGAAGAGAGGCGCAGCATCAGCTAATGCAAGGGGAATTCAAGTTTATTTTTGTAGTAGATCTCTACAATGAAGGGGTCGATATTCCAGAAGTTAACACGATCCTTTTCTTACGGCCGACTGAGAGTTTGACAGTGTTTTTACAACAATTAGGCCGTGGACTTCGCTTAGCAGAGGGAAAAGAATGCCTAACGGTACTTGATTTTGTCGGACAGGCACATCGGAATTATAATTTTGAAGAAAAATTTCGTGCCTTGATTGGGAAAACGAAGCATTCAGTCCAGCATTATGTAGAAAATGGCTTTTTCCACCTTCCAAAAGGTTGTTTTGTGCAATTAGAAAAGCAGGCAAGGGAATATATTCTGCGGAACATAAAATCTAGTATCAACACTCGTAGTAACCTAGTGGCAAAAATGAAATACTTTGAGAAAGACACGGGGCTGAGTTTAACACTTGCTAATTTCCTCCAGCATTATCATTTATCGATTTATGATTTTTACGGGAAAAATGGTGATAGAAGCTTTAGTCGTATGAAGGTTGAGGCGGGGATAGCAACAAACTTTGAATGTGACGAAGAGAAAATCGTAACCAAACGATTGCCCAATCTGTTTCATTTAAACTCAAGAAAGCTACTGGAATTTTTATTGAATTATATTGATGGGCAGTTAATCCAAAATGAGAAAGAGAAGTTAATGCTGGCAATCTTCTACTATTCTTTTTATCAAGCACATCCTCAGAAGGAAGGCTTTACTTCACTGGAGGAGGGCTTGCACAGAATATTGGTGCAGTCTCAGTTCAAAGAGGAAATTAGGGGGATCCTTACGTATATGTATCATTCTTTGGAGACACTTGAACTTGCAAATGACTTAAATTTTGTTTCTCCTTTAGGCGTTCATTGTAAATATAATACATTACAAGTATTGGCTGCTCTAGGGTATTACAATGAAAAAAGTAGTCCAGCATTTCGTGAAGGTGTAAAGCATTTTGAGGATAAGAAGTTGGATATCTTCTTCATCACCTTAAACAAATCGGAAAAAGACTTTTCTCCATCAACATTGTACGATGATTATGCCATTAATGAACGGCTTTTCCATTGGCAGACGCAGAGCAGGGTTGCTGAAGGGAGTAGAACGGCTCAAAGGTATATTCATCATCAAAAAGGTGGAAATCAAATTGCCTTATTTATCAGAGAATATAAGAAGGAAAATGGCTATACTTCGCCATTTGTATTTCTTGGAACAGCCGATTATCTCAGTCACTCTGGGAGTAAACCAATGAGCTTTATTTGGAGGTTGCGTGAAGAAATGCCTTCATATTTAGTTCCACGAGCAAATAAAAACATACTTTAATGGGTTGTGTTTGCGTGTGAAGAACTCAATGTGCTTGATACTTTGAAAAAATGTCCTTCATCGGGGGGATGAAGGACAAAATTGAGAATAACGACACATATTTGTCTTTCAAGCTATATATAGTAAAAATTCACTAAAAAAGAGATAAAATATCTTATACAGGGAGGCCTATAAGACAACAATCTACGAAAAAGGGAAGCGTTGTCCAATAGGAGCCGTCGTCTAATGGACAAGAATTTGGTAGAAAGCGAAAAGATGTCCAATAGAAACGGTCTAATGGACAAGAATCTCGTAAAAAGCGAAAAGATGTCCAATAGAAGCAGTCTAATGGACAAGAATCTCGTAAAAAGCGAAAAGATGTCCAATAGAAGCGGTCTAATGGACAAGAATCTGGTAAAAAGCGAAAAGATGTCCAATAGAAGCAGTCTAATGGACAAGAATCTCGTAAAGAGCGAAAAGATGTCCAATAGGAGCAGTCTAATGGACAAGAATCTGGTAAAAAGCGAAAAGATGTCCAATAGAAGCGGTCTAATGGACAAGAATCTCGTAAAAAACGAAAAGATGTCCAATAGAAGCAGTCTAATGGACAAGAATCTGGTAAAAAACGAAAAGATGTCCAATAGGAGTCGTCTAATGGACAAGAATCTCGTAAAAAGCGAAAAGATGTCCAATAGGAGCAGTCTAATGGACAAGAATCTGGTAAAAAACGAAAAGATGTCCAATAGGAGTCGTCTAATGGACAAGAATCTCGTAAAAAGCGAAAAGATGTCCAATAGAAGCAGTCTAATGGACAAGAATCTCGTAAAAAGCGAAAAGATGTCCAATAGAAGCGGTCTAATGGACAAGAATCTCGTAAAAAGCGAAAAGATGTCCAATAGAAGCAGTCTAATGGACAAGAATCTCGTAAAAAGCGAAAAGATGTCCAATAGAAGCAGTCTAATGGACAAGAATCTCGTAAAAAGCGAAAAGATGTCCAATAGAAGCAGTCTAATGGACAAGAATCTCGTAAAAAGCGAAAAGGTGTCCAATAGAAGCAGTCTAATGGACAAGAATCTCGTAGAAAGCGAAAAGATGTCCAATAGAAGCGGTCTAATGGACAAGAATCTCGTAAAAAGCGAAAAGATGTCCAATAGAAGCAGTCTAATGGACAAGAATCTGGTAAAAAGCGAAAAGGTGTCCAATAGGAGCAGTCTAATGGACAAAAAATCGTGAAAAAGCGAAAACTTGTCCAATAGGAGCAGTCTAATGGACAAAAAATCGTGAAAAATAGAAAACTTGTCCAATAGGAGCAGTCTAATGGACAAAAAGTCGCGAAAAATAGAAAACATGTCTAATAGAAAACAGAAAATGGGCATTATCCAATCAACTGCTGCTACGTATAAGAGTAAAGGGAATTTACGGTTCACCGATTCCCATTGCTAATAGTAGCAAGAAGGCAAAAACCAAAACAAGTCCATTCCCCAATATACCGATAATTGGCAGTAGGAAGCGTTTTGTTAGAAACCCTGAGACAATCGCAATTACAATTCCTAAAATAGATAAAGTTCCAAAAACGGTGATACCTGTATAAATATCGGCATTTGGACCTCTTGCAATCAAGAAATAACTGATACTAATAATTACGGTTGACAGTGGTATGAATAATATTTTACTTCTGAAATTTTTTTTATTCATTATTTAACCCCACTTTTTAAGATTGTGCACAGTCCTTCTTCTCTTAAACTTATTATAGCAATTAAACTTTAGGCCGGGCTGTAACTTTCTTTGTTGAAGGTAAGATTAGCAAAATAGTCAATGTCACATAAACATGCATGAGGGGAAAATCCATGCGTGTTTTTCTTGGATATATCAAGCGTATCCATTATCATTATCATAGGTTTTACAACAAACAACGTTGACGACAAATAAAATTCCGCGTTTCGGAGTAGGGGGGATGAACATGATAAAAACAAAAACGAGCTTTCCGTTTATCTACTTTTTTATTGAGCCAAATATAGTATTCGTGTACAAAATAGAGGCGCTAACTTATTTAAACCTCAAAGAATTATCTCAGTCCGGAGAATGGCAGACATATGAACTAAGTCATGAAGCGGAATTTGAAATATTTAATCATAAAGAGTGGAAACCTCTTATTGGGAAGGGCTATATGATCAATCAAGATGTCCATAACATGATGCTGGAAAAAATCAACCAAGAGATACATAAGCAGCGAATGGCTAAACCTTTGGCGAAGTCTCAGACCCCTGTCCATCTCGTTTGTTCAGAAGCTACAGCGGGTGCGTTAAGATTTGGACTCAAACAACCAAGGATGGTAATTGGTTTTCAAACTCTTTTTTCCATCGGCCCGATTTGGCAGCTAGACCAAAAGCGGGGCCAAACCCAACGGTTTCAGTGGATGAATGAAAATATTAATCTGGAACAGGATGAATTCCAGTTGGAAAATGACTTTAATCGCTGTCTACTAGAGATTGCAGAAATCCCAGAACACGCTCCGATTTACATCTGGACAGCCAATAATGGTGATGAACAAACGGGTTTGCGCTTGCTTCTCCACCTCTTGCGGGGAAAAAATAATCCAGTGTTTCTTATCAATGTCACAGAGGTTTTTCAACGCGGCTATTTTGTAAAACAAGGAGAAGAACGGATAAACAACCATACCTCAGGTGTTCATCCAGATGAATTTTTACGCATTTTTGATGAGGATATAGAAGTAAAGCTGCTATCGGCTCATGACCGGTTACAGTATCAACAAGAATGGGAATCTCTGGCGCAAACAATGGGTTTACTGCGGATTTGGCAGGATGGAAAACTAATGGATGTGCCGGAAAACTACTATGACTCACTAATCATTTCGACAATTGAAGACTTGCACGCACAGCAGGAACGGAAGGATTTTATCAGAGCAGGGTATGTGATTGCTGGAGTATTGGGCCAAGTAGATGAGCCGGTAAGTGATTGCTATTTGGAGTATCGGCTCCGACATCTCATTTATACAAGCGTCTTAGAATTAAAAGGTGTCCCGCGATCGATGCTGCATTATCGGGTGAAACTACGTTCAAGCTTAAACATTTTTTAAAGGAAAGGGCAAGACATGACAACAACGAAAGCTTACATCAACGAGTGGCAGCAAGCATTACAGGCGGAAATCAATTATTTGAAAAAGTTTGGCGGTAGCCGTTATCCGGTGACAAATGGGAGGCTGTTATCCAGCGAGGGTCCTTACAGCTATTATTTTGAGACAACGTTCAACCTGAGAATTCCCGTTGGGGCGGCAATTAAATTGGAATGGGGAACGATGAAAAGCAATGGCAAGGTGCTTTCTGCTGAGGGTAAGGGTGTAATCTTGGCATTAGAGCACAGCTTTGGTGAGCTCATCCCTGATGCCGAACTGTTGCACGACCCTTGGGAGCTATTGGAGCAGTTAATTGAGCGTCTCGCTGATATTAAAAAGAACAAGCAGAAGCGAATCAGGGTTCAACGATTAATGAATCCCTCCATAAAAACAAAGCATCCTGCGGAAAAAATCAAGAGTAATGTCCATGAATTGCTTCTCCGTTCAAAATACAATCCGGTGACCTTTGTTTGGGGACCGCCGGGGACGGGAAAGACCTACACACTTGCCAGAACCGCCGCCAACAAGTATTTTCAGCAGAAGAAAGTGTTGATCTTGTCACACAGTAATCAAGCAGTTGATGTTGCCCTAAGTGAAGTGACAGCATTTTTAAAAAAGAAACAGAAGTTTACAGAAGGCCATGTGCTCCGCTACGGAGGGAGCAGTGGGGAATCCCCATTGATTCCGACTGATATTACCACGGGGAACCTGCTGAATAAACAAGACCCGCTGCTTGCGAAGGATCGTGACAGGTTAATTGAAGAAAAACGTGGCTTAAAGCAGGATTTGCTTCACTCCTTTAGTAAACGAGATTCTGATCAGCTGTTGGAACTGGAAAAGAAAATCGCCCGCGTATTGGAAAAGGTTCGGATAAAAGAGATAGAACTTGTGAAAGAAGCCTTCATAGTTGGCACCACACTGGCAAAAGCTGCGAGTGACAGTACGATTTATGAGCGTGACTATGATGTTGTAATAGTTGACGAGGCAAGTATGGCTTATGTGCCGCAAGCTGGCTTTGCCGCATCATTAGGTAAACGGGTCATCATTTGCGGCGATTTCAAGCAATTACCGCCGATTGCCTCAAGTCGAGATGAGCTTGTTGCTAAATGGCTGAGGGAAGACATTTTTCATCAAGCGGGGGTAGTGAATGGTCTGCATGAAGGGAAGCTTCATCCGCAACTTTTTTTGTTAAAAGAACAGCGGCGAATGCACCCGGAGATTTCAGTATTTACTAATCAAGTTATTTATCATTCCTTAGTTGGTGATCATGAAAGTGTTTTAAAAAGCAGAAATCAGCTTGTTCAACAGTTGCCTTTCCCAGGGCAAGCTTCGGTGCTAGTGGATACAAGTTTTTCAGGCCGATATTGTTTGAGTGACAAAGTGACAAATTCTAGGTTTAATCTCTGGCAGTTAGTATTGTCGTTCCAATTAATTCACGAAGCATATGTTGATGGGGTAAAGTCGATTGGCTATGTGACACCGTATCGGGCTCAAGCAGCACTGATGGAGGGACTGTTGGAGGATATATATGGGCAGGAGTGTTTATATGCCGATATCATTGCTGCTACGGTGCATCGTTTCCAGGGCAGTGAACGGGACGTGATGGTCTTTGATACGGTTGATAGTGAACCGCAAGATAGGGCTGGGATGTTGTTAACCGGAAAGGATAGTGAACGGCTCATCAATGTCGCAATCACAAGAACGAAAGGGAAATTCCTTCATGTCAGCAATCAAAACTTTATCCAAAAATATATCTTTCCTAGTAAAACAATTAGACAACTGGTCGATTATCAAGCCGAGCGACAACAGAGGGTATCCACCAGTCAGATTGGCTCCTGGATTCTCCATCAGCATCCAAAATTGCGCTGGCTGCATGCCCGCAACCTGACTGCTGTTTTTCGTGATATCCAATTGGCTAAGTCTTCCATTATACTCAACCCTCCAGAGAAAGCTGGTTTATCCCAGGAATGGAAAGAGCAGCTTCACAGCCGAGGTAAGGATGTTGCATTAACAGTAATCTCTGTGCAATATGATTGGAGCGGGGCAGATGGTTCCTTGGGGGCAAACATCCCATTTCCGTTTGTCATGATTGACAAGAAAGTAATATGGTTGGGCTTACCGTTTGAAGGGACTAGAGGGGTAAAGCCGCCTTATATTGCAGTAAGGATAAGCTCAGAAAAAGTCTGTGAATATTTGTTAAGACAGTTATAATATAGAAGAATGGGGTTAGTATTTTTTAAAATTAGGGAGAAAAGGAGAACTGAATGGACAAGCATAATGTACTATTTAGGATAAGGGAAACTGACAGGAAGGTCCTCCCTTATTATTATGATTATGGCAAAGTGGTTTCTGTGATTCAAGAGAAGCTGTCTTCTGAAATCGGGTTTGAGTTTTATATGTATTCTGATGAGGATACTTCAAATGAGATTTGGGATATTCTTGAAGAAGATTTAAAAGAAAACTCACCGGATGTACAGTTAATCAGTCATATTTACCAGGAGGCAGAAACGAAAACGATATCGTCAAATCATACCCAGCAGGCACTGGAGTTTATCGTAAAGCCGAGAATTCCCAATGGTCTCTACTATTACCCACATTATCAAGTCGCACTTGCAAAGGTGATGATTTATCAAAGTGACGGGGAAATGACGCATGATTTTATTTTTGCCAAGGACGATGCCTGTTTAGTAGCCTTTTTACAGTATGTGTTAAAGCGAAAGCGCGATTATATAAAAAACTATGTTACTGTTTTCACCGATACCGAAAATGGGGTTGAAACAGATATCGAAAGTATTACGACGATGGTCACTAGAGATGATGTGTTTTTAGAAGAACCATTGAAAAAGGAAATCTATCGTTCAATTGATGAGTTTTTTCTCGATGGTGGTGAGTTTTTTAAAACTTATAATATTCCCTATAAGCGGGGAATTCTCTTATATGGAAAACCGGGAAATGGAAAAACGACGCTTGTGAAATCAATTGCCAGCAGCATCCATGCTCCAGTGGCTTATTGGCAGATTACAGAGTTTACCTCGAGCTATACCATTAAAGAGGTCTTTTCCTCTGTACTCCGATTGGCGCCAATGGTATTAGTAATCGAGGACATTGACTCCATGCCTGCTGATGTTCGCTCAGTTTTCCTTAATACTCTTGATGGGGCAACTTCGAAGGAAGGGATTTTTCTAATAGGAACGACGAATTATCCTGAAAAAATTGACCCTGCATTAATGAACCGCTCTGGTCGCTTTGATCGTGCTTATGAAATCAAATGGCCAACGAAGGACCTGAGAAATCAATACCTTTTGTCCAAAAAAATTGAGCGGATTCTTTCTGAGAAAGAGATTTATGATGTTGTCGAAGCAACCAACGGCTTTTCCTATGCGCAACTGAATGAACTTTATACCTCAATAGCTTTAGTGTGGCATTATGAGCAGAAAGTAGATGTCCTCCGCTTATGTGATGAGCTAAAGTCTTTGCAGCAGAAGCAGCGAAGACAGACTTGGGAAGAGACAGACGGAGAAGGGGCTATTGGCTTTTCCGGGTTCTTCGATGAAGCTTAACCATTGTGGTAAACTTTCAGTTATTCTTAGGAATAGTTTCCTGTAATTCGATACAACAAATACTAGGGTGTTTACAATGAAGTTTCATCAACATGATTTGACTAAAACGAAAAAGCCATTATTCGTTGTTGTCTACGACCAATTATATAAATAAATTATGGCTGGATCATTTCCTCCGGACAGTCGCCTGCCGAGTGAACCAGAACTTGCCAGAATATTTGGTGTCAGTAGAATGACAACATTTTATACAACTATACAACATTGTATAAAAGTAATTAGATGTTTTTCTGAGAACGTCACCAGAAGGCACTTGCAAATGGTAAAAAAATCATTTCATCAATAAAAGGAGAGAACGATATGAGTACAAATGGTCACAAAGAAACCGCTCACATTAAACCAAATGGTGTAGAAATTGCTGAAACTATTCTCCTGCCTGGCGACCCATTGCGAGCAAAATTCATTGCCGAAACATATTTAGACAACGCTGTGCAATTTAACTCGGTTCGCAACATGCTTGGGTACACTGGCACATATAAAGGAAGAAAAATCTCTGTGATGGGTACCGGTATGGGCATGCCGAGTATGAGTCTTTACTCCTGGGAATTAATCCATGTTTTTGGCGTTAAAAACTTAATCCGCATTGGAACATGTGGCGCCATTCAAGATCACATGAACTTATATGATTTAGTAATCGCGATGGGGGCTTCAACTGATTCCCGTTATGTTCACCAGTTCAATTTACCAGGTGATTATTCTAATATCGCCTCTTATTCTTTACTAGAAAAGGCAAAAAAGGCTGCTGATGAAAAAGGTCTTCCAGTTCACGTTGGCAATGTCTTATCAAGTGATATTTTCTACAATGCTGATGAAACGGCAATCGAAAAATGGCGCAAAATGGGAATTCTATGTGCAGAAATGGAAACAGCAGGTTTATACATGAATGCTGCCTACGGTGGAGTAAATGCACTAACCATCTTAACTGTTAGTGACCATATTATCCGCAATGAACAAACAACACCGGAAGAACGGCAAACAGCATTTACCAATATGATGGAAGTTGCCTTAGAACTAGCTTAATTCAAATATAATAACTAGAGACTTACAGGTTAGATTAACAATATAGATTTATCCGAAGAAAGCGAACAGTGGTTCATCACTGCTCGCTTTTTCTCGTTTTATTTTAAAAAACTTCGAGAACATGTACAATAGACAAAGAGTATTTGCTATGGAAGGAGATAGTCACATGAACATTATCTTATCTCATAAGCGCATCAAGGAAATGTGTGGAACTGTCTCCTTCAAACGTGGAGATTATTTTTACCGTTCAAATAAAGTAATGTTTGAGCAGTATGCTGCTGACTTTTGCAAAGCTGCAGTGCTTGGTGAGGAAAAATTCTTTGTGACGATTGAAGCTGGGGCAGGGGGAGAATTTAATGCAAGCTGCAGCTGCCCGAAACTGGCAACATTTAATAAAGATTGCCAGCATATAGCTGCTGTACTGATTGCGATTTATGATTATCAAAAGAAGGGAACAACACCTGAAATCTCTCAACCACAATTAGCGCAAGGCCTCTTAAATCTGTTCGCTGATAAGCCAGTGAGAACAACTAATTACCAGCATCATTTTGAAAACAGAACGGTAATGGGCGTTGAATTTTTACTTAGACTAGTATCTGCTGACAACGGACAGAATCTCTTTGGCATTGAATTGAAAATTGAAACTGTTCCGATACAAGATATACGCGCTTTTCTTGAGTGTGTAAGGGAAGGTATTCCTGATAGTGCGAGCGGTTTTAATCCGGAGCTTCATTGCTTTGCAACAGAACATGTAGATGTTCTTGAGCAGCTTTTCAGTGTGATAGCGGATGAGCAACTGTTTGGGAATCGTTATCAAACAAAGGAAAACAAACAGATGTTAATGATTCCACCAGCTTCTTGGTGGCAGTTGTTGTCCTTGTTGTTGAAAGCCCGACATGTTTCGCTAGAAGTAGGTGAAATGATCCATGATAGCCTTGAAGTGACGGCAGACATACTGCCGTTACAGTTTCATTTTTCGAAAGCGGCAACGGGCAGCTATCAGCTCAAAGTGATAGGGTTTGAGCGTCTACTGTTATTAGATTATTATCAAACGGTACTGTTCGCTGGGAAACTCAAAGTGTTGGAAGAAAAAGATTACCGGCGGTTGACTGAATTGAACCAGCTGTTGAAGACTTCGGGAACGAACCGAATATCAATATCACAGGTACAACTCCCCGTTTTTTATGAAAAAACTATTCAAGGACTAAAACAATTAGGGCAGGTCCATTTTTCAGAAGAGGTGCGGTCACAACTGCTGAGCGTACCACTGCGGGCAAAGCTTTTTCTCGACCGTGTGAAAAACCGCCTTTTAGCCGGTTTGGAATTTCATTATGAAAATTGGCTTATTAATCCGCTTGAAGGCAGAGAGCTTCCAGCTGCCTCGATGATCATAAGGGATGTGGATAAAGAAGAGGCCATCCTCAAGTTAATGGAAGACAGTGCCTTTGCTAAGACGGATGGCGGCTACTTTTTGCATAATGAAGAGCTAGAATATGAATTTCTCTACCATATAGTCCCAAAACTGCATAAATTGGTGCAAATCTATGCCACCACTGCGGTGAGGAATCGGCTTAGTCGAGAGAGTTTCCACCCCCGTATCAACATAAAGGTGAAAAAGGAGCGGATGAACTGGCTTGAATTCAAGTTCTCAATGGATGGTATCAATGAGCAGCAAATCCGTGAGGTACTGGCAGCACTCGAGGAGAAGCGCAAATATTACCGTCTGCCCAACGGCTCCCTGTTATCGTTGCAGTCCCGGGAATTTGCCGAAATCCAGCGCTTTTTTCGGTCCGGAGAAATAAAGTCGCAAGAGTTGGCAAATGGCCTTTCAGTACCGTTTGAACAATGTTTGCACCTTCTTGATACGGTTGAAGTAGTCGATGTTTTTGCTCTGGAGAAGTCATTTCGGGAGTTCCTTGATTGCTTGTATCATCCGGAAAAGCTTCAGTTTCCTGTGCCTGACTCTCTAGTTGCTGTATTGACAGAATACCAAAAGCACGGATTTCAGTGGCTGAAAACATTAGCCTCGTTTGGCTTTGGCGGCATTTTGGCTGATGAAATGGGCCTTGGAAAGACCATTCAAAGTATTGCCTTTATTGTCTCGGTCATTCCAGAAGTTCGTTCGGAGAAATTACCGGTTGTGGTGGTTACCCCATCGTCATTAACGTACAACTGGTTGAACGAGTTTAAAAAATTTACCGGAGGACAGCTGAATATCGAGGTCATTAATGGATCGAAGGCGCAGCGGGAGAAACAGTTGCAGACAATAGCGGGGGTTGATGTCATTATTGTCTCTTACCCACTGTTGCGGAAAGAAATTCTCTGGTTTGAAAAACAATCCTTCCATACCGTCTTTTTCGATGAAGCCCAGGCATTTAAAAATCCGCTGACGCAAACCGCCCGCGCCGTAAAGAAGCTAAAGGCCAGCCATCGCTTCGCCCTAACCGGAACGCCAGTGGAGAACTCCGCGGATGAACTGTGGTCAATTTTTCATGTCGTTTTCCCTGAGCTCTTCCGCGGCTTAAAGGACTTTAGTAAACTTACTCGCAAGCAGATTGCACGGCGCATCCGTCCTTTTGTATTAAGGAGATTGAAGGAAGATGTGTTAGGAGAACTTCCGGAAAAAATGGAGTTGCTTGAAGTAGTCGAGCTGCTCCCTGAGCAAAAAAGGCTGTATGCTGCCTATTTGGCCAAGTTGCGGCATGATACGCTTAAGCATCTTGATAAGGAGACGATTCGGAAAAATCGCATTAGAATCTTGGCGGGTATAACCCGTTTGCGACAAATCTGCTGCCATCCAGTACTATTTGTAGATGGATACAAGGGTAGTTCGGCAAAATTTACACAGCTGCTGAAAATTGTTGAGGAGGCCAAACAGGCGGGCAGAAGGGTTTTAATATTCTCCCAGTTCACGAAAATGCTTGAGTTGATTGCCCGGGGATTAACGAGATTAGGACTGCCATTCTTTTATCTTGATGGTCAGACACCTGCAGAAGAGAGGGTGGAGACTTGTGAGCGTTTCAATCGTGGTGAGCGAGATTTCTTCTTAATATCGTTAAAAGCTGGCGGGACAGGATTGAACTTGATGGGAGCCGATACGGTTGTATTGTACGATACATGGTGGAATCCGGCGGTTGAAGCGCAGGCTGCCGACCGCGCCCACCGCATGGGACAGAAAAATACCGTTCAGGTTATCAAGCTCATCACCCGCGGCACGATTGAAGAGAAGATGAACGAATTGCAGACGAAGAAAAGACATTTGATTGCGGAAATCATTGATTCCGATGATAAGATGCTAACTGCGCTTACTGAAGACGATATTCGCGAGATTCTGATGGGGTAGAAAAAAAAGGGTGTATCGGTAAGTTGATTTGGATTCCGCAAGTAACAGTGTGCTATCCGTAAGTAACGCGGTGCTAACCGCAAGTAACTTCAAAAAATAAGCGGGCCGCAAATCGATGGATTTACGGCCCCTCTTTAAATTCCGATAACATTCAATGATTGCCGCAGACCTTCTAGGGCAAATACTCCCAGGTAGCGAAGGGCAAATAAGGCAATAATAGGCGAGAGATCAATCGGTCCCAACGGCGGAATAAACCTTCGAAAAAGCGCTAAATAGGGCTCTACTAAGCGATTAATCCACGCGCCTAATTTCGATGATTGAAATTGTGGAAACCAAGAACCAAGAATAGCAATGATGATCAGCCAGTAGTAAATTTCAAATACGTATTGTCCGATTTGTAAGATATTTGTGCTCAATTTTATTTCTCCTGCCTATAGTAATGTTTATTAATAGTATTGACACTTTTGTGATAATAGTTACATATACGATTGTCCGTAAATAAAGTTTCAGTAGAATATCAATAGAGAACTTACATTATTGAAAATGCCCTGTTGAGCAATCTTGCAGTATTGGCTCCGCCTACGCCATATACCATGATAGCCACGCACGCTATCCCCGCTAATATGTACACTACAATAGGAATATGAAAATTTAGTGAAAAAGCTGTTAAGAATACATGTTCAATTTGTTAAGATTTCCCCCTTAGAAGGCATAAAAATAGCCCCATAGAAAAATCTATGGGACTGGGTGTGACTGTCTGACTAAAATATATATCCATATTAGTAGTCTGTAACAGTTAGATTTCGGTCTAAGTAGGTTTCAATTAGCTCGCTGACTTGATACGCGACTTGTGGAGCGTCGAAATTTTCAAAGACGTGTTCACAGTTATGTTTGTAGCTCATTGTTTCATCGTAATGACTCATATGGCGCTCGATAACCTCTTCTGAATCCTCACGATCACGTTGTCTTTGGATAACTGTGTCACGATCAGCATAAACAAAAATCCGAATAACATGCTCGTGGAATAATGCTTTTAGTTTTTCTGCACCCTCTGGATTCAACGTTAGATAGATAAGGTCATGGTTTGCGAATGCTTCCACAATGTCTTGTTCGCGGATTCCGTAATGAATACCGTCAATTTCAACACTTTCAAGAAATTCTTGCTGTGCCTCCATTTGTTTAAAGCTTTCTTCTGATACAAAGTGGTAATCTTCACCGTTTTTTTCATAATGTCGGGGGAACGAGTAGTGTAAGAGAGAACAGTTTCCATATCAAATGCACTTGCGGCCATTTTTGCAATGGTCTTTCGCCCTGAGCCATCTGGACCAGTGTAAACAAAAATTTTCTCTTTTCTTTTGATTTGGTACATGAATGTGCCTCCTTTTGGATGTTGTGAAAAGTAAGAAAAACCCTTGTCTCTTTGAGGAGAAATAATGAAAAGTATAGAGGGGCTATTAATATTATATCAGAATCTTATGAAAATAGGAATATATGGATTTGAAGGAATTGTTTACAAAGCCTAAAATTATCGCATGATAGCAATGAATGGGCTGAGGAAAAGCAAGATTCATAGATGGTTAGAAGGTGCTGGACAATATTACCCAAGAAGAAAAGGGCGAAAAGTCCCGTGCTCACTTTTCGCCGTCATCTGAGTCTGCTGTCATGGGAGAGCCAGGTGGTCTCTCTCCACTTTGTAAATCAGCAATCGTAAGCCCAAAATTCATTTCTAAATGAGGATAATCTTTAAATTGCGGCCAATCGCCGCCCCATTCAAAGCCTATTCCCTTTGCTGTTTCAACCACCTCTGTCCAATCGGCTTTTCCATTTTTATTGCCATCATACTGTCGGTCCCAAATAATTTTCCCTGCTGAGGTTTTTAGCGCAAAATCAATCGCCAGTCCAAAGTTATGGAAAGATTCGCCTCCCTTAGCATAGGTGACGATTTCTCCGGGCGCTGTTCGACCTTTTGCATATAATTGATCTTGGTCCTCGGCACTTCGATAACCGTCGGTAATTACCACTACAATCCCTTTTTTTGCTGTCTGTTGGATTAGTTGCTTGCTTCGTTCTGCAACAATGGGATGAAGTTCTGTCGGATATGGAACAGCTTGGTTTTTCTTTGACTCTGTTAAAAAACCGGAATCCCGCAGATATTGGAAAAGAAGGAGGATGGAGAAACACAGCAGTAGACATAGATAAAAAAAGCTTCCAATCTTCCTGCTCTTCCTTCGTTTTTTCATATATTAATCCTCACATTCAATACTGTACATAAATTTAGACGAAAAAAATGGCCATAATGTTTCATGAAGCAAAATTGATTTTCAAAAAAGAAATGCGACAATTGTTCGTTTTTCTGTAGGATTAGAACATATTGGTGATTTAAAACGTGATATCGTGCAAGCCCTACAATTAATATAGAGAGAGTTTTTGGTATTGGTTTACTAAATAGCCTGTTTTTTCATATAATGGGAATATTCATATTATTAGAAAGAACAGGAGGGGCACTGATGTATCCAAAACATAAAAGAAGAAATACGATGGCTTTTACGTTTTTGGCCTATTTCACGCTGTTTGCTGGAGTATTATTATTTGCGATTGGGCTGTACAATGCTGATTTGCAATTAAATGAGAAGGGGTATTATATTGCGGTAATGCTGCTGGTGATTGTTGGTTCGATTCTGACGCAAAAAGTGGTCAGAGATAACGCGGAGGATGATGAGATTATTGCGGAACAGCAGCGAAAAGCGGAGAGAAATGAGCAAGTATAATAATCCTATTTGCTTGGACAAATTCATGCGTCCAAGCATTATTTTTTTCGAAAAACTTGCAGAGCGCCTTCAAAGGATTGATAATAGTCTGTAACAGAAAACTCAAGGGCGGCGAATTGAAATGGATGGAATACTCAAACAAATCTTTATTGGAGTACCAAAGACAGTTGGCGAGCAACACGCAGTGAATGTCATGGACCGAGAGTGGACGAGTGCGATTTTTAAAGAGCCGGTTCATGGTCCTATATGGGTAAGCAAGACCGGACTTTCTGGCGATGACCAAGGCGATAAGAAAAATCATGGTGGCCCAGAAAAGGCTGTGTTTGCCTATCCAAGTCAAAATTACCTCTACTGGCAAAAAGAGTTGGGGAAACCGGAGATGACCGATGGCGGTATGGGTGAGAATTTTGTTATTGAAAACATGACCGAGGACGCCATTTCTATTGGTGATATTTTTCAAGTTGGCGAGGTCATAGTCCAAGTTTCTCAGCCGCGGCAGCCATGTTGGAAACCAGCGAGGCGCTTTAAGGTAAAAACATTGGCGCTGCAGCTGCAAACAACAGGAAGGACAGGCTGGTATTTTCGCGTTTTGCAAGAGGGATTTGTTGAGGCAGGACAGTCATTCACTTTATTGGAGCGGCCGTTTCCACAGTGGAAGATTCAAACATGCAATGAGATTATCCATGCCAAGACCCCGGATTTACAGCAGCTAAAAGAGCTTGCAGACTGTGAGCTACTAGCACCAAAAATGCGGACAACTCTTGAGGAGCGGCTTGCTAATGGCGGGAACGTGGACATCCGCAGTCGGGTATTTGGACCAAATGAATCATTCGAAAATAATGTTGAGAAAAGGTGACCAAGATGGAGTCTTATCAACAGGTTTATAATACTTTACATCAATTGAATATTCCCTTTGAGGATGTCGAACACCCGCCCGCTTTTACCACAGAAGAAGCGGATCACTATATTACAGGCAAAGAAGGGGTAAGGACAAAATCATTATTTCTCTGTAATAAAAAAAGAACCTCGTATTATTTAGTAATAATGGATGATGCAAAGCGGCTGGATATGGATAAACTGGCCAATCTTTTAGACGAAAAACGACTAAGCTTTTGTTCATCTGAAAAATTAATACAAAAAATGAAAACAACACCTGGAGAGGTATCCATTTTTGGGTTACTAAACAATGACGATCGTGATATTCAGGTTTATTTTGATAAAGCCATACTAGCCGAGTCAATTATGACTTTTCATCCGAATGACAATACAAAAACACTCTTTATTGCAACTAGTGACATGTTTACATTTATAGAGTCACTGGGCTACCGCTACCATGTAGTTGACTTATAACGAATACAAAGCATAGTGCTAGATTGAGTGAAACATAGAATGAGTTATGAAGGAGATTACAATGAAATACGAAACAATCATCTTTGACATAGACGATACTTTATATGATTTCGGAAAATCAGAAAAAATGGCATTAAAGCGGACATTTGCGGAGTTTGGTCTGCCAACAGCGGCGGAGCAGTACCGGGCCGTCTATAAGGAAATTAGTAAACCTTTATGGAGAGAATTGGAACAAGGACATATGACACTGGCGGAGCTGGGGGTAGAGCGGTTTAGGCGTTTATTCGAACAGCAGCAGGTGGAAATTGACGCTTGCCGTTTTAACGAAATCTATCTAGAAAATCTAGGGCAAGAGTCTCATCTTATCCCAGGGGCAGTGGAATTATGCCGCTGTCTCAGAGGGTTTCAGTTGGGGGTCATTACAAATGGATTCGGATCTGTTCAAAAAGCAAGAATTGCTGGTTCTCCACTGGCAGATTGTTTTTCCGCAGTGATTGTCTCCGAAGAGGCTGGCTGCCAAAAGCCAGACCCTGGTATCTTTGACTATGCCTTTACCAAATTAGCCATCTCTAATAAAAGCAAGGTTTTAATGGTTGGGGACTCGCTTACCTCCGATATTCAAGGCGGCAATCTTGCAGGAATCGACACCTGCTGGTTTAACCCCGGACACAAGAAAAATACGGCTGGTATCACGCCAACATATGAGATTAGCAAATTGTTAGACCTATTAAAAATTGTTGGAACTGTCACCGATCGTATATCTGTATCTGTATAGTTAGAAAAAGAAAGCCCGTGATGAAACCGGGCTTTCTGTGGCTAGCTTAAATCGAATGAATCCAGTCGGCGATGTCGTGGATAACCTGTTGATCGACATGCTGGGCAACTCGATACTCTTTTTGCAGTTTGAGAATTTCTCCATAAATGGCCGGCATAAACAAATGATTCATTTCTGGATACACTTTAAAGCTAACGTTGGGTCTATCAGCCAATAATTCTTTGTAACCATTATAATCTTTTTCCATTGATGATTGAGCATCTTTCTCGCCTTGCAGGATAAACATAGGTTTTTCTAATTCTTTGAGATACTGGCTGGCAGGGTGTTCTCCCATTTCTTTGAAGTAATAGGCCTTGCCGTATTTCCCTAAGACAGAGGTAGCTTTTGCTTCTTCATCACTCATGCTGTAAATATTTTCGAATTTAGCGGATAGGGAAGCAATTTGTTTTTTAACAATGATTCTAAGTAATTTGTTCACCGAGTTTAACACCTGATTATTTTGGCTGATCATAATTTCCTCAAGTTTTCGTGGTGAACCTGCCATAATAATAATCCCGGCGAAATTCCCTCCTTCAGCATCAATCCGTGGTGCCAACATTCCGCCCATACTGTGACCGATGATGAAAATCTTGTTAGAATCAATCCGTGGGTCCTGTCGTAATAGATTTGCCGCCAAGACAGCATCTTCAATCGTCTCTTCTTTTACGGATATTCCTGTATCGTATTTCATTGTTTTTCCATATACGAGGGTTCGCTTATCATAGCGTATAACAGCAATTCCTTGCTCAGACAGCCCCTCGGCTAGTTCTTTAAAAAAATAATTATTGCCGACCTTTGCATCCATGTTTGCAGGGCCGGAACCGTGAACAAGAACAACGGCGGGGGCTAATCTTTTTGCATCACTTGGAATGGACAAAAGACCATTTAATGGATACTTTGTTCCCGCACCGATAACAACTTTTTCATCAGCCATATGTTTTCCCCCTTCAACTCTTATCAAAACATAAGATTCTATTCAAACAGGATTGGCAAGCCAATCGCTAAGGCGAGAACTGCGATAATAAATACCCATGATAACGGGTGAGCCCAGTTATTGGTCCAGCCAATCCCAAAGCGTTTTTCCAAAAAAATTGCCGGGTCATTAGGATTAAAATAGAACATCCCTAACTTCCAATAGCGGTCGTCGTCTCGGTCAATCATTTGCCCATTTTGCACAACTGTTTTTGTGATACGGCTGCCGCCTTGGCCGGTTGTGATTGACAAAATAATGGAGGCGATACAAACGACTGCTACATAACCAATGACAACATATTGCAGCAGCTGCTGGCTGAGCGGATACATAAGTGAAAGCTGTGGCAGCATTAATACGATAATTAAGCCTGTGCCCATGAGAATAGTAAATAGCGACCATCGTTTGCGAAAAATAATATTTTGCTTCAGTGACTCCTCTGGGTTTACAGCGGATACCTGCTGCTTTGCCTTTGAAATGATGGTATTTACGAGTAAAAATAGCAGTGTTAAGTAGATTTGCATAATCGGCGTCAGCAATACAGAGCGGTAGGATTTCGTACCCCAGTTCGTTACGTCACCGCTAAAGTTATATTGCATCGGAAAACGCTCCGGAATTTGCGGATAGTTTACCAGCGTCATCACAATGGTTATTAGTGAAATAGCAAACGGGATTATAAACCAATAGTTTGAGTAGGCAATCCGCTGGTTACGAAACTGAGTATTGATGGTCACTACATGAGCTTTTGCCGTCCATTCCGGATACCGGCTTTTTATGTTTTTCATTTGCTTATGAAAAAATAGATAAACGATAAAACTGCTAATCAAGTATGCGAAAATGCAAATTGATAAGAGAATGGCAATGAAATTTTCCTCTTGTCCGTCTGTTGTTAGGAACAATACGATAGATGTAACTAGCGCAAGAACCGCTGTAATAATTGCATAGTTTTGGCGCATTTTTTTTAAGTCTGGACGGGTATAGGCTTCCTCCGGAATGGTTACCCCGAAGCTTTCTGTTTTTCGCGTCCAATATGGGATGAAGATAATCGGAATGTACAGCGGTATGAGCACAACAACTAATAGGATAACCATGTTTAGATTCATTTCGGTTCACTCCTTGGGTTAAACTCGGAATAAATTTCCTGGCAAGCTTGAAGAAAATCATTCATACTAACTTCCCGGCAAATTGCCTCAGCAATCAATGGGCGCAGCTTTGCGGCGAGTTGGGGCCAATAAGTTTCATCGGCTTTTGCCACCCCATCTGGATTGATGACCACACCCTTTTGTCGGTGGATTAAAATAAATCCCTCCTGTTTTAATTGCTGATAGGCTTTGTTGACGGTATGGAGGTTGATTCCTAAATCGGCTGCCAAGGATCTAACTGACGGTAATGCCTCACCTGGCTTGAGTTCTTTTTTGGCAATTCCCTCAATTATTTGGTGCATTAACTGTGTATAGATTGGCTCTTCCGATTCTAAATCGAGAGTAATAAACACCTGCACCACGCTCCTTTTTTGTGTTACCTGTTATATATATAGTATAACAGGTATAACAATGTGTCAACGATTTGGAGAATTAACTGGTAAGAAAGTACGTTGTTAAAAGGGATCTTCCTTTACAACTAGCGAGGTAAACAACTAAAATAACGTAATAAAAGTTTTTATTATTTCACAATGATTTCACATATATGTTTTATACTTGTGATAAAAGACAAAATCTCTCTCCTTGAGGGTGAAAAAATAAATAAGGGTGAAAATATGAAGCTACGATCTTTACTCATGCTGCTAATAGTATCAGTAGTGGTAATTGCCACGGGATGCGGAACAAAACAGGATACAGAAAAAAAGGCAGACAGTAACAACCAAGAAGCACCAGAAATGATTGAAGTTACTTTACAAGTTGATCCTGAGCAACCGCAGCCAAACAAGAAGGTTACATTCACAGCAACAGTAACCCAAGGTGATGAAAAGGTAAATGATGCCGATGAAGTCATGTTTGAGATTTGGAGAGATGGTCAGGAAAATCATGAAAAAATCAAAGCTGAACATAAAGGGAACGGTGCATATATGACAACGAAGAGCTTTTCCGAGGATGGCAAATATTATGTTATCTCTCATGTAACAGCAAGAGATATGCACAATATGCCGCAAAAGGAATTTACTGTTGGTGATGCAGGTACGGACCAAACAAATGAGGCAACGAATGGAACCCATAACGATCACAACGATCATGATGACCATAAAGACGAATCAGACCATCATGATGACCATAGTTCAGACCATCAATAACTGTTCACTAAATGTTACGCCTGATGTCAAAATCAGGCGTTATTATATATAATGGAATAGATGGGAGGCTCTTATGAGGAAGAGCGGCGTTATCTTATTGATTATTTGCTTAACTCTAATATCGGGCTGTCAAGAAAAGAACATCTCTGTCCCTCCTTCAATGAACAATTATTTGATTGTATCAAACCTAAAGAAAGCAGAGCTTTCTTTTACTAATATAAAAACTGGAACATATCTCACTGAAGAGATACCGTTTCGGATTACCTCTATGGCCAAAGTCAATCATAATACTATTATTCTTGCGGGGGAAAATGAGGATTTTCTTTATCGGCTAAATCTAAAAAGCGGGGCATTAACAAAATTTTTTCAAGCTAGCAAAGGAGTGAACGAACTCCTTTATGATTCAAAAAATAAACTGCTTATTTTTTCGAACAGCCAGGCTGATCAAATTGGTATGTACGATGTTCAAAATGAAAAACTTATCGCTGAAATCCCGGTTGGCCGTTATCCGCTATCACTGGCACTCAACCGAAAGAACCTGAAATTATATGTGATTAATGTAAAAAGCGCTACGCTTTCGGTCATTGATATGAAGAATAAAAAGCAAATTGCCCAATTCCCGATTGTTAAACGTCCAAAAGGACTTTACTTTGACGGGAAAGATGTTTGGGTGGGGGGGCATGGACCATATGGAACATTAAATGAAACGATTTTTGTGTATAATCCAGAAACAGGAAAGGAAGTTGATCGGATTAAAGTAGGGGTGATGCCAGTTGATTTTTACGGGGATTCCTCAAGCTCTTATGTTTATGCTATTTGTCACGGTTCAAGCAGTGTTTACCGGATTGATGTACATGTGCGGTCAGTTAGTGAGCCGCTCCAGGTAGGTGCCAATCCTTATGATATTATTGGTGATAGTCGGAAGATTTTTGTCACTAGTGTAGATGGCGATTCACTTGCCATCATTGATCGAACAACATTTACGGTGAGCAAAGAAATGAAATTGAAAAATGGCCCTCATATGATGGTATTAGGTGAGAAGGATGAGTAGATATAAAATTTTACTAGCTGATGATGAAGCAGAAATGCTTATGTTAGTAAGCTCTTATTTAGAAAAAGCGGGTTATCAAACAGTGACCGCAGAAGATGGGGTGGCAGTATTAGCTTGCTGGGAACGATTAGCGTTTGATTTGGTAATCTTAGATATTATGATGCCTAAACTGGATGGCTTTATAGTTTGTCAAAAACTCCGCGAAGTCTCTAATGTGCCAATTATCATGTTGACCGCAAAGGGCGAAGAACTCGATCGCATTCACGGCTTGAAGATTGGTGCCGATGATTATATCGTCAAGCCCTTTAGCCCGAAGGAATTAGTCGCACGTGTGGAAGCGTTATTGCGACGTTCCAATGATTTTCGACCACAAAAGCAGGTTCTGCAGATTGGTGATTTGCTGCTTGATTTGGAGGGTCATACAGCTGAAGTTCAAGGAAAAAGGCTAAACTTAACTCGTAAGGAGTTTAGCTTACTAGAATTCTTTTTCAATCATAAAGGACAGGTTTTCTCTAGGGAACAGCTGCTGGATGAAGTGTGGGGCCTGGAGAGTACCGGTACCTTAAGAACCGTTGACACTCATATTAAGACATTGCGAATTAAACTGGGGGCGACTGGAAATTTTATAAAGACGGTTTGGGGAGTGGGGTACAAATTCGAAGTGTGAAATTTGGACTGAAACAGAAAATCTGGATAACCATTACTATTGTAGCTGTTATTGCGGTTGTATTTGGTACCGGGCTTACATATTTTTTGTATGAAAAATTTTATGTAGAAAAACAGAAAGACATGTTAGTTTTACAGGGGAATGAGTTAAAAAAGTTTTATCATCTGGCTAAAAGTAAAGTAGAATTTGAACAACGTATTCAGTGGACTGATGCCAGTTCGGATGCAAGCGTGATTTTCACCGAAGATCCGATGCTGCTTAGTGCCGGGATTCCTTATGATGAGGGTGATGAAACCAATTTAATCACTTTTGAAGAGCGGCAGCGGCTGATTAAAGGAAAAGAAGTTGTCTTTATCCGCGAACATCCACGTTTTCATCAAGATATTTTGGCAGTGACAGTTCCGCTAATGGAGCAGGGGCAATTAGCGGGAGCGGTCTTCCTGTATATGCCGTTGGCGGATATTGTCGAGCCTTTCCAGCCGATTCGGCTTGTCCTCCTATTGACCTTAGCTCTGCTAGTAGCGATGGTTCTTGTGGCCGGTTTAAAAACAACCAATCGGTTAATTCAGCCGCTAAAGGAAATGGAAACAATCTCTAATAAGATGTCCAATGGTGATTTTTCGCAAAGAATTAAAGTCCATCAATCGGATGAAGTCGGTAACTTGGCTGTTTCGTTTAATGTTCTTGCGGCTTCTTTGGAAGCGGTGGAGCAAAAGCGCAGGGAATTTTTGCAAAATGTATCCCATGAGTTGCGGACGCCGTTAAGTTATATGAGAGGGTATACGGAGGCGATTCTAGATGGGGTGACTAGCAAACCGGAGACGGTTAAAAAATATGTTGGAATACTGCACCGTGAAACTGAACGGATGCAGCGGCTTGTCCATGACTTGCTAGATTTGGCGCAATTAGAGGATGACTCTTATCCGATGAGGCAGGAAGTGCTGCCATTTGCACAATTAATTTCTGATGTGGTCGAGCGGTTTAAGTTATTGGCGCGGCAAAAGCAGATGGAACTGGTGCAGGAGTTGGATGATGATATTATCGTTAATGGAGATGGTGACCGCTTAGAGCAGGTAGTCAGCAATCTAATGGATAATGCGATTCGCTACACTCCTGAGGGCAAATCGATTCGCATCCTATTGAGCCAGGAGGGGGTGGATGCGAAATTGATGATTGTGGATGCGGGGCCAGGAATTTCGCAGGCCAACTTGCCTAAAGTAATTGAACGATTCTATCGCGTCGATCATGCGCGCTCGCGCAAAGAAGGGGGAACAGGACTCGGTCTGGCGATTGTCCAACAAATTGTCAGGAAACATCAAGGGCAGGTGCAAATTGACTCAGAAGAAGGGATGGGTACCACTGTAACGGTAACATTGCCATTGTTTCAGGGGTGAGCAACACGAATCTGCTTACAGGCGTCAAGGGGTTTACTCTCGTATGGAGTTCGGTTACTCTCGACCGGGACCTGATACTTGCTAAAAAAACGAGGAAGATGCAGTGTCATCTACCTCGCTTTTTTCAGCTTATTTATCAAAAAATCCTAACGCGTACTTAACTGCTTCATGGATATCGTTTGTTTCATATGCTTCCATGTCCTCAAAGCTAATCGTCATCCTGACATTTTCCAAGTCATAGCCGCTGTCTAAATCAATATTAAGAAGAACATCATAGCCCTCGGGATGAGCGCTAGTTTCAATAATATTAAAGGTACGGATGGCGGTGCCTGTTTCATAATCGATAGGGTCTAAGAAGTCTGTCATCGCTATTCCTCCAGCAAATCAATTCACTTGTAGCATGTACCAATTCAATTTAATTCATACAACGATTAAAAAGATTGAATCAACATGACAATAAGATAAATGGCAACGCCCCAAATGATGAATGCGGATAGTTTATTAAGCGTCCGCTGGAATTTTCCCTCCGTATCAAGCTTTCCGACGATTTTTCCCACTGCCGCTAAACTTCCTTGCCGTTTATACTGGCAGGTTCACTCCTCAAGATGGACCAGCCTATGTAGAGTAAAAACAGGATTTCTATTGAAAAAATGATGAACTGCAGTATACCTAGTAGTTTTTTTAAAAAAGTCAGTGTTTTCTAATTGTAATGTTACAAAATATCTGTTAAGTTTAAATTAAGTTACATTAACAGGGGGAAGCTAAGTGGAGTGTGTCAGTCCGATTAAGGAGATCAGCCAAATTCAGGCCATCAAGGAAAGATTGTGTCAGCAGTCCGCCCGTGATTATCTCCTATTTGTCTTTGGAATCAACACAGGAATCAGAGTTCATGACTTACTGTCCTTAAAAGTCAGTGATGTATATAATCGGGGGGAGATAAAGGAGTTTTTAGCGGTTGATGATGAGAGAAGTGAATCTCCAAAGATGCATTATCTAAATCAGCAAGTGCGAACCGCATTGGAGGCGTATCTTAAGCAAGGTCGATTGCACGATGGTGACTTTCTATTTAAATCCAAAAAGAATAATTTACCGATTACTCGCCAGCAGGCGTATCGAATCATTAACGGAGCTGCTAAAGAGGCGGGAGTGACGGAAAAGATCGGCATGCACACTTTAAGAAAGACATTTGGATACCATGCCTACAAGAAGGGAATCGCCATTTCTATTTTGATGAATATTTATAACCATCATTCCCCTGCGGAGACACTGCGTTATCTTGGCATCGATAAAAATGAGGAAAAGTATATCAAGGTCGATGTAAACCTCTAAATTTTAAAAAAACTCTTTTGCCACTGGCAAAAGAGCATTGTAACTCACAAACTGTTATTATCTACGTTCTTTTTCTATTTTTGCTTCTTATTGATGCCTATAGGAAACTTACAAGATATCATCATCTAGCGGTTCCGTCATCCGGACATGCCGCAACTCTTTGACAATATCTTCGACAACAGGCACCTGAAGCATTTCACTGCCTTTCATAAACTTAAAGACACCATTATTAAAATCTGTTCCTTGTTCTTTGAAAAAGATTCCCTCATACATAACTCGCTCAGAGTAATGGAAAGTTAAGCGATAGTACTTTTCCTGTTGTTCGAGATAGGCGCGAACACCTTTTTCGAAATGCCCTTCATCATTCTTTAGGGAGCGGGAAACTGAGATAATATGCAGGTCAACAAATGGGATCTTCCGTAACAGGGCGTTAATTATTGAACCTTTTGTCAGCTGTTCCCAGCGGCTTTGGGCCGTTTGGCCGAGAATAATCTGCGTAATGTGCTTTTCACGGGCAACTTCGGCAATTACATCTGCCACAGGCCGTTTCTCATCGTCTTTTAAAATATACGTCTCTGGCCCAAACTGTGCAGCCAATGCTTTCCAACTGGTGATATAATCTGACTTTTCTCCATCTAATTCATCAAACGGGGCCGGGTCAATGGTTAAAATATGAAGCGGGCAATGAAGCATGTGTGCAAGCTGACAGCCGCGTTCAATCAACCGCTCGCCATTCGGTCCATAGGACACACAGACAAGGATACTCTCATCCATACGTCCCTTTACTTTTTTCACCATGATTCACCTCTTCACCAATGTTAACAACTGCGACCTACGTTCATTACCCATGACTATAGCCGATGTGTACATAACCGTCAACCAATATGTGTAAATCATCTCCAAGGCTATCAATTCAATGATGTTTCCGAAGCAGAAAGGGGGAAACCTGATGCCGATGTTTCATCTTCTGATTTTTCTTCCGTTTATTTTTGCAGTGCTGGTCCCGTTTATTCATAAATGGTCGGTACGGAGAAAGGTTCATACCGGTTGGTTTGTCCTTCCTGTTCCGCTGACCATCACTCTCTATCTCGTACCCTATATTGCTGATATCGCTAAAGGGAAAACGTATCTGACAGAACTGAGCTGGATTCCGTCACTAGGAATACATTTCACCTTGTTTTTCGATGGGCTGGGATTAATTTTTGCCTTATTAATCTCCGGTATCGGCACTCTTGTGATTTTTTATTCGATTTATTATTTAGCAAAGGATAAAGAGGCACTGCATAATTTCTACGTTTATCTTCTCTTATTTATGGGAGCAATGCTTGGGATAGTCCTGGCCGATCATGTCTTCGTTTTATATGTCTTTTGGGAATTAACCAGTGTTTCTTCCTTCCTGCTGATTGCTTATTGGTATCAACGGAAAAATTCCCGCGAAGGCGCCCAGAAATCGCTGCTAATCACCGTTGCCGGCGGGCTGGCAATGCTGGCAGGTTTGATATTGCTGAGTCTGATGACAGATACTTACAGCATTCGTGAAATGTTGAACAAGCATCAGGAGTTGTCGTCACATCAGCTGTTTTTGCCGGCGATGCTTCTTATCCTGGCAGGGGCGTTTACAAAGTCGGCTCAGTTCCCTTTTAGTATCTGGCTTCCAGATGCAATGGAGGCGCCAACGCCAATTAGTGCATACCTGCATTCAGCAACTATGGTTAAAGCAGGAATCTATCTCGTTGCCCGCTTTACAGCGATATTTGGCGGAACACCTGGATGGTTCTGGCTTGTTTCAGGAGTAGGGCTGGCAACTCTTCTATATGGGTCTATCAATGCAGTTGGACAGAAGGATTTAAAGGCAATGCTTGCCTATTCAACGATTAGTCAGCTAGGGTTGATTATGTGTCTCGTTGGTCTTGGCTCAGCCGCTGTTGCTGACACGTTTGAGGGAGACATGTCACTATATGCTTTTGCGGCTGTTGCCGCGATGTTTCACCTAATCAACCATTCTACTTATAAAGGCAGTTTATTTATGGTAGTGGGAATCATCGACCATGCGGCGGGAACGCGTGACCTCAGGCGCTTAGGCGGCCTGGTAGGGCTAATGCCTGTGTCATTCGTGATAGCGCTGATTAGCAGCTTCGCAATGGCTGGTCTGCCGCCATTTAATGGGTTTTTAAGTAAAGAGATGTTCTTTACTAGTGTTCTCTCGCTGATGAAACAGCCTGTATTCGGGATAGAAGGATTTGCGCTGTTTTTTCTCCTTATTGCTATGATTGCCAGCGTCTTTACCTTTATCTATTGTATGATTCTCGTGTTTAAGACGTTTACTGGAAAATATCAGCCGGAAAAATTAGATAAACCGGTGCATGAAGCCCCGTTTGCGATGCTGCTGCCGCCGCTTTTGTTAGCAACGCTTGTGATTGCAATATTCTTTTTTCCCAATGTGATAGTTGATTATTTCCTGCAGCCTGCCCTTGCTGCAATGATTCCCAATCATACGGGGTTCGTCATCTCCATTCGCCCCTGGCACGGCTGGACGACTGAAGTGTGGATGACAGTAGGGGTGTTAGTTGGCGGCGTGATACTTTATCGCAGCTTGGAAAAATGGGCGGGGATATACCTGCTTTACCCGAAGAGCCTTAGACTGAATCAAATGTATCAACAGTTACTTAAAGGTATGGAGTCGGTTTCGCTGACAGTCACCAGGCGGTATATGACCGGGAGTGTTCGTGATTATTTGCGCTACATCTTTATCATCTTGATGGTTGTTCTAAGTGGCGGATTATGGTTACTAGATGGGATTAATTTCAATTTTTCAAAAAGTGGCGATATGAATGCTTATGAAATCGGAATAATCTTCGGGATGGTCTTGGCTGTTTTTACCGTTGTTTTGGCGACAACAAGATTGACGGCGATTATCGCCCTTGGTGCGCTCGGTCTACTCGTATCGTTAATGTTTGTTGTCTTACGGGCGCCGGATCTTGCGCTAACTCAACTTGTTGTCGAGACAGTAACCACTGTCTTGTTCCTGCTATGTTTCTACCATCTTCCTGAATTGCCCAAGGAAAAAAAACGATTAACCGTGAATCCGCTCCATTTATTCATTTCGTTAGCTGTAGGAACTGTCACCACCGTGCTTGCATTGTCGGCCAACAATCAGCGTATTGCACTATCTATTTCCGGCTTTTTTGAAGATTCCTACGCACTCGCGGGTGCCAAGAATATCGTCAATGCAATCCTAGTTGATTTTCGCGGGTTGGATACGATGTTAGAAATATTGGTACTATGTATTGCGGGACTGGGGGTATTTACTCTAATTAATCTAGGTGCAAAAGAAGCATCAGCGCCAATCCTAAACCTGTTGTTAAAAGCGAGACCGAATGATGTAATTTTACGAACGGTGACAAAGGCAGCCTCAATCATTATTTTCACGTTTGCCATTTACCTGTTTTTCGGAGGTCATCATAATCCCGGTGGCGGGTTTGTGGGTGGCCTGAGCTTGGCGGCCGGTTTCATTCTCTTATATGTAACCTTTGATCGCGAAACGATTCGTGAAAATATTCCGCTAGACTTTAAGAAAATTGCTGCTGCCGGAGTACTGCTGGCAGTGTTGACAGGCGCAGGCTCTTTTCTATTCCAGGTTCCTTTTTTAAGCCAGACCTTTGCTCATGTTGATTTGCCTGTTTTGGGTGATACGGAGCTGGCGACGGCGTTAATTTTCGATTTGGGAGTTGCTTTAGCCGTAGTTGGAACGGCGATGACAATCATAATAACGATAAGTGAGGATGAATCTTAATGGAAATCATGATGTCACTTTTAGTCGGGGTGTTTTTTACCATTGGCACATATTTAGTACTATCTAAACATCTGTTGCGGATTATCTTCGGGATGTCAATTATCACTCATGGCGTTCATTTACTAATTTTAACGATGGGCGGGTTAAAAACTGGAGGACCGCCGCTCTTAGGTGAGAGCTTTGCTGCTTTCACTGACTCTTTGCCGCAGGCGCTGATTTTAACCTCGATTGTTATTAATTTTGCCGTGACTGCCTTGTTCCTTGTCGTAGTTTACCGTGCGTATCAAACGTTAGGGACGGTGAATGTTGTTCATTTACGGGGGCGGGGGGATGAATAATCTCGTCAGCATACCGGTGATTCTCCCCATCTTCGCCGGTCTTGTGATGGTCCTATTTCGCAATAAAATCTCATTTCATCGTTGGGGCAGTTTGCTAACGTTGCTGGGACTTCTCATGGTTTCGCTGCAATTAATGGCACAAATCAAAACGGCAGGGATTCAAACGTTACAGGCCGGCGGCTGGCAGGCTCCATTTGGAATTAGTTTTGTGGCGGATATGTTTGCGGCACTGCTGCTCGCAAGCAGTACTATTGCGGCGCTGTTTTGTTTGCTTTATGCCTTTCAATCAATTGGACGGGATCGGGAGGAACATTATTTTTATCCCTTGTTGTTATTTTTACTTGCTGGTGTTAATGGTTCCTTTTTAACAGGGGATTTATTCCACTTATTTGTTTGTTTTGAAGTGATGTTGATTGCCTCCTATGTGCTGATTTCGCTAGGAGGCAGCAGTCAGCAGCTACAGGAATCGTTAAAATATATTTTAGTCAATGTTATTTCGTCTTCGCTGTTTCTGGCAGCTATTGCTTATTTGTATGCCTTAACGGGAACCTTGAATTTTGCGCATCTGTCCGTTGTTGTCGCTGAAATCGGTCAGAACGGGCTGATGACCGTTGTGGCCCTGCTGTTTCTAGTCGTATTTAGTATTAAAGCGGCATTGTTTATCTTTTTTTGGCTGCCGGAGTCTTATTCTGCTCCGCCTCCAGCGATTGCGGCTGTGTTTGCGGCGTTGTTAACAAAGGTAGGGATTTATGCGATATTCCGCCTGTTTACCCTAATTTTTTACCATGAACCTGAAATTACACATCAGTTTATTGGGGGGTTAGGTGTTATAACGATGGTATTGGGGGCGCTGGGTGCGGTTGCTTTTGCGGATATTAAAAAAATTTTGGCGTACAACGTAATTGTCGGTTCGGGATTTGTGATGGTGGGGCTCGTTTCCATGACCGCAGATGGAATAATTGGATCTGTTCTATATCTTATTCATGATATTTTGCTCAAAGCATTGGTTTTCCTTTTAGGGGGAGCGATCATTCATGTGACGGGAACGAGCAGCTTATTGAAGACAAGCGGGCTGATTCGTACCCATCCTTACATTGGCTGGATGTTCTTCATCTCTGCGCTCGCAATTGCCGGAATCCCGCCGCTCAGTGGTTTCCTTGGCAAGGTTTTGATTACAAAGGGGGCGTTTGCCGCGGAATTCTACGTATTTGGAGCCGTTGGTTTAGCAACGAGCCTACTGGTGCTGTACTCGCTGCTGAAGCTGTTCATGAATGTCTTTTGGGGAGAAATGACAGGCAGTAGAGGACCGAAGCAAGCTTCAACAGAAGGGTTGCTATTTCCCATGGCTGGCTTGACGCTTCTGACTGTTGTCTTAGGCCTCGGTGCTGAAGGCGTTGTACCATACGTCCGGCTAGCTGCTGAAACGTTATTAACTCCGGCACGCTACATCGATGCTGTTATGACTGGGGGAGGATGATGGGCTATGGCACTTCAAGTACTGATTAACCTATTTGTGGCATTTTTGTGGATGTTTTTACAGGATGAGTGGCGGCCATTGTCATTTTTTAGTGGGTATTTAGTTGGCGTTATTGTTGTATTTGGCTTAAGGCGGTTTTTCCCATCCTCGTTCTATTTGAAAAAACTGTTTGCGGCGGTGAATTTGTTTTTGGTGTTTTTCTGGGAGTCCGTCGTTTCGAGTATTAATGTAATCACACATGTAATTCGACCGCAGCTTGTGATTACCCCAGGAATTTTCCGGCTTGATACTGAGCTGGAAACGGAGCTTGAGGTGACGTTATTAGCGCTTTTAATCACGTTAACCCCTGGATCTGTTGTTATGGAAGTGACTCCTGACCGAAAAACCTTTTATGTTCATGCCTTACATCTTCCGGAATCCGTTGTTGCGGTTATCAGTTCAAAAACAAAATTTGAGGCAGCAATAAGGAAGGTGACGCGGTAAATGTTTCAACTGTTTTTATCAGGCAGCTTAGTTATTTTATTAGGCTCGATATTAGCTGCGCTTTATCGGGTAATAAAGGGGCCTTCGATGCCTGACAGGGTGATGGCGCTTGATAATATCGGGGTTAATCTTCTGGCTGGAATTGCGATTCTCTCGATGTTTCTGAGAACATATGCGTTTTTCGATATTATCTTACTCATCGGTATCCTTTCATTTGTAGGCACAATTGCATTTGCAAGATTTCTTGAAAGGGGTGTAGTGGTTGAGCGGAAACGGTTGGATTGAGTGGCTGGTCGGTATCCTAGTGTTTATTGGGGTGTTATTTAGTTTTTTAAGTGCGCTTGGACTGATTCGCTTTCCTGATGTGTATACCCGATCACATGCCGTTTCAAAAAGTGCCAACCTCGGGGTATTATTTATTTTATTAGGAACGTTTGTATATTTTTTGTTAAAAGACGGTTATTTCAGCATTCGCCTACTTTTAGGGGTATTTTTCGTATTTCTCACCTCTCCTGTTGTGGCTCACCTGTTGAATCGCGCGGCGTATCGCACGAATGTGAGACTCGCGGCGGGGAGTATCCGCGATGACTTGCATGATTATTTGCAAACGGAGGAGCAGAAACATAATTAGAATGCCCTGCACACCTATTAGACAGGAAATTTCATTCCAAAAATTACAAAAAACCTTGAAACGAAAAAATATATAGAGTAAGATGGAACTACGTTTATGTTGAAAGGGTGACTTTGGGGCCGATGATTTACTAATCCTATTTTTTAGAGACCATTCGGATGAAACGAATATCACTTCTGGATAGGATTAGTGCGGGCTTTTTCATACAGTACTGGGGATGTATACGGCAATTTTATGCCGTGTTATGCCCTCCTGCCTCCTATCCGAAATAAGGGAAGGAGTTTTTTTGTGGAAAAAATACATGAAGCGGTCACGCTCGGCGCTTTGTTTCGCAATAGGGTCATTCAGACATTGCTGCTGTCGACACTGTTTCTGCAAATTGGTGTTTGGGTGCGGAATTATTCCATTCTGCTCTACGTCGTCGAGAAGACAAATGAAGACCCCATTGCGGTATCGTTGATTTCCGTCGCTGAGTTCGCGCCGATTTTTTTGTTTTCCTTTATTGGAGGAACATTTGCGGATCGCTGGAAACCGAAGAAGACAATGATTTGGTGCGACTTTCTCAGTGCTGTTTCGATTTTTGTTGTGCTGCTGACGCTCGTTTTTGGCAGCTGGAAAGCGATCTTTTTTGCAACATTTGTCTCGTCTATTTTGTCACAGTTTTCCCAGCCTGCAGGGATGAAACTGTTTAAGCTTCACGTCAAAGAAGAATTAATTCAAATGGGGATGTCAATCTATCAAACGATCTTTGCTCTTTTTATGATTTTAGGGCCAGTGCTTGGGACATTTGTTTTTCAGCGGTTTGGTATTGATGTTTCGATTGCCGTGATGGGGGTTGCCTTCCTACTTTCGGCAGGGATTTTATTCTTGCTTCCAGCGGATTATGATATCGCAGAGAAAGAAGCACAGGCTCACATCGTCCAAGAAATGAAGGACGGATTTACCTATGTGTTAAAAAGCAAGGTGTTAACGTTACTAGGTGGTTGTTTTGCCGTTGCTGGTTTAGCATTAGGATTGACGCAGCCGCTTGGAGTGTTTCTTGTCACTGAGCAGCTTGGACTGCCAAAAGAACAGCTGCAATGGCTGATGGCTGCCTTTGGTATCGGAATGATTATTGGCGGCGGGGTAACGATTGGATTAGCGAAGAAAGTTTCGCCGCAAATCCTGTTAGCACTCGGGATGGCTGCCTGCGCTATCGGTTTTTTCGTAATGGGTGTATCGAAGCAATTCTGGTTGACGTTAGCGGCGGAATTTTTCAGCGGATTATTTAATCCTGCTATCCAAATTGGCATCAATACAATGATCCTGAAAAATACTGAAGCCAACTTTATTGGGCGAGTCAATGGGATTTTAAATCCGCTTTTCATGGGAACAATGGTCATCATGATGACAGCAAGCGGCTGGTTGAAGCAAACCTTCTCGCTTGTCGCCATGTATGAAACCACAGCGCTATTGTTTATTATCGGCATTTTAATTCTCGTGCCATTATTTAGGAATGCTCCTGTATTGGAAAAGGGTGAAGGGGTTTAAAGTTTGGTGTCAGGCACTATGTGAGTTTTTAACATGGTGCCTGACACCTTTTGTTAATTACGAGTGTGGCAAAGGTGATTACCTTCTGTGGAAAATTTATGTTAGAATAGTTGTCGGAAAGATTGGAGGCGCAACATAAGATGAGTTTCTATCAAGTGCTAGTTTTCATCCATGTGTTTTCGGCCATTATCGGCATGGGGCCGGGGTTTATCCTCACTACGGTGGTTAAATCGGGAGATAATATGACGGAGTTACGCCATTCCTATGCAATACGCCACAGGTTGCATATTTATGTGATGATAGGCGGTACATTGCTGCTTTTGACTGGTTTACTGATGGGCTTGATGAACCCCAGTTTATTTCAAATGGGATGGTATGTCACAAGTCTTGTGCTCTTTTTAGCAGCGCTAGCGATTGGGCCGCTTGTCTTAACACCAAGATCAAAACCAATCAAGGCAATGCTAGCTTCTCATAAAGGAGAAGACATTCCGCAAGAATACCGTCGTTTATCAAAAGAATTATTTTTCTATGAAAATGTTGAAAACATCATTTTTATTATCATTATCGCATTAATGATTACAAAACCGTTTTAACCATAACCAAAACTTGGGTCAATCTTGCCCAAGTTTTTTTTCATCTTTTATACTTGTAGTGTAACGTACTTATCGGAAAAATCTGATGAATTACCTAGGACATTCTGCTAAGCTTACAGTGTAGAATCAATAGGAACGGGAATAAGGGAGGTTTTTTTATGAGTAATGAATCAATTCTCGTTGTCGAAGATGAAGAGAAAATTGCCAGGTTGTTAGAATTAGAACTGGACTATGAAGGTTACCAAGTAACGAAGGTATTGGATGGATTAGACGCTCTGGAAACTTACCGGAAAGGTCAATGGGACCTTATTATTTTAGACATTATGCTTCCAGGGTTAAGTGGTATTGAACTGTTGCGGAGAATCAGAGCACATGATAAGCAGACCCCTGTATTGTTATTAACAGCGAAAGACTCTGTTGAGGATAAGGTATCGGGCCTCGATTTGGGGGCAAACGATTATATTACAAAACCCTTTCAGATTGAGGAGCTATTAGCTCGTATACGTGCAGCACTGAGGTTCAGACCGGCGGCAGAACAACCAGAGGAAACCGGTTGCCTTACCATTGCTGACTTAAGAATAAATGAAAAAACAAGAGAGGTCACTAGAAGCGATGTGGAGATAGAATTAACTCCGAGGGAATTTGCACTTCTTGTTTTTCTGTTAAAAAACAAGCGGCAGGTATTGCAAAGGGAGCAGATTTTAGAGGCAGTTTGGGGTTATGACTTTTTTGGTGATACGAATGTAGTAGATGTCTATGTCCGCTATTTACGCAAAAAAATTGATTTGCCAGACCATCCATCTCTGATTCATACGGTCCGCGGGGTCGGCTATGTGATAAAGGATGCCAAATGAAGCTGAAAAATAAGATTAACTTGTATACTGTCGTCCTTTTCGCTCTGCTGCTACTTATCATGAATCTATCCGTTTATTTTCTATTTAGCCGCCAGCTAGTGAATACACAGCTTGATATTGCCAGAAAAGAGGTGGTGAAAACAGCCGAGGCTTTTAATGATTATGACGGGGCAATCCCTGAACGAGAGTTGTTACGTGCCTATGTCCCCGTTAGTGGGATGATTCGCATTGTCCGTGAAAATGTAAAAAATACGGTTACAACGACATCACCAACCGAACAAAACTTAAGTAAACAAAGGGCTGTTTATTATCAAAAGGAAGTAAATAAACAGTTTGACATTGGTTCGCACAGCTATATTTTTTCTTCGATGCCAATCGTTTTACAGGATGGGAATGTAGCCAGTCTACAAATTTATAAAAATATTGATGCCACCACTGCAATGAGTAAAACCTTGCGTCTTGTCTTAACGCTTGTGACATTTCTCGTTCTGCTGCCGACAATTATCTCAAGCCGTGTTCTTAGCAACTTTATCATTCATCCGATTTCGTCGATGATTAAAACTATGAGTGATATTAAAGATAGCGGTCAATTTAAACGGCTGACAATCAAGCAACAATCAGGGGATGAGCTGCAGCAAATGGGGGAGACATTCAACCATATGATTGATTTACTAGAGACTAATTTTGAAAAGCAAAAACAATTTGCTGCTAATGCCTCGCATGAGCTAAGAACTCCGCTAACGGTGATTGAAAGTTATGCGAGTTTGTTAAAGAGACGGGGGTTACAGGATCCGCAGATTTTTACCGAATCGATTGAGGCCATCCATTCTGAAGCTGTTCGCATGAGAGATTTAACGGAACAACTGCTTTTATTAGCGAAACATCATGAACAATGGAATATCAAAGTGTCCTCTGTTAACCTGACAGAAATGGTTCAACAGACTGTACAGGCTTTTCAAAGTGCCTATCATCGCCTTGTAATTTTTGATAATAAAAGTGCAGTCCCCTTATTTACGAATACTGATGAGCAAAAACTACGTCAACTGCTATACATTTTTCTTGATAATGCTAAAAACTATAGTGACGAGGACATTGTAGTCTCTTTAGAATCTGTAAGTTATGATCAACTGCGAATTCAAATTATTGATAAGGGAATTGGAATTTCTAACGAGGATTTACCGCGGGTGTTGGAGCGGTTTTATCGGGTTGATAAAGCAAGAAGTAGGCAAAGCGGCGGCACAGGACTCGGACTGTCACTAGCAAAGGAGATAGCTGAGGCACTCGGTGTGGAAATGACACTTGCAAGCCAATTAGGCAGTGGTACGACTGTTTCTCTTTTAATGAAAATACAAAATTAAATGAATTTCTCAGCAATTTCTCATTTTCATATTGCAAAATGGAGTAAGAGCGAAATGAGAGGGTGTTACGAATGCGTAAGAACAGGTGGTTGCTGCTGGCTTTGAGCCTGATAGTTATTGTGTTGTTGCTTATCGGGATTCAACAATGGATTGATTCGGGGAACACGGCCAAAGCCTTCTCCAGTCAGAAGGCAAGAGAATTAGTAGAGCAACGCTATAAAGGAGAAGTCACAAGTATAAAACAGGAAAAAAATCAGTACGTAATCGAAATGGAACGGGCTCATATCAAATATGAAGTAAAACTGGGCAAAGAAGAAGGTGAAGTATTAGCTTTTGTTAAAAAAAGCGGTACTAAAGATGAAGTCAAAGAAAACCAAGCTCCTCCCAAATCGAGTCAGTCCCCAGTTAATACAGAAGAAGATGGCAAAGAACCTCAAACATCTGTAACTATCACAGAGCAAACAGCAACTGATATTGCCTTGAAGCAGGTTCGAGGTACAGTTGATGATATTGATTTAGAAACTTCTGGTGATACAAGTTATTACCTCATCGAGATTGATACTGCTGATGAGAAAGAGGCAGTCGTTCAAATCCATGCCATCACCGGCAAAGTAATGTCTGTTACATGGGATGATTAAACTTTTTCTCAGCAAATTTTAATCTTTCTTTCCTTTTTCTCTCATGTTTGTTGACTATAGTAATAGTAGAAAAGGAAAAGGAGATGATCTTGTGAAACAGAAGATTTTGATTGGAGCGATTGCGGCAGCAGTATTATTCGGAGGTGCAGCAGTAGCCGGAACGGTTGCGGCAAAAAATAATCAACTCGATGACAGTGTAACATTACAGGAAAATGGGAAGAACCTATTGTCACCAGAGGAAATAAAAGCAATTGTTTTGAAGGAGTACAAGGGAATTATCGACGATATTGAATTAGAGCGGAGCTTCAATAAAGTGTATTATGAGGTAGAAGTTGATAATGGCAGTGAGGATGTCAATCTTCGTCTTGATGCGTATACAGGTAAGATGGTTTCTGTGAATAAACATCAAGATTTTGATGTAGATGATGATGTAACTGTTGTGGATCTTAATACTACCAAGAAGCAAGCATCATCTAGTAATCAACAGGCATTGCCAGTAGAAGAAGTAAAGGCAATTGCTGAGAAGGAAGTTGGCGGAAAAGTAAGCGAAATGGACCTTGATGATGAAGCTGGGCGGCTGGTCTATGAAATTGAATTGCAAACAAAAACCGGTGAAACGGATGTAGAAATTGATGCACAAACGGGAAAAATCTTAATACTGGAGCAAGATAATTAACAAACAAATAAGACTTAAAGTAGGCGGAAGAACATAAATTTCTTCCGCTTTTTTGTGCTGAAGTAGGCTTTAATATAAAATATTATTATATTAAAAATATTTTAAATAATATATAAAGTTATATGAATATAAATATTTTTTAGAGGAAAACTTAGAATATTTATATTGGAAGGAACTTCAGTGTTGCTAAATGAGTTAAAAATAAATAAAATAAAAATTATATATTAACTATATAACGATGAAAACGTTCTAATTCTATTGCAATATACTTTTAGAGTTAAGCGTTAAAAAGATTACAGATTGGAGAGGTGCAAATGAAAAAAAAGAAAATTAGCTTAGCTTGGCAAATTTTTATTGGACTAGCACTTGGGATTATAGTCGGTGCAGTTTTTTACGGAAACCCTCATGTGGCTGATTTCCTGCAACCGATTGGCGATATATTTATTCGCTTAATTAAAATGATTGTTGTTCCAATCGTAGTGGCCAGTATTATTGTCGGAGTAGCCGGGGTTGGCGATATGAAATCGCTAGGAAAACTCGGCGGAAAGACACTCCTCTATTTTGAAATCATCACAACCATTGCGATTTTCGTCGGTTTGCTTGCAGGGAATGTGTTCCATCCTGGAACAGGCATTGATCGTTCCCAATTAACAAAAACTGACATCCACACCTATGTAGAAACAGCTAAGACAACAGAAACTCATTCATTAGTTGATACCTTCGTCAATATTGTTCCAACAAATATTATTCAGTCACTGGCAAATGGTGATATGTTAGCTATTATATTCTTCTCAGTTATGTTTGGTCTTGGTATTGCGGCAATTGGGGAGAAAGGAGAGCCGCTGTTAAAATTCTTTAAAGGGACCGCCGATGCGATGTTCTATGTGACAAACCAAATCATGAGACTCGCACCATTTGGAGTATTTGCCTTAATCGGTGTTACGGTTTCTAAATTTGGCTTAACGTCTTTAATCCCGCTGGGTAAATTAGTACTTGTAGTTTACGGTGCAATGATATTCTTTATTCTTGTTGTACTTGGCATCACAGCAAAAATAGTTGGTTATAATATTTTCAATTTGCTTAAGTATTTAAAAGACGAATTATTATTAGGCTATTCTACTTCAAGTTCAGAAACAGTTCTTCCTAAAATAATGGAAAAAATGGAGAGAATCGGCTGTCCAAAAGCGATTACCTCGTTTGTTATACCAACGGGCTATTCCTTTAACCTTGACGGATCGACTTTATACCAAGCGATTGCTGCCTTATTTATCGCGCAAATGTATGGCATTCATATGAGTATTACGCATCAAATTACCCTAGTTCTAGTGTTAATGGTGACTTCTAAGGGAATCGCTGGAGTTCCTGGCGTCTCATTTGTCGTTCTGCTTGCAACATTAGGTACTGTCGGTATTCCTGCTGAAGGTCTTGCCTTTATCGCTGGAATTGACCGTATCCTCGACATGGCCCGCACATGCGTAAATATTGTCGGCAACTCATTGGCTGCTATCGTAATTTCCAAATGGGAAGGCCACAGTTTAGAAAAGGAACCAGAACAACTTGCTGCTTAAATAATTACTAAGAAACAAACAGCCTGGCCTACTTTGGGTCAGGCTGTTTCTGCATAGGCTGGCATTACTAAATTGATTTACTGATTTTACATATCAAAGCTGTAATTTCTTGTTCATTTTCCGTTCATATTGCAGTTATAAACTAAAGCTGTAATGAGATGGGAGGAATTAAAAGTGAACATGGCATGGAAAGAAATGAAGAAAAATAAAAGCAGATTTTTGATTTTTGGTTCAATTGTACTTCTCGTGAGTTTACTGACTTTTATCATATCAGGGCTAGCCAACGGTTTGTCACAAGACAATGCGGCACTTATAAAAAATTTACCTGAAGGACAATTTTATCTAACAAAAGAAGCTAATGAATCATTTGCACTTTCAAGGATCGATAACAATACCCAAGACGCTGTCCTAAGTAGCCAAAAGAATGCAGCAGCATTTTCAATTCAAATGGGCTTTTTAAAGGATAGTATGGAAAATCAACAAAGTGTTGCCTTCGTTACCTCGACTGGCTCAAAGCTCTTTCCCCAAATGAAAAAAGGAGAAGTCTTTCTTGATAGTTCGATGAAGTCTGAAGGGGTAAAGATAGGCACTACGTTTACAAATCCACAATTAAACGGTGAATTAACAGTAAAAGGATTTGTGGAGCAGAGTACGTTTAGTCACGCGCCTGTTGCTTATCTTAATTTAGAAGATTATCGGGAAATGTATCGAGTGGAGGATATGCAAATTTTATTTATTCCCGGCAAAGATACCATAGTGGAAACGACGACTAAGTTACAAAGCTTCTCAAAGAGCCAATTTTTAAATACAATTGCAAGTTATAAAGCAGAGCAAATGTCATTGAACATGATTGTTTGGTTCTTAATTGCTATCAGCGGATTGCTATTTGCGATTTTCTTCTACATGATGAACGTACAGAAAATTGGTATCTATGGAATTCTAAAAGCGATTGGAGTCAAAACAAGTACGTTGTTTAACATGATGTGGACGCAGATGGGTACGATTGTCGTTATTGCAGTAGGCGTTGCCTTCATGCTCAGTCAAGTCTTTATTAAAGTCGCTCCTGAGGGCATTCCGTTTCATTTACCTGCAGGCACAACGATACAGTTATCTTTAGTATTCATGGTAATAGGCTTTATTGGTGCAACATTGTCCGGCTTACAAATAAAAAATATTGAACCATTACAAGCTATCCAACAAGGAGAGGTATAGAATGGGTATTTTAAAGATAGATGAACTAAGAAAAACGTTTTCAAGTGGTGAGGTTGAGGAAGAGGTTCTTAAAGGAATTAATTTGGCGCTTAAAGAGGGTGAAATTACCGCTTTAGTCGGTACATCTGGATCTGGAAAGAGTACCCTGCTGACAATTGCAGCTGGACTTCAATCAGCTACTGATGGTCAAGTGTTATTTGATGGGAGAAACTTGACTGGTATGAGTCAAGAACAAATTCGCCAAATCCGCGCAAGTAAATTCGGCTTCATTTTTCAATTCGCTTATCTCGTCCCCTTTCTCACCGTTGAGGAACAATTACGGTTAATGCTCGATGTAGCTGATAAACGAATGAAAAAAACTGAACAACAACAGGAAATAAATCAATTATTAAGCTTTGTAGGGATGGAACACCGGAAAAAGGCTTATCCAACCTCGTTATCAGGCGGTGAAAAGCAGCGGGTAGCAATTGCACGTGCATTAATTCATAAGCCTAAAATCCTGTTTGCAGATGAACCAACAGCAAGCTTAGACTCAAAAAGATCAAATGAGGTGATGGGGTTAATCAAACAATTAACAGAACAACTCCATATCGCTACATTACTTGTCACGCATGATGAAGATATGCTTTCCTATGCTGACCGAATCGTAAAAATGAGCGATGGAACAGTGCTATAATAAAGTATAGGAAATTATTGAGCGCAAGTCTTGTCGTTGTAGCTCTGAAAATAACTGTACAGAGAGAGCGAAGCTTAAATAGAAGTTGAGGGAATGATGATGCCAAATATTTTAATTGTGGATGATGATATTTATATACTCAAGTTGTTAGAGATACAATTAACTGAGCTGGGTTATCAAGTGTTCAAGGCGAAAAATGGCATGGAAGCCTTAGATCTTCTAAAAAAAGAGACATGCGCTTTAGCGGTAGTTGATGTAATGATGCCGTTTATGGATGGTTTTACACTAACAAAAGAAATACGCAAGCTTTACGACATTCCCATTATCTTGTTAACTGCCAAAAACCAAATAGACGATAAAGAACAGGGATTTCAAGCAGGAACGGACGATTATCTTGTCAAGCCATTTGAGCCAAAAGAATTAAGCTTCCGGATCCAGGCATTATTACGAAGATATGACTATCAAGCTGGCAATGAAGCAGTGATTCGCATCGGGAGTACAACCATTGATAAGAGGAGTTATGAAGTAACCGTCGGAAGTAAAACGATACTATTGCCCCTTAAAGAGTTTGAATTATTGTATTTCCTGATGTCACATCCGGCACAGGTTTTTTCTAGGGAACATCTTATTGAGCAAATTTGGGGAATAGATTATGAAGGCGACGAACGGACAGTGGATGTTCATATCAAACGACTAAGAGAACGCTTTTCTTCATTGTCAGCCGATTTTACTATTAAAACTGTCAGAGGTGTTGGTTATTCTCTGGAGGAAAAAATATGATGAAGTCACTTTACCTTAAATTTGTTGTCATTACGATAGGGATTATGATTGTGAGCAGTGTTACTGCTTTTTTTATTTCAAATGCCTATTATCAGCAGAAAATAAAACCATATAATGATCAGAAAAACACCAAAATCGCTCAAGACATGGCATTGTTTGCCGAAAGACATCCTGAGATTTTGCTTAACGATTACTTGAGTAGCATTTCCACAATGGGGTACCAAGTCTATTTAGTAGATCAATCAGGAGCTGGTGTGTTTTATGGTGCTTCATTTAGGGAAAAGAAACTGTCAAAGGCTGCTGTACAAACCGTTTTAAACGGCGGAACCTATCATGGAATGCTTCAATTTCCCCGCAGCACGTTCGTGACAGGCTTTTTTGCAAATGAATTAAAAAATACAATTGGAGTTCCCCTAACGCATCAAGGTAAACATTATGCACTTTTTATGAGGCCAGACATAAAACTGTTATTTAATGAGATGCATTTTTTGTTTGGCTGGCTTTTGATTTTATCATTCATCATGAGTATCATTTTAGTGTTATTCAGCACCAAATATTTGGTCAAGCCAATCTCAAAATTAACTAATGCCACTAAATTATTGGCAATGGGAAACTTTGATGTCAAGCTTGATATCAGCCGTCATGATGAGTTAGGCGAGCTATCACAAAGTTTTATGAGTATGGCCAGAAAGTTGGAACAAAATGATGATATGAGGAAGGAGTTTATTTCTAATATTTCTCATGATATTCAGTCGCCGCTGTCTAATATTAAAGGTTATACGAATTTGTTAGAGAAAGGTAGCGCGAACCCAGCAGAAAGAGCCGAATATATTGGGATAATTAATGGGGAAATTAGCCGGCTTTCTACTTTAACAAAACAGTTATTACTTCTTGCCTCCTTAGATCACAATGAAGATATCTTAAATAAAAGCCGTTTTAATTTAAGTCAACAGATAAAAGAATTGATTCGAAATTATCAATGGGTTATTAGTGATAAGGAAATAATGCTCAGCTATTCTTTACCGGATGTCGATATTTTCGCTGACCCTTCATTAATAAATACTGTTTGGGACAATCTTTTAAGTAATGCAATTAAATATAACCACACGAATGGTAGCATTGAAATTGCAATTGAAGAGAAAGAAGAGACCGTATTAGTTGTAATTGCTGACACGGGAATGGGCCTAAGGGATAGTGAGAAAGAACGGATATTTGACCGGTTTTTCCGCGCTGATACATCAAGAACCCGCAGTGTTGAGGGGACTGGTCTTGGATTATCAATTGTCGCCGAGATTGTTAAATTACATGATGGCACCATTAAGGTTATCAGTAAAGAAAATGAAGGGACAACATTTATTATAGAATTGCCGCGTGGTGATAACTAAGCAGCATTCATCATACTTTACTGAATTTGGACTGTAACGTTACTATTACCGCTTAAAACCATTTATAATGCCGCTCCGTTTTTCTCATAATAACATTGGTTGCTTTAAAACAAAGGGGGAAAAAGTATGAAGTGGCAAAAACGACTGCTAACTATGATTCAAGAACGCCAGGATAAAAAGGTCGCATTAGCTGTAGATACATCCAGTAATGAAGCTCCAGTTATTTTAATTAATAATATCGTAACTCTATTTGAAAAAGTGAAGCCAGACACCCTATTGGTGCAGGCAGATTTTAAAATCCGCAATGTTGCACCTGTAAAGAGTAATACGATTAAATACTTTACTCATGGCAAATCATCCTACACATTGGTTCTCGAGTGGGCCAAACAAGAGGGAATTGACACATTATTCTATATTACCGATGTTACCGGATTCTTGCCTGAAGATATGGAAAAGGTAGATTTTGAAATGTTTTGGCTGGTGTCAGGCACCTTCATGCCAAAAATCCCATTTGGAAAGGCGATAAAAGTCGCATAAAACACCGGGAAGCCGCTCTAAAAAACAGGGCGGTTTTTATTATTTTTTAACAGTTATACCTATGGGACAAAACTGAGCAGAAATTACGTGGAACTGTCCCATAGCAAAACCCTGATCTATACAAATTATATTTCCAAAATGTGGAACAATAGCAGGATTTAACCTGTCTTTGTTGAATATTCATGTACTAAAGACCAAAAAAGGGGAGTGATGGGAATGGCAAAAGTGGAATTAATTAGTTGGGGCAAATCAGTAATTATTGCTTTGGCCATTGTATTTATCGTGAGAACGTTCTTTTTTTCTCCATACATAGTAGAAGGATCTTCTATGGAGCCAACGCTGTATAATCAGGAAAAGATTTTTGTCAATAAAACAGTTGATTTTTCCCGTGGGGATATTATTATCATTAAGGGATCGGACAAAAATTATGTTAAGAGGTTGATTGGGTTTCCAGGTGATAAGATCGAAATGAAGGAAGATCAATTATTTGTGAATGGTAAGAAATTTGAGGAACCATATTTGTCTGATAATCTAAAAGAAGCAAGGCAAATTGGAAGTAGGTTAACAGAGAATTTTGGTCCAATTAATGTTCCGAAGCATTACTATTTTGTCATGGGCGATAATCGACTATATAGCATGGACAGCCGCAATGGACTCGGGTTTATAAAGGAAGAACGTATTGTTGGAAAAAGTGAATTTGTATTTTACCCGTTCGCTGAAGTTAGAATAGTAAAATAATTCCTATATAAAAGCAAGCAGGATTTTGAATGAATAAAAAGGGCTGAAATTTTGAACTGTACCATCCGATTGTTTCATAACAAATTGGTAAGTTCAATTCAGCCTTTTTTTGCCTTAAATTATTTGAATAGTTATTAAATTACATTTATCGGCTGACCGACTGCAAGAATACCTTTTGTGCGGCTAGCACACCGGCACCCCGTTCGAAGGAATAAGAGAAATCCTGCAAACCTGCCTCTAATAAGGAGACAGCCTGTAGAATGTCACTCGGGAAGCAATAACCCATATGACCAAAACGGAAGATTTCCCCTTGTAATGGTCCAAGACCGCCGGCAAAATCTAGATGATATTGTTTTTTTAAATGGGCTAGGAACTCACCCAGATTTAAACCTTCTGGCGTACGGATAGCAGTGATGGTTGGCGACGCGTACTCTTCAGCCGCCAATAGACTAATCTTAAGTGCCTTCATTGCCTCACGAACCATATTTTTCATTAATTCATGTCTAGCAACTGTTTGTGAGAAACCGCCTTCTTCCTCAATTAAATCGCAAACAGCAGAGAGACCCATGATGAGGGACACAGCTGGAGTGTTAGGTGTCATCCCTTTTTCGGCCCATTCACGATAACTTAATAAATTTAAGTAATAGGAAGGTGTTTTATTTTCCTCGATTACCTTCCAAGCTCTGTCGCTGACACTTACTAAAGCAAGTCCTGGCGGGAGCATCATTGCTTTTTGCGAGCCGGTTACCAAAATGTCGATTCCCCATTGGTCCATTTCTGCCGGAGCTCCGCCGATACAGCTGACCCCATCGACAATAAATAGGGCATCTGTCTGGGTGTGGACCACCTTGGCAAGTTCATCCACTGGATTTAACACACCTGTTGATGTTTCGTTATATGTTGCAAATACAGCTTTGATATTCGTTAATGGTTTCAAAAACTCAGCCAATTCTTCTGCGCTGCAGGCCTCACCCCATTGCTTTTGCAACTTATGTATGTGAAACCCATATTTTTCACAAATCGAAACAAAGTAGTCTCCGAAGGCACCAATGGTAATCACGACGACTTCTTCTCCGGGTGAAACCGTATTGACAGCAGCAGCCTCTAATGCCGCTGTTCCCCCAGATGGCAGCAGTAAAATATCCTGATTAGTACCAAATAGTGGTTTTACGCGTTCAGTTGTCTCTCGGTATAATTGAACAAACTCTTCACTGCGGTGGCTGATCATATCCTGGTTCATCGCGAGCTGAACTTTTTTTGGAATCGGTGTAGGTCCAGGATGTCGTAAAATATTTGGATACATTTGCTTCCCTCCAATTAGTTTGGTAATCACTGGTTTTTGGAAAATCCTTGATTAAATTATAGCAATAATATCATTCTTTTAATAGCGGTTAAAACATTTAGAATGGCCATCAATATGACAAACAATTCTACCAAAAAATTAGCTCTTTTTTTAAAACTTTTTCCTTACTTAAAAGTCTAATATGTAAATAACAAGCTTGTGAAGGAGGCGAGAACGTGGGCGCTGAGCAACAACTAGTCAAAAAGGCAGTGAAGGGCGACGATACAGCTTTCCTCCAGCTGATGCAGCTCTACAAAATAGATTTATATAAGACCGCGATTTCCTTTTTAAGAAATGAAGAGGAGGCGCTGGAGGCAATCCAGGAAGTGACGTACCGAGCCTATAAAAATAGAAAAACAGTGAAAGAGCCTGCCTATTTTAAGACATGGCTGATTCGGATTATGATTAATTATTGCAATGATCATTTGAAAAAACAACAGAGAGTTGTCTTTAATCAGGAAGCGTTAAACAACAAGGGTGCTCCTGAGAATCATAACAAATTAGAGTTACAGGATGCCATGCAGGATTTAGACGAACGTTCACGTGAACTATTAACCTTAAAATACTTTCATGATTTAAAGATAAAGGAAATCGCTGAGCTGCTGCAATGTCCGGAGGGTACGGTGAAGACGTGGTTAAACAAGGCTTTGAAAGCACTGAAAGAAAAACTAGAGGGAAATGGTGGTGATCTCCATGTTTGAAAAGGAAGAAAAGGAACTGAAAAATTTATATGATAACATCCAAGTTCCAATCGAATTACTAGATAAAGCCATTTTCACTGGACTTGAAAAAGCTAAAGCGGAGGAAAAACAGCAACAGACACGCAGGCGGAAATGGCTGGTATTGTCAACAACGGTCGCAGTTATTTTGATTGGATTTTTCACCTCGGTCCGCCTCTCGCCAGCGTTCGCTCATTATATTTCAGCCTTCCCGGGAATGGAAAAAGTAATCGAACTAATTGCCGCTGATAAAGGCAGGATGCAGGCAGTTGAGAATGATTATTATCAAAAGGTTGATGTTTCACAGGAAAAGAACGGCTTAAAGTTTACAGTCGACGGGGTGATTGCCGATGAAAATGGGCTGGTCTTGTTTTACACCGTTTCGTCAAAGGAAAAACAAACGAGGTTTGAGACAGGGGATGTACAGTTAAGCAGTTTAGATGGGGGTAATCTTGATTTAAGTTCGACGCTAACAGGCGGGGTTACTTATACCGATAAAGGGGAAAACAGCCACAGCGATATGTACGAATTTTACTTTAAAACTCCTTTGAAGGCTAAGAAGCTGGAACTTAAAGCTTTTGCAAAAGGTAATTCCCAAAAGGAGGAATTCACTTTAAGATTTGAGTTAAATAAGGAGTTACAACCGAAAAAAGCATATGTAATTAATAAAACAGTTGAGATAGAGGGGCAGAAAATTTTGTTTGAGAAGGCTGAAGTTTACCCGCTTAGGGTGGCAATTCATCTGAAAATGGATCCGAAAAATACGAAGAAATTGCTAAATTTTGATGACATTCGGCTTGTAGATGAGCATGGCGAGACATGGAATAAAATTTCTAATGGGATTACTGCTAATCCGATATCAGCTGACGAAACAATCATTTATTTACAAAGTAACTATTTTCGTGAGCCGCAGGAATTGTACTTGGTTCTGAACAAAATTCAGGCCGTTGATAAGGGAGAAGCCTTTGTGGTGGTTGATACGAAAACACAGCAAATCCAAAAACAGCCGAAGGGGAACCATCTACGAAACTTAAGAATCGAAGGAAATGAACTGATTTTCGACTTGCACACGGAAAAGAGGTTCAGTGCCTTTCCATTTTCAACTATTAAGGATGCAAGTGGACGTGAGATTCAATCTGATCATGGTTTTACAAGAGAAGGAGATCAGAAAGGAATTACTACTTTTGGCGTTGGTATTCCGCAGTTGGAGAAACAACAGAACCAACTATCGTTGGAGCTTAGCTATTACCCCATCTGGATTAAAGGGAATGAAAAAGTTAAAATAAAATGATGTTGGAAAGTGCCTGAAATCGGAAGTGTCAGGCACCTTTTTATATGAAAAAGTAAGCTTTAAATTCCTTTAACTCTTTCGTAACGGCATACTGAGCAAAAAATATTATTCCAGGTCTCGCCACACTACATGAAGACAATCAGCCGAGGTATCTCCTCTATTAGTTCTCATAACCGCATCATGAGGACAATCTGAGCAGAATCAGCGTGCTCACAGTTCTCATAAGCACTTCATGAGGACAATCTAAGAAGAACGGATGTTCCTTGGTTCTCATGCACCCTCCCCCGAGGGTAGAACATTGAATTTTATCTGCTAATAATTCTATGACATAAAACATTCTCATTACATTTCGATACTACTTCTAATCTTCAAAAAATATACTCTACTAATTATGAACTGCATAAAATGTATTGTCATGTGTCATGACATTATTTATACTGAAAATAAAAAGGGGGTATTCAAAATGAATCAAAATCAAAGCATGTGGTCATTGCGGTTTTCAACGGCTGCTCTCGTGTTAATTCCGGTGGCAGTCGGGATTAACTATATCGGTAAATTTATAGCCGGCCTGCTCAAACTGCCGCTATGGCTTGATTCCATCGGTACGGTATTGGCAGCCATGTTAGGTGGACCAGTTGTCGGGGCACTTGCTGGAGCAATTAATAATATTATTTATGGCTTTACTGACCCAATCTCACTTGTTTACGCGATAACAAGCATTGGAATTGGGCTAGCTGCCGGTATTCTTTTTTATAAAGGTTTCATTTCCAGCTGGAGTAAAGCTGTTATGGCAGGGCTGATGATTGGGATGGTGGCAACGCTCATCTCTACACCACTCAATATTGGTTTTTGGGGCGGACAAACAGGGAATGTTTGGGGTGACGCATTGTTTGCCATAGTACTTGCTAACACTGACTCTATTTGGCTAGCATCCTTCTTGGATGAAATCGTTGTCGACTTACCTGACAAACTATTGGTCGTTTTAGTGAGCTATGGGATTTTTAAAGGAATTCCGCAAAATGTGGTACAGTTATACAACCAAAGTGATAAAGTGGAAACATTGGATTAACCATTTTCACCCAAAAAGAAGGTGAGCCAACTTGAAAGCTATGAGCCTATATGTCAAACGGGACTCTATGATCCATCACTTCGATCCGATTACAAAACTATATTATATTTTATTTGTCATCACTATTCCAATTATTTTACCAGCCTTTTTGATTTCCGCCCTTTGCATAGTCACAAGCTTTGTGTTTCTGCTGATGGCAAAGGTAATCAAAAAAACATTACCGGTGTATGGTTTTGTATTCCTCATCTTGATTACGGTTGTCATCATTCAAGGATTATTCCGTCCAGGAAATGAGACGATTGTCATTCAGTTAGGCCCGTTTCCAATGTATAAGGAGGGTTTGTTGTTCGCACTATCGATTATCCTCAGGGTAATTAATATTATCAGTGCAGTTATGCTGCTTGTTCTGACGACAAAGCCGTCAGACTTGGTAGAATCACTCGTCAGAAGAGGGCTATCACCAAGAATTGGCTACGTAATTACCTCGGTTTTTCAAATTATTCCTGAAATGGTGAATACAATGGGGACGATTATTGATGCACAACGGTCTCGAGGAATGGAGACGGAGGGCGGGCTGTTTGTCCGCATCAAAGCTTTTTTTCCAATCTTAGGTCCCGTAGTCCTTGGTTCACTGATCAGTACAAAGGAGCGGGCAATGGCTCTTGAAGTGCGCGGATTTCACTCTCAGAGTCGCAAAACCTTTTTAGTAGCGGAAAAAATTCACCCCTATAGTAAAGTAATTAGGATAGCTATGCTGCTCTTAACAGTTAGTGCTCTTGTCTGGAGGATTTTTCTATGAAAAAGATTATAGTTAACGGCCTGAAATATCAATATCCACAAGCTGACGTAAGGGCACTGAACGATATTTCCTTTGAAGTTGAGCAAGGAGAATTCATTGGAATTATTGGAAAAAATTCATCGGGAAAATCGACATTGTGCCAGTCGCTCGTCGGATTGGTTCCCCATTTCTATAAAGGAGCCTATGGGGGGGAGATTCTTGTCGATGGGCTTGAGGTCAAGAATCATCCAATCTCGGAGATAGCTTTAAAAGTAGGAATAGTGTTTCAAAATCCATTTACACAGATTAGCGGATCAAAGTTGACCGTGTATGACGAAATTGCCTTTGGTCTTGAAAATATCGGACTACCGCCAGCTGAAATGCACGAGCGAATTACTGAAGTGTTGAAGGAATTAGACATTGAAGATATAAAAGATCACAGTCCGTTTACCCTTTCAGGGGGACAGATGCAGCGGCTCGCGATTGCCAGCATTATGGCAATGAAACCGGAAATTCTTGTATTGGACGAACCAACATCGCAACTTGATCCGGCTGGCTCCGAGGAGGTATTTAAGACTATCGCGGAATTAAGCAGGCAAGGAGTAACGGTGATGATGGCAGAACATAATATGGAAAAAATTGCCCAGTTTTCTAATCGAGTGATGTTGCTGCATGAGGGCAGGCTAATTGATTACGACACGCCTGAGAAAATTTTTTCAAGGGTAGACTTGGCCGATTTTGGCGTCGAGCCTCCAGTGTATACAACGGTTTGTAAAGCATTAAATATAAAAAAAAACGGCAGTGATGTTTATCCGGTCACATTGGCTGAGGCGGAAATGCTCCTCAGGGGGACACAACGATGATTGAGGTATCGAGTCTGTCTTTTTCTTACCCTAACACTGATGTTCCAGTTCTTGCAGACATCAATCTGGAGTTTGACCAGCGGACAACGGCCATTATCGGGCAGAATGGATCTGGAAAAACGACCTTTGTAAAGCTGTTAAAAGGTTTGTTGAAAGCAAGCAAGGGAGAAATATTCATTGGTGATTATGATGTGAGCATGAAAACTGCTGCCGAACTGGCGCGGCAGATTGGACTGGTTTTTCAAAATCCCAATGATCAGATATTTAAGCGAACAGTTTTGGATGAGGCTATGTTTGGACTATTGAATATAAAAATGGGAAAATACACCGCAGAGAAACTGGCACTGGAAGCGTTGGAAATGGTCGGACTTGCAGGGAAAACGGCAATGAATCCACATGATTTAAGTTTATCGGAAAAAAAGCTGCTGTGCACAGCCTCCGTTGTCGCGATGGATACCGATATTGTGATTTTTGATGAACCAACCATTGCCCAGGATGAAGCCGGCAAGAAGATTATCAGCAATATCATTAAAAAATTAAAAAGAAAACAAAAACTGATTATTACAATTATTCACGATATGGATTTTGTTGCGGAGAATTTTGAACGAATAATTGTCTTCAATCAAGGGACAGTGATACTTGATGGTGCTACAAGAGAGGTTTTCACACGCAAAGAGGTGCTTAAAGAGGCGAAAGTTGAACTCCCTGGCATTACCCAACTGGCCAATAGGCTTGGGTTTCAGAATACGGTACTAACAATAGAAGAATTCTTACAAAATTATTCCAAATAAATTATTTGTAATGGAGCTTGGTAAAAAGAGCTCTTTTTTTAGTTTGTATCTACTGATTTTTTATAATATATCAAAATATCAAAGTAATTAAAAAACATTGTTGTAAAATAATATAAAATTAGATAATATATTCTTGAAAAGGGGGATTTTGATGGAGAAAAAACTAGAAATGAAGGTGTTAATCGCTAGTCTTGTTGGAAGTTCAATTGAATGGTTTGATTACTTTTTGTATGGAACCGTTTCCGCACTTGTCTTTAATCAATTAATTTTTCACAGTGAAGATCCTGCTGTTGGGTTAATGTTGGCGTACGCTTCGTTTGCCTTAGCGTTTTTCATCAGGCCGCTGGGAGGAATTATTTTTAGTCATATCGGTGATAAAATTGGCCGAAAAAAGACACTTGTTTTGACATTGACCCTAATGGGCGGATCGACTGTTTTAATGGGTTTTCTTCCTACATATGAAGCTATTGGTGTTGCTGCTCCGATTCTTTTGGTAACGTTAAGGCTGGTTCAAGGGGTAGGCCTCGGCGGTGAATGGGGAGGAGCGCTTTTACTGGCTGTAGAGTATGCTCCCAAAGATAGACGCGGCTTCTTCGGCAGTATTCCGCAAATGGGTGTAACTATTGGAATGCTATTAGGAACAATTGCGTTATCTATCATGACATTATTACCTGAAAATGCCTTTATGACTTGGGGCTGGCGGGTACCGTTTATTTTAAGTGCATTACTAGTAATCTTTGGATTATGGATTCGTAAGGGCATTGATGAAACACCTTCCTTTAAGAAGGCAAAAGAAAAAGGGGAAATTGCCAAAATTCCATTTGTTGAAACGATGCGCACACATTGGAAAGAGGTTTTAATAGCAGTTGGTGCAAAAGTAGTAGAAACGGCACCATTTTATATTTTTTCAACCTTTATCGTTTCTTACGCGACGACACAGCTTGGTTTTTCACGAACACTCACATTAAATACGGTTACCATTGCTACGATTGTAACGACTATACTGATTCCTATCATGGGCGGGCTTTCTGATAAATTTGGGCGAAAGAAACTGTATGTTGGAGGCACTATCTTAATGGCCTTATATGCCTTCCCATATTTTTGGCTGCTTCAGCAAAAATCTGCCGCATTGCTTGTCGTGGCAACTGTACTGGGGTTAGGAATCATTTGGTCACCTATTACTGCTGTATTAGGGACGATGTTCTCGGAAATATTCAAATCTAATGTCCGCTATACAGGGATTTCACTTGGCTACCAAATTGGTGCTGCGGTTGCTGGGGGAACAGCACCGCTAGTCGCAACAGCATTACTTGCAGCGTATAACAATTCTTATGTTCCTGTTGCATTATACATCATCTTTACTTCATTAATTTCGCTTGTAGCAGTGGCTGCGGTTCGTGACCGAAAAAATGAGGAATTAGATAAAGCTGCTTAATCAGTCTCAAGGAATCGTCTTCACGCGGTTCCTTTTTCCATAAGAATACTACAAAAATTGTAGAAAGAAGGGTGATCATGCTCATATTATCAGAACAACAAATTCGTGATCTTTATTCGATGAACGATGCGATACAAGATTTGGAAAAGGCATTAGCCAGCTACATGGAAGGAAAAATTCAAAATCCGCATCGGACTGTTTTGGAATTTCCCGATAAGAATGCCTCTGCATTATATATGCCTTCTGCCATCACGTCTGTAGGAAAATCAGCGGTTAAAGTCGTAACGATTTTTCCAAAAAACCCATCCAGAGGCAAACGGACCACTCAAGGGGTGATTTTGTTAAGTGATACACAGTATGGTGATCATCTTGCTTGCTTGAACGCCTCATATTTAACGAGATTGCGCACAGGTGCTGTGAGCGGAATTGCCACAAAGCATCTTGCTAAAAAAACAGCCTCCTCAGTTGTCGTCATCGGCTGCGGGGCGATGGCGGAAGAACAGCTTCAGGCTGTATTAGCCGTCCGTCCTATTAACACGATCATGTTATATAATCGAACGAAGGAAAAAGCTCATGCTTTTGCAAAAATAGTCAGTGAATTGGCTCCAAACTTTAGTGGTACAGTGACTGTTATGGATGATGTGAATGAAGCGGTTTCACAAGCTGATATCGTTATCTGTAGCACACGGTCGGAGACGCCGGTGTTTTCTGGCCGGGCACTTCGGCCGGGGACTCATATTAATGGTGTGGGTTCTTACCTGCCGCAAATGCAGGAGGTTGATGAACAAACATTGCAGCGCTGTTCAAAAATTGTTGTTGATACGATTGAAGGCGTAAAAGATGAAGCCGGTGACTTTATCATCCCGGCGCTAGCCGGAAGATGGAGTTTTTCTGAGCTTCATGGGGAAATAAGCGAACTTGCTGTTGGTCAGATTAGCAGCAGGGAAAACGAAAATGAAATCACCTTTTTCAAATCTGTTGGTATCGCCTATTTTGATCTTGCAGTTGCTGCTGCTGTATATGAAAAGGCTGTTCAAACCGGAATTGGAACAAAGGTAGATATATAGATTATAGATAAATAGGGTAAGCGGGCCAGTTACCATTGTAAAATCGTTCAAATATCCTAGAAAAAATGCCTTGAAATTGACGGAAAATTATGTAAAATATAATTATAGTCTCCATCCTAGCCGTCTTACCGCGGAAGGTAATGGGGATAAATGATAATAGCATAACTTCAAATGACTGTTTCGTTCATCACCCATCTTTAACCAGATGGTGCTTATGAATCGTAAAGCCAGTTCTAGCCATTTTTTAAAGGGGTAGGACTGGCTTTTTGTTTGTCCTCTGCGACCAAATGAAAACGGATACATCATGATTCTGATTGTCACCACACTGTTCAATGAGGAATCAGACGATTTATAAGCTGGTCCTGGTCGATACTCAGTTTCTGCGAAGTTGGCTTATTATCATTGATTAATTTATTGGAGGGGATGCTATGAATGATCCGAAGTTTTTGAAAATTTTAGGAAACCGTGATGTCTTGGCGCTTGCCTTTGGAGCAATGATTGGCTGGGGCTGGGTTGTTACCACTGGCATTTGGATTAGCGGGGCAGGCTCTTTAGGGGCAATACTTGCATTTGTCATCGGTGGAGCTTTAGTCATTTTTGTCGGTCTTACCTATGCAGAATTGGCTTCATCCATTCCATTAGCCGGGGGAGAGCATGTCTATAGTTATATGGCCATGGGGCGAGGAGCCTCGTTTATTACGACCTGGGCCATCATTCTCGGCTATGTATCGGTAGTAGCATTTGAAGCTGTTGCTCTTCCAACGGTCTTTGAATATTTAATTCCAAATTATAGTAAGGGTTATTTATACACGATTGCCGGCTGGGATGTAACCATTACATGGGCTGGAGTCGGAATTCTCGGTTCTATCTTAGTCACCTGGATTAATTACCGCGGTATTAAGCTGACCACTTCTATCACCTTTATTTTTACCCTCTTAATTATTATTGCCGGCGTTTTGTTAATTACGGGAAGTTCTATTGCCGGTACTACTGAAAATATGAGCCCTTTTTTTGATAAGGGTGTAGGTGGGCTATTAACCGTCTTAATCATGACACCTTTTATGTTTGTCGGTTTTGATGTTATTCCTCAAGCATCAGAGGAGATCAATCTGCCGCAAAAAAGAATAGGGCAATTATTAATTTTATCGGTTATTTTTGCTGTAGTTTGGTATGTTGCTGTCATATTTGGCGTTTCACGTGTACTGACACCGGCAGAAATGAGTGAGTCTAATCTTGTAACTGCTGATGCGATGGCGAAGGCCTTTGGCGGCAGCAAAATGATGGCCAATGTCCTTATCCTTGGTGGAATAGGCGGAATTATCACGAGCTGGATTGGTTTCTATGTTGGTGGCAGCCGGGCTATTTATGCGCTTGCTAATGCAGGTATGCTGCCCAAGTTTTTAGGTGAACTGCATCCAAAATATAATACACCGCATAAAGCAATTATCCTGATTGGAGTTTTCTCAACCTTAGCACCACTGATGGGACGTCCGGCTTTGGTGTGGCTGGTTGATTCAGGTGGACTAGGATTAGTCGTTTCTTGGTTTATGGTAGCCGTTTCATTTATCATTTTGCGAAAAAAGCACCCTGCTATGGTACGACCATTTCGTCTGCCGGGGGGGACAATTCTTGGCTGGATCGCTGTGTTTATGGCGCTTGGCATAACAATTTTATACATGCCAGGAATGCCATCCGCTCTTGTTTGGCCTTATGAGTGGGTTATTATCTTTGCTTGGGCGGTTCTTGGAGGAATACTTTATAAGGTTTCAGTTAACCAGTATGGAAAGCAGTTTTCTGATGAGCATATGAAGGCGGAATTGGCACGAGTAGTTCGCTATGAGGATGGTTCAGATATAGAACCAAAATATAAAGACGCTTGATTGTATCATGCAGGGAAAATTCCCCCGAAACCCTGGTGTTTTATTTGAAATTTGTGAAAAAGAGACTATAATAATACTATAATTATTCACAAAAATGTCAAAATTACATCTTGCAATATAGCAATAAATAATGACTTGGGGGGAAGGGAAATGTTTCGCGCAGCAGTTGCAAGTGTCATTGGGTTTATTCTGATTTTCATTGAGTCGTTTATCGTCACGATGGTAAAAGGGTACGGAACGATTGAATTCGATGGGATCGCTCCGTTTGTCAATGTTTGGGCTATGAATTTCTTCTTTGTCTTTGCGATTCTTACACAGATTACTAACTGGTATGTGAACAAGCTTGAGGAAGATAATAGTTTGTAGGAAAAAAGCGCCGCCTTCCCGGAACTTCCGGAATGAGCAGCGCTTTTTCTCTTTTATCTGCCATTTGTTTAATAGGGGCAAGAGTATTATTTTCTGTGCATCTTAAATTGCAAAAACAGCTCATTGTAGGTGGCAAGATTGCGTTTGCCAAGATTTTCGTACACCTCAAGTTTTTTCGTCAGTTCAGGTGATGGATAGAAACGCTCATCCTCGACTACCTCTTTATCCAAGTAGTTGAGGGCCTGTTTATTTGGTGTAGAATAACCAACATAATCGGTATTTTTAGCAGCTACTTTTGGATCGAGCATAAAGTTAATGAATTTATGGGCAGCATCAATATTTTTGGCTGTTTTTGGAATTACCATATTGTCAAACCATAGGTTGGAGCCTTCTTGTGGCACCACGTAATCTAAGTCTTCATTTTCATACATGATTTCTGAAGCATCTCCAGACCAAACAATTCCAAGCGCCGCTTCTTCATTGGCCATCAGCATCTTAATCTCGTCACCAACAATGGCTTTAACATTTGGTGTCAGTTTATCAAGCTTTTCCTTAGCTTGACGTAGATGCTGCTTATTCGTATCATTCAATGAATAGCCTAAGCTGTTCAGCCCCATTCCCATAATTTCCCGGGCTCCGTCAGTTAACAAAATTTGATTTTTTAAATCAGGATCCCAAAGGTCATTCCAACTTGTAATCTTCTTGTTATGGAGCATTTTTGGATTGTAGACAATCCCAACGGTCCCCCAGAAGTAGGGTACTGAGTATTTATTTTCCGGATCAAACGGTAAATCCATGAAGCGTGAATCAATATTCTTAAGGTTGGGCAGCTTCGAATGATCCAAAGGGATTAATAAATTTTCCTGTCGCATTTTATCAATCATATATTCAGATGGAACAGCGACATCATAATTCGTTCCGCCTTGTTCAATTTTTGTCATCATCGCTTCATTGGAATCAAACGTCTCATAAATGACTTTAATCCCAGTTTGTTTTTCAAATTTTGTAATCAGGTCTTCATCAATGTAATCGCCCCAGTTGTAAACGGTCAATGTATTTTTGCCAGAATAACCTTGGGACTTATTTAAACTGGAAATCCCCAGTAAAATGACGGCCGATGAAAGAGTGATAATCAGGAAAAAACGAACGATATGTTTCATCGCTTACGCACCCCCATTCCACTCGGCTTGTTGCGTTGGGTGATGAAGTAGTAAATCACAACTAAGACCATCGTAAATAGGAATAGCATTGCTGATAACGCGTTGATATTCAAGGAAATTCCCCGGCGTGCTAAAGAATAAATTTCAACCGACAAGGTTGAAAAACCATTTCCGGTGACAAAAAATGTGACCGCGAAATCATCTAAGGAGTAAGTTAGCGCCATGAAGAATCCAGCAAAAATCCCTGGTGAAATATATGGGATAATGACCTTGGACATGACATCCCAGCTGCTTGCCCCAAGGTCGCGGGCGGCGTCAATCAGTGATGGGCTCATTTCTGTTAATTTTGGTAAAACCATCAGTACGACGATTGGAATGCTAAAGGCAATATGTGATAGCAGGACGGAATAAAAGCCGAGCTTAATCCCTGCCATCGTAAACAGAATTAAAAATGATGCCCCAATAATAACGTCTGGACTAACAATCAGCACATTGTTAAATGACAATAAGGCATTTTTCGTTTGCCGACGTTTGGCCATATGAATCGCTAACGCCCCAATTACTCCGATAATGGTAGAAAACAACGACGAAAGCAGAGCAATTACAATAGTATTCAAGACAATGATAAATAATCTTGTGTCATGAAACAGTTCTTTGTACCATTGTAACGAAAAGCCTTCGAAGTCATACATTGTATCTCCACTGTTAAAGGAGTAAAAGATGAGAAAGAAGATTGGTGCATAAAGGATAAAAAAGATGACCACTAAGAAAATCTTTGATAAGGGAGTTATTTTTTTATCCATTTTACACACCTCGCTTCCGGGTGTTCGTTAAAACCATAATGAACACCATGATAATGATTAAAAACACGGCAATCGTTGACCCCATTCCCCAGTCCTGTGTCACTAGGAAGTGCTGTTCAATCGCCGTACCAAGGGTAATTACCCGGTTACCGGCAATTAATCTTGTCAGCATGAATAGGGAGAGTGCAGGGATAAAGGTAACCTGGCAGCCTGACTTAACCCCGTCAATCGTTAAGGGGAAAATAACTCTCCTGAAGGTCGTCCATCTGGAAGCCCCTAAATCGTTGGCAGCATCAATCAAGGTTGGGTTTAACTCATCCAATGAGTTGAAAATTGGCAAGATCATAAACGGGATAAAAATGTAAACTGAGACAAAAACAAAGCTGAAATCGGTAAATAAGATTTGTTTTTGGCCAATTCCAATTATCTCCAAAAAGCTATTAGCAAACCCATATGTTCCGAAAATACCTAAGAAGGCATAGGCTTTTAACAAGAGGTTAATCCATGACGGAACGATAATGAGCAGCATCCATAACTGCTTGTGCTTTGTTTTCGTTAATAGCAGGGCAGTTGGATAAGCAATCAGCAGAGAGAATCCTGTAATCAAAAACGCATACCAAAAAGAACTCAAGGTCATTTGTAAATAGACCGGTGTGAAAAATTTTCGGTAGTTGCCGAGGGTGAAGTTACCCTCTATATCAAAAAATGAATAATATAACACTAATGCAATCGGAACAACGACAAACAACAGAATCCACAATAAATACGGGATTTTATATAGGTTACGGGTTAACTTATTTTCCATGGCGGTCCCCGTCCGCATATTCTTCTATCCGGCGGTCAAACTCTTCCTCTGTTTCACCAAGACGCATGACATGAATCGCCTCCGGATCAAAATAAAGGCCGATTTCGTCACCGACATTGGCTCTTTTCGTCGAATGAACAAGCCATTCGTTGCCATCCTTGTCATAGCCGCAAATTTCATAATGGACACCGCGGAAAAGCTGCGAATCGACGCGAACTTGTAGCTTGCCTCGCTCAAGCGACGTAATTTCTAAATCCTCAGGGCGAATGACAATTTCAACAGGCTCATTTTCGTTAAAACCGCCGTCTACACACTCAAACTCCCTACCAACAAACTCAACAAGATAATCTTTAACCATTTTGCCGTTGACAATATTTGATTCACCAATAAAATCAGCAACAAAGCGGTTAATTGGTTCATCATATATATCTATTGGGGTTCCGCTCTGCTGGATGACTCCTTTGTTAATAACAAAGATCTCATCGGACATCGCCAGAGCTTCTTCCTGATCATGTGTGACAAAAATAAACGTGATGCCAAGGCGGCGCTGGAGTTCACGTAATTCATACTGCATTTCTGTCCGTAGCTTTAGGTCAAGGGCCGATAGCGGTTCATCAAGGAGGATGACTTCAGGTTCGTTGACAATCGCGCGGGCGATGGCAACCCTTTGCCGCTGGCCGCCAGACATTTCACGAATTTCGCGATTTTCGTATCCCGAAAGATTGACAAAGCTGAGTGCTTCCTTGACTTTTGCATGGATCTCGGCATTTTTTAATTTTTTGATGCGCAGTCCGAAGGCAACGTTTTCAAACACATTTAAATGTGGGAATAAGGCATAATCCTGAAATACGGTGTTTACTTGGCGCTTATTAGCCGGGATGTCGTTAATCTTTTTGCCATTAAAAAAAACCTCTCCCTTTGTCGGTTCCGTAAAACCGGCGATAAGCCGCAAAATTGTTGTCTTGCCGCACCCTGAGGGACCAAGGAGTGTGTAAAATTTTCCGCGTTCAATCTCGAAGCTAACGTCGTCAAGAACAGGCGGATCGTTATCGTATTGTTTCGTGACATGTTTGAATTGAATAATAGTTTTATTTTCCATAGCAACCTCCCCCGTATGATATTTTTGCTAAAATTAGTGAATCTGTTATGCTCACAACTGGTGAATATTCGTAGATGAAAAACACCAGTTTTACTTAGCTATTCAATGATTCGGGAACAATTATACAGGATAGGACAAAAAATTCAATCATTCTTTAAAATTCTCTCCCAAAAAATATTGGAAGAACTGTTTATCTTCTTCAACTTACAAAGCTGATTTTGTTATAATAGAAGACATTTTTACAATAAAAAGGATGATGTGGGTGAAAAGTGAAAAAAAGCTTGGATTGCTGTTAGATGTTGAGACGACCGGATTAGCGCCTAAGACAGACGAGGTAATCGAACTGGCACTGAAGCTATTTGCTTATCATAGTGAAACAGGAGAAGTCGTAGAGGTGCTAGAAGAAGATTCTTTCTTGCGCGAACCACTGTCAGGTTCAGCCCGCAGAAATTATGAGCGGGCATTTAGAGTCCACGGTATTCCTTATGAAGCTGTTAAGGGTAAAAGCTTTTATGATGGGAAGATTAAAACTTACTTTCATCACGCTGATGCTGTACTAGCCCATAATGCTTCTTTTGACCGCAGTTTTTTGTATCAGTTGTATCCGGAAGTGAATGAGTTGAAGTGGTTTTGTACGATGAGGAATGTGCCGTGGAAACAATATGGATTCTCTAATGGCAAGTTGATTACTTTATTAGAAGCCCATGGTATTACTGACTATCAGACACATAGAGCGATGGATGATATTACATATTTAATGGAATTGCTAAAAAAAACAAGTCCAAAAGGGAATCTATATCTTCAAGAGGTTCTTGAGTTCGGTCCAATGCGGAAATATCAGCCGGCTGCTTCACGTGCTAAACTTGGGTAATGAGCAAATTAAAAAGAGCAGCACCCTAATTAAGGAGCAGCTGCTCTAGTATTATACGATTTTATCAAAATGAACGCGTTTATTGATGAAATACATGATTGGCATGCCGACAGCCATCACGACAAATTCACCAACCGCAGTCGTCATCCATGTAAATAGAAATGGAAGACCAAAAGCCAAATTCAATTCGATGGCAATCAAGAACATTGTAAATGTAAACACAAGCGTGTTCACAATCATTCGTGTCCACAGGTTTTTAAAGACACGTGCACATAAAATCGTAATGGCCAGTGCTATTAGTGATTGGCCGACACCGAAAATCAGGTCATAGGCCTTCATCGGTGAAAAGAATAAATTCGTCAAAAACACACCTAGGATAATGCCAAATAGGTACTTTTTGTTAAAAACGACGAGATGGTTAAACATCTCAGATACGCGGAACTGGATTTGACTGAAGCCAAATGGGGCAATGACCGCGGAAACCGCGATATACAATGCAGCAATAATGCCATTAACCACAATTCCTCGAACTTGTGTCCTTTGTGACACAGCTTGGTTGTCTTTCCCGCTAGCAAGCTGCTGCGGAAAGGTGTTCGTAGTTTTCTCCATATTCATTTCTCCTTAGTTTTTTATAGTGGGATGGTTTCGAACCACTCTAACGTTCAAACTAATATATTAATATAAATGGTTCAATTAGTCAATGATAACAGAAGCAAAACAGCTCAAATCAATTAAGATTTGAGCTGTTTTTAAGACGGAATGTTGAGCTTAAAGGGGCTATTTTAACAGGATATTGATTAGAACGGTAACGAAGTTTTTTCTTTCTAAGAACTAATTCTTAGTCCAATGACCCCAATGATAATTAATCCAACACTAATCATTCGCCAGATGTTCTTGGATTCGCCGAATAAATACATATTTATGAACACTGCGCCGGCGGTTCCAATTCCTACCCAAATAATGTAGGCGATACTTAGCTGCAAATAATGAAAGGAAGCATATAAAAATGCGAATGAAGTACCGAATCCGCCCATATAAAGGATGCCATTGCGAAGCGATTTTCGTTGACTATATAATTTAAGACCGGCTGCGCCTGTAACTTCACCGGCTGCAGCCAACAGAACAAGCAGCCAACCCATTTTAGGCAGCCCCTTTCATGGAGGATTTTTCATCGGGTTGATTATCGGCCAGATTTAATCCAACGACCCCGATGATAATAAGCAGAATATATAAAAACATATCGAAGCGAAAACTTCCTCCAAATAGAAATACGTCCATAAGTACAGTACCAATTGTACCAACACCGGAAAAAACGGCATAAACGGTACCCGTTGGCAGGCTGGCACAAGCTTTTGGGAGGATGTGAAAGTCAATCAAAATGATGCAGATGACAATCCCCCATTGCCACCATGTTTTCGCAGTATTAAAGCCATACACCCAGATTAATTCAAATAAGCATGTTAACACGACATACACCCAGGCCTTATTCATCACAATCACCTCTAGCAGTTTGCCTGTTTACAAATAGTTTCTCGCATTAGTTAGAATAACATATCAATGTGTGAAGGTGGTAAAAATTACTGATAGCTCACATTGAGGTGTGATACAAATCACAAATAAACCAGTGGAATCAATTTATACTAATAGATTAAAGGGGAAACTAAACGAGGATGGTGAGAAAGACATGGATTACCGATTCAAAACACTTTATCAGGAAATTGGCGGTCAAGAAACAATAAATAAATTAGTTGAGGCCTTTTATCCGCGGGTTTATGCTGACCCTGATTTAGCTCCATTGTTTCAAGGGGATATGGAAGAGATTAAGCGAAAGCAAAAATTATTTTTACCGCAATTTCTAGGAGGGCCAGCCCTTTACAGCCAGGAGTTTGGCCCGCCGGCTATGAGACAGCGCCATCTGCCACATGAAGTGACACCAACAAGAGCAAAAGCTTGGCTTCGTTGTATGAAAGAAGCGTTTGCCGAAATCGGCCTTGATCAAAACCCTGCAGGTGCTGCCTTTTATGAGCGGTTAACGCAAGTTGCCGGTATCATGGTAAATACCCCTGATCGAGAAGAATAGCTATTGAATCAACAAAAAGACGAAGCAAGGAATTTGAACCCAGCTTCGCCTTTTTGTTAAACTGTTACTTTTGCCTGATTATTTTCAGAATTTTTCTTGCTGATTTTTCTAATGAATGGGATAACCCAACGGTCTAAACCAATTTTTCCAGCATTGTAGCCAGCTGTTAAAATGATGAAGCCTAAGAAAATGTCTCTTGGGTTGTGTGATACTGTACCAGCTAAGAAGAATGCGAAGTTCATGAATAAACCAAAGAACATAGCAGCTGTAGTTAAGCAGCCTAGAAGTAATCCTAAACCAATTAAAGTTTCACCCCAAGGAACGATAACGTTGAAAATATCCACGTTTGGCAGCGCAAAGCTTTTTAGGAAGGTTACATACCAGCCAAACACCATTTCGCCTTCAGGGCCCTTAACAGGATTAGCAATTGCTCCTTTTAAGAAACCAGAAGCATCAAAGCCGCCTGTCAATTTATGCAATCCTGCTGTAAACCAAGAATAACCAAGGTATAAACGGATAACAGTAAGAATAATAGCTGAAACATTGCTTTCCCTTAGGAACTTGTTAAACATGTTACTCCACCCTCTCGGAAATTTATATTGTTTTTCTTTACGGATTTAATATAAAACATTTTACGGTAAAAAACATTACTATCTTAGTTATGTTCAAAATCTGTTCAAAATGATATGACAAATTTATTACAAGTGAAATAAGGCACAATAAAAAAACAGTACCCTCAGGATACTGTTTCTACTTATATTATACATTCATACTTGCCTTCCCACTGAAGATGCGTTCCCATGGTTTCATCAACCACCGTTTGGTTGCAAAAATGCCTCGAAGCCATTCATCGACCCCTTGGGCCAGCCAAATACCTACTAAGCCTAGATGATAATGGACTCCTAATGTATAACTTAAAGATACAGCTACGCCCCACATTGAAACAATTCCGATGATTACTGGGAAACGGACATCGCCCGCAGATTTTAACGAGCTCATTAGCACAATGTTCATCGCTCTTCCGGGTTCAACGAAGACGATTGCCCACAGAACAGGGATGCCTACGGCGATAATTGCAGGATTGCTGGTAAAGGTGCTTAGCAATGGCGAACCAGCCAAAGCGATAATAATTGATGTAAGTGTTGATGCCAGCATTGCCAGTTTAAGCGTTCGGAGTCCGCGCTGAAGTGCACGATCAAATTGCTTTGCACCGATATAACGGGCGACTAAGAGCTGTGTTCCTTGGGCAATAGCTAATGAAAATAGAAAACAAATCATGTTAATGTTCAAAATATACACCCTTGCGGTAAGGGAGGCAGTTCCCAGTGAAACGACGATACTAGTAATAACAAGCTGGGATAATTGATATGAAAGATTTTCTCCAGCTGAAGGAATACCAATGGCGAGGACCCCTTTAATATTTTCTCCTTTAGCGGTAATGATATCTTTTATATTGAGTGTTAATGCCAAACGATTATGTACTAAATATATTAGCACACAGACCGCGGCAGCCCGAGCCACTACCATTGACCAGGAAACACCTGTGACCCCAGTAATAGGTAAACCAAAAATACCGCTGATAGCAAGGATGTTTCCACCTAAACTAATAATGTCCATCATAATCGTAACCATCATTGATTCCTTAGTGTACCCATAACTACGCAATGTGGCGCTTAAGGCAAGTGATATCGATTCGAAGAAGAGGGAGATACCACAAATTTTTACGAAAATAAGCCCGTAATCAAAAACTTTACCCTGAATGTCAAATAAACGTAACAAATGTTCTCCAAAAAAGAAAACAGTAGTAGCAACAATCACTCCAAACCAGAAATTTAAGCCAAAAACAGACCGTGCTAACTGTTTTGCTTGTTTTAAATGACCAGCTCCGAGGTTTCGACTTATTAGGACGATCCCCCCAATCGAGGTGACATTAAAAATTAAGATAAAGATGTTCAGTAATTGGTTTGCCACACCGACACCTGCGGCTGCGTCATCGGAATAGTGACCGAGCATGAATGTTGCCATAATGCCCATACCCATATGAAGTGCCAACTCAATAAAAAGCGGCCAGGAAATGCTAAACAGTGTTTGATCTTGATATTTTGTTGTATGTTCTCCCAAAGATGTATCTCCTTTTGTCGTTTAAATGATTAAAATCTATAATTCATTTTACTACCTTTAACAATAATAAAAAATAATAAATATTTCCCGTTTAAAGATTAGCATTATTGTAAAGCCATAGGTAATTTTTCGATTCCCGAAGGATTGTATTCCATGTTATCATATGAAAGTAATGTTTAATCGCTTAAAAACTTCTTGAGGAGATGACCTGTATGCTTGACAGGTTAAACAAACAATTAGAAAAAATGATGCCATTGATTACGCCGATTGGTGTCATTATTGGTGTGATCTTCAGTGCTTATCTAAAGGATTTTTCTTTTCTCATTCCGTGGATTTTTGCCTTTATGACATTCGCAGGGAGCTTAGGCTCTAACTTTCATTCACTTAAAGATGTAGTAACCCATCCTAAGTCGATTTTTATTGCGATAATGATTCTCCATGTGTTGATGCCGATTTGGGCATGGGGAGTGGGCCATATTGTCTTTCCGAATGATCCTTATACAATTACAGGCTTAATCTTGGCAATGGTAATACCAACAGGAATAACAAGTTTTATCTGGGTCTCGATCTATAAAGGGAATATCCCTATGGTTTTGTCAGTCATATTAATTGATGTCTTGTTATCACCTATTATTGTTCCTTACTCATTAACCATTTTTATTGGACAAAAAATAGAAATGGATACTATCAGTATAATGATGGGGTTATTGGGAATGGTTGTGATTCCTTCCATTATTGGTATGATGTTAAATCAACTAACAAAAGGGAAAATAAATTATTTGCTAGGCAGGCGTTTAGCTCCTTTTTCAAAACTAAGTATTGGTTTGGTTGTGATGTTAAATGGCTCAGTCGTGGCGCCTTATTTAAAAAATATCAATTCAAGATTAGTTGGCATTACATTAGTGGTGTTTTTTATTGCATTAACGGGCTATTTCTTCTCATTTATAATTGGAAGGTTATTGGTAAAGGACCGGGGGTCTGTTATTTCTTTGACCTTCACAGGAGGCATGAGAAATATTAGCTCTGGTGCAGTTATCGGGGTGACCTATTTTCCGGCGGCTGTTGCTGTTCCAGTTGTTATCGGTATGCTTTTCCAACAAATACTTGCCTCCTTAGCTGGACATTTTGTTGCAAAATATTATACTAAAAGGTTGGAAAAACAGAATCAGGGTTCTGTTGTTGTCTAGAGAAAGAAGGGGTTACATTTATGACTGAATTGCACAATAAGGAAAGCGGTTGGTTATCAGGCCTGCAAGGTATTCAGTGGGCTGTTTTCATGTTAACTAATATTATCGCCGTCCCAGTTGTTGTAGGTGCGGCCTTTCATATGTCACCGGCAGAAATCGCGACATTTATGGAAAGAATGCTGTTTGTTTCTGGTGCTGCTACGTTAATTCAACTATTTTTTGGCCACAAACTTCCCGTTGTTGAAGGGGCAGCTGGAATGTGGTGGGCCATCTTTATCCTCCTAGGTACGATGAGCGCGTCAGGTCAACAAGGAGAAATGCTCCAGCAATTGGAAATGGGGTTAATAGTCTCAGGCGTGTTTTTGGCAATCTTAGGGATGTTGCCAGTCATTGAAAAAGTTCGTAATCTGTTTACTCCTATTGTGACAGGTGTGTACTTAATACTGCTCGTCAGTCAGCTGAGCGGTTCGTTTTTTCATAGTATTCTGGGAATCAATGCAACAGGTCATTTAAGCAGCAAAATAACCTTCATCTGTTTACTTGAAATTATTCTTATCTTAACCATTTCATTAAAAGCTACGGGAATCTTAAAAAGTATGGGCCCGATGATTGGAATCATAGTGGGCTGGCTGCTATTTCACTATTTCGGCTTGCTTTCAGCAGGTAAAGTATATGAATCGTCAAGCTGGTTTTCGCTGCCAAAAGTGTTCGCCTGGGGGGCACCGCAATTTGATGTCGGTATTGTATTGACCTCGATTATCACTTCGGTTGTATTAATTTCAAATGTAATTGCCAGTATTCTGGTAGTGGGAATTGCCTTAGAACGTCAAGTAAAACCGAAACAATATCAAAAGGGGATATTTGGCAATGGGGTCAATTTAGTTGTCTCAGGTTTATTCTCAGTTGTCGGTGTGGTGCCGTTATCGGTATCTGCAGGATTTATCGGTACGACGGGAATTAAAAAGATGCGCCCATTGATTATTGGTGCATTACTGATTATGGCGGCTGGCTTTTTTCCGACTATTGGAGGTTTTTTAGCGACATTGCCACTGGAAGTTGCCTATGCTTCATTATTTATTCCATTTTCACAAATGATGGGATTTGGCATCCGCGACTTAATGGGTATCTACCCAACTACGAGGAATTTACTTGTGATTGGTCTCTCTTTAATGGTCGGTATCGGCATGATGTTCTTGCCTGCGGAAGCATTTGAAAGTGTTGCCCCATGGCTCAGAAATATTGTTTCTAACGGGCTATTAGTCGGACTGATGTTATGCCTGTTGCTAGAGCATGTGATATTTCCGTCGAAAAAAAGTACTGCGCTAGAGCAGTAGTTTTCAATGATATTCGAAAAAAATTTATGCTAATCATCTAGCTGGGGGGCGTGTTCTCCTAGCTTTTTGTTTAATCAGCGAATCATCAGTGAACTAATTGTGTTAAAATTTTTAAAAAAGGGAGGGATTTTAGTTGAATATTATTGATTTGCATTGTGATGTGTTATACAAGCTTGCTGAGGCAAAAGGATCGCTACGCTTTGGTGATGCACCGGAGCTGCAAGCAAATAAGTCCAGGCTGCAGATGGGGAAAGTGAAGGTTCAATGTTTTGCGATTTTTATTGACCCTGAGATTCCGTCAGATCAAAAATTTCGTGCAGCGCTAGAGCAGGTTGATTATTTTTATCATGAAGTACTTGGCAAGAATCCGGACATGATACATATAAAGGAATGGTCTGACTTCGACAGACTGAAAATTGGTCAGATTGGTGCAATGCTTACTTTGGAGGGTGTCGATCCGATTGGAAATGATCTAATGAAGCTGCGGATTTTGTACCAATTAGGCGTGCGTTCGGTGGGTTTGACGTGGAATTATCCGAATCTTGCTGCTGATGGTGCTGGAGAACCGCGTGGCGGTGGGTTAACATTATTCGGTAAGGAAATTGTTGCGTTTACTAATGAGCAGCAAATTTTCACCGATGTCTCGCATCTAAGCGACCGAGGGATTTGGGATGTCTTGGAGCTGGCGAATTATCCGCTTGCCAGTCATTCCAATGCCAGGGTACTTTGCAATCATCCTCGTAATTTGACTGATGAACAGGCAGTGGCCATGTTTAAAAAAGGCGGCTTAATTCATGTTGTGTACAATCCTCCGTTTATTAATGAAACCGGCAAAGCGGAGATTATCGATCTTATTCGGCATATTGATCATTTTTGCGCTTTAGGCGGGGTGAAGCAAATTGGCTTAGGCTCTGATTTTGATGGAATTACCGAATTTGTCGTTAACTTAGAGAATGCTGCCCAGCATACAAACTTAATCAATGAATTGCTCAAGCATTACTCCGAGGAAGAGGTTAAGGGATTTGCCGGGCAAAACTTCCTTGATCACCGACCGGGGATGAAGAAATGAAGATAAGAGAATTAGGGGCAGAGATTGGTAAATTGCCGACAGGGGCGAAAAATTGTATCACAGATGTTGAAGGAGTTCACGTTGGACATGTGACATTGGACTATCCCCTTGATGACCAAGGACACGAATATGCCTGTACTGGTGTGACGGCTATTCTCCCACACGGTGGCAACCTGTTTAGAGAAAAGGTTGTTGCGGCCAGCTATGTTCTAAATGGTTATGGAAAAACTACGGGGCTTGTCCAGCTGGATGAGTTAGGTGTGTTAGAATCACCGATTATGTTGAGTAATACGTTTGCTGTACCTGCCGTAACACAAGGAACATTGGAGTGGCTATTTGCGGAAAATCCGGAAATTGGCGAGACAACAGGGACCGTGAATGTCGTAGTTGGCGAATGTAATGACGGTTACTTAAATTCAACCCGATTGTTTCCAGTGCGGCCAAGGCATGCCCGTGAAGCGATTGAAAAGGCGTCAACAGCCACGGTTGAGGAAGGTGCTGTCGGTGCTGGAAAAGGGATGGTTTGCTTTGAGCACAAAGGTGGAATTGGCTCAGCTTCCCGGGTCGTTGACGGGTTTACGGTTGGCTGTCTCGTGCTAAGCAATTTTGGTAAAAAGGAAGAATTCCGCGGTTTTCAGTATCGCGGCAGCGTGGGCCGCGAAAATGAGGAAGAATGCGGAAATGATCGAATTTCATCGTCAACAGATGGGTCAATCATAATTGTTTTAGCGACAGATGCTCCACTCAGTGACCGCCAGCTTCGGAGAGTAGCCAAACGCTGTGGAATTGGCTTAGCAAGAACAGGAAGCCATTATAGCCATAGCAGCGGCGATATTGTCATTGCCTTTTCAACAGCTAATAAAATCCCTTATTTTTCCAATAATATGTTGATGGAAACGATGACACAGATACGTGAAGACCATTCAATCATGAACGGGCTATTCATGGCAGCTGCAGAAGCAACGGAAGAGGCGATAGTAAATTCATTGGCTCAGGCTGTTACCACTAAGGGAAGGGCAGGTAGGGTGGTTAAACATATGGACCTTGATGTAATGTAGGAGGAATAAAAGGATGTATCTTACCGTGAAAGAAACGGCTGACTATTTGGCAATAGCACCAGCTTCAGTTGAAAAGCTTATTCAGCAAAGGAAAATTCGTGCCCTCTTCGATGGTCAGGAATACTTAATTTATAAGGAACAATTTAACACTCACCTTAAACAGGTAGAAAAATACAAACAGCTCATCGAAGAAATTTTAAACGAGCCTATTCCCGAAGATGTCGACATCAAGGATGAAGATTGATGGTGACGATTTTCTTGAAGCGGGTGTACGAGCCGTTTGATGAGCTGGATGGTTGTCGGATTTTAGTTGATCGGTTGTGGCCCCGTGGGCTTTCAAAGGCGGGGGCAAAGCTGTCACTATGGGAGAAGGAGGCGGCCCCTAGCTCGGAATTGCGAAAATGGTTCGGCCATAAACCAGAGCTGTTTCCGGAATTTCGTCATCGTTATTTACAAGAGCTGTCTGTTGCGGGGCCGCAATCACAGGCTGTGCAGCGCATAGTTAATATTGCTTTACAAGAGCCTATAACCCTTTTATATGGTGCCAAGGATCCAATCCATAATCATGCTGTTGTCTTGCAAGAGGAACTTCTGCGGATTATGAATAGAAAAAAACGACCGTAAAGTGCGGTCGTTTTTTAGATTCGCTAATATAGCATTGAGATTCGCTAATATAGGTTGGGAATTCGCTAATAAAGGCTAATAAATCGCTAATAAATTCAGCGGATGGTTTAAACTTTTGCGAAACAGGATTAAATTACATATAAAAATACACTTAAGAAATGGGCCAAACTGCCGAGCAGAATAAAAACATGGAATATCTCATGAAATCCCCATTGTTTGAAGGCTAAAAACTTGGGCTTAGCTCCGTAAATGACGCCACCAACAGTGTAGAAAATCCCGCCCAACACTAATAAGAATAAGCCGAATGAGTTTATGCTGCCGGCAAGTGGTGAGAAGACAAAGACAATCATCCAGCCCATCACGATATACAAGACGGTAGAAATCCAGCGGGGGCAATGAAACCAAACCATTTTAAAAACGACACCGCTAATGGCAACAGTAGCAATAATGGAGAAAAGTATTATACCAGTTTTTCCGCTCAAACTTATAAAGCAAAAGGGTGTATAGGTGCCGGCAATTAGGATAAAAATCATTGAGTGATCAAGCCGTCGCAAAAAAGCAATGACCTTGTCTTTGGCAATCACCATATGATAGGTGGCCGATGCTGAGTAGAGCAAAATCATGCTGATGCCAAAAATGATGACCGCGGTAATCGCTAGCGGTGTCGGTGTTGTCAATGCAGCTTTGATGACCATTGCTAAAAGTCCAATAAATGAAAGAATCGCTCCAACTAAATGTGTTAATCCATTAATAGGTTCCCGGATGTAATTATTCATGGTAAATGCCCCCTGTCGCATCACGTAGTTTTAATAACTACATATAATAATACAAATATTTTTCGAGCTAGTCAATAACAAACCGCTCCTGTATAATAAAAATTAATCTATAGGAACGGAGATAATGTATGGAAGCAATTGAAAAAATCATTGAGCAGTTGGATTTAGAAGCAAATTTAACAGTAGATGAAATTCCAAAGATTGACTTATATATGGATCAGGTGATTCAGCTGTTTGAAAACAAATTTGCTAACGCAAAGCGGAATGATGAAGAAAAAGTCCTGACAAAAACAATGATAAATAACTATGCGAAAGGAAAACTAATTTTTCCAATCAAAAACAAAAAATACTCCAAAGAGCATTTAATCCTAATCAGCCTGATTTACCAGCTGAAAGGCGGTTTATCGATCAGCGATATTAAAACAACCCTTGATGACTTTAACAAAAGAATCGTAAATGGGGAATTAGATGTAGATTCTTTTTATACAAGTTATTTGAATCTTACCGAAAGAAACGTCGCTGACTTTAAGCATGATATTGTGCAGCGTGTCCAAGAAGTAAAAGAAGAGATGACCGATGGACAAGACGAGACTTCGGCTCATTTGGAGCAGGTACTCATGATTGCTGCACTCGTTCATATGAGTAGTTTATATCGCAAGGTGGCTGAGAAGCTTGTGGATGGAATCACGATTGAAAAAGAAGCAAAGCGCCAGAAATAGCTCTGGCGCTTTTTCAATATTATAAGAAAACATTGCTTTAGTTGTTTTTACTTTGATGGCTGTAATGTGGGCGCTTCTGTTATCCTATTAATCGTTAAATCAACAATATCGGCACCAGATTGGACAGCGTCTAGCGTTTTATCACTTACAGATACATGGTGAATTTTAACTGAGTCGGCCCGATTTTTCCCGCCAAAGATTTTTATCGCTGCCCCTGCGGTAGGGAAATTTTTAAATGACAGCTGATTTAAGATAATGTTTCTCGCTTGGTATTGAATCGCTGCAACAGGATTGCTGCTATAGTCTGTTTCCGGGTCACCGATTGCAGTCAGCTGATTGATCACAACATTTTTATAGGCAGAAACCACCAGTCCACGCGGTGTCGAATCTTTATATAAATGAGTGAAAATTGGCCCAATTGAGGCGAGATTGGTGGCGAGGATATGGTAAGCCGTCATTGATTCGGGGTCCTCATGTTTGTGATGGCCAATATGGCGAAAGTTGAAGGATCGGTTATCATTGACCGACAAGTGGCCGATAATCTGGACATTGGATGCGGCAGATGAATTCGGATGCGCCTTGATTTCAATTCCGCCAAAACAACGTGCTGTCGAATTGTTTACAAGTACGATATCTTGCGAGCCGTCATCAATTTCAATCCCATTTGAATTGGAAAAGCCTTGACGGTGGGCGCGGCCGCTCGGATCGCTCATATGAGAATTCGAAATGAAGATATACTCACTATGATGAGTTGTGATTCCATCATCTCCAAAGCCATACCCAGTTACCCCATCAATCCAAATATATTTGCTGCCGCCTCGGGCTCGTCTGCCATCACCCCCATAATTATAAAGTGTTGAAGAAACATCAAAGCAATGGTTCCCAGGATTCATTGCTGCCACGTCCTTAACCCACCCATAAGTAACATTTGCATAGGTTAAACAACTTGAGTGATTTCCCCAAGTACTTGTTTTGGCTGTATTCCCGAGCCGTTCAACATTCCAATCGAGACTAAGATTCTCAACGAAAATATGATGGTTACCCTGCCAATGATGAGCATTCGTTATCAGTCTTGTACCTTTGTCTGCACTGTTGTCAAGCTTAATTGTGGTGATAGCCTTCCCGCTGCCTGCAAGCCATGTCCATGATGGCATTCGAATCCCCTTTGTGATATACACTCCCTCGGGCACAATCACTTTCACGCGGCCAGACCCGATTGCCTTTTTAAAGGCAGCGGTACAATCTGTTTTTCCATCGCCCACTGCGCCAAAATCAGCAACATTTACTTCTTTTGTAATCATTTTTTCCAGGGCAGTGTATTCATGATTTAGTTTTTCAAGCCACTCCGGATAGATAGAACCATCAGCTTCTATCTTAACCTTTGCCGGCTGCTTGATAGCGGCTGGCTGGGAAAGCGGTCGAAACAGAACTTTACCAATCTTTTGCGAAAAGGGAAGGGAAGACTCCGTGTTTTTGGTTGTTCGAGGCACAGGAACCGGTTCGTTTAGCAGGCACTCTTGAAACAGCCGTTCCGTTTCCTGGACAGCATCTCGGATGGCTACTTTATTCTTCGTGATGTGGGCAAGTAGTTCAGCATTTTTCCTTGGGTCATGCGTTTTTCCAAGCTTCAACATTTTCCACACTCCATACGTGTATTACTGGTATTATATAGTTTTTTTACATAATCACCAAAAAAGTGAAACCCAGTCTATGGTAAATAACGACATTACTAAAAAGATCGATTTGGAGATTATAAGAGTGACTAAATGGGGAAAAGGGAGCGATGGTAAAGAGTTTAGGGTTTAAATAAAAATGAGCCTGGAGGTCCGGGCTCATTTTTCCTTATGAACGGGCAAGTTCATACTGTTTAATCTTGTCTTGATAATTAAGTGTTACGCCAATCTCATCCCAGCCGTTTAACAGCATCTCTTTAGGATAAGGAGCAATATCAAATGAAAATTCAAATCCATCTTGATCGTAGACTGTTTGCTCTTCAAGATTCACAGTTAATGCGTAGCCTTCCGTTTCAGCCTTCTTGATAATCGTTTGTACGTGTTCTTCGCTCGCTTGAATTGCCAGAATGCCATTTTTCACACAGTTATTTTTAAAAATATCAGCATAGCTAGGGGCGATTACAATTTTAAAACCAAAGTCTTGAATCGCCCACGGGGCATGCTCCCTTGATGAGCCACAGCCAAAGTTCTCGCCTGCCACTAATATCGAGGCCCCTTTGTATTGTGGAGCATTAAGCGGGAAATCAGGGCGAGGGTTGCCATTGTCATCGAATCGCCAGTTGTAAAACAGGAATTGACCGAAGCCACTTCGTTCGATTCGCTTTAAAAATTGCTTTGGAATAATTTGGTCCGTATCAATATTTGTGCGGTTTAAAGGACAAACAAGTCCCTGATGAATGCGCAGCGGTTCCATAATTACATTACCTCCTGTGCAGTAAACTGGCGGACGTCAACAAAGTGACCCGCAATTGCTGCAGCTGCAGCCATTTCCGGACTGACAAGATGGGTACGGGCGCCTTTTCCTTGCCGGCCCTCAAAGTTTCGGTTCGATGTTGAAGCACAGCGCTCTCCAGCGGGAATGATATCATCGTTCATTCCTAGGCACATACTGCAGCCAGCATCGCGCCATTCAAATCCAGCCTCTTTAAAAACTGCATCTAAGCCCTCTTTCTCAGCGGCCATTTTTACGCTGAAAGATCCTGGCACGACAATCGCTTTAACAGTTGTAGCGACTTTTTTTCCACGAATGACATCGGCGGCTTTACGCAAGTCGCTCAGACGGGAATTTGTGCATGAGCCAATAAAGACGTGGTCAATTTTGACACTGGAAATTGGTTGTCCAGCTTCAAGCCCCATATATTCCAATGCACGGCTGATTTCATCTTGTTCGCTATGCTTCTCAGCATCATCTGGACTTGGTACATTGGCCGTGACAGGGATACACATACCGGGGTTTGTCCCCCATGTTACCTGCGGTTCTACTTCGGCTGCATCAATTTCGACGACGGCATCGTAGCTGGCTCCTTCATCGGTAGCCAGTGCCTTCCAGCTGGCAGCAGCCTCCTCAAACGCTTCCCCTTGAGGGACATGGCGCCGGCCCTGTAAGTACTCAATGGTTGTTTCGTCAGGGGAAATAAGTCCAGCTCTTGCACCGCCTTCAATGGACATGTTACAGACTGTCATCCGCTCCTCCATGGTCATTGTGCGAATAGCTTCACCGGTATATTCAATCACATAGCCGGTTCCAAATTTAACACCGAATTTTCCGATTATCGCTAAGATAAGGTCCTTTGCGGTTACGCCAGTTCCCAGTTTTCCTTTTACCCGAACATTTAAGGTTTTTGGTGGAGCCTGCCATAGCGTCTGTGTAGCAAGAACATGTTCAACCTCGCTTGTTCCGATCCCAAATGCTAGAGCACCAAAGGCTCCATGTGTCGATGTATGGGAGTCGCCACAGACGATTGTTTTCCCTGGCTGAGTAAGACCAAGTTCGGGACCGATGACGTGAACAATTCCGTTATCGGGATGATGGATATCAGCTAGTGTGACACCAAATTCCTGACAATTTTGTTTTAATGTGTCCATCTGCTTTTTGGAAATCGGGTCATTGATGATATGCCGCTGACTTGTCGGCACATTATGATCCATTGTTGCATAAGTCAGGTCTGGACGACGGACTTTGCGGCCGTTCATACGAAGGCCCTCAAATGCCTGTGGGGAGGTGACTTCATGAACGAGATGTAAGTCTATATAGAGTAAATCTGGTTTTCCTTCTTCTTGATGGACAATATGCTGTTCCCAAATTTTTTGAATAATATTTTTTGGTGTATGCATCACGTTCCAACCTCACATTTCAATAGATTACTAGTACTTTTAAAAAACGGGGCACAGTCTGGTTGTTAACAAAAGGAAGCTATTCTACAAACTCAAAGGCTGTTTCTACAAAAATAGTTGGTTTCTCTACAAATTCAGATGCTGTTTCTACAAATCAAGCCGTCTAATCTACAATAATTGTATGAAATTGGTAATAAAAGAAGTGCTAGGCCGCTTATGGCAAAGCACAGGAAGACCAGGCGCCCCGTTAAAATATAATTAATAGTAACAGCTAGCGATGCATTTAGAAGCCGATTGAGTTCTAATAAAATCAACTACTAATCGTGTCATTTCTGCTGTTCCTACCTGTCGGCCATTTGTAATTTGAAGATCCGCCGTATGGAAGCCGGCATCCAATACAGACTGCACAGCTGTTTCAATTAATTTGGCTTCATTGCTTAGGTTAAACGAGTAACGCAGCATTAGTGCTGCTGATAGAATCATTGCTAGTGGGTTAGCAATGCCTTTGCCGGCAATGTCTGGAGCTGATCCGTGAACAGGCTCGTAAAGTCCGACCCCTGATTCGTTTAGGCTTGCAGAAGGGAGCATACCTAGCGAGCCAGTTAGCACGGAAGCTTCATCGCTTAAAATATCACCAAACATGTTCTCGGTAACAATGACGTCGAAATGAGTAGGGTTTGTTATTAACTTCATCGCTGCAGCATCTACGAGCACATGTTCAACGGTAACATCGGGATACTGAGCCTTTTTCTCTTCCACCACTTCGCGCCATAGCTTGCTAGATTCAAGTACATTTGCTTTATCAACAGAAGCGAGCCGGCCGCGGCGTCCTTGGGCTGCCTGGAAGGCTTTATCGACGATTCTTTCGATTTCATGGCGGGTATAGGCAAGGGTATCGACAACAGTCTCGCCATTATCACGTCGTTCGCTAGGGGTTCCAAAGTAAAGTCCGCCTGTTAATTCACGGACGATAAGGAGGTCGCTCCCTGAAATTACGTCTTCCTTTAATGGAGAGGCATGCAACAGGTTCTTGAAGCCTTTAATCGGTCTTAAGTTTGCGTATAAATCAAGTGCTTTACGAATTCCAAGCAAACCACGCTCTGGGCGGAGGTGGGAGGGATTCTGATCCCACTTTGGACCGCCAACGGCACCAAGCAGGACGGCATCTGCCTGTTTACAAGCAGTTACAGTTGTTTCAGGAAGGGGAGTACCATATGTGTCAATGGCTGCTCCTCCGATTTCATGGGTCTCAAAGTTAAATGAATGATTAAATTCTTCAGCAATAGCGGACAACACTTCCTTGGCAGAACTCATAACTTCCTTACCAATCCCATCACCGGGAAGTAAAACAATACGTCTATTCATAAGAGCAACCTCCTTATAAGATGAAAAAAATAACAAACTCAACACTATTACTGGAATAAACAGGAAAAGTGTCCACCCAGTGCGGACAAATGTCCACGAAGGGTGTCAGGCACCACCAAAGAGGCACCACCAAAGAGGCACCACCAAAGGCACCAGGCACCGATTATAACGCGGGTTCTTTGATGGCGATTTTTTGGTTATAGAATGTGCGGTTGACGGCGTTGATGAAGGCTTTGGCGGATGCTTCCAAGACGTCTTGGGCAGAGCCGCGGCCGCTGACGTTTGTGCCGTTGACTGTCATTTTGATATGGACTTCGGCGAGAGCATCACGGCCGCTGCCGACGGAGCTCAAGTTAAAGTCCGTTAGATGGATTTTTTCTTTTATTAATGCCTCTAAAGTGTTGTACAGTGCTTCAACGCTTCCGCTGCCGGTGCAGGCCGTTTCGACTCGCTCGCCTTCAGGTGTAGTTAAGGCAACCGTTGCTGTGGGCAGGTTAGCCGATCCGTATTGAACCTGGAAGGCAACTAGCTCGTATTTTTTGACATCGACAGTCGCTGTTTGAATGTCAATTAAGATAGTAAATAAATCCTCGTCGGTTACTTCCTTCTTACGATCAGTAAGCTGTTTAAAGGCCGTAAAGGCTTCATTCAGCTTATCTTGAGATAATGCAAAGCCCATCTGCTCAATTTTGTCTTTAAAGGCATGGCGACCGGAGTGCTTGCCAAGAACAAGGTCATTGGAGCCGACGCCAACCATTTCCGGTGTAATAATTTCATAAGTAAGTGCATTTTTTAATACGCCGTCCTGATGAATACCTGATTCGTGGGCGAAGGCATTTTTTCCGACAACAGCCTTATTACCGGGCACCTTCATTCCCGTAAAGCGACTAACTAGGTCACTAGTCCGCTTGATTTCTTTTAAAACAAGATTTGTCGTAAATGGATAACGATCTTTACGAATATTTAAGGCCACCGCAATTTCCTCTAATGAGGCATTTCCAGCACGTTCACCAATTCCGTTAATCGTTCCTTCGACTTGGGTAACCCCGTTTTCAATCGCTGCCAGGGAATTGGCGACAGCCATCCCTAAGTCATCGTGGCAATGGCAGGAGAGCGCAGCGCGATGGATATTAGGTACGTTTTCTCTAATATAGCGGAACATGCGGCCATATTCTTCAGGTGTTGTATAGCCAACGGTATCAGGTAGATTAATTACAGTTGCCCCAGCATCAATAACCTTCGTAATAATGTGAACAAGAAAATCAAGGTCTGAGCGTGATGCATCTTCTGCTGACCACTCGACATGGGTGAATTTTTGTTTTGCATAACGAACTGTGTCAACCGCTGTTTGGACGACTTGTTCCGGTGTTTTCATTAATTTGTATTGCATGTGGATAGGGGAGGTGGCAATGAATACATGCAATCTAGGTTCCGCAGCATCTTTCAACGCATCCCAGGCAATGTCAATATCCGATTTAATTGCGCGTGCCAACCCGGTAACGGAGGAATTTTTGATCGTTCTTGCGATTGCCCTTACCGCCTCAAAATCTCCCTGAGAGGAAGCCGGAAAACCGGCCTCCATAATATCAACACCTAGTCGTTCAAGCTGTCTGGCAATTTCCAGCTTTTCTAGTTGGTTTAGATTAACTCCCGGGGATTGCTCTCCGTCTCTTAGCGTAGTATCAAAGATGTTAACGTGAACCATTGACCACCACTTCCTTCTTCTTATTTACTGGGTTCTTAATGAACGGCATTAGAGATCGCAGTTCGCGGCCAACCTGTTCAATTAAATGATTATTCTCAGCGCGGTTAATCGCATTAAATTGTGGACGATTTGCTTGATTCTCCAAAATCCAGCCCTTAGCAAACGCACCTGTTTGAATATCTTTTAAGATATCTTTCATACGTGCCTTAGTTTCCTCATTCACAACCCGCGGGCCAGATACGAAGTCGCCCCATTGAGCTGTATCAGAGATCGAGTAGCGCATGTTAGCCAAACCGCCTTCGTATAACAGGTCAACGATAAGTTTTAATTCATGTAAACACTCAAAATAAGCGACTTCAGGCTGATAGCCAGCTTCAACAAGCGTTTCAAATCCAGCTTTAATCAGGGCAGTTGTGCCACCGCAAAGGACCGCCTGTTCACCAAATAAATCTGTTTCCGTTTCTTCTTGGAAGGTTGTTTCTAAAACTCCAGCCCGAGCAGCACCGATTCCTTTTGCATACGCAAGAGCAAGTTCACGAGTCCCGCCAGAGTAGTCTTGATAAACCGCGAATAGGGCAGGGACTCCGGCGCCTTCCGTAAACGTACGGCGAACCAAGTGTCCAGGTCCTTTTGGTGCGACTAGGAAGACGTCAACATCGGCTGGAGGAACAATTTGATTAAAGTGAATGTTAAAGCCATGAGCAAAAACTAAGGCATTGCCAGCTTCAAGATTTGCTTTGATACTTTCCTCGTAAACTTTAGGCTGCATTTCATCCGGAAGCAGAATCATGATTACATCAGCTTGAGCTGCAGCTTCTGAAACAGTTGTCACTTCGACGCCATCTTCAACTGCTTTATCCCATGATTTACCTGGACGCAGGCCAACAACAACATCAAAGCCGCTTTCTTTTAGGTTAAGAGCATGGGCGTGACCTTGAGAGCCATAACCGATAATAGCGATTTTTTTTCCTTGTAAAACTTCCTCTTGAATATCTCCGTTATAAAGTACTTTTGCCATTACAATCATCCTTTCAAAATAGGGGTATATTATTTAATTAGTGAATAAGCTGTTAAATCATTAACTTGTGGCTGAAAGCCGCGTTGTAGAGCGGTTAAGCCAGTTCTTGCAATTTCTTTGATACCGTATGGGCGTAAGAGTTCAATTAGTGCATCGATTTTTTCAGGTTTACCGGTAACTTGGACGGTGAGGCTCTCTTTACAAACATCGACGATGATGGCTCGGAATGGATCAATGACTCCGTTGATTTCACTGCGCAATTGCGGCCCCGAAGATACTTTAATTAGGGCAAGTTCGCGAGAAACAACTGCCTTGTCGGTAATATCGGAAACTTTTAAAACATCAATTTGTTTGTTTAACTGCTTGGTAACTTGTTCAAGGCGCTGATCGTCTTCCACATCGACGACAAGAGTCATCTTTGAGATACCTTCTGTTTCTGTAGGCCCGACAGAGATACTTGTAATATTAAATTGCCGCCGTTGTAATAGCCCGGTGACGCGATTGAGCACACCGCTGCGGTCTTGAACCGTTAAAGTGATGATGCGTTTCATTCTGGTTTCACCCCAATCATTTCATGCAGTCCAGCTCCAGGAGGCATCATTGGAAAAACTTTTTCCTGCTGTAAGACACGGCAGTCGATTAGAACAGGGCCGTCATAGTCGATTAATTCTGGCAGGGAGGTAATCAGATCTTCCTGATTATCGATTTTTACGCCACGTACGCCGTAGCTTTCGGCGAGTTTCACAAAATCAGGCTGGGTATGAAGCAGTGATTCGGATATGCGATTTTCATAGAGCAGCTCCTGCCATTGACGTACCATGCCCAAGGCCCCATTATTGACGATGATGATTTTTACAGGGAGCTTTCGCTCGTAGATCACTGATAGTTCCTGCAAGGTCATTTGGAAGCCGGCATCCCCAACAATGGCAATGACCTTACTGTCCGGTGCGGCAATTTGTGCACCGATTGCTGCCGGGAAACCAAATCCCATCGTTCCTAACCCGCCAGAAGTAATCCAGCGATGCGGCTGCTTGAAGGTGTAGTACTGTGCCGCCCACATTTGATGTTGGCCGACATCCGTTGCTACGATAGCTTCCCCATTTGTGACCTTATGAACGGCTTCAATCAGCCATTGCGGACACATCCCATTTGGATCATGTTTATACCAAAGCGGGAAGCTCTGCTTATATGTTTGCAGTTTTTCCAGCCATTGGGCAGTTTGCGGTGATTGAGTCGCTTCGGTCAGCAGCTCTTCTAAAGCTTCCTTTGCATCAGCGACAATCGGGATTTGCGTTACGACATTTTTGCCAATTTCCGCTGGGTCGATGTCAATATGAGCTACTTTGGCAAATGGAGCGAAATGCTTCAGGTTACCAGTTAGCCGATCATCGAAACGTGCGCCAAAGTTGATTAATAAATCTGATTCGTATAAAGCCATATTGGCTGCGTAGGTTCCGTGCATACCGCCCATTCCTAATGAAAGGGAACTGTCAGCAGGGAATGATCCCAAACCAAGCAGGGTAGTGACAACCGGAAGTTGATGTTTTTCTGCAAAAGCTGTTAATTGTTGTGAAGCTTTAGCATGAAGGACACCTGCACCAGCTAAAATGACCGGTTTATGTGCTTTCGCTAAGGATTCTGCTAATTTTTTTATCTGCAGTGGGTTGGGCTTAATTGTTGGTTGATAGCCGGGCAAATCAATGATTGCATCACCGGGTTCCACCGCTAACACACCGGAAGTTATATCCTTTGGCAAATCGACAACTACTGGTCCAGGCCGGCCAGTTGAGGCAATATGGAAAGCTTCTTTTACAATCCGCGGTAAATCTGCAATCGATTGTACTTGATAATTATGTTTCGTGATTGGTGTCGTAATCGCCATCACATCTGCTTCTTGAAAAGCATCTGTTCCGATAACGGATCGTGCAACCTGGCCGGTGAAAACGACGAGCGGTAAGGAATCCATCATCGCGTCGGTAATTCCAGTCACAAGGTTGGTTGCGCCGGGACCGGAAGTCGCTAAGACAACTCCAGGCTTACCGGTAATCCGGGCATAGCCCTCAGCAGCATGAATCATTCCCTGTTCATGTCGGAAGAGGATGTGTTCAATCCGGCCTTTTGCTCGATAAATAGCATCATAGATTGGCAGGACAGCACCTCCTGGATAGCCAAATATTGTTTCAGCACCTTCTTTGATTAAGAGATCAATGAGAAGGTCTGCCCCTGTTTTTGGCGCTGTACTGGTCTGGAATTCCAGTTTGGCTTCAACTTTCACGTTGTGATTCCCTCCTAATGTAAATTTGAATAGTTGGAATACTCAGCTTGTGCTGTTTTTAAAAAAATTAATTGGGTAAACAAAAGAAGGCCTATTTCTCTCCAAATAAACTGCAATCAGCATTTACGATTGCAGAATTATCGGGGAGAAACGGCCTTCGTTTTCTCGGTACCACCCGGATTCACAGCATCCTTACGAATACTGCCTTATGAAGCGTCCAGTAAATCTTCGCTTCTTTTTGGTAACAGGTGCAGTGAACACCTGGTTAAGCCTACTGGGACGATAAACCGTTCAGCTTAACACTCGGGGATGAGATGAGAATAAGTTTGTATTACTGGGCTTCCAGCAACCCCAGCTCTCTGGAAATACAAGCTCTTATTTCTATGTTCCCGTCATCGATTTTCATGATTAACTTTTAAAAAGTTAGCGCCTTAACTTCATAATTTGAAGGGGAGGGGCACTATGTATTCCCTTTGGTTGTCTATATTTTCATAACCCCACCAGTGTTGGCAGAAGTCACTAGTTTTGCGTATTTTGCTAGATAACCAGATTTAATCTTCGGTTCAGGCTTTACCCAATTGCTTCGTCTTTCAGCTAGTTCTTCGTCATCGACGAGAAGCTCAATTGAACGGGCTTCTAAGTCAATCAGAATTTTATCGTCATTTTCGACAAGGGCAATTGGTCCGCCTTCAGCAGCTTCTGGTGAAATATGGCCAACTGAGATTCCACGGCTTGCACCAGAGAATCTACCGTCCGTTATAAGGGCAACTTCTTTACCTAAACCACGTCCAGCAATTGCTGAAGTAGGGGCCAGCATTTCCGGCATTCCTGGCCCGCCTTTAGGACCTTCATAACGGATGACGACAACATGACCTGGTTTGACGTTGCCATTGTTAATGTTCTCGAGAGCTTCATCCTGCGAGTCGAACACAATCGCTTTACCAAGGAATGTTTTTATAGAAGGGTCAACAGCGCCAACTTTGATAACACTGCCATCAGGTGCGATATTTCCATAAAGAATTGACAGGCCGCCAACAGGGCTGTATGGATTATCTTTTGGGCGGATGACCTGTTCATTTAAAATTGCTGCATCCTTGACGTTTTCTGCTAATGTTTTTCCGGTTATTGTGATGCAGTCTTTATGTAAAGCACCTTCTACTTTACAGAGTTCGTTGAGAATAGCACTGACACCGCCGGCCCGATGGACATCATCCATTGAGTAATCGGATGCAGGCATTATTTTTGCTAAGTATGGTACTTTCTCAGCGATTGTATTAATATCGCGCAAATCATAGTCGATACCGGCTTCATGGGCGATAGCGAGAGTATGGAGCACGGTATTAGTAGAGCCACCCATTGCCATATCCAAAGCAAAGGCATTGTCGAATGCTTCTCTCGTCATAATATCGCGCGGTCGAATATCCTGTTTCACGAGGTCAATTAAATGTTTTGCAGCCTGACGGATAAGTTCATGTCTTTCTTCCGAAGTAGCGACAATCGTTCCGTTTCCAGGAACTGTCATCCCGAGTACTTCCATTAGGCAGTTCATTGAATTCGCAGTAAACATGCCGGAACAGGATCCGCATGTCGGGCAGGCACTTGTTTCGATTTCCAAAAGCTCTTGCTGTGTCATTGTTCCACTATGGAAGGCGCCGACCCCTTCAAATACGGATGTAAGTGAGAGCGGTTTGCCTGTAGAAGTGAAGCCCGCTTCCATTGGCCCGCCTGAAACAAACACAGATGGCACATTGGTCCGGGCTGCTGCCATTAACATTCCTGGCGTGATTTTGTCACAGTTTGGAATGTAGAATACACCATCAAACCAATGAGCATTAATAACAGTCTCAGCACTATCTGCAATAATTTCGCGGCTAGGGAGTGAGTACCGCATGCCAATATGCCCCATGGCTATGCCATCATCAACCCCAATTGTATTAAATTCAAATGGGATGCCACCTGCTTCTCTAATCGCTTCCTTGACAATTTCACCGAAATGATTCAGGTGTTTGTGGCCAGGAATGATTTCAATAAACGAGTTGCAGACACCGATAAATGGTTTATCCAAGTCGCTCGTTTTTACCCCGGTGGCGTATAAAAGGCTGCGGTGGGGTGCCCGATCAACCCCTTTTTTAATCATATCGCTGCGCATTTCTCAATCTCCTAACTAAACTTTCATAATTGCTGTTGCATAGTATCGAGTAATTCATTTAATCTGAAAGGTACCATTTTTCAAAAAATTATCTTCCTAGTTCTGAACTTTAAGGAAGAAACGCTTTAAATGATTAAATAATCATTTTAAAAGAAGAGCCTAGAACATCCACTGTTATTGGAATGAAACAGGCAATTGTGTAAAAGCAATTTATTTTCGATTATCATACAACCAAATGTTACTGGGGTCAATACAAAAATCAGACAATTCAAACAAGTTAGTAAAACTGATAGCGTTTACAATATTGCTACGATACGGTTGTTTGGCAAATAAAAAAATTATGAATTTTTTTAGAAGTTTTGTTAACAGGTTAAAAGGGAGGAGAAATTATGAATGATTATTTTTATATAGAAGAGTAATTTCACCTTAAAAACGAACAAAAAAACCAGGCTTTTCACCTGGTTTCGAGATTGTTTAGAATTCTCCATCAAAAGGGGTAAAGGGAATATTTAACCTCCGCTCAACAGCGCGCAATCTTTGATTAACGCGCTGCAGTCTGCGCCCTAATCGGTCAACTTCTCGATTAAGTTGGTTTATCTCTCTTTGTTGTTGACCGCTTTGTCTTTCCAGCTGTGATACCCGTCGTTCCAGCTGTTGTGGTTGACGATTCGGATCATAATACTCTGGGATAGGATTAGGATTTACTTGGTCTAGAGGCAGATAGGAATGATAATCAACAGATGAAGAAGGCATGTAATAATAATCATATGGATTCATTTAGGCATCTCTCCTTTAGTGTAAATCCCTATACATTATGTGCTTTTGGAAGGAGAGGAAACGGCTGATACCCAATTGTGAAAAGTCCCATTCACTCTTGGAGAGGAATGGGACTTTTCCTTAACTCTTTCTATTCTCAGTACCATTGTAGTCAAGCCGATCGCTTGTAATCGACCAGCCTGTCTTCAGACCAACAATAAACCAGGCGAGTGCCAATCCGCCAAGAGAGAAGATGGTGTCACCAATAATTCGTAACCAAACAAAATTGGCAACGATGTCTCTTGACATAAAGGTTGCAGAGCGAGCATACCACATGCCATGCTGTACACTTGCCCATGTCTGCATTAGGCCGATTGGCAACAGACTTAGAAGAACCATCAGAATTAACCCGATATTGATGGTCCAGAAGGCAAATTTCAACGGACCTGTTCTCCATTCCTTTTTCACTGTTAACCCGCGCAGGCAGAAGAGCATGAGTCCGATACCAAGCATTCCATATACACCAAATAAGGCAGTATGGCCGTGAACTGGTGTAGTATTTAACCCTTGCATATAATAAAGCGCAATCGGCGGATTAATGAAAAATCCAAATAATCCAGCTCCGACTAAATTCCAAAAAGCAACCGAGATAAAGAAATAAATCGGCCATTTATACTGAGTAACCCAAGGTTTTGCGCGACTCCTAGTAAGGTTTTCATAGGCCTCAAAGCCAATCAGTACAAGTGGAACGACCTCCAATGCGCTAAACGTTGCTCCGAAAGCAAGCACGCCTACAGGGGTGCCGCTAAAGTATAAATGGTGGAAGGTCCCGATAATACCGCCAAATAGGAAAATGACGGTTGAAAAGAGGACAGAAACGGTCGCTGTCCTAAGACCAAGAAGCCCCATTCTTGTAAACAAGAAGGCCATGACAACTGTCGCAAAGACTTCAAAGAACCCTTCAACCCAAAGATGAACTACCCACCAGCGCCAATATTCAGCAATTGCCAGGTTGGTGTGCTGTCCCCATAATAATGCTGGGATATAGAAAACAGGGATTGCTGTTGACGCAATTAAAAATAGCGCAAGCAAATGTCTGCTTTCTTTTAAGTTTTTAAATGCCGGCCACATAGCTCGAACCATTAAGAATAACCAGAGAAATAGCCCGACGGTTAAGAAAATTTGCCAGAAGCGGCCTGTGTCAGTATATTCATAGCCTTGATGCCCAAACCAGAAGTTAGCTGTATGTCCCAGCTTTTGCTGGACGGCAAACCACTGACCAATCATTGAGCCAGCGACAATAATTAATAGACAGATGAACAGGAAGTTGACACCAAAACGCTGGAATTTGGGTTCATGACCTGATACTGCCGGGGCAATGAATAGGCCTGTCGCTAACCATGCCGTCGCAATCCACAAGATTCCCAACTGTGTATGCCATGACCGCGCTAATGAATAGGGCAGCCACTTATCAAGTGGAATACCGTAAAACCCGCTGCCTTCAACTTGATAATGACCAGTGATAGCGCCAAGTAAGACTTGCACAAGCCATAGCAGTGCAACTACCCAGAAATATTTCTGGGTCGCCTTCATTGAAGGAGTGGCGGATAGAGCCAGCAGTGGATCCTTTTCGGGAAACGCCTCCTCATCCTCTTGATGCTTTTGTGAAGCATAGTACCAAGCTAGACCACCAATACCAGCTAGTAATAGCACGAAACTGACGACTGACCAGACAACCATTTCTCCGGTTGGTTTATTATCAATCAGTTCTTCATTTGGCCAGTTGTTGGTATAAGTAACATTATCACCGGGACGATTGGTCTCAGTCGCCCAGGTTGTCCACCAAATATAGCTAATAAAGGCTTCCAATCGGCCCGCATCCTTAATGACATTCTTTGGCATCGCATAGGCTTCACGCAGTTTGTCAAGCCGCGGATCATCAGAGAAAAGTGCTCGATAGTGGTCACTTACATTTCTTATCGCTTCAGAACGAAGGGGAGAAAGCGTAATTATCCCAGTATCTTTGTTAAACGTATTTGGGCGAATTTCTTTTTTCAAACGTGCCTTAAGCGCTGCCTGTTTTTCTTCATCAAGAGCCTTATAAGTTTTTCCGTAATCTGCTTGTGCCCAGTGATTTAACAGCCAAATGGCTTCACGATGGAGAAAATCAGCATTCCAATCAGGAGCAACATAGGCACCATGTCCCCAAATACTTCCCAGTTCCTGGCCACCGATGGACTGCCAGACATTTTGTCCGTTCTGTATGTCCTTCTTAGTGTAAAGAACGGTTCCATCCGATACGACCACTTTTTCCGGAATTGGCGGCATTGTGTTATACAGCCGTCCGCCGTAGTAACCGAGAATAGCAAAAGAAGCAATAAAAACAATAGCAAGGCTAATCCATAGCCGTGTATATCGCATGTATACACCTCCACTAAAATCCTAAATTGGATTTCATTTCATGAGGAAATCCTAACCAATAGGCTACCCACCCTAAGTAAAAAAATTCATTATTTTGGAAACGCAGTTTCGATAATATTTTGTGAAAGGGGGCATAGGGAAAAAGGCATATGTGAAATGACAGAGCGTATTATGGTAATAAACCATTATAAAGAGAGTTGGGTTTCGAAAAACCTTGTTAACACATTAATTAACTAAAGTAAAAAATGATTGAATATTGTTAAAAAAGACGGTATAATCTTGTATATTCAAAAAATTATTAAGATTTTAATAAATTACTTTATTTAAAAAATAATAGGAGGCAAAAAATGAAGAAATCAAAACAAATTGTATCCTTGTTACTAGCGGCTTTCGTACTACTTCTTGCCGCTTGTGGGTCAACAGAAACTAGTAAGCAAAGCGGAGGAGATGGTGAAAAGAAGAAAACATTAAGAGTAGTCACCGACGCAGCCTATGCCCCATTTGAATACCAAGATAAAGGGGAAATTGTTGGCTTTGATATTGATTTTGTCAAGGCGGTTGCTAAGGAAGCAGGCTATGATGTAAAGATTGAACATGTTGGCTGGGATCCAATCTTTGTTGAAATCAAAGGGAAAACAGCAGATTTTGCGGTATCATCGATAACAATTAATGATGAAAGAAAGCAAACCTATGACTTTACTGTTCCATACTTCCTATCAAAAAATGAAATCCTCGTCCCAAAAGGCAGCTCAATTAAAGGAGCGCAAGACTTGAAAGGGAAAGTTGTGGCTGTACAAAATGGAACAACAGGTCAAGAGGTAACAGAGAAAATATTAGGAGAAAATAGCAAGGATCTTAAAAAGTTTGAAAATAACAATCTAGCGATTCTTGAGATGAAGAATGGCGGGGCTGATGCCGTCGTTGCTGACAATGGCGTTGTTGATACGTATGTAAAAAATAATCCAAATGATAATTTTGCTGTGATAGAAGATGATGGGGCCTTCGAAAAGGAATTCTACGGTTTACTCCTGCCAAAAGGCAGCGAGCTAAAAGCAGAATTGGATAAGGCTATCAATAAAATATTTGAAAATGGCACATACGCTGAAATTTACAAGAAATGGTTTAATAAAGAACCAGATATGCAAACTTTAAAAGCTCAGCAATAGGATTTAGAATTGCGTAACTTCTCCTCAAAAGCAGTTACGCAATTTTTGCTTAAGCTTAAATAGCTAACAACCTTCAGGGGGTTTGGTAGATGGATTTTAGATGGGACCTTTTAGCAGAATATGCCCCTTTTTTTCTAAAGGGAACATTATTAACAGTTGGACTCTCAATCGTAAGTATTCTTATTGGAACTATACTTGGCTTGTTAATTGGCCTGGGAAAAATGATGAAAAGACAGCTTTTGGCCTTGCCGTTTAAATGGTATATTAACTTTTTTCGTGGTACACCGTTGATGGTGCAGATTCTGTTAGTTCATTTTGGGCTGGTCCCGCTGTTTCTCGGGACAACCAATGCCATTGCAGCAGCTATTTTAGCTCTTTCCCTTAACGCAGCCGCCTATATTGCGGAAATTTTCCGTGCGGGGATTCAATCGATTGATAAAGGGCAAATGGAAGCGGCCCGTTCACTAGGGATGACGCATGTACAAGCAATGAAAAATGTAATCTTACCACAGGCATTTAAGCGAATGATTCCGCCGCTCGGAAATGAATTCGTCGTTCTAATTAAGGATTCATCACTTGCCGCCTTAGTGGCAGCGCCTGAGCTGATGTATTGGGGACGGGCAATGCAGGGCCAATATATGCGGGCATGGGAGCCTTATCTGACTGCTGCTGCTATTTATCTTGTGCTAACGCTTTCTTTAAGCTTTCTGCTAACGCGTCTTGAAAGGAGGCTGGCAACAGAATGATTGAAGTCAAACAATTGAAAAAAAGCTTTGGAAAGAACGAGGTATTAAAAGAAATTAACGTTTCCATACAGCCACAGGAGGTTGTCGTTGTAATCGGGCCATCCGGTTCGGGGAAATCTACCTTTTTACGCTGTATTAATTTACTAGAATCAATCACAGGCGGTCATATTTCTATTGAGGGAATCGATATTACCGATTCGAAGACAGATATTAATAAGATTCGCACTGAAGTAGGTATGGTATTTCAGCAGTTTAACTTATTCCCACATAAAACAGTAATTGAAAATATCATGCTGGCGCCGATAAAGGTCCGCAAAGTTCCGACTGAAAAAGCGAGAGCAAAAGGATTGGAGCTTTTAAGAAAAGTAGGTTTAGAGGAAAAGGCAGAGGCCTATCCAGATTCATTATCGGGCGGTCAAAAGCAGCGTGTTGCGATTGCTCGAGCGCTGGCAATGGAGCCAAAAATCATGCTGTTTGATGAACCGACCTCGGCACTTGATCCAGAAATGGTTGGAGAAGTATTGGAGGTTATGAAACAGCTCGCCAAAGAGGGAATGACAATGGTTGTCGTTACCCATGAGATGGGATTTGCCCGTGAGGTTGGAGACCGGGTGCTATTTATGGATGGCGGTGTCATCGTAGAGGAAGGCAAACCGAAGGATTTATTTGAAAATCCGCAAGAGGAGCGGACAAAGGCATTTTTAAGCAAGGTATTATAATAAACAAGGGGGGCTGTTCCTACAGCCTTCTATTTTTTTCTCTCTGTTTATTCTCCTAGATTTTTATAAAACGGTCATATTTTTACGGAAGTGAAATACTCATGATACACCCTTGTCTAATTTCTCTGCTAAAATGTAATAATTGAGACGAAAAACAGGGATGATGAACGAATAATTTTTATAGAATAAATATGTCTCTTTTCCATATGAATGAAATGTGTACAATTGGAGGGGAAAGAAATGGCGCTAAAGCAGCAATTGATTGAAAAAACTTATTACAAAATGTTCATCAATGAACATGAAGATATTCATCCGATACAAGTGCTTGGTGAAGTTTTCCAGGAGGAAGCGCAAAAGGACTTGCCAGAGTTATCGACGATTCGTTTTGCTCAGGGAGAAGTTTATTTTCATTTGAAAGACTATGAAGCTGCAATTTTTAAATGGGAAAACATTAGCAATGAACTGGAACCATGGGCGCGCAAAAATACAGCAGATGCTTATTATGAATTAGGGATGTTATCAACGGCCGAAGATTTATACACGATGATTGACACCGATGATGCCACACTCCAGGCTGAAACAGCGCTTAAGCTTTTTACACTCTACATAGATCGCGGGAAGCTAGATGCAGCTGTTGCGACAATCAAAAGGACGATTAACGTTCAGCCGGATTATCCTAATTTGACAGCGATTGCCAGGAGATTTTTCGAAGAGCAGAAAGATTGGGGCAATGCTGTTGAACTCGCAGTGAATGAAGCGAAACGGACGGAGTCGTTTGAATGGTTCGCGGTATTACAACAGTACGTTGAAAAAGGTGTTACGAAAGGATTTGCTCCAAATTATTTTTCTCATGCATTGACGATGCTTTACCATCTGAATGTAAGAAAATTTGAACAACTGGTGGTTGCATTTTGGTGCAGTTACCAACATGATGAATCGTATTTTAATTGGTTAAATGAAATGAATCACCTGCTGCTGCAGCTTGAAATAGATCGCTCGGATAGCTGGAATACGCTTACGGCCCTTCATAGGCAGGAATTCTATCATTTAATTGGCGGCGACTACCTAATTAAACAGCTTCATGATTATGTTCCTGATTTGTTAACAAACTGGTTTCGCTTAGCAGATAAGCAGGGGAGCGTTTGGGCGGCTGCGGCTGTATTATCGTGGAATGAATTGTTCCCAGCAAGCATTAGCATAGCGATTGTAGAAGAGGCTAACGAAATCATTGACACGGTACAAGCAGAGATAAATGAGAGTAAGGAATGCCTGGATTTATTTGATTCAATAATGGATTGGGCACGTGCCCATGATATGGGGGCACAAGCAAAAGTAAAGTGGATTATTAATGAACTGTCGGATTTGGATAGCTATCATGTGCTGTTAACTGGTTTAAACGGCAGTGGCAAATCAACTATAATTAATAAATTAATTGGTCAAGAATTGCAAAATTATCCAACATCATCAGTCGTAATTTTCAAAACCGCCGAAGAATTGGAAATTAACGAGATTAAAGATGAAGGGATCACAGCGTTAGACGGTCATAGTGCCTTCTATGAACAAATGGATAGAAGGCGGAATGCTTCGGAAACAATGATTGAATTCAAACAGCCTAATCGATTTTTAAATGAAAACCAGCTGGCTATTATCGATACTCCTGGATTAAAAGGTGACCACCATGACCGCCAAGAAATCTTGAAAAATTTCCATATTGCGGATACGATCTTGTTTGTAGTTGATGCAAATAATCCGCTTCATGAAAAGGAAAAAAATTCATTATTACAAATTCAGGAATTGGCACCTGATATTCCGGTTCATTTTCTTTTGAACAAAGTGGATAACATTGCAGATCCCCACGAAGTGCTTCAGATTGTCGAGCGAACGAAAGCAGCCATTCAAGATATTTTTCCTGATGCTCAAGTCGTTCCGTTTTCCGCCGTGTATGCTGACAGCAGTCAGCACTTACAGGATTTGCAACAGATGCTCCAGACGATAAAGTTTGAACGGAATTTAGCGGATAGACGTTTGGCAAAGCTATTATTCTATATCCGAGTAACGTTAGCGACACTCTTGCAGAAACGTGTCAATGTGGAAAACCAATTAGTTGAGACACTTCATTGGAATGAAGAAATGCATATGAAGCTAACCGGAGCTGTTAATCAGTTACACGATACCATCGCTCAGAAGTCGGAAACAGCAGCTAAGTCTTTTCGGGATATAAGTGATTCGTTAAGAAGAGAGATGCAAACAGAGATACCGAAAATCTTACAAAGCTGTTCCAAATGGATTAAAGAAGACAGCGATTTTAGCAGGATTCACCTACAATTAAATGATGAAATGAACCAGAGACTGCAGGAATATCTAGAGCAACGTGTTATGCCGCGATACTTCCAGTTGCTACAAGGCTGGATTGAGGATTGTAAAGAGGAGTTTACCCAATGCCAAGAATTTTTGAATGAGCTTGGTGACGGCTTTAATACAATGTTTGCTGAAGAACGCTTGACGCTTGGCTGTGATTTTCTTGTTCTTGATGATTGGCGTCGTGATACTGAGCGGATGACGAGCGGCTTCCAGCTCGAAAAAGTGAATATCCTGTTGCGGCGAACTCCATCACAAATGTTATTAAAAGGTGCCGGCAAGCTATTTGGCGTGCTGTCGCAGAATAAAGCGATGCTTTACAATAAGTTCAAGACGTTTGTGGAAAATGAGGATTATTCCGATGTAGTAGCTGCGGTGAGCCGCCAGTTTTTCCAATCGTTTGAGCTTTTTGCCAAGTCGATTGAACGTGATGTCAGTATGTTCTTTAAAGGTCCGTTAACAAGTATGAATCGTTGTATTGAAGAAACGAATACGGAAATTGCCACAGCTCAGGAACTGCTTAAACAGTTAAATACTAATCCGGAAATGTTCCGTGACCCGTTAACCCTGTTTGAAGTACGTTTACGTCAATTTGAATGGATGACGATAGCAGGAAAAGGGATGCAAGTGGTTTCATAGATGTTTTAAGGGAAGGCTGTCCATTTAGGGCGGCCTTTAGTTTTCATAGTGTACGGCAAAGAAATAGGATAAAGTTAATTTTCGTAATTTTCTTTACATCGACCATTGTGTTATTATTTAGTATAACGAAATAGAATGAATTATAGGAATTATTAAATAAAAGGTATGGTGATTTTTTGAAAGAACGTCTATGGACTAAATCCTTTATAATGCTCATGGTTGGTAATTTATTTGTGTTTATGTCCTTTCAAATGCTGATCCCTATTTTCCCCCCCTATATTAAATCTTTAGGGGCCGAAGGGATTGAAATTGGCCTAGTTACAGCGCTCTTTTCAATCGGAGCCGTCTTAAGCAGGCCAATTATTGGTTTTATGCTCGAATACCGAGCAAGGAAGGCCATTGTCCTCATGGGAGCGGTTCTGCTGCTAGTGATCACCGTGTTTTACCCACTTTCACGCATCATTTTCATTTTTTTATTATTTCGCTTCCTGCACGGCTTGGCATGGGGATGGTCAACAACGGTCAATGGAACGGCAGCCGCTGACACGATTCCAATGTCAAGACTTGGGGAGGGAATGGGCTATTATGGGTTATCTGTCACCATTGGAATGGTGATAGCGCCTAGTTTAGGCATCCTGTTATACGGCATAACCTCTTTTAAAAATTTGATTTTTATATCGGCTATCCTTGGTATCATAGCAGTAATATTATTCATTTTTGCCAATTATCGAACGCCGGAAACAGTGAGACAAACACGCAGAGAAGATCTCAAATTTACCTATTTTGGCTCGTTTATTGATAAAACAGCCTGGTTCCCTGCTTTTATTACGCTATTAATCAGCTTAGGATACGGCACGATTACAACATTTATTGTTATTTTTGGCCAAGAGCGGGAGATTAGCCATATTTTCCTGTTCTATATCGTTAATGCAATTTTTTCATCTGTTTCAAGACCATTTGCAGGGAGATGGTTTGATGAGAAAGGGCCTCGTGGGCTGGTAGTGATGTGCACAATTATCACCTTTGCCGGAATGTGGGTGTTGTCGTTTGCTCACTCAGATTTTTCCATCGCAATTGCCGGTGGTTTATTTGGGATTGGCTTTGGCTGTGTGATTCCAACACTGCAATCATGGGCACTGGTAATCACCCCGGAACATCGCCGTGGAGTAGTGAATGGAATGATTTTTTCAGCAATCGATCTTGGAATTGGAATAAGCGGTCTTATATTTGGGTTAGTAGCGCAGTTTTTGGAAACGGCTACACTGTTCCGGTTAGGCAGTCTCTTTTTTATTGCAGCTATATTCATCGTGGCTTTTGCAGAAAAAAGAAAACAACAAGCTATCGTGGAAAAAGGAGTCTCATAGTGAGAGAGAACATACTATTCAATCATAAGAGTAACGGGTTCTCTTTCGGTGTACAAAAGGTGGAAAAACTTGTTGAATAACAAACGAAAAAGAGCCAAAGGATAGGGTTAAGAATCATAAGCGGAGAATTTCCGTCTAATGAAAATTTTGCGGTTAAATATGTAGATATAAGCGTAAGGATTCCGCTTAATAGCTGTAAATAGGTAAAATTCAAGGGATTTGGAGATAATAAGCGGAAAAACTTCCTTTAATTCAAGGGAAATATCAGTATTTCCCAAAATAGGCGGAATTTATCCGTTTATTGACTACTTAACGAAAACGCGCGGTTGAAGGACTGTAACCTACTGTTCCAAACCAGCGTTTTTTTCTTTTCTCTAGAAAAACAACTTCTCCTTAAACTCATTTTTCCAAAACCAAAATAAGCGGTATAATTGATACAACAATGAGAGATTTAGGAAAGGAGAAACCATTTTGTTTGAAAAAGCACAGCCTCTATTACAAACTTACTTCGGATACAGTTCCTTCAGAAATGGCCAGGAACATGCGATTCGTTCCGTGTTATCCGGTACCAATACCTTGTGTGTGATGCCGACTGGCGGTGGGAAATCGATTTGTTATCAAATTCCAGCGCTGATTTTGCCTGGCACCACAATTGTTATTTCCCCACTTATCTCTTTAATGAAGGATCAGGTGGATTCTCTTGTGCAAGCAGGTATTCCAGCAGCCTTTATTAACAGTTCCCTAAGCTTCAATGACGTCTATGATAAGATGCAAGAGGCTAAACTAGGAAAATACAAACTACTCTATATAGCTCCAGAGCGCTTGGAATCTCGTGAGTTTCTCGACGATTTAAGACAAATGAATATTCCGTTAATAGCTGTTGATGAAGCACACTGTATTTCTCAATGGGGACATGATTTTCGTCCAAGCTATCGGCAAATTCAACAAATGATTCAAGCACTAGGGGGAACTCCCCGGGTCTTAGCGTTAACTGCGACGGCAACCCCTCGGGTACGTGCAGATATTTGCAGCCTGTTAGACATTGATTCGCGAAACACCATCATGACGGGCTTTGAACGAAAGAATCTTTCTTTTTCTGTAATAAAAGGACAAGACCGGCTTAAGTATCTTTTGGATTATTTGAAAAAAAACGATAAGGAATCAGGGATTATTTACGCAGCTACGAGAAAAAATGTGGACCAGCTTTATCAACGATTAAAGAAAGAACATATCAATGCAGCTCGTTATCATGCCGGAATGAACGATCGTGAGCGGAATCTTGAGCAGGAGCGTTTTCTCACTGATCAGGCGTCAGTTATGGTAGCAACATCTGCGTTCGGAATGGGGATTGACAAATCGAATATTAGATATTGTATCCATCTGCAGCTCCCTAAGAACATGGAAAGCTATTATCAAGAAGCGGGCCGTGCTGGACGTGATGGTCTGAGAAGTGAATGTATTGTTCTCTATTCTCCGCAAGATGTGCAAATCCAACGCTTCTTAATTGACCAATCTACTGATAAAAGCCGAATGACTCAGGAGTTAGAAAAACTGCAGCAGATGGTTGATTATTGCCATACTGAAAGCTGTCTGCAGGAATTCATCCTCCATTATTTTGGTGAGAAAGAAACAAAATCATGTGGACGATGCGGAAATTGCACCGATTCACGAACACAAGTGGACGTAACCAAGGAGGCACAAATGGTCATGTCCTGCGTCATCCGAATGGGGCAACGTTATGGGAAAACATTAACAGCCCAGGTGCTGACCGGTTCGAAAAATAAGAAAGTAACGGAACTCGGTTTTGACAGACTATCAACCTATGGGATCATGAAAAACAAAGGGGCAAAGGAAGTAAGTGATTTTATCGAATTCCTTATTTCACAGGAGTTAATTGGAATTGAACAAGGGACATTTCCAACTCTCTATGTCTCCTTAAAAGGAAAGGACACATTGTTAGGAAAAGTCCAAGTATATCGTCGGGAAACAGTACAAGTACAGCAAGTTTCACAGAGTGATCCATTATTTGAATCATTAAGAGAGGTCCGCAAACAAATTGCAGCAAGAGAAAATGTACCGCCTTTTGTTATTTTTTCGGATGCTTCGCTCAAGGATATGTGTGCCAAATTGCCTCTATCAAGTGATGAATTTCTACAGATTAGCGGAGTAGGCGAACACAAATTGCAAAAATATGGTTCCGAATTTATTCAAGCTATTAATCGTTATAGCGAGGAACATCCTGATTATCGCTCCCAGCTTGTTCCAGTACCAGCAGCTCCTAAAAAGACGGCCAAACCAGTTGGAGAATCACATTTAGAAACTCTCAGTCTGCATCAAACTGGGTTATCTATTCAAGAGATTGCAGAAAAAAGGGATCTTACACAGAGCACAATAGAAAATCATCTATTGCAATGTGCTCGTGAAGGACTAGCTGTTGATTTCTTTACATTGATACCAGCTGATTACCAGCCGCTCCTTGAAAAAGCAGTGGCTGAAGCAGGAAGGGAACGGCTTAAGCCTATTAAAGAATTGCTCCCGGATGAGATCAGTTATTTTATGGTAAAAGCATATCTGTACTTTGTCAGTAAAAATAAATCGGTTAGCCAATAATATAAATTAATGAAATGGCAGTTCCTGAAATGAACTGTCATTTTTTGCAGTCATTATCATGGATTTGCTTTCTATCGAGTTTAGAAATATTTTATTCATGTCGGTTTTTCACCACTTCTAGGATATTTCCCAGGTAATTTGTCGATGAATGTTTTATCACAGCTATTTAGGTTATTTGTTGGAAATTTCTATATATTTTAACTAACTGGAAAACCTATAATAAGCATTGCCTACAAAGTTTGTTTTGCTTTACACTAAAGAAATAATGAGAGGTAATGTGGTGAGAAGATGAACAATCAAGTCAATCAAACAAATGAGATTTTGGAGGCATGTTTGCTTGCAGGGAAAATCATCTTGCAAAGCGGCGGGGAAACCTATCGTGTAGAAGATACGATGATGCGGATGGCTGCTGCTTTTGGTATTAAAAATACCCATAGTTACGTAACACCAACTGGAATCATTTTTTCGGCAGATGATATAGAGCCCACGAAAACAAAGTTAATTCGAATTTCCGAACGCTCCACAGATCTAGAGAAGGTCGCATTGGTTAATAGTATATCGAGAAGTGTCAGCAGCGGGGAAATGAATTTGCAAGAGGCATTACAACAATTAAAAGAACTTAATACCAAGGATATGGCATTCCCATTGATGCTCCAAGTTGCCGCAGCCTCAATTTCAAGCGGTTGTTTCATGATTATGTTTAATGGAGCCTGGGATAATTTTATTCCAGCAATGCTTGCTGGCGGTGCTGGGTTTCTTGGTTTTATTTACTTTCATCGCTTTTTTCAGGTGAAGTTTTTTTCTGAGTTTTTAGCGTCGTTTATCATTGGATTGCTTTCGTATTTGTTTGTAAAAATCGGTTTTGGCCATCAAGTCGATAAAATCATCATCGGTTCCGTTATGCCATTAGTTCCAGGGCTATTAGTAACCAATGCAATTAGGGACTTAATGGCTGGGCATCTTGTAGCTGGATTATCTAAAGGGGCAGAGGCCTTTTTGACAGCTTTCGCAATAGGAGCAGGTATTGCGGTTGTATTAATATAATGATAAGGTGGGAAAACAAAAGGTGGATATCGTTGCACAATCGGTCACAAGCTTCCTGGCAACAGGCGCCTTTGGCATCATTTTTAATGCTCCTAGAAAAACGCTTGTCAAGTGCGGTTTAATAGGAATGGGCGGCTGGCTAATTTATTATATTCTTGTCGATTATACGAATAATGCCGTTTTGGCGACTTTAAGCGCTACTATTTTTATTGCGGTTTTAAGCCAGCAATTGGCCAAACTTTTTAAAACACCGGTGATTATTTTTAGTGTTGCCGGGATTATTCCGCTTGTCCCTGGTGGCCTAGCCTATGATGCAATGAGAAACTTTGTCGAAAATGACTACAACACGGCACTTACACTGGGTGCTAAGGTTACTATGCTGGCTGGGACGATTGCTTTCGGACTTGTTTTTTCTGAAGTGATTAATCAGATTATCCGCAAGGTAACAAACTGGTATATTGCCCGCAAACCTTAATAAAAGACGATATACATTTATTTCTTCTTTATAACTTTGATTCTCTTTGGTAAATTAAGAAGATAGGAAGATTAGTGTTAATGATACGATAAGGAATGAAAAAATTAATGAAAAAATGGATTATACTCGCTTTGATTGCTGTCATAGCGATTTTTGGTGCAACAACTATATGGGCTGTCAAGGCCAAACAATCTAATGTCGTGAATATCAAGGAAACACCACCGTTAAAAACACGCCAGGTAGCTTTGCAAAAAGATAGTCCGATTTTACCAAAAAGCAAGTTGTTGGATGTTCCATTAATTAATCAGATGGATAAGCCGAAACTATACAATGGGTGTGAAATTGCAAGTCTGGCAATGATTATGAATTATCATGGTGTTAAGGTTACTAAAAATGAATTGGCAAAGAAGATTAAGAGGGTGCCATTAACATACCCGAATGGACAAAAAGGAAACCCCAATGCTGGCTTTGTCGGTAATATGGAGACAGGTCCTGGATTAGGAGTATATAATGGCCCAGTTTATGAGCTGGCAAAATCGTATGTTGGCAATAAGGTGGTTAATTTAACGAATAGTCCTTTTACAGATTTATTGAAAAAAGTAAGCCAAGGACTTCCGGTATGGATTATCACAACTACTCAGTTTTCTCCGGTCTCTACGTTTAAAACATGGGATACACCGCAAGGAAAGATTAAGATTACTTTTAATGAGCATAGTGTGGCTATTACCGGCTATGACGAGAAGTATATTTATATAAATGACCCATATGGGGTAAAGAATCGAAAATGTGAGCGGAAACGTTTTATCGAGGCATGGAAGCAAATGGGCAGCCAGGCGATTGTAATTGAAAAATAGTATTTTAAATGGACGAAGGCAGAGGACTAAATTAATCCCTCTGCCTTCGATTTTTATATTGTAACTTGAAAGTGCTGTTAGTCAATTTGTTGTCTTCATGTAAAAAATTAAGTGTATCTTTAAGAGTGCCGCGGTATATTTTTCACTGTAGGTTTTAAAACCTAAACGACGTAAGCCCTACCTCTCTTACATCCTTACGGCTCCGAAGCCGTTCCAGTGTGATTAAGTCTTTTCATATAAAACATGAGTGAAAAGCCATTAAATTTTTTTACATTTTTCCTAGTGTCAAGCTACCTTTAAGGTTAATTGGGGCATAAAATAATATTATATATAATTTTTGTATTAATGTCAATATGTTATTTGTGAGCAGTCCTTGTCGAAATTATTTTTATACTTTCTATGTTGCAAAATTAATTAAACAACTCGTTTTTATGAATAAAAATGGTAAAATAGTAATATATGATTTTTTTATTGTTGAGTGTTAAGGAGTTATTGTGATGGAAGCAGATGAACAGTGCCCTAAGTTAATCTTCGAAGAGAAAAAGGCAATTAAACTTTTCTTATGGTTATTCTATTTCTTTTATTTTACATATAGTTTGGTTTGGTATTATATTATTCCAAAATATACCTCATATGGCGATCGCAAATACTTTGATGAAGGTTTGGGTATTTGGCTTTATATCCTACTCATTTCCTTATTACCTATTGCCATTTATTATTATAAGAAACGCAATCCTTACGCAGTTAAGTATATTTTATTTATTGTCTTTGTTTCAACCGATATTGTTGATAATATTCTTAGGTATGCAGGTACTTCCAAACAATTTGCCTCAGGAAATATTGTTGAAGTATTGTTTTTAATTTTTGCACCGATATTTGTTAATAAGCGATATTTTTGGGTTATTTCATTTGGGCTTATTGGAAAATATTTTATTATAGGGATTCTTATACACAATTCAGATGTAATCATACCTGCTGTTAGTATTGCCGTAATTGTAGTGATTTCATATATTCTGTTAACTCGCTTTTTTTCTTATATTAGTACTTTAACGAAGGTTCATAATGATCTACGGCAACAGGAGAAGCTTGCAGTGGTAGGGCAAATGGCAGCGTCAATTGCCCATGAAATTCGAAATCCGCTAGCTTCTCTAAAAGGATTTGTACAGTTGCAACAGGAACGTCCACCTGAAAATAGAGATTATTTTCCAATTATGATTCAGGAGATTGATCGAATTAATATCATTGTTAATGATTTAATGTATATTAGTAAACCAAAAACAGTTCAAATGCAATTAGCAAATTTGCAGGAGATTATTTCATATACCATTTCAATTATGGAGTATCAGGCAGAAGCCCAAGGTGTAACAATTGATACGATGCTCGAAGAAAGTCTACCACTTATTAAATGTGATGAAAAACACCTGAAACAAGTATTTATCAACTTATTAAAAAATGCATTAGAGGCAATGCCTGAGGGTGGGATGATTAGAATTTTTGGCAAGCGTGGGCACAACTCAACTATAGTAGTAACGGTAGAGGATAATGGCTCTGGAATTAAACAAGTTGATATTCCTAGACTGACGCAACCTTTCTATACTACAAAAAAAGATGGAACAGGGCTTGGTTTAATGGTAGTAAATCACATTATCAATGAGCATCATGGGCATTTAACTGTCGATAGCGAGCTAGGAAAAGGAACAAAGGTGTCTGTAACACTGCCGATAAAGCAAAAAGATAGGTCTTAAATCCTATAAAAATCTCTATACTAAATAGTTTCAAGGGATTTCTTAATAGGATATAATTAATGTAGAGGAATAATGATATTTTTAAGGGGTAAGTGTTATATACACTTGGAGGTTTCTATGATACCAGTCGAGGAGAAACGAACGATAAAATGGTTTCTACTATTTTTCTACATTATTTTTATCGCATCAGATATTTTTTATTATTATATTTTACCGAAATATATTTTTCACGATGAAGTTGGTTTACCGAGTAATTTTTGGTATTTTAATTATCTAGTTCTTATTATTTTGCTTCCTGTAAGTGTCTTTTTTAATAGACATAACAAGCAAAATTCTATAAAGTATGTACTTTTTATTTCTTATTTATTTGTTGCAACAGTAGTTGATTTAGTAACTTTTTGGGGGAGAGGGGACTCCTATACAAGTGGAAATACGGTTGAATTATTCTTAATACTAACATTACCTCTTTTTTTAAGTACAGGATATTTTTGGTTGATTTCAATAGGAATTGCTGTAAAATATACTGTAATAGGGTTAGTATTGCACACTTCGTATGTAATAATGCCTATTTTATTACTAGTTATATTGTCAATTATGTCATTCTTCTTACTAGTTAGGTTTCAAGGATATGTAAAAGCAATTAGTAATAATTATGATAATCAGCTACAAGGAATTGTAAAAGGTGTTATTGCCGCTCTGGAATTAAAAGATCCATATACTAGAGGTCATAGTGAAAGAGTTGCTAATTACGCCCTGTTATTAGCAAAGAAAATGGGAATATTGGCGAAAGATGAGCAAAAGTCGTTTTACAATGTCTGTTTATTACATGATATTGGGAAGGTACATATACCTGATTCGATATTAATGAAGCCTAGCAAACTATCAAAAGAAGAATTTGAAATTATTAAGACCCATCCCGTCGTTGGAGCGGAAGCTGTACAGGATGTTGAAGGATTAAAGGAGAATATCTGTGTTATTCGCTCACATCATGAACGTTGGGATGGTAAGGGCTATCCAGATGGTCTAAAGGGAGAAGAAATACCATTATTAGCAAGAATAGCAGCAATAGCAGATGCCTTTGATGCGATGACATCTTCAAGATCCTATCGATCTGCATTACCTTTGGAAGAGGCCTTTAATCGTATTGTTGAAGGTGCTGGCTCACAGTTTGATCCGAGGCTGGTGGATGAATTCAAAAAAGTTTATCCAGCTTGGGTTAACTTTCATAGAAAATATTCATGGGCTGAAGAAAATCTATTAATAAAGGAGGTAAAGTTATGAAAATCCGCAAACTAAAAAAAGTTAAAACTACATGCTGGTGGTGTGGTTGGTTTGGACTAAGACCTTGATTAGTTAGGATGCTTGCTATATGCTAAGCATCCTCTTTTTTTGTTAATCTGATAACAGGGACGGTTATATATGAATCTAACACAACATTCGCGCCTATCATTGATAACTTTACAAATATATCAAGATATGAAGCATTATATCGTAGAGGATTGTGTGTCAGGTGAGTTTTTTGAGATGCCACAGATTTGTGTTGAGGCAATTGAATTACTTAGAGCAGGTGAAACCTTAGGTGCTGTTGAGGAGCGATTGAAACAGAAATATCCAGCTGAAGAGGTGGACCTGCTAGATTTTGCCCAGCAACTCATTGACCTGCAACTTGTGGCAACTATTGATGGGGAAAACATAGCTAGAGTGACGAAAACTAGTACGCCAAAAGGCTATCAATGGATTCCACCGAAACTGGGAAAGTTCTTTTTTAATCCGACAGCATATTTTGTTTATGTGGGACTTTTCATTGGGAATTTTGTACTTTTCTATTTTCAGCCATCATTGTTTCCTACATACAAGGACTTATTTATCTTTGACTATATGTTTTTGAACATATTGGCATGGATGCTACTATCCGTAATTACAGTCCTTATCCACGAGTTCGGGCATGTTCTGGCGATGAGAGCCTATCAACTTCCGACAAAACTGGAAATCGGACATCGCCTCTTTCTAGTTGTTTTTGAAACGGATATGTCCGCTATCTGGAAGCTGCCGGCGAAGAACCGGAATGTATTGTACTTAGCCGGTCTTTGTTTTGATACGGTTATATTGTTTTTTGCCTTAATTGGTCAGCTGCTGTTTTCAGGAAACTCAAATATAGTTGTTGGTTTATTAAACATTATTGTCCTTGATACGTTTATTCGTATGGTTTACCAATGCTGTATTTATATGAAAACCGATTTATATCATGTATTTGAAAATACTTCTGGTTGTTATAATTTAATGGAAAATGCCCAGCAGCTACTAAACAAATGGCTTCCATTAAGAAGGCGTACTGCTCAAGGCGAGGTAACGTACGCTGAAGAACGAAGGATCGTTTTCGTTTATTCGATCTTTTACCTTACTGGTATGACGCTAACAGTTTTATTGTTTGCCGCCTATTATATACCCCAGTTATTTTTTGCTGTAAAAAAGGTAGCACCTGGGTTCTCCCAGGGAGTGGCTTCGGTTCCATTTTGGGATGCCGTGCTGTTTACATCGCAAATTTTTATAATTATCGTATTGCTACTTTACTCTTGGCGAAAAAAATACTTTATGAAACAAGTGTAATGAAATGTTGTTTAAGATATTTCAAAAGTTTGTGTTGGAAGAAAACAAGGGAGCCAGACTGGTTGGTCTGACTCCCTTTTATGCTTATAGTTTAAAAGAACTCTTTAACGAAACAACTCGATTAAAGACAAGTTTTTCTACGGTAGTATCTTTTGGATCGACATTGAAATAGCCATGTCGGAAAAATTGAAACTTGTCATGCGGCTGGCTTTCCTTCATATTCGGCTCGACGAAACCTTGGAATACCTGAAGTGAGTTTGGATTCACATGATCAAGGAATGTTCCTTCTTCATCTTCTTCGGCCTGATCTAAAATTAATGGCTCATAAAGGCGGAATTCAGCAGGAACCGCATGTGTTGCTTCCACCCAGTGAATTGTCCCTTTTACCTTCCTTCCGGTAAAACCGGTACCGCTCTTCGTTTCCGGATCATACGTGCAACGGATCTCAACGACATTGCCATCTGCATCTTTGACAACTTCCTCACATTTAATGAAGTAAGCATGCTTTAAGCGTACTTCATTGCCAGGGAAGAGACGGAAATATTTTTTCGGCGGATTCTCCATGAAATCATCGTGCTCGATATAGATTTCACGGGAGAATGGAATTTTTCGCATGCCCATATCTGGGTTTTCTGGATTAATTTCGGCATCTAGCAGCTCGATTTGTCCTTCCGGATAATTAGTAATCACCACTTTTAATGGATTTATGATTCCCATCGTCCGTGGTGCTTTTAATTTTAAATCCTCGCGCACAAAATGCTCAAGCATTTCAAAATCGACGGTGGCGTTGTTTTTTGAAACGGCTGTTTCAAGCACGAAGTTACGGATTGACTCTGGCGTGAAGCCACGACGGCGGATTCCAGAAATGGTCGGCATCCGTGGATCATCCCAACCATCAACGTAGTTTTCCTCTACGAGCAGTTTGAGCTTCCGTTTGCTCATGACGGTATTGGTCAAGTTCAAGCGACCAAATTCAATTTGCTGCGGCTGGCTATCCATTTCGCATTGTTCGACTACCCAATTATAAAACGGACGCTGGTCTTCAAATTCAATTGTACAGATTGAATGCGTAATTCCTTCGATGGCATCCTCTAGTGGATGTGCAAAGGCGTACATAGGATAGATACACCATTTATCTCCGGTATTATGGTGGGGAACATGAGCAATTCGGTAGATAACGGGATCGCGTAGATTGATATTTGGTGATGCCATATCAATTTTTGCCCGCAGAACTTTTTCACCATTTCCAAATTCTCCGGCGCGCATCCGCTCGAATAAATCAAGGTTTTCTTCAATAGTACGGTCACGATATGGACTGTTTTTCCCTGGCTCAGTTAGTGTTCCACGATATTCACGGATCTCATCCGCGCTTAAATCATCAACATATGCCAGCCCTTTTTTAATTAACAGGATGGCCCGATTGTACATTTCATTAAAATAATTAGATGCGAAAAATAAATTATCCCAATCAAAGCCAAGCCATTTCACATCTTCTTTGATAGCGTTGACGAATTCGATGTCTTCTTTTGCTGGATTTGTGTCATCAAAACGCAAATTTGTTTTACCGTTAAATTCATCCGCTAAGCCAAAATTAAGGATAATCGATTTTGCGTGTCCGATATGTAAATATCCGTTTGGTTCTGGTGGAAACCGAGTAATAATCGTATCATGTTTACCCGATTCCAGGTCCTTTATCATTATATCCTTTATGAAATTAGAGTTTTGATTGTCCACTCTGTTCAACCTCTTTCATCTTGTCTATTCTTTATAAATACCATAAATATTGATATTTTTCCATTGTTCCCGAGAATTAAGCTGAAAAAACAGCTTAAATGCGAAAATTTACTTGCTTCTGCGCATGTTATTACAGTTGCAATAGAAAGAATAAAAGGAATACAATATAATTTTACTTAGAAATGTAAACTGAAAGAGAGGTAACAGAATGATTTCATTTGCAACAGTGGGAACCGGATGGATTACGGAGTCTTTTATCCAAGCGGCGTTAGAAAGCAAGCAGATGCAGCTTGCCGCGATATATTCTCGTTCGATTGAAAAAGCCCAGGCTCTAGCTGATACCTACAATGCACCTCATTATTTTACAAACATAGAGGAAATGGCGCAGAGTACTGGTATTGATGTAGTGTATATTGCTTCGCCAAATGCACTTCACTTTCAGCAAGTGCTGCCTTTCTTGAAAAATAACAAACACGTTATCTGTGAGAAGCCCATTTTTTCTACGTTTGCAGAGTGGGAAGAGGCTCACAGGGTGGCTGAGGAAAATGGTGTTTATTTATTTGAGGCCATCCGCAACATCCACACACCAAATTTTCAAATCTTAAAGGACAAGCTGTCGCTGGCAGGAACTTTACGTAGTGCAATGCTGTCATATATTCAATATTCATCGCGTTATGATAAATTTTTAAACGGGGAAACTCCTAATGTATTCTCAGCTGAGTTTTCAGGCGGAGCGTTGGTTGATTTAGGGGTGTATCCATTGTATATAGCGGTTGGCCTGTTTGGTGCACCCAAGAAGGTCACGTACCATCCTGTATTATTAAGGTCGGGAATTGATGGCAGCGGGACACTTGTGTTAGAGTACGACGGATTTGTCTGTACGATTCTCTGTTCGAAAATTGCTCATTCTTCTCAACAAAGTGAAATTCATGGGGAGAATGGCACGTTTGTGCTGTCGGAAGCAGCGCCGATTTCGGACGTTACCTTTATCGATAGTCATACTAAAAAGGCTCAAGTTTTAAGTCTCGAGCAAGCTGTTAAAGATATGGTCTATGAATGTGTAACATTTGCCCGTATCATTGAGACAGGAAACAATCGTGAATACGAAACATTGAAAAATTGGAGCCGAACCGTGTTAACGATAACCGAAGAAGCCCGCCGGCAAAATGGAATCGTATTTGGAGCGGAAAAATAAATATCTTCGTAAGCACGGCCGGTGAGATGGATGATCAAAATAAGCCAGCAGGATATAACTAATTCCTGCTGGCTGTTCTCACTTTATGAAACTTTTTCGATTGAGAGCTCTTCTCCACTGTGTTCTACTGCTGGGCGTGTTAATTTTTGTAAAACAAATCCAACGAGTGCACCGACAAGCGCCGGTACTACCCAGCCCAGTCCCACTGACGCAAGTGGGAGCTGATTCATCACTGTCTCCACTGCTCCCCATTTTAGACCAAACATCTTCACCCCATCATATAGACTAACCACACCTGTTAGCAGCATCGCGCCCGCATAAACCTTTTGTGAACCGCCAAAAAAACGATGAAAGAAAGCTAATGTTACGAGCACAATCGTTAATGGGTAAGCCATGACGAGGAATGGCACCGAAATCGAGATAATCTGATTTAATCCAAGATTGGCGATAAGGAAACTACCAAGGGTCACAATTGTTACCACCATACGATAGCTTAATGTTGAAACTACTTTTGAAAAATATTGCCCGCAGGCGATCGTCAAACCAACACAGGTAGTAAAGCATGCTAAGGTAAAAATAAATCCTAATAAAACTTTTCCGCTATTGCCCAATAGGATTGTAGCTGCTGATGACAATAAAGCTGTTCCATTATCAAACGTTCCGTAACTCGCCATCTTGGCACCAACAAAGCCAATTCCAGCATATACAAGGGCCAGGGCTGCTCCAGCGACAAGGCCAGCTTTGATTGTATAAGCAGTTAATTGTTTTTTTGAAGATACACCCTTTTGTTTAATCGTCGTTAAAATGACAATTCCAAACGCTAGAGCCGCTAACGCATCCATTGTTGAATATCCGTCAATAAACCCCTTAAATAACGAAGCAGATTGATAGGGTTCTGAAGGTTTTTGGAGCGGCTGATCTAATTTAAAAAATCCGGTGACACAGAGAACAACAATTGATAGTAACAAAGTTGGGGTAATAATGCGTCCCATATAATCGACTACTTTTGATGGATATAAGCTTAAGAGATAAACCACCAAAAAGAATACAGCTGTGAAAACTAGCAGTAAAACAGGTTGGCTAAAGGCTGTATCAGCAACAAATGGTTTAAAGCCCATTTCAAAGGCGACATTGGCATTGCGGGGGATTCCAAAGAATGGCCCAATTGACAAGTAAACCATTACTGTGAAAACTGCACCAAACCACGGATGAACCCTGTTGCTAAGCGTATTAACACCGTCCTTTACAAGCGCGATTGCGGAAATGACTAACAGCGGCAGTCCCACTGCTGTAATAATAAAACCAACCATCGCCGGCCAAAAGGAAGTTCCTGCCCCCATTCCTAAGAACGGCGGGAAAATCAAGTTACCAGCTCCGAAAAACATTGAAAATAACATTAGGCCTACAAAAAATGTGTCTCTCTTCTTCATTTTTTCCTCTTCCTTTCAGCGCTCTTTTTTTACCAAAATAAAAAAGCCCGCCCCTATGGATAGGGACGAGCTTGCTCGCGTTACCACCCTACTTCCGCAAATAAAAAAATAAAGCAATTTGCGGCTCTCGTTCAACGTACCATCATACGCGTCCAATTGTAACGGCAGGCAATCCGGCAAGGATTACTACATCATTCACCCTTGCATCTCAGAGATGATGTTCACTTGTTTTCTGACACCGGCTTTCACCAACCGCCGGCTCTCTACAGTCAAGGTAAAACAAGCTACTGTTCTCGTCATTGATTTTGATTTTTAAAAAGAGTCAGAAATAATTTTGATAAACCAATTATATTATTTTCTAATAGTTTTGCAAGTGTTTTTTTTTAGGGAATTTTTTGAAATCGCCAACATTGTTAGTGGATTTATCAGAAAAAATATATCGATTATATTATGTCATAATGTCTGAAACTATGATATGAATGAATCATGTTGAAGTTTAGAATGGGGTGAAAAACATTGCCAATTATAGATATTTCAAGAAAATTACAGAATCATATGCCGGTTTGGCCCGGTGATGAACCGTTTCATTATCATTTATCAAGTGCGATAGCGAAGGGGAGTATCGCAAATGTCGGTAGTCTGCAATTAAGTACCCATTCCGGAACCCATGTCGATGCACCGTTTCATTTTGAACAAAGCGGCAAAACGATTACAGAAGTAGATCTCAATATCTACATCGGTCCGGCTAGGGTTATTGACATGACAGGGAAAGAAATAATCACCGTTGAAGAGATTGACATGCTCCAGTTAGAAGGGGTCAAACGTATCCTGTTTAAAACAATGGGCTGGAAAAACCCTGCAGAATTCCCACAGTGTTTTCCCTATATTGAGCCAGATGCAGTGCCATTGTTAGCCAGTAGAGGGGTTTGTCTAGTTGGTGTTGATGTCCCGTCTGTTGATCCCTATGAGAGTGAAGAACTTCCAGCCCATCACAGCTTGAACCAACATGGAATCTATATCCTTGAATCCTTACTGCTGGATTCTGTTGAACCAGGTGACTATGAACTGATTGCCTTACCGCTGCCACTAGAGAATGGGGATGGCAGTCCGGTACGGGCGATTCTGCGAAGATAACCCTTTATAGACTCGTAATCTTGAGGTGGGGGTCTTATTGCCCGTTAAGGCGGGATAAATGGCTCCTCCTGAAAAATAGGCAGAATTGTACGAAAAGAGTATAATTTTTATATAGTGATTTTTACTATTTTTTGTGAAGGTTCTTTAACGAAAATCGTAGTTACATATTTTACTAAAAATTTTGGGAGGGGTTAACATGGCTTTTGATATTCCGGATTCAGTATTGAAAATTAAAACAGAGTTCCCCAAACAAGTGCGTGAGATTTCTCACGTATGGATTCCAATGTCGGATGGCACGCGGCTTGCGGCGCGGATTTGGCTGCCGGAGGATGCGGAGGAGCATCCGGTACCAGCTATTTTAGAATATCTTCCCTATCGAAAAAATGACTTCACTGCGTTACGTGATTCCATTCGCCATCCATATTTTGCCGGTCATGGATATGCCAGCATTCGGGTGGACTTACGCGGGTCAGGTGATTCAGAAGGCATCCTTTATGATGAGTATTTACCGCAGGAACAAGATGATGCGCTAGACGTACTAACATGGATTACCGAACAACCTTGGTCGTCAGGTGCTGTTGGGATGATTGGCAAGTCTTGGGGTGGTTTTAATGGGCTTCAGGTGGCAGCACGACGTCACCCGGCACTAAAAGCAATCATTACCCTTTGTTCCACGGATGATCGCTATGCCGACGATGTGCATTATATGGGCGGTTGCTTATTGGCTTCTGATATGCTTTGGTGGGCTTCGACAATGCTCGTTTATAATGGCCGCCCGGCGGATCCTCAGGTTGTGGGGGAACAGTGGCGAGCCAATTGGCTTGAACGATTGGAAAATACACCAGCTTTTGTGGAGGAATGGGTCAAACATCAACGACGTGATGTGTATTGGAAGCATGGCTCGGTGTGTGAAAATTATGCTGATATTGACATTCCGGTCTATGCGGTTGGCGGCTGGGCAGATGGCTATACCAATGCGATTTTTCGTTTGCTTGCGGGACTTTCAGGGCCGCGAAAAGGGCTGATTGGACCGTGGGCTCATGAATTTCCGGAGGTTGCTGTTCCGGGACCGGCTATCGGATTCTTACAGGAATGTTTGCGCTGGTGGGACCAGTGGTTAAAAGGAATTGATACTGGAATTATGGAGGAACCAATGCTTAGGGTGTGGATGCAGGATTCAGTTCCTCCGCAAACGGAATATGAGCAGCGGCCAGGGCGGTGGGTTGCTGAGACATCTTGGCCATCGGCAAATTGCAATCCGACTGACTTGTGGCTAAGCAGCAAAGGTTTTTTAACAAGGAAACAAGCTGAAGAAAAAGCCTTGTCTGTCTCGGGCGTTCAGCAGCATGGTTTGTATGCCGGTGTCTGGTGTCCGTTTGGCCAAGCAGGGGATTTAGCGTCAGACCAGCGGCTTGAAGATAGTTTTTCAGTCTGCTTTACATCAGAGCCACTAGAAACGCCAATGGAGGTGCTGGGATTCCCAGAACTAAGTGTGGAACTTTCTGCAGACCGTCCGAACGCTTTATTAGCTGTTCGACTATGTGATGTCGCTCCAGATGGGGCTTCAACGCTAGTAAGCTGGGGAATGCTCAATTTAACCCATCGGGATAGCCATGAATTTCCAACACCGCTTGTCCCAGGGAAACGTTATACAGTTAAAGTGCAGCTTAACGCGATTGGCTATGTGCTCCCGGCCGGCCATCGCTGGCGTTTAGCTTTATCGCCAACCTATTGGCCGCATGCATGGCCGTCGTCAGAACCAGTGACATTACAGGTGTTTACCGGTGAGCAAACGCGGCTAAAACTTCCAGTTCGGATTCCGCAGCCTTTAGATGAGGAATTAGCCGATTTTTCTGTACCAGAGACAGCGGTCTGTATGGAACGGGAGGTTGTTAGACCAGAAAGCCGGTCGCGGAAGGTACATCACGATCTTATTAACGGGGAATGGCTACTTGAGGATATTTCCGATGAAGGCGCTTATCGCTTATTTTATAACGGCATCGAGTATGGCAGCATTAATCGCAATTTTTACCGGATTAAAGAGGGCGATCCGTTGTCGGCGGAGGTGCAATGTGAATGGACGTTAACCCTCGGGCGTGGTGACTGGCAGACACGTCTCGAAACGATAAGCATAATGAAAGCAGATCAATATCAATTTCATTTAATAAATGAATTGACAGCCTTTGAGGGTGATAACCAGGTGTTCACGAAAAAATGGACTTCTGATATTCCCCGAGATTTGGTTTAGATATACGATAGCAGGTACCCCTGTGAAGAGGGAAGAGATTACTTTCCTCTTTGCAGGGGTTTTTTACTATTAGCTGGACAGTATAACATAAACACTTACGGTTCAATAGCGAGACCAGTTCCGATAGGCAAGCAGGTTTTTCATTACCTTGATTTTCATCAAGGTAATCGATAATGAAATTCATTATACTTCTTTAAAAAGAAGAGGTGAGTTTCATGAGCGAAAATACTTGTTTGATTGTTTATGCCAGTATGTCCGGCAACACCGCGGAGATGGCTGAAGCCATTGCTGAGGGGATAAAAGCAGCGGGAGCGGCTGTTGAGATTAAAGATATCTTATTGGCCAATACAGTTGAGTTAGAGGATTATCAAGGGATTCTCCTTGGTGCTTATACATGGGATCAAGGAAGTCTGCCGGATGAATTCATTGACTTTTATGAGGAGATGGATACGCTCGATTTAACGGGAAAGCTTGCTGCGGCCTTTGGTTCATGCGACTCCTCCTATGAGCATCGCGGTGCTGCCGTTGATATATTAATGGGAAAATTGCAGCAGCTCGGGGCACAGATTGCGCTTGACGGGTTAAAAATTGACCTTGCTCCAAATGTAGAAGAAAAAGAGCTGTGTAGCCAATTTGGCCGGCAGTTTGCCAATATGCTTCTTGCTGAATGTTCCTAAGATTTTACTGTGCCCATTAAGGGCTCTTTTTTTGTAAAATCGTTCTTTAAATAGAATAATAACGTTCTTTTTATGTTAAATTATAGTTATGGGGTATTTGCGTACTGCTAACATGAAAAACTGGTGTTGAGGAGGGGAAAGGAATGAGGTTTTGCTTGTTTTTACTGTTTGCTGGTGTATTGGACGCCGTGATGACCCATGCTGGTATTGCTTTGGGTTTGGTAAAAGAGGCTAATCCATTGATGAGATTCGTAATTGAGCTCAACTGGTCGTTATTTTACGGTATAAAAATCATTCTCCCTCTCTTGCTCGTCATTCTTGCTCTTCTCAGGCCAATTACTGGGAAAATTAAACTGCTATTACTAACGGCCTGTGTGTGTTACAGTTCGATTCTCGTTTATCATCTAGGCTGGATTTTGCTCTTTGCCAATACGGCAATCTAAACGAGCAAACTGGACAGTGACCGTTGAATACGGTACTATCAATGATAGAAAATGAGTACAAAAGGAGTACAAAATGTTAGATCAATTGCAACCTTTTATACAGGAAGTATGGAAAAAATCAGGGTTTCAGGCTGAGACTGCGATTCAGAAATCAGCGATTCCGCTCATTCTAGATGGTAAAGACGTCATTGCTGAGTCACCAACTGGCACAGGAAAAACCTTGGCCTATTTGTTGCCATTATTACATAAAATTGACTCCAGTTTATCCTCGTTGCAAGCGGTGGTTCTTGCTTCATCACAGGAACTTGTCATGCAAATTTTTCAAGAATTTCAAAAGTGGTCAGAAGGAAGCGGCATCAGGGGGACATCGATTATTGGCGGAGCCAACCCTAAGCGGCAGCTGGAAAAATTAAAAAAGCGACCGCATGTCATTTTTGCGACACCAGGAAGGCTGCTGGAACTAATTAAACAAAAAAAGGTAAAAATGCATGAAGTGAAGCTATTAGTATTAGATGAGGGCGATCAGCTGTTGAAAAGGGAACATCTCCAAGATGTGCAAAACATCGTTAAATCGGCGCTAGGTGATCGCCAGGTGGTGCTATTTTCAGCGACCCTAAATCAGGCAGCTGAGCAATTGGTACAGGAGCTGACAAACGGAGCGGAAATCATTAGAATCACGAATGCCGAGTCTGGTGTACAGTCTGAGAATGTTGAACATCTTTATACCCTTAGTGAGCGCAGGGATAAAATTAAACTAATTGAGAAAATTGCCCGACTGCAGAATGCCAAGTCACTGGCGTTTATCAATGATATTGGTGAACTTGAAGTCTTTAAGCAAAAGCTTCATTTCAAAGAGCTTTCTGTTGGTATTTTGCATAGCGAGATGAAGAAATTAGAGCGGCAGGCGGTATTGAAGGCATTTCGGGACGGGGAATTGAGGATGCTCGTGGCAACAGATGTGGCCGCAAGAGGCCTCGATATCCAAGGAATTACCCATGTGGTCCAAATTGATTTACCGCGAGATATTACACAATATATCCATCGTGCCGGAAGGACAGGCAGGATGGGCGCCAATGGAACAGTTATTTCGCTTGTAACAGAGCGAGAGGAACGGGAATTAAAGCGCTATTGCCGGGAATTAAACGTCCCCCTTCACAAACGAATATTTTATAAAGGGGAACTGACGGCGGAGACTGCACGACGCTAGCGGCCTATGAAAAAAATGAAAAGGACATGACACTTGCTATGAAGAAGAGTCATGTCCTTTTTGCTATAGATAAAGATTATTTTCTGTCTCAAACTTCAGCTTTTTATTTTCGAACATCAATCCAATACTAAATAGAATTTCGATTACAAACATTGACAATGCCAATACATAGGGTTGATAGGTAATTCCAACGACAAGTGCGATGATAGGAACAGCAATCGCTAGTACCGTATAAAATCGGGATTTATACAGCCAGCCGAAGGGCAGTAAATGTGCCCCAAAGATTATTGCCAGGACCATTAGCATTTTATCTGGTATTGTGGGATAGACCCACATTGCGATGATTAAATATAGCAATTGATTAAGCGCAAACAATACGCCTAACATTGTAAGGGGATTTCTCTTATTTTGAAAATCAGCCTTAATTATTTTCGAAATGAGCATTGCTAGTGGAAACAGGAATCCAGTACAAAAAAATGTATATAAGTTCTTAGTTAATATATGAAGCTCCGTTAAATGAATAATGCTAATTGTTAGCCACACAAACACCGATGCTAAGATGAAATGCAGACCTCGCTTTTGTTTAACTGCACAATCCAAACGTAATTCATCCAAATTGCTCATCAGAGATATACTCCCCTTTTACAAATTTTAACTTAATTTCCATTAGGGAAATAGTCTGATTGTATTATACCATGTATGTTTTACGAAATGTGTAAATTTTCTGGTAAATAGGTTCCTACTTGATATGGTAACAACCTGTAATGCTCTTAAGCAAAGAATAACCCCAGCGTTTTTCACTCATACTATCAGTGACTTTTTTAACAAAGGAGATGATAACGTGGGTAGAACGAAATTAGGGAATGCGAATGCACAGCGTAACAATAATCGAAAAAAAGCGATGAAATCTAGTTCTGAATTAGTTGAATTCGAAACCGGTGAAGATTTAAAGCGAAATCGTCCCCGTGATAAATAGCAGAAAGCCTCCTGTGTGCCCATAAGGCCTTCAGGAGGCTTTTCTTTCTAAGACTTAGCCGTTAATTTTCTTCATCTGTCAACACTGTAAGGTCTTTAAGAGCTGGCCCTTCAATAACTTCTCCAGTAAAGGAATATCGCGACCCGTGGCATGGACAATCCCATGTTTTTTCGGCGGCATTCCACTCACATTCACAGCCCATGTGAGTACAGGTGGTGTCGACAACAAATAGCTTGCCGTTTTCATCTTTATAAGCGCCAGCTCGTTTTCCTTCATACATGACAACTGAGCCTTCACCATCATGCAGTTCATCAGTAACCTTGTCTACTACCTCCAGCTTGCCTTTAAGTAGATGCTTGGCAACATCGAAATTCGTCGTAATTGCTTTTTTGACATCAGGATCAGCTTGGAAGCGTGATGGGGTGTAGAGCTCCTTATAGGGGCTGTCCTGTGCTAACACATAGTCTGCTAGCAGATGTCCGGCCATGATTCCTGTAGTCATACCCCATTTTTTATAGCCCGTCGCAATTAACACCCGTTCGCGGCCTTCTGTCATCGGACCAATATAGGGAAGTTTATCGAGGGTCACTAAATCTTGTGCTGACCAGCGATAGAGAATTTCCTTTACCCGAAAGGTTGTCATAGCAAACTCGGCTATCGCTTCATAATGCTTCATCATATTGGTACCCTGTCCTGTTTTATGGGTTTCACCGCCAATAATCAGCAGCTTATCACCGTTAAACGGAGTGGAGCGAATCGAGCGAGCCGGATAATCAGCACTTACATACATGCCGCCCGGGTACTCTTCTTCGGTTGTGATTCCAATGGCATACGACCTGTCTGCGTACATTCGGGCATAAAAGAGGCCGATTTTATCATAAAACGGGAAGTGTGATGCCATGATAACATGATTACAGGTAACTTTATACCCGCCTTTGAGATATACCTTTGGTGCTGTTTTATCGTCCTCAATATCTGTTGCAGTCGTCTCTTCATATACTTGACAACCGGAATCAACTGCTTCCTGAAGCAGGGATTTTAAAAATTTCAACGGATGGTATTGGGCCTGGTTTTCCATCATCAAAGCTCCAGTGATTTCAATGGGGAAAGGAATCGTATCTTTTAACGCACCGGCTATGCCTAAACGCCTGTATGCCTCCATTTCTGTTTGCAGCTTTGCAGCGTATTCTGCAGTATAGGCATAGACAGTGGCATTTTCTTGGCTAAAATCGCAGTCAATTCCTTTTTCATTTACCTTCTGCTTTACAAAATTAATCGCATCTTGATGTGATTGGTAGTACAAACGCGCCTTTTCTTCGCCGAAGTGGCTAACTAATTCATCATAAATTAAATTATGCTGAGCCGTTAATTTTGCCGTGGTGTGCCCGGTCGTGCCGTCTAAAACCTTGTTTGCCTCCAAGAGGGCAACTTTCACACCGGCTTTGGAAAGCAGGTAAGCGGCAGTAATGCCCGTGATGCCTGCACCGACAATTGCGACATGTACTGTTAGATCTTCCGTTAATGGTTTAAAGGAGGGAAAATCAAGATCTCGCCAATACGGCTGTGAAAATTGCGGTAATTTTTCTGATGCACTCATCTGTTGGGACCTCCTGTATCATCATGAACTCTTGTTTAATTTTTCCGAAAGTGAGTAATTCATGTAGGGTTGGAAAACAAAAAAAAGAACCGCGGCAGCTGCCGGGTTCAAGTATGAGTTATGAACGTTTGGAGTCATTGGTGTTGATTTTATCAATTCGCGTAGAATCCTCTGAATCGAGAGCTTGTTGTAGAAAATAGGTAATCGTGCCGCCAGATAGAAACAGAATGATTACTAAACCAATCAAGATCGTCCACCAAAGAGCCATGATTATCGTTCCTCCTTTTAATATAATATTAACATGGATACTGTACTATCTAAAGGGATATGACCAATAATAGTAAACTTTTCAAACATTACCCATTTACTCTTGTTTTTTCTTCATTTCTGTATAATAATCCACCTTTTTTATATTCACACCAACAAAAGTTTCGAGGATCGATTGGCCTCCAGCGATAGATAGTACTAAGATAATGACAAAGGCAAAATCAGGTGTAAGTAAATAAATTACCGACAGAAGAATTGCACTCCACACACCAGCGCACCAATAACATTTTAACAAATAACCGAACAGTGATTTGGGAACTTCCTTTGTATCAATGGTTCCATCCTCTTTTTTTACTTGAATTTTCTTCATAAAAGGTTTACGGATAAACTCAGTAATCTTATCAAAGACAATTAAGTGGGTGAGCCGATAGCTGGCTAGTATTAACATAATATAGGTAATCCAGGAAATATCATTCACATAATAGGCCTCCCAAGTCAGTCCGCAAAACGGAAAAAAATAGTTATTCCTCCTTGTATATTTTGGACTTGAAATTAAAAATATATATTCGGAGGAGGCGAAAAAATGAAAAAATCTTTTTGGTTTACGTTATTGTTTATTTTCTCACTTTTCTGTATTCCAACCGTTTCATCGGCACAACAAGTGTACACAGTCCAGCCAGGTGACTCATTATGGAAAATTGCTGTGAGGTATCAGGTAGGGATTTCTGAGTTAATTAGCGCTAACCCGCAGTTTAAAAATCCGAATCTGATTTATCCAGGGCAGAAGGTGACCATCCCTGATTTAAGTGGGACAAAATCAATTGAATCACAAGTGATTCAATTAACCAATCAGGAACGTGCTAAGTATGGATTGAAGCCGCTGACAGCAAACTGGGAGCTGTCTCGTGTTGCCCGCTACAAAGCGATGGACATGCGGGATAAAAAGTATTTTAGCCATACTAGTCCAACCTATGGCAGTCCGTTTGATATGATTAAAAACTTTGGCATCACCTATCGTTCAGCTGCGGAAAACATTGCCGCAGGACAACCTACCCCAGCAGCGGTAGTAAAAGAGTGGATGAACAGCTCCGGGCACCGGGCGAATATTTTGAGTTCATCATCAACACAAATCGGAGTGGGCTACGCAAAAGGCGGCTCATATGGCCACTATTGGGTGCAAATGTTTATTTCAAAGTAACTAAAAAAGGGTCAGTTTCTCTTCGTCCTACGATGGATTTCATGAGAGACTGACCTTTTCTCGGTCTTGGGACCTAGTGGAAAATCAAGCTCAGGCGCAATGTTGGAAAACTAATTAACGGGGTAAGATGGTATCAAGAAGAAGAAAGGAAGTGGAAAAGAAAATGAAAAAGTTTGGTTTACTTGTGGCTGGCGCGATTGCTGCAATTGTACTTCTTTCTACAATTGGTCCGATGGTGGGGTTAGCAGTCAGCTTGGTGCTCCTGTACTTTATTGTTAAGCAGTTTTTAAAAGCGGAATCGACCGGTGCAAAAATCGGCTTAGGGTTAATTGGGGTGATTGTCCTAGCGGCAGCCATTCACAATGTCCCGGCAGTAATCGGTGTTGCCGCTGCTTATGTCCTCTATCTAGTGTATAAAAAGTGGAGTAACACAAAGACGAGCAAAGTGAAGGAAGCCAGCGATCCATTTGTCAATTTTGAAAAACAATGGGAGGAACTGAAACGCTATTAGTGCTCGCGTCTGTTGTAGATAGTAGTTCTGGTGCTGATTTTACAAAGCCGAATGCTGATTCAATAAAACGGTGTGCCCTATCTACAAAATTAAGTGCTGATTCTACAAAAAAGCGAGAACAATCTACAAAATTAAGTGCCCAATCTACAAAATTAAGTGCTGATTCTACAAAAAAGCGGAGCCATTTTAAAAAGATAGGTCCAATCTACAAAATTAGGTGCTGATTCTACAAAAAAGCGGAGCCATTTTAAAAAGATAGGTCCTATCTACAAAATTAGGTGCTGATTCTACAAAAAAGCGAGAACAATCTACAAAATTAAGTGCTCAATCTACAAAACGGAGTGTCCTATCTACAAAACTTGTAAAAAATTAACAAAACAACAAATAAACAAAAATAAAAGGAGAGAGTTCAGATGGCAAACTTATTTACAAGAATTAAACATGTGGTAATGGCGGATTTACATGAGGCGTTGGATCAGAAAGAAAAGCAAAACCCAATTGCGCTGTTAAATCAATACTTGCGGGAGTCGGAGCAGGAAACAGAAAAAGTGAGAAAGCTGCTCGAACGTCAATACAGATTAAAAGATGAATTTACGAAGGAATATCATCAAGCTATAGAACTGGCTGCAAAAAGAAAGTATCAAGCTGAAATAGCATCGAAAGCAGAGGAGTCAGAATTAGCTCAGTTTGCTGCACAGGAGCATCAACAATTTGCCGACCGTGCAGAACGGCTTAAGGCTTCATTAGCTCAGGTTACAGAGCAATTAGCAGAATTAGAAAGTAAATATGAAGAAATGAAGCATAAATTAAAGGATATGCAGCTACGCCGTCTGGAACTGATGGGCCGCGAAAATGTTACCCGCGCTAACCAACGAATAAATCAGGTATTGAATGCTGATCAATATTCAAACAAATCATACTCCCGTTTTAACGAAATTGATCAATACTTAGAGCGCTTGGAACAACAAGTAAACAGCTCCTACTATCGCAGTACAATAGATGCTAGAATTGCAGAGTTAGAAAAAAATCCAAAAATTGAAGAAAGCAAGTCCATTTAATCAGTTATCATGATATCCTAATGATAGACTTGCTTAAATCGGGAAATAGGAAAGGCGTAGGTGTCTGCGCCTTTTTCATGATAAAGTGAAACTTCCATCAGTGGGGGTTTTCTTCATCCCCCAGCTAGATTCCTTATAGACTCGTAATCTTGAGGTGGGGGTCTTACTGCCCGTTAAGGCGGGATAAATTGCATCATTCACAAGGGCCAAAGGAGGGGAAGCCGATGTTCCAAAACAATAAAAATGACTATCTTGCCTGGCTGGTTGTATTCGGTATCGTCATTCTGCTGTTGGAAATTTTATTTTTCAACAAAGGACTTATATTCTCCCTCTTTGTCGCGGGTGGAATGATCTATTTAGGGCGCAAAAAGAAAAAGAAGGCGCTAGGAAAATGGTTGTTTTATGGCGGAATCATTTTTCTGGTCATCAATGTTTTTAATATGATGACCTTCAAATTCCTGCTTCTAGCGATAGTACTGCACATATTTATCCAATTTTTAAATACAAAAAAACAACCAACAACGATAACTCCGGATTTGAACAAGACTGAAGAGGTGCCCAGAGAGGAAACGCTAATTCAAACAAAACCACTGTTTGAGAATATGTTTCTCGGTCAGCAGAAAACGCCGCAGGGAGTATACGAATGGAAGGATGTCAATATCCAGACAGGTATTGGCGACACGATGATTGACCTCAGTTATACGATGCTTCCAAGGGGCGAAGCCGTAGTTTTTATCCGTAATCTAATTGGCAATATCCAAATCCTCATTCCTTATGATGTAGAAGTGGAGGTCCATCATTCCTCTATCATTGGAAAAACACGAGTATTTGAACATGAGAATAACCAGGTTTTCAATCAAGTTTTTCAAGTGAAAACAGCTGGCTATGAAGGAGCAGAACAAAAGGTTAAAATCTTCACCTCACTCATCGTCGGAAACCTAGAGGTGAGCCGTATATGAGTACAACAACAGGACGGCAAATTATCTGGAGCGTCGCCTTTTCCTTACTGCTGGCGCTGATTACTAGCAGTATCGTTTTTGTTGTTTTTCCCTTGACAAGCTGGGCTGATTTATGGACGAGACATTTTATGGATATTCCTATTGTGGTGTTTATTCCTGCTTTTAGTATTGCTTTCGGCAGTGTAGTAGGGACAGCCACTGGGTTATATTGGCGAAAACAGTTTCACTATATCGAGCGTTCGCTGCATCAGATTGAAGAGGGAAGGCATTATGAGGATAATGATGGATTTTCATCTGTTAGCGAGTTGCAGGCGATTGCTTCGAGAATTGGAAAAATAGATAAACAGCTTATTGAGCAGGTAAAGCTTTCACAGCGCCTGGCAACGGAAAAAGCAGAAGAACAGGAAGAAAGAATTCAGGAAATCGTTGAGCAGGAGCGGCAGCGTCTTGCCCGCGAACTACATGACTCGGTCAGCCAGCAATTGTTTGCAGCTTCGATGATGATGTCTGCGATTAATGCAACAAGAGAGCAGGAAGAGACGACAGTCGAAGCACGGCAATTAAAATTGGTTGAAGAAATGATTCACCAATCACAATTGGAAATGCGTGCTCTGCTCTTGCATTTACGTCCGGTAGCGCTAAAAAACAAAACGCTCCAGGAAGGGATAGAGGAGCTGTTAATGGAATTATCACAAAAGGTGGAAATGGAGATAAAGTGGAATGTTGAGAGTTTTCCCCTCGATAAAGGGATAGAGGACCATTTATTTCGAATTCTTCAAGAGTCTATCTCTAACACCCTGCGCCATGCCAAGGCAGCGTCCCTTGATGTCAAATTAATTAAACGAGATCATCTTGTGATTATGCGCGTCGTTGATGATGGTGTTGGTTTTGAAATGGAAGAAGAAAAAGCAGGTTCTTATGGAATGCAAAATATGAATGAACGGGCGTTGGAAATTGGTGGTGCCTTGAAAATCGTCAGTGTAAAAAATCAAGGGACACGGTTGGAGGTTAAGGTCCCGCTTGTAGAGAATTAAAATGGACTCCTGCTCAATCTTTAGAGGAGCAGGAGAAATGGAGAGGGTTCAAATGATTAGAGTTGTTTTTGTTGATGATCATGAAATGGTGCGGATTGGCGTATCGGCCTATCTTTCCGCACAACCGGACATTGAGGTGGTCGGCGAAGCGGAAAATGGCAAAAAAGGGGTTGAATTGGCGCTACGCTTGCGCCCAGATGTTATTTTAATGGACTTAGTGATGAAAGAGATGGATGGGATTGAGGCCACAAGACAGATCATTGATCAATGGCCGGAAGCAAAAATCATTATCGTCACTAGCTTTTTAGATGATGAGAAGGTGTACCCGGCACTTGAAGCAGGAGCGACAAGTTATTTATTAAAAACCTCAAAAGCCAGTGAAATCGCTGAAGCAGTCCGCGCTACTTACCAAGGTCAATCAGTGTTAGAGCCGGAGGTTACCGGCAAGATGATGATGAAAATGCGCAAAAAATCGGAGCACCTGCCGCATGAAGACCTCACCAGCCGTGAATTGGAAATCCTCCTGCTAATGGCTGAAGGAAAGACCAATCAGGAAATTGCTGACCATTGCTTTATAGCCCTCAAAACCGTCAAAACCCATGTTAGCAATATCTTGAGCAAACTAAACGTCCAAGATCGCACCCAAGCGGTTATCTATGCCTTTAAACATTCATTAACAAAATAATTTTGTTACAAAGGGTGTCAGGCACCATGTGAAATTTTCACATGGTGCCTGACACCCTTTTATATGCTACTATTAATTTATGGAATTTTTAAAATTATTAAATCATAGAACCAGGAGGATAATAGGATGGGAAAATTAGTAAATAAAATAGCGGTGGTGACCGGGGCAGCCCAAGGGATTGGGGCGAGGATTGTGGAACGGCTTTTTGTAGATGGTGCCACCATTGCTGCCTTAGATGTAAATCTAGAGAAACTACAAGAAACTGTTTTGCAGCTTGATCGATCTGGCGAGAGAGTATTCGCCCTACAGTGTAATGTCTCTGACCGAGAGGAAGTTAATGCTGTTTTTGCAAAAATCTATGAAAGGTTTGGGAAAATTGACATATTGGTCAACAATGCTGGAATTACCAGGGATGCTTTTTTTCATAAAATGACGCTGGAGCAATGGCATTCTGTCATCAATGTGAATCTGAACAGTATGTTCTATACGTGCCAGGCTGTCATTCCCAACATGCGGCAGCAGGAGTACGGCAAGATTGTGAATATCTCCTCAAGTTCAAGCTGGGGCAATATGGGGCAAGCCAATTATAGCGCGGCTAAAGCGGGAGTAATTGGGTTAACGAGAACGTTGGCAAAGGAAAACGGTAGCAAGAATATTACCGTCAATGCCGTAGCTCCAGGACATATTGATACAGAAATGACAAAAACAATTCCTGAAAATATTAAAATGATGGCGATTATGCTGACTCCAGCCGGCAGAATGGGTAACCCGGAGGAAGTCGCCTCTGTCGTCTCATTTTTGTCAAGTGATGATTCCAGCTATGTGAACGGGGAGTGCATCAGTGTCAGCGGTGGCTATTTAATGCCATAACGGCGAATGTTAAATCACTACTCCAAAAATTCCTACTATTCCCTAGCCTTGTCTCATATATTGATGAAGTAACACGTTCAGCAGTGGGGTTTTCCTTTACGCTGGACTATAAGAGACTATTGCAAAGGGAGAATCCGAATTGTCCATTTATTACCGCGGCATCCTGTTTTTAGTTGTCACCGCATTTTTGGGAGAGGGTATTGAAATTCTCGTCAATATGATCCTTGCAAGGGAGCTTGGCTCTCATGGTTTAGGACTGTACATGTCAATTTTGCCAACAATTTTTTTAATTGTCCTATTATCAAGCTTTGAGTTGCCCGTGTCCATTTCTAAATTTATTGCCGAGCGTGAAGAACGATATCATCGCAGCATCATGCACCATGCGATTACCATCGCGCTTATCTCAACCGGGATAATGCTGATTCTAGGTACACTGCTGTTGCCGTTTATCCCGGTATTTCATACGTACCATCCATATGTACGCTGGCTAGTTATTATTCTGATTCCCGTAATTTCCTTCACTTCTGTTGCGCGCGGCTATTTTATGGGGCGTCAACAGATGGGGAAAATCGCGGTGGCCAATTTTTTGCGAAAAATCATTCAACTTATTGTCTTATTTGTGGTTTTTCGTTTTTTTAAATTCACAGCGGAAACCTCATTACTGGTCGCCATCAGCACCTTAATTGGCAGTGAGATTGTAGTGTTTCTTTATTTGGTCTTTATGTTTATTATTCAATATCAACAGGTAAAGAAGCAGCCTTTCTCAAACTTAAATCGAAATCTGGTACGGAAAAATTTAATGGCTGTTTCCATTCCGAGTACGGGCATGCGCTTGTTTTCTGCTTTTACAAATGCTATTCAGCCGTTTCTAATAAAGGCTGCCTTAGTTCATTCCGGTATCACGGCAGTTGAAGCGACAGAGCATTTTGGGATGCTTATGGGTGTAGCAGCATCAATTGGTTTTTTCCCAGCCTTTATTGCCCATTCGTTATTGATTGTACTGATTCCTGCTGTTTCGAAAACATATGCCAAACGGAATTTTTCCCATCTGCAAAAAATGCTTCAACAGGTCATGTTCTTAACGCTCGGTTATGGCACTATCGCGGTGGCGGTGTTTTATTTTTTCGCACCGCAGCTCACTTCGTTGTTTTTCAAATCAGATACGTCGGCAATCTATTTACAACTGCTTTGGCCATTCTTCCTATTTCATTATTTTATCATGCCGATGCAGGCGTTTATGATTGGGCTCGATATGATTAAAGAGGCATTTTTCCATATTATTTGGTCGACGGTGATTTCGTTTGCGTTAATTCTCTGGCTTGGATCACTCCCAGAGTGGCGGATGAACGGGGTCATTATTGGGATGAACACAGAGGCTGTTTTGCTGGCACTCATGCATTATTTAACCATTTGTAAGAAAATCGGAGTGACCTTTTTCTTGAAGGGTGTTTTACCACAGGCTAAATCAAAAAAACAAGGAGCTTGATGGCCAAGCTCCTTGTTCCTGTTTAATCCCTGCTTCCAAGAATTCCAAAGATACGGAGGATGCTGATGAACAGGTTAATGAAATCTAGATATAGGCTTAGAGCCATTAATGGTACTTCCTCGGCACTGACACCGTAATGTTTCATCCGGCTGATGTCAAAGAGAACGTAACCGCTGAATACCAATACCCCGATGAACGAGAAGGCAAGCATTCCTGTTGAGCTGAGCGGGAAGAAGATGTTAAAGATTGAAATGGCCACTAACGCTAACAGGGCAGCTAATAGGAAACCACCTAGGAATGAAAAATTACGTTTGGATTTCGCGGCATAAAACGCAACACCGGAAAAGACAACGGTTGTCGTTGCAAAAGCATTAATCACGACATTGGCACCTGCTGTTGCTGCATAATAGGCAACGATTGGGTACAAGGTTACGCCTGAAATAAACGTAAAGATATATAAGAACGAATAAGAGATTGCCTTTCTCCGTCTGAAAAAGACAGCAGCAATAATCATAACTAATTCTAAAATCGACAATGGTAAAAATAAGCTAGGCGGGACATATACGCCGGCCATGGTGCCTACGAAGGCGATGGCAAGAGACAAGGCAAATGTCCGTAATACAGAAGGCATAAAGTTTGTTGATGTTTGTGTATTATACAAATTCCTTCACCTCATTTAATAGTCTTACAGTAAAGATATACGAAAGAATGGTCAAGATGTTTCATTTTTTCGCAAAAAATCTTTATCCTCTTTTAACAAGTCACGAATTTCCGCTAATAATTCCTCGGTACGAGCCGTTTTTGCCTCTTCTTTAGGGAGCTCTTGCTTCTTTTTAAACCGATTTAAAAATTTAACCAGCAGGAAGACGGAAAAAGCGATAATAAAGAAATTTACCACTGTTTGAATAAATTGGCCGTATTGAAATTTTCCAATGGAAAGGTCGGTAAAGTTAACATGCCCTAAACCCATGATAAGCCCAATAAATGGCATAAGAATATTATCGACAAGTGAAGATACGATTTTCCCAAAAGCTCCGCCAATGATGACCCCCACAGCAAGATCAATCACATTCCCTTTCATCGCAAATTGTTTAAACTCATCCCACATGAAAATAAGTCCCTCCTTTGGTTGTTTTAACATTGTACCGTTTTAGGCTAAAAAAATAAACCTAACTGGAGGTTGGTGGGTTGGCTTGTGCGTGCTAAAAAATCCCAAAGTCTGTCAGTTTGCGAATGACAGCTTTGGGACTATTAACAGGATTGTTGCAGGATTAAAATGCCCAAGTGCCTTTTCTAAAAATTGGCTCGCTAGTTCCGTCAGCGGTGATGCCGTCAATGTCCATTTCAGCAGAACCGATCATGAAATCGACATGGGTAATACTTTCGTTTAAACCGTTTTCCTTCAGCTCCTCAGACGTCATGCTTTTGCCGCCCTCAATACAGAACGCGTAAGCACTGCCAATCGCCAGGTGGTTAGAGGCATTTTCATCAAACAGTGTGTTAAAGAAAAGGATGTTTGATTGCGAAATCGGTGAATCATACGGGACAAGGGCAACTTCACCAAGGTAGTGCGAGCCTTCGTCAGTCTCCACCAAATGCTTGAGAACATCTTCACCTTCCTCCGCTTTTACGCTGACAATTTTTCCATTTTCAAAGGTAATTGAGAAGTTGTCAATAATATTTCCGCCGTAGCTGAGCGGCTTTGTGCTGGCAACAGTTCCGTTAACACCGGTTTTGAATGGCACGGTAAATACTTCTTCGGTTGGCATGTTGGCCATAAACTCGACGCCATTTTCATTGACGCTACCGGCGCCAACCCAGAGATGTGTCTTCGGCAATTCGATAGTAAGGTCGGTTCCTGGTGCCCGGTAGTGCAGCTTTGTATAGTGTTTTTCATTTAAATATTTTACTTTTTCGTGCAATGTAGCATCATGTTTTTTCCAAGCTTCCACTGGATTATTGGTGTTGACCCGGACAGCTTTAAAAATGGCATCCCATAATAAGGCTACTTGTTGGTCAATCGGTGCATCGGGGAAAACTTTGGCAGCCCAGGCTGGAGAAGCAGCAGCAACGACCGTCCAGCTGATTTTATCGGATTGAATTGCTTGGCGGAACTTCGATAGCGCCTTGCCGGCTGCCTTGTTAAAATTGGCAATTCGCTCTGGTTTCACACCTTTGAGTAAGTCAGGACTACTGGAAACAACCGACATAAAGGCAGCACCTTTTTTCACGAGTTCTTCCTGTTCTTTCGCTCGCCATTCTGGATATTCATTAAAGGCTTCATCCGGTGCTAAGTCATACTTGGTTCTGTTGACGGTATCATCGCTCCAATTGACAATCACGTTTAAGGCCCCAGCTTCATACGCCTTTTTCACTGCAAGGCGAACAAACTCAGCTGCATCTAGGCTGGCGTTGATCACGACAGTCTGTCCCTTTTGGACATTGATACCAACTTTTACAGCAAGCTCCGCATATTTTTCTAGGTTTTGTTGAAATTCACTCATATGTATACGTCTCCTTTTTCAGAATCTTCCTTTATTGTAGCGGTTTTGAGGTAAAAAAGAAACTGAAAGTCTAATGATCTTACTGGTACTCGGAGTTGGAACGTGAATCAACTTTTTAATAAGTAACCGGCCCGATTTAGTACGGCTGACCGTAGAAATAATAGAGGGTGTTAGGCTTTAATTGTTTGCAGCCTTCTCGAATCTTATAAACATGTATGCTATATTTAAGTTTAGAGTGTTTCTGAAAGGGTGCTTAATTATAGTGAAAAAAAGTGTTGTTTTAGCTGAAAAACCTTCTGTTGCTCGCGATATAGCCCGAGTATTAAATTGCAATAAAAAAGGAAATGGTTTTTTAGAAGGTGATAAATACATTGTCACGTGGGCTCTAGGACATCTGGTTACGTTAGCTGATCCTGAGGTCTACAATGATAAATATAAAACGTGGAAATTAGAAGACTTACCAATGCTGCCTAATGAGCTAAAGCTTGTTGTTATCAAGCAAACAGGTAAGCAATTTAATGCGGTAAAAAGCCAACTACTTCGTTCCGATGTAGGAGAAATTATCATTGCAACAGATAGTGGCCGTGAAGGCGAATTAGTTGCCCGCTGGATTATTGCAAAAGCGAAAGTAAACAAACCAATCAAACGTCTTTGGATTTCTTCTGTAACAGATAAGGCGATTAAAGATGGATTCAAGTCTTTGAAGCCGGGAAAAGCGTATGAGAACCTGTATTTCTCAGCTGTTGCCCGCTCTGAGGCTGACTGGTATATCGGTCTTAATGCAACCCGTGCTTTAACAACCCGATTTAATGCGCAGCTTAACTGTGGCCGTGTCCAAACTCCAACTGTAGCAATCATCGCAGCTCGCGAGGAGGAAATCAAAAACTTCAAACCACAAACCTATTACGGGATTGAGGCCCAGACAACGGCTAAACTGAAACTGACTTGGCAGGATGCAAAAGGGAACAGCCGCAGTTTTAATAAAGAATCAATAGAGGCCATTGTGAAAAAATTAGGGACTGAAAATGCCATTGTAACGGAGATTGAAAGGAAGCCGAAGAAGTCATTTTCACCGGGACTTTATGATTTAACAGAATTGCAGCGTGATGCCAATAAAATATTCGGTTACTCCGCGAAGGAGACGTTAAATATTATGCAAAAGCTGTATGAGCAGCATAAGGTGTTAACGTATCCCCGCACCGATTCACGCTTTATTTCATCTGATATTGTTCCGACGATTCCGGAGCGACTTAGGGCGTGTGCAGTTGGTGAATATCGTGTTCTAATAAACAAAATTTTAAAACAGCCAATTAAGGCTTCCAAGGCATTTGTCGATGATAGCAAAGTATCCGATCACCATGCAATTATTCCAACTGAGGGATATGTGAATTATTCGGCTTTCACCGATAAAGAGCGAAAAATTTATGATTTAGTGATTAAAAGATTCCTCGCAGTCTTGCTTCCAGCCTTTGAATATGAACAATTAACGCTTCGGGCGAAGATCGGTGAGGAAAACTTTGTTGCCAGAGGGAAAACCATCCTATCAATGGGCTGGAAAGAAGTTTACAATCATCACTTGGAAGATGATGATGAAAGTGATGATCTAAAAGAGCAGATTTTACCAAGGATTGAAAAAGGCGAAACATTAAAGGTAAGCTTAATTGCCCAAACATCCGGCGCAACAAAGCCGCCGGCACGCTTCACTGAAGCGGGTCTTTTATCGGCGATGGAAAATCCAGGGAAGTACATGGAAACCGAGGATAAACGCCTTGTCGATACGTTAAAATCAACGGGCGGTTTAGGGACCGTGGCGACCCGTGCTGATATTATTGATAAACTGTTCAATTCATTCCTTATCGAAAAGCGTGGCAAAGACATTTACCTTACATCCAAAGGGCGGCAATTATTAGATTTAGTGCCAGAGGAGCTAAAGTCTCCTTCCCTAACAGCCCAGTGGGAACAAAAGCTTGATCAAATTGCCCATGGTAAATTGAAAAAAGAAGTCTTTATCAATGAAATGAAAAAATATACAAAAGAGATTGTCGCGGAAATTAAAACAAGTAATAAAAAGTTTAAACACGACAATATCTCTACAAAAAGTTGTCCAGACTGCGGAAAGCCAATGCTTGAAGTGAATGGTAAAAAAGGCAAAATGCTGGTGTGCCAAGACCGCGAATGTGGATATCGAAAAAATGTCTCTCGCGTTACCAATGCTCGCTGCCCGCAATGCCACAAAAAACTCGAACTTCGCGGTGAAGGAGAAGGACAAATCTTTGCTTGTAAATGCGGATATCGTGAGAAGCTATCTGCTTTCGAAGCACGCCGTAAAAAGGAATCTAAGGGTAACGTGGATAAACGTACGGTGCAGAAGTACTTAAAAAACCAAAACAAGGAAGCAGAGCCACTTAACACAGCTTTGGCTGATGCTTTAAAAAATTTGAATCTAAAATAATATTCGGCTTTCTATACAAGTATTATCGTATAGAAAGCTTTTTTTGTTTTATTTTTTCTTGAAGTGAGGTTCAATAATAGCTTTATCACAATACGTCTAGCATGTGCACGTTTTGGGAAAAAGCCCTAAGGGGAAAAAACACCTTTGTTATGTTATCTCACTAAAGTATTATCGTGTTAAAATTCAGAAAATTTTGTTGACAGTATTGGTTTTTCTCCAATACAATAGTATTAACGTAAAAATAATGGTAAGCATAGGTGAAGGATATGAAACATCAGCGAAAAAACAATCATATAAAACAAATAAAAGAGGCTGGACTCCAAATTCGTTAAGAAAATGGAATCCAGCCTCTTTCTTTATTTTACTAAAGTGGTAGAGGAGTGGGATTGAATGATTACATTAACAGGGAATGGCTTAACATTAGAAGAACTGCGAAAGGTATTATTTCATGGTGAGAAGGTTTGTGCTTCTCCTGAGAGTATCGCTGCTGCGGCGAAGAGCAGGGAGGCGGTGGAACGAATTGTCGCTGAGAAAAGAGTTGTATACGGAATTACGACCGGCTTTGGTAAATTCAGTGATGTCCTTATTGGCAAGGAACATGTCCATGACTTGCAATTAAATCTGATTCGCTCTCATGCCTGCGGTGTTGGCGAACCTTTTCCAGAGGTGGTCGCTAAAGCGATGGTACTCCTGCGTGCAAATGCCTTATTAAAAGGCTTTTCGGGAATCCGTCCGCTCGTTATCAAGCTGCTTCTGGAGTTAGTGAATCGTAATATTATCCCGATTATTCCTCAGCAGGGATCACTTGGAGCCAGCGGTGACCTAGCGCCGCTTTCTCACCTGGCGTTAGTGCTGATTGGTGAAGGAGAAGTGTTTTATAAAGGAATGCGGATGGATGCAGGCAATGCCTTGCAGCAAGAGGGACTAATGCCAATTACGTTAGAAGCGAAAGAAGGATTGGCGTTAATCAATGGTACTCAGGCGATGACAGCAATGGGCGTTGTCGGCTATTTAGAGGCAGAGCAGTTGGCCTATGAAAGTGAATTGATCGCCGCAATGACCATCGAAGGATTGAATGGAATCATCGACGCCTTTAAGGAGGAGGTTCATGTTGCTCGCGGTTATCAACAGCAAATTGCGACAGCCGCAAGAATCCGCCGTTATTTAACTGACAGCCTATTAACGACACAGCAGGGCGAATTACGGGTTCAGGATGCCTATTCGCTGCGCTGCATTCCTCAAGTTCATGGGGCCAGCTGGCAGGCACTTGATTACGTAAAGGAAAAATTGGAGATTGAAATCAATGCGGCGACTGATAATCCACTGATCTTTGACGATGGTGAGATGGTAATTTCTGGCGGGAACTTTCATGGCCAGCCAATTGCCTTTGCTATGGATTTTATGAAAATTGCTGTCGCAGAACTGGCAAATATTTCTGAGCGGCGGATTGAACGGCTCGTCAACCCGCAGTTAAATGACTTGCCCCCATTTTTAAGTCCACAACCTGGTTTACAATCAGGGGCAATGATTATGCAGTATGCAGCAGCAGCACTGGTTTCTGAGAATAAAACCCTGGCTCACCCAGCTAGTGTTGATTCGATTCCTTCGTCAGCAAACCAAGAGGATCATGTCAGCATGGGAACGATTGCCTCAAGGCATGCCTATCAAATTATCCAGAACGCAAGACGGGTACTGGCGATTGAGATGATCTGTGCCATGCAAGCAGTCGAGTATCGCGGAGTTGAAAAAATGGCAACGCAAACGAGGGATTTTTATGAAAAGGGCCGGGAAAAAGTTACGTCAATTAAACAAGACCGGATTTTTTCTAAGGATATTGAAGTGCTGGCGCAATGGCTAAAAACAGTAGATTGGCGGAAAATTACCAACAATAGTGATGCCCAGCAAAAGGCGTGAGGATCAACCCCTTTATTGGCACCCAGAGATAAGTCCAGCGGGAGGCCTATTGGACAGAAACAACGTAATTAGAGAAAACCTTGTCCGATAGGGAGGACCTATTGGACAGAAATATCGTAATTAGAGAAAATCTGTCCAATAGCCAGGTCCTATTGGACAGAAATATCGTAATTAGAGAAAACCTGTCCAATAGCGAGGTCGTATTGGACAGAAATAACGTAATTAGAGAAAACCTGTCCGATAGCCAGGTCCTATTGGACAGAAACAACGTAATTAGAGAAAACCTGTCCGATAGCAAGGTCCTATTGGACAGAAATATCGTAATTAGAGAAAACCTGTCCAATAGCCAGGTCCTATTGGACAGAAATATCGTAATTAGAGAAAACCTGTCCAATAGCGAGGTCGTATTGGACAGAAACAACGTAATTAGAGAAAACCTGTCCAATAGCAAGGTCCTATTGGACGGAATTTTTGCTAACCCGTCCCATAGCGAGATTCTATCCCATTTCAAGGCCTACCAAACCTTCAAAACAGAGGATGTTACTTTGTTTTCTTTGGCAGAAGTCGGGCTGTATCCCCGCGGTTTTCTTCTTCTGCCAGTCTATTTTTGAAGGCTTCCTGGGTGACAATAAATTCTTCGTCACCTAATTCTTCCTTAGAGGTTTTTGCAGCTGGTATGCTTAGCTTTGAAAAATTACCAGGATGCTGCTTTGTTTTATGTTTGAAATGTTGTCCTCGTGCCAAATTCACCACTCCTTTCGTACATTAATAGCGTTACCATTGAAACTCAAATCATGAACAGCAGATTTTAGCATTTATTTTTTATAAGAAGAAGTCTTGCTTTTGCTATAATGAACATATTCGGAAGGAGAATGTTGTGAATGGATATGTTCCAGATTATCGCGGAAGATCGGATTAAGCAAGCATATAACGAAGGTGTATTTGACCAGCTCCCTGGGTTTGGAAAACCATTAAAGCTTGAAGATTTATCAGGAATTCCAGAGGAGCTGAGAATGGCGTATAAATTATTGAAAAATGCCGGCTATACCGAGGAAGAAAGCAATCTCCACCAAGAAATGATGACAATTGAAGATTTATTACGTAAATGTGATGACACCACTGAGCAGGCAATGTTGCGCAAAAGAATGAGCGAAAAAATGCTGCGTTATAATCAGATGATGGCAAAGCGGGGAAAAAGAACGAATTCGTCCATTTTTAAAAACTATGAAATGAAGATGCAAGCGAAGCTTATGGGGAAAAGTTGACAAACTACTATTACTTTTCGTCCGTTTTTTGCTTTGATTTACTTGGTTGACACAATTTATCCAGCATGAAACCTGCAAAAATAATAAAGGCAATTGGAATGGAAAAATTTAAAACGTGAATAATTGTCACCTTAACCCTTCCCCTCCTATTATTATCTGATATTTCAAAAAATATTTATAACTATTATATGTTATTAGTTACAACCTAGACAAATACTATTGGTATTTTTTACAGAAAAAATGCAGCTATGCGGATATTTGTTGAATGATGTATGAAAATGTCGAAAAAAAGTATATGAATATTGACAAATTCTAACACTGATGTAGTTTACATTAAGATATAATTACTTTGAGGATTAAAATAAACCAAAAGACCTATGACTGGATTCATGGAAAAGTATTTCGGTAAAGTCACATCAGAAAAAGGCAAACCTATTGAAAAATAGGGACGCAAAGCCGAGGATCTAAGGTAAGGTGCCAGACTTACTAGGGTGGCCGGGTTACCTGAAATACGAAAAAGTATTTTAGGGGTGATACGTGTGATTGTACAAGAAAATGAAGTAGAGGTTATGGACCTAGAATGGCTGGCACTGATAGTGGAGGCGAAGGAGATGGGATTAACGGTTGAAGAGGTCCAGATATTTCTTAAGCAAAATGAGTCCACTAATAAAAGCTGAAACGAAAAAGCATTCTGCAACTAATTGAAATAGTGCGGAATGCTTTTTCATTTGATTAGAGTGCTTATTGCTGTCCTTGATTATTACGCCACTTATTAAATTCAAGAAATTCGCGAAATTGGTCTTTGGACACTCCTGAACTCATCGCTTCTTTAACCAAATTCATCCAATCTGCATCCAATTCATTTTTATCAATTTGTTCATGAATTAAATGTTCTACAGGAATATTCAACACATGGGCAATTTTTTCAAGAAATTGAATGGAAGGATTTTTTTGCAAATTTCTTTCAAGTGAGCTTAAATACGACTTTGCAACACCAGCTTGTTCTGCAAGTTCCGACAGTGACATTTTCTTTTCAGAGCGGAATTTTTTTACGCGGTCACCTATCATTTTCTTCACACACCTATATAAGAAGTATATATATCATTTTAACAAAAAGAAGTTACAAGTACCATATTAAGAACAGGGGAAAATAACAGATTTGCTGAAATTGTTCGTAAAAGATAGTTATTTTGAAAAAAGAAACAGATAGGGTTAATATTAAATTGTATTTATGGAAAGCCGTTAACTGACTAAACATACATATAATTAATTTAAAAAAGCGGAAGGAGATTACCATTTCATGATTGTTTTAAAATCACAGCGTGAAATAGAAGCAATGAAAAAAGCCGGAGAAATCCTCGCGGCTTGTCATAAAGGGATTGCCAAATTGATTAAACCCGGTATTACTACCTGGGAAATTGAGGAGTTTGTTGAAAAATTTCTTAAAGAACATGATGCAAAACCGGAGCAGAAAGGGTATAAGGGCTACCAATACGCAACATGTGCTAGTATTAATGATGAAATTTGCCATGGCTTTCCGCGTAAGGAACCCCTTAAAGAAGGGGATATTGTCACCGTTGATATGGTTGTAAACTATAATGGTGCGTTGGCCGATTCAGCTTGGTCCTATGGCGTTGGGCAGCTAGCTCCAGAAACTGAGCATTTGTTAAACGTGACAAAAGAGGCCCTCTATAAAGGTATAGAGCAGGCAGTGCCTGGTAACCGCATTGGTGACATTGGTCATGCTATTCAAACATTTGTCGAAGGTGAAGGGTTATCGGTTGTTCGTGATTTCATTGGTCACGGGATTGGTGCAGTTATTCATGAAAAACCAGATGTACCGCATTATGGCCTCGCAGGAAAGGGACCACGGATTAAGGAAGGTATGGTATTTACCATTGAACCGATGGTGAATATTGGCAGGCATTATACAAAAATGGATCAAAACGGTTGGACTGCACGGACGGTTGATGGTACGCTATCAGCGCAATATGAGCACACGATTGCGATTACAAAGGATGGTCCGATTATTTTAACTGCACAAGAGTAAGCCATGAAAATAAGGGATGCTGACACAAAAGTCAACATTCCCTTTTTTTATGCGGTCAGAATTATTTTTTCCGCAAACCACCGAGTTCTTCTACAAGTGCTTGCATTTCATTAGGACTAAAAGAACTTTTTCTAAGTACCATTTCATAAATCTCTTTTAATTCTTCGTACATTTCCTCATCAAAATGGGATGGTTTAATAGCACCTAAGTTTAAAACTTTCAGCTTTTCTTTAATTTTTTCAATCATATATTCAACATTCTCAATAGACTTATGTGTTAAATCCATTTAGGTCACCCCTTTAAGCTAATAGTTTCATCTTTTCACGTTTTACGCTAATCTGTCAATACAAATCTTACCAATATATTTTTCAATATGGTTCGACTTGCATCAAAACCGACTATCAAGGAAAATAACAGTAGAAATGTTTGTGTAAAGAAAGGATAGGGTTATGATGACTAAAAAGAATTTGTTTTGGACGGGAATGTTTCTCGGTGCAATGGCTGGTGGTGCGATTAGTTTAATTGACAAGCATACACGTGAAGAAATGAAAGACAATGTTCAAAAAGTTTCAGGAAAAGTAATAGAAACAGTACGCCACCCACGAGAAACCTATACTAATGTGAAGGCAAAGATTGATCAAGTAAGGGAAGATTTTTCCTTTATTGCCGAAAAAGTTGAGGAAATTCGTGAATTAACTCCACAAGTTACTGAAATGATAAAAGAAACAAAAGAGAGCTTCAGTCAAAATGATGAACTAGAGCTTATAGATGACCTCACTGATAATCGTTAATTTCTTAGGACAACAAATGATAAAAATGTCAAGTCGAGGTGACAACCAAATCGGAGAGGGGATGATTAGCGATGAAAGGGGATGTACGCTCCTCACTGCTTCGATTGTTATGGCATCGAATTAGTGAAGATGATCTTCCAGGCTTAAGTGCTCAACTGGCGTATTACTTTCTTTTATCACTGTTCCCGCTTCTGATTGTGTTATTTACATTAATTCCTTATATCCCCATTCCCCATCAGGATATGCTCGGGATCATTCGGGAGTTTGCCCCAAAAGATGCGATAAAGTTTGTTGAAAAAACAATCAACGAAATCATGAGTCATCGCAGCGGTGGATTACTTTCTTTTGGTATCATCGGAACGATTTGGTCGGCATCTAACGGAATTAATGCGACCGTTCGGGCATTTAATAAGGCTTATAATGTGGCTGAAAGCAGGTCATTTATAGTTGCCAGAGGGATGGCTGTGGTGCTGACATTTGGGATGATCTTTGTATTTATTTTTGCTTTAGTGCTGCCAATATTTGGCCGGGAATTAGGGGTGTTTATATTTTCACAGTTTGGCTATACAAGCCTATTTATTCGATTATGGGATACATTAAGCATTATTATTAGTGCGCTAATATTGTTTATTGTGTTTACAGGCTTATATTGGATTGCCCCAAATGTGAAGCTCCGCTGCCGCAGCGCCTTTCCGGGAGCTGCCTTTGCAACATGTGGCTGGATTGTTTCTTCGCTTGGTTTATCGTATTACGTTAGTAATTTCAGCAACTATTCACTCACCTATGGAAGTATTGGCGCCATTATTGTCTTAATGATTTGGCTGTATATATCTGCTTTCATCATCATTTTAGGCGGAGAAATCAATGCGTTTTACAGTGAAAAAAACCGTTCAAACTGCCAATAGTTACTATAATGAAAAAGGTCAATCTGCCTAAACTATGCTTGTGGGTATTGCTCACAAACATCAAGGGAGGTAGAATTGATGACTAAACATACAAAAAAAGATGGCGGTACAAAACAAAAGGGTAAAGGCAGCAAAGGAAATAAAACATCCGGCTCAGCAAACGGTTCAAATGGCTATCACTAAATTAAAGAAAACCGGGTGAAAAACGTTCACCCGGTTTTTGACTACGATTTAAGTAGGCGCAGACTATTTAGAATTACCAAAATGGTACTTCCCTCATGCCCAATGACACCAAATGGCAAATCAATAAACTGGAAAAAGTTTGACGAGATTAACAGCATGATGACGCTGATAGAGAAAATAACATTTTGTTTAATAATCCGATTCATTCGTTGCGATAGATGGATGGCCTCAGCTATACGCGGCAGGTCGTTTTTCATTAAGACAATATCAGCTGTTTCCAGGGCTACATCGGTGCCCTCACCCATTGCAATTCCAACATTAGCGGTTGCAAGCGCAGGGGCATCGTTAATGCCATCACCGACCATAGCGACTGTATGATATTTTGCCTGTAATTCCTTGAGATAGTCCACTTTCATCTCCGGCAGACATTCAGCGAAAAATTCGTCGACATGACTTTCTGCAGCGATTGCTTGAGCTGTTTTTTCACTGTCTCCAGTCAGCATGATGGTACGAATTCCACGCTTTTTCAGATCATCTATCGCCAATTTGGTTTCCTCGCGAACGACATCTTTTAAGGCGATCACCGCCATTAATTCACTATTTATCGAAATATATACAAGCGTATTTCCTTGACTAGCCAATTCCTTTGCTTTTTCAGCTGCAAAATGGTTCGTATCCGCATTTTCAATGAAGCCTGCTTTACCAATTTTCCAGTTCACTCCGTTAATTTCTGCGCGAATGCCCCAGCCTGGGACGTCTTCTAATTTTTCAGGATGGAAGAGGTCCTTTCCGACCATTTCCCTCGCATATTTCACAATTGCCTGGGCTAGCGGGTGTGTGGAATGATTTTCAACACAGGCAGCGTGCCAAATGAGATTGTTCTTGTTTATTCCCTCTTTGACAATGACATCTGTAACCTGAGGTTTCCCCTTCGTTAGCGTACCAGTTTTATCAAAGGCAATGGCCCCCAAGTGGCTTAAATTTTCTAAATGAACTCCGCCTTTAACTAAGATGCCATGCCGGGCCCCGTTAGAAATAGCCGAAAGTGTTGCCGGCATAATCGAAGCAACCAAGGCACAAGGGGAGGCAACGACAAGCAATATCATCGCCCGATAAAAGGATTCATGCCAGCTCCATCCAAGTAAAAAGGTTGGCAGGAAGAACATCGCAACGACGACAGCGAGGACAATTTTGACGTACGTTCCTTCAAACCGTTCAATAAACAACTGTGAGGGAGATTTTTCACTTTGTGCTGATTGCACGAGTCCAATGATTTTTTGAAAAAGAGTATCACTGCTTTCTTTTGTCACCGCGGCGGTAAGCGAACCGGATAAATTCACAGTTCCAGCAAAGATTTCCTCATCAAGTCCCTTTGAAACCGGCATTGATTCCCCTGTTATCGCTGCCTCATCAATATTGCTATATCCTTTGACAATTACGCCATCGGCAGGAATCCGTTCACCCGGTTTAATTAAAATACGATCACCGATTTGCAGTTGAGATACAGAAACACGTTTTTCCTGGCCTTCCTCTAACAACAGTGCTTCTTCTGGTTGCAATTCCATAAGGGCAGAAATTTCTTTATGACTTTTGTTCATCGTATACGTTTCAAGAGCGCCGCTAACAGCGAAGATGAATATTAAAATCGCCCCTTCTGTCCAATAGCCGATAATGGCCGACCCAACTGCTGCAAAAATCATCAGCATTTCAACATTCAATTCTTTGTTTTCATAGGTGGCTTCGATTCCTTCTTTTGCCTTGGCAAAGCCGCCAATGACAAATGCCAATAGGTAGGCAATTATGGAATCTGTTTCTTGCCCGTAATGGTCAAATAACCAACCGATAACAATCAATAAGCCGCTTAACCCAGCTGCTATCAGTTCCAGATGCGGTTTTAGTTTTTCCAACATGCCAACTTTTTCGAGCCCCTTTGTTAATGACCTTACTTCCGGTCCCATTCCTTCCCCTCCTCAAGTTTAATTGAGAAAAATAATCATCTTCACAACCCCTAAAAAACACGAAAGCTGTCATCGAATGATGACAGCATGTTCCCATTGAACGTAAATATTTGATTCCACTTTATTTTACCACATATTGTATGCAAGAGATAGAATATTGCTCATCTGAATTACTCATATGTTTACATATCATGGTAAATTTCTTGACTGGCAGTGACCATTGATCGATCCTTTTTTGTGGTAATGGCCAAGAAAATGATGAAAAACAGCACGCTAATAATATGAAAGAAACTAATCTGTTGAAAGTATTGAATCATCATTCCGCCTAGCGTTGGTCCAATTAAACTGCCGACACTAAAAAAGATGCCACACAAGAGATTGCCGGTCGGAAATAAATTTTTTGGCATTAAATCTGCCATATAGGAAATACCAAGTGAGAAGGTTGAACCAACAAACATTCCGGCGATAAATAAGCAAGCAGCCAGCGCGAAGAACGTTTGCTCTAAAAAGCTTGCTGTCAAGAAGCAACAGGAGCCAAGGAAGAGAATAATGATTAACACGTTTCTGCGCCCGAATCTATCACTCATCATCCCCAATGGCAATTGAAAGACGATGGCTCCAATCGCAAAGGAGGCCAACAGAATTGAAACATTTTTGACATCAAGTCCAATCCTGAGAGCATAAACAGGAAAACTACCGTTCAAAGATGATTCAAGAACCCCATAAGCAAGTGGCGGCAGGAATGCTGCCCAGCCATATTTCCATGCTTGTGAAAAGCGCTGAATCGTAGCACGGAATGAATTTACCTGAATGTCTTGATCAGGGAATTCATTTTTAAGAGTAAATAAGAAAAGCCAGCCTACTAGACAAAAGATAGAAGAAACGATAAATGGCAGTGCATCGCTGATGTTGACGAGCGGTGCCATTAATGGTCCGGTTGCAAAGCCAATCCCAAAAAATAGCCCATAGAGCGATAGATTCCTTCCCCGTTTATTTGCTGGGGAAAAGGATGTAATCCATGTTTGAGTGGAGAAATGCAATGCATGGTCCCCGATACCAATAAACAATCGGAGAATGAACCAAAACCAAAACGATTTCCATAACGGAAATAGGGCTAAGGCAATAATTACTGTCAGGCCGCCGATAATCGCTACAGGCTTGAAGCCGAATTTTCGTAACGGATGCTCCATAAACGGGGAAATAAATAGGATCCCAATATAAAGAGCGGTGGCATTTAACCCGTTCAATGATGATGAAACGCCGCTATGTTCGAGGATAATTGCCACTAATGGTAATAGCATTCCTTGGCTAAAACCGGAAATGGCGACGATGCTGACTAATATCCAAAATCTTGAATTTTTATCTGTATTTGTCATTATCTACCTCTTGGAAAAATAAATTTTGTTATGCTAAGAGCCTTCAACAGTATATTATAACAACTCGATAACGTTTTTGCTGGAGAATTTGATTTAAATGTGACTGTTCGAGACTTAGTTTAATATTCGAGTGTATGTTAGCAAGATAGTCATATCGAGGTTTAGAAAAAATATTGCAAAAATATATTTTAAAGAGAAATCAGTAATTTTGGCAAGGGTATCAGGAAAAATTAAAATAAATCAGCCAATTAAAGTAGGAGGGATACATGTGGCGAATAAAATTTTTATGCTGTTGACCTTTGTGGGCGTTCCGCTATCCGTACTAGGAACATACATGCATTGGCCGAGCATCCTATTATTTGCTGTTTACTGTTTAACGATTATAGCATTATCGAGCTATATGGGCAGGGCAACCGAAAGTCTGGCAATTGTGGCTGGGCCTCGGATTGGTGGGCTGCTAAATGCAACATTTGGAAATGCAGTCGAGCTTATTATTTCCGTTTTTTCCCTAAAGGCCGGGTTAGTCGGTGTCGTGTTGGCGTCATTAACTGGATCTGTTTTAGGTAATTTGCTGCTTGTTGCTGGGCTTTCATTTTTCGTCGGCGGTATAAAATATAAGCGGCCAAAATTTAATGTGTACGATGCACGTCATAATTCTGGTTTGCTCATGTTTGCCGTCATCGTTGCGTTCGTGATACCTGAAGTTTTTTCAATGAATATGAATGACACGAAGAAATTATCCTTAAGCATTGGTATTTCGGTTACGCTTATCCTGTTATACTTAGCGGCCTTATTCTTTAAATTGGTCACACACCGAGGTGTTTATCAAAATGAAGCGGAAAATGTTCAGCATGAGGAAGAACCTGAATGGGGGAAGGGGCGGGCAATCCTTGTCCTGTTATTAGCAACGGTTGCTGTTGCATATATATCCGAACATCTTGTCCATACATTTGAGTATGTAGCGGAGTCGTTTGGCTGGACTGAGCTGTTTATCGGTGTAATCATTGTTGCTATTGTCGGAAATGCTGCTGAGCACGCGTCTGCTATATTAATGGCGGCGAAAAACAAAATGGATGTTGCCGTTGAAATCGCAATCGGCTCAACCTTGCAGGTAGCCATGTTTGTGGCCCCCGTACTAGTGCTAATCTCATTGTTTTTCGAAGAAACAATGCCGTTGCTTTTCTCCTGGCAGGAACTAATAGCCATGGCATCATCCGTCCTGCTCATGGTGGTCATCTCCAACGACGGTGAAACCAACTGGTTTGAAGGCCTCACCCTCATCGCTGCCTACATCATCATGGGCATCGGTTTTTACTTACTATAAACATGTATTCGGTGTCGTTAACGGTGCCATTAAATGGTACCACCCTAGTTGTGCTCTTTAATGGTGCTATTTGATGTAGCTATTTGATTTTGCTTTTGATGGTACTTTTAATGGTGCTATTTGATGGTGCCTGACACCCTTCGTGGACAAATGTCCATCTGGGGTGGACAGTCTCCGTAATTTTGGGGTTGTCCTAATTTAGGCGTGAAAAAAGACTCTAATGCTGTTGCAAGAACACTTTAGAGTCTTTTTTTGGGGTTAGGTTTCATGTATTTTTCTTTCAATTGCTTAGCTTATGGTAGGGTAAATATCAATCGTTATTGCTCTTTAAACCATCAATCACCAACCTTCATGTTTAAAATATGAAACAAACACGAGTGTTGACCCAGCATTTAAGAGTGTACTCCAACCTCCTTCATGTTGATGGATAATGGTTAGCCTAATTCGATTGATGACTGCCCTCCTTTTTATAAGGTTAGGTATATTATAATCCGCAGTTTGAATTTTGTAAATATTCAATTTATTAAAATTCACTACTTTTTTCCTGAATAATACTACGTAGTCCATAGGTTATGTAACTGTGAAAAATTAAAAGAAAAACGGAGTCGAAAGACGGATAATATTTTATCGCTTCGAGGAAACTACAAGCAGATGCAATTTGTTATTATTGAAAGGAGTTAAATTCAGTGAAAAAACTTACTTCTGTCCTAATTACATTGTTATTTATGTTTTCTCTAGCCTCAACTGGTTTCGCTGACAAAGCCCCAGCCAAAAAGCAGCCGGCAAAATACCAAATCCCTTCATCCGTAAGGAGTATCACAAAGGAAAATACGTATCCTAATTCTACACAGGATCTGCCATATTTACAGCCGAGTGAGTTGACGAAAGAGTTAATTAATTCCTCCAATGTAAAAATTGAAAATCCAGATTTAATTCGTATGTTAAACGAAACAAGTGTGAATAGTACTCCGTTTTCAATTGGCTATCGGGCAGTGATTTACCTCGGTCAGTGGGCACTAAATTACGAGTCTTCAGAAACTTCACCTAATTGGGAGTATCAAAAGATTAATACAAATTATTATGATAATCGCGGTGGCAAATCACCTTATCGGGTTAAATACGTCCAGGAAACCCAAAAAATTGTTCGGGGTGGCTTAACCGCAAAAATTCCAAATGCAGAAGAAGTTAAGAAAATGATGCTACTAAAGGCAATGAAAAAGACCAACCTGCCACTTGCATTTGATACCGTTATCGGTGCGGGGACGAAGAATGATCATTATTACAATATACCGCCGAAGCGATTAGGCTATCTATACGGATACGCCCCAGCCATCAGCGAGAAAGGGAAGGTTACCTACGGGGAAGTCTTTTTAATGTTAAAAGGTAACCGTAAATTCATTGTTGTGAAAAACGTAACGTCACAGGGTATCGGTGCATGGATACCAGTACAGGATTATGTGTCGTTTGGTTTTGTTGCATCTGAGCGGCCACGGTAACTAAGCATAACTGTAATAGAAAGACTCGGCAATAGCATGAGTCTTTTTTTATAAAAGAAGACATTGCCAAAACGGGGAAAGTTAGATAGGATGAAAACGGTAATGAAAGGAGAGAAAGACATGGGCAGCCCTACTTATGATAAGAATACGCAGGTGAATTTTTTAAAGCAGCGTTTACATATGTTCATGGACGTGCTTGACGCAATCGATCCGGAAGATACGGATGTTGAAGATATTGACCGTTTACTATCCATCTTGGATGAAATGGAATCAAAATGTCGTGAATTTAATCATCGTGAAGTGAAAGAGTCTGTGTAATACGCAGGCTCTTTTTCGTGGAAAAATTCAGGAACTCCCCCCTGAAATTTCCTAATGTAATCGATTGCAAGCAATTTCTTTAAATAAATTGAGTATAGGAGTATAATTAAAGCGGTCAATAGTTGCAAAATTATAAATTTGTACTATGAAGACAAAGGGGAGGATTACAAGTGAATATTGCGAAGTTTGAAGAAAGCATGTATAAGTTGGTTGTTGAAACTTCTACAAAACTTCCGAAAGATGTTCGCCGCGCAGTTAAGGCTGCCAAGGAAAAAGAAAACGCTGGCACGAGAGCCGCGATGAGCTTGGCAACGATCACAAACAACATTAAGATGGCGGACGAACAAGTATCGCCAATCTGCCAAGATACAGGCTTGCCAACGTTTAAAATAAAAACACCAGTTGGCGTCAACCAATTAGAACTAAAGGCAGCCATTAAAAAGGCGATTGTGCAGGCGACCAAAGATGGGAAGTTGCGTCCAAACTCTGTTGACTCCTTAACTGGGGAAAATAGCGGTGATAATCTGGGAATAGGGGTACCGGTTATCAAATTTGAACAATGGGAGAAAGACTACATTGATGTGCGCCTAATTTTAAAAGGCGGCGGCTGCGAGAATAAAAATATCCAGTACAGCCTACCATGTGAATTAGAAGGACTTGGCCGTGCCGGTCGTGACCTTGATGGCATCCGCAAGTGCATTATGCACTCCGTTTATCAGGCACAAGGACAAGGCTGCAGCGCCGGATTCATTGGTGTAGGTATTGGCGGAGACCGTTCTTCAGGCTATGATTTAGCAAAAGAACAGCTATTCCGTCCGGTTGAAGATGTAAATCCAAATGAAGATTTGCGCAAGCTTGAAGAATATATTATGGAAAATGCAAATAAATTGGGCATCGGTACGATGGGATTTGGCGGTGAAGCAACGCTATTAGGCTGTAAAATTGGCGTGATGCACCGAATTCCTGCAAGTTTCTATGTTTCTGTTGCTTATAACTGTTGGGCTTTCCGCCGCATGGGTGTTTCAGTCGATACCGCGAGCGGAGAAATACTGGAATGGGCCTATCAAGACGGTGAATTCATTGATTTTGCAGAAAGTCAGGCTGAAAGGGAAGTAGCGGCTGCCCGTTCAGAAGATGATGTGATTACCTTGGAGGCACCGATTACAGAGGAACAGATTCGTCAGTTGAAAGTGGGGGACGTCGTTGAAATCAACGGTCTAATGTATACTGGCCGCGACGCCATTCATAAGTATTTGATAGATAATGAAGCGCCGGTTGATTTGAATGGTCAGATTATTTATCATTGCGGTCCGGTCATGTTAAAAGACGAAGATGGAAATTGGCATGTGAAGGCGGCCGGGCCAACAACAAGTATTCGCGAAGAACCTTATCAAGGTGACATCATGAAGAAATTTGGTATCCGCGCCGTGATTGGTAAAGGCGGTATGGGACCGAAAACGTTGGCGGCGTTAGCGGAGCATGGCGGCGTCTATCTAAATGCAATCGGCGGTGCAGCACAATACTATGCAGACTGTATTAAAGAGGTAGTGGGCGTTGACTTAATGAAATTTGGTATCCCAGAAGCGATGTGGCATCTTCGTGTTAAAGGCTTCCGTGCCGTTGTCACGATGGACTCACATGGAAACAGTCTCCATGCCGACGTCGATAAATCATCATTAGAAAAATTAGCCCAATTTAAAGATCCGGTTTTTAAATAAAAGGAAGTGTGGAACCCGCATCATTGATGGTGCGGGTTTTTTGGCGGTGTGGTGATTTTTGTTGAAAAATCCAATATTTGTAGATAAGGGTGTTGAATCTGTAGATAAGCAGCTTGGAATTGTAGAAAATCGCCGCTTTTATGTAGATGGCGTGCGTAAAATTGTAGAAAGAAGCTTGTAAAGTGTGGAAACAGGATGTTGATTTCCAATTATAACCAACAATTGTAGATAAGCAGCTTAGAATTGTAGAAAATCGCCGCATTTATGTAGATGGGGTGCGTAAAATTGTAGAAAGAAGCTTGTAAAGTGTGGAAACAGGATGCTGATTTCTAATTATAACCAACTATTGTAGATAAGCAGCTTAGAATTGTAGAATATTACCTCTAATTTGTAGGATTGTCTTTAAATATTGTAGAAAAGAACTAATACACTGTTTCCAATAGAAAAATAATTCACAGAGTAATCCATAATAATGGCAGGAATCAACGATATAGATGTAGAAGACAAAAACGAGAACAAAAAGAAGGAGGAATTTTTTTGTTTATAAAAGATATTTTGCCCCCTAGAATATTAATGCAAGCAGAAGCTTTAGAAAGACGATTGCCCGAACAGCATCCTGCCATGCCAAATATTATTACTAGAATCAAAAAGTTGAAGTCAGGATACAATGGTGAAAAGTCGTTAAATTTTTATCTTAAGCAAATTCCACTGCTACATGCTTCTATCTTTCACGACCTCCGCCTCCCACTAGGTAACGGATTTTTTCAAATCGATGTGCTCCTTCTTTCTCAAAAATTCATGATTATTTTTGAAGCAAAAAATAATTCTGGAACATTAATTTTTGAGAAAAACCAAATGATTCAACAATATGAAGATACTCGTAAAATTTATGAAAATCCGATTACTCAGGCCAAGCGACATAAAATTTTGCTACATTACTTTTTAAATCAATACGAAATCCCCAAGATACCAACTGATTTTTTTGTGACAATCTGTAAAGATTCTACGGAAATTGATATAAAGTATCCAGAAGCATACCGAAGAATTTGTCGGACGGGTGACGTGATAAACATTGTTGAGACTGCACACCGTTCTTACAAGCAGGAAATCGTGAACAAACCAACAGTGGAAAAGATCAGCAACTTATTAGTAAACAGTCATACCCCAAAACAATATGACGTTCAAAAAATATTTGATATCGGGCAGCATGAAATCATTACGGGTGTCCAATGCCCGTGCTGTTTTCACCTGCCCATGCTGTATAGACGAATGAATTGGCTTTGCCCCAAGTGTCATTTTATTTCGAAAAATGCACACATTGAGGCGATAGAGGATTATTTTTTACTCTTCAATTTACCGCTCACAAATGCTGAATTATGTAGATTTCTCCATATTCCTTCTTCTCGAACAGCCACCTACATTTTTTCCTTATTAAATTTACCCTATACTGGAACAAACAGAAATCGAAAGTACCACCAAGCCACATCCATCATTCAGCAAACTCAATGAGAGCTTGGCTTGTAGCAATCTCAATGCGATGTCGGATTATACTTATACATCAACTACTCAGCATCCCAATAAAGAAAAAATCGCAAATATTCATCCACAATGTACCAATCATGAATCTCCCACAGAAAACGAAAACTAAAAAAAACAATCTGAGGAGGATTATGGTGAAAAAAATGCTATTGCCAGTCATCGCACTCATGATGGCACTTGTTCCAAATGTTACGTATGCGGTCTCAAATCAACCGATTCACTGGGGCTTTAAAAAGGCCGTGAATGAGCAGCAGCCGCAAGCGGGGGCACAATATGACCAGTTGCTTGCAAAATACGGGGCCTTTTATAAAGCTAACCCAAATTCAAAAAACATATACTTAACCTTCGACGCTGGTTATGAAAATGGCTATATGCCGAAAATCTTGCAAACCTTAAAAAAAGAAAAAGTGCCCGCAACTTTTTTTGTTACGGGACATTTTTTAGACTCACAGCCTGAATTGTCCAAACAAATCGTCAAAGAAGGTCATATTATTGGTAACCATTCCTGGAGCCACCCTGATTTCACAGCGGTGAACGATGCCCAAATCCGTGAAGAGCTGAAAAAGGTAAAGGATAAGACAGCGCAACTCACAGGGCAAAAAAAGATGAGTTATTTGCGGCCGCCGCGGGGTATTTTTAGCGAACGCACCATGCAAATTGCTAAGGAAGAGGGATACACACATGTATTTTGGTCACTAGCGTTTGTAGATTGGAACGTTAATCAGCAAAAAGGCTGGCAATACGCGTATGACAATATTATGAAACAGATTCATCCTGGAGCTGTTCTGCTGTTACATTCTGTTTCTAGAGACAATGCTGATGCCTTGGAAAAAGCAATTCAGGATTTAAAAAAGAAGGGCTATACATTCAAAAGCCTAGATGATTTGACCAAGAAATAACCGAATCCTATTTAGGGGTTCGGTTTTACTATTTGAAAAAAACATTTGACAATTTTTAATAATTATTTACACTATTATCAATAATACGTAATATTATCCTTATAAATATTATTTAAAATTATCCAACTTCTAAAAATGAAGGTCATGAACAATAGAGGAGTTGTTTTATGTCAATCTATATAAAGGTTATTTTATTTCAAGTATTAATTATCCTCTTTCCAATTTTTGTTTATCATTTGTTTTTTAATGAAAATGAGCTTCAACGAAGGAAACCTCACTCAAAATTGACCTTTATTTTAGTCTTCATCTTAATCCTGGCAATGTCCTTTCCAATAAAATTTACAGAAGATTTTGTCTATGATTTTCGAATCATACCATTTATGATTTCCTTTATATATGGTGGAACAATTCCAGGAATTATTACCGGTAGTATTTTGCTAATATATCGATTTATTATTGGTGGCGAAGGTTTTTATGTCGTCTTGATTAACTATACGCTTACTTGTGCAGTATTAATTTTTCTCGGAAAAAGAATCGAAGCTTTTCCTAAAAAGAAAAAAATCATATCTATTACTCTCGTCTATTGGGCCAATACGCTCATTGTAATGCTAACCTTGTTCTCAAAGAATCAAAGTGAGCAAATTCCGTTTATGTTAATTTTTTACACCATCACATGGATTTGTTTAATGATGGTGGTATTTGTTATTGAAAACATTAACCAGCAAATTGAAATTCGGGAAAAAATGCAAAGGGATGAGAAATTGAATGTCGTAAGTCAATTGGCAGCCTCTGTTGCCCATGAAGTTCGCAACCCGCTTACATCCGTTCGAGGATTTCTGCAATTGATTTCCGACGAGGAGAATTTAAAAGACTCACAGCGTGCATATATTACGATTGCATTAACTGAACTCGACCATGCTCAATCGATTATCAATGATTATTTATCGTTGGCCAAGCCCTATACAGAGGAGTTATTAGCAATCAATATATCTGATGAAGTTAACAAGACAGTTTCGCTGATGAGATCCTATTCTAATATTCAGGATATTACGATTGAATCTGATATTCAGGAGAATCTTTATATGAAGGGAAATCGAGGCGAGATCAAACAAATTTTAGTCAACATGATGAAAAACGGTATCGAAGCAATGAACACAGGTGGTATTCTTTCAGTTCGAGTTTTTCAAAGGGAAGAAGAGATTTGGATTGAGATCATTGATAGCGGTAAGGGAATGACGGAAAACCAAATAAAAAAAATTGGTACACCTTTCTATACGACAAAAGAAAAAGGCACCGGCGTCGGTCTGACAATTTCATTCCAGCTCATCCATGCCATGAAGGGAAAAGTCCAAATCCACAGCGAACCGGGCAAAGGCACCACCTTTACCATTCAATTTCCAAGCTGCTAATCAGCGTGGCGAAATTTTCGCGGCCATTAGCAGCTTTTTTTCGTTGTCTTTTAGTGCTATTTTGGTACTTCTTTTAGTGCTATTTTGGTGCCTGGCACCCTTCGTGGACATTTGTCTTTCTGGAGTGGACACTTTTTCTAGGAATTTGGTTGTTGGTTGTTTCGTGTTATAATAGCTGTGCTATTATACGAAGACTATTAGTATACGTTGTATTTGTAGGCGTATTGGAATACATTTGGAGTGAATATGATGAAAACGGATCAGAGTATAAAAATTCAGCCGAAGCAGACATTCCCGCTCACCATCAAACGACTTGGGATTAACGGGGAAGGCGTCGGTTATTATAAAAAGCAAGTTGTCTTTGTGCCAGGTGCTCTTCCGGGGGAAGAAGTGGTAGTCGAGGCGACAAATATACACCCGAAATTTGCTGAAGCAAAGATTAAAAGGATTCGTGTGAAATCGCCTCATCGGGTACAACCACCATGCCCTTTCTACGAACAGTGCGGCGGCTGTCAGTTGCAGCATCTTGCCTACAACCAGCAGCTAAAGGAAAAGCGTGATATCGTTATTCAAGCACTTGAACGCCATACTAAGCTCAAGCTGGAGACGCTTGAAATTCGCAGGACGATTGGAATGGAGAATCCGTGGGGCTACCGAAACAAAAGCAGCTTTCAAGTTGGGGAAAAAGACGGAAAATTACTAGCGGGACTATACGGACTGAATTCGCATCAATTAATCAATATTGACAATTGTGCCGTCCAGCATGTGCAGACAAATGAAGCTACGGCAACCGTAAAGCAAATTTTACAAGAACTCCACATTCCGATTTACGATGAAAAAACAAGAAAAGGCATTGTCAGAACAATCGTTACCCGTGTTGGCGTAGAGACAGGTGAGCTACAGGTGGTACTCATCACCTCACAAAAACAGCTGCCAAAACAGGAAGTGTTGATTCAAGAAATTCAAAAGCGTCTCCCTGCCGTAAAATCAATTGTGCAAAACATCAATGGTCAAAAGACATCGCTGATTTTTGGCGATGTGACGGTAAAGCTAGCCGGGGAGGAATTCATCCAGGAAACATTGGGGGATTTACAGTTCGAGCTGTCAGCGAGAACGTTTTTTCAATTAAATCCGACACAGACGATTAAACTTTATAATGAAGTGAAAAAGGCAGCGGCGTTGACAGGTAGTGAAAAAGTCTTGGATGCGTATTGCGGTGTGGGTACAATCGGACTGTGGCTTGCAGACAAAGCAGCAGAAGTCCGCGGCATGGACATCATCCCGGAGTCAATCGAGGACGCCAAGAAAAATGCCAAACGCCACGGCTTCACGAATACAAAATATGTCCCAGGGAAGGCGGAAGAAGTCTTACCTAAATGGGTGAAAAAAGGCTGGAAACCAGATGTCGTTGTTGTCGATCCACCCCGAACTGGACTTGACCGCCAACTGTTGCAAACCATTCTGCAGGTACAGCCGAAAAAGCTGATATATGTTTCTTGTAACCCGTCCACATTAGCAAAGGATATTCAAACCTTAAGTTCGAAATACGAAGTGAAGTTTATCCAGCCGGTCGATATGTTTCCGCATACGAGCCATGTGGAAGTGATAGTGAAACTTGTTTTGAAAGGTACAGCTAGCTAAACTGTACCTAAGTATTATTCTAAGGGGCAAGATTGTAGTGAATGTCAATCTCGCCTTCTTCAGAGACTTTGATCTTGTCAATCATTCTTTGAAGAATTTGTTTCATGTCTTGTTGATCTTTCTCATCAAGGTTTAAGAAGTTGTCAACAATTCTTTTAAAAGCCAGGATATTCTTTTCCTGGTTCTTTTTTTGCTCTAGCTGAGATTCTAATTCCATTTTGCGATTTGCTAATGCATGCTGCAGTTCTGAGATAGACTGATTTTTCACCTTGAATTGCTCTTTTGTAATGATACCTTCAGCATGCAGCGATAATAGACTATTAAATTGATTACTGAGCTTCTCAGCCTGATTCTCCAGACTTTTAATCTCTTTAAGAATACTTGACTGCTTCAATAATGCTTTTTCCTCTGCTAGGCCGTATAATTCGTCTATGTTGTTCGCACTTTTCATTAAATTTTGTGCGTCGTTCCTGACTAATTTTAATAGCTTTTTTTCTTCAATAATATGAGACGAACAGAAAGAGCTCGAATGTTTGACGTAAGTACCACAAACATATGCGCCGTTTCTTCGGTCAGATTTAAAATGCATTCCAGAACCACAGTCAGAGCAAACAGCAATATTCGCAAATAGACTCTCTCTACCGTTTGATTTTGCTTTTCTTTTAGCTTTTATGAGAGCTTGGACTGCATCAAAGTCTTCTCTAGAAACAATAGCTGGGTGAGAATCTTTAACGACAATGTACCGTTCTGGATCGACTTCTTTTCGTATTTTATAAGTTTCCGACTTTCCTAGGTACTTAGTCGTTTCGCTTCTACATTGGACTAAATCCCCTGTGTAGTTCGGATTCGTCAAGATTCGTTTAAGCGTCTGTTGGTGCCAGCGTGTGCCTGCATTCTTACAGTTAGCTACTGCTCTAGGTGTTGGTACTTGTTGTCTCATAAAATGATTCCCAATCTTACTCATGCCCCAGCCTTGATGTAAGTAGTAATCAAATATCTTTCTAACGTATGGAGCATAGTCTTCATCAATCTCTAGCTTTTTTGTAGTTGGATTGACTTTGTAACCATATGGAGGAATCGATGATGCAAATTTTCCTTCTCGAGCAACAGATTGTAGGCCGAGTTTTACACGTTCTGCCAGCTTAGCGGATTCCTCCTCTGCAAGGGCGGCTTTTAAGTTAAACATAAGTCTTGTACTGCTTGTATCGGTGTCATAGGAATCCTCAGGCATAATCAATCTGATATGAAGCCGTTCTAGCTGGTCTGCTGTTTGCAAGCTTTGTAACATGTTTCTGCCTAGCCGTGAGACTGATTTTGCAATAACGACATCAAACTTTTTCTTTTTTGCGTCTTCTATAAGCTGTAGAATACCTTCTCGACTTTTTAGCCCCGTCCCTGATTTGCTATCAATATACCTGTCAACAACCATGATGCCTTTTTCTCGAGCAACGTTCTCAGCTAGAACTATCTGATTGTGAAGGCTACTTTTCTGTTCTTCTCTATCTGTTGATACACGAGCGTATATTACACCTTTCATTTGCTTGCCACTCCTTCCAGAGTAGCACTTGCCATAGTTTCATCGTAAGTAGAACTAATATATTTGTCAATCTTACGATTAACTAGTTCTAGTAATACATCCTCAAGTTTTTCCGTTCCGACGAACGTCCTCTTTACAACAAAGTTTTTCTCTTTCTTTTTAGACATGGAAGCCCCTCCAAGTACGAATTAAGCTGAATTAGCTAACTTGTCTGAAGTAGATTATATTAGTTTCTCTCAGGTGTGCTGTAGGCTTTTAAGCAATAAAAATAACGCGGCCGCGATAAGTACAGACTTCTGGTTGGAAGCTGTAAATGACTTATCGCGAATCGCGTTTTATCTTTTGTGTGTAATATATTTAGTAAAGTTTTGCTAATCTTAATTTATACAATATGTAAATAACCTGTCAATAGTTTTTGGGGCAATAGAGAAATGAGTGGGCAATGATTGCTCGTTACTAAGAACAAACGTTCCTGTAAGTGGGCAATGATTGCCCGTTGTTCCTTAAGTAAGATTTTTTGTAATTATTTTTTTGAAGGTTATTGCTAAATTTTAACGATTGTTGTATATTTGTTTATAAAATTAACATTGTTACAAGATGTAAAAAATATAACACCGTAAATACATGAGATAAAGCGCCCAGGCGTCAAGTATAAAAGACCATTAGTTTTTTTCTTGGTCTACTATATTTTGACTGTCTGGGCTTTTTTGTTGATTTGTAATATTCGAAGGGGGAACTTTAATGAATTTGGTTGATTTATTAATAGCAAGGAAGGTAGAAACCTCAAAAGAGAAATGTGCTCGAATCAAAGGAGAACGGAGACAAAACTGGATTGATGAAGGTAATCGACTCGTAGAATGGAGAGATCGATTAGGGTTAACAAGAGCTTTTATTGCTCGAGAAACTGGTGTTAACTATTCCAGATTACGTCGATTAGAAACAGGTCTTCCAGTCAAAGATGGGAAAATAATTTATCGAATTTATGAAATGACTTTAGAAAGTTTTGAAACAAGAATAGAACATGAAAGGTTCTTTGAACAATTTAGATTGTTTCAAGACCAATAATTTGAACGGATTCAGTTTAAGACAATTTCTAAAAGTATTTAGTTCATTATACATTCTGAAAACAAAAAGAGGTTGAAACCAGGTGGAAAAGGAGAAATTCATACTATTTTACAAAAACGAAGAAAACAAAGGAAAATTAAGGTTTTTGTAAGGAAGAGAAAGTTTACGAAAAATCCTGTAATTATAAGGCTTTGAGAGAGGTTGATATTATTCATTTTTGACTTTTTCAAGTGATTTTTTATCTTCTTGATGATGATATAAGGGGGAATAGACGGTAATACTATATATTTATGCTCAAATGCTTATTAAAAAGAATTCCGAGTAACAAAAAGTAAGAGAGTACTAAGGTTAAAAAATATCGAAAGCACACTGAAAATAGCGATATAACTATGGTAACTAAAAAAGAATTATATGATGTCACACAAATTCATTAATATCTTAGATAGTTTAAATACAGTTGTACCAAGGGTTTTAGCTAAAGTACATGTTTCCGAAAACAAAAATAGGAGTGGTTACATGATGGTTCATACATTTGAACTTATACTCATTACACACAGTGATAAAATAATAAGTTTACTAAAAGACTACTCAAAACTGAATGAAATACAAGAACTCATTGCTGGAGAAATCGCTAAAATCATATTGCCTTTGAATATTACTGGGATTATGGAAGTTTCCATTTCTAAAATTAATGAAGACTTTTTTAGAATCTACTTAAGGATTGAGCCGCAGTCTCTCATAAAAGGTAAAAGAACGATTCAGTTGTTGGACTGCTCACCTCAATCGGTAGACAAACTTAAATTAGAATTAGATGCTAAGATAAGTGAAATTTCGTACATGCTCCCATCAGCTGAGGGTTGGATTGTTTCACGTATTGATTATGCTATAAATCTAACTACAAGTTATGTAAAACAATGCGTGGAACTTGCAAAGAGATCAAACGATCCATATCGCTATAAAGATACGATAAATTTGCCTGGCAGTTCATACAGGAAATCTAAAAGTGTCGTATTAAACTTTTATGATAAGCAGGATCATATTGCAAAATATATAGATTCTTCTTCAGCGAATTCGTATCTAATAGAAGAGGCAAAGGATATATTCCGCGTTGAAGTGCAGTGCATTAATCAAAATAAGTTAAATCATCTTCGGAAAAAATATGATTTACCCAATAAAGCTACAATTTATAATTATCTAAGTCGTCCTAAAATGGCAAAGGATATTATTCTTTATCATTACAAGTCGGTGATAGGGACTAGCGATTTTTATTCCCTATATGAAGCTATTAAATTGGTATATACGACTAATTGGAGTATTAGAAAAAAGGAGAATGTTAAAAAATGGTTACAAATTATTGCGCAGGCTAGAAATATTACCAGAGCTAGAAAACAATTTGTTGAAGGTACAGTAATTAAAAATACACAGATACTTGTTAAAGGATCCCAAAATACTTTTACGAACTATATCAAAGCTTGTAAAGAAATTGGACTAAGCCCTATAACGATTCCAAGGGATTGGGGAATCAGTTATATTCCTAATCCAATAAGATCAATAATTTAATAGATGGTGATATGCGCTTTAAGCATAAAAAATAGTAAGGTGTTTAACAAATCAAAGGACAAGAAGCGGAGTGATACATATGAAAAACTGTATTATATGTAATGGAGAGATAAATGGGGATTTTGCCGTATGCTTTGATGGTAGTGCAATATGTGAAAAATGTCTTTGGAAAGAAACAGAAGAAAAATTTGGCCGTAAAAATGCTGATAAAAATCATTTTGATTCTGTAAAGTTTTCGTATGAAGGATATAAATGTCTTGAAGTTCCAGTTAATGCAGAAGAATTGTGTATGTTTATTGACCGAGCAACTGAGGAAATGTTCCGAGAGAACTTTGATTATAATCCTTTTGAGGGATGCCCAGATGGAGGCTTTTTGAAAGTCTTAGAGGATGAAATAAAGGAGGCTAAGCTAAATGTAACAGTACGTGAATATTTAAAAGCTATTATTAGTCAAGCTACCGTAGAAGAATTAAAAACTCAATGTTGGGATTTTCTTGTATTAAGTCATGATGAGATTATACAAGTAGGATTAGAACATAGATTACCAGAATGTAGAGCTATTTAAAACAACGAATTATTTCTAGGGATAAAAATTGAGTTTATGAAAAGAAAGTGGGCAACGGTTGCCCACTCCCCCAAAGGGACAACCGTTCCCGTTCTATATTTGGATTTAGCAATGCTCTTCAGTTAAATTACATTCGTATCTTATAATGTTTCAAGGTTCTATAATTAAGGTTTGTTTGAAAAAGTAACTGAATACTTGGCATAAATAAAAATCCTTGATTATTTCTACTTCTACCAGTTTTCTGCAGTAAACATAGAGGGAGTATATTAATAGGATTCGTTTATAATTAGGTGAATAATATTCCCTTAATGTTTAATAAACGGGCAACCATTGCCCGTTCCGTCATTCTTTTAACTGAATATCAAAAGGTTCAATCATTAAAGTAATTTCTTCATTAGCTAAGTCTAAATCTTTAGCTATCTCTTCTTTTAAGTAACTTAAAAAACCTTCTTCATAAGACTCCAAATAGACTTTAGCAAGTTCTTGGCCATCATTGTCATAAAAGACAACAGAATCCTCTAGTTGAATATCTCTCATCCCAAACAAAGGATAGTAAACGAACTCCTCGTCAAATTTAAAAGGTTTTAACGTTTGTATGAAGCAATTAAAGCAAGAATAGATTTTTGTCTCGTTTTTTGAACCTACAAAGCCTTCAGTAATAGTGCCGTTACAGAAATGACAAGTTTACATTAATCATCCATCCTTCCAATTCTAATGGTTAAAATGAAGTTCTCGAGTACAATAAAATGATAAGAATAGCTGTAATTCCTCCTCTCAAAAGATGTGGAAAAAATTAAAAGAAATGAAATAAGTGTTTTCCACTCATTCCCATAGAAAGTATGTGGGGAAGGTTTTGAGGTTTTAAAAAGCAATTTCAAATCAAAAAAAGCGGAATAGTGCAGGTTTTTGTGTCAGGAGGACGGCTTTCCATTACCCGAAGGGCTTTGTTCTACATAGTAGACTTTCATCTAATATCTTTACTTTTGGATTGACATACCCGGGGCTCAAATTACCTAGGACATAAGTATAATTAATACCAGGTAGGTCGAGAAAAATTATATATTTTTAAAAATACATATGGGAAATTTTACCTTTAGTTGGTTGTGGATAAATTCGGAAGTTCGTCTCCGATGAAGCTCACTGAACACAAAATGGATTTGATGGAGGAATTGCTGCTCAAATGCGTGTGCCCTACCAAATGCATCATTTATAGGTTTTTCAGGTACGCCAGTTCAATTATTAAGTACCAAGACACAAGAAATCTTTGGACAAATTATCTATAAATACGATATGGCTCAATCTAGTGAGGATAAAGATCTACTACCTTACTATTATGAGAGTAGATTGATTCCGCTAGATTTAACAGGTGGAGACATCAACGAAGAGTACAAACAAGTGATGCAGGACATTGGCTCATAAATGGTGAAATGATTGACCCTTTATAACAAAGATTGATAAAAAATCATGTGTTGATATGCAGGATGTTTTCTTGTTTAACAATCGGGCCATGATTGTGGAGTAACTCATATTTAGTAGTAGACACATACTGCGCAGCAAGGGTCTTCGCGTTTAAATGGCTTTGTGAAATAATCTATTTAAATAACGAAGCTGAAATACAATAGCATCGACCCTAGTAAGAGGGGGGATTATTCAAGAAGTGATTTATCATATTTAATCTTATAAAATAATTCATTACCATAATCATTAATAAAGAGGTACAAAAAGTAGAAAATCAGTTTGGGTGACCCCATCCGCAAAATCAGAACTGATGGTGCCCTATCTACGGTGCTAACGCACGAGAAGAAGTGATGAATATTGGAAAGAGCATTGCTTGAGGACATCGGAGTTAGGCAAAACAAGGAATTATTCAGTGAAAGAAAGCTACTTAATGGGTAGTTGGTAGACAAAGATTATCGTTGGCATATCCAGCAAGAGCAAGCAAAAGTTATCAAACGTATCCAATTGATGTAGTTGTGATGCTTGACATTGAGTGATAAAATGAAGAGGGAATTTATGTGCTTTAACAAAATGAATATCTTAACATAGAATATAATTTAAGCAAACTTTACCACTATTTTTTGATGCACAAAGGACATATGTGACTTATATTTGTATTTTTATCATAAGCACTTCTAAAGAAAGTAGGTGAATCCGCATGGCAACAATAGAACAGATTAAAGCTTTAATAAGAGCGCATTTCGATAGTAATGAAGAGAAATTTAAAACTGTTGTTTTGCAAATTGCGGCTCACGAAGCAAAAGTAGGTCATACAGCAAGTGCCCGAGAAATTAAAGAAATTATTCAAAACTCTAAGCATCTAAACAAAAATAAGGTTGTAGCATTAAATAACCGATTAGACATTCTTGAACAGAAGATGACTCATGTTCATTTATCTGATTTAATTGTTTCGGTTGAGATAGAAGAGAAAATAAAACGTGTAATCAATGAATATCACAAAAAAGATCTCCTAAGAAAAAATGGACTTATGAATCGTTCAAAACTTTTACTTGCAGGAGATCCTGGTACAGGAAAAACCATGACTGCTTCCGTCATAGCGAATGAGTTATATTTACCGCTTTATGTAATACAATTTGATCGGTTGATAACGAAATACATGGGGGAAACAAGTACAAAACTACGACAAGTTTTTGAACAGATAAAGGAAAGTCGTGGGGTATATTTGTTTGATGAGTTTGATGCGATAGGGTCAGATAGAAACTTAGATAATGATGTAGGTGAAATGAGAAGGATCTTAAATTCATTTCTACAGAATCTTGAAGAAGATGAATCCTATAGTATTATCATCGCAGCAACCAATTATCCGAGTATTTTAGATAATGCTCTATTTAGACGATTTGATGATGTAATGGAATATAAAAATCCTGATATTGAACAAATCTCAAGGGTATTTAGGATGAAGCTTCATGGCAAAGCATCAAACGATATTTTTTCAGAGGATGTGTACAAAGAGGCTCAAGGATTGAATCACGCAGATATTGTTAAAGCGTGTGAAGAAGCAGTTAAGTATTCCATCTTAGAAGATAACCTAATTACAAAAAACATACTATTAAATTACATTAAAGATCGGAAAAGTTATTATAAATATAAGGAGGCTTAAGCAATAAATGCAATCAAATTTAAGCAACTTATATATTAGTCACTCCTCTCAAACGATTGATTACACACCAATTGCCTCCATGGGTGGAAAGGGTAATTACCCTATTAGATCGAGCAGACTTAGCCATGCAGAACGAATAGAAGAAAACTTAAAAAGAGCTTGGAAACAAGCTGAAGAACAGCAGGAAGCATTGGGGGCTGTTTCGGTATCTTCTCGACACGGAGTATATTTAGAAATTAAGGGTCAGGCTGGTTATGATCTTATTACGAAAAGCTTAGAGAATACAACACAAAAAGTTAGAATTTGTAATATAAAAAATGAATATGATGGTGAGGAGCAGAACGTTGTAAGCTCTACTGTTTTTGTCCCTGAAAACCAAAGGGATTTTTTTATTAAAAAATTAAATAAATACAAAGAGACAGAGAATAAAGAAGAAGTAATTGGAACAATAGAAAGTATTAATCTTGCAATGGTTGATGCTCTCTGGATGAGCGATAAAAATGAATTACCCAACGAAATTCCGAAATGGTGTGAAGTGTGGCTAATGTTCGATATGAAAGAAGAAGTAGACACCATTATTGATGAATTTTTTCAAATTTGTGATGTTAAAAATATTCAGCATAAGAATCAAAAAATAGTATTTCCAGAGAGAATCGTATTAGGAGTAAGAGCCAATAAGCAGCAATTATCAGAATTGCAGTGGTTAAGTTCCAGAATTGCTGAATTTAGAATTATGGTTACGCCAACAGGTTTTTTTGACCAGCTTTCTGAATTAGATCAAAGAGACTTTGTAAAAGATTTAATAGAAAGACTAGAGGTCTCAGCACGGTCCAATACTTCAGTCTGTTTACTTGATACAGGTGTTAATAATGGGCATGATTTACTGTCGCCACTTTTGACAGATGAAAATATGCATGCAGTAGATCCTTCAAAAGGTGTATATGACATTGCTGATCATGGTACAAGAATGGCTGGAATTGCATGTTACTTTACGCTAGAAGATAAACTTGAAAATACTGATCCTGTGGTAATTAATCACTTCTTAGAGTCTGTAAAATTATTTGACAATAGTGATGATAATCAACGAGAATTGTATGGTTATGTTACCGAAAGTGCTATTAGCTTAGCGGAAATACAAAATCCTAAGACTAATAGAGCCATTTGTATGGCTGTTACGGCTCCAACCAATACACTTAAAGGTGATGGCCGACCTTCTTCATGGTCAGGAGCGATTGATTCCATTATTTCAGGTGCAAATGAAATTGATACAACGGATATAAAGAGAAAGCTTATGTTCATTTCTGCAGGAAATACATCCGTTCCAGAGATTATCGAATCAGGTGATATAAAAACTGCTGTCACCAACCATGCAATTGAAGATCCTGCACAAGCTTGGAATGCTATTACTGTAGGTGCGTATACAGGCAAATACCAAATACCAGAAGATTTAAGTGGTACATTTCAGCCAGTTGTGGAACCAGGATGTTACTCACCATTTACCTCTAGCTCTCTTACATGGAGTATTAAATGGCCGGTGAAACCGGATATAGTTTTAGAGGGCGGAAATTTAGCTTATGATAAAAATTCTAATTTTTATACGGAATTACCAGAGCTACAACTCTTGACGACAAGTAAAGATGCTGTGACGGGTAAATCATTCGATACAGTTAGTATGACAAGTTCTGCAACAGCACAAGCGGCATGGATGGGTGCAAATATTCAACATCATTATCCTGAACTTTGGCCAGAAACAATTAGAGCTTTAATCATTCATTCAGCTGAATGGACAGATGCAATGAAAAACACTTGTTTTGATAATAACCCTCCAAAAAGAATGGATTACAGAAATTTATTGAGAACTTGTGGATATGGTGTGCCAAATTTTTCGAAAGCAATTTGGAGTGTTTCTAATAGAGTTAATCTTATTATAGAAGATGAAATTCAACCGTTTTATAAGAAGGATAGCGGAAGCATTACTTCAAAAGAAATGCATATTCATAATATACCCTGGCCAGATGATGTGTTACTTAGTCTGGAAGATAAAAATGTAAGGATGCGAGTTACATTGTCTTATTTTATTGAACCAGGTCCTGGAGAAGTTGGTTGGAAAGATAAATACCGATATCCTTCTTGTGGCCTGCAGTTTGACGTGAATAATTCAACTGAGGATCAAGATAATTTCTTGAAGAGAATTAATAAGGCCATGAGAGATGATGAAGAAGATAAAGGTGATGTGAAAAACGATAGCAGCCGTTGGGTTATCGGGCCATCTAATAGAAACGTAGGATCCGTTCATTCTGATATTTGGGAAGGAACAGCAAGTGAATTAAGTCAAAGTAATCAAATAGCTGTTTATCCAATAACAGGCTGGTGGAAACTTAGAACAAACTTAAAGAAATATCATTCAAAGATTAGATATTCTTTAGTAGTAAGTATTGAAGCACCTGAGACAGAGGTTGATTTATATTCTGTCATAAAAAATAAAATTGAATCTAAAATTAATGTTGAAAATCGTACTACTGTATCTACAGAAGTTACATATAGAAAATAAATGTTACTAGATTCACAAAGTTAAAAACACGAAAGCGCAGGAATAGTTCTGCGCTTCTTTTCATTGTTTCCACTGTCACCATCCGAATAATCCTATGCACGAAAAAGTTCAAAACAAGATAAGATAGTCTAAACAGGATATCTGCTTTTAATTTTTTAGAGCAGGGATGGTTGTTTTGCATCTTTTCTGTTAGAAATATGATAGGAATAGTTAGTGATATTCTCACCAAAGATGTGCGTTGATTACAGCTAACAAAATATACCAATAACGAAATAGTTTTTACCACCGAACGACAATAAGTGTACCGAGGAATGAAAGACTGTATACCAATTCAAAACTTCTGATGATAAAAGATAAAAAACATAGTTTTTGAGAATCAATTGCTATATGATTTTGGATGATTTTCAATAAGGTAATTACCCTGTAAACAAGGCCGGATTGTTGAGTAGATTTATATTACGTAGTACAAGGATACTTGCAATAGAAAATTATATTTCAACAATCGGGCGAATTTCCTGAATAAGGAAATTGTTTTTATTATGCTGTAATTCCTCCTCTCAAAAAAGATGCGAAAAAAATTAAGAGAGATAAAATAAGGGATTTCCACTCATTCCATTGGAAAGTATGAGGGGAAGGTTTTGAGGTTTTAGAAAGCAATTTCGAATCAAATAACGTGGAATAGTACAGCTGTTTGTGCCAGAAGGACGGCTTTTCATTACCCGAAGGGTTTTATTCAACCTTGCAGGGATTATTACCTTTTGGATTGACCACCCCGGGGCTCTTTGTTTCTAGTTACATAATGATCAATATTAAGACTAGGTATATAATTTTGCTGGCCCCATAGTTTTACTAATTGTAAAACAAGATGACCCAATGTTGCTATAGACCGATCATTTTCTTTTCCTTTTTCGTAACGGCTCCTCGCTGGATGCACCGGTGATTTCGCTGTGATTGTATCCTGTATTGATCTTTTGGACTATGGCTTCGGTAACCCCAGAATAATCAGCGATTTTTTTCTGAGTCCATGTTGTGCCTTGAAGTAATTCCGCAATAGCAAGTACCTGTTGTTTCCCGATCTGTTGGGGAGGACGGATGGGATGGTCCTTAGATGCTCCAGAGTACTCCGTATATCTACTGCCGTCGTTGATAGCTTTTGGCACCGATTCTGAAACTTCTCTCTTTTTCCCTATTTCTCGGAATGTGAGGTCAGTTTCTTTTAAATCCTTTACGATTCCCAAAATGGTGCTTTCGTCAATCCGGGCTCTTTTTATTTTCTTTAACGGTTCTTCTCTGGATGCCTGGGTATGTTTGGAGTAAATCTCTCCATTGTTAATACGTCGGATTGCCGATTTTGACATCTTGGTAATCTTGGATATTTCCTTGATTGAATAATCCGTATCCTTCAGCAGATACATGACTTCAGGCAAAATAGCACGATTATATGCTGTTTTTGTCTTTTTGTCGGATAAAAAAAGTTTTCGTATCAAGTCGATATCCGTTAAATCACCAATTCGTTGACCCTCCATCACATAAGTCACTAACTTTTTGAGCGTAATAGTGTTGGAATTCAGCTTTTGATACTCGAGTGTTATGTAAAAGGCATATTCCGAAAAATCCGGGATGTCGACGTTATTCGGAATCAATCCGTGGTCTGCTAGCAATTGCGTAAAAACGGAATGGATCCTTCTTAGCTCTTTTTTGTTTGGAGAACGATAGTCCATCTCAACCAGTTCCAGGCTATGCTTTTGGCAATAATCCCGTTTGATCGCATCTCGTTCTATGCGTTCTTGGAAAGCATCTTCACATTCAGCAAAATGCTTCTCAGAGTGTAGCCCTCCTTGGATTTCAAGTATGAAGGATACGGTTTCCCCAGATTCGAAAAATGCAAAATCAAACGCGAGCGGATAGCCATCCTTACTCACAAGGTCCTTCCTCTCATATTGGAATTCAAAAGTAAGCCCAAATTTCTTGGAGCAATACTCTGATATCAGTAGGCACAAAATCTCACTTTTAGAAGTGCGAGATCGGCTTTTACACTCATCGCATAATACCCAAGAGTGGCCAGTATTGGTCTTATTGTTTAATACGGTCCGCATTGACCTCTCGCATTCACCCTCACATAGGTAACAATATAAGTGTACGGTTGTGTAGTGGTAGCGACCATTCTTTCGATTTACGTCCTTCAACAGGATTTCTTCTAAATTTAGGATGTTTTTTTCATAATTCCAGTACTCATCAATGTCATCCAGTTTTTCCACTAAATGCATATATCCCGTTTCCTTCCACCGTTTGTTCGCCACCAGTTTGTTCTTATGTGCAGAGAGTTGATGTAAGCAGAGGTCACATATGACGTAAGGTGTATTTTCTTTTTGTACCTTCTTATAAATATGTAATACCTGACGTTCCGTTTCCTCGCCGCAGGATTCACATTTAAAGATGGCTCGTAATTGATAATGGGGCTTTCCTTTCTCATCCGCGTCTTTCCGGTATACTTCATCCAGATTTACGGATGCCTCCACTACTTGGCACGTAATGTTATGTCGTTTAAAAACAATGCCGATAGGTGTGGAATGGGTCATGCGTTTTATGTTGGCACCTTCTTTCCAAGTTTCTTTATATGAATGTAACTTGGACAGGTTTTTTTATTCTTATACTTATCCGCGAGTGAATTATTCCAGTCTTCAAGTAGAAAACGGCTACTATTTCTGTCATTGTGTGTATACATAACTACAAAAACTTTATGAATCGAGGAGGATAAAGACAAAATAATTGGTTGTCTGCATAAAAGTCTTGATGCGGTTTCATATGAACATTATGTATTAAATTTCCCTTCGAAAACATAAACACTGATACGGCACAATGACTGAAAATACGTGGTTTATAAGGAGTGTAAGGAAAATTTGGTGTTTGTTTGGTGTTTAAGATAGTAAACGTGGATTACGATGCTAAATGAAACGGCTCTACATTAAAGATTGTCGGAGTTTAGTATAGTTGCCTTTTTTATTATACAGTTTAAAAATAAATCATTAAAACGAAGGATTATTCACGAAATCGTGATATAATTTTAATTAAAAATAGACGCTATAGGGGGTTGCCATACATGGCAGTGCGCTATAATAAGCTGTTTAAGCTATTGATAGATAAGAAGATATCTAATGCTGAGCTTGCTGAAAGATCAGGATTCAGTGCAAATATTATCACACGCCTTAAAAAGGATAGTTATGTTTCCCTTGAAAGCATCGAGAAAATATGTGGTGTTCTTGATTGTGGTGTGGACGATATTTTGGAATTTATACCAAATGACGGGGGAAAAGAGAATGATTGATACAAAGAAAGAACAAGAGCGTGTTGAGCTTCATCGTGCCATATGGGCGATTGCAGATGAATTAAGAGGATCGGTAGACGGCTGGGATTTTAAAAACTATGTTCTTGGCACAATGTTTTACAGATATATTTCAGAAAACCTGTGCAACTATATTAACAACGGTGAAATTGAAGCAGGAAACATAGATTTTGATTTTGTAACAATGTCTGATGAAGAGGCTGAAGAGGCAAGAGAAAGTTTGGTGGAAGAAAAGGGATTCTTTATTCTGCCAAGTGAGTTATTCTGCAATGTCCGTGCAAAGGCAGCAACTGATGAAAATCTGAATGAAACACTGGAAAGGGTATTCCGCCATATTGAGGAATCTGCCAAGGGTAGTGAAGCCGAGAACGATTTTGCAGGCTTGTTTGATGATTTCGATGTAAACAGCAATAAACTTGGTTCTACAGTTGCCAAAAGAAATGAAAGACTGGTGAAGTTAATAAATGGTGTTGGCGAAATGAATCTTGGTGAAGTCAAAGACCATTCCATTGACGCTTTTGGTGATGCCTACGAATATCTCATGACCATGTATGCCTCAAATGCAGGAAAGTCTGGTGGCGAGTTCTTCACTCCTGCTGATGTTTCAGAACTGTTAACACGCCTTGGCACAGTGGGAAAAACAGAAATCAACAAAGTCTATGACCCCGCCTGTGGTTCTGGTTCACTACTTCTAAAGGTTGAAAAAATTCTTGGAAAAAATGCGGTACGTAACGGCTTTTATGGACAGGAAATCAATATCACCACCTACAACCTTTGCCGCATCAATATGTTTTTGCATGACATTGGTTTTGATAAATTTAATGTAGCTTGTGAAGACACATTGACTGCTCCACAACATTGGGATGATGAGCCATTTGAACTGATCGTTTCAAATCCACCATATTCTATCAAATGGGCAGGTGATGAAAACCCACTGCTCATCAATGACCCACGTTTTGCTCCTGCGGGAGTGCTTGCACCAAAGAGCAAAGCTGACCTTGCCTTTATCATGCACAGCCTTTCATGGCTTGCATCTAATGGTACAGCTGCAATTGTATGCTTTCCGGGTATCATGTACCGAGGAGGAGCAGAGAAAAAAATCCGTAAATATTTAGTAGATAACAACTATGTGGATTGTATTATTCAGCTTCCTAGTAACCTATTCTTTGGCACAAGCATTGCAACTTGCATTATGGTGATGAAGAAAAGTAAGAATGACAACAAGACGCTGTTTATTGATGCTTCTACTGAGTGCATCAAGGTAACCAATAACAAAAAGCTGACACCTAAGAATATTGAACGCATAGTAAACATATTTGCAAACCGTGAAGAAGTGATGCATTTTTCACATCTGGCAAGCTATGAAGAAATTGCAGAAAATGATTATAACCTTTCCGTTTCTACCTATGTGGAGGCAGAGGACACCCGTGAAAAGGTGGATATAGTGAAGCTAAATGCAGAAATTGAAGAAATTGTTAAACGCGAGGATGAGCTGCGTGAAGCCATTCGCAACATCATCAAAGAAATTGAGGTGGGCGAATGAGTAAGTTGGAGGAATTGATTGAAGAACTTTGTCCTGATGGCGTGGAATATATTCCTATTAAAGATTGTATTGACAAAGTTCAAAAAATAAAATGGGCTGCTACTGATGGCAAAAAACATCAATATATAGATTTAACTTCTGTTGATAGAGATACCCACCTAATTACAGAAACACAAGTAGTAGATAAGGATAATGCTCCAAGCAGAGCACAACAAATTGTAAATGAGGGTGATATTTTACTAGGTGCAACAAGACCTATGTTAAAACGGTATTGTATGATTGAAGAGGATTATGATAACCAAGTATGTAGCACAGGATTTTGTGTGCTTAGGGCAAAAACTAATGTTGTTTTAAGGAGATGGCTGTATCATCAGATTTCATCAACAGCTTTCTTTGAACACGTTGAAAGGTTTCAAAAAGGTGCAAGTTACCCAGCTATTTCTGATGCTGACGTAAAAGCATATACTATCCCTGTTCCACCTCTGCCAGTGCAGAGTGAAATTATCCGTATTCTAGATAATTTCACGGAGCTTACAGCTGAGCTTACGGCTGAGCTTACAGCGAGAAAGAAACAATATGAGAATTATAGGGAGCAGTTGATAACATCATCTACGAATTTTATTGTAAAGTTATCTGAGATCGTTGATATTTACCTTGGATTAACAGCTACACCCACTTATACTGATGAAGGAGTAACCTTTATATCTGCACAAAATACATCTAGTGATTATTTGGATTTAAGTAATGTTAAATATATTTCTAGGAAGGATTTTGAAAAGGCAACATCTAATGCAAAACCAAGGCGTGGAGATGTTCTATTTACAAGGGTCGGGTCTAATTTAGGACATCCTGTCATAGTTGAAACAGATGAAGAACTTTGTATTTTCGTAAGTTTAGGTTATTTAAGAGTAAAGGATAATGAGGTTGTTCTTAATTCTTTTTTGAAACATTGGATGAATACAGATTTGTTTTGGTCACAGGTTAGAAAGAATGTGCATGGAGCAGCTAAAGTAAATTTAAATACTGGATGGTTAAAAAAGTTTGATATTGTATTGCCGTCTTTAGAACAGCAAAAGAAAATTGTAGAGATACTGGATAAATTCGGAACTTTATGTAATGACATCTCTGAAGGCATTCCTGCTGAAATCGAAGCACGTCAAAAGCAGTACGAATACTATCGTGACAAGTTATTGACATTTAAACAACTCTCATAAGAAAGGAGGCGGATGTTATGCCTTATTTTAATATCGTCGCAGCCACAAGTGAAAACACTGTAGTCACAGAATATGAGCCTGTGAAGGCACGTTCAGATAGCTACCAGAGCGAGGCTGCGCTGGAAAAGGAATTCATTCGCCTGCTTTGTGAGCAGGGGTACGAATATTTACAAATCCATACAGAAAAAGATTTAATTGCTAACCTCCGTAACAAACTGGAGAAACTGAATCATTATCAGTTCTCCAATACGGAGTGGGATCAGTTTTTTAAGAGTGCTGTGGCTAATCCCAATGAGCATATTGTGGAGAAAACACGCAAGATACAAGAAGACTTTGTTCAGGTTCTAAAGCGTGATGATGGTACTTCCAAGAACATTGCTCTAATCGATAAAAAGAATATACACAACAACTGTCTGCAAGTAATCAACCAGTATGTCATAGGAACAGCAGACGGTGCGAAGTATGACAACCGCTATGATGTGACGGTGCTTGTGAATGGTCTTCCTTTGGTGCATATTGAACTCAAACGTAGAGGAGTTGCGATTAGGGAGGCTTTCAATCAGATTAACCGTTACCAACGTGATTCCTTTTGGGCAGGCTGTGGTTTGTTTGAATATGTGCAGATGTTCGTTATCTCCAATGGTACAAACACCAAGTATTATTCTAACAGTACTCGTTTCAATGCTATTAAGGATGCTAATTCTGGTAAGTCTAAGAAGGGAAAAACGAGCAATAGCTTTGAGTTCACGAGCTTTTGGGCAGATGCCAATAACCGTGTGATTCCAGACCTTATTGACTTTACTAAGACCTTTTTTGCCAAGCATGCCCTCTTAAATATTCTGACCAAGTACTGCATTTTCACATCAGAAAATATGCTGATGGTTATGCGTCCCTATCAGATTACTGCTACCGAGAGAATCTTAAACAGAATAGAAATAGCCAACAATTATAAGAAATATGGCAGTGTGGCAGGAGGAGGGTATATCTGGCATACCACTGGTTCTGGTAAAACCTTGACTTCCTTTAAGACCGCAAGGCTGGCTTCACAGCTTCCATATGTCAATAAAGTGTTGTTTGTGGTTGACCGTAAGGATCTGGACTACCAAACTATGAAGGAGTATGACCGTTTTGAGAAAGGTGCTGCTAATAGCAATACTTCTACATCTATTTTGAAGAAGCAGTTAGAAGACCCTAATGCCCATATCATTATTACCACCATTCAGAAACTTGCAACTTTTATCAAGAAATATGCAGGGCATGAAGTGTTTAACAAGCACGTAGTCATTATCTTTGATGAATGCCACCGTAGTCAGTTCGGAGATATGCATAAGGCAATCGTGAAGAACTTTAAGAAATATCATTTATTTGGTTTTACTGGGACACCTATTTTCCCTGCCAATTCCAGTTCTACAAGAAAGAATATGGAGTACCTTACCACAGGGCAGACCTTTGGTGACCAGCTTCACACCTACACCATTGTAGATGCCATCAATGATAAGAATGTCCTGCCGTTCCGTGTGGACTACATCAAGACAATGCATACGGAAGAAGAAATTAGCGATGAAATGGTATGGGACATTAACCGTGAAAAAGCAATGATGGCTCCACAGCGTATTGCTCTTGTGACCAAGTATATTCTAGAACATTTTGACCAGAAAACCTATCGTGGGGATAAGACGTATATATTCAATTCTCTCACGAACATTGCGGAAGTTGCCTCTGTCCAAAGAGGTGCTGTGGAGGAAATCAAGCAGAAGCAGCGTGTCAGTGGATTTAATTCTATTTTTGCTGTAGCATCTGTGCCAATGGCGAAGCTGTATTATGAAGAGTTCCAAAAGCAGATGAAAGCTGACCCATCACGAAAACTGCGTGTGGCTACTATTTTCAGTTATGGAGCAAATGAGGAAGAAAACGATGGCATCCTAGACGAAGAAAATTCAGAGGATACCTCTGCTCTTGACCAGAACTCTCGTGATTTCCTTGAGGCAGCGATCAAAGACTACAATGAAATGTTCCATACTAATTATGATACATCCAGTGACAAATTTCAGAATTACTACAAGGATGTTTCCCTGCGTATGAAAAACAAGGAACTGGATTTACTGATTGTAGTGAATATGTTCCTCACAGGTTTTGATGCCACTACACTCAATACCTTATGGGTAGACAAGAATCTGAAAGTGCACGGATTGATTCAAGCATTTTCTAGAACAAACCGAATTCTAAATTCCATCAAGACCTTTGGAAATATTGTATGTTTTAGAAGTCTGCAGAAACGTGTGGACAGTGCCATCTCCCTCTTTGGTGATAAGAATGCAGGCGGAATTGTTCTGATGAAGAGTTTTAAGGATTATTATTATGGCTATGAGTCCGTAGATGGAAAACGTATGCCCGGATATATGGATATGATGGGGGAACTAACAGGAAAGTTCCCACTTACTGAGCCACAGATTATTGGAGAGCAGAATCAGAAAGAGTTTATTGCACTGTTTGGAGCAATCCTTCGTATGAGAAATCTTCTTTCCTCCTTTGATGAATTCAAAGATAAGGAAATGATTACAGAAAGGGATTTGCAGGATTACCTTGGTAGATATCAAGATTTGCGTGATGAATGGAAGCGCAAGCGTGAGGCAGGAGAAAGCACAGACATTATTGATGATATTGTGTTTGAAGTGGAGCTAATTAAACAGATAGAAATTAATATTGATTATATTCTGATGCTTGTGAAAAAGTATCACGATACCCATTGTGAAGATAAGGAAGTGCTCATTACCATTAAGAAGGCGATCGATGCCAGTCCTGAACTCCGCAGCAAGAAACAACTGATTGAAACTTTTATCGCAGGAGTCAACGATGCGGATGATGTTATGAGCGAATGGCACGATTATGTTGTGAAACAGCGTGAAGAAGAACTGCAAACTATCATCACAGAAGAAAAGTTAAAACCAGAGGATACTCGGAAATACCTTGAAAATGCGTTCCGTGATGGTGAAATTAAGACCGCAGGAACGGATATTGATAAGCTAATGCCTCCTGTTTCTCGATTTGGTGGTGGCGGCAGAGCTAAGAAAAAGCAGGGTGTCATTGATAAGCTAAAGGTATTCTTTGAGAAGTACTTCGGCATTGGTGGTTCAAGGTCGTTTACAGATCAAGAGCATGAATCTGTGGCGGATAACATGGATACACAGAGCAATTTGTCGAAGGTGGCTGATCCACCAAATTCGTATGGCTCAAGTGAAAATTGATATTGATTGTAGAGGCGGTCTGTATCTCCAGTACTTTTTTAACAGTAGACCGCTGCTCCCCTTCAGGCGAAAAATCGTATAATTTGATAGGGTGGATACCCCTAAAACTGCTGGAAACGCAAAAATCCCACGAGAGCGATTGAAACCGCTACCGTGGGATTTTCGTTCGCCTGTTGATCCTTACCCTTGCTCTAACCTTGTATATTTTTCATGCAAACGTCGCTCAGAATCAGTCATGGAGTTTTCATCATCAATTAATCCGTCAAGTTTTTCCTCTGATAATCTGATGCCTTCTAACCCTGCAAAATATGAAAATGGGTCGAAGTCCCCAACAAAAGATTCGCAATAAGATAGTTCTTCCGCCAAACTATTGCCTAACGAATCATGTGAAAAATGTTTAGCAATGACTCGTAAAATCGCTACAACCATTTCTTGACGGAACACTATACGCTCCTCCGGTGGAAGCGTTTGGAATAGTTCTATTGTGATATCGTTCATGGTAAGTATATTCTCGAAATATGTTTTATAACCTATATCGCTTTTGGCTTTTAAGAGGTATGGATATTTTTCTGGTTTTATAAAAGAACGAGTAAGAGCGAGTAAATACTCATTTTCAATTTTGTTAGCTTTTTCATCATATGCACCTGACAGATAGTCTGGATGAACATCAAGAAATTTCGCAATCCTATCCAGCAAATCCGGCGGCATTTCCCCATCATCTAAACATCGACGTATTGTTTTTTCTGTACGTTCGATTTCCTCATAGGCTTCGCCGAGTTTCCTAATACTACAGTTTCTATGTTTTAGTACTTCAATAAAACGCTCTTTGTTGACGGGTACTTTCCGAGCCTTTTTGTTACCCATTACCTTCTCCTCCCTATTTGCGGACATTTTTGCTAAAAATACCGCAGTCTGTCTTATTGATGGTGCGGACATTATTGTTTAAAATGATTGTATCGAATGCGAAAATAAACGTCTACTTTATAATTATCAAAGGAGCGGAAAAAACTATGGCATGGAATTACGCAGAACTATCTAAAATGGCAAAGGATAGCGGTGGTCCCGAAAAACTTGTCGAACTACTGGTCAAGTCCGGAGAAAAAAAGATGCTTCCTTGGGTTGGTGCTGCTTTTGCTGGGGGCATTACCCTTACAGTCGGTGTGCAAAAAACAATTGACTACTTGGCTCAGAAAAAAGCCATCTCAACCGCTGAAGTTGAATCAGCCAAAAAGGAACTTATACAAGGCATTAAGAAATACGATGCTACCAAAGCAGCTACCGAAAATGAGGTAATGAAAGAATCCGATGGCGAAACCGATTAAGCGATTAAGGCTAATTAAAGAGGGAGGGTCCACATGGGCTTAATGGATAGTTCTAAAAGGAAAAGTTGGGAAGAAGAAAACGCATATACTGGTGAAACTCCACCATGTCCACAATGCGGAGAACCTCTAACTAAGAAATACGTTTTTAGTGATATGTACTGCGCAAATTGCAGATATGGTTTAGATGACGACGACGATTTAGACGAAAGCGAATCTTTAAGCGTTTATGATGCCGCTCAAATCTGGGCTTCAAATGGAAAAGATGAAGATTACACTTTCAGCTACTCTGAAGAAGAGTTGGAAGATGCTCTCTAAAAATAATAATCTACAAACCGCAAAACGGATGCCGACAAAGCATCCGCTTTTCACATGCTTTTTGATTAAGCCGTTTTCTCTTTGCCGTTCTTGAAAGTGAACCGTGCATCGGTTTCGCTGTAGACTGTGGCGAAGTCCGCGAGGGTAACCCAGAGTCGTTCGTCAAATTCGGTTATCAAGCCGTCCTGTCTGCCAAGTTCGGCGATAAAGGCTTCCACCAACACGCCACGCGCCTTTTTGCCGGACGCCAGTTCCGAAATTTCCTCGAACCGCGCTTTCGCTGTGTCGAACCACAGGGCCAGACCGCCGTAGCGTTCTTGGTATTCCGTTTGGTCGAGAGCGACGCGGGCATTTTCCTCGATACACTTTTGAATCAATTCGGAGGCAATCCCCATCTTATTCTGCAACTCCGCTCGCTCCGTGTCGAAAAGGTCGCCCCTTATCAAGGCGAAGTTGCCGATTATAGCGTTATTACTTTTCAAGGGTAATAGTAAAAATTGAATTATGATTTTTAAATATTACTATAAGATTTTTGATCCCGTTTACATAAGGAACACCTTGTTAACATTTTGTAGAAGGAATACTGAGTACTTGTCGTAGCACCTTATAAAACAAGTATTATCCTAATTTTTCCTTGTGCTACTTGAATTAACAAAGTAGCTACAATAAAATAGTATTAGGACGTTAGTGCGACAGTTCCGACGTCTGAAGTAATCATAGTAAAGAGCTACTATTAAGTGAATAATATTCACCTAATTAGTCGGGCACAGCTCGGATGATTACTTTTTTATTTGCACGATCATGATCAAACAGGGAAATGAACCATCCATTAAATGTCATTTATACGGATGGTTCATTTCCTTTATTTATAATGGCCTGAAACGGATATTCTTTTATAAAAATGGGGTGATGGAGTTGCTTACAATTGAAGAATATATCGCTCGAAGAAAAAAGGAAGATAATATTGATGAGTTTAACATAGATGAACGAAATGAAAATATAAGAGTATGTGTTAATTATGTATTCGAATATTTTAGTAATTATTTAAACATATCTGAAGCTGAAGAAAAAACCGCGTTAAAAGATGAGAAGGTTGATAAATATAGAAAACAACTGAAAGAGTACGATCCTGAAATTATAGAGTGGTTGACTAGTGTTTATTCAGAGTATGGTAAGCAAATAAACAAAAACATAGGTAACATATTAAAGGAAGATGAATTCTTTTTTCTATATAATTTGGATAAGGAGTTCAGAACGTTATCATATAACTGCTACTCTAAATTAATTAAAAAGTTTCCTTTTATTAAGGACAAAACGGAGATGTTGTTTCTATTTATTAAGGATTATCACCGAGTAATGAGCCAAAAAGGAATAGGAAATGATTATGTTTTTATTTCTGATGAAATAAATGAATGGATAACAGGAACGTGGGAAAAGTACCAGGTTAATCTACAAGAATTTGCGTTCCAATGGGTGAACTACTTCTGGGATAATGACAGTTTGTGGCCGGTGTCTCATAGGAAAAAGAGTAAAACGAACTATAAGAAATATGATTACGACATTAAACAAAAAAGTAATTTATTTAATCTTGATTCTCTTTATAGAAAAATGCCTAAGAAGCCGTATACCAAAGGGAGAAAGCAAGAATTTGAAATTTTGATGATGTATTATTGGCTTCATCAACTACAAGGTGATGAAGGTTATTGGCAGGAATATGTTGAGAAAGCGTCACCTTTCCTACAATCGAAATGACCTAAAAATAAGTGAGTATTAAAGTTTGATTAAGTTATTGGCAGGGGAGGTAAAACAATTGCCAAGTTTTAAAATGCATGGGAGAAATATTATTAGCATCTTTCAGCTAATGGGCTATAAAGAGAATGACATTAGCCATAGTACTGCATGGGTATTAAGTAAATGTACGGAAATGCTTGAAATTTTTATAAAGGATGTATGTGGAGTAGTTGGTTACAAGTGGGAGGACATTGAGATCAGTGTTCAGGAATATGACAGGGGATATGGTATTACAGATATTGAGATCACAGATAATAAAGAATTTTTCATAATTGTTGAAGCGAAGCGCGGCTGGATACTGCCTCCAAAAGAACAATTACTTAAATATGCAAAACGTGAATCCTTTAAAACAAGTTTTGCTAGAAACAAGGTAATTGTAACTCTATCAGAATGTTCTAGAGAGTATGCTTATCATAATTTAGAAATAAAAAATGCAAATGGCGTTCCGATTAAGCATGTTTCATGGAAAGATATTCATAAATTTGCTTCTGCAGCATATTTAACCTCTTCCAATTCTGAGAAGAAACTGCTTAAAGAATTACAGCTTTATTTAAGGGGGTTAGTAACTATGCAAAATCAGACTTCAAATGAGGTATATGTAGTTTCAATAAGCTCAGGTAATCCGAATGAGTGTAATTTATCATGGATTGATATAGTTAAAAAGAAAAATAAATACTTTCATCCAATGGGTCGAAATGGTTGGCCTAAAGAGCCTCCAAACTATATAGCCTTTAGATATAAAGGGAAATTACAATCAATACATCATATAGAAGGATACGTGGTTACGAAAAATCTTCATAATGAAATTGTAGAAATGCCCAATAAACTATCGGATGTTCCTTACTTTATATATAATTTGGGAGCTGCCATAATTCCTTCAAAGGAAATCAAGACCGGGAACATATATGCAAATGGACGTGTTTGGTGTCATTTAGATACATTACTTACTTGTGATACCATTTCAGATGCTCGGGATCTTACAAAGAAAAGAATGGGATATTGAAATATGATGTGAGGTGTTAAAAAATGATTCAACTTACTACTGAACAAATAAAACTTGCGGAACAACTCTTAATTACAGTGATGAAAAAGGAACCAATTGTGGAATATAAAGAGCTAGGAGATAGAATTTCTCCACCAATTCACCATCGCCAAGTTCCCAGAAATATTGGGGTAATTTCGGAACTATGTTATCAACTGGGATTACCGTTCCTTTCAGCAAAGGTAGTAACAAAAGGTGTAAATGTGGCGGGAGAAGGGTTATATAAACTTTACATACAGTATTTTCCTGAAGCTGAGAAACTTACCCCCAAAGAAGTATTTAGTGAGGAATTGAAAAAAATTAGAGAATGTACCGAATGGTATAGGCTCGCAGATTATTTACATATAAATATTGATTTGCCAAGGCCGATTACCAAGGGTGGTGTTTCACCGTCCATTAGGATATTGCCAATGAGTAGTAAAGAAGAGTTTCCTGGAATGAGCATAGAAGATGTACAGGATGATTTCTTTTTAGGAGAACTTAAAAAGCGAGATGGCCTCTTTTACTTTAGAAAATTTGGTATGAATGCACCTAATGGTTCCCTGGTACTTTTTCAATTTAATAATTTGATTATTGCCTCAGCGAAGCTTCAGAGCATAAAAAGGTTTGATATGCCGGAAAAGGGGCAATATTATGGAGCCTATCAATTTGATATAAATACAGTGGAAGTTTTTCGACCTATTTCAGTTAACGAGATAAATAAGATTGATAGTAATATTACTCGATTTTCACAATCCAAGCAGGAGATTAATCCTTCTTTTATTTCGGAGATAGAAGAACTAATTAAAAGAAAGCAAATGGTACTTATAGCAGATGAATTGCCTCTACAAGAACTACATCAGCTTAAAGAAGGTGCAAAGAAACAGGTTTTAGTTAATTCATATGAAAGAAATTACAAAGCAAGACAAATATGTATTGATTATTATGGTTGTCATTGTTCAGTTTGTGGCTTTGATTTTGCAGAATTTTATGGTGACGAATTTGAAGGGAAAATTCATGTTCATCATCTTAAAGCTCTTTCTGAAATTAATGAGGAATATGAAGTCGACCCAATAAAAGATCTGCGTCCAGTTTGTCCCAACTGTCATCTAGCCCTACATTCAAAAGTTGGCGAAATTCCATATAACATTGAGGAATTAAAAGAAAAAATCAATCGAACAAATTCTTTAGTATAGTTACGAAAGCAAGAAGTTAGATTTATGCCCTTAAAAAAGCAAAAATGAGAGAAATTAAACTTGGTAGATGCTGCTTTAGATTAAGTTGTAGTAGGTAATTAATGAATAGGAAGTGGGGAGCAGAATGATACAAATAGATTGGAGGCAGTTTGGGAGGAAATTTGAAAGCTTACAAGAGTCCTTTGAAGAACTATGTCATTATTTATTCTGCAGAGAGCTAAAAATAACAGGTGCTATTTCTGCCGATCATAATCAAAAGGGATTAGAAACAAAGCCTGTTAAGTATAAAAAAAAATGCTACGGCTATCAATCTAAATTTTTTGATAATAATATTGATTATGGCCAAATAAAACATTCTATTAAAAATGCCCTTGAAGAATTTGAAGGGAAACTTGACTATATATTTATATACTTAAATAAGGGAGCAAGAACAAGTTGTAAAAGTGCTAAAGAAATAATAGCGATGGCAAAAAAGAAAGGTGTAGAGGTTGTATGGAAGGATATTACTTCTATAAAGACAATGCTGGCACAGCCATCAAATATTGATATAGCTCAGGCATTTTTTGGTGTCGGAGATGAATTTAAGTTCATCAAGGAAAGTACTAATCAGGATATAATCACATTGTTGCAATCCAAAGAATATTTAGACCTACCGATTGATAGTGAAAGTAATACATATTTATTTAGTAGTTTATTGGACATCGTTTTAGACGACCAGGACAAAATTTCTATGATTATTGGGAATCCTGGTTCAGGTAAAAGTATTTGCATGCATAATTTTTTTCAAGAATATTCAGGGTTAAATAAACCAGATGAGGCTAGCATGCTTAATGTGATTGAAAAGAACGATGCAATTCCTATGTTGATTAATTTAAAGTATTGTTCTAAAGAATCCTTAGAAAATATAATAAGGAATAGACAGAATGACTATAGGCTTCGTGAAGGAGTATATAATTTTATATATTTATTAGATGGGCTAGATGAAATTTCTCAAACAGAGGTAGAAACTACTCTTCATTACATTAACGAACTAGTCAATAAATCAAATACAAGAAAAGTGATTATTTCATCTAGAAAGGAAAGTATTAATAGGATATTAATTAAAAGTTATTTTTCCAATTTAAAAGAGTACACAATTGGAGAACTGGGCGTTGATGATATTCAGAAATATTTTGAGGCAAAAAATGATGATCGAAAGCTAGAATTATTTGGTGAATTAAAAACTGAAGGTCACCTGTTATCAGAAATCAAAGATATATTATTAATTAAATCGTTATGGGATGTTATTGATAGAGGTAATTATAAAAATTGTATTTTTGACATATTAAAATTAAAAGTTGAATCGATAATAGATGATGTCGAACATCAAAAATTATTAAATCATTTAAATATACCCACCCCAAAGAAAAATGAAATACTTGAATTAAATAAAATTATTTCTTACGAGATGCAAAAACACTTTACATTGAATTTTTCAAACAAAAAGCTTTATGAGATTGTTCTTAACAGATACCCTAGGATCGATTATAAAGATGTAAATCAGATTGTAGCTTATTTAGCGGAGAGCTTTTTTGAAAAGAACTACAACCAAGAAGAGCTTGCTAATTTTTCATATATATATCAGCACAGAAGATTTCAAGAATATTTTTTTACTCTAAAATTAAAGGAAGAATATGAACTTAACCCAAATATATTAAGAGAACTACGTGTATTATCAAATAGTAAATTTTTCGAAGAATTTTTTGGGGATATGTTAAGACAAGAATATATAGAAAAGAATGATTTAGGGGGGATGATTGAACTAAATCTTATAAATGTTTACATGGGGAAAAACGAAGCCTGGGGTGCAGATGATCCATCTTTTTTGCATTCTGAAGAATTAACTAAGGCAATTGCGGCGCAGAAGATTGAGATATTCGAATCCCTAATGTCTGAAGAAACACTACCAATTGCAAATCATTTAAGTGGGGACATAGAAAATATAATTAATGAAATTGAATATAGAAATAGTAACAAGCGATACATAAATAGATTGCCTGACCCAATTGAAGAAAAAATAAGTAGCATACTGAGGAACATAGTAGTTTGCTGGGAAAATGGGAAGGTAAACTTTTCTAAAGAAATGGTTGGAAAACTAAATCAAGTAATTAAAAACATAGAACAAAACAATGATAAATATTTAAAACATGTTTTAAATGCATTCAGTAAAGAATTAAAAAATTTCCTGTTTATTAAGTTATATATTATGGGAAATCAAGAAGTAGATATACTTGAAAATAATGTTAGAAAGCACTATGTTAACGATAATAAAGGCTATATACTTGCTGAAACAGAGGATGAAAAAATCATTAAATCATTCTTTAAAGTTATCTTGGATAAAAGTAGTAATGGCATAGTCGAATTGATAAACATACTTAATGTTAAAGAATTAGTTGCCTTATTAGAGTCATTCTGTTTAACGGACTACTTGCATTATCTTAGAGATGAGCGTATTAGTGAAGCCTTATCCGAAAGAATAAAACAGATTGACCTAGATGAACTCTTAAAAAACGAAATAACAATCGCATTTAAACAGTATTTAGGATTAGTAATTACTGATGGAGAGAGAGAGGCTATCGACAAGTATTGGGATAGTTTGAGTGAACAAAGATCGATAGATCTATTTACTCACAAAGGTTATTATCAAATCTATTCATTTATAACTGTTGCATGCAATAAGTATGAGGACCTTATCCATAGTGGTTTTGCTGATACAAAAGTCATTTACGTAGAATTATATAAAGGGTATTTTGAATTACTAGAGAATAAGATTACCATAGGTAAAGTAGCTAAGAGGTTCTGTGCTTGTAATGATATGCTTACAACTTCAAAGTACAATTATTACTTTTATCCATTCTCAAAAACTTGGGTTAACATATTTACAAATTCATTAATAAGTATAAATAAGTTAACAAGAATAAAAGATTATTTATTTTCACATACAGACCAAGTTAGTAAGCTCACCATCCTATGTGGAATAAAAGATAAAAATAAAGATTTATTTACCAAGTTGGTAGATATTAGTGAAATAGAGGAAGTAGAAAAAAAATTAATAAAAAATGGCTCAGAATTTACATTTAGCATAGAAGACAATGTAAACAGTTGGTTTCAATTGGCATATCTATATTCTGAATTCAATGATAGTAAAAGTATAGATTGTGTTTCAAAGGGGATTAATAAAGGAATTTTAAGACACGGATGGAGAAAAGATGGAATTGTAGATGTTGAACTGATAAATTCCCTTGAGATAATGGTGGATAATAACTTTCTTAGCAAAGAAAAAACTAGAGTGATAATCCAACAGATTTTTCGTTATCTTACCTTTCTTGGGAAAATTACTGATGATTCTGGTGACTGGCGGGCTTTTGAAAAGTTGCTTAGAATTGCTAGTAGGATAGATATTGAACTTGCAGAAGAATTTTTAAAGACATTGAAACAAGAAGGATTAATATTTAATGAATTGGTTACGGTAGTTTTAATTGAAAAAGTTTATCAAGCAAATAACTTAGATGAATTACAAAGAGTAATGGAACTTTATAAGGTAGAAAATACCGGATATTATGGAAGAAACCATGAATCCTATTACCAAGAGAAAATTAAAGTTTATTTTGAAGTTTTTGATGCGGGAATATTCGAAGATGAAGAAGAAAAGAAAGCCTTTGAACATGCCTATTTATGTTATGGAAATATTAAGAAATTCGGTGGTGCTACAGAAATTAGTAATTTAGATGAATACAATAGGTATAAGCAATTATGTGAAGTATATGGAAAGGAATGCAATGTTGAACGTGCAACAACTGACATTGAACATGTTGCAGATGCACGTTCAGGAGAAAAATCTTCTGATAAGGAATTGAAATTACTTCTCGGTAGGGTTGAAGACCAAGATACCTTGAATGAAGTTTATAACCAAATGAATGAATCCTATAGAGACATAAAGACTCCTGAAATATGGAGAAGTATTGTTGATAAGACTTATAGCATTACATCATCATTGGAATCGTTATTTGATTACCTAAAAAGGATTTATTATTCCCACTTTTACTACTCAGCAAATTCTAAAAATGCTGATTATGCGGTTGCTCATGCTTTAAGTAAAATAGATACGAGACAAGAGATGCTTAATTTTATATATAAAAATAGTGGACATAGTGGGTTTTCTACAATGATAAGGGTATATGCAATAAATGGTAATAAAGAGCAATGTCTTAATTTGTTTAATAGGTTTTTGAGATTTTGTGATTTTTTAGTCTTTGCGGAGTAATTTAATTACACATTATAGAAATGTTGATATTTTAGGAATAAGTAAGGCGTTATGCGTAAGATTTTATGATAACTTGTATATAACGCCTTGTTTTTTGGAAGAAATATCTTTTCTTAACTGTATTTTTTAAATACGAGGTACGAGTGTGAAAATGAATATAGGGTTTATCGCAAAATCTGATGCATAACTAAAAAAGATTGAATTAGCTGTGAAAATAGAAGAAAAGTAAACTTGTGTCAGAGTTTTTATACTGATTTTTATACTGTGTATGCCTAGTTTTTATAAAAAAGGTCGGGAAAGTTGGTGGTTCAATGGAGATTAAGCGGGTAGTGAATTTAATTATTATGGACTTTTATTATAATGGTATGGATGGATATGGGGATCCTAGAATTGTATTAGAACGTGATAATTTTCGTTTAATGCATCATCTTAGAAAATCGGTAACAGTTGAGTCGTTTTCACAATATATAGAACTGGTCAATTCTTTTCATAAGACTATAGATTTAAATAGTACAGAGATAAATATTAATAAGGAAGTTATCCATATCCAAAACCCTATTGCTCCTAATCTGAATAAGCTTGAAATTTTAATTGCTGCATTACCAGAAGGTAACTTTCAGAAAGTATTTGGCTTTTCGGTTGAGCACATGAGGAAGATAATTGAATGTTTAATTTTAAGAAGTATTATAAATTTGAATTTGCTCATTGATAATAGAAATGACGTTATTGATGATTATCAAACTTTATTAGGTAAGCATTCAAATTCCTTTTGGTTTACTATTGAAGATATAGTTAATATCTGCCCAACAATACCTAAAGACAATATAAAAGCTTTCTTTAAGCTAGTTTCTATTGATATCACCAAAAATGACCTTGATAAGGATACACAATTTTTAATTTATAATGTAAATGAAGAGTATGTTCTACCTTATTATGCTGAATTTTGTAATGTTTTGTTTTCGTTCATAGAGAAGAACATAATTTTAAATTTAACTGAACTAGAGACAACCAGAGCAGAGTATAGCAAATTAAGAGGCATGCATTTTGAAGAGATGGTATATGAAATGCTTGCTAGTCTAATACATAATGTTCATAAAAATGTTCAATACGTAGATTTATCTAAAAAGAAAAGGGAACTTGATGTTTTGGTTCAAAAAGACGACTTATTTATTAATTTCGAATGTAAGTCCTCAGCGTTCAATATATTTGATTGGGAAACCGATGATTTAATCAAACTTAAGTATCGAAACGCGTTTGGAAGGACGTTTGAATCGATTAAAGCCTTAAATGATATGCAGAAATCAGAAAAGAAAATTCAAATATACGATGGTAAGATTGGTCGCTCGAATTGTATTTTTGAACAATCACTAAAGAATTATGATTTGATAAATGTTCAAGTTTCTCTAAGTCCAATAGAATTCATAGGAACAAATTTACAGTACTTTGATGAGAATCTTTCTAATTATGAAGTTCAACCCATTGTGCTGTCTTACGTAGACTTTTTTATTATTTGTTATTGTTACTACCAACAGCCTCATCTCGTATTGCAGTATTATCGAGACCGACAACATTATCTTAATAGAAGAAAAAAAATAAGGTTGGATATTGATGAGATTGATGTGTTCGGAATGTTAACTGACGAAAAGAATAGTAAAATAAAAGAGTATATGGAAATGGGTGATGGTGAGATTGATATGACATTTATGATAGATAATGGTATATATCGTAAAACTTTCACTAAAGCTTTGAATAACAATACGATTGGATTAATGATTGAAAATCAACCGCATCAATTTAAAAACATGTATTATAGGTTATTAGAAGTATAACAATAAAAAATAATGGCTACGTCCTAAAAATAAAATCTATTACCATGTATTCATAGATCATTTATAATATTATAAGCTGTTTGAAGAGCCTCTCATAATAAGAGGAGCTAATTTCACAAAGAAAATCACCCTATATACCGCAATACAATTTAGGGCTTCATTTTAAAAAGTGATCTAATTTTTTTTACACATGACGTATAGATAACCTTATTATATTAATACATAAAGACCTATTTCGAACCCGATCACAGGGGCGCAATTGGAAAATACTTGATATTTAATTGCATTAGTGTGATCACAAAAGAAATAAACCACCCTCTAAGCAGATGATCTGAAAAAGGGCGGTTTATTTCTCTTATGTATAAAAATTATGGCAAGTGCTACTCCTAGTTTTATCCATTTGTATGCACTATCAACTCATCACATGTTGAATGCGTGTCGCAGATAGTTTTGAGGGAAAATTAGTCAGGTAAAATTGAAAACCGATAAATAATTTTCGGAGTGCCGTTTCTGTCTACATCAATACGCTCAACAAAGTGGTGTAGTATCTCTTCCGTTACTTCATTAAGAGGCAAGAAACGGTTTATTGTGTTCCGAAGGTTTTCAATTCTTCCTAGAAATTCATCATGCCGGAGTGAGGCTTCAAGCCCACTCCTTTTTATATGTGTGCCAGGCATGGCAACTATCTAGGTGGTGAAAGTCCACTGTGGGGGAAAACATCGACCAACCACTAAGGAAGCGTAAGGTACTTATCGCGAGGTAAGGGCTGGAGGAAGCGTGGAATAAAATCTTGGCTCGACGAACAGAAATCTGATACTAAGGCTTTACAAAGGGATAAGGCTCCATAACAAGTCAAAGTCCAAAAAGATGTGCGTAACTTTGTAGGGTAAATCAGGCGAGTAAAAGAGGAAAGATAGTTGTCTTACCCTGGGAGGTCTTGCGGATGTACGAAAGTACAGTCGAAAAAGGTTAGTCGCAAGAAGTCAGCAGAAGCCATAGTAATGGAATAATTCATGAAGGGCTGAACAATTTATAGTGTTTCAACACCGCGAATGCGTAAGTGACCTACCCCGAATGTGTTAATGGTGGAAGTATGAGCGTATCTCAGAGGAGAACCAAAAAGGAGAT
>CCFE01000029.1 GCA_000752035.1 Bacillus rubiinfantis | reverse complement strand
GCCAGGCATGGCAACTATCTAGGTGGTGAAAGTCCACTGTGGGGGAAAACATCGACCAACCACTAAGGAAGCGTAAGGTACTTATCGCGAGGTAAGGGCTGGAGGAAGCGTGGAATAAAATCTTGGCTCGACGAACAGAAATCTGATACTAAGGCTTTACAAAGGGATAAGGCTCCATGACAAGTCAAAGTCCAAAAAGATGTGCGTAACTTTGTAGGGTAAATCAGGCGAGTAAAAGAGGAAAGATAGTTGTCTTACCCTGGGAGGTCTTGCGGATGTACGAAAGTACAGTCGAAAAAGGTTAGTCGCAAGAAGTCAGCAGAAGCCATAGTAATGGAATAATTCATGAAGGGCTGAACAATTTATAGTGTTTCAACACCGCGAATGCGTAAGTGACCTACTCCGAATGTGTTAATGGTGGAAGTATGAGCGTATCTCAGAGGAGAACCAAAAAGGAGATTTCACTTACTACGTAAAAGGATAGGAGAAACGAGTGTGGAACTTTTAGAAAAGATTCTAAGTAATCAAAATATGAATGAAGCCTACTTGCGTGTTTATAAAAATAAAGGTGCTAGTGGGGTCGATGGAGTAACAGTCGAAGAACTGAAGCAATATCTAAGGGAGACCAAGGATGAGCTACGTCAGCGCATCAGAACAA
>CCFE01000028.1 GCA_000752035.1 Bacillus rubiinfantis | reverse complement strand
GCCAGGCATGGCAACTATCTAGGTGGTGAAAGTCCACTGTGGGGGAAAACATCGACCAACCACTAAGGAAGCGTAAGGTACTTATCGCGAGGTAAGGGCTGGAGGAAGCGTGGAATAAAATCTTGGCTCGACGAACAGAAATCTGATACTAAGGCTTTACAAAGGGATAAGGCTCCATGACAAGTCAAAGTCCAAAAAGATGTGCGTAACTTTGTAGGGTAAATCAGGCGAGTAAAAGAGGAAAGATAGTTGTCTTACCCTGGGAGGTCTTGCGGATGTACGAAAGTACAGTCGAAAAAGGTTAGTCGCAAGAAGTCAGCAGAAGCCATAGTAATGGAATAATTCATGAAGGGCTGAACAATTTATAGTGTTTCAACACCGCGAATGCGTAAGTGACCTACTCCGAATGTGTTAATGGTGGAAGTATGAGCGTATCTCAGAGGAGAACCAAAAAGGAGATTTCACTTACTACGTAAAAGGATAGGAGAAACGAGTGTGGAACTTTTAGAAAAGATTCTAAGTAATCAAAATATGAATGAAGCCTACTTGCGTGTTTATAAAAATAAAGGTGCTAGTGGGGTCGATGGAGTAACAGTCGAAGAACTGAAGCAATATCTAAGGGAGACCAAGGATGAGCTACGTCAGCGCATCAGAACAAAGCCTCACCCAAAATCAGTACAGAAATTTCAAAGAAAGCTGCGACAACTGACAAAGCGAAACTGGAGTGTTTCGCTAGACACTAGAATATTGAAGCTTAAGCAAGTCATATTCGGGTGGGTAAATTACTTTAGAATCGCAAATATGAAAACAGCTATGAGTCGAATAGATGAGAAGTTACGCTCAAGAATAAGGGTAATCATCTGGAAACAATGGAAAGTACCGAGAAAACAAATTAAATCGCTAATTCAACTGGGAATACCCGAATAAGAAGCGAAAGGATTAACCTTCTGCCGAAAAGGTTACCGGTATATCGGATTATCGAAAGTTGTTCAGAGAGCAATCTCAAACAAAAGACTAAAACAGAGGGGAGTACCCTCTGCTTTAGAACGTTACTTAATAGTACACACTGTAATATAAATTGAACCTGGATAGGCTACACTTAACTGGACAGAAAAAATAAGGTACAAGTAGACTAAGAGCTATATTGGGGCATAATGCTTAACAAGCATAAGTGATCTAAGCCAGAAACTTTATACGGGGTAGCGGGCATGATAGCCTCGGCTGGCGATGCCGATGTTTGTGACATCTGGCTTCTCGGCTAGCAAGTCATGCTCGCAGGGGCCCCGTGTCAAGTTTCGGTATGTTCCCACTGTTTAGCTGGTCTACTATTATCTTATTCAGTTAACTTCTTTTAGGTTTTCTAAGAAAAGTATCGAATAAAGGTTATTTTCCTCTCATGTGGATTAGGTTTGATTGTTTTCCACCCCGCGTTCATCCATGTCCTTGCCTGAGAATGTGTTTTATCGTTTCTCCAATATGCATCATAAATAAAAGCAGATTCTGGAAGCTTATTTCCTAAAATCCTTTCTAGCTCTTCAAATGTAAGGGTAATTCGTGAAACATCCTTTTTAGTATTTAAAAAATCATACAATACGGACCAATTTACTATGGACATACGATTCAATCCTTTCTATATAAGTTTCCTTTTTTTACAAGAATTATATATTCAAGGATTGAAGTCAAGCTTCATATATAAGATAAAATACCTATTATAGCAATTTTATATTGGGCTTTGTGGAATTTCCTTGAGGAGTTGAGTTGGTAAAAATTAATCATAAATCCGAATGAAAAAAGTTCGATTTTCCGTCCATTTTAAAGACGAATTTAATAAAATGACAATGCAAAGTTGAAAAACAAGGTGAGTGGAAATCTGTATGAGGATTGAAGAAAATTTTCAATTGAAAAACAAGGGCAACATTATAGCAAAATTGTTTCCTTTTTTGGGGGGGAATCAAGAAAACTATTGCTCAAAAAAATTATTTTTGATTTCTAAAAAATAATTTCGATTTTCCATCCATTTTAATTTTCAATTTTGTATTATGACAATACCAAGTTTGGAAAACAAATTGACTAGTCAAATAGACAACTAGATTGGAGTGAACAACCATGAAAATGCAAATTAAAGGTCCTGCTCAAAGGATTAGAAATAGTAACAACAGAAAAATTGAATCTTTACATAAAAGATAAAAGAAGGAGTGAAAAGAAATGAATAACCACGTCTGCATCTTACATAGCCGACGAAAGGAAATCGAAGAGGCGAGTTTCAAAAATAACGTGTCTCACGATTTACTAAGGAGGTTTTGGAATTTAGGTTCCAAATGGGAAGGTGAAAAACAACATGAGTAAAAATAGACTGGGGGGGCAATTAAAGCTTCCCGGCACAAAGACATATAAGTTGGTCGTCCCTCGGAAAGATATAAAAAATGCAGAAGCCTCTTTCCAATTGGAGCTTGAATTATACATAGAAGATAAGCAGTAAGTATACATTAACCACTTTCAGTCAATTCTGTACTTATTGACTGGAGGTGGATGAAATGAAATACAAAGTCAGGAAAATTGAGGTAATTGAAGAGTCTAATGAGCTTGGAACCATTTTAATAGAAAGGCTTATTGAAAGAATGTTGATTCAGGAACTTGGTTTAGCTCCGATTCTTCAAGCTGTTATTTTAAATAAACATTACAGAGAAAAGGATGATATCAATGTTAATAAATAAAGCGACAAATGGCGAAACGAAAATGAAAGTGTTCTTCAGAAGGGCAAGGGAAGTAGGTCAACTTGAAATGCAAATGCAAGCTGATTATCAATATCGGCAAAGCTTGATGCCGCATGAATTCATTGAAATTAATGAAGGAAATGTATCTGTGACCAAATTTCAAGAAAAAAGCTGCATCCGTCAATTAATAAAACATATTGAGCTTGGCAATGTGGATACTTTGTATGTCCACGATGCAAGTCGTCTGACTCGAAATACGTCAAACCATTTTGAATTAATGGCTTTGCTTAATAAGCACAATGTCCGACTTGTTTTTACCGGTTCCTCTGAAATTGATATACCAAATAAATTATTGGGGCTTTGGGAGGGATTTAAAATTGGCTAAGAATATTGACTCTAACGGGAAATTAAAGGTCTTTTTAAGACGTGTAAGTACCGAGAACCAAAGCCTCGAAATGCAGATTGCTGCTGATAAAAAATACCGGGATGCTCTCGATGAAGACGAATATATTGAGGTAAATGAGCTTGGTGTATCCGCAAATAAGGTGAAGCTGAAGGACCGGGAGAAAATGCTGGAGGTCATATCGATTATAAGTCAAGGCAAAGTTGATACCCTTTATGTTTATGACCGCAGCCGACTAACACGAAATTTTTATGAATACCTTGAAATGGTGGATTTGTTCATTTCGCATGATGTTAAGGTAGTATTTACTTCGGCAGATTCAAGTTATCCGTCTTTCAATTCCAATTATCTAATCGAAGGCTTCAATGGAATATTAATCGAAGAAAAGGGGAAATCAATTGCTCGTCGGGTTGCAGATGCACACCGAAAGCTCCCTCCAAGGAAATTTGGTTACGATACGCACAAAGATGACCAGGGCAAGAAGTCTTACACTCTTCAAAAGGAGCAAAAAAATAATATATTCCAATTGTTTGAAAAAGCTAGGGGTGTTGGTGATACAACTGGATTCATCCAACTTATTTCAACATTCTCTAGTCTCATGAAAAAACAGCCAACTGATATCGTGCGAATACTAACAGACCCCTTTTACGCTGGCTGTGAAAAAATAAGTACCTATTTGAATTCGCTTGCTTATGTTGAACCGGTTATTACTAAGGATATTTACCTTGAAGTGCAAGAAGTAATTGAACCATTCGTTCAGAAATTGCAGCAAAACATAAGCGGAAGAAGTGATGAAAATATCCTGCTTCCAAAGTGCGGGATTTGTAAAAAAGGCATGAAATACAGGAAAGATAAAATTGGGGAATCAGGCATTTATACTTGTTCAAATAAACATAAAAAAATATGTATAAGCGTGGATGATTACAATGATATGTTACTGAAATGCTCCTCAATGGTCTTTGAAAATTTGAATGAAGAAGAAATCGAGAAAAAAGCCATTCAATTGATAAATAACCTGCTAGATAACTTGGGGAATGAATTTGAAGCTGTAAACCGAAAAATTGAGTATATTGAAGCTCAAATTGCGACAATGCCTTCTGAGAAATTTCTATCCAGGCAATATGAAAAAGTCGAATTAAAACTATTAATGGAAGAGAAACAGAAAAGAAAGGAACTAAGGGAGCAACTTTTACTTTGTGAAAATTACCAGAACAAAGTGAAATACCTGGTGAGCAAGGTCAAAATAAAAGATTGCTTAAAAAACGAAGAACTTATGAATTTAGTAAGTTTAATTATTAAGGATTGCTTTGTTAATGAATCAACATTGGCGTTTAACCTTTACTTTAATGAATACTTGGACAATGAACAGTTAGAAAGGATGATTGCAATATGAGCAACCAACATGGCGGCAGCCAAAAAAAGCCTCATGAAAAAAGAAAACTGGCAGTTGCTTCGATAAGACGTTCTTCGCACAAGCAGGATGGGAATCAGTCGTTTGAAATTCAAAGGTAAGCGTCAAACCCTTCCCACATGTTTATATATAATAATCTTTGAGATAATCTCTTCAAATACTATATATTTGAGGAGGTTATTTCATGACTAAAAGCCGTAATCTAGCACTACGAGAAGAATGGGAACAGAGAATTGCCGACCACAAAGCAAGTGGTCAATCCCAGGCTAAATGGTGTGAGGCTAATGGTGTAAGTTATCATCAATTTGGATATTGGAAAAAAAGAATTAAAGACCAACTTAAGGAGAAAGAGAATAATTCGTGGGTTTCAGTAATCATAGAAGAAACGAAACCAACACAATGCAATTCTTTAATGATCAAAGTCGGCACTGTTTCCATTGAAGTAAATCCTGGATTTAATCCAACACTTCTTACAGATGTGATAAAGGTACTGAAAGAGAATGTTGACTGAAGTTACTGTTGATCGCGTTTTTCTCGCACGTGGAGTCACGGATATGAGAAAATCAATTGATGGATTAGCTGTACTTGTTCAAGAATCCTTTGATCTAGATCCTTTTTCTCCTAATCTATTTGTATTTTGTAATAGAAAGCGAGATAAAATGAAAATTTTATATTGGGATAAAAATGGATTTTGGCTCTATTACCGTAGACTTGAAAAGGGACAATTCCAATGGCCATCGGATGAGAATGGTTCCACTCCTGTAATAATAACTAGGCGGCAACTAAATTGGTTACTAGATGGGTTATCTTTGGAACAGAAACAAGCCCATCCAGTAGTAACTGCAAGAACCATTATTTAAATAATGAAAAATCAAAAAATTTATCTATCTTGTTGTATAATTAATTCATGAAAAAGACAGCGAAATCATCTACCAAAACTCCTACAACTGAAGAACTTCTAAAACGCTTAGAAATGCTGGAAAAGCAAAATGCAGAATTAGAGGCGAAGCTCAAAGAAAAAAACGACTTAGAAGCCAAATTAAAATGGCTTGAAGAACAGCTTCGTCTTCTGCAACATAATAGATTCGGCGTATCAAGCGAAAAAACTCTCCCTGGTCAATTGGAACTTTTTAATGAGGTTGAAAAGGAATCAAATCCTGAGTTACCAGAACCTGTTTTAGAATCCATTTCCTATCAGCGTCGTCGTAAAAAACGTGGTCAACGTGAAGCGATGTTAGAAAACCTGCCTGTGGAAACGATTGAATATCGTTTACCAACTGAGGAACAGGTCTGTTCGTGTTGCGGTGGAGCTCTACATGAAATGAGTACAGACATTCGGCAAGAGCTAGTTTATATTCCTGCGGAATTGAAAGTGAAAAAACATGTTAAGTATGTTTATTCTTGTCGCCATTGTGAGCAAGAGGAGATTCATACACCTATTAAGACAGCACCTATGCCAAAACCAGCTATACCGGGAAGCCTAGCATCTCCTTCTATCTTGGCACATATTATGACTCAAAAATATGTAGACGGTCTTCCTCTATATCGTCAAGAGGCAACAATTTAATAGGATGGGTATTAATCTATCTCGTCAAACTTTTGCCAACTGGATGATTATTGGTGCGGATCGGTGGTTAAGCATACTATATAATCGGATGCATTCTCTTCTATTAAAGCTGGATTTATTGATGGCTGATGAAACTACTCTCCAAGTTCTACACGAACCTGGCAGATCAGCGACAACTAAATCTTATTTATGGTTATATCGCACAGGAAAAGAAGGACCTCCTGTCATTCTTTATGATTACCAAGAAACCAGGGCAGGAGAAAATCCGAAGAACTTCCTGAACGGTTTTAAAGGATACTTACAAGTTGATGGTTATGCCGGGTACCATAAGGTACCAGATGTAACACTGGTAGGTTGTTGGGCTCATGCCCGCAGAATGTACACGGATGCACTAAAATCCATGCCAGCAAATAGCTCAAAACCAGTTACGGCAACGGAAGGTCTAAATTTCTGTAATCAACTTTTTTTGATTGAACGCAAATTAAAAGAACTTGATCCAAACGATCGTTATGATGAACGTCTTAAGCAAAGTAAACCAGTACTAGACGCTTATTTGTCATGGCTTAAAATACAAGAACAAAAAGTTTTACCAAAGAGTGCACTTGGAAAAGCTATTGCATACAGTCTAAATCAATGGGATAAGTTAGTGGCCTTTTTAGAGGATGGACGTTTGGAGATAGATAATAATAGAAGCGAACGTTCTATTAAACCAGTAATTATCGGAAGAAAAAATTGGTTATTCGCAAATACACCGCAAGGTGCACGAGCAAGTGCCATTATATACAGCATTGTGGAGACAGCCAAAGCAAATGGATTAAATCCATATTACTATCTTCGCTATTTGTTTGAGCAGCTTCCCAATATTGATTTGACTGATGAAAAAGCCTTGGATCAATTACTTCCTTGGTCATCATCAACTCCTGTAAATTGTATAGTCTTTAATAAGTTATCTAAATAATACTATAAGCTCCCATCTTGATAAAGGTGGGAGCTATTTTACGCTTACAGTATAATAACGATTTGTAATCACTATTTTTTTTGTTGCATTGTAGTATCCGGCTGCACCAACCACTTCATTTATTGCATCCACACCAACTTTTTTATCCTCTCCATATCGTTTGGCTTGTACCACTGCTTTTTCTTTTCTTTTTCGTAATAACAAATCTCCACCAAAATCACCAGAGGGATTTGTTACTTCTACATGGTAGCCTTGGTGTATTTGGCAAGTAAAAAATGCATCAAATGGCAATTAAAAATGTACCACTTGCCAACTGCCACCCTTACCTAATTATTCCATCATCTTCATTTGCTTTCTTACGGTGCATAAAGGGGTTATCTTTCGCACATGCCAAATAGTATCTGGCAAAAATCCTCCATAACTGCCGTCATTGACTACTCGTTTTGTAATAAGGATTCCTTATAGCGATGGCTATCTCCATTAAAAACTACAAGATGCGAATGATGAATTAGCCGGTCGATTACAGCCTCGGTTAAGATTGGATCGCCGAAAACATGATTCCATTT
>CCFE01000027.1 GCA_000752035.1 Bacillus rubiinfantis | reverse complement strand
TGAATAAAGACATGAAAATGTGACAGCTCGGACATAATTGAGAGCCAGTTATGACAAAAATTAGAGCCACATTAGACTTTTACAGAGCCATCTCCTGTACAATTTAGCTGCACTGTATAGTGCAAATAAATGTACAGGAGGTTTTTTTATGATTAAGTATCGAGAGATTCTTAGGCTTCACGGCCAGAACCTCAGTCAACGAAGCATTGCTTCGAGTTGTTCCTGTTCTCGGAACACGGTGTCGGAAGTTCTAAAGCGAGCAGCCGAGAAAGGAGTGGAGTGGCCTTTTGAAAGGGATTTAGATGATGTAAAGCTACAGGAAATTCTATTTCCTGAGAAGAAAAAATCCAATTCAAGACGGCAGCCAGATGTTGACCATATCCATAAAGAAATGGCTAAAAGTGGAGTAACTCTTTCACTTCTTTGGTATGAATACTGTGAAGAATGTAGGCAAAACAGAGAAATCCCATATAGTTACAGACAATTTTGCCGTTTTTACACTAATTATGCCACTACCACAAAAGCTACCATGCGAATTAAGAGAAAGCCTGGAGAAATTATGGAAGTTGACTGGTCTGGGCAAACAGCTACGATTAAGGACAATATCACCGGCCATAATGTCCCTGCCTATGTTTTTGTAGCAGTACTTCCATGTAGTCAATACGCCTATGTAGAAGCCTTTTTATCGATGGATATTGAAAGTTGGATTACAGCCCATATTCATGCATTTAATCATTTTGGAGGCATTACCAGGATGGTTGTACCTGATAATTTAAAAACAGGAGTAACCAAAGCCTCCGGAACGAATCCCATTATTAATCGGACCTATCATGAAATGGCTGAACATTATCAAACGGTTATCATGCCTGCTAGAATTCGACACCCAAAAGATAAGGCAAATGTCGAAGGAACCGTTGGAGTTATCTCAACTTGGATTATTGCCTCTCTCCGTAATCAACAGTTCTTTTCTATCACAGAACTTAATAAAGCGATTAAGGAGAAACTGGTAGAGTTCAATGAGAAACCTTTCCAAAAGAAAAGCGGAAGTAGGCTTTCGGCCTTTTTGGAGGAAGAAAAGTTTGCCCTCCTCCCATTACCTGCTTCCATGTACGAGTTAGCCAGTTGGAAAAAAGCAACTGTACAATATGATTATCACATACTGATAGACAATATGTACTACTCCGTCCCCTATGAATATATTAAACATCAAGTAGACGTCCGCATAACAAAAAATATTATTGAAGTATTTTTTAATAACTTTCGTATTGCTTCTCACATCAGACTTTATGGTAAAGAAGGTCAACTTTCCACCCTGCCCGAGCACATGCCCAATCATCATAAACAGTATCTTGATTTTAACAAGGAATATTTCTTTAATTGGTCCGAATCCGTTGGTTATCATACCCATTTGGCCGTAGGAGGAATCTTTATGTCCTACAAGGTTGAAAAGCAAGCAATTAAAGCCTGTATGACATTGACAAAATTAGCCGATAAGTATTCCCTAAGCCGTTTAGAATCAGCCTGTAAACGAGCTTTAGAGTATGCACAAAGACCAAATGTAAACATGATAAAAACCATTCTTCAAACCGGTCAGGATCGATACGAGGCTGATTCTGCCAGTCCAGAAAAAGCGGAAAAGAAACAGACAAATTCTCATGGCTTTACTCGGGGTGCAGAATATTATGGGAGGAAAAACAAATGACCACTGAAANTGTTTTGTCCCAACAGGAAGTGTATGTGTATTTTGGAATGTTGGCAAGTGGTTTTTTAATTTGTGAAGGTCCTCCTGACCTACATAAATTAAATGCCATACCCTACATTTTTATAATGCCATAAACAGCCTTGGCTTCTAAAAACGGGTGCTAAATAATGTTCAAATTCATGACCACTCATTTGGTCTACATCTTCTATCGGTTCAATAAAATTAGTTGGCTTAATATTGTAAAATATAAAGTGGACCCCTTCGTCAAGACACTAATTTAAAATATTTAAGGTTTGTTAGAATCCATTATGGATGTCTGCTTTTTAGGAGCTAGAGGTGCTCACTGGGGCTGTGGGGTTGGTAGGTGAATAAAGACATGAAAATGTGACAGCTCGGACATAATTGAGAGCCAGTTATGACAAAAATTAGAGCCACATTAGACTTTTACAGAGCCATCTCCTGTACAATTTAGCTGCACTGTATAGTGCAAATAAATGTACAGGAGGTTTTTTTATGATTAAGTATCGAGAGATTCTTAGGCTTCACGGCCAGAACCTCAGTCAACGAAGCATTGCTTCGAGTTGTTCCTGTTCTCGGAACACGGTGTCGGAAGTTCTAAAGCGAGCAGCCGAGAAAGGAGTGGAGTGGCCTTTTGAAAGGGATTTAGATGATGTAAAGCTACAGGAAATTCTATTTCCTGAGAAGAAAAAATCCAATTCAAGACGGCAGCCAGATGTTGACCATATCCATAAAGAAATGGCTAAAAGTGGAGTAACTCTTTCACTTCTTTGGTATGAATACTGTGAAGAATGTAGGCAAAACAGAGAAATCCCATATAGTTACAGACAATTTTGCCGTTTTTACACTAATTATGCCACTACCACAAAAGCTACCATGCGAATTAAGAGAAAGCCTGGAGAAATTATGGAAGTTGACTGGTCTGGGCAAACAGCTACGATTAAGGACAATATCACCGGCCATAATGTCCCTGCCTATGTTTTTGTAGCAGTACTTCCATGTAGTCAATACGCCTATGTAGAAGCCTTTTTATCGATGGATATTGAAAGTTGGATTACAGCCCATATTCATGCATTTAATCATTTTGGAGGCATTACCAGGATGGTTGTACCTGATAATTTAAAAACAGGAGTAACCAAAGCCTCCGGAACGAATCCCATTATTAATCGGACCTATCATGAAATGGCTGAACATTATCAAACGGTTATCATGCCTGCTAGAATTCGACACCCAAAAGATAAGGCAAATGTCGAAGGAACCGTTGGAGTTATCTCAACTTGGATTATTGCCTCTCTCCGTAATCAACAGTTCTTTTCTATCACAGAACTTAATAAAGCGATTAAGGAGAAACTGGTAGAGTTCAATGAGAAACCTTTCCAAAAGAAAAGCGGAAGTAGGCTTTCGGCCTTTTTGGAGGAAGAAAAGTTTGCCCTCCTCCCATTACCTGCTTCCATGTACGAGTTAGCCAGTTGGAAAAAAGCAACTGTACAATATGATTATCACATACTGATAGACAATATGTACTACTCCGTCCCCTATGAATATATTAAACATCAAGTAGACGTCCGCATAACAAAAAATATTATTGAAGTATTTTTTAATAACTTTCGTATTGCTTCTCACATCAGACTTTATGGTAAAGAAGGTCAACTTTCCACCCTGCCCGAGCACATGCCCAATCATCATAAACAGTATCTTGATTTTAACAAGGAATATTTCTTTAATTGGTCCGAATCCGTTGGTTATCATACCCATTTGGCCGTAGGAGGAATCTTTATGTCCTACAAGGTTGAAAAGCAAGCAATTAAAGCCTGTATGACATTGACAAAATTAGCCGATAAGTATTCCCTAAGCCGTTTAGAATCAGCCTGTAAACGAGCTTTAGAGTATGCACAAAGACCAAATGTAAACATGATAAAAACCATTCTTCAAACCGGTCAGGATCGATACGAGGCTGATTCTGCCAGTCCAGAAAAAGCGGAAAAGAAACAGACAAATTCTCATGGCTTTACTCGGGGTGCAGAATATTATGGGAGGAAAAACAAATGACCACTGAAAGTACACTAACCAAATTACATGATATGCGTTTAAACGCAATGGCAGACCTTTTTAATGAACAGTTACACAATACAAAATATAATGATTTATCCTTTGAAGACAGATTTAATTTATTAGTTGATGGAGAATGGGCCCGTAGAAAAAATAATAGCTAGAACGATTAATCCACAATGCCGATTTCCGTTATAACAATGCCTGTATCGAAGATATTGAATACCATCCCGACAGAAAGCTAGATAAAGCTCAAATACTAAGATTAGCCTCTGGGAACTACATACAAGAAAAGCATAATATCATCATTAAAGGAGCTTCAGGTAATGGGAAGTCTTATCTTGCATGTGCTTTCGGTGTAGCAGCTTGTAGACAATTTTATACAGTAAAATATGTCAGGCTTCCTGATTTATTTGATGAATTAGCGCTTGCCAGGGGTGAGGGCATCTATCAGAAAGTGATGAAAACCTATAGGAAAGTCAATCTATTGATTTTGGATGAATGGCTTTTGACTTCGTTGACCGAGAGCGAAGCTCGCGATCTCCTAGAAATAGTAGAGGCACGTCACCAAGTGGCATCCACTATCTTCTGTTCACAATTCGATACACAAGGATGGTATGAAAAGATAGGAGAAGACACTTTAGCAGATGCCATTTTAGATCGTATTATCCATGACTCCTACAGCATATTAATTGATGGAGAAATGTCAATGGTAAGCCCGAATTATAAAAAAATAAGCGTACCTTCAGGTACGCATTACAAATAGCCGTAAATCTTGACTTTTTCAATCGAATTTACGGCTTGTTTTAGTTATTTGCTACATTCTACCTGAATCGTTTTTGACCAGGGCATGTACCGATCTAAAATTTCAGAATTTTGATGTATACCGAGATTCGGCAGGTCCGTCAAAAGTTTCTTAATATATTCGTAGAAATCAATGCCGTTGCTTTTGGCTGTTTCTGCGATACTTAAACAGATGGCGTTGGCTTTTGCGCCGGCTTCACTAACGGAGTGGAGCCAGTTTTTTCGACCAATCACACTTGGACGGATGGCGTTTTCGGCAGGATTATTATCAATTTCAATGCGGCCATCATACAGGAATGCTCTGAGTCCATTTGCCCTGTTCAATGTGTATTCAGCTGCTTTGGCGACGGCATTTTTACCGTAGAATGGTGATTTTTCAACCCATTCAAGGAATTTATCTACAATAGGCTTCGAGTATTTCTGTCGTTTTTTTCTTCGCTTACTCGGAGACAAATGTTTAAATTTCCTTTCGAGTCGGTATAAATCATCACAATAGCTCACACCAATTCGACCATTTTTACTGTCCGCTTTAAGCCAATAACGCCGACAATGTGCCCAACAATTTGCGAAGGTAACGCCTTCTAACTTATCGTAGGCAGAATAACCATCGCAAACAATCGTTCCAGAAAAGCCTTCAATGAAACCTTCAAGAACAGATCTAGCCCGTGATAATGCGCTTTGAAAGAGAGTTATTGTTGGCCCTTGGCTTGGCACACTTCGATATACCCAATTATAGGCGTTGGTTTGGCCTGACTTCCCATCGGATCGGTTGATAATTTGTCCATAAGTTTCATCGACATGCAAAATCGACTTAGACATCATCAATTGCTTCATTCGTTCGTATATGGGTAAAAGCCAATCATGTGATGCACGAATAACCCAATTCGAGAGGTTCTTATCATTGGTATTTAGGCCGCAGCGATCCCATTCCTTTACCTGGCGGTAAAGGGGAAGGTATTGTGCAAATTTATCATAGATGACTTTGCCAGCACGCTAGGGCTTGCGATGCTACGTTGAATGGCAGGCTGCGGTGCCTTACCACGTTTAATTTGTGCTTTTTGAAATGAATCGCTTTTACAATTTTTACATTCATACGCATGTTCAATGTGTTGGATTTTTTTCATTTTAGCGGGAATAAACTCTGCTTCTTCGCGAACTATTGTACTGCCAATTTCAATCATTTGTCCTTGGCAACAGTCACATTGTGTATTTTCTGGATGATAGTGAAATGCTTCTACTTCGATATTATCTTGTAATGAATCATTTCGTTTTTTCTTATTAATAGTTCGAACAACAGTATATGAAATGGTCTGTTGGCTTTGTTCTTCTGTGTGCTCAGATTCGCTAAAAGACGGGTCATCATCAAATAATGAAGCTTGCCCTTCTGGTGCGTTATATCTAGACTTTTCAGTTTTAGAACCATATAAGAGCTTTGTTAAGTGACGAAGTTGCTGCGTTAACGCTTCGTTCTGTTTCAACGATTGATCCAATTTTTTTGATAGTTCTTGGTTTTGTTGATTCGAATGAGTCAACTGCTCTTCGAGCAATCGAATTACTCTCTCAAATTGATGTTCATTCGCAGAAGAAGTATTCGCCACAGCATTCACCACTTTTCGTTCATTCTCGTTCTTACTATTATAACCAGTTCAAGAGGTGAGATAAAGGAAATATCATAAATTTAAAAAGTTCCTTTTTCCGATGGTTGGATGGCCTTTGGCTGCTGAATTGCTAAACCTTCGAGCAGCCATCGAAGCTGCTTCTGTGATAGATTGCGCACTGCCTGTTCATCTTTAGGCCATTGCAGCTTTCCATTATCCAAACGCTTGTAGAGCATGGCGAAGCCATCTCCATCAAAATACAAACATTTATAGCGATCTTTCTTCCATCCGGCAAATAAGAAAATTGAATCACCGTAAGGATCTAATTCAAAAGAATCTTGAATCAGTGTGGCCAATCCATCAATACCTTTTCGCATGTCCGTTTTTCCACAAATAATATAGATATTTTTCACATCCGTATAATCATGTTTCACCAATGTTTCAACTCCCTCATGATTGTCTGGATGACGTGCTCCTCTACACCGTTATAAAAGGTGACCTCAGCATTTGCTATTTTGATAGTGCAGTTGCTTGAGGAACTGATTATTGAGGAAGTCGGTGAGGTAATGCATTTATTTTCGGGATGAAGTGTTACGGGGACTATCGTTAATTTTTCTTGCGGCATCAGAAAAGCACCTCCTTTTTATTTGATACTTGTATCATATCAGGAGGTGCTGGGTGTATATATGCGTTGTTTGAGTTCGGGCTTACGAAAGACTATGACCGAGGATAGACATCAGGAGTTCAAGTACTGACAAAATAATATGTAGAAACCCTTCCAACATAACGTTAAAAGGGCTAAAGTATATTCGCTTATTCCATATCCATCTGTGAAAGCTGGCGTATCTGATCACGTTTCCCGTAAACAACAGCGGTTACCTGAACCTTTAAATGATCCTCGTCTATCCAGAAGTAGACTAGAAAATTTTTAACAGGCATTTTACGAATTCCATAGCTGTGCCACGGTTCTTCTTCAGTAAGGGCAACTCGCTGTGGAAAATCGGAGAGAGAGGAAATCGCATCCTCTAATGCATCCAATAGACGTAGTGCTGCATCTGGGGCTTTCAGTTCAGAAGCAATGTAGCGTGTGATTTCCTGCATCTGTTCTTCTGCCTGAGTGGTAATTTTTACAGCGTAGGTTTCAGCCATCGTTTTATAACTCCCGTCTTAAGTCGGCAAATACATCGGCTGCAGAACGAGAACGGTTCGCTTTAGCATCTTCCAACCCAGCTTGCATCATGGCATCGAATTGCGCTGCATCCATTTCATCGAGAGCAATTGGTGCAGTGGGGACGGATAGAGAGAAAGGGATGCTCTTTGTCATTATGATTTGTTTGTAAAGCATATTGATGACAACAGAAGCTGGCACTCCCAATTGGGCCATGATTGCTTCAGCTTTTTCTTTTATTTCCGGTTCAACACGAGCAAGGATATTTGCGGTTTTAGCTGCCATAATCATTCCACCTTTCTTTTTTCTTTATTGTATTCTTTTGTATAACGATTAGCAATACAAAACCAAAACTTCCACAAGAAGGTGTAGAGGCGGTCTGAATCTCTACAAGCCGAAACCCTAAAGACCGGCGCCCCCTTTCGTGCGAAAAATCGCAGAATTAATAAGGGGGGATACCCAAGAACCTCCGGATTGACTGAAAAAAAGAATAAAAATTAACGAAAGCCTTTAAGAAGGGAAGTTCAAAATATATAGTCACAAATATAACTGAAGACATGTTATTGAGGGCATGGGGTAATTCTAGCCTTTTATTATATCTGTGTTGCTAAAATCAAAATGATAATCTTCGCTAATTCCCTTTATAAACCAATTCTCTTCGTTGAGACCAGTTCTCTTGTTATTTCACACCTTAGTTTTGATATAATTTAATTGGGGTGATGTTCAGTGAATTCTTTAAGTGAGCATGCAAAAAAAGAGCTTATTGATACTCATTAAGGCAGAGATTCAGGGGTTTTCAAAATAAATGGGAGATTGTCAAACATTTAATGTTTGGCCTTTCTAACTTTCTAGAATAAAATATTAATTTTCCGTAGGCGTAAAATGATCCCCGCTTATATTGGTGGGGCTAGAACAATTCTGTTTGATTGAATTCCATTAGCCAATAGCGTAGTTGGTAAATGTTTAAAATCGTTGGCTGAAACCAGTTTGCCCGGGTCAGTCTGCTCGCCTTATAATCAACAATTTTTCCTTCTATTAATTTTTATACTTTTATACTCTTTTTGTTATGGCACTCCTGGCATTACAAATCTATAAGAAGATTATTGTAACATCTATTCTTATAGGGGAAGCGGAAGTTTATCGATTCTATTAATTACCTTTTTTAAAGGTCGAAGGATCAATTTTATGGAGAGAAGATTCAACAGTAAAAAAACCTTTAATTTTTATTTTTTCTTCGGTTGTCAACTCAGTATAATTTTTTGTAATATGGGAAACCCAATCTTTTTCTAATTCTTCAATATTCTTTTTATAGTTTTCCTCTATAAGTTTTTCCATGTTTTTTTTGTTATAAATTTTCTCGAATTTGTCAAGTCCATATTGTTCAATTAAATAGGTAACAAAAGAACCTGCTTCTAAATAACTCAACCATTGAATAGTATAATCCTCTTGATTTCTCATGAGGGGCCTAAAATACAAGCCAGTAGATTGTGGATCAACTAATTTTGAAAGTGGAATATAAAAACCTGAATTACTTAAGTAACGCATCACCTTATGAATGGGAACACTATAATTGGGTGAATTTGGTTTACCATATTTATTTTCCATAAAGACACCAAACCCCTCTTGTGTTAAATATCCTCTATTTGCATCAAAATCGTCACCATAACCAAGCAAGGTATGTGTCATTTCATGAACAACAGGGTAGTGGTTTTCTAGTACAGAGAAAAAATTTATATTCGATCTAGTGCCCTTTGACGAAGAAAACCCATCATTTAAAGCTATATTGATTTTTTCATCCGGGACATAATCCGTCTTTATGGATTTCTTTACAACTTCATAGCTTTGTAATAATTCTGTCTTTATGGATTCAATTTTTTTTTGAGATGTACCATTATTGTTATAAATCTTAAAAGTTACCTTTCCGTCCGAAGTTACAACAATATTGGGGTCTTCCTTTTTCTTTGGTTCTGTACCTTCTTTAGAATTAGAACAGGAGGTGGTGGATACTAATAATATAATAAGAAGACTAAATATTATTATTTGTTTCGTAAAAAACCCCGTTACTTTTGCATTTTTTAGAATTTTTTCATTATATTTTTTGCTCCCATTATTTTAGATTATAATTTTATTATAAAGGTAAATTATCCCTTTTGGAAGGGCAGACACTAAATAGGAGGCGACAAACGGGTGTGAACTCACCAACATCCCATGTGTTGCCACATACACTCGATACACGTTGAGTGCATTTCACAGATAGTTTTAAAAAATGATTGAGTGGGCTTAAAGCCCCTCAACCTTTGCAAATTTGTAATATATTTTAACGTCTTTGCTTTCGTTCACCTCAATCTTATCAACGAAACGCAATAGCATTTCTGATGTAAGGGTGTCGAACTGCAAAAACTCATCTAACTGTTTTTGATTGTAGTTAGTTTATTTGACGAGTGACTTTCTGCCATCAATTTTTTTATTTCCGCTTTTTCAACTTCTAATTTTTGTAGCTTATCTTGTACCATGCTAACAAACAAGTCATATTCCTCTTTTGAAATGTCCTCACAGATGAACTTTTGCAAGGCGTTCTGTAAGCCCGTATTCAAAGAACGCATATAAAAGAGCGGCGCCTCCTGGTACGATCAATGTTTCAATTTAAGGAGGTGCTTTTATATGCTGCAACAAAAACTAACCATTGTCCCCGTTACATTACTTTCCGAAAAAGAATATATTTCCGCAGCAAACCCAGCTGCGCTTTCCTCAAATCCTACTTGCATAATTAAAACTGGCAATGCTGAAATTTCCTTCCCAACGGTGTAGATGAGCGCATCATCCAAACGGTCATGAGGGAGTTGGAAAATTCTTGAAACACGATTTTACTAGAGTCAAAAATATATATATTATTTGCGGAAAAACGGACATGAGAAAAGGCATTGATGGATTAGCCGCCTTGATTCAGGATTCCTTTGAACTGGATCCATATGGCGACTCCATTTTCTTATTTGCCGGGTGGAGCAAAGATCGCTATAAATGTTTGTATTTTGACGGAGATGACTTCGCTATGCTCTATAAACGATTGGATAACGGCAAACTGCAATGGCCCAAAGACGAGAATGAGGTACGCAAACTTTCCCAGCAGGAGGTTCGCTGGTTGCTCGAGGGTTTATCAATCCATCAACCAAAGGCGATTCAACCGTCACAGAAAGGTGTTTTCTAAATTTGTTTAGCCACTAATTTTTATCTTTATTCCACTGTACAGTCTGGTTATAATAAGATGAATGAAACCGAACGAAAAGTGGTGAATGATGTGACGAGCGCTTCTTCTAAAAACGAAAATCAATACGAAAAATTTATTGGTTGGATGATTTTGTATTTTTTAGATTATCATTTGCCCGTTTCATAAAAGATTTTACAGCGCCTTCCGTTAAAGACAGTAATTTCGCTAATTCTTACTTGGCCAAAGACCTTAGTTAAAAGTTTGCTGTAATTGGGTTGGTCGTTGTTCAGACTTACTTTTTGATTCATCATGAAGTTAAAATGGAGCGTGTTGTTCAATTGGCGAATTACTTGATGTAAATAGGTTCTTTGTCACTTTCAAACAGTAACCCATAAAAGTTTTCTATAATCATGCTACTTTAAATGTATTTTTCTTCTCTCTTCAACTAATTTTCCTCTAACAAGTGGTAATATACAAGACAACGCTGGGAGTTTGATTGGGGTGAAGTGAAAATCAAAATAAATAATAAATCGGAGAAAGTCCAAATGGCTGTCTTTACCTGTGTTTACGGAAATTATCAAATGGCCTATTTATTTAAGAGACAGAAAATGATTTATTACAGGAACAAGAACATTACTACCCTCCATCTTTTGACGCTGCGCGAACTCAAAACGTCGAGTTGACAAGTATTCTACGGTAGTAATTGATCAAATTCATTATTCGGTTCTCGATCAATTGGTTGGCCAATCTTTTTTTAATATACTTAATTAGGACGTACACCTAAACCACAACAGAGCATAACCTATAGGGAAATTCTCTCTTAACTGAATAGGGGTGGACTATTGGTGTTTTTTCATATAAAGGAATTACAATATCAAGCAAAGCCCGAAAGACCAGATCCTCTAATGGCAAAATATCTTCAGGAATTGTTAGGCGGCCAAGCTGGTGAAATAACAGTAATGATGCAATATTTATTCCAAGGATGGAATGTTCGTGGTAACGGTAAATATAAAGACCTATTAATGGATACGGGTACAGAAGAAATAGCCCACGTTGAAATGCTGGCAACGATGATTGCGAGGTTATTGGATGGTGCTCCTGTAGGTGACCAAGAAGTTGCCGCTCAAAATCCTGTTATTGGTGCAATTCTCGGAGGAATGAATCCACAACATGCTATCGTTTCAGGTCTAGGCGCACTGCCAACAGATAGTGTAGGGAATCGATGGAGAGCTGACTACATTGTTGCAAGTGGAAATTTATTAGCAGACATGAGATCGAATTTACACGCAGAATCACAAAGTAGGTTACAGACAGTACGAGTATATGAAATGTCTACTGATCGTGGCGTTAAAGATATGCTCTCATGGTTAATTGCACGCGATACCATGCATCAAAACCAATGGATTGCTGCTATAAAGGAATTAGAAGCAAAAGAAAACATCATAGTTCCAAGTACGTTCCCAAGAAACTTAGAAAAGCGGGAAGTTTCCCATGTTCTCTTTAATTTTTCGGCAGGAAACGAAAGTGCAACTGGTCGTTGGGCTAATGGTCAAAGTATGGATGGAGAAGGGGTATTTCAGTTTGTTGAAAATCCAGTACCACTTGCCTCTAAACCAAAACTTAAACCAGCCCCTCCCTATATTCATGATACTCCACCACCTGTGATGACCGATACAGGACATCTGCCTCCTAGTATGTATTGATGGTTTCTTCACTTGCCTAAATTTTTTAACCAAATCTAGTTCATATCTAATAGGTCCGCTATAATTGCCAACGATGTGTACAATATAGCGTGACACAAGTGTTTTCCTTGGATTGCGACAGCAATCCTTTTTTTGTGTGCGCCAGGCATGGCAACTATCTAGGTGGTGAAAGTCCACTGTGGGGGAAAACATCGACCAACCACTAAGGAAGCGCAAGGTACTTATCGCGAGGTAAGGGCTGGAGGAAGCGTGGAATAAAATCTTGGCTCGACGAACAGAAATCTGATACTAAGGCTTTACAAAGGGATAAGGCTCCATGACAAGTCAAAGTCCAAAAAGATGTGCGTAACTTTGTAGGGTAAATCAGGCGAGTAAAAGAGGAAAGATAGTTGTCTTACCCTGGGAGGTCTTGCGGATGTACGAAAGTACAGTCGAAAAAGGTTAGTCGCAAGAAGTCAGCAGAAGCCATAGTAATGGAATAATTCATGAAGGGCTGAACAATTTATAGTGTTTCAACACCGCGAATGCGTAAGTGACCTACCCCGAATGTGTTAATGGTGGAAGTATGAGCGTATCTCAGAGGAGAACCAAAAAGGAGAT
>CCFE01000026.1 GCA_000752035.1 Bacillus rubiinfantis | reverse complement strand
GCCAGGCATGGCAACTATCTAGGTGGTGAAAGTCCACTGTGGGGGAAAACATCGACCAACCACTAAGGAAGCGTAAGGTACTTATCGCGAGGTAAGGGCTGGAGGAAGCGTGGAATAAAATCTTGGCTCGACGAACAGAAATCTGATACTAAGGCTTTACAAAGGGATAAGGCTCCATGACAAGTCAAAGTCCAAAAAGATGTGCGTAACTTTGTAGGGTAAATCAGGCGAGTAAAAGAGGAAAGATAGTTGTCTTACCCTGGGAGGTCTTGCGGATGTACGAAAGTACAGTCGAAAAAGGTTAGTCGCAAGAAGTCAGCAGAAGCCATAGTAATGGAATAATTCATGAAGGGCTGAACAATTTATAGTGTTTCAACACCGCGAATGCGTAAGTGACCTACCCCGAATGTGTTAATGGTGGAAGTATGAGCGTATCTCAGAGGAGAACCAAAAAGGAGATATCACTTACTACGTGAAAGGATAGGAGAAACGAGTGTGGAACTTTTAGAAAAGATTCTAAGTAATCAAAATATGAATGAAGCCTACTTGCGTGTTTATAAAAATAAAGGTGCTAGTGGGGTCGATGGAGTAACAGTCGAAGAACTGAAGCAATATCTAAGGGAGACCAAGGATGAGCTACGTCAGCGCATCAGAACAA
>CCFE01000025.1:35000-210887 GCA_000752035.1 Bacillus rubiinfantis | reverse complement strand
AAAGGATAGGAGAAACGAGTGTGGAACTTTTAGAAAAGATTCTAAGTAATCAAAATATGAATGAAGCCTACTTGCGTGTTTATAAAAATAAAGGTGCTAGTGGGGTCGATGGAGTAACAGTCGAAGAACTGAAGCAATATCTAAGGGAGACCAAGGATGAGCTACGTCAGCGCATCAGAACAAAGCCTCACCCAAAATCAGTACAGAAATTTCAAAGAAAGCTGCGACAACTGACAAAGCGAAACTGGAGTGTTTCGCTAGACACTAGAATATTGAAGCTTAAGCAAGTCATATTCGGGTGGGTAAATTACTTTAGAATCGCAAATATGAAAACAGTTATGAGTCGAATAGATGAGAAGTTACGCTCAAGAATAAGGGTAATCATCTGGAAACAATGGAAAGTACCGAGAAAACAAATCAAATCGCTAATTCAACTAGGAATACCCGAAGAAGAAGCAAAAGGATTAACCTTCTGCCGAAAAGGTTACCGGTATATCGGATTATCGAAAGTTGTTCAAAGAGCAATCTCAAACAAAAGACTAAAACAGAGGGGAGTACCCTCTGCTTTAGAACGTTACTTAATAGTACATACACACTGTAATATAAATTGAACCGCCGTATACGGAACCGTATGTACGGTGGTGTGAGAGGGGCGAAAATAATCAACTTATTTTCCCTCTACTCGATTGTGTTTGTTTCCAAACTTTATTGAAAGGGGTGAAAAAGAATGTTACTGAAAAAATCTAAGCTTAAAGAATCCTTACAAAGTCTTTCCATTGAGTTGATTGGAGATTTACTTATGATTGCANTATGAATGAAGCCTACTTGCGTGTTTATAAAAATAAAGGTGCTAGTGGGGTCGATGGAGTAACAGTCGAAGAACTGAAGCAATATCTAAGGGAGACCAAGGATGAGCTACGTCAGCGCATCAGAACAAGAAAATACCAACCACAAGCTGCCTTAAGAGTGGAAATCCCAAAAGAAAATGGCAAGATGCGCAAATTGGGAATACCAACAGTAGTGGATAGGGTAGTTCAACAAGCCATCCATCAGGTTCTTAGTCCGATATTTGAAAAGCAATTCAGTGAATTCAGTTACGGCTTTAGACCAAAAAGAAGTTGTGAGATGGCTGTTATAAAAAGTTTGGAATTTCTGAATGATGGACACGACTGGGTTGTAGACATTGACCTTGAAAGGTTCTTCGATACAGTCCATCACGATAAACTCATGCGAATTATTGCCAACACAATAGATGATGGTGACGTCATTTCGTTAATCAGAAAATACTTAGTTAGTGGGGTTATGGTGAAAGGAAAATATGAGGAAACACCGCTCGGGACTCCGCAAGGAGGCAACCTCAGTCCATCATTGAGTAATATTATGTTGAATGAACTCGATAAGGAACTAGAAAGTAGGGAGCTCCATTTCGTGAGATACGCTGATGACGCACTTATCTTTTTGAAGAGCGAGAAAGCAGCGAACAGAGTGATGAAATCAATCGTGAAGTTTATCGAAGGAAAATTGGGACTGATTGTCAATATTGAAAAGAGTAAAGTCTCTCGCCCAAAGGAGCTGAAATTCTTAGGGTTTGGGTATTATTTTGATTATAAAACCGAGAGATACCTAGTAAAGCCTCACCCAAAATCAGTACAGAAATTTCAAAGAAAGCTGCGACAACTGACAAAGCGAAACTGGAGTGTTTCGCTAGACACTAGAATATTGAAGCTTAAGCAAGTCATATTCGGGTGGGTAAATTACTTTAGAATCGCAAATATGAAAACAGTTATGAGTCGAATAGATGAGAAGTTACGCTCAAGAATAAGGGTAATCATCTGGAAACAATGGAAAGTACCGAGAAAACAAATCAAATCGCTAATTCAACTAGGAATACCCGAAGAAGAAGCAAAAGGATTAACCTTCTGCCGAAAAGGTTACCGGTATATCGGATTATCGAAAGTTGTTCAAAGAGCAATCTCAAACAAAAGACTAAAACAGAGGGGAGTACCCTCTGCTTTAGAACGTTACTTAATAGTACATACACACTGTAATATAAATTGAACCGCCGTATACGGAACCGTATGTACGGTGGTGTGAGAGGGGCGAAAATAATCAACTTATTTTCCCTCTACTCGATTGTGTTTGTTTCCAAACTTTATTGAAAGGGGTGAAAAAGAATGTTACTGAAAAAATCTAAGCTTAAAGAATCCTTACAAAGTCTTTCCATTGAGTTGATTGGAGATTTACTTATGATTGCATGTATTTCGCAAGTGAAAAGTGAGCCATTTCGCAATTTAATTTTGAGCCACTTCTTTTTCGCTATTCATCCTCATCCATTCCTCGGTTTCCCTCATTCTAAACGACGGACCAACCATGTTTACTACATGCGATTTATGTGTTAAACGATCCGTCAATGCAGCTGTTAAAACAGGATCATGAAAGATTTCCTGCCATTTTAAGAATGATAGATTGCTGGTAATAATTGTTGACTTCCTCCCAGCCCGAAGGGAGAGATGCGAAAATAGTAATTCAGCACCTTCCTTATCAAAAGAAATATACCCAAGCTCATCGATAATCACGAGGTCATATTTCTCAAATTTTAATTCAAATGAACGTAGGGTTCTTTCTGAACGATGTTCTTTTAATTGATTAATAAGCGAAGGGACAGTTGCGAAAAACACTCTATATCCAGCTAGACAAGCCTCCATCCCTAACCCTACCGCAATATGCGATTTCCCTGTCCCAGGAGAGCCTGTTAAAATAACATTTTGGCCCTCCTTAATAAAATCAAGCTCTTTTAGTTGAGGTAATTTTTGTTGCGCCTGCTCGGGCAAAAAGTCCATTATTAACTCATCTAATAATTTCTTTTGTGGAAAATTTGCTGCCCGAATGCGATTCTGCTTGGCGCGAATAAATCGATCTTTTTGTTCTTGTAAAAGTACCTTTAATAATACGTCAAAAGCCAGATTGGGATCTTGAAAACTTGCTTCATCTAGAACCATTCTCCTGATACTTGGCAACCGGAGTTCTTTACAAATTTCGATAAGCTGTTCTTTTTTATCCATATTGAGCCACTTCCTCTTCTTGGTTAAACATATTTGCATATGCTCTCATATTGGATTCAGATTGATATGTGGTTTCATCTTGACCGAATCCATCTGTGTTAACGGAATTATTCTGTTCACAGATAAATATGACCCTTTCCGTAGAGACATAGCCCGTTTGGATTGATTTTAGTTGTTTAACAGCCTCGAACACACGCTCAAGCTTATCTTTTTCCTTTATATAGAAGAGTAACTCTATAAATTCTTTCTCTTTTCCGATATAATGGTCATTGTAAATATTTTTTATTTGTGTCGGTGCCTGTCTCAAACATTCACTTTGGGCGATGGCACCTTTTTTCTTTTTGAATGTATCCAAATAATGATATATATTCATTTCCCATTGGTGTACACCCCAATTTCGTGGATGTTCTGCTACTAAGCAACCCTCAATAAATAGTTTAATAGATTCCGCACCCACCTTTGCCTTTACATAAGTGCCAACGTGTCCTTCAGGTACAGAATAGTGGTTTTGGTTGATTACTATCGTGCTATACTTATCCACAAGACATTCTATTAAATCTGCTGAATCGAAAGGAGCCATTGTAACTTTTTGGCCCTTTTCTTTTTCCTTTTCCATCAGTTCAATATGACTTTGCTTATGCTCATGATGATCTCTTGAGTTGAGCCTCTTTAATGTTTTGAGAAGATGATTTTGAGCCTCCTCAAGGCTTGTAAATGAGTACTGGGACGCAAATGCTTTTCTTCTTACAAATTCAACGCTACGCTCTACATGGCCTTTCTCATTTCCTTTTCTAGCCTGGCATAATCGAATCCTAAATTGATAATAGTTAGATAGATTTACCATACTGTCAGTAATGGTTTTCTCATTGCCAACAAATGATTTTACAACGGTTCTCATATTGTCATAGACAAATACCGCAGGTATAAAATCAACGTGCTCTATAAACTTTGTATGAACATCTAGGACGCAAACCTGAGATTCAGATTCATATAGTCTTGCAAACCGGTAATTGCTATAGGGTAAAGTAAATACGGCTAGTAAATATGTTTTAAGCTTTCCATCTATTTCTAGCTTTACTTCTCCCCAATCAAATTCAACCTCATAACCAGGCTCACAATATTTACGAATAAATACTTCTCTTGATTTTGCAGTTTCCTGGTTAACAAAATTACGAACTGTTGTGTAACTAATTGAATAACCTGCATCTAGTAACTTTTCATGCATGTCTACAATCTTCATCTGTTGCTTTTTCATATAGTGAGTTCGTTTCCACTCATTATCAGTCATGTACTTTCTTAATTTACTTTTTATCACCTCAGTTAACACTTTCTTTTTTCCAATTCTTTTCTTATAAGTTGGTGGCTGCATTACACTCTCGGGTATGGGTAATTGGCGAACGTCCTTCTCCTTACTTTCTTCAAATTCTCGAATATACTTAGCCACTGTATTTCTGGACTTTTTTGTTTTTGTTGCAATACTTCGCTGGCTTTCCCCCTCCAAATACAATTTAATTATCTTCTGCTTTTGGTTCAACGTGATCACTCCTGATATCCCCCTAATATGACATTAGGGTTAATTGTCTATCAAAAGTGGCTCAATTTTCAATTAATATGGTGGCTCACTTTTAAGTTACCATATACAAAGAATTTGATGATGCCCATATCTTTTAATGAAGAAGAAAGAGAATTGGATAGTTCTTATCGGCTTCACATGATATACAGACTATACAAACTCTTCCAGCCACTACCTATTCATATTGACATCTGGAATACAGTCTTTTCTTTAATTTATCAAGGCTATATTGCTCGAAATCCATACGATAGAGATTACAAGAACTATCTCAATCAGACAGGAAAACAAATAATCAATCGCTCATTTGATATAAATACAAGAATAAATTTTAGAACGACTGCCAGTTGTGCTACTTTAATAGGGTATTCAGGTATGGGTAAATCATCCACAGTCAACCGCATACTTAGCCAGATACCACAAGTTATTGTTCATAACCATTATAAAGGTCAGCATTTTAACCAAATTCAATTATCGCATTTAACTTTGCAGACTCCACATTCATCGAGCTTGAAATCACTAACCTTGCAATTTTTTATGAAAATTGATGAATTGCTAAATTCTAACAATTTCAAGAAGTACATTTCAAGAAACCTTTCCGTTGATGCTATGCTCCCGTTAATGGGACAGGTTGCTAATAACGTTGGTTTAGGTATGCCTATTATTGACGAAATTCAGCATTTGCAGAACAGAGGAATCCAGCAGATGATGAACTACTTTGTAACACTCATGAATTCGTTCGGTGTACCTGTTCTTTTTATTGGCACACCAGCTTCATATACAATATTTCAGCAAGAATTCAGAATTTCAAGAAGGGTATCAGGCAACGGGGAAATTATATGGAATAATATGGATAATAATAAAGAGTTTCGGTTTTTCTTAGAATCAATATGGAAATATCAGTGGAATCGCAAAGTTGTTCCATTAACAGAAGAAATGGTAACAGTGTTCTATGAAGAGACACAAGGAATTTCTGATTTAATTGTTAGTTATTTGTGAATACCCAGAAATATTCTATTATTACTGGAAGAGAAGAATTTACAGTAAATATGGTTAAGAGGGTAGCAAAGGAGCATTTTAAATTAATGAAACCGATGCTGGAGGCAATAAGGTCGGGAAATCCTTATAAAATTGCTCTGTATGAAGATTTAAGAAAGATGGAACTTACCTATGATTCTGTTCCGAAGAAAGAAAAATCAACTTTAGAGAAAAACAGCAAGGTACAACAGGATACAAAAGAAATTCCGAAATCAACTACAGTTTCAACAGAATTAAAAGCCAAAAAAGTATCAGATTTTGCAAAAGATGATTTTAGGAGACTTATGAAAGAAGCAAATCAAAATGAAAAATCCATTTATCAACTATTGGTGGAGAATGATTACATAGATAATATGAGTTTTTGGCAAGGAGAAGGCAGTTAAAATGATGAACTTCTGGCCATTGATGTATGAAGATGAATTGTTTGTATCAGTCATAGCAAGGTATCAGAGAATTTGTGGAATGGTTAGCAAACGTGCATTAGAGATGGATTTATTCCAAATTTATAAAAGAATGGGCAGAAAATCAGTTTTGTTTCCGCAAAACTTAAATACATTCATTTCAAATCTTCCACCGACATCCAGGCTTTCTGCAGAAGAAATCATTCTAAACCACACTATGTACCCTTTTTTTACTGCTTTTATGTCGAGTGAGAAGTCTGATGCTGTACTCAATGCAATGGCAAATGGAAACGGTAAAAGTATTGAAAACTTGGTTGGGATGGCTGGTAGCAAAGTAAAAACCAATAGTTATTTGAGATACTGCCCATTATGCTTTAAATTGGATATGGAAAAAGGAGAGAGTTATTGGAGAAGACTCCCTCAAGTTCCTGGTGCAATGTATTGTCCAGAACATCATTTTCTTTATAAAGATAGCAATGTATTAATAACAGATTGTCGAAATGATTATTTGTGTGCGGATGAAGATACTTGCAATGAAGAAATAATTGCAGACGAATACCCAGAATATTTTAGAACTCTCAATTTAAAGTACATGGAAAATGCTTCATATATAATTTTTGATAATCAGAAAAGAAGAAACCTGTCGTTTATCATAAAGTTTTATATTGATAAATTGCGGGAAAGGGGTTTGGCATCAAGTGCAGGAAATTTATATATGGAAAGGCTTGTAGAGGAGTTTTTGCGTTTTTATCCAAAAGATTATTTAGAAATTATGCAAAGTAGTGTAGATATTGAACAGGAAGCTAATTGGTTAAGGGTCTTTGTTAGAAATAACAACAAGAATAGAAGCCCATTAAGGCATCTGCTTTTTTTTCAATTTTTGAATGTTAATGCTCAAGAACTATTTAAAATTGAGAAAGTTGTTGGGAAACAAACGATAATAAGGGAACGTACTCCTATTTATTCAATCCAAGAAAGAAGAAAAGAATGGTTGAAATTAATAGAAGATAACCCTAATGCAAATCGGAGCGAGTTAAAACAGATAGGAAAAGGGCTACACACTTGGATTTATATGAACGACAAGGATTGGTATGATAGTGTCACTCCAAAGAATAATATACGGAAGGGAAGGGCTAAATCAGTAGATTGGGAGAAACGTGATTTAGAATGTTTGATACTTGCAAAAGAGGCTGTGAAAGAACTTTATCGGAAAGAAGGAAAGCCTATTAGAATTCTCCCGAACAATATAAGGAAAGAAATTGGAGCTAAAAGATGGTTTAACAATAAAAAACTTGTGAAAACTTGGCGGTACATCAAAGAAACAACTGAAAAAATTGAAGATTATCGTGCAAGAAAGATTAAATGGGCGATAGAAGAATTGATTGAGGCTGGGGATAGATTGACGGTTTATAAAGTTCAGCTAAAAGCAGGATTTGGTGGTTCGAATATGGAAATAAAATTAGAGATAAAAAGGATATTAGATAAATACGATAATACAGATTATTAATGTTAAAAGGTGGAATTTGAATAATGAGACTTGAATTATTGGATAACGGGATTGACTCCTTAAAATTTGGTATAGAACATTATAATAAGTATTTGTTACTTGAGGACAAATATAATTCATCTAATCCAGGTTATTTAAAAATGGCGGTTATCTGTATTCATAACTGTTTGGAGTTATTTAGTAAAAAAGTATTAAGTAATCAAAATGAATTACTAATATATAAAGATTTATCCAATTCACTGCTTTTAAACCTATTAAAACATAAAAGAGAGAATGAAAGAGATATACCTATGGATTGGTATGCTATATCTGACCAAATCAATATTATTACTATTGATTATATTGATTGTATTAAAAGGCTTAGAAGTATCTTTGATATTTCTGAAAGTGAATATAAAACTTTAGAGACCATGGGTTACTTAAGAAATAAGGTAACTCATTTTGGAATAGATAAGTCAATTGACTTTCATGAGATTTTATCAGTAATTAATAATTCATTAGAGTTTATATCTACCTTTTTCTATGAAGAATTTAAGCCGACAAAACATCAAAGGCATCCTTTTGATATATTTTATGATGATTTATTAGATGTAATGGAAATAGCAGAGATTGAAGAAAAAGAAGCATGGGCTATTTTTTATGCTGATGAATTTGAAGAAATCAATTATTTGTTTGATGAACTTCAGGAAAAGAAAGAATTTATTGATGCTCTTTCATCTGAAGGATATTCATATAAAGTAGATTTAGGGGAATATTCACATTCATCAACCATATCATTTTCTTTGAATAAGGAAAATGAGGACTGTAGCATGGATGTCAGTTCAATGAATATTCCTCGACTAAACGCCACACTTTTTACTGGTGGAGCAAGTTCGGGTCCAATCTTCTTTATAATCGACCATTCAAAGAAAGACGTAGATATTAAAAAGCCGAGATACTTTTATATTTATCATAAGCCAGTTGAACATGAAAACTTTGAATTAGAGATTGATAAGTTTTGGGAGATTCACGAAAAGGAAAAGAAATGCTATGGAACTGAGTTTAATGAGGAGCAATTAATAAGAGCTATCAACAGTATCATTAATTTAAATAAATGATAGGGCAATAATGCAATATAAAATGAAATCGAGGGAGTTGGTTTGTTGATTTTCGGAAACTAATAGCACTTTTTTATAGTAAGTGCTGTTTCATTTCCCGTTATTCTACTATGTAAACATGTTTAGTTTTGTAGTTATGTTTATAATACGAGATTAATATCAACTGTATATCCAGAATTACTTCATTCTTTTGCTACTGTGTAAATGTCAACACAAAAGTTGACCATGTCGCTCATGTAAAAGTTGACCACCCTCTTGTTATTTCGAATACGTCTCTTTAAGACGATAGCTCTCTCCATTCATGGGGATGATATGGGCCTTGTGGGTCACTCGATCCAACAAGGCGGCGGTCATCTGTTCGTCGTGAAAAACTTCTACCCATCGGCTAAACTCGCGATTGCTTGTGATGATCATGCTTCCTCTTTCGTAGCGAGTAGAGAAAAATTGAAATAATAATTCAGCTGCTCGCTGGTGGTAGGGGATATAGCCAAGTTCATCGACAACCGTGACATCTGCAGCCAACCATTGCTTCTCCAGCTGAAGAAGCCTTTTCTCGTCTTGTGCTTCCATCAGTTCATTCGATAAGCGGGCGGCTGTATAATACCTGACGTTATAGCCCTGATTGATTGCCTCTTCCCCTAGCGCTATTGATAAATGCGACTTTCCGGTTCCGGAGTTTCCGATAAAAATGACATTCCTTTTTTGCTGAATATATTCACCTTGAAAGATGTCCAGAATTCGCCTTTTTGGCACATGTGGGGCCTCCTCAAATTGGAAAGAAAGGAGGTCCTTATGTACTGGGAATTGGGCCTTTTTCCTGGCTGATTCTTTCTTTTTGATTTCTCGTTCAGCCACTTCAATCGATAATAAGTGAAATAGGAATTCTTCATAAGTGATTTGTTGTTCATTCGCTTCGCGCAAATAAGCATCAACCTGTTCACGTATGGCAGGTAGTCGGAGCCTTTTCAGATATTCATCCATTTGATAACGGTGTGTATTCAGTGTACATATCTTCCTTTCTGCAATAGCTGATCATACGGGCTAAATGTGGGTGCCTTGACAGCGACAGATTGCTCCATTTCGTATTTAATGGGCGAGGGCTTAGTTGTTTCCGGCTGTGTCATCAGATATAGATAATGCTTGACGCTGTCCACCGTGTATAGCTGTGATTATTGCCATCAAAAAAGAGCCATGTATGTCATAATTTTGAGCCACTAGTGCCATGTTTGGGGGACAGTAGTGTCAGGTAATGAGCCATATTTATATCGGAATGGAGGAAGTATTTGGAGGATAGTAGTTATGGAGGTTGGGGGACGTAAGTACAGAGCCATATGAATATGGCTCTGTAACTCCTAGTATTCTAATACTTTATCCCATGCCTTTCTTTCATTGACATTTCTCCATCAATTAATATGTTGTAGGAGTCATGGATAATACGATCTAAAATGGCATCTGCTAAAGTGTCTTCTCCTATCTTTTCATACCATCCTTGTGTCTCGAATTGTGAACAGAAGATAGTGGATGCCACTTGGTGACGTGCCTCTACTATTTCTAGGAAATCGCGAGCTTCGCTCTCGGTCAACGAAGTCAAAAGCCATTCATCCAAAATAATAGATTGACTTTCCTATAGGTTTTCATCACTTTCTGATAGATGCCCTCACCCCTGGCAAGCGCTAATTCATCAAATAAATCAGGAAGCCTGACATATTTAACTGTATAAAATTGTCTACAAGCTGCTACAGCGAAAGCACATGCAAGATAAGACTTCCCATTACCTGAAGCTCCTTTAATGATGATATTATGCTTTTCTTGTATGTAGTTCCCAGAGGCTAATCTTAGTATTTGAGCTTTATCCAGCTTTATGTCGGGATGGTATTCAATATCTTCGATACAGGCATTGTTATAACGGAAATCGGCATTGTGGATTAATCGTTCTAGCTATTATTTTTTCTACGGGCCCATTCTCCATCAACTAATAAATTAAATCTGTCTTCAAAGGATAAATCATTATATTTTGTATTGTGTAACTGTTCATTAAAAAGGTCTGCCATTGCGTTTAAACGCATATCATGTAATTTGGTTAGTGTACAACTTTCAGTGGTCATTTGTTTTTCCCCCCATAATATTCTGCACCCCGAGTAAAGCCATGAGAATTTGTCTGTTTCTTTTCCGCTTTTTCCGGACTGGCAGAATCAGCCTCGTATCGATCCTGACCGGTTTGAAGAATGGTTTTTATCATGTTTACATTTGGTCTTTGTGCATACTCTAAAGCTCGTTTACAGGCTGATTCTAAACGGCTTAGGGAATACTTATCGGCTAATTTTGTCAATGTCATACAGGCTTTAATTGCTTGCTTTTCAACCTTGTAGGACATAAAGATTCCTCCTACGGCCAAATGGGTATGATAACCAACGGATTCGGACCAATTAAAGAAATATTCCTTGTTAAAATCAAGATACTGTTTATGATGATTGGGCATGTGCTCGGGCAGGGTGGAAAGTTGACCTTCTTTACCATAAAGTCTGATGTGAGAAGCAATACGAAAGTTATTAAAAAATACAATAATATTTTTTGTTATGCGGACGTCTACTTGATGTTTAATATATTCATAGGGGACGGAGTAGTACATATTGTCTATCAGTATGTGATAATCATATTGTACAGTTGCTTTTTTCCAACTGGCTAACTCGTACATGGAAGCAGGTAATGGGAGGAGGGCAAACTTTTCTTCCTCCAAAAAGGCCGAAAGCCTACTTCCGCTTTTCTTTTGGAAAGGTTTCTCATTGAACTCTACCAGTTTCTCCTTAATCGCTTTATTAAGTTCTGTGATAGAAAAGAACTGTTGATTACGGAGAGAGGCAATAATCCAAGTTGAGATAACTCCAACGGTTCCTTCGACATTTGCCTTATCTTTTGGGTGTCGAATTCTAGCAGGCATGATAACCGTTTGATAATGTTCAGCCATTTCATGATAGGTCCGATTAATAATGGGATTCGTTCCGGAGGCTTTGGTTACTCCTGTTTTTAAATTATCAGGTACAACCATCCTGGTAATGCCTCCAAAATGATTAAATGCATGAATATGGGCTGTAATCCAACTTTCAATATCCATCGATAAAAAGGCTTCTACATAGGCGTATTGACTACATGGAAGTACTGCTACAAAAACATAGGCAGGGACATTATGGCCGGTGATATTGTCCTTAATCGTAGCTGTTTGCCCAGACCAGTCAACTTCCATAATTTCTCCAGGCTTTCTCTTAATTCGCATGGTAGCTTTTGTGGTAGTGGCATAATTAGTGTAAAAACGGCAAAATTGTCTGTAACTATATGGGATTTCTCTGTTTTGCCTACATTCTTCACAGTATTCATACCAAAGAAGTGAAAGAGTTACTCCACTTTTAGCCATTTCTTTATGGATATGGTCAACATCTGGCTGCCGTCTTGAATTGGATTTTTTCTTCTCAGGAAATAGAATTTCCTGTAGCTTTACATCATCTAAATCCCTTTCAAAAGGCCACTCCACTCCTTTCTCGGCTGCTCGCTTTAGAACTTCCGACACCGTGTTCCGAGAACAGGAACAACTCGAAGCAATGCTTCGTTGACTGAGGTTCTGGCCGTGAAGCCTAAGAATCTCTCGATACTTAATCATAAAAAAACCTCCTGTACATTTATTTGCACTATACAGTGCAGCTAAATTGTACAGGAGATGGCTCTGTAAAAGTCTAATGTGGCTCTAATTTTTGTCATAACTGGCTCTCAATTATGTCCGAGCTGTCACATTTTCATGTCTTTATTCAGCTGCTCTTTTACACAACTTTCTACTGCCCGTTTTACTGTTTCTATCGTGAACTCCCGATGTAATTTTAATAGTTTAATATACTCCTTTCCGTGCCTATACTTTGCGAGACTCTTCGTATAAAATTCTTGATAACTTGGGGGCAGATTCGTTCTCCGGACTGGCCGCGCATGCTGGATGGCCCTTGGTTTTCTTTCCAATTCGTCCAAATAATGATCCACCTCAAATATTTCCTGAAGCCTATCATAAGAGCGTTCGTGTTTGGCCACGCAGTTTCCGTCAATCAATACCTCAATGTGGTTGACGTAGGCGAATATTTTGGCATCTTTTCGACCTGCATGCCTGGTTGGCACGGAGTAGGCATTTGTTTCAAAGTTCACAAGCGACAAGCTGTTGACGGTGGCTTCTACCTTCCTAGCGCAGGGATGCGTACCAATTATCGGCAAAAGCTGTTCCTTCTCCAGCAGGAACCGATCGCCCACCTTTTCCTTTGTTTTCGGTACATAGGTTTCTTCATAACGATCACATTGTTCAAGTAAATATTGATTTAGTTCCTGAATATCACCGACTTGTGGGACAGGAACCAAGAATTGAGCCCGGGCTGTTTGAACCAGTTTCTCCACTTGCCCTTTCTCGTTCCCTTTTGCCGGCGCACAAAATTGGGCGTCAAAGAGATAATGAGACCGGAACTGGATGAAAGCCACCTGTTCTTCGCGCTTGGTGCCTTCTAATACCTTCTTAACCGCCGTTTTCATATTGTCATAGATAATCGTTTTCGGCACACCCCCGAAATAATCAAAGGCATCTGCGTGCCCTTGAAATAACGCTTCCTGGCGCTGATGTGGAAATACTTTTATAAATATCTTTCGACTGTACAAAAGTCTCATACAAAAAAGCATTACTTTCGTTTCAACCCCATTCAGAACGATGATGGCTTCCCCCCAATCAAATTGGGCGAATTCACCAGGATCAAACTCCAACGGAATAGAGGAATTAGGAGTTTCGTTAAGCTGCTTATATTGGCGTACAAAACGGCGGACAGTGGATTCTCCACCTTTAAAGCCGTATTCTTTCTCCAAGCGTCTGAAGATTTGAGCAGCACTGTGACGCTGTTTAAGTGGGGCAGTTTCATCGTCCGTCAGCCATTGAATAATGATTGTTTTAACGGAATCAATGACCGGATTGGCAACCGGCTTTGTTCGTTTGTAGGTTGGAATTTCGTTCTGTTCTAGGGCTTTCCGAATAGTTTGCCTCGATAGTTTGAGATCCTTCGATAATTGTCGAATGGAACGACCTTCTTTAAAGTGCAATTTTCTGATAAGCTCTATATTAGCCATCTTTAACATCCTTTTTTTCCTCCCAAATCATGTTGTTCTCGACAAACTCTATGATAAGGGATGGGTGTTAAGGGTGGTCAACTTTTTGATTAGCGAATTGTACTAAAGTGGTCAACTTTTATTTTAGCGTTTACAGCTACTGCAATATGCCATGTATTATGAAATTCTAAATGTCTTTCTTCTGTCATTTGTTCGATATCTTACTCATTGAGTGATTCGTAAATCATATATAAAATTTCACAGATAATTAATATATAAAGATACAATTCTTTCTTATGTGTAGTGCAAAACATCCCTATATTAATAAAAAGACGATTTTTCTTAAAGAGAAAAATCGTCTTTTGGTGTATCGACTGTTAATGTAATTCTTTGTCAGTTTTATTATCTTTATTGAATAAACGTTGGATATCTTTTTCCCTTAATAGGATTTGAATCGTCTCTGTAGTAAGTTTTAAGTAAGAATCAGGGAAGTGTTTTTTTAATGATGGAGCTACTGTATTGATTAATGCCACTTGCTCATTGTCTCCATCTTCAACAATCGTACAATCATTCCATACTTTTTCAACATTTTGTTCAGTATACAATCCTTTTTTAGTTAAGAAGAAACGAACATCCTCAATTTTTAAAACTTGTTTTTGGTTAACTGAAAATGTAAGCATATTTTGCACTCTCCCTATTGATTGATGTGTTTCATTGGGTTTATATTAGCATAAAACGTTTAATGATTCAATATTTTTGTGAAAAAACAATAAAATAGTTAAATATTATACAATTTAACACGTTTTATGTTGTTAGATTGTTAAGTATTGATACACAAATCCGTTTGTTTTTAGTAAAATGAGAGTAAGCAAAGGAGGTTTTATTATGAGCGGTAGCAAAAACACGTTAACAGCTAAGTTTCGGAATCTCATACCCGAAATATTAAAAAAGAAAGAGTTTAGAGAAAAGGGACTGCGATTTACCGAATTATATCAAGAGTTAACCTACCTGCTATCTGATGAAATACAAGGAGATAGAACAGGAGTTTTACGAGGTATCGTGAATAAAATTGAAGATATTCCCGTAGAGAATGTACGTCTTGAAAAAAGAGGAAAAGAGCTTTATTTCATCTATGTTCCAAAGGATACAGAGGATATACAAAAGGAAGAAGAAATCGAAGAATATCATGAATCGGGGACATTGAATGAGTTGGAACGGCTGATACAACATTTTTTAGATGAAGTTCAAGAGAAGCGACTTACTCAAATTAATTTGCTTTCATTAGATAGAACGAAAAGAGAAATTTATTTAGGTTTTTTACAATTGGTCTCTCAATTAGATGATATTCAGCAGAAATTTAAAAATGAATAAAACTGGTTTCTTCATTAGGGAACGTTAGTGCCAAGTAAAATTATCATCCTGACAAGCTAAGCAACTAAAGTATAAGCTTTTTTTGTGTAACCAATTTTTGATATTAATTCAAGAAATAGTGATGATGAATAAGGAGTAATAAAAATTATTATAATTAGGTTAAGAATAAAATGAAGGCATTTTTTGTATTTTACAATAATGAATATTCCTATAAAGTGAATTTAACTAAGCTCACCTTTTTCCTTCTGACCTATTCCCTGATACTATGTAAACCCAAAATAAACTCCTGACATCCATAACAAACCCTTGCCACAATCAAAATAAAGTCATAACACATAAGCCCCTAAATGAACTTGGACAATAAGAGTAATTTATTTTATACTGCTTAATGTACCAAGGAGGCTGACAACATGACACGAACAAGACATTCCAAGGAATTTAAACTACAAGTGATTAAAGAGGCTACAGAGACAGGTAATAAGTCCCTAGTGGCTCGTCGATATAATCTAAATCCAAACATGGTAAGTCGTTGGTGTACCGAATATAAAAATGGCCAGTACGGACACGTAGATGTCGCTGTGTTGCCTGATTTTGATCCAAAAGAGATGTCCAAGGAAAACGAAAAACTTAAGATATTACTAGGTGAAAAAGACCTAGAGATTGCCATTTTACGAGACCTTATAAAAAAGAAAAACCCTCACTTGCTGAAAAACTTGAAGTAGCGGAGGCGTGGATCCAAAAAGGCTACTCAGTTTCAAAGGTGCTAAAAATCATTGGTATTCCTCGGTCCACCTACTATTATCAAAAGAACTACCGGGTGGAAGAGAAAAAAGTAAGTGAGGGGCGTCCAGCACCAGGTTATTCCTTCAAAGAGGACGGTCAAAAGGTATCTGACGAACAAATCAAAGAATTCTTACTAGAAGAGATTGCCGGCGATGGCTATAACTACGGCTACCGCAAGCTGACTAAGGTTCTTCGACGTAAATACAACCTAAAAATTAACAAGAAAAAGGTCTACCGAATATGCAAAGAATTGGGCATTTTACGCCCACAACGCAAAAAGAAAGTCTCACACCCTAGAAAACTAGCACGGAACCGCATCATTAACAGTTCCAATAAACTCTGGGAGGCAGACATTAAATATGGCCACGTAGAAGGCGAAGATCGATTTTTCTTTGTCATGTCCATAATCGACGTCTATGACCGAAGCATAGTGGACTACCACATGGGCTTAAGCTGTACTGGCAGCGATGTAAATCTAGCATTGCAGCGAGCTTTGTTTAAACGCCAATTATTCGACAAATTGGAAAAACCTGTGATTCGAACAGATAATGGACCACAGTTTATTTCCCATACTTTCGAGGAGTTTTGTGAAAATTACAAAATTGAACATGAAAGAATCCCACCAAAAACACCGAATATGAATGCTCATATCGAATCATTTCATCGGATTTTTGAGGATGATTGCTTATCCAGATGGCAATTTGAAACATATGCACAGGCCTATGAAGTCGTTACAGAATTTATGGTGTTCTATAACGAGAGAAGCATGCATTCTAGCATTCTAGACTTGTCACCAATGGAATTTTACGTAAAGCAAATGCAGGAAAAGGTAAAAATCAAAGAGGTTCGAGTTTAACCCTCCCCTTCCATTTTTTCTTCCTTTTGTCCCAAAATAAAAATAGCTATTTCTGGAGTGGAATCAAGGGCGACGATAGTCGGGCGAAGCCTTTACCCTTGATGGAATGGAAGAAATGGCTAGACTCCAAAAAGGACAAAAGGAAATGAAAAACAATGTAATTTTAAGAAAAGGCTAGATTAAGAGAGATATTGTCCAAAATACGGGGGTTAATCCGGTTAACAAGATTATATATCATGTATATTTCTTGGTCGCTCCGCTCATGAAGTAAATTACTGATACCCTCAATTTTCCTCTTCTTATCAATTAATTCGTTGAATATTTCCGATTCTCCAAATTTGAATAATTCAAATGCGGTAACATCTAAGGCAATTAATATCTTTTCCAAAGTCTCCAATGAAATATTTCTTTCTCCACGTTCGACTCCACCTATGTATGAATATTGAAGTTCCGCTTTTTCAGCCAGCCCTTCTTGTGTTAAACCATTTGCCTTTCTGAGATTGCGAATTCTATCTCCTACGATCTTTAAAAAGTCTGACAAATCAATCACCTCTCTATCAGATTAGAGAAGTTAGTTTTTGGAAAACAGATACACAAAATATAAATATATAGTATAATAGTACTTATAAGTGATATTTTAATAAGCGGATTTAACGCTTGTGAGAATTGATTTAAATTGTTGACAATATTAGTCGATAAATGAGTAGTAGAACACAATTAGCATCGATGTGAATGAAAAATTAGAAGGAAGAGATCTAATGTCTAATCATCTGCAGGAATTTGGAAAGTATATCAAGAACTTACGGGAGGAAAAAGGATTCTCAAGTCAGAGAATTCTGGCTGATAAAATTGGAGTATCTAACTCAACAATAGCAAAGATCGAAAGGGGCGCTCATGAGGCAAGCGATGAAACATTACATAAGCTTGCAGAAGCCTTCGATATGGATTATATGGAATTGTTAGAAAAACAAGTCGCAGGTAATAAGGTAGATACAGAGTTACTTATAGAAAAGATTCATCGTTTGAAGAAATATCAAATTGATATGATAAGTAATATCGTTGACGAATTTTTAAACTTGGGAGGCAAGGCATAATGGCAAAGGTTACTTTCTATCATCAACCAGACGGAAAAATCATCAAGGAAACAAAGTATAGTGGTAACGTTGAACGTGTATATGTAACCAAAGAAGAAATGGAAAAGTATGAATCTCAAAGAGGGGCATTTGCAGGGTTAGGATGTCTAGGATTTGTTATATTTTTTGCATATATATGGTTCACAAGGTAGAAAAAAATGTGAGAGAGTGCTGATTATTGAATATCTTATTTTTTAGCAGGTTAACTTTAACCTTAATTTTGATTAATCATTTGTATTGTTATCAAAACCTTTGTAGAGTGGTCAATATGACCACTCCTTTCTTTTCTTAGAGATTCAATNTGGAACGACCTTCTTTAAAGTGCAATTTTCTGATAAGCTCTATATTAGCCATCTTTAACATCCTTTTTTTCCTCCCAAATCATGTTGTTCTCGACAAACTCTATGATAAGGGATGGGTGTTAAGGGTGGTCAACTTTTTGATTAGCGAATTGTACTAAAGTGGTCAACTTTTATTTTAGCGTTTACAGCTACTGCAATATGCCATGTATTATGAAATTCTAAATGTCTTTCTTCTGTCATTTGTTCGATATCTTACTCATTGAGTGATTCGTAAATCATATATAAAATTTCACAGATAATTAATATATAAAGATACAATTCTTTCTTATGTGTAGTGCAAAACATCCCTATATTAATAAAAAGACGATTTTTCTTAAAGAGAAAAATCGTCTTTTGGTGTATCGACTGTTAATGTAATTCTTTGTCAGTTTTATTATCTTTATTGAATAAACGTTGGATATCTTTTTCCCTTAATAGGATTTGAATCGTCTCTGTAGTAAGTTTTAAGTAAGAATCAGGGAAGTGTTTTTTTAATGATGGAGCTACTGTATTGATTAATGCCACTTGCTCATTGTCTCCATCTTCAACAATCGTACAATCATTCCATACTTTTTCAACATTTTGTTCAGTATACAATCCTTTTTTAGTTAAGAAGAAACGAACATCCTCAATTTTTAAAACTTGTTTTTGGTTAACTGAAAATGTAAGCATATTTTGCACTCTCCCTATTGATTGATGTGTTTCATTGGGTTTATATTAGCATAAAACGTTTAATGATTCAATATTTTTGTGAAAAAACAATAAAATAGTTAAATATTATACAATTTAACACGTTTTATGTTGTTAGATTGTTAAGTATTGATACACAAATCCGTTTGTTTTTAGTAAAATGAGAGTAAGCAAAGGAGGTTTTATTATGAGCGGTAGCAAAAACACGTTAACAGCTAAGTTTCGGAATCTCATACCCGAAATATTAAAAAAGAAAGAGTTTAGAGAAAAGGGACTGCGATTTACCGAATTATATCAAGAGTTAACCTACCTGCTATCTGATGAAATACAAGGAGATAGAACAGGAGTTTTACGAGGTATCGTGAATAAAATTGAAGATATTCCCGTAGAGAATGTACGTCTTGAAAAAAGAGGAAAAGAGCTTTATTTCATCTATGTTCCAAAGGATACAGAGGATATACAAAAGGAAGAAGAAATCGAAGAATATCATGAATCGGGGACATTGAATGAGTTGGAACGGCTGATACAACATTTTTTAGATGAAGTTCAAGAGAAGCGACTTACTCAAATTAATTTGCTTTCATTAGATAGAACGAAAAGAGAAATTTATTTAGGTTTTTTACAATTGGTCTCTCAATTAGATGATATTCAGCAGAAATTTAAAAATGAATAAAACTGGTTTCTTCATTAGGGAACGTTAGTGCCAAGTAAAATTATCATCCTGACAAGCTAAGCAACTAAAGTATAAGCTTTTTTTGTGTAACCAATTTTTGATATTAATTCAAGAAATAGTGATGATGAATAAGGAGTAATAAAAATTATTATAATTAGGTTAAGAATAAAATGAAGGCATTTTTTGTATTTTACAATAATGAATATTCCTATAAAGTGAATTTAACTAAGCTCACCTTTTTCCTTCTGACCTATTCCCTGATACTATGTAAACCCAAAATAAACTCCTGACATCCATAACAAACCCTTGCCACAATCAAAATAAAGTCATAACACATAAGCCCCTAAATGAACTTGGACAATAAGAGTAATTTATTTTATACTGCTTAATGTACCAAGGAGGCTGACAACATGACACGAACAAGACATTCCAAGGAATTTAAACTACAAGTGATTAAAGAGGCTACAGAGACAGGTAATAAGTCCCTAGTGGCTCGTCGATATAATCTAAATCCAAACATGGTAAGTCGTTGGTGTACCGAATATAAAAATGGCCAGTACGGACACGTAGATGTCGCTGTGTTGCCTGATTTTGATCCAAAAGAGATGTCCAAGGAAAACGAAAAACTTAAGATATTACTAGGTGAAAAAGACCTAGAGATTGCCATTTTACGAGACCTTATAAAAAAGAAAAACCCTCACTTGCTGAAAAACTTGAAGTAGCGGAGGCGTGGATCCAAAAAGGCTACTCAGTTTCAAAGGTGCTAAAAATCATTGGTATTCCTCGGTCCACCTACTATTATCAAAAGAACTACCGGGTGGAAGAGAAAAAAGTAAGTGAGGGGCGTCCAGCACCAGGTTATTCCTTCAAAGAGGACGGTCAAAAGGTATCTGACGAACAAATCAAAGAATTCTTACTAGAAGAGATTGCCGGCGATGGCTATAACTACGGCTACCGCAAGCTGACTAAGGTTCTTCGACGTAAATACAACCTAAAAATTAACAAGAAAAAGGTCTACCGAATATGCAAAGAATTGGGCATTTTACGCCCACAACGCAAAAAGAAAGTCTCACACCCTAGAAAACTAGCACGGAACCGCATCATTAACAGTTCCAATAAACTCTGGGAGGCAGACATTAAATATGGCCACGTAGAAGGCGAAGATCGATTTTTCTTTGTCATGTCCATAATCGACGTCTATGACCGAAGCATAGTGGACTACCACATGGGCTTAAGCTGTACTGGCAGCGATGTAAATCTAGCATTGCAGCGAGCTTTGTTTAAACGCCAATTATTCGACAAATTGGAAAAACCTGTGATTCGAACAGATAATGGACCACAGTTTATTTCCCATACTTTCGAGGAGTTTTGTGAAAATTACAAAATTGAACATGAAAGAATCCCACCAAAAACACCGAATATGAATGCTCATATCGAATCATTTCATCGGATTTTTGAGGATGATTGCCTATCCAGATGGCAATTTGAAACATATGCACAGGCCTATGAAGTCGTTACAGAATTTATGGTGTTCTATAACGAGAGAAGCATGCATTCTAGCATTCTAGACTTGTCACCAATGGAATTTTACGTAAAGCAAATGCAGGAAAAGGTAAAAATCAAAGAGGTTCGAGTTTAACCCTCCCCTTCCATTTTTTCTTCCTTTTGTCCCAAAATAAAAATAGCTATTTCTGGAGTGGAATCAAGGGCGACGATAGTCGGGCGAAGCCTTTACCCTTGATGGAATGGAAGAAATGGCTAGACTCCAAAAAGGACAAAAGGAAATGAAAAACAATGTAATTTTAAGAAAAGGCTAGATTAAGAGAGATATTGTCCAAAATACGGGGGTTAATCCGGTTAACAAGATTATATATCATGTATATTTCTTGGTCGCTCCGCTCATGAAGTAAATTACTGATACCCTCAATTTTCCTCTTCTTATCAATTAATTCGTTGAATATTTCCGATTCTCCAAATTTGAATAATTCAAATGCGGTAACATCTAAGGCAATTAATATCTTTTCCAAAGTCTCCAATGAAATATTTCTTTCTCCACGTTCGACTCCACCTATGTATGAATATTGAAGTTCCGCTTTTTCAGCCAGCCCTTCTTGTGTTAAACCATTTGCCTTTCTGAGATTGCGAATTCTATCTCCTACGATCTTTAAAAAGTCTGACAAATCAATCACCTCTCTATCAGATTAGAGAAGTTAGTTTTTGGAAAACAGATACACAAAATATAAATATATAGTATAATAGTACTTATAAGTGATATTTTAATAAGCGGATTTAACGCTTGTGAGAATTGATTTAAATTGTTGACAATATTAGTCGATAAATGAGTAGTAGAACACAATTAGCATCGATGTGAATGAAAAATTAGAAGGAAGAGATCTAATGTCTAATCATCTGCAGGAATTTGGAAAGTATATCAAGAACTTACGGGAGGAAAAAGGATTCTCAAGTCAGAGAATTCTGGCTGATAAAATTGGAGTATCTAACTCAACAATAGCAAAGATCGAAAGGGGCGCTCATGAGGCAAGCGATGAAACATTACATAAGCTTGCAGAAGCCTTCGATATGGATTATATGGAATTGTTAGAAAAACAAGTCGCAGGTAATAAGGTAGATACAGAGTTACTTATAGAAAAGATTCATCGTTTGAAGAAATATCAAATTGATATGATAAGTAATATCGTTGACGAATTTTTAAACTTGGGAGGCAAGGCATAATGGCAAAGGTTACTTTCTATCATCAACCAGACGGAAAAATCATCAAGGAAACAAAGTATAGTGGTAACGTTGAACGTGTATATGTAACCAAAGAAGAAATGGAAAAGTATGAATCTCAAAGAGGGGCATTTGCAGGGTTAGGATGTCTAGGATTTGTTATATTTTTTGCATATATATGGTTCACAAGGTAGAAAAAAATGTGAGAGAGTGCTGATTATTGAATATCTTATTTTTTAGCAGGTTAACTTTAACCTTAATTTTGATTAATCATTTGTATTGTTATCAAAACCTTTGTAGAGTGGTCAATATGACCACTCCTTTCTTTTCTTAGAGATTCAATGTAAGCCCGAACTCAAACAACGCATATATACACCCAGCACCTCCTGATATGATACAAGTATCAAATAAAAAGGAGGTGCTTTTCTGATGCCGCAAGAAAAATTAACGATAGTCCCCGTAACACTTCATCCCGAAAATAAATGCATTACCTCACCGACTTCCTCAATAATCAGTTCCTCAAGCAACTGCACTATCAAAATAGCAAATGCTGAGGTCACCTTTTATAACGGTGTAGAGGAGCACGTCATCCAGACAATCATGAGGGAGTTGAAACATTGGTGAAACATGATTATACGGATGTGAAAAATATCTATATTATTTGTGGAAAAACGGACATGCGAAAAGGTATTGATGGATTGGCCACACTGATTCAAGATTCTTTTGAATTAGATCCTTACGGTGATTCAATTTTCTTATTTGCCGGATGGAAGAAAGATCGCTATAAATGTTTGTATTTTGATGGAGATGGCTTCGCCATGCTCTACAAGCGTTTGGATAATGGAAAGCTGCAATGGCCTAAAGATGAACAGGCAGTGCGCAATCTATCACAGAAGCAGCTTCGATGGCTGCTCGAAGGTTTAGCAATTCAGCAGCCAAAGGCCATCCAACCATCGGAAAAAGGAACTTTTTAAATTTATGATATTTCCTTTATCTCACCTCTTGAACTGGTTATAATAGTAAGAACGAGAATGAACGAAAAGTGGTGAATGCTGTGGCGAATACTTCTTCTGCGAATGAACATCAATTTGAGAGAGTAATTCGATTGCTCGAAGAGCAGTTGACTCATTCGAATCAACAAAACCAAGAACTATCAAAAAAATTGGATCAATCGTTGAAACAGAACGAAGCGTTAACGCAGCAACTTCGTCACTTAACAAAGCTCTTATATGGTTCTAAAACTGAAAAGTCTAGATATAACGCACCAGAAGGGCAAGCTTCATTATTTGATGATGACCCGTCTTTTAGCGAATCTGAGCACACAGAAGAACAAAGCCAACAGACCATTTCATATACTGTTGTTCGAACTATTAATAAGAAAAAACGAAATGATTCATTACAAGATAATATCGAAGTAGAAGCATTTCACTATCATCCAGAAAATACACAATGTGACTGTTGCCAAGGACAAATGATTGAAATTGGCAGTACAATAGTTCGCGAAGAAGCAGAGTTTATTCCCGCTAAAATGAAAAAAATCCAACACATTGAACATGCGTATGAATGTAAAAATTGTAAAAGCGATTCATTTCAAAAAGCACAAATTAAACGTGGTAAGGCACCGCAGCCTGCCATTCAACGTAGCATCGCAAGCCCTAGCGTGCTGGCAAAGTCATCTATGATAAATTTGCACAATACCTTCCCCTTTACCGCCAGGTAAAGGAATGGGATCGCTGCGGCCTAAATACCAATGATAAGAACCTCTCGAATTGGGTTATTCGTGCATCACATGATTGGCTTTTACCCATATACGAACGAATGAAGCAATTGATGATGTCTAAGTCGATTTTGCATGTCGATGAAACTTATGGACAAATTATCAACCGATCCGATGGGAAGTCAGGCCAAACCAACGCCTATAATTGGGTATATCGAAGTGTGCCAAGCCAAGGGCCAACAATAACTCTCTTTCAAAGCGCATTATCACGGGCTAGATCTGTTCTTGAAGGTTTCATTGAAGGCTTTTCTGGAACGATTGTTTGCGATGGTTATTCTGCCTACGATAAGTTAGAAGGCGTTACCTTCGCAAATTGTTGGGCACATTGTCGGCGTTATTGGCTTAAAGCGGACAGTAAAAATGGTCGAATTGGTGTGAGCTATTGTGATGATTTATACCGACTCGAAAGGAAATTTAAACATTTGTCTCCGAGTAAGCGAAGAAAAAAACGACAGAAATACTCGAAGCCTATTGTAGATAAATTCCTTGAATGGGTTGAAAAATCACCATTCTACGGTAAAAATGCCGTCGCCAAAGCAGCTGAATACACATTGAACAGGGCAAATGGACTCAGAGCATTCCTGTATGATGGCCGCATTGAAATTGATAATAATCCTGCCGAAAACGCCATCCGTCCAAGTGTGATTGGTCGAAAAAACTGGCTCCACTCCGTTAGTGAAGCCGGCGCAAAAGCCAACGCCATCTGTTTAAGTATCGCAGAAACAGCCAAAAGCAACGGCATTGATTTCTACGAATATATTAAGAAACTTTTGACGGACCTGCCGAATCTCGGTATACATCAAAATTCTGAAATTTTAGATCGGTACATGCCCTGGTCAAAAACGATTCAGGTAGAATGTAGCAAATAACTAAAACAAGCCGTAAATTCGATTGAAAAAGTCAAGATTTACGGCTATTTGTAATGCGTACCTGAAGGTACGCTTATTTTTTTATAATTCGGGCTTACCGCCTACTCGTGTGACAACTGCGATAGAATTTGCTGGTACTAATTTGGAAGCAGAATTTTTCAATCCAGTTTCAGTAATTTTCTTTTTAGCTGAGATGTCTGATACTTGATGTTCATTCAAATCAGATGATTGTATCCACGGCAAGTTACCGCCCCAATACTCATTAATAGAAGTATTTGGAGTACCACCACCATACGTTTCTTCAGCAAAGTCCGAAACTCTACGCTGTTCCCAAGTGAAAGGGAGAAGTACCACAAATATATTTTAAACCCTGAATAATAGTTATTAAAAATAGTAGGTGGTTCCAACATGCAGGATGTTTACACACGTAATTTATTAAATCTAACTTTAATAATGTATTTATTGACGCAGATGGATTTGTAAGTAATAACATCAACAAACTGGGGTATAGAAAATTGGAAGTGATGGTGTGGAACGTTTAATCGACTACTAATTTACATTTGCTTGCGAGAAGTAATGGACGCAAAAAGGAACATGCTTACAAGTGATGTTTGCAATTAAAAAAAACAAAATTTGTTGTGTTAATTCTTTGAGCATCTTTTTACTTATTTCATTTCCTTAATCCAAAATAGTGTATTTTTCTGTTGCCGTGGACAAGATAAACGTGGAAAGGGGGGGCACATACAGGATAGCTGGCTTTATGGAGAAAGTGTATTTCTAAACTGTTTAGAAATACAGTAGGCTTGCCAACAAAAAAACAAATTAAAAATGCAACCCGAGAAATCGCCACTTGTTCAAACGAAAGCCAACTAACAATATGAGTTAATACATACATCTACTAACAAAATTTACCTAAAAGGAGAATGCTATTATGAGCGGCTATAACGAAGTATTAGCAAGAAATACGGAGAATGCTCCAAGCGGTAACGGTTTATGTTCACAAACTGTAGCTTTTTCTCACTACAATAATCTTTCAGCACAATTACCTATTGATACTAATACTGGTAAATTGGTAGCTGGTGGTATAAAAGAGCAGGCTGAACAGTGCTTTAAAAATATCAAGGCAATTGTAGAAAGCATCGGTCATGTGATGAGCGATATCGTAAGAATTACAGTATTCGTTAAGGATATCAAAGATGTTGATGCAGTAGACGAAGTATATAAAACGTTCTTCCCAACCTATGTTCCTTCACGGACAACAGTTGCAGTGGCAGCTTTGCCGATGGATGCTTTGGTACAAGTTGAAGCACTTGTTACAAACGGTGAGGGGACGATTCCAAACGCACCACAAGCAGGCGACCTCATTAAGCTTACAAATAACACTGCAAATGCACCAATGTGTTCTCTATCTACACAAACTGTAGCTTTTTCTCACTACAATAATCTTACAGCTCAATTGCCGATTGATCCAAAAACTGGCCGATTGGTAGCTGGCAGTGTTAAAGAGCAGGCTGCACAGTGCTTGAAAAATATCAAGGCAATCTTAGAAAGTATCGACGTTCCTTTGGATGATATTGTTAAAATTACGATCTTCCTTAAAAATCTCTCGGATACTGAAGCAGTAAATGAAGTTTATAAAACATTTTTTCCAGATTCAGCTATCGCCAGAGCCGTAGCCTATGTCCCAGCAAGGACAATAGTTGCAGCTTCAGCTCTGCCAATGGATGCTTTGGTCCAAATTGAAGCAGTGGTGTCACACGGAGATGGTACACCTCCACAAGCTGTTGAAGACAGGCATGGAATTGTTATCTGGGCGAACAATACGAACAATGCACCAAAGTGTTCCCTATCTACACAAACTGTAGCGTTCTCGCATTACAATCACCTTTCCGCACAATTACCTTTGAATCCACAAACTGGCGAATTGGTAGCTGGTGGTGTGAAAGAGCAGGCAGAACAGTGCTTGAAAAATATCAAGTCAATTGTAGAAAGTATTAACCACGTTATGGACGATATAGTCAAAGTGAATATCTTCCTAAAGAATATTGCAGATATGGATGCTGTTGATGAAGCTTACAAAACATTCTTCCCACAAGGTAAACCTGCACGAAGAGTAGTTGGCGTATCAGCTTTGCCGCATGACGCTTTAATCCAGATTGATGTAGTTGTAGCAAACGCTGAGGGAACACCTCCAAAAGCATAACAGGCATTTGGCTTACAATACAGCCAACCAAAGTTACTTGTTAATGAAGGTTGAGAATATGAAATAACATACCCAAAGGAGCAGTCTCAAATGAAAAATGAGACTGCTTCATTTTTCTTTCCTATATTTGCAAATAGACAGAAGAATTCCGCTTAAATTGGGAAATGCTCTTATTTCCCTTGAAATAAAGGAAGTTTTTCCGTTTATATGAATGTAAACATTGAATTTTGCCTTATTTAGAGAAGATTAGCAGTCAAGTCTTGATTCTTGTGTAAATTTCTAGCCAACAGTTTCAACGATTATTGTGGGGAAGGAGTGTCACCNGGAGCTGAATCAACGTTTTTAATCCATAAATGTTCTTTCCCGCCTATCCCACTTTTGACCCATACATCTCCTTGAGTTTCCTCTACCTTTCGCCGAAACAAAGTAAGATACGATCCGACTACTTGAGGTTTTTCATCAATTTCATTCATCCTCGGAAACGAAACTTGTTTCTGCTCCCCAGTTCTTATGTTTATCGCGTAAAATGATGTGAACAAAGTTGGGATAGGTCCTTCCTTCCACTCTTTGTTTTCTTTTGCACGAGCAACAAGTACCACATCTTTAGAAAACCATTCCAAATCAAGGTCGACAAATCCTTTAGGTGTGTATTCTTTTTGTTGTTTAGAAGATGGAATATCGGCAATCGTCATCTTCTTATTTTCAACAAAAAATCTTCCTTCTCCAGAAATATAGGCTAATTGATTAGCTCGAGGAGCCCATTTAAACCAATCTTGAAACCCTAACATTTTTCCTATTGATTGAAAGTGTTTGCCTCGTGATGATAGGACACATAATGTATTGCTATCCATTGACCAAGAAGCTGTCGGAACAAGTAAAAAGCTAACCCATTTCCCATCAGAACTCCACTTAAAATAATCGGCATCAATTCCAAATAAATCGGGTTCCTTCGTCTTAATAGTATAGAAAGGCTTCATTTTTTCTTTAGAAAGGTTTGCATCTACTGGAATGCGAAAGAGTGGGATTGGGCCCCATCCAGTAGGCAGTAACTTGGATTGTGAGGAAACGATAAATTCCTTCCCGTTTGGAAACCACTCAAAACCACTAACTCCAAGTGAGACATTTTCAAAACCTTGTGGGCGGCCATTCTTTGTTTTTGTAACATTTAATAAACCATGATCATTATACGCCAGTTGATTACTAATTGGCGACCATTTAAAGTCGGATGTTTCAACCCTAACATAAGGCTGGTAGCTTTCCCTTTCCTTTGTGTCATAAAGATATAAATCCGATTTTTCCCCCTTCTCATCACCATCAATATAGCCGAGAAATCTGCCGTCATATGACCATTTCGGATTATATACATATCGATTCTTGGTAAGTTGGATTTCTTGGTCTCCTTTTTTGATCCATAGTTGATGGTCACGGATAAACGCAGCAGTAAGTGGCGCCTCTGCACTGGCACTAGTAGATAAATTAAAACCAATGAATAGTAGCAGTAATACTATCCGATATAACATGGTTATCCCTCCTTAGTTTAGGATGACCATGAATGTTATCGCCATTCACATCTCGGAATTAATATGCACTGTTTTATTCTTGTTCTAGTAACCTGTTCAATTGAATAAATCCAATTCCGGTTAATAAAAATGGGAGGAACCGTTTAACTGGTTCTCTATCGGGATGCAAATAGTGGAAAAACATGTTAAATGCCCTACGAAAAAGCGGAGTAATTAGCTAAGGGGGTTGCCAAAGAATAGGGTTGAGAATCATAAGCGGAGAATTTCCGTCTAATGAAAATTTTGCGAGTCAAGTCTTGATTCTTGTGTAAATTTCTAGCCAACAGTTTCAACGATTATTGTGGGGAAGGAGTGTCACTCCCCCCATTCATTTTTTTTGCGAAACTTCCATGGGTATTTCACTTCATATCCGGGGAGGGGTGTCAAATGCCTTTCAATTTGACAGCCCTCCCCGGATATGAAATCATCCATGATGGAAGTGAAGCTGAAAAATTAACGTAGATTGCCAAAAAGTGCTCTCCTCTTGGAGTATGAAGTCTCCTGATATTGCATCAATACAGCGCCAATTAAACGGAAGGCAGATTGCGTATTAGGAAACACTCGTATGACCTTCTCCCTTCGGCGTAGTTCCTGATTCAGCCTTTCAAGGGAGTTTGTGCTCTTGATAAAGACACGTACATTTTCTGGGAAGTTCATATATTGGATGGCATCTTCGAAGCCATCATCCAAGAGTTCCAAAGCCCCCTGGTATTTAGTTTCATTCTCGAAATGGCTCATGACCTCATCCTTGAACTTTCGAATGTCATCCATAGTCACTGCTTTGAATATTCGCCTAATCATCGTGCGTATTTCCGAGGAGTCCTTTTTAGGTAGCTTGTCCATGATATTTCGCAAGAAATGGACATTGCATCTTTGCCACGAGGTGCCAATGAACTCACGCTGTATAGCCTTTTTCAGGCCCTGATGGGCATCAGATATCACCAGTTGAGGAGACTGGAGGCCACGTGATTTAAGGTGTTGGAGGAATCGGCTCCAACTCTCGTAAGACTCCGCATGGTCCACGCTTAACCCTAGGATTTCCCGCTTACCGTGGTCAGTGATGGCAGAGGCAATATAGACGGCTTTTGAGACGACCTTTTGGTGCTCCCGGACTTTAATGTACATAGCATCCACAAAAAGAAAAGGGTAGTAAGTGGTGTTTAATGGCCTCTTAGACCAGTCGTTGATGACTGGGTCTAGTTTCTGGGTCAATGTGGATACCAGTGATTTGGAGACATTTTCCCCACAGAGCTGTTCTACTATATTAGTGACTTTCCTCGTGGAAACGCCATTGATGACCATCTCAAGCATGGAGAGGATCAATGCCTGATCCCACCGTGCATACTTCTCAAATACAGAAGTGGTAAACTCCCCATTACGGGTCCTTGGGACCTTCAGCTTGATCTTACCAATGCTCAACGTCAAATCACGTTCATAGTAACCATTACGATAATCCCTACGCTCGTCCGAGCGTTCATAGGAGGAAACCTGTAAATACTCATCCCTCTCCTTTTCCATAAATTCATTCAACACCAATACAATGGCTGATTTCATCACCATTTCGATATTAGAATTCATGACAGATTCTTTTAAAAGGTTGATATCTAGGTTAAACTGTAATTGAGTCATTTTATTTTCCTCTCCTCATTGTTTATCGTCGCTGAAAACAGTGTTGACAAGAGTGAATAAAATGACTCATTCTTTTTACACAATTATATGGACTTAATCAGATTAGCGGAATATCTCCTCTTATATTTGCATTTTAAGCCTACCAATAGGCATTAGACGGAAATTCTCCGCCTAAAAAAGTAAGAAGAACCCTCTCAAAGTAGAAAAATGAGCGGGGACATAATATTCACCGATTGAAATTAATAGTAATAATGTCGAAAATTGTTGGATTGGAATTATGAGTCAAAAATTTAATGAGGGCAAAAGCAAAGCATCAGATTAAGCCGATGCTTTTTGTGAATGATTATTAATCATTTAATAAGTGGTATAGCATTCGATTTTTGTCTTCAAAAAATTGTTTCATTAAACTATAGTGATTTGTTTCTTCAAGGGTCGTTTCCTTAGCTCCATCTTTTGTAAGTTCTATTATTTTTGAATGTGGGTATGCCATTATAATGGGAGAATGGGTGGCAATAATAAATTGTGAATTTTGGCATACTAAATCATGAATTCGAGATAACATGGACATTTGTCTTAGGGGAGATAGTGCGGCCTCTGGTTCATCTAATATATAAAGTCCATTTCCTCCAAAACGATTGGTAAAAGTTGCCCAAAATGATTCTCCATGTGACTGCTGATGAAGCGAAGTTCCACCATAAGAGTCGATGATTCTCCTTCCTGATGGTTCACGGTCTAATTCCTCAATATTAGTTGCTAAATTGTAAAAAGTCTCTGCACGAAGAAAAAATCCATCTTTTGGCTTGTTAATTCCTTTTATGAGTTTAATGTATCTGTCCAGTGTTGAGTGAGAATCAAATGTGGAGAAGTTAAAATTAAATGTACCTCCCTCTGGATTAAATCCAGTAGCAACTGCAATGGCTTCTAATAAGGTGGATTTACCCATACCATTTTCGCCCACCAAAAAGGTCACATGTGGATGAAAGGTGATTTCATTCAGAGTTTTTACACTGGGTAAATTAAAGGGGTATATTTCAAATGAAGGAATACTCTCCCTTTTTAAAACAAAACTCCTTAAAAATCCGCTTTCCATAAAATTCTCCATTCTTATGCTCCTTAATAATTTTCTTTTATTATACTACTATTATTTGTAAAGAAATCTATCTCAAAGGTTATCAAGGCGAATATTTTGTCATAGATAGCGGCTCGAACCCTATATAGATTAATTATCCAAAGTATTGATAGAATTTTTTAAATTTTTTCGCAAATAATAGAGGATAGCTTGATTGTTCTCTTGAAAGAACGTATAATTTCGTATAAAGAAATATATTTAAAAATTAAGAATAGTTTAAATAAAATTAACTTTGAATAAAATTAGCTCTACTCAATATAGAAATATTTTTTTTTTGATAGAGAGATGAATAATTCTTTAGAAAATCTATTAAACAAATATTTAGCGCAAAAAATTAACTGAATTTTTTGAATAAAAACTCAGAAGTTACAACAAGCAAAGAGGATCTTCATAAATATTAATAAAATCATTATCATATTTTTGCACTAGGCAAGATTACAACAATATTTGTAAATTAGCAAGTCTACCTAAATAGTATATTTCATAAGTTATTGGCATTCTTACTCGGTGCTGTTTATGACTATATGTTAATGAATTTGAAAGGGGGGATAAATCCTGGCAAGACATTAAGCCGTGAAAGAAGGTGATAAAAGGAACAATACTTGTAAAGATGTGCCGACATAGCGTAATCATCAGGGGGGATTTAAATCTAAGGCCTACACACAAAAAAAGTAGGTTATTTTCTAAGTGGGGGGAGAATTGTTTTGAAGCTAAGAAATAAGATTGCAACATTTTCGACCATGATATTGCTTGCTACGTCCTCAACATCTGCTTTTGCTGCGGAACCAGGGTTAGATAAATTGCCAGACCATGTGGATCCTCAGTCATGGGTAAATCCAGATAATATGACGTGGAATGATTATCGACAGGTCCCAGGTATTGATTGGAATAACACGAATATTAAACCGGAAACAGAACTTAAAGGGGCCTTGATTTTGGTCGACTTTCCGGATCAGGAGTTTATCTTGACCCAACCGAAGGGTTCAGAACTCATCGGTAACCCACAAGTTGATGCTGTTCCTCGTGAAAAGCTCGGGGAATGGTGGAATAATTTCTTGAATGTCCCCAGCAAACTCAATAACTACCAGACTATCGATGGCTTCTGGAAAGAGAACTCCCATGGGAAATGGGGTGTAACTCTTGATTCTTATGGTCCCTACCGCTTAGATAAAAACGAATTTCAATATGGACTTGAAAGTGGCATGAACCCAGGAACCTTACCAAAGAATTACCAGAGTGGCAGCCTTTTTACGGATGGCGTAAATGCAGCAGCAGCTGACATAACTGCATCTGGAAAGGAATATGATTTTGCGTTCATCGTCCATGCTGGCTATGACGAATCAACCATATGGCAAGAACTCGGTGAAATGCAGTTTATGAATAAAGAATCGGTGCCTGATGAATTTGGGCCACCGGATTTACCGGGATTTGAAAACATGCCGAACTGGGCAAAAACTCGTTATGTACCATGGACTTCCTATTATGCAGCCAAAGCTATTTGGTCTGCCGCATCAAGTGCGAAGATAAATGGTAAAACAATCCGTGTTTCTATTCAAGGAGAAAGTGACGGAATGGCCGTGTTTGCTCACGAATTTGGCCATCTTAAGGGTCTTGGCGATAACTACAATAATGCGACTCTAGACCCTAGAACCTATTCGGGCTATTGGGAAACGATGAGCCGTGGATCATTTAATGGTCCTGGTGGAACGCATACGCGCTGGATGATTCCTGCCACCCTTGGTTCTTCCTTACCGGCACCACATATGCTTCGCAATAAGATGAAACAAGGATTTGTATCCGATAGTGAGGTATTAAAGCTAGATCGTGATGGATTAAAACAAACTGGGCCGGTGTTTGCGGATATTACTGCGCGTCAAGCGCCAATTGGCAGTAAATTTGGCCGAACTGGAATCCACGGTATTAACATTAGCATGAATGATTTAACACCAAAAGATTACCTTGCCGGCGATTGGCGTAACGATATGCCAAACGGTGCAACGTACAATAACTATACCCTTGAAGTGGTAGACCGTATTGGTGCGGATTCCTTCGTTCCAGACTCTGGTGTATTAATTGCCAAAACGAAAAATGCAGAGAGTGCTCCGAACATTTGGGTAGTTGATTCCCATCCAGAAGATATCAATTTGAAGGACTTTACTAGACCTGATGGTACAACAGCTATGGTTGCTAAAGGTGACCCAAGGCAAGCCCTTGATGCTTTATTCAAAGCTGGGAATGGGACAAGTTTAGTCGCAGGAAAATTTGATGGTTCTATTGGTAAAGACGATATTGTCAGCGAGTACATTGATCCATACAATAAACTTCATTTCTACATTTTAGGGAAGCACAAAGACAATGATGGCGTACTTCGTTATCAGGTTGCTGTCCGTAACACGGAAGGCTCGGGTGATTATAAGCGCGGTGTAAATGTAAGCGTTGGCACCGTAAATCCTGCTGTACCTGGCAAAGTGGCAGTCTTCCATTATAAGGTTAAAAATACAGGTGAAGCAAAGGATCTTATCCGTGTTAACGCTTCTGCAGGTGATGATTGGAAAGTTCAGCTTGACCATAACGTAGTAGCTGTAGAGCCAGGCAAGACTGTAGATGTACCGGTATACGTTGAGATTCCGAAGGGCAAGAAAGCTCCAACTAATCTTAACTTTACGGCCGCTTCAGAAACAGACTCTAAGCAAAGCACTGCTGATACTATTCTTCTACCTAGTAATCTTACCGCTACCAACCTAAAGTCTGTTGTTGATAGCTTGGATAAAGCGGGAGATTTCAAAGCGGGGTCAGCTCGTGTTTTGAACCTTCATTTGGCAGGCGTTGCCCAATTTGAAAAGGCAGGATCTGCGGATAAGGTTATCAAACAAATGAATGGTTTTAAAGTGCTGTTAGATCGTCAAAAGGATACAAATGTGATCTCTGAAAAGGCTTATAACTGTCTAAAAGCCTATGCCGATGCAATGATTGAGGTATGGAAATAAGTTAGGTTTCACGAAACCTTCTATGCCGGGGACAGCTTGGCATAGAAGGTATAAAACTCAAAAACTATTAAATGGTAAGACGGGGAATAAAATCGACGGTTTGATGATTAAGGAGGGGTTTAAATGGGTTTTAAACAGAAATTAGGTATGGGGATTATGTCGGGAATGTTGGGCCTAGCCTTAATTGGGGGAGGAACTTACGCATACTTTAGTGATAGTGCAATTACAGAGAATACATTTGCGGCGGGAACGCTCGATTTAGCGGCTAATCCGACAGCGATTATTGATATCGATAACATCGCTCCTGGAGATTCGATGACACGTACCTTTGAACTTCAAAACAACGGAACACTAGACATCAAGAACGTAACGATGGATACCAAATATTCAGTTGTTGATGCCAAAGGCGATAACAATGATGATTTCGGCAAACATATTCAAGTGGAATTTCTGTACAATATGGACCAAGGTAATGAAGTCATTTACTCAACAACATTGGATCAGTTAAAGGGGATGAGCCCTAAAGCGGTGTCTGAAAAGGTATTTAACGAAACACTAGAGGGTGGCATCCTTGCGGCGGGCGAAACACATGATTTGGTAGTGAATTTCATTTTCCATGATAACGGAGAGGATCAAAACCAATTCCAAGGGGACAAGCTTAAACTAACCTGGACTTTTAATGCCACACAAGGCGACGGCAGTGAACGATAAAGAAAAAAGAGTTTCACAAGTCTAAAAACCTCATAGAAAATAATAGCAATAAAATGGATGGGACAGTCGGAGAACTGTCCCACATCATTTATGGCGGTTTAAAAACAGGGAAAACCCAGATTAGTCTCTTAATCTTTCCTTATATAGTGTGTTTTAAAATCATCAACGGCCTTTTAAAGCTTATTAACATTTATATTTAGCGGGTAGACCCTAGATAGATTAGTCAGCAGCAAATGACTTTGGAAAGTTGTAAAAAGTAGGAGTGAAGATAATTGAAGAAAATATCCACAGTATTAGCCGTTTTGTCTTTGATATTTATACTTGGGGCCTGTTCGGCTCAGACCTCAGGTGAAGAAAGTAAGGTACTTGTTAAAACGGATTATGGAAATATTACAAAGGATGACTTATTTCAGGAAGTGGCAAGTTCTGAGCGAGGAAAAGAGTTAATTCAGAAGCTGGTCTATTTTCAAATTCTAGAGGGTAAATATGAAGTATCTGATAAAGAGGTGAATCAACGGCTGGACGAGATAAAGGAACAGGCCGGTGGTGAAGATGGATTTAAAGCGCTCCTACAACAACAGGGTTTTAAAAACGAACAGGAATTAAAGGTTCAAATTAAACAATCTCTGTATCTCTTTAAAGCAACAACAGATGGGGTGAATGTCTCAGACAAACAAATAAAAGATTATTATGAGCAAAATAAAGACCAATTCACGGAAATTAGAACTAGCCATATCCTCGTGGAAAAGGAGTCAACTGCTAAAGAAATTGAGAAGGAACTAAAGAACGGAGCGGACTTTGCTGATTTGGCAAAAAAATATTCGACAGATAAGGTGTCTGCCGCAGAAGGTGGGGATTTAGGCTATCTATCCGGAGAAAGCAAGGATATGGATCCGACATTTCTAGCAGCAGCTCTGAAATTGAAAAAAGGTGAAATAAGCACGCCAGTCAAGACAGTATTTGGCTATCACATTATTAAGGTAACAGATATAAAGGAGACGCTATTAAGCCAAGCAAAAGCTAAAATCAAACAAGCACTTTTGGAAAAGGATGCAAAACCTGTACAGGAAATACTAAACAATTTGAATAAAGAAATTGAGATTAAAGAAGATGCATTTAAAGAAGCATTTAAGGAAGTAGAATCGCAATAACTAAAGATATCTCTCAAGTTTAAGCTTTATAGGTAAGACAGAATGAATAAACGGGACGACCAACCAACGCTTCATATGTTACCTTTAAGCAGGCTCTTAGTAGAGTCTGTTTTTATTTTGTTTTACTGGGATCTAATGTTATAGTTAGAAAGAATATTTTAATAGTGAGTAGGTGAGCAACATGATTGAGGTAAAAGCATCTCCATTAAGTGATGGAGAATTCAATAGAGGGGTATTTGCAACCCGTGATATCAAAAAAGGTGAACTTTTACATGAAGCACCTGTCATTTCTTATCCAAACGAACAGCATCAATACATTGAGCAAACTATCCTCGGTGATTATGCTTTTGAGTATGGGATAAATCATTCTGCGATTCTTCTTGGTTATGGAATGTTGTTTAATCATTCGTATGAACCGAATGCAAATTATGAGATTAATTTTAAAAATCACACATTTGACTTCTATGCTTACAAAGACATAAAAGCTGGAGAAGAGATTCTAATTAATTATAATGGCGATGTTGATAACGATGATCCACTATGGTTTAATCAGAACTAAAATGGTGCAAAATATGCAAAAATAAGATTAGGCATTAGTGTGTGCTTCCTTATGTGAAAATGAGGAAAATCGGATAATGGCGACGTTTTAGTTTTTAAATCTTTGAAACAATGTTCGAACTGGTATCCAAAATGAAAGGATTAGAAAGATGAGAGATAATTTTTGGCGCGAATTACCAAGGCCGTTTTTTGTACTCGCACCAATGGAAGATGTGACAGATGTTGTGTTCCGTCATGTCGTGAGTAAGGCAGCAAGACCTGATGTTTTTTTTACAGAGTTCACGAACTCTGAGAGTTATTGTCACCCAGAGGGGCAGCAAAGTGTACGTGGGCGTTTGACTTTTACAGAGGATGAACAACCAATTGTTGCCCATATCTGGGGAGATAGGCCGGAAAACTTTCGGCAAATGAGCATTGGTATGGCTGAACTAGGCTTTCGGGGTATTGATATCAATATGGGCTGTCCGGTACCTAATGTGGCACAGCATGGGAAGGGAAGCGGCCTTATCCGCCGGCCAGAGGTGGCGGCAGATTTAATTCAAGCTGCCAAAGCAGGGGGATTGCCCGTAAGTGTAAAGACAAGGCTTGGTTATACGGATATCGATGAATGGCGCGAATGGCTAACGCATATATTGAAACAAGACATTGCGAATCTTTCCATTCATCTGCGTACAAGAAAAGAAATGAGCAAAGTAGATGCACATTGGGAGCTGATCCCGGAGCTTAAGAAACTTCGTGACGAGGTGGCACCAGATACACTTTTGACAATTAATGGCGATATTCCTGATCGTCAAACTGGCTTGAGACTTGCTCAACAATATGGTGTTGATGGCGTTATGATTGGGCGTGGTATTTTCCATAATCCGTTTGCCTTTGAAAAAGAGCCGAAAGCTCATAGCAGTAAGGAATTGCTTGATCTCTTAAGATTGCATCTGGACCTCCATGATAACTACTCAAACCTAGAACTGCGATCGTTCAAGGCTCTTCACCGCTTTTTTAAAATATATGTCAAAGGATTCCGCGGGGCGAGTGATTTAAGAAATCAATTGATGAGTACAGAGTCAACAGATGAAGCGCGTAGTACGCTCGACAACTTTGTGTCAAAGAATCCTGAGGGAATGGGTGAACAATAGAAGTGTCCCCATTCATGTTAAAAGTAAAGTAGGACGATAAGTGGTGTGTCACAGCAACTGCTTTATTTTAGTAAAGAAAAGAGCCCTCCCGCGAAAATACAAGGGGAGGGCTTGTCTACTAAAAAGACTAAATCGAGATTGAAATTCTGCTTCAAAAATATCAACCCCAAGTTTTGCTGCGTTACTCAGTATCAAAAGAATAGGTCAAGAATGAAGAAGCATGCTGCTGCAAGAGTAGCGGAAATAGGCAGGGTAATGACCCAGGTAATGAGCATCCTTTGTGCCGTGCCCCACTTAACTCCTTTCAGGCGATGAGAAGCACCCACTCCTAGAATGGATGAAGAAATAACATGGGTTGTGCTGACAGGCATGTGAAGAAACGTTGCCCCAAAAATGACGGCAGCTCCTGTCAAATCAGCTGCCACTCCGGTGACAGGGCGGATTTTCATGATTTTGCCGCCGACAGTTTTAATAATTTTCCACCCACCCATGGCGGTCCCCAATGCCATTGCGAGAGCACAAATCAATTGCACCCAGAACTGAATATCGTTGGAACTTTGATAATTATTGACGATCAAGGCCATTGTAATAATTCCCATGGCCTTTTGCGCGTCGTTGGTTCCATGAGAGTATGACTGTAAAGCAGCAGTGGCAATCTGGATGCGCCTAAATCGTTTGTTAGTTTTCGGTAAATTACTATGTCTGAAAACTAATTTAACAATGCTATAGACGATAAACCCTACTCCGAACGCAAGCAGCGGGGATAACAGGAGTGCCTTTATGATGGCGATAAAGCCACTATAATTTAACGAGTTGAACCCTGCAGCGGCAATAGCTGCACCGGCAATGGCCCCAATTAACGCATGGGATGAACTGCTTGGAATTCCATAGTACCAAGTGACTAAATTCCAGATGATCGCGGCTATTAATGCTGCAAGAATCACGGTCGATCCGTTTTCTAGAGTAAAGGGGTTGACGATATCCTTCGTAATGGTTTTGGCCACTCCTGTAAATGTCATTGCACCGACAAAGTTCATTACGGAAGCCAATAAAATCGCATGTCTAGGGCTGAGTGCTTTTGTTGAAACGGATGTCGCAATCGCATTTGCTGTATCGTGAAACCCATTTATAAAATCAAAAACGACCGCAAAAACAACAATTAAAATCGTAAGGATAAGGATTGTATTCATGTTAGTGCATTCTCCTTATGCATTTTTCATAATAATTGCTTCAAATATATTCGCGACATTCTGACAGTAGTCAGCTACTGTTTCAAGTTCTTCATAAATTTCCTTATATTGAATAATTCGAATCGGATCCTTTTCCGTATTGAATAATTGTTTAATAGAAGTCCGCAAAACCAGATCACAGTTAGATTCATAGTCTTTCACTTTTATTATATGCTTTCTAATTTGTAACAGCTTCTTATTCGATAGTAGCTTGATGGCTTCCTCAATTTCTTCAACACATTTTTGAATGGCCTCAACAAACTGGAGCATATATTTATTGGCCGATGTAATGGCATACATATCAAATAATGCTGCAGTATGTTCTAAGCCATCGAGGACATCATCCATATTCATCGCTAGTGCTAGTATATCTTCACGCTCAATTGGCGTTATAAACACATTATTCAAATCTTGAATAACTTGATGGACAAGAGAGTCACCTTTTTTCTCATAGTCTTTCATTTTTTCAGAAAAAATAGCTAAGTCATCTGTATTCCTTAACTTATAATCAGAAAAATATTTCATACTCTCTGTTAAGTTCGCAGATATATTAGCTAAATGAAGATAAAATTGATCCTGTTCTCTCTTAAACATCTTCCTGCTCTCACCTCGTATATAATTTATCAAGCTTTACAAATAGTAACGTATTTTGTAGAAAGATAATAGGAGTTTAACGGATAATTTACATAAACTTTACAATGGTGGGGTGATTTGTGAATTGTTATGAATGATTCATCTTGCTCTCCTCGCTAGAGTAAGGGGAACATTGATAGTGATAAGCTTTCCAAGACTTCTCATTCAAATTACGATTAGAGGGGATGTAAAAATGGATTACAGAATTGAGGTTTTAGATTTTGAGGTTGAAATTGTAGGAATTCAACAAAATGTCGTTACAAAGGATGCTTTTACTATTATCCCTAAATTATGGGAGGATGCGAATAAGAACGGATTGTTACAACGACTTATTGATATGTCATGGGAAAATCCACAATGTAAAATGGAAAGGATTTTAGGTGTATGTGGAAAACAAGCAGCAATAACAGATGAAGAGTTTGTATATTTTCTAGGTTGCCGTTATATAGGCAAAATCCCTAGCGATATGGAGAAAATAGTGATACCTAAAAGTACTTGGGCTGTTTTTCCTAATATTACTGATGCCTGGAAACGTCTATATACGGAGTGGCTACCTACTTCAGGATACGAATTGGCAGACCTGCCTTGTATTGAAAATCACTTGGCACCTGATAGAGTTCCTAATAGTGAGCTTTGGGTTCCTGTAAAAGGATAACCAGGCGGGAATAGATGTTCATAGTGGCAATGGCCTAGTAAAAGGGGATGAGCGTTGAGAAAAAGGCTGTCAACGCTCATTTCCTTGCCTCTATAGACTACTGCATTTGCATTGATAGATATAACATACAAAGAAAAAATATTTATGGGTTCATCATCTACTCAATTTAATACTAATTCTGACTTAAATACTATTACAGCGTTTCCCGAAACTTTAACTTCTTCAGGCTCATTTTTTTCGATTTTAACTTCAACTTCAATCGTCCCCGGGCGTTTTAAAGCTTCTCCCTGAATAGCTTTAAATGTAAACAGTGAATTATTATGACTTACCAATTGATGTTGAACCAAATAAGCTCCTAAAGGTCCATTAGCATTTCCAGTTACCGGATCTTCATTTATGCCTATAGCAGGAGAGAACATCCGTCCGTGTACTAAAGGATCACTATCCTGAGTATTAATAGTGAAAACATAATACCCGTTACAGCAAATAATGCTGCTTAGATTTACTAGACCATTGAAATTGGGTTGTAATGTGTTCAAACATTCAAGACTTTTAATACCAATCATTACCTTAGAATGGCCAGTTGAAACAATCTGTATTGGATAATTTTCCAATAAGTCTTTATCGCTGATATTTAGGGAAGATAAAAGACTTTCTTTATGTATTCCATTAATAATATCACCAAATTCAATTTTCCCCTGTGTCATAACAATTCTGTAATCACTCTGTTCCTTAATGATATCAACAGGTAAAATTCCAGCTCCAGTTTTTTGATAAATCCTACAAGATTCAAGATTATTTTCGATAGCACGAGCATAATGTGCTGCAATAGTAGCATGTCCACAAATAGGAACTTCACTTACAGGGGTGAAAAATCGGACATGAACATCATACATGTTATTTTTAGAAGAAAAAATAAACGCTGTTTCAGAGTTGTTAAGTTCCCTGGCAATTTTCTGCATTTCATTTGCTGTTAACCCATCAGCGTTTGTGATAACTCCAGCTGGATTACCAGTGAGTTTCTCCTTTGTAAACGAATCAATTTGGTACATATTAAATTTTCTCATTATATCGGATCTCCCTACAACAGTTTCCAGCTAGATTATTCAGACCAATATCTCAATATAGTTAAATTTTTTTATTCAATAATAGTCACTAGTGTTGCATTAATTTAAATTCACTATTAAAAACATTTGCAATGTTCAATTTTGTTATTTTAAGCAAAGAAAAAGTCCTTTATAATAGATAAGTCAGGTGGTAACCCGTCCAAATCCACTAATAAAGGACATCTCTCATGGACAAGATTACACGAAAAAATTCATTTGGACAATGGTTTTCACCGATTAACTCTCAATTATTTGAGGAACAAGTGAAAACATTGAAATTAGATTTCTATAAGAAAAAATTAACGACGGAGTCGTTCTTAAAATTACTGCTTTTTGCGCAACTCCAGGAAGTCGAAAGTCTTCATGCACTTAGTGATTGTCTTTTCGATGATCAGCTTCAGAAGTCAATTGCCCTTGATTCTATTAGTATTTCTCAGCTGTCACGCCGGTTAAATGGATTGAATCCAGATTTATTCCAAAGGCTTTTTCTTGATTTGGTATCACAAATTCATTCCAAAACCCATTACACGAAACTTGTGATGCCCTTAAAAATCATCGATTCAAGTACATTGCCACTCAATTTGACGAATCATAAATGGGCAAAATTCCGTAAAACCAAGGCTGGCGTGAAGTTGCATCTGCGTCTCGTGTTTATGGAAAAAGGAACGTCCTACCCAGAAAAAGCCATTATAACAACTGCCAAAGAACATGACCGTGGCCAGCTCGAAATCATGGTTGATGACAAAGAATGCATGTATGTGTTTGACCGTGGTTACCTAGATTACGAACGTTTTGACCGTATGACCGATGATGGCTACTTTTTCCTTTCAAGGCTGCGGAAAAACGCTGTTATTCGAGAAGTTTACAACTTTAAACTACCCGAAAATACGTCTGTTTTATCAGACCAAATGGTCTTAATCGGTACTACACAAAACCGCGCTGAAAATTATTTTCGCCTAATAAAGGTCTTGGATTCAAAAGGCAATGAACTCCATTTAATCACCAATCGTTTTGATTTGAGCGCTGAAGAAATCTCAGAAATGTACAAATCACGCTGGGCCATCGAATTATTTTTTAAATGGATCAAACAACATCTCAGCATTAAAAAGTTTTACGGTCAAAGCGAATGGGCGATTCAAAACCAAGTATTTATCGCACTTATTGTGTTTTGCCTGCATGTTTTAGCGCAAATTGAAACAAAAAGTAATAGAAAAGTTCTACAAATTAGCCGTTATTTAAGGGCTGCACTATGGAAACCAGCACATATTTGGCTTCGAAAGATAGAAGGAAAAGCCATCCCTTAATGAGCAAATTTGTTGTGATCCCACACGTTTTTAGGTCTAATTGTAAATAAATTTCCAAATGGACAGAGCCACCTTTAATTGGGTATTTAACTTTTTGGCTCTAAATAAGAAAGATGATTATACTGAATATTCAATCATGCTTTATGCAACACTAGTGAATAATAGTATTAATTATAAAAATATTCAACTATCATAAGTTAAAAAATTATGCTGAGACCTATGTTGCTTGTCCAGATTATGTGGCCGCACGGGGTATGCGAATTCTTGCAAACCCATTGGGCAGTGACCCTCACATTGTTTCGGGTGAATCAGGTGCAGTTGGCTTGGGATTAGTTCGTTTAATGGCTAAACATAAAATGCTCAATGATAGGCTGGAAACGTTGAAACTAAATCAAGATTCGAAAATTCTTATCATCAGTACTGAAGGTGAAGGTGACACTGACCCGGATTATTATCGCAAAATAGCCGGGGATGGGGCATATCTGTCAGTATAATTAAAAAATTTTATGAGAGGGTAGAATGAACATGGCTAATGGAATGTTGAAAAACAACTTATTGAGTGGAGACAATACCTTCATGCATACCCTGAAAGCGCGTTTAAGCAAAAGAAGGCAACCAACCCTTAACAGGCACTGCCTCCTTATGCTCTTTCATATTATTGTCAAATTTTTGAGACTGCCTTTCATAACTTAATAAACAACAACGGGATCATAAGCGTTGAGATTGTCATATACCGTTTTCATCACGCTAGGCGGTGTGTTGACACAGCCATGTGACCCGTTTGAAAGATAGGCACTGCTTCCCCAATTGCCTCGCCAACTGGCATCGTGAATCCCCTGTCCGTCATTTGTAAAAGGCGCCCAATAGTTAACGGGAACCTGATAAGTGATTTTACCGTTTTCCCTGCCTGTTAGCACAGAAGGAGATTGTTTGTAGAGGATATACCACACACCTGGTGAGGTATCATGCCCGGTACTGCGATTGCCGGTTACCACACTCGTTGTGACAACTAGTTTACCATTTTTATATACCCACATTCTTTGCGCTGCAATCGAGACTTCAGCATATGTACCACCAATACCGTTATTGGCTGTTTTGTCATATCCGTAGCCTTCACCGTTCCAGCCATTTCCGTAAATATTAGAGGCGGTAACAGATTTTTTCCCATTCTCAAAAGCTTTCACAATGCGAGGGATTTCTTTATCAACATTTATCGCCCAGCCATAGCCTCTCGCTTTAACCGCAATCACCTGACCTGAATGGGTCTTAAATTTTATATTCTTATTTAATGTGGATTGGGCATTGTTAATTTTGGTGAGCTCATGCTTAATATCACTAGGGTCATCTATCTTAATCTGTAAATCTTTTGAAATCGATGCGTTTTTAATGAATTCACTGGCCTTTAGCGGAAAAACTTTATCCTGCACCTTGTAATCAACGGTCTGAGCAAGGAATTCTTCAAATTGTCTCAGTTGATTTTTTATATACTCGCTGTCTTCTTTAATTGGCTGTTTATAGACTGGATGGAGCCGGATTTCACTAATATACTTATGCTGTTCGAATTCCTTTAATAGCCTTGCGATATCGTACTGTTTTCCGGGAATACTGCTTGTGGTAGTAATTTTACCTTGTTTCAAATGAACAGCGGCGTCTTTTGGCGCTTTTAAGCCTTTATTCATGGTGAGCAACATTTCTTCCACTTGCTTTTTTAATGTTTGATTTCGATACTGGTCCTCACTGCTAGGTATTAAGGAAAATTCTTTTGCTTTTGAAGAAGGAAAAAAGGTCCACTGTTTCTTTAATAATTTTTTGATATGTGGTAGATCTTTATCTGAAAATACCATCTTAGTATCGTTGCCGTCTAAAATTTGTTGCTTTCCAATATAGATTTCATTTTTTAATAAAGTTGTTTTTAATGTATTTAGGGCTTGTTGAGCGGTCATTCCACCTACTTTTGTGCCATTAATCTTGACTTGAGTATTAAAATGGCTTGCCTGGTAGTAGATGCCTGCGGCAATGAAGAGCGCAATGATAAAGATAATGCCGCCCGTTATAAACCTCCAGTTTGCATACCATGCAGTTGAATTTTCCTGTTGTTTCTCAAGTTCTTGATGATTTTCCATGTTTCCCATAAAGCATCCCCCCATACCCAACCTTCTGATGTTCCCATCTCATGGCCTAAACAATTTAAATGTATCAATTACCATTTTATTAATAAATAGGTAAATAATACTACTAATCTACAAATTTTCTTATTTACACCTTGTTGCTTAGGCATTGCACTTAAGTGAGCGAAAGCCTTTGGAAATTTTTTTAAAAAAATTATAATTAATGTAACGAAATTTGCAACTTTTTAGATGTCTATTTCGTTGATAGGGTGAAGGGAAAACAGTGGATTTAGATGGGGTGGTTGAAATATATGTAATTACAGTTGAATACGTTGAAGAGCCATTTATTGCGAGGGAGGAAAAAGGTGATCGAAAGGGTGAAAGAAAGGAGGAGACAAGATGGATAAAGAGCAAAAACAAAACGATGAGGAACTTTATCAATCCTATTTAAGTGAATCGGAGCAAGATTATGAAAAGGGTTACAAGATGCCGGGATATAGACAGAAACCGTTGATAAAAGCGGGTCGAAATCATGCGCTTAGGACCAATATTATGATCAGTCTGGCGGTCATTCTATTGATTGTACCGGTGTTTACGTTAAGCAGTTATTTATATTATGCGATTGGCGGGAAAGCGAACCATCTGATTGATATTACCACAAAAACCATATATGTAACCGAACCGAACATGAGTTTAGAGGAGATGGAGTTAGAAGAAGATATTGGATTTTTTTCGATGAATCTTTATTTTGATGTGTTCAAACGAATCGGAAAAGAGGATTATAAAGCGGGGGATTATACGGTTAGTTTTGCTTTGGATAAACCTAACTTTCCTAAGAGGAATATGAGACTTGACCGGCCGCTTCCAACTATAGGGGGGATGGAGACTGATCTGCTTTATCACCCGGACGGTCCGTATGGTACAACAGCCGATTCAGACTGGAATATTCTCAATCATCTTCCAGATGGAACAGTGGGGGAGATTTATCTTTCTTTGAATTTAATGAAACCGGAAGAGCTTGAAAAACAGCTCGGGGACAAAGTTGAGGTAAGATGGGTTGCGGTTAATACGGGGCTAGAAGAGAAAAGCTTAGATGATGTGGGGTTCCCGGTTGCACCAATCGGCTATCCGTTGCAAGTTGACAGCACCACATGGTCCCCGTTTAATGGCAGGGACAAGTCAAATGAAGCCGTATTCTTAGATATTTTAAAATTCCTGGCCAAGGATGAAAAAACAGCCGAGAAGATATCGCGGGCAAAGTATTTAGGGTTGAAAGAAAGGCTCCCGTACATTGAGAAACATGGAATCAATATCTATGGCGCAGTTGTCACTGGACCAACACCGGAATTAAGAAAAATGAAAGGTAATAATTCGATCAGAGTTATGAAGGTGGGTGAAGTGAAGCTATGGAACTGGCAATGAATAATAAGAATCAAGATAAACAAAGGAAACTGCCAACCGTTTCGGGATTCCTCTCTTTTCTAATCTCTCTTATCGCGCTAGCAGGGGTCAATATTGTGCTATTAGTGGATAATGACGAATTTCCAGAAATGGTTCTCGTTAACATGCCAATTGTTGGCCTTACCCTAGGTCTGCTAGGCTTGTTTACGGCTAAAAGATCGCGATTGTATGCACTTTGGGGGATTGGAATTAGTGTATTTATTTTAGTTTTTACCTTTTTAATGATTGGAATATCCTGGGTGGGGATTAATCCGAAGCCATAATATAATTATTGTTAAAGTTGATTTACTTCTTCACTGTTAGCATATATATCGATGAGGTGATATATATGCTTAATATTATTGATGATGAGGTTCGCTTTCCTGAAGCGTTAGAAAAGGGAAGGACGATTTCCCGTTCTTATCGGACATATCCGTACAGAGTGTATCAAGTAAGTTGTGCTCTAAGAGGAATTGATTATGGATTTTCTGATCAGGAAGGGATGTTTTTCAGAACCACTATTGATACAAGTTGCCAAATTATCTCACCATATGAAGTAAGGGTAAACATTACTTTTGGTTTTCGCTCAAGGGAATTTGATAAAAGGACCGATGCAACCATTAAATATTCGTTGTTTTTACAACAGGTTTATCATCCTTAAGATTGGGAATTAAATTTTCAATACCCTAGAGGGTAAGGAGTTCAATTCATTAATAAATAAAAAGGCCGGGCTATATTTCCCGGTTTTAAATGTAGAGGGCAAATAAAAGAAGGCAACTACCCGAGGGAGTTGCCTCTTTGCAATTGTTTAGTTAAAGATCACACCTAGTTACTTTCCTAGAACTGGGGTGGCTGCTCCATCCAATTTCTTTTAATCATTAAATTAACCCCATCTTCGCCATAGGTGCCTGTTTTGGTTAAAAAATTGGCATACATTGCACTAATATCTCTGCGCATTGTCGTTGATAATCCAGCACCATAAGCTGAAATACCAAGATTAGAAAGAATCCCTATAATGAAAAGCATTAATTGATCGGAAAATGGAGCAACAGTCGAATTTGTGACACTTTTATCCCATGACATGGAGTTTACTGGTATATCACTTTCTTCCAAAACATCATGAATGGAGCTTGTGATGTGCTTACATAAATGCTTTCCTCGAAGGAAGTAATCACGAATTTCCTGATCCTGTGTTACCTGAGAAAAGCCAGTACAAATTGCTTTTCCCATTTCATTTTGCATTGAATTGAGCATTAAATGGGTTACTTCAATACCTAGCAATGAACGTCTTCTGCTAAACCATCCAGTAAGGAAATTTTCCTTTTTTATAAAATCAACCTTAGATGGGTAATTCATAAAAGGCATCCGTACAAAAATTCCTTTTTCTTGCATACAGTCAACAACATGATTATTTAAATGAGATACATCATCGATGAATTCTTTAAATAGTTTTCGTAAATCTTTTCTAGCGGAGAGGGTGAAACTCGCTGTATGTGAAGCAATTCCAAACTTACACATACAGAGCACGGATTGTATGTAAAATATATCGGAAAAAAGTTTTGGAGCATTGGGTACAACATGTTTTACATCATTAAAAGCTGCTGGTATTACGATTTTCTCCTTTAATAACAGCTGTTCAATTTCATTCATGTGTTTTTGAGCAAAGTGTTTTGTTTCATCAAGTATAGTAAGAATTTCAGGGTCAGAACATGTCTCCGAAAAATGGGTTATTAAACAAAATACCACACTAACATTCATATAGGTAGTCCATAATGCAGATATTTCAGCACTTGTTAATTTTACAATCTCTTCTTCCTTATTCATTATGCATCCCTCCATATGATTATATTTCTCACATCAGGGGAAGATATTCTATTCTTCAGAAAGTCTTTGGCGGTAATCGACAAATTTCATCTTCAAACAGAATTAACAAGTGTAGTAAAGGATTCTATTATGAATAACTGTCACTCCTGCTAAAATGCCGATTTCAGTATAGAAATCGGCATTTTTCTTGGGTTCTTGTTAGAGTTATACGTGGATATAGACGAAATATATCTTGCAGATATATTCAAATATACCCAATGGTTAGTGTCGATTTTGGAAAATTGCTGATACCTTCTAGGTAAGGCCAATTATATTCCTTTTTATTTTTGAAAAAGCTGTTGGTCGCTGCTAAGAAAGGAGGCATACCAGTATGTACTGTATGCAAAAGAATGTTTCTTTTAACTCTTCTTAATCTAGCGAATGTGCAATAATCGTAAACCTGACTTACCACATCTAAATGAGGTGATTAAGATGAGTGAAGCCTTTCAAATTCATGACAACCAGACTCATAGTAAGAATAGTAATGGCGATGAAAATTCTCTAAATAGTATGGAAACACAAGATCGGGAATTAGGAACCAAACCGATTAAAAGCTTATATGCAAAGTATAGTATTGCTACATTAATAGGGATGTTGGCACAGGCCGTAATGGTAATTTTTGAAGGAGTAATTATTGGAAATGGGTTAGGAACTCTTGGACTTGCGACAATCAGTGTCATCATGCCTTTGGAAATGTTAAACCTGGCGTTAGGAGGATTTTTTGGTATTGGGGTGGCTAGTGTTGCTGCTATTAAACTTGGAAAAAATGATTCTGAGGGAGCAAAGGCCGTCTTTGCCCAATGCTTCTGGTTCTGTGTCATTTTTGTAACGGCTCTGTCTGCTTTAGTCTTTTTCAGCGCAGAAGGAGTTGCATCCTTGTTAGGTGCCACTCCGGATATCCATTCTAGTGTCGTTACTTTTATTAAAATATTCATTTGCGGTTATCCGTTTTTAGTTACCGGCCAGTTGCTTGTATTCGTACTAAGAGCAGATGAGAAACCTGGCTTAGCTTCCTTCTTTATGACGGGTTCAGCGGCCCTTGCCCTTGTGGAATTATACCTAAGTGTAATCGTATTTGATGTAGGAATTAAAGGTGCTGCCGTTTACTATGTCCTATCTATTGGTCTATGGTTCTTGAGTATTTTTTACTTCCTGTTTAGTAAAAATACAATTTTTAAAATTAAACCAACAAAAATTCAGTTTTCCGTCATTGGAGCTGCATTAAAAACCGGAACTCCTTATTTCATTGTTCAAATTGCCAGTTTCATCTATACAATTGTTATTAATAATCTCTTGGGTAAGCTTGGAAGTTCAGTGGATATCGCTGCTTTCGCTGTTATTAATGCTTATATTATCTATATTTTCATGATGATCTGTACAGCAATGATGCAGGGTATGCAGCCGCTTGCCAGCTATAATTATGGTGCCTTGAAGATGGAACGGGTTAAAGAGCTTGTCAGAGTCAGTATTATTAGCAACTTTGTCTTTATTGCTGTGTTAACCGTAATTTCAGTTGTCTTTGCAAAGCCGATTACTAGTATATTTGCAGCAGGAGATGCTTCATTTATTGATATAACAAGTAAGTATACGATTATCGTAATATCTTTATCCGCCTTTGGCTTAACATCTGTCCTTGTATCGGGCTTTTTCCAAGCTATTGATAAGGTTAATATTTCAACGGTTATCGGTGTCAGCCGTTACGTAATCTTCGCCATTCCACTGATGTTTATAATGGCCAAGCCATTAGGAATCATGGGAGTCTGGTACAGTCAACCAATCGCTGACTTTTTAGCTTGTGCCTTCGCTATGTACTATGTGTTCCGGGAAGTAAAAAATCTAAAGAAAGCACTTTAAATATGTTTACTAAGATTTATCGGAAAATTTTTATTGTAGATTATGAGGAGGATTAAAAATGGTTAAAGCAGATACCATCCTAAAAAGTAATCATATCTTTACCGCTGTTAATAAAGAAGCAATGGACGGAATCGTAGCTGTGAAGGGTAACAAAGTCATATACGTAGGCAATAGCACGGCATTGAATGAATTTACAGATAGTCACACTCAGATAATTGATTGTACGGATAAAGTTGTGTTGCCAGGTTTCATTGATGCCCATGTTCATTTCCTAATGTCTGCTCTCTTCCATAATGGGACTGTGAAAGTAATCGAAGGTACTTCTGAACAGGAGTGTGTCGATGCTATTGGAGACTTTGCTGATAAATGGGGGCATGATGAGTGGGTGGCAACCTGCGGCTGGTATCTTCCATTGTGGGAAAAGCAAGTTCTCCCGACAAAGGCTTCACTTGATGCTGTTTTTCCAGACCGTCCAGTCGCTATGTTATCAGGCGACTTACATACGGTATGGCTCAACACTCGTGGACTTGAGAAGCTTGGAATTACTAAAGACTCTGTCCCTCCTAAAGGGGGAAAATATGGAAAAGACAAAAACGGCAATCTGACAGGTATTTTATTTGAAACGGCAGGTCTACAGGCAGTTTCTAAGATCTTTCAATTTAATGATGAAATATTGCTGAATGCTTATAAAGATTTTCTTGACTATCTGGTAGAAAATGGTGTTACAACCGTATGTGATGTCGCTCCACCGGATATGAATGACGAGTTATTTGCCAGACTTTTTGATAATGGAGAACTGAGCGTACGTATTAACATGTATCCAGAGCTTAGAGAAGATTTGACCCATGTAAAGGTATTAAGAGAAAAATATCATGGTGATATGCTAAAGTTTGGCGGCTTAAAGCAGTTCTTTGACGGTGTTTCCGGTACTCACACAGCCTATCTTTCAGAGCCTTACGCCAATGCCTATTATGACGGAGATGTTGGTAGATTAACAATTCAATCTGAAGAAATGGAAAAGCTAGTTATGTCCGCAGTTGAAAATGACATGGGGGTAAGAATTCATACAATTGGTGACGGAGCAATCCATTGTGCCTTGGATATATTTGAAAAGGCGGAGCAAAAATACGGGAAAAAGCCACATATTCAACATACTCTGGAACATCTGGAAAACATTCAAGAAGTAGATATTAAGAGGCTGCACGATCTAAATGTAGTCGCTTCCGTGCAGCCTGCCCATACACTGATTGATCCGGCTGGAATTGAAAATGACCTTGGCTTGGAACGTGCCAAGCTAATGTGGGCTTTCCGTGATATGCTAGATTCTGGTGTTACAGTTGCTTTTGGGACAGACTCACCAGTAGTTGAGGCCAATGCCCTCAGGACACTTTATTATGCTGTTACACGAGAAAATCTCGAAGGGAAGCCTGAAGGAGGATGGCAGCCACATCAAAAAATCACGATGGAGGAAGCACTGATTGCCCACACATACGGGTCTGCTCGTGCTGCCAAGCGTGAGACTGAGCTTGGGACTCTCGAGGTAGGGAAATTAGCTGATATTATTGTACTAGATAGAAATATCTTAGAAAAGGAACCAAAGGAGTTACTGGAAACGAAGGTTGAATTGACGATGACGAATGGCCGAATTGTTTATCAAGCCCTTTCTAGTAGAAACCCTGTTACTGCTGGCGTGTAATTATAAAGAATCAGCCATCAAAGGTGTCTGCCTAACACCACTGATGACTGGTTCTTTTTATATATTAGCGAACAACAGTACTTACCCATTCTAACCCATCTCAAAGATCTTGAGGCTTGTGTTCTGTCCTTACGATTTTATCTGACTTGATACATCGTAAATTGGCTTTGTCGACTCCAAAGCCTGCAAATGAACTTCCACTTGATCTCTACTTGTAATTCCAGTTTTCTGAAAGATACTATGTACATGTACCTTAACGGTTCCAAGGGAGATATATAAGTGTTCACTGATTTGCTGATTTGTATAATGCTTTGCCAATAATTCCAATATCTCAATTTCCCGATTTGTTAAGCAGTATTTTTCTCCAAATAGCAAGACTCTTTGGTGTAAGCTCTTTTCAAATTTTTCTTGCTTCTCTTTGATATAGAGAGAAAGTGCCTCTTCGTCTTTTTCCATTGATCCAACAACAGGAAATAATTTAATTAAATAGTAAATTCCAACTCCGACAACCCATATTGAAAGGACTTCAATCATTGTCCGCCGTTGCATATAGTTAGGAAATAATTTTAGAACCGGGTAGCCGTTGGATAGAATAATGATATGCTCTACAAGTCCAACCAGTAAGAGAATGAGTGTAACATACAGTATTCTTCTAACCCGAATTTGCTCGATTGTTGGTAAATGTCTATTTGGAAACCTTAAAATGCTAAACAAGATTGTAAAGAATAGTAATAACTCCTGGAGCACACTATAAGTCCACATCATACTGTTCTGTTGAAAGCCAATGTTGAAAATAAACATATTTACCAGAAAAACACTCGCCCACAAACTGTATTCTATTTTTGATAGATTTATTTGCAAGGAATAATGGGCAATTTGACGGTAAGAGAAAATAATCAGCATGGTAACAATAACCTTAGGAGTAGATTCAAAATACAAATTGGAGGTGTAATACTCACCAAGCTCGTGGTAGTATTCGGTCATAAAAATAAACATAACATCAATAATATATAAGCCAAACATCACAGCAACCCATATGAAAGCCGGATTCTTTTTTCTTAGATAGAGATTCAAATATCCAGATAAATTAATAGAGTAGAAAATAATCAGAATGAGGTTGTAAAAAAATATGGAATAATTCATATTATAGCCCCCTTCTTGGGAGTCTTATTGGTGGAATTTAACATATCACGGGTATTTGAAAGGACTTACAACCCGGATATTAGACTAATATAATAATAACACAAAAAATTGAAAATATAATTACAACCCTTGATTTTCTTGATGAATAGGAGAGAAAACGGGAGTGAATTTTAACAATTTGTACAAAATTAATTCCTATAATTATAAATTTAAAGTCTGATAGTATAGTATTGATATAATACTTTTTTAATATTGAATGAGCAGGAAGGAGCAAAGGTGATGTTTCTTGATTGAAAGATTACCGCAAGACATGAAACGATTTATTACTTATTTTTTAGTCACTTTATTAATTATGACAGGATTTACAAGTCTATCGGAGTTGCAGGTTCAAGCAGCAGGAAAAACAAAGTATGTGACGGCGACAGCGCTAAACGTCAGACAATTACCTACTACAAAGTCCAAAATCCTTGCTACTGTAAAGAAAAATACAGCGGTCACAGTAACACAAACAAAAAGCGGTTGGGATAAAGTAAAGGTCAATAATAAAAATGGCTGGGTTTCCAATAAGTATCTGACGACAAAGAAACCAGCAACATCTAAGTCAAGCAAAAATCTTGCTTCAAGTTTACAAACAGTTGGCAGCAATAAGCAATTAATTCTTGTCACTACTAATGGCTACAATACTAGCTCTGCTGATATTCGAACGTTCGAAAAGAATTCGAAAGGGCAATGGGTTCCCGTTATAACCACAAAAGGATATATTGGAAAATATGGCTTTGCTACTGCTGCAGCGATGCGTGAAGGCGGGAAGAGGTCGCCAATTGGCAAATATTCAATAGAAACTGCTTTTGGCCGTTATGGAAATCCGGGAACAAAAATGCCTTATCGTAAAATCACAAGTGATGATGTATGGGTAGATGACCCTAAATCTCCACTTTATAACACTTGGCAATCCAAAAAGAAAACAAAAGGCAATTGGAATAGTGCTGAAAATATGAACATTTCAGCTTACACCTACGGATTTGTAATCAACTACAACACCAAGCGCGTTCCATATAAAGGAAGTGCAATTTTCTTCCATATTAGCAGCGGTTATACATTGGGATGTACGGGAACATCTCGAACGAATGTTGTCAAGATATTAAAATGGTTGAATCCTAAAATGAAGCCAGTTATTATCCAAGCTCCGATACAGGAGTTAAACAAATATTAATTCCATATTGAGGTGAAACTAGGCATCCTTTTATTTATTCTTAGCAGCCTGTCTATGTCCTGAATGCGCAACAAAAAGATATAAAATTTCTTGAAAATCTTTAAAAGGACCGGGAACTTCCAAAATTAATACGATATTATGTGGATTTTGGAGTTCCCTAAATAAATCATTCTTTGGGCATTCCGGGTGGATAGTAATATGGTGGTACTTTTATCCATCCTCTTTTTCTCATTAATCCCTTTAATGAAGTTCCAAATTTCATTTTTTCAAACATAGCGTGTGTAAATAGTGAACTGACATCATTTCTGATGGATTGTGAGGCGGCTGTTGCGCAATGAACAATTGCCGATACTGTTTTAATGCTCAATCCATTCATAATCTCGTCATCTGTCATTTTAGCCCCTAATGGTACCCCACTTGGGTCTGATATTGGCCGATTTTCACCTGTGGGTGGTAAATGCACTCCTTCTTTCCTCATGAAATCCTCAAACCGTTGAGCTTGTGCTTTACATTGACTTAAACTTTCTTCAAGAATCTTTTTTACATCATCATCATTAGTAGTATTTAATCCAATCTGAATAAAGACACTAGCTTCATCAATAATAGTAAGGTATAGCCACAAGCTCATAACCTCGCCTACATGAAGAGGGCTCTTTGGTTCGTTGTCGACGTTCATTTGTAAATACTCTTTAATGGAATCAATTATATTTGTCAAATTATTCCTCCTTTCATTTATATGATTCCACATATTGGTAGTTAAAATACATTTTTTGTTTACAATAGAAATAAACGTTGAGATAGAGCTAACCTGTCTCAACGTTTTACCTTCTAAGATGTTAAACTGAATGGAATGTTCTGTTATTAGTAGTATCATTTGGAGAATTTTTCTACAATAGAAGTAAACGAAAAATCCGATAGAGGGAGTTTTAAATGAATAATGAGAATAGGAACCTGTCACTGAAGCATCGTGAAGAAATACTCGCAATACTAAAAGAACGTTTTCAAAGTAACATGAATCGCCATGAGGGATTTGATTGGATTAAAGTTCAAGTAAAGCTAGAAAAAAATCCAGAAAAACTGTGGTCACTTTTTGAAATGGAAAGAACTGGCGGCGAACCGGATGTTGTTGGTTTCAATGAGGAAAATGGAGAATACTTTTTTTATGATTGTTCAACAGAAAGTCCAAAAGGTCGCAGAAGTGTATGTTATGATCGTGAAGCGTTAGAAGCAAGGAAAAAAAATAAACCAGAAAATAACGCAATTGATATGGCTGCTGATATGGGTATTGAGATCTTATCGGAAGAACAATACAGAGGTCTTCAGAAACTTGGAAATTTTGATACGAAAACATCTAGCTGGGTGAAAACACCTGATGCTATTCGCAAGCTTGGTGGGGCTATCTTTTGTGACCGGCGCTATGAAACGGTCTTTGTGTACCATAATGGCGCAGATTCCTATTATGCCGCAAGGGGGTTCCGTGGCTTGCTAAGGGTATGAGTTTTTGTATGATTGGGAGCGGAAAAAGAGGAAATAATCGCCCAATCGTGTAAAGCGGAGCGGAGGACGATTAGCAATAAAGGAGATAAGTGCCCGCCCCAGAGCAGTCCCAGGAGATTAAAGTAAGGTAGATGATGAAAATTTTCAGGTCAAAAGAAAGTAATACCGGAAATTTTCAAAAGAAAAACCGCCGTCAGTTTGGTGACAGCGGTTTTTTCCATATCTTATCTTATCTGCCTGTTAGTTGCTCTTTCTTAAGGTTCATTGCTTTAAGGTCGAAACGATCGGCATTCATTACCTTGACCCAGGCAGCGATAAAGTCGCGGACAAACTTTTCTTTGTTGTCGTCTTGAGCATATACCTCGGCAATGGCACGTAGTACGGAGTTCGAACCGAAGACTAGGTCTACTCTCGTTGCTGTACGTACGACTTCGCCTGTTTGACGGTCGCGCCCTTCATATAGGTTTGCTCCTACAGGCTTCCACTCCACACCCATGTCAAGCAAGTTAACAAAGAAATCATTCGTCAGTGTGCCTACACGATCAGTGAATACGCCGTGGCCGGTACCACCATAGTTTGTACCGAGAACACGCATTCCGCCAACAAGGACGGTCATTTCTGGTGCAGTAAGGTTTAAGAGCTGGGCTTTATCAATTAGAAGTTCTTCTGGACTCACACTAAATATTTTCTTTTGATAGTTGCGGAAACCATCAGCCACAGGTTTCAGTACTTCAAAGCTTTCTACATCCGTTTGCTCTTGAGTCGCATCGCCGCGTCCAGGAGCAAAAGGAACCGTTACATCAAAGCCAGCTTCTCGCGCAGCTTTTTCGATTGCAGCGTTGCCGCCCAATACAATCAAATCAGCCATGCTGATTTTGTAATCTAGATCCTTTTGAATATCTTCCAATACTTGTAGCACTTGGGCAAGCTGTTCAGGCTGGTTTACTTCCCAATCCTTCTGTGGAGCAAGACGGATACGGGCACCATTTGCACCGCCGCGATGATCTGAGCCACGGTAGGTGCTGGCAGAAGCCCAAGCAGTTGTCACTAGCTTGCTGACGGTAAGTCCTGAATCTAGAATCTTTGCTTTAATTTCTGCAATTTCAGTATCTGTTAAATCATAATTCCCAGCTGGTACAGGGTCTTGCCAAATGAAATCTTCATCTGGGACCTCTGGGCCTTGATATCTTGCTTTAGGACCCATGTCTCGGTGTAAAAGTTTGAACCATGCACGGGCAAAGGCATTGGCAAACTCACCTGGATTTTCATGGAATCGGCGGGCAATTTTTTCGTATTCCGGATCATGTCTTAGTGCGATGTCGGTGGTAAACATCATGGTTGGAACTTTAATGGAAGGATCCTCTACATCTGGTGCCAAATGTTTCTCATCAGGATCTACCGCAAGCCATTGCCATGCTCCAGCAGGGCTCTTGGTCAGCCACCATTCATATCCAAATAACATATCAAAATAACCATTATCCCATTGGGTTGGATTAGGAGTCCAAGCCCCCTCAAGGCCACTGGTGATAGTGTCACGGCCTTTGCCGGAACCATATGTGCTTGCCCAACCTAAGCCTTGTGCTTCAATAGGAGCAGCTTCTGGTTCTGGACCTACATGAGCAGCATCGCCTGCACCGTGTGCCTTACCAAAAGTATGGCCGCCTGCAATAAGGGCAACCGTTTCTTCATCATTCATTCCCATACGTGCAAAGGTTTCACGAATGTCGTGAGCTGCCTTAATAGGATCTGGTTTACCATTTGGACCTTCCGGATTCACATAGATAAGCCCCATCTGAACAGCAGCAAGTGGATTTTCAAGGTCACGATCGCCTGTGTAACGATTATCACCAAGCCATTCCTTTTCATCACCCCAATAGATGTCTTCTTCTGGATGCCATATGTCAGCACGTCCAGCTCCAAAACCGATGGTCTTGCCACCCATGGATTCAATCGCCACATTGCCTGTTAAAAGAAGCAGGTCAGCCCAAGAGATCTTGTTGCCATACTTTTGCTTAATCGGCCATAGGAGTCGCCGTGCTTTATCCAAGCTAACGTTGTCAGGCCAGCTGTTAAGCGGGGCGAATCGTTGGTTGCCGGTCCCGCCGCCGCCTCGGCCATCCCCAACCCGATATGTACCGGCCGCATGCCAAGACATACGGATGAAGAAAGGACCATAATGTCCATAGTCAGCAGGCCACCAGTCTTGACTGTCTGTCATTAAATTGCGGAGATCTTGTTTAAGAGCTTCGTAATCCAACTTTTTAAATTCCTCTTGATAATTAAAATCTTCCCCCATAGGATTCGACTTTTTGTCATGCTGACGGAGAATATTCAGGTTTAGCGCGTTTGGCCACCAGTCGCGGTTAGTTGTGCCGCTTGATTTAAAGCTGGTGGCACCGCCATGAAACGGGCAGCCTTCAATGTTACTGTTGTTTTTAGTATCCATATTTTCTTCTCTCCTTCTAATAAGTTTTAAATTATTATTTTGTAGATATTTTAAAAATAAAAAAATAATAATTTTTATTTTATAATCATTATAATAAAGATTTGGGCAAAATGGAAGAATTATAAACAATATAATTGAGAATAATTTCATTATTTCAGCAGGAGGTATAACTTAGATTTGGATACAGTTTCAAAGGTGATGTTTCAAAGGTGAAGATATAAAGATATTCAGCTGCAAGGAGTGAGTCAACATGTTTATTATGATAGAGGAAAAAAGCCCCCTCATGTGAAATTCTACAATCACTATTCAGGACTATCATATTAGGATGTTTAGCTGATTATGACAGGCACTTTATCTAAGACAAAATGTTCTAATATATGTGCGGAGCCTTAGGCTACTTTCTTGAATCTTTCATGACAATATGTAAATCGATAGTTCGGTTTTCTCAATATCTGTTATTCTATTATATAGAAGAAAGTGGATATATTAGTTGAAAGCAACATATAACCACTGAAATTGTACTACATATATACAAATTTGTGAATAGTTTCACAATATTACACTGTCTGGAAAGGAGAAAAATATTATGAACAACTTAAAAGGAACTAAAACTGAAGCTAACTTGATGGCAGCATTTGCTGGTGAATCTCAGGCGAGAAGCAAGTATACTTATTTTGCATCAGTTGCTAAAAAGGAAGGCTATGAGCAAATAGCTGAACTATTTGCTAAAACTGCAGAAAATGAAAAGGAACATGGAAAGATGTGGTTTAAAGCCCTTGGGGAGCTTGGCAATACTGCAGAAAATCTGCTTCATGCAGCTGAGGGTGAAAACTACGAATGGACAGACATGTATGAAAACTTTGCAAAGGATGCTGAGGAAGAGGGCTTTAAAGTTCTTGCAGCTCAGTTCCGAATGGTTGCAGAAATTGAGAAAGCTCATGAGGAACGATTCCGTGCACTTCTCAACAATGTAGAGATGAAAGCCGTATTTGAAAAGTCTGAAGAAACCATGTGGGAATGCCGAAACTGTGGACATCTCGTAATTGGAAAGAAAGCACCTAAAGTATGCCCGGTTTGCAAGCATTCGCAAAGTTTCTTTGAAGTGAGAAAAGAAAATTATTAATCCTGATTTGAGAAAACAACATTGTTTGCAGGATGGTATGACACTTTACTAGAAAAGAAATAGACATGAGGTCAGGCTCACTGGCTTATATTATGAAGCACCTCCTGGTACCCTTAAACGTACCTATTAACGGAGGTGCTTTTGATATTACCACATAAATTAATAATTAGTCATTTAGCTAGTGGTTAATTCACTATATTCATAAGATACATAAAATAGGCAAATATCTTGAAAATTATAGAATTTTAGCGGATAATTTAATTATTGATAGTGTCACTATCACTAATATCAAAGGGGATGATTTCCTTGTCAAGTTCCATTCCAACTCATTGGGATAAAGAAGCTGATGTTATTGTGCTAGGAACAGGAGGGGCTGCTTTGACTGCTGCTGTGGCCGCTTCTGAAAGCGGTGCCAAAGTGCTTGTGTTAGAAAAGACCCACCAAATTGGTGGAACGACAGCTTTCTCAGGCGGTGTCCCTTGGATTCCACTTAATCATTACATGAAAGAGCAAGGTTTTGAAGATAATCGTGAGGATGCAATTAATTTTATTAAGCGTTTAGCACTTGGCCGAGCAGATGACCATATGATTGAAACATTTGTAGACAAGGGTCATGAGGTCATTAAATTTTTGCATGACCATACACCTGTTAAGTTTGTTTCGCCAAAATCCTATCCTGAATATTACGCACATATGGATGAAGCATTAAAGCACGGAACACGTTCATTAGACCCTGCTCCATTTAATTTGAATGAAATTGGAGAATGGGGCGAATACATTCGTCAAAACCCCATCTTTCCTCCGCTTACATTAGAAGAAGGTGGAGCAGTGGGAGGGATTGACTTCCAGTTAGTTGCAGAACGTATGCAAAATAATATTGTCACTATGGGACGTGCCTTAATTGCTTCCTTATTTAAAGCATGTTTGGATCGCGGGGTAGAGACTTTAATTGAAACGGCTGGTAAAGAATTAATTATCGACGACGAAGGGCAAGTTGTCGGCATCATGGCAGAAACAAAAGCTGGTAAAGTCTTACATTTTGCTGCACACAAAGGGGTAATTCTTGCGTCAGGCGGATTTGAATGGAACAAGCAATTAGTGAAGGCGTTCCTAAAGGCGGAGTTTACTCATCCTGTAACACCTCCTGGCAATGAAGGCGATGCACTCATGATGGCGATGAAGGCGGGTGCTGCCCTCGAAAATATGAGTGAAGCATGGTGGTATCCAGCGATGGTGGATCCAACCTTTGAATATGAAGATAACGTAATGGCCCAACTTGGTGGCGGCCGTCAAGGTCCTAACTCGATTGTCGTGAATAAGTATGGACGCAGATTTGTTCATGAAGGTACAACGTATAACGATATGCCAAGAGCATTCTTTCATTATGATCCGGTAAAAATTGAGTTTCCAAACCAAGGCCCTAACTGGATGATTTTCGACCAACAATTGAAAGATACTCAGCTAATCATTACGATGGCACCTGGTGAGCCTGCACCAGAATGGGTCGACCAAGCTGATACGCTTCGCGAGTTAGCTGAAAAAATTGGCGTTGATCCAGATGGTTTAGAGGATGAAGTACGTAAATGGAATGAGTATTGCGAGCAAGGGGTGGACCCAGACTTCCATCGTGGTACGATTCAATTTGAAGCTTTAACAAGTGGAGGCGGAAGCCCTGAAAACAATCTCGGAAAAATTGAAAAAGGCCCATTCTATGCATTACCAATTTATTTAGGTGCACTTGGAACAAACGGTGGACCGAAAATTAATGAAAATGGACAAGTTGTCAACTTTAAAGGCGAACCGATTAAAGGATTATATGCTGCCGGGAATGCTTCGGGAAATCCGCTTGGCCCAATATATCCGAGTGCTGGCGGAACCATCGGCCCAGCTATGGTATTTGGTTTCTTAGCGGGTCAACACGCAGCAAATATTCATAAATAAATTAAAATAAAAGATGGGAAGGTGCAAAAATGCCACAAGGAACTCATACAGTAGATGTACCGTTAAGCATTCAAACGATCTGGGAGTTTGTTCATGACATGAACAACTGGGCTCCACTCGTCCCAGGTTATATTAGCCATGAAATTTTGAGTGATCGTCAATCTACCTGGGCATTCAAGGGTGACTTAGGGTTTATGAAAAAAACAGTTAAGTTGCGAATTGATATTAAAGAGTGGAATGAGCCAACTGAGGTAACTTTTGATTTAACAGGCATGTCCGATAACTTTAAAGGTGGAGGCTATTTTAGGGCCGAAGCCATTGATGAACAGACAACGAGAATGTCAGGACATCTTGATATCACTGCCGGTGGCATGATGGGCGCGATGGTTAATCAGATTTTAACGAAATTTGTTCCAAATACGGCACAAGAACTAACAGAAGCCATTGTGAAAAAACTATTGGAAATCAATCTCGTTAAATAAGCGTGGCTAAACACTCGGCAGTTTAATAGTTTTGCAGATTAGGCAAGAGAGAAAAACAATCTTAAAAAATAAGAATAAAAGAGGTTGTCCCATAGGAAGACTCTATGGGACATGTTTGTTTAAAAAGACAGAAGAAGTTGTCCGATAGGGCTGAAATCACTTAAAAGTCATTGGTAATAACCTTTTGAGTCAGCCCTTAATTATTAGTTATCTTGTAGATATGAGATTAGTATATCTTTTATCATAATCAACTCATCTTTTTTGGGAACAGGGACGATAACATCTTCCGGTAGTAAAGTATATAATGAATATTTTTTTACAGCGGTTCCGAACATATTCAATAGAGCCCTCGCAGCAATTTCATGACGAGGTGAGAGGTGAATACTTCCATCACGTTTCCCTTCCTCTAAAATATCGACAATGATATCACTAAATTTCCTATAGGCCTTTTCGATTTCTTCCAATAGGTCCACCTCAACTGGCATAAAGGCACTATACAATTCAAATGCTTCTAAGAGTTTTGTTGAATCCCTATTTTCCTCCGATATATACATAATATTTGTAGTCAGCACGTCATTAATTTTTTCTATGCCCTTTTTATTGGAGTTACTAATCTCTTCAAAATAAGGGAGTTGTTCTTCCAATACCTCTTTTACAACCTCAATGATTAAATGTTCCTTTTTCGGAAAATAACGAAATAAGGTGGCCACACCAACCTTTGATTCATCTGCAATTTTTTGCATCGTTGTTTTTTCAAATCCCAGTTCAGCAAATAGCTTTTTTGCTGCTTCAATCATGCTTTTACGTCTTTCCATTTTTTTATCCATTTCATCACCTACTATTCACCATTATACTATCTTTTTATAAAAGGGACGATTGGCTTGATAAAAGGAAAATTGTAATATATTCCCTTTTAAACGAACATTCTCCATCTATTAAAAGAAATTACGTTATTGTCGAGGGGAAATCTATGATATATAAATATTTTTGGTACAGGATGAGTGTTTGATAAGTCACAGTTTAGAAATATTTGTCTATTATGATATAATGAACTCATTCGTCACAGTAAGGAGATGTTGTATTTATGTTGAGCAACCAAAGCTTGGAGATTGTAGTAAAAGGGGAGGTATGTGCAAAATAAATTATGCATGAAACCTCCCAAAGGTATAGTTTAACTTTAGGAGGAATTGAAATTGAATACTACTGATATGAAAAACTTAGGACTTACTGAAGATTTTGTTCATGAGTCTAGCATATATAAAGATTATTTTATAGGTCGTGTGTCAGCACAATCCAAAAGTTTGTACAAGGTTATTACGAAAGATGGTGAGATTGCTGCTGAAGTATCTGGGAAATTCCATTATCGGGTAAAAGAACTTTCTGACTACCCTGCCGTTGGGGATTTCGTTATGGTTGATCGAACAGATAACTCTTCGGGAACAGCGATTATTCACCATATACTAACACGGAAAAGTGCCTTTGCCCGTAGGATGGCTGGTTCGAAGGAAGATATTCAGGTTGTCGCTGCAAACATTGACACTGTTTTCATTTGTATGTCACTTAACAATGACTTTAATCTTCGCAGATTAGAACGGTATCTTTCAATTGCTTGGGATAGTGGGGCAACTCCAGTGATTGTCCTTACCAAATCGGACCTATGTAAGGAAATAGACACAAGGCTTCATGAAATTGCTTCTATTGCAATAGGTGTGGAAGTGCTAGTAACAACAAGTACTGCTAATGATGGATATCAATCTTTAAAAAGATATCTTCAACATGGGAAGACAGTAGCGTTTATCGGGTCATCTGGTGTTGGAAAATCAACCTTAATTAATTGTCTGATTGGACAAAATCGCTTAGATACAAGTGGTATCAGAAAAGATGATAAGGGCAGACACACAACGACAAGGCGTGAATTGATTATGCTGCCGAATTCAGGTGTGGTTATTGACACTCCTGGAATGAGGGAAATTGGGATTATCAGTGCGGATTTAACGAAGTCCTTTGCTGATATTGATGAACTTGCTAAACATTGTAAATTTAATGACTGTACACACAAAAATGAGCCAAGTTGTGCGGTGCAAGCAGCAATAAAAGAGGGCACTTTATCAGTTGAAAGGCTTGAAAGCTTTTGGAAACTTAAAAGAGAAATGAAGTATGACGGTTTAAATGCTAAGATGATTGAAAAAGAAAAGTTAAGTGAAATGTTTAGCAGTATAGGTGGCATGAAAAACTTTAAGAAGTTTGTTAAGGAACAAAATAAAAAGAAAAGAAGATAAAGCGCTGGAAAATATAAGATATGTTGTTTACACGAAAATCCCGTTCAATATGTTTGAATGGGATTTTCTTCTAATTGGAATATAGTAGAGATATAACTAACGCAACTTTCATAGTTGAGTTTTTCTTTAATAAATTGATGCTGCTAGGTTTAAACACAGATCTTCCTGTTGTGTACATGTTTAATCCTGCAAATTGAAGATTATGTTATAAATGCTACGCAAAGTAGCATTGCTGTAACCAGTAATTTCTTGGCTAATTTGAAGATAAGTGATATAAAGTTCATAACAAAAAACGTAAGGAGGATTTGCTGTGACTTTAGGTGAAAAAATTAAAAAACTACGAAAACAAGCTGAGCTATCACAAGAGCAGTTAGCAGAGAAATTAAGTGTGTCAAGGCAGGCTATTACTAAATGGGAAAACGATAAAGGTATACCTGATATTCATAATTTACAGTGCATTGCTCAATTATTTGATGTAAGTATAGATTTATTAATTAATAGTTCAGATGAAGTTACTACAATAGTAACCAAAGAAGATATTGATATAGACAATTATAAAAAAAGTGGAAAATGCCGATCAAAGTATGATGCAGTTGTGAAAGATAAATACCCCAATGCAAAAGTAATTTACCCTTTAATAAGAAGAAAAAAGTTAAATTTGATACAAGAAATGCTTGATATTATTGTACAACCAGGAGTGTTACAAGTTGCAGATGCATTTAACGATTTGTCTTCTTACTATCTTGTAGAATTAAATAATAAGCAGCTGTTTGTGCGAGTTACAAAAACATATATTGAGGGAAGAGAATTAGGTTTTAGATTTAATGGAAAGAAATGTATGATTGAGGGCAACATTTTCAAAAATGCTGGTTACACAATCTAACAAGTTTAAAGTTGAAAGCGAGAAGATAAAGGCTTTTTCATAAGACAATATATCTTCTAGGGGAATTGTCGAATTTCCCCGGCAATAATTGGTGGTGGCAGACAATTTTTTGTGGGACAATGGTGCTAGTTAAGGTATGGTGTTAGGAAAGGAGAGAAACCCATCTTATGGTCCTAGTAAAGATAGATACTAGTTCGGTCCACTAAAAAAATAACCCCTAAAAAGCTGAAGATTGACGGCTATCATACAACTAAATATTTGGATAAAGCGCTAAAGTTTTCATTGAAATAGAGGGGGATTAACTCAGAATCAGTATTGCGGGGGGAAACGATGGAGGATTTTATTTTAGTAATATTTATTGTCATGATAATCTTGCTTAATTTTGCTATCATTGGGTTGGTCAAAAAAGAGAAAGTAAATCTAATGGTATCAGGCATTATTATGATGATTCTTGCACCGATAATTGGTTTCTTAAGTGGATCACTATTTCTTCATTTTTACGATTGGAGTTCAGGGGGAACAGGTGAAGGTGCCGGCTTTGGCGGGGCGTTTCTAGGCTTGATGACGTTTGCTAATGGAATTTTTATTCTGGTAATTGGAATAATTAAGTGGGTTGTAAAACTTTTTAAAAATTAAATACATAGTGCGAAAATAGGTGCCCTAACATTGATCATTTGGGGCACACTCTTTTTGTTAATTAAATTCCTTGTTGCGTTCATTTGAGTGGGGTATAGTGAAACTATCGACAAAATATTCAACAAAGTTGCAATATTCCCGTGGTGGTGGATCAAGCTAATGGTAACAGTAAAAGATTTACAGAATGTGTTAGAAGAAAATAATGTTAGAATCATTGCTGGCAAAGAAGGGTTAGAGAGGAGGATTCAGTTCCTTACGGTTCAGGAATTTTCATTTAAAAGCTCTAGGGTTCAAAAAGACCTATTTATCATGACAACGTTTTTTGGCTTTAAAAATATGGAAGAAATTATTCAACATTTTGAATGGTTGGCCCTTATGGGAATAAGTGGAATTGGATTCCATACTGTTAAATATCAAGAAATTCCACAAAAGCTAATCGAAATTGCTGATAAGTCAGGCATACCATTATTATCAATTCCTAAAGATCTTCCTTATCATATCATTTTTGAGAAATATAACAATTTGATTTTGCAAGAAACATCCAAAGTGAAAAATGATATTGATAAATTGAATCAAGAAATGTTAGATTCATTAGTCCTTGAGAAAGATATCCATTCTATCATTCAATCAGTGGGGAAGTATTTGCAAGTTCCCATTATCCACCTAAACCATGAAAAAGAAGTGGTTTCAATGTGGGGTCCGCCGTCTATTTCTAGAACTGATTTGCAGAATCTGGTAGCAGGTTTTCTCACTAACTATCCAGAGTTAATGGAAACAGTCCAAGCAAGTAGAAAACATCTTGAAAGAGCACAGTTACATAAGGTAAAAAGACTAGATTCTGTTTTAATCATTCCCTTGAATAATCCATTAGCTTTTTATGGATTTTTATTAGTTCTGAATCAAACAGAAACCGTACCGTTTCAAGAAAGTATATTAAAAAATACGGCAACAGCATTAATTTTAGACGGAATTAAAAAAAATCAAACGATAGAATATCAGAAAACTAAGGATATACAACAATTTGAAGAAATTTTTTTAAATAATAGGAACACTCCCCTTAGGGCTGAGGACTTTTATTACCATATTCATCATCTCCATTGCATTATTACCGCTGAGCCTGAGTCATTAAGTAAGTTGAAGAAGAGTTATCAATTATTCGAAAGGAGTATTCGCCAGATTGATCGCAATGCCCTAGTTTGGATTTTTGACAAGACACTAATAGCATTACTGCAAACAGAGTTCAATCTTCCAATTAAGGAAATAAAAAACTGGAAAATTGGAATCAGTAATGAACTAAAAGAGATTACGAATGAATCCATTCAATTGGCATATGAACAGGCCAAAATTGCAATGCACTTTGCGGCGCTTCAGAAAAAAACGGTCTGTAAGTGGGGAGAACTGGGTGTTGAACAAATCACCTATCATTTACAAAAATCAGCTTTATTAAAGGAATTCCACTACCAATATATTCAAGATCTCATCCAATTTGACCAGGTCCATCAAACTGAGTTAGTAAAGACACTATTTGTTTACCTCAACACTTTTTTCAGTTTGAAAGAAAGTGGAGAAATATTGCATTTGCACCCTAACACGGTCAAATACCGAATAAAAAAAATCCAAGATATTATCCCGGTAGATTTTCAGGATTCTAATCAATATATTAATTTAATGATTTCACTGAGAAGTTACTTCTACCAACAAGAATGTGAAACGCAAAATCTAAACTAAACGACTTTGGAGCTATTTGTCATCTGATTACAATGTAATCAGATTTTTTTGTTTTTGGGTGATAATGCTTTTATGTTGAGGATGTTATATTATTATTATAAATTATTCTAAATTTTCTATATTTTAAGAAAGGGGCATTAAGTTGTTTGTTAACGCTTACAAGCGTTTTTCAGCCTTGATTCATCTCATAATAGTATTTTGTCGCAGCACTATTTTTTTACTACTAAAACAATGGAGGTAATGGTTGATGGATCTTAATACGCATGTTATTCAGGAAAAACAAACTGGGCCTACTACGCAAAAATCTAATAAATTTATTGTTGCGGGAATAGTAGGTAATATTTTGGAATGGTTCGATTATGGGATTTATGGATATTTTGCCGTAGCTATTTCCGCCAACTTTTTTCCGGCAAATGATCCCATGGTTAGTTTAATCCTGTCCTTTATGGTCTTTGGTCTAGGTTTCGTTGCCCGTCCTATCGGCGGTATACTTTTCGGCCATTTTGGAGATAAAATTGGCCGAAAAAATACACTATCAATAACGGTTATTCTTATGGGAGGCAGTACGTTCATCATGGGGATCTTGCCAACTTACGCGCAAATCGGGCTTGCGGCACCAATTATCTTGGCAGTTGTCCGGCTGCTGCAAGGAATTTCTGCTGGTGGAGAATGGGGAAGCGCTGTATCCTTTTTGGGGGAATATGCCAAACCAAATAGACGGGCGTTTATCGTTAGTTTTTCACAGGTTGGGTCAGCAGCTGGCTTGCTCCTTGGCTCGCTTACAGGCTTATTGATAAGCAGCATTGTTTCTGCAGAGGCATTAAATGCTTGGGCTTGGCGACCTGCATTTCTTCTTGGTATCGTGATTGCCGCTTTTGGCATTTATGTTCGCCGCAATGTTGAAGAAACACCAGTATTCCAGGAAGCAAAAGATAAACACAATCAGGAACAGCCACTATTAAGTATTTTTAAGGAACATAAATTGCGGATGCTAACGGTCTTTTTGTTGATTAGCGGTGCTTTGGTAACATATTGGTTAATCCTTAGTTTTATGCCTACCTATATTTCTAGCTTTTTAAAATTACCATTGAGTTCTGGCTTTTCCTTGACCGCGATTACTTTGATTGTTTATATGATTGCTCTACCGATTGCCGGATTACTGGCAGATATTTTTGGCAGAAAGCCTATCATGCTGATTGGCTCGGGCGGGATTGTCGTTTTTAGTTATCCGTTGTTTAATGTGCTAGCCAATACGACCAGCTACGCATCAATGGCCACTGTTGTATCCTTGTTAGCCATCATTTTCGCCTTATTCCAAGGTCCCAATACAGTGGCAATGTCTGAACTATTCCCGGCCAATGTTAGGGTTAGCGGCTTTTCTGTTCCCTACCAGTTAGCTAGTGCTGTGTTTGCAGGAACGGCAATGATGGCAGCTACATGGCTGATCGATAAGACAGGTAATGTCATGATGGTTCCAATTTATATGTGTGCAACGATGGTGATTACATTGTGTGCAACTATTTTCCTTTACAAGGAAACTCGGCATGTTTCCTATGATAAATAATTTTAAAAAAATGGAGGGCAACATGAATTATCCAGACCGTAGACAAAAACTAGTAAACTCACTAAATATTTTTGGTATTGAAACAATTTTAATCCAAAACTTGGATAGTATCTATTATCTAACTGGATTTCACGCTGCTAATGCGTCCCGCCCCTTTGGATTGGTGCTATCCGGGCAAGAAACTGTGTTAATTGTCCCCGCAACAGCAGCTAACAGCGCTAAGGTCGAGGCAAAAGGTATTGGTGTCAAGGTTTATTATGAACATCCGGTGAGCAGTGGAGAAAGCCTAAGCTTTCATACCAGTTTAACTAAAGTAATTGGAACTATGGCTCAAGGCAAATTGCTTGGCGTGGAGGCGGGGAGGATCACGTTGGCGGATATGAATGTGCTGACTGGAAATGGCTTTGAGGTTCAGGATATTAGTGCACAAATAGATGAATTGCGTGCCATAAAGGAACGAGAAGAGCTAGATGCCATCCGTGTATCTGCCAAGTATGCTGAATATAATATTGAAAAAACATTAGAAGTAATCCGGCCAGGCATTACAGAAATTGAGTTTGACCAAGCAGGGGCATTTGCCTTGAGACAGGAAGTGGCCAAGAAACTGCCACAAGCAAGTGTCGGCACGTTTATTATGTCCACATCAGGAGTCGAGAGGACGGCCATGCCACATACCAATTCAAGTCTCCGGCAAGTGCAGGACGGGGATGCTGTCATCCTTTGTCGGCAAGTGGCGATTAACGGATATCGAGCACAGTGTGATCGAATGGGCTTTATCGGGGAACCAAGCAAGGAACAGAAAACCTATTATTCTTTAGTGCTTGCGGCTCATGCTGCCGCATTGGAGGTAATTCGGCCAGGAATCACTGCTTCCGAAGTTGATAAGGCGATGCGAGATGTTTTTGCGAAGGAGGACTTAGCTCAATATTTCGTCCATCGCTCTGGTTCAGGGCTGGGAGTCAGCATAGCTGAGGCACCACAATTGCGATTTGACAGCCACGAGACGTTGTTGCAACATATGGCTCTAATTATTCAACCTGCCCTTTATATTCCTGGAATCGGGGGATTTCGCTGCAGTGATACGGTTATCGTTCAGGATAGCGGCAGTGAATTGGTTACCCATTATCCAAGAGATATTCAATCTCTTACTTTACCAAATAAACAAATATTTTCCTAATGGAGAGAGGATGGTAGATTATTCATGGCGAATGATAAAAACGTAAAAATTAAATGTGGAAAATTGTATGACGGTTTAAAAGCTGAAATGCAGGTTGATATGGAGATTCTGTTAAAAGGAGATAAAATTGTCGCTGTTGACAGAAATTTATCGTGCCCGGAAGGTACTGAAATCATTGATTTAGGGGATGCGACGGTAACTCCAGGAATGATTGATGCTCATGTTCATCCGCAATTTTTTGATTGGCATGATGTTTATGATGACACCATCTATTATTCTGATGCGTGGAGAGCATTAGCAGTTGCAAATTGTGCTCAAAAGTCTTTAGCCGGTGGTTTTACTACGATTCGTTCTGTCGGTTGGTTCCGCGAGGATTATTCGTTGGATGTGAAGCGAGCCGTCGAAAAAGGCTATATTGCGGGCTCACGTCTAATTGTTGCGCCACATTTCCTCTGTACACCGGGAAGTCATGGGGATATGACTCAGATTGTAAGAACGAACCCTCAACTTAGCGATTTTTTGGCAGAGCAGTATCCAACTTGCGGCAATGGCGCTGACTTTTTCGTCGGGGCTGTGCGCCGTGAGGTAAAATTAGGGGCAGATTTCCTGAAAATCATGGCGACTGGTGGTTTTGCAACTCCAAATGATTCACCAGAGGACATCCAGATGAATGACAGTGAATTCAAGGCTATTTTTGATACGGCAAAAGAGCTGGGAATCTCGACAACAGCCCATGCTTACGCACCTAACTTGATTCAAAAGCTTGTGAATTTTGGAATCACTGGAATTGAGCATGGCTCATTAATGGACGAAGAAACAGCAAGGTTGATGGAAGAACATGGCACCTATCTTGTACCTACTTTCACTCCATATGATGATGCCGTCCATTGGGATGAGGAGAGTTTGGCAAAAAAATCTCCTGAATTCCGCAGAAAGTTGGGGATTTATCGCGAGCGTCTAGTTAAAGGACGTGAAGTAATTCTTAACAGCAACATAAAATTGGGTTATGGAACAGATTTTGTAACTGTTCACAATTGTTACGAAAACGGCTGGGAGTATGTTGCTATGTTAAATAGTGGTATGGAACCGTTCCGCGCTTTACAAGCAGCAACTAAGAACAACGCCGAGATATTAGAAATCGATGACATTGTTGGGACCATTGAACCTGGCAAGCTTGCCGATATTTCCGCATGGAAACGTGACTTGTTGACCGACCCTTATGCTTTACTCGATTGTGCCTTCGTTATGAAAAGCGGTAAAGTTTATCCTACCGAATGCAGACTTGATCATGAAGTAAAGGAAGCAGTAAATTTAGCTTAAGACATCAATAAGTTTCAAGGCAATTTGTCTGTCGCTAATTCAGAATAAAAGAAAACAATTATAGGAAAAAAAACGTATGGGTTAATTGCAGTCCATACGTTTTTTTGTTTTTAACCTAATGAAATTATTGTTGTGAATAACATGATTTGAAGTTAATCGGCAGATAAGGTACTTATGCGTTTTGCTTTTACGTTCTCCATTTTTGTAATTTTATGTAGGGACGTAGTAAATAGCTTGCTACTTTTAAAGGGTTGATGGTTTTAGTCTGAAACAATTTTTCACCCCAATATCCTTGTAAGGCACGTATCGCTCTATCTAATCCATCATTCGATAGTTGCTCCATTGTTCTCCTTAATATGAGGGAATCATCATAGCTTTGGCGAATGGGTTTCATTAATTCCTCGTATTTGCCTAGGCCGCATAAATCATAGGCAGCAAAAACGCCGCTTAATATCGAGGCATACTGACCAAAACCCATAAAAGGCATTAGCGTTCCGAAACAATTTCCCACGTAAAACGTATTTCCGATTCGCGGTGATAGGCAGATGCCAATTGGGTACTGTGATATTTGAAATTCGTCAGTGATTGGAAACTCCTGTTTCAGCTGAGATCGAATCTTTGCGTAAAATAATTCCCATAGCTGGCTGATTTTCACATCAACGTTTTTAGGTATATTGGGAATCGCTAAAGATATATTTGCCTCTGTTTCTGAAAAGGGAATGAGGAAACAATATCCGTAAGGAGCGAGATCATAATCAATCCAGGCCATTACCGAAATCGGGTCAAACGTTCCTTCAATTGTTGCACCTTTAATAGAAACGGATAAATCTTCTCTAAAGTTGTTTGTTTTCTTTGCATAGTCTCCATCTCCAGTTGCCATGACCACATGAGTATATTCACTAAGTAATTGCTCATATGTTTTCTTCGAGTTGTAATGTATCGTTGCTTTTGATTGTTGTGCTAATTGGGACTCAAGAGAATCTTGTTCCCTGCCACGAATACTAATGAATCCAAGATGGCCCTTAATTGTAGCCTGTTCGTTTTTTGAGATAAGTTTCATTTTCTGGATAGTTGCTGTCGGTTTAAGAAATATTCCGTGCGCATCCGCCAAGTCAGCAATGCAATCATGAACAGGTCGAGAAAAGATATCCAGAAACACTTCTCCATTTATAAATCTGTCTCCTACCTTACTTCGCTTCTCAAATATCTTTGGGGTAATCCCGTTTTTTTCTAGGGTTATTGCACACGCTAAACCAGAAAGCCCAGCACCCATAATGGCAATATCCATGTATTAAATGCCTCCTACATCCTCTGTATACTTCGAGCATTCCCTTACGACAGATAAAAAATGTAGTCATATTCTCGGCTCTTCTATTTTTTATTTATTATTCAGCATCACCATCGGCTTAATCCCCATCAATTTCAGCAGATACGAGCTTGAAATTTTTATTAAGTTTAACTTCAACTGGTGCTCCCTTTAATCTTCCACGATACCCATCCAGATCTAAACAATAATAGGCAGACTTTGTAAATGATTTAGTTTTACCGCGATATTTGATCTTCATGTTCTTTTTACTGTCGGAAACTATAATTCCATGGGTATCAATTGTTCGCTCTGTATCAATGCTGTGGGTGGCTTTTTGTTGGGCACATTTAGAACTCAATAATCCATTTGGTTTGAATCCTGTTCTTCCATAATCTCACCAAAGCACATACAGTTCCTGTTGTTATGCTTTGCTTGATAAAGTGCTTTATCTGAGAAAGTGTAAAGACTGTCTAAATCAGTATGTTTACTTGGGATAAGGTTAATGACCCCCATACTTATGGTGTATCTTTCAGAAACCCCAGGAATCTCTGCTTCTGAAACAAGCTCCATGATTTGTTCTAAATATTTTTCAGTTTCATACTTGTCCATTCCGTACATAAGGAGGGCAAACTCATCTCCGCCATATCTGCCAATGAGGTATGCAGAACCAAGAAACTGCCGGATTCGCTCTGAAAGGTCCTTAAGTATCCGATCTCCAGCATCATGACCAAAGGTATCATTGAAATTCTTAAAATGATCGATATCAAATAGAATAAAGGAAAGGTGCTCTTTATTCTTTACACAACGAGCAATAATTTGTTCAGCTCTATAAATAAACGTTCTTCGGTTTAACGTTTGCGTTAATTCATCATAGTACGCCATATGAAGGAGTTCCTTGTCCGCCCTTTCTTTCAGTATTAGGATAAATCCTGTGTTTCCAAGAATCATTACTAAAAAATAAGGATAAAAATGAAATTGTCTGAATGAATCCCGGTGTAAATAAACTCATTTCCTCATTCGATGTAATAGCGGCAATTCCTCTTGCAAAAAAAGAAATGGTGACAAGAAAATAGAGTATTCCCATTATTTTCGTTAAAAGTGTAGAATGTTTCCCTATCATGAGCCGGTAGGCGGGAAGGAAGCACAACACAGCGGTACTAAACGAGGCAAAGGCAATCCGAGCTGGTTCATAGTTATAAAAATAGAGAAGCAGGTGAAAACCAACTAAATAAGCAATGATTAACCCAATATTAAATTTTTTAGTCTTCGATTGAAAGGAATCAATTAATTTTAATAAGGCTATTGCTTCCAATGCTGAACCGATAAAAAGTAATGAATTAGCTACTGATATGGTGAAAATATCAGAAATGCCGTTACGGAGAGCTAATAAAAACCAGGCAGCTCCTTGGATACATTTGGCTAGAAAAAACGTATTGAGTGTCGAATCTCTTGAGTGGTTTCGCCAGTATGAGCTAATTAACAAAATGGTAAATAAATGACCAACTACTAAAGTTAGTACTATCGTTTTCATATCGAGTAATAAATTCATCTTGATCCCCTATCTTGAAGAAATGGAGTATCTTTTTTCAGAATACAAATAGGTATTTCGCAATAATTATAACACCGATTTTTTTACAATAAAATAAAGAACTGGCAGGCAGTACTAAAGGAGAGGTAAGCTATTTGTGGAAATTCCAAGGTATAGTTTAACCCCTTTAGAAAAGAATAAGATAAAAAGAAAACAGTAGGGAGGTAGTGAAAATAGACTTCAAAAAGCTGGAACAATTAGGTGATGAATTACGTGGAATTGGCCATAAAAGAAGAGAGTTAGTGGAGAAAATTTACCAAGAAGTTCAAGAGGGCGACTCGCAATCATCAAAGGAGTTGTATCAGGAATTAAGCCAAGTCTCTAATCAAGCAATTGAAATTATTCAACAACAAAAGCATATGATTGATGACGCAGTTGGAAGGCTATAAAAGTAAGTAAATGATTAGAACAAAGACGACTTTCATTTCAGAAATCTGAACAGTAAAGTCGTCTTTTTATTATAGTAATCATATAAAAAAATCTACATGCTGTTGAACTTTATATAAAAAGTTATATAATTAAGTTAGCAATTAATAAGTATTTAAAAAATTAGGTGAGTAATTTGCAAGAGGAAAAACAAATATTACATGGTTATATTCCATTTGCCAAGACGATTGCCAAGATGTTTGGCAACCAATGTGAAGTGGTTATTCATGATTTGACACATCCACAATCCTCTGTCATTTTTACGATGAATAATCATGTTACAGGGAGAGAAGTTGGCCAGTCTTTTGATCATTTAGTGAAAAAAGTCTTATTATCTGATGACTTTAAAGAGGACCATTTGGCAGGTTATGAATTTAAAACAGATGACGGGAGGGTAATCAGGTCATCAACCACCCTGATAAGGGATTCAAATCAGCAAGTTATTGGTGCTTTCTGTATTAATTTTGATATAAGTATCATTATGCAAATGAAAACAGTATTCGATGAATTTATACCAAAAAGTGTAGATAATGCTTCAGCACCGAAGGAAATCCAGGTAGAAGAGACGGCTATTCAAAATGTGGAAGAGATTGCTGATCAACTAATTGAACAAATTATTCACAATAGCCAGTTCCCATTACTGAATCGTCAAGAAAAAATTGAATTAATTCGTTTTATGGATGAAAAGGGAATTTTTTTAATGAAAGGTTCCGTAGAAAAAGTAGCTAATCAATTAGGTATCTCGAAAGTAACCGTCTATAGTTACTTGGATGAAATTAAAAAATCAGCAAATGAGGGAGAAGAATAATGAAAAGTATTTTTCGAGTAAAAAATTTAAAATCAAACGGTCATTACGCCCTAGCAACAATACATCATGATACGGTTTATGTTTCAGGCCAGCTTTCAATTGACTCCGAAACGGGCGTGAAGAAGTTTGGTACGATTGAGGAAGAGACACGACAAGCACTGAATAATGTTGAATTGATTTTGCAGGAAGCAGGCAGTCAAAAGAATCAAATAGTAAGAATGACGCTTTATATTCCTGATATTCAGCTTTGGGATCAAGTCGATTCCGTATACAAGGAGTTCTTTGGCGACCATAAGCCTGCCCGAACAGTTGTCCCAACAAAAGATTTACATTACGGCTTTAAGATTGAAATTGAAGCAATTGCTTATATTTAGTTACATACTGCGGTAATCCATATGTGATGAATAGGGAGACAAAAAGATGAGTGAACAATATCGCTGTCATACTTGCCATGCCAATTTTGAAATAACTGATAATATCTGGAAATGTCCGAAATGCGGAGGTCTGCTGGATTTAGTAAAGGAAAAGGTAGTTTTGGATCCAACAAAGTGGAAAGATCGTGAAGCCTCTCTATGGAGATATATCGAGGCTTTGCCGTTTTCTAACGATTCAATCGGGTGGAGGAACGTGACGATGGGGGAAGGATATACACCCCTCATTGTGTTAGATGAGTCAGAACCTCACACTTTTGTTAAGGTGGATTATATGATGCCAACTTTGTCGTTTAAAGATCGTGGGGCAGCGGTATTAATCGCTAAAGCAAAGGAATTAGGGGTAACAAAGGTTGTCGAGGATAGTAGCGGCAATGCGGGAACGTCGATAGCGGCTTATGCAAAGCGTGCGGGCATTGCTTGTGATATTTACTTAGGCAAGGCGACCTCTCCGAAAAAAATTGCCCAAATTAAAGCTCACGGGGCGACCATTCATGCCATTGATGGAAATCGAGAAGCGGTGGCGGCGGCTGCCCAAGAGGCAGTAACGGAAGAGCAAACCTTTTATGCGAGCCATGTCTATAATCCTTATTTTTATGAAGGGACCAAAACATACGCCTACGAGATTTGGGAACAAATGAACACAGCTCCAGATTCGGTCATTATCCCAGTTGGAAATGGTACTTTATTATTAGGTGCTTATTACGGTTTTAAGGATCTGCTAAACAATGGACTTATCATGAAACTACCAAGAATTATTGCCATCCAAGCAGAAAATTGTGCTCCGCTAGCAAGAGCATTCGCTAATCACAAACAGACTGCAGAGCCCGTTGAGAATGCGGGAACAGAAGCAGAAGGCATTGCAATTGCGGCAGCGGCCCGATCTGAACAAATTTTAGCTGCCGTTCGTGAAACGAATGGTGAATTCATTACAACTTCCGAAGAAGAAATTATTGCCGCTCGTGAAGCTTTAGCAAGCAAGGGATTTTATGTTGAACCAACAACAGCAGCAAATTATGCAGGATATTTAAAATATAAACGGCAGCAACATGAAATGATTGTGATTCCATTATGTGGAGCGGGGATAAAAGCAAATTAAATTACCAGTAAAAAAATATTCCCTAAAGAAAGGCAGTTCACAAGCCAGTAAAACTGACTGTGAGCTGCCTTTTTGTGCTGTAGCTATTTTACTGAATCGACTACTATATAAGGTTGAATTTGATATGGTTTTGGTGCGATATTACGGTCTTTCCACATGTAGAACCAACGTTCAAGCGGATAGTAGTAATAGCCATCTTGCCAATGATCTGATGTATCATATGGATCGGCAAAAACTAAGATATCATCACCAATTCCAGGAGTGCCATTATTATCATAACCGATAATCGCTTGCCAATGGCCATCCCAATCGCCCCATTCGACCATGATTGGACGACCGGCTTTTATATGTCCTGTTACCCACTTAACAAAGTAACTATCTTTAGCATCCTCTACATATTTATCTGTAGTATCACTATTTTCCGATGCATACAAACTATTAGAAGAGAAAGTAGGTTTTAGGTTTCCGGCATCAGCTGGTGAGCTACCGCTTTTCTCAGATAGTAAATCTTTTTTTGTATAGGATTCTTTATAGCTTGTTTCAACTACTTTTATCCCATCTACTTGATTCAAATAGTTGTAGATTCTTTTGACATCGGAACCATATTCGTAAAAGTTATTGGCAGAACCTGGTTTAGCATCAGCTACATCTAAGTCTGTCATTGCTTTCATACCTTTAGCAATATCCATCTCGGTTACATCGGTTTTGCCGAAGTGATGCAATACCATTAAGGTAGTCGCAGGTCCGCATGACCATTCCGTTGTTTGGATAAAGGTTTTGAATTTAGGGATGATGGTGAGATTCTCATCTGTTTTCATATTGTAAAAATCAGGATTTACATAGTAACGTGACTTCTTATTATCGCCCGCATTAGCATACCCGTCGGCACCGCCATTTTTATCATAATCCTGACTTTGAATTTGTTCTGGCTTTGCTTTTTCTACTTGCTCATTTTTTGCCTTACTTGCACTTGTTTCATCTTTCGTACTTGCAGTATCTTGACTGGAGCAAGCTGCTAAAATAGTCATGCTTAGTACTAAGAGAGAGAGAATCTTTTTCATTTATCAACGTCCTTTCTTTTAAAAAAGTTTGCAAAACCAAAGTTTGCTGGCTAATTATACGAAATAGATGAAATCGGTGTCAATACAATTTTTTTTTTTGAAATAGGCAGATTTTCACTTCTCTTTATTGAAAAACCTCATAATTGGCCATGAAGTAGAATGTGAATTTTTCAACTTTTCATTAAAACGTATGGAAATCACTGCTATTTTTTGTTTTACTAAGATTATATAGTCCAAAAGTATCATTTTATATTTAGTGCTTTTTCACTATCAATATATTTAAAAGGATGGCGTATGTTAGATGGGAATATTTAAGAAAAATCGTTCAGTCAAGAAAAAATGGCTGGAGAACGTAAACGACATGCGAGTAAGCATTGATATAAAGGATAGTAAAATTCACGATAAATTGGATTTAGTTTTGCTGTCAACCAATGATCTTCAAATTCTAAAATGTATCCAACCAATTATGGTAAATTATATTGATACTTTTGTTAACGATTATTACGATTCTATTTTACAAATTAAAGCACTTGAAAACATTATTACATTGAATACTACCGTAACCAAATTAAAATCTACTCTAAAGCCTCATCTTTTAAGTCTCTTTAATGGTGAGATAAATCAAATATTTATAAATCGACGTTTTATTGTGGCACAGGTTCATTACCAAATTGGCCTTGAACCTTCATGGTATATGGGAGCATTTCAAGTTATCCAAAATTCAATGATTCGTGTACTATTTCAAGAAGTCACTGATACTGATGAGCTTGAACAGGCAATCGAATCACTAAATAAAATCCTTAGCTTTGAGCAGCAGATTGTTTTAGAAGCGTATGAGTTGAAAAATACTCAAGCATTAAAAGAAGAACATGAACAAGGTAAGCTTGAACTAAAAAAACGAATTGTTGAAATTAGTAATCATTTAGTTGCCTTATCTGAGGAAACGACTTCTGCTACCAAAACGTTAGTGGAGACAAGCCAAAGGGTAAATCAAATGGTCACTGACAACTATGAAGAAGGCTTAACGGTTCAGGAACAGGTATCGAATGGTCAGCGCCAGTTAAATTTATTAACAAACGATATCCAATTAATCAGTTCAGATACACAAAACATGACAAATATAAATGAAAACCTTTTGAAATCTTCCAGCCAGATTACAGAAGTAATCGATATTGTCCATCAAATAGCAGAACAAACCAATTTACTAGCATTAAATTCTGCCATCGAAGCAGCCAGAGCGGGAGAGCATGGCAGGGGATTTGCGGTTGTGTCCGAGGAAGTAAAAAAACTGGCAGACCAAACAAAACAATCAACAAGTAAGATTCAAACGCTTATCTATCAATCGCAGGAATTTACGAAAGGAGTAGTAAATTCTTTAAAAAGTGTTCAAACAGCAGTAGAGTCAAGTAATTCTTCCTCAAAGGTCACGAATGATGCGTTTCTTCACATCTCAAATTCTATTCTTCAAAACGGTGATACACTAAGAAAAATAAAGCTCCAAATGAATGAATTAGTATCAGCTATAGAAGAAATTAATCAAGCAACTCAAACTGTTTCCGTATCAGCAGAAAACTTAAACGAAGCAACCCAGATGGCTTAAATTTTGCCATTTTTACGGACAAGAATCTAAAAAACCCGTAAAAGCTGTCCAATAAATGATGTCTATGAGGGAGAAATCTTTATACTCTAACTATTCCTAATACAACCAACTCGATAAGGTTGAATATTTGAAAAAAAAAGGCTGTTCTCTAAGATGTGTATCCTCAACGGTAAACCTGAATTGTTGAGTTTCGCACCAGTTGGAACAGCCTGCGTGTTCTAAAGCAGTTTTTTAATTTGCTCGTACTCGTCTTCTGTGAAGACGCGTGAGCGAGTAATAAAGTGTCTATTTTCTATACTATCAAGTGAAAAGTCCGGGCCGGGACCTGGCAAAACATCAATAACAAGCTGCGTATGTTTCCAATATTCATATTGGCTTTTATGAATATAAAATGGAGTCTCATCCATGGTACCAAGTAGTATATCAGCATCCCCAAGGCGAAAATCCCCGTCCCGATAGCACATCGGTGCAGAGCCATCACAGCACCCGCCCGATTGGTAAAGCAGCAAAGCTCCATACCTTTTTTGCAGCGCTTCTAAAAAATTTAGTGCTTCCTTCGTAGCAATCACGCGCTCAACCATGTCGGCCACACCTTCGACTTAGAAAAATCCTTGTGGTTTGCGGTCATAGCTGACTAATAGACATTTTGTTTGTTGATAGTGTTCAAGCATCATTGCATGATTTTCACGGCCGATACCAGACATTTTAAAGCCGCCAAATGCCGCACCAGCTGGGTATTGGTGATAGGTGTTTGTCCAAACCCGTCCTGCTTGAATAGCCCGTCCAGCACGATAAGCAATGTCGCCGCTGCGTGACCAAACCCCAGCACCTAAGCCGTAAAGCGTGTCATTGGCAATTTCAATCGCTTCATCAAAATCCTTAAAGGTGGTAACGGCCAACACTGGTCCAAAAATTTCTTCCTGGAAGATGCGCATTTTGTTATTGCCTTTGAAAACCGTTGGCTGGATGTAGTTACCGTTTTCAAGATTGCCGCCGAGATGGTTAACATCGCCGCCGATTAAGCATTGTGCACCTTCTTCTTTTCCTAGTTTAATATAAGAAAGAATTTTTTCCTTTTGCTGGCTGGAAGCCTGAGCACCCATCATAACCTCTGTATCCAGCGGATTACCAACTTTAATCGCTTTCACTCTTTCAAGGGCGCGTTCCATGAATTTGTCATAGATGGACTCTTGGATGAGCGCGCGGGAAGGACAAGTACAAATTTCCCCTGAGTTCAAGGCAAACATTACGAGACCTTCAATGGCTTTGTCTAAGAACTCATCATCTTGGTTCATCACATCTTCAAAGAAGATATTTGGTGATTTGCCGCCAAGCTCAAGTGTTACCGGAATGATATTTTCCGTTGCATATTGCATAATTTGCCGGCCAACCGCAGTGGAACCGGTGAAAGCAATTTTTGCAATCCGTGGGTTTGTTGCTAATGGCTTGCCAACTTCAATTCCGTAACCATTGACGATATTAAGCACACCTGCAGGTAATATATCCTGAATTAATTCGGCTAAAACCATAATAGATACTGGCGTTTGTTCGGCAGGTTTTAACACGATACAGTTCCCAGCGGCCAATGCCGGAGCAATTTTCCAAGCTGCCATCAGAATTGGGAAGTTCCATGGAATTATCTGTCCGACTACCCCTAGTGGCTCGTGGAAGTGATAAGCTACTGTATCATTATCCAATTGGGTTGTGCGGCCTTCCTGGGAACGGATTACGCCGGCAAAATAACGGAAATGGTCAATTGCTAGCGGGATATCAGCATTTAATGTTTCTCTCACTGCCTTTCCGTTGTCCCAAGTCTCGGCAACAGCAAGTACTTCTAGGTTTTCCTCTAGTCGGTCAGCAATTTTGTTTAAAATGCGGGCACGTTCAGCTGTCGATGTTTTCCCCCATGCATCTTTAGCTGCGTGTGCGGCATCTAATGCCAACTCGATATCTTCCACAGTTGAACGAGCGGCTTTAGTGAAAACTTCACCGGTTACCGGTGTTTTATTTTCGAAATATTCCCCTTTTACTGGTGCAACCCATTTTCCTCCGATAAAGTTATCGTACTTTTCTTTGAAATGAATAACGGCCCCGTTTGTGTTTGGGTTTGCATAAATCATAATCTAATTCCTCCCTTTGTGTTCGTAAGTAGTATGCTTAAGTGCTTACGCTTACATTAAATCGTAAGCACTGTAAGTATGTTTGTAATAATTACAATTAAAGATTAATACTCTTATAATAATTATTCAAGAATAATGCTCATGTTTTTTTAAAATAATTTTTTTGATAAAAATTACAAGAATTTAATTAGTTGCAGTTTCAAAGTTTATTAGCGAATCCAGAACTTTTATTAGCGAATTCAGCGTTTTATTAGCGAATCTTGAACTTATATTAGCGATTTTTCCAGTTTATTAGCGAATCCAAAAATATCGTAGCTAAATTTTTTTATTGACAAGTGGGGGTGGGGTCTTTGATAATATATCGTATCCGATGTATCGTATACGATGTAAATTCCAAAAAGGAGGATAAATAGTGGAAAGAGCAAAGTTTATTGGGGAATCAATTGATTATCTCCATCGTTATACGATGAAGAGTCTGCAAAAGCAGGCAGAGGAGCATGGTGTGACTATCCCTCAGGTAAGGGTTCTTGGCGATGTCTATACACATAAAACAGTCAGTATTAAGCAGCTCTCACAAAATCTTAAAATGACGCAAAGTACGGTTTCTGATATTGTTGAAAGACTCGCTTCAAAAGGTTTTCTTGTGAAAACGCCTAATAAGAAGGATAAACGAATTGCAGATATTTCCTTATCTGCCAGACTTGCAGAAGATATTAATGAAAGCATCGCGGCAATTACCTATCAATCTTTAACAGGTGTATTAGAATTACTGACCCCAGATGAGCAGGATGTAATCGAAAAGGGAATGAGATACCTAGTTTCAGCTGTAAAACAAAAAATGGAAGCTGAAGGAATGGATAATCGTAAATTCATTGACATTTTGTATTTTTCCGACAAGGACGAACGCAAAAATAAACAACAAAATGAAGTGGAGGATACAAAGTGAAACGCATCATCAAAGGCCGGTGGGCAATCTTTGCAATCTGGTTAGTTGCAACCATTGTGCTTACAGTCATTCAACCAGACATTAATGCCATATTACGGCAAAAGGGACAGCAAGGAACGAGTAATCAAAGTCTCTCGGTTATCGCAGACAATATTTTGAAAAAGATGGATTCTACCAAAGGTACGAGCGACCTGATTGTTTTTTATGATAAAAATAAAATCTCCAACCATGATATGGAAAAAATTGGTAACATAATTGATTCCATTCATGATAGCAGCAACGAACTGGGTATTTCCGATATTATGGATCCTTTCACTATGCCAGCTGCAAAAAGTTCTTTAGTGTCTAAAGATGGCACGACGCTAATGGTGAGCTATAAGCTTGATTTAAAGGGTAGAGAAGTAGCTGACGTCAAAAAACTATTTGATGCCAAACTTAAACCCTCACCTGTTGAGTACTATTTAAGCGGCTCTGATTTTATAAATAATGACTATTTGCGGGCATCGCAGGCCGGTGTTGAGAAAAGTGCTGCTTTAACAGTGGTATTTATCTTAGTCGTTCTGATTCTTGTTTTCCGCTCCGTTGTTACTCCGCTAGTTTCGCTAGTCGCGGTAGCTTTTTCCTATCTAACGTCAATGGGGATTGCCGCGCAATTAATCGACAAAGCAGGGTTCCCGGTTACAAGTCTAACGCAAATGCTTCTCGTATTAATTCTGTTTGGGATCGGGACGGATTATAATATTTTGCTATTTAATCGATTCCGGGAAGAACTGTCGCATGGACACTCAGTGGATGATTCCATTGTTAATACGTATAAAACAGCAGGAAAAACCATCGCCTATAGTATTCTAACGGTATTTATTGCCTTTCTTGCTCTTGTATTCTCTGAATCACCAATCTATAAATCTGGTGTCGTCGTTGTCATTGGGGTCACCATTCTCTTATTGGAAATTCTGACGCTGACGCCTTTTATCATGAAAGTACTAGGTACGAAGCTCTTTTGGCCCTCGAAGAATGTCAGTGGTCATAAAGAGAATAAGTTCTGGGGTGTTACATCATCTCTGGCCACCAAGTTTCCCATTGTGGTTACAGCGATTATCCTATTAATCATTGGGCCGATGGTCTATTTCCATGAAGAAAAGCTGAACTTTGATACAGTTGGCGAACTGGGGAATAGCTATCCTTCTTCAAAAGCGATTAATCTAGTAGCAGACCATTTCGGAAAAGGACAGGCGATGCCGGCAACAGTTGTCATTGAAAATGATCAAGCACTTGATAATAATGACTCGTTAGCCGTCATTGATTCTATTACCGAGCAGCTTAAAAAGCTGAAGGGAGTTAAGCAAGTTTCTTCGGTTACACAGCCTCAAGGCAAGCAGATTGATGATTTTTATGTCAGCGGACAAATGGGGACGGTGACAGATGGAATCTCACAAACGCAAGGTGGGGTTGATGAGATTTATGGTGGCTTGAAACAAGCACAGGACAAGCTTGGTTCAGCGGATTTTTCTGATGTTAATAAGATGGTGGATGGTACCGCCAAGCTTCAAGATGGTATGACTGCTTTAACAAAAGGGTTGAAACAAATCCAGACAGGTTTAGATGGGGGTACTACGAATTCTCAATCTATCGGTAATGGAATTGCAACGATTCAAACGAATCTTTCAAAAATGAGCAGCGGTGTGTCGTTGCTAGCAGAGAATTATGGAAAAATGCAGGCTGGTTACAAAGAAATCGGTAGTCATTATCAAGAGGCAGCTCAAGCGCTTCTCGGTGTAAAAGCTGCGTTATCGCAAATGCAATCGATGGCGACTGCGTTAGGAAACAGCTATGATAATGCCCAAACTGATCCTAATTATTTAGCCTTAAAGCAAACGATTGACGGATTAGTATCATCGTTAAACCAAATCACTCCTGAAGGTATCAAAGCATTAAATGACAATTACAATACGGTTACGTCCGGTTTTGCTACGGCTAATAAAAATCTATCACAGATGTCTGGTGGTTTATCACAAATGAGTGATGGTTTGAAAAAACTTAACGCCGGACTCGAAAAAGCCTCTTCCGGAATCGGCACGATTGTCACGAATATGAACAGTGTCAATGATGGACTGGGTCAAATGAAATCAGGACAAGAACAGCTAGTAGCTGGACTTAATGGTTTCAGTACATTCGGGGAAAAACTATCGGATGTTAACGGCGGTCTGAAACAAATCTCTGATGGACTTGGGCAAACAAATGGTTATTTATCACAGCTCCATCAAAACAAAAACTTCTTTATACCAAAAGAAGCGTTAACGAATAAGGATTTTAAACAATCTTTAGATACGTTTATGTCTGAAGATCGAAAAATTACGAAGCTAATGATTGTGTTGGAAGATGACCCTTATTCAACAGAAGCATTAACAACGGTAACGAAAATCAATAAAACTGTTTCAACTGGTTTAAAAGGGACCGCTCTGGCAGGGGCGAAGAGTGGTACGAGCGGCTCGAGCGCCACAACGAATGATATGAACGATGTATTATCAAGAGATTTAAATAGAACAACAACGATTGTCATTCTCGGTGTCTTGCTTGTCCTCTTCTTGGTCATTAAACAATTTTGGACACCAGTATTTATTACAGGATCGCTTGTTGGTGCCTATTATGCAGCGATGTTTATCATTAATTATATTTTTATCGATTTGAAAGGCTATGAGGGAATCTCATCGTTTGTGCCGTTCTTCTCGTTTATCATCATCGTTGCCTTGGGAGTGGATTACAGTATTTTCTTAATGATGCGCTTTAAGGAGTATCCGCAAATGGCAGCTAAAGAAGCAATTGTGCTCGCATCTAAGCATACTGGCGGAGTAATTATCTCTGCAGTGATTATTCTTGGCGGGACGTTTGCGACACTTATGCCAGCCGGAATCGTTCTGTTAACGGAATTAGCAATTGCCGTCATTACAGGTCTAATAGTGTTGTGCTTTATCCTGTTGCCAATCTTCCTTCCTGCATTAATGACACTTCCAGAAAGATTAACAGCTAGGAAAAAGGCCGATGATTATATTTTGGAGAAAAAAGCCGTATAAGACTTACAGGCATCCTATAGAAAAATGTTTAAAGAGCTGAACCCATTGAGGAGTCAGCTCTTTCTTTTGAAGTGCTCTAGCTGTTTTTATTTTATTAGCGAATTTTGAGCTGATATTAGCGAATTTAGCATTTTATTAGCGATTCTCAAGCATATATTAGCGAATTTTACGTTTTATTAGCGAATCAACCAGATACGAGCTTTTCCCAGATATTACGTAAATAGTTCCTATCCACGTTACCTTCTGGCATGGTACACTAGTAATAATAGGAAACTTGTAAGATAGGAGACTGTAAGAATGAAATCTACTCTAGTAAAAGCAGCCTTATTGGCTTGTTTATTTTTCCTCGGGTGGTCGTATGATAGCGCCTCGGCTGCGAGTACTTGGGCTGAAAAATGTAGAGGTATCTATGGGGGAGTACAAACAAATGTAAATCCCTCATATCAGCATGTTAATTGCCTGTTAACAAATGCAGCATTAGATGCCCGCATCCCACCTGAAGTTGTTAAAGCAGTAGCAGAACAAGAGAGCGGCTGGATCCAATATAAAAATGGAAGGCCAAATATCGCTCCCGATAACGGCATTGGAATTATGCAAATCACCGGAATTGATGATGAACGATTAAAAACAGATATAATTTACAATATCCAGACCGGTGTTAATATCCTCAAAGACAAGTATGAATGGGAAAGATTGCCAAAAATTCAAGAGGCCGGACCAGAGGTGATTGAAAACTGGTATTTTCCGGTGATGGCTTATAACGGAATCAAGCCTGTTAACAGCCCTCTTGAACAGAAAACGGAGAAACTCAATGTAGATGCCTATCAAGAACAGGTCTTTGCCAAAATCAAAAGTGGTAGCTTCTTAGACAGTATATCGTTAGCAAAGTTCCCATTCACCACAAAAGATTTTACGTATGACACAAATAGCACTGAAAATATCAAATTCAATAAGCCTCTTTATACGATTACAAGCCAGCTTCACCCAACAAACTACTATTTTCAAACCGGTAATAAAGTTGTTACGGTGTCAGAAGTAAACTTAAGAAAAAATCCGAGCACTGATGGTAAAATATCACCTGTTAAGAAAACGGTACCCAAAAACACAACATTGACCATCACTGGGCCATTCCGGTTTACTATACCATCTTCTTCAAAAAATGTGTTTGTCTGGTACCCAGTCAAGCTAGATGGCACCGATGTGGAAGGATATATTTCCTCCGCCTATATTAGTAGAAAAGTAGACGCACCGACCGTCAATGCTGTCGATGATAATGATACAACGATTTCAGGAAAGGCGCCTGCTGGTGTCAGTGTGCAAATTAAGAATGGAACGAAGCTGCTAGCGAGTGCCACAACTGATAAGAACAGAAACTTTATAGCAAAGATTTCGCAGCAAAAAGCGGGTGCCAAGCTTTCGTTTTCCTATAAAGGGCCATATAATGCGCCTAGTCTCGCCAAAACAATCACCGTCACAGATAAAACAGCTCCAGCCATACCATCTGTCAATAAGGTGACAAATAAATCGACCGTAGTCTCCGGAAAAACAGAAGCAAAGGCCATTGTCTCAGTTACTGTCTCAGGGAAAACCTACAGCGTTAAAGCAGATAGCAAGGGTTATTACAAAATATCGATTCCCATAAAAAATTCAGGGACGAAGCTTTCCGTCTCAGCGAAGGATGCTTCCGGGAATAAGAGCAGGGCAAGAGCAATCACTGTCGTTAGAGTTGCACCAAATATCCCGACGGTGAACAGAGTCACCAGCAAGACTAAAACCGTCAGCGGAAAAACGGAAAAGAAAGCTACGGTCACGATTAAAATCGGCAAGAAAACATATTCGGCCAAAGCCACGAGTACTGGAAAATTCACCGTAAAGATTCCAAAACAGCGGGCGGGCAGCAAATTATATGTGGCTGCAAAGGATTCGAAAAGAAAAGTTAGTGCGACCAGAACAGTTAAGGTCGTAAAATAACTCAGTAATTCAACAAAATCAACACCTGTCACTACATCAGGCTGTCTGCATCATGTAAAAGGAGGGCGTCTATGTAGTGGCAGGTTATTTTTTATTAGCCATCTTTTTTTCTTTACAATCCACAGTGGCTCCGTTATATTCAAAATAAAACAAATTTACCAAAAATTACGACTACATAAAGCGAGGGGGGAGGCTGTGAATCTTACCTATTTTTCGTTTTTCATTTGCATCATTGTCTGTACACTGATTATTACGTACTGGGCAGCAAAGCGAAGTAAAACAACGAGCCGCTTCTATACTGGAGCAGGAAGTTTGACTGGTTTTCAAAACGGACTAGCCATCTCTGGTGACTTTATCAGTGCTGCCTCATTCCTAGGTATAGTCGGAACCATTGCGCTCCATGGCTTTGATGGTTTCCTTTATTCTGTCGGTTTTTTGGTTTCCTATTTAGTCGTTATGTTTTTTATTGCTGAACCGGTTCACCATCTAGGGAAGTATTCGCTAGCCGATGTAGTGGTGTTTCGCTTCAATAATAATTGGATTCGATCCCTGATGGCATTTGGTACATTACTGATCTCGTTTCTCTACATGATTCCCCAGCTGGTGGCGTCAGGGCTGCTGCTGCGATTACTCCTCGATATCGATTATTCTATTTCAGTTGTTGTGATAGGCGGCTTGATGACGGTTTACGTCGTGTTTGGCGGGATGATTGCCACCTCTTGGGTGCAGATTGTCAAGACGGTTGTGCTTTTGTCCGGAACATTTCTGCTATCGCTGATTGTGTTGTCACGTTTTCACTGGAATCCAGCAGCCATCATGCAAGAAATTGTCCAGCAAACACCGTTGCGCGAACAATTCTTCATGCCAGGGCAGCTGTTCGATAGCCCAGTGGAATTAGTTTCCATGCAGCTCGCCCTGCTGCTGGGAACAGCAGGTCTCCCGCATATTCTCATTCGCTTTTTCACCGTGAAAAATACGAAAGAGGTACGGCGCTCGCTCGTGAGTGCCACGTGGATTATTGGCACATTTTACCTAATTACGCTTCTCCTCGGTTTTGCGGCCATTGCCTTAATTGGCTACGATAAACTCGTGACAGCGGATGCGACTGGGAACCTTGCTGCACCGCTATTAGCAAAAGAACTTGGTGGGGATTTCCTGTTTGCTTTTATATCAGCCATTGCCTTTACAACCATTGTTGCTGTTGTTGCTGGCTTAGTCATTTCTGCTACAACTGCTTTTTCACATGATATCTACCATCATATTTTAAAAAAAGGCACGGCATCGGAGGAACAGCAGCTACGGGCTGCGAGATTGTCCGCCCTTGGTATTGGTCTTCTTTCGACCATTTTTGCCTTAAGCATGGGTGATATGAATGTCACTTTTCTCGTCTCATTAACCTTTACTGTTGCCGCCTCAAGCAATTTTCCTGTCCTTTTGCTCACTATCTATTGGAAGCGTTTTAATGAAGCGGGAGCGATAGCGGGGATGGTAATTGGAATGTCGGTATCACTCGCTTGTTTAATTTTTGGCCCGCATATTATGAATTCTGATGGTGGCTGGATTGTGCGCGAACCGCTATTTCCTTTATATAATCCGGGGATTATTGCCATTCCGATTGGCTTCTTAAGTGCCATTAGCGCAAGCTTGCTTTTTCAAAAATCATCATGTCAAGGTGAAGAGGAGCTGACGGCATTTTTTATCCGGGCGCAAACAGGAATGGATATAAGGAGAAAAAGCCAGTGAAAGAGATTACGATTATTTTATTTGAACGCCTAGGACTACTGTTAGTTATCGCTTTTGTGTTAACGAGGCTGCCTGGCTTCAAATCATTATTATATAGAGAATTTGATTTAAAATTATCATTCGTTCATGCGGGGGTATTTGGCCTATTCGGGATAGCTGGGACAATGGCAGGCTTTGTTATTGATGAGGGAATGATCAGCCATTTCGACTTTGTCCTGTCTGCCGTAGAGAAAGATCAGTCAGTCGTCAGTTTAAGTCTTGTTGCGGTGGTAATTGCCGGACTTCTCGGTGGTCCAGTAGTCGGGATGGGAGCCGGTCTAGTTGCTGGCGTACATTTAATCTTCTTGGGGGGGGGCGGCTGGCTTGCAAATGGGGTAGTGAATCCGTTAACAGGGGTACTAGCCGGCTTAACTGCACGATTCTTTTCTCAGGAGCGTGTGATAGCCCCGCTTAAAGCGTTATTTATCGGTGTTTTTCCACCGATTTTGCATATGCATCTTTTGCTTATTTTCCATCCTGATGGAGGTGAGATTGTCGATAAAATTGGCTTGCCGCTTGTGCTCTCTAATAGTCTGGCCATTGCCATTTTTACAGCGATGATTGGAATTGTCCTTAAGGAGCAAGAAAATGAAGCTGCACTGGCAACCCGAAAAGCTTTAACGATTGCTGAGGAGGCATTGCCATTTTTAAAAATGAATCAACAGGCTGAGATGGCAGCCGGTCTTGCTCACTTATTAAAGGAGCGGTTGAGGCTTGCGGCCGTTTCCGTCACCAATAAGCAGGAGGTATTGGCACATAAGGGGTTAGGAGAGGACCATCATCAGCCGGGGCAGCCTGTATTTCAATCGCTCGCTGCCGAAGCAATTGCTGCTAAAGAGATGAAAGTGGCCACTGCTCGCAGTCAAATTGAATGTTCACATAAGAACTGTCCATTTGAAGCGGCGATTATCATTCCAATTACCGAAGCGCAAGATGTTGCTTGGCTAATTACTTTTTATTTTCGGAAAGCCCATCATATCAGGCCTGTTGAGCTAGACTTGGCACAAGGCTTGGGAAAATTGATCTCACATCAGTTGAACTTACTGGCCGCTGAAAGTTTGAAACTTCATATTCGCGATGCTGAATTGCGGAATTTACAGGCACAAATTAATCCGCACTTTCTGTTTAATACCCTGCATCTGATTGCAACTTTGTTCCGTGAAGATCCGAAACAAGCCCGACATATCACCGTTCAGTTGGCCCAGTTTATGCGCTTCAATCTTAAATTAGTGTCCAATCCGCTTGTATCTTTGGAAAAAGAATGTGAACATGTCCGGGCCTATATGGAAATTATTCAAGCTCGTTTTAGTGACCGGCTGAAAATCCTGTTTCACGTGCCGGATACAATCCCGGATACCAATATTCCGCCATCGACACTTCAGCCGCTTGTGGAAAATTGTATTCAGCATGGCCTGCGAATCCGAGCTAACGGTGGTAAGGTAGAGGTCCTTCTCAATCAGCAATCACATCATCTTCAAGTGATTGTTCGTGATAATGGCTGCGGGTTTCCTCAAGAGTTAGTAAAAGAGGTGACTACTCGTCCTTTGACGGAGAATCAAAATAGCGGCATTGGTTTATACAATGTCAATCAGCGTTTAATTAGCTTATTGGGGGAAGAGGCGAAACTTCATATCAAAAATCTTGCTTCTGGCGGAAGTGAAGTATCTTTTCAAATTCCAATCGAAGTACGAACATAGAGGGGGGAGTTATATGCAAAAAATTCACGTCATGATTGCTGAAGATGAGCTAATGGCGAGAAAAGAATTAACCTATTTATTAACAGAGGAAGAGGATGTGGAGCTTTGCCCTAGTGCTGAGTCTGGGGAACAACTGCTACAATTGTACCGCGAATACGAACCAGATGTTATATTTCTAGATATCCATATGCCGGGAATTTCCGGACTCGAGGCTGCTCAGCAGCTAATCGATCAAGCTGTCCATGTCCCCCCGTTGTTTATTTTTACGACTGCTTACGACGAATATGCGATAAAAGCATTTGATTTAGAGGCAGTCGATTATTTATTGAAGCCTTTTGATGAGTTGAGATTTCAAAAGGCAATGAAACGTTTGCGCAATCAGATTAAGCAGCGTGAGCGCAAGCTGATGGAACCGTATGTTTCAAATTCAACTTCAACGGGTCCAGCAAAATTATTGATTGATGATGGGGAACGAACGGTGGTTCTGTCACCGGATATGATCTATTTTGCGATGCCGCACAAACGAATGCTGGAAATCCATACAAAGGACAGAGCAATTTTAAGCCGAATGACGTTGCAGGAGTTGGAGAAAAAGCTTGTCGGCCACCCTTTTTTTCGTACCCACCGCAGCTATCTCGTTAATTTAAATTATATTAAGGAGATCACGCCATGGTTTAATGGTACGAGTAATATTACCCTTAAAGATATAGAGCATATTCAGATACCTGTCAGCCGGACGGCACGCAAAATGCTGTTTAAAATGTTTGAAAATAACCATTAATCCCTTAATCGAAACCATTTAAGCGTAAAAACTAACCATTGAGACGAAAATCTCCTACTAATTACAGAAAATTCATATAATTCTGGTAAGCGTTTACAAAAGGAGGATGGTTGATTTGAATGTTCAAAATGTGAACAGCAGTAATGGTAATGTTGATTATGTCCATGTGGAACAAAGTGAACAGTTTCAACAATTCATGACGGAAAGAAAAAAATTCATTTTGCCTTACACGATTTTCTTTTTGGTATTCTACTTTCTACTTCCTATTTGCACTTCTTATACCTCATTTCTTAATACGCCAGCCATTGGGGATATTTCATGGGTATGGATATTTGCTTTCGCGCAATTCGTGATGACATTTGTTTTATGTACTGTCTATGTGAAAAAAGCTGGAGCGCTTGACAAAAAAGCTGAGAAGATTATGAAGGAACAGATTGAAAAGGGAGGTGCTGCTTAATGAATATGACGGTCGTTACTCTCTTTCTAGCCATTGTTCTGTTAACACTAGTGATTACGTACTATGCCGCAAAAAATACGAAAACAACCGGTGACTTTTATACCGCAGGTGGAGGATTAACTGGCTTTCAAAACGGGATTGCGATTGCCGGTGACTATTTATCAGCAGCATCCTTCTTAGGGATTGCCGGGGCGATTGCCCTAAATGGTTTCGACGGCTTTTTCTACAGCATTGGTTTCTTGATTGCTTACCTGGTTGTATTATTTCTAGTCGCTGAACCGTTGCGGAACCTGGGAAAGTATACACTGGCAGATATGATTAATGCCCGTTTCGATGCCAAAAAGGTAAGAGGAGCAGCTGCCTTAAGTACAATTACAATTGTTGTTTTTTACATGATAGCCCAGCTTGTTGGCGCGGGTGCTCTTATTCAATTGTTATTTGGGATTAAATATTGGATTGCTGTGTTAATTGTAGGCGTGATGATGACGATTTATGTGTTGTTTGGCGGGATGATTGCTACCAGCTGGGTGCAAATTGTTAAAGCAGTTCTGTTGATGGCGGGAATGATTATCATGTCCTTCCTTGTCCTGTGGAAGTTTAATTTTAACATTGGAACGATGTTTACCGAAGTAAAAACTGTAACAAGCCATGGTGCTGCCTATCTGAAACCGGGAATTCAATATAAAGATGGTTTGGCGACGATTTCGCTGATGATGGCATTAGTGTTGGGAACTGCTGGTTTACCTCATATCCTCATGCGCTTCTTTACGGTGAAGGATGCGAAAACAGCAAGAAGTTCAGTTGTTACGGCTACTTGGACGATTGGAATCTTCTATATCCTGACGCTTTTCCTTGGATTCGGGGCGGCAGCGTTTGTCGGCCATACAAAAATTTTGGCAGCAAACCCTGGTGGAAATATGGCAGCCCCATTATTGGCAAAGGCAATTGGCGGGGATTTCATGTTTGCCTTTATATCGGCCGTTGCGTTTGCGACAATTCTAGCAGTTGTAGCTGGTCTGGTTTTGTCAGGGGCATCAGCTTTTGCACATGATTTGTATGGGCAAATTTTCAAAAAGGGCAAGGCAACAGAACGCCAGCAAATGCTAGCAGCTCGCTATGCTTCGTTAGCGGTGTCAGTGTTCTCAATTCTCTTGGCATTAGGTGCGCAAAAACTGAATGTTGCCTTCCTAGTTTCGCTCGCTTTCTGTATTGCAGCAAGTGCCAATCTACCGGTGATTTTGTATACCGTTTATTGGAAGCGATTCAATACAACCGGGGCAATTACGGCTATTCTCTCAGGTTTGATTTCGGCACTGGTTCTCGTTTCTATCAGCCCAAGTGTATTCTCACCAGTTCCCGGTGCGGCATTATTTGTCGGTGAACCGATTTTCCCATGGGCCAACCCGGCACTAGTATCCGTCCCACTCGGCTTCTTAGGCGGTTACATTGGCACGCTGCTATCGAAAGAATCCGACCATGTCCGTTATGCTGAGGTAAGGGTCAAAGCCAATATTGGCGTATCCGAACAGAAGTAAACAATCAGGCTTTGTTTAAGTGCGCGAACAGAAAAAACTCTTCAAGGTATTTTTATTGCGAAATGTCCTCTTGGAGGAAAGTACAATAAAACCACTAGAGCCTATGAGGGTTCAGTCCTGTACACGTTGTTTAACTAGTACGAGGGGCTGACCCTTTTGCATTTTTTCTTCAAAGAAAGGTTTATTGGCGTAGTAATACAACATCCCCATCATTACCTCGCCGCCAACTAGATTCCCGAGCGTAACCGGGATAAGATTGCGAATTGCCCCAGTCAGTGAGATAGTATCTGGATGGTCGAGCACAAGTGAAATAGCAAATGAACACATGTTGGCAATGCTGTGTTCATAGCCGGAAATAAAGAAGCAAAAAACGAATAACATCATAGCAAACATCTTGGCACCGCCTTCTTTAAACGACATCGGAATAAAGAAAGCTAGACAGACAAGCCAATTACATAGTATCCCTCGGAAGAATAATTGGATTATTGGGGCATTTAGTTTTTTTTCAACAACAGACATCAGAAAAGTAGAAGTTTCAGGAACAGCGAATAACCCTGTAAGAAAAATGAGACCCGCAAAAATAATCGCCCCCAAAATATTTCCGATATAACTGTATGTAAGCAGTCTCCCCAGTTGTGCCCACTTCATTTCTCCTCTTAAGACAGCATAAGTGTAATAAAAGGTGTTGCCAGTAAACAAATCACCACCGCCAAATGCAATTAAAATAATCGCCGACCCAAAGGTTATCGCCGCGATTGGATAAGCAAACGGTGATTGCTCTAAATAAAAAAAGTTTCCACTCTTAAAGGCAACAATGACTCCAAAGCCAATGAACATACTGGCTAGCATACTGCGGACAAGATAGCGAAGCCGACTTTGTTGAAAAATCTTCAATTTCTTTAATGCTAAATTTTCAACCTCAAGCAATAGTTTGGTTTCCATTCAATCACCTATAAAGTTAGTTATTTTATAAGTGTTCGCCTTGTTTCGGGAATTATTCATTAGCGAATGTGTTTACAGCCAGGGAAAACTTATTTGGCCTTGCCCCTCAGTTCCTCAACCAGAAAAAATTTATTAAAAGGTTAGCTCTAGATCCTTTTCTTATAAACAAATTAGCAAGAAGGACGATAATAATAGTAAGATTGTCCATCTGGAGGGAACCTATATGACTGAGATTGAAAAATTGAAACTGTTAGACCTAAGAAACAAAAATACCCTAATGTTGGTTACCTATTCTGTTTCAACCATCATAGGGCTGATAAGTTTATTGGCATTAAATCCACACTCATTTACCACTTATTCTTATATTTTTCAATTAATCCTTTATGCAGGGTTATATTTCATAGCTAAAAAGTTAAATAAAGACATTTTATTTACATATACGATTGTTATTATGATGAATGTATTTAATATCGCATTCATAATGGTAGATGGCGGGACTATGTCTACGGCACTCTCAGTATTTTTCTTCTCGCTCTTTTCAGCGGTACCCTTTCATAAAAGAATTTTTTCCATTGGGTTTTCTCTTGGATTAGCAGCACTCATCCTTAATCGTTATTACGTCATTGACTCAGAGTCATTTGTACGTGAGCAATTTAGTGCCATATTACTTGTATATCTTTTATGCGGAGTACTTTTAGCGACATTGCTTTTTCTAAATCAAATGCAATTTAAGAAACTTCAGGAATATATTGACCTAGCTGTTACCGAATCGTTAGCTAAGGAAGAAAAAAGGAATAAGCTTGAAAAAGAAGTGACTACGATAGCTGAAAGTATGGCTAAGATTAATGAAAAGGTTCAATACGGTCTGAAATCACAAGAAGAGATGAAGTTTGCGATGACAGAAGTTTCACAAGGGGGTCACGTACAAAGTGAACAGATTGTTCTAATTGTCGAAAATGCCCAGAAAAATTTACAAGCTATCAATGCCATGAATCAAATAACAACTGAATTAGTGGAGGATTCCGAGAAATCTGCTGCTCTTTCAGATGAAGGACAGGTTAAAGCAAACCATTTGAACAATGAGATTGATCGACTTCAACATGTAATTACGATACTTAGTGAGAATTTTAAAAAGTTAACTGAAAAAATCGAAGAAACGAATCAATTTACTAAAGATATTAAGCAAATTACGGAACAAACTAATTTATTGGCACTTAATGCTTCAATTGAGGCAGCAAGAGCCGGTGAGGCTGGAAAAGGTTTTTCCGTTGTTGCCGGCGAGATTAGAAAGTTAGCGGATGTTACGAAGGAAATAACCGAAAAGATTACGATTAATTTAGTAGAAGTGAATAAGACAAATGAACTGGCACAGGAGAACATGCAAACGAGCAGTGATAGTTTAAAACAGAGTGTGGAAGCTACAAAAGAAGTGAATCATCGGTTTTCGCTATTGAATGATATGTTGAAAAAGTTAAATGCCCAGTTTGAAAAGTTTGGCCGCTTCTCTGGTGAGGTTAAAGAAAATAGCGAAAGTGTCGTCTTTTCGACCAACGAGTTTGCCGCAATTATTGAGGAATCATCAGCAAACCTGCAGCAAATTAGTGCCGCAATTGAAACAATGACGGAGGATAATCACTCAATTGCTACCTACATTGAGGAAACAGCGAAAAGTGCCGAAGTTATTAAAGATAGTTTTTAAAAGCATACTCTTTCCGACTGGTTTCTGCTCCCTTTCTTGTTACAGAAAATGAAAGATTTTTAGTATAATTCGTGAAATATCTTTCAGAAGATTAGATGAGATTGTAATATTAATCAGAAAAAGGAAGGAGTTTCACTCCAACTAGCTTTGAAGGGAGCATTTTGTTGATGTTTAAATGGAAAGAGGAGTATAAAACCGGGAATACTTTAGTTGATGAGCAGCATAAAAAGCTGTTCGCGATTGGTGATAGTGCTTATGAGCTGTTAAAAAATGACGGATATTTAGATAAGTATGATAAAATTGTCGATACGATTCAGGAGTTAAAAGATTATACTGTTTATCATTTCCGCGCTGAAGAGGAATACATGTTGAAATCAGGCTTTAAAGGGTTCTTCGCTCATAAAGTGGAACATGATGATTTCATCGAAAAATTTGAAAACATTGATTATAGTCGAATCGATGACGGACAAAATGAGTATATCCTTGGAATATTAAATTTTATTGCTGATTGGATTACTCAGCACATAATTGTAAAGGATCAGCAGCACAGTCATAAATAAAACATAGAATCACTGTCCCATAGGAGTTGTCTATGGGACAGTGATTCTTCTGTTAAAAGAAATCGCTAATAAAATCTGAAATTCGCTAATAAGTTGTTAGAAATCGCTAATAAAATTTGAAATTCGCTAATAAGTTGTTTCAAATCGCTAATAAAATCTGAAATTCGCTAATAAGTTGTTAGAAATCGCTAATAAAATTTGAAATTCGCTAATAAGTTGTTTCAAATCGCTAATAAAAGCAAAATTCAGCATATATACTACTAGCGTAGTAGTGTGTCTGTGCCCAAACCTCTTTCAAAAGAACTTGCATCGAAAAAACTAATTGACAAACCGCCCCGCTTTTCCACGATTCCCCCAGTACTCATTGCGCAAATGTACTTTTTGGATTTTTCCGGAGGCAGTTTTCGGCAGTTCATCAACAAACGTGACGCCGGTGACCGCTTTAAAATGAGCTAACTTATCGCGGGAAAAGGCGATAATCTCAGCTTCACTGACCTGGTGTCCTTTCCGCAGAACGACAAACGCATGTGGTGTCTCGCCCCATTTTTCATGCGGTGCTGCAATGACTGCTGCCTCCAAGACGCTAGGATGTTCATATAAGACACCTTCGACTTCAATCGAAGAAATGTTTTCGCCGCCGCTAATGATAATATCCTTTTTCCGATCTACGATATCAATATAGCCATTTTCATCAATCGTCCCCATGTCCCCCGTGTGCAGCCAGCCATCGCGAATCGTTTCCATCGTTGCTTCAGGATTTTTCCAATACCCAAGCATCACACCATGGCTTCGGGTGACAACTTCGCCGATTTCTTTGCCATCATGAGCCACTTCTTCCCCATGTTCATTGACGACGCGGACATCACAGCCAATCATTGGGAATCCAGCCTTTGCCTTTAACCGTGCTTTTTCTCCAGGACTCAAATCTGTAAGCTCGGAGCGAATCGACGATATCAAACTAAGTGGTGTCGATTCGGTCATCCCATATACTTGGATAAACTCCCAGCCAAGCTCTTTTTCTACGCGGGTGACGAAGGCTGGCGGCGGTGCTGATCCGGCAATGACGACGCGGACATCCTGTACTATTTCCGGTATATGCTGTTCATAATATTGCAGCAAGGAATTCAACACCGTTGGCGCCATATGTAGCACGGTTACGCCATGATCTTGAATCGCTTTAAAAATTGCCTCAGGAGTAGCCTTTTTCAAACAAATATGTGTTGCGCCATTGGCTGTATAGTAAAAAGGCGCTCCCCAGCCATTTACATGGAACATCGGCAGAACATGGAGGTAGACATCCCGATCCGAAACGCGCAAATGATGCATTGTATGCATGGCATGGAGGTAATTATTGCGGTGCGTTAGCATGACCCCTTTAGGATTGCCAGTTGTCCCGCTCGTATACAGCAGGCTGCAGACATCATTTTCATCAACCTCTTCACGATCAAATAAGCTGCTTGGGAAACCAGTGAGCCATTGTTCGTAATCAATTTCATTTGTTTCGTCCGTTTTATAATGGACAATAATCGTTTCAACCGTTTCTAAGCGCTCCTTGATAGGCTTAATCAGGTGGTAGATATCTTGGTCGACAAACAGGACCTTGGACTCACTATGATTTAAGATAAATAAGTAGTCTTCTGGCTTTAGGCGGATATTTAATGGTACCATAATCGCTCCGAGTTGAAAGACACCGTAGAAACCTTCAAGCATTTCAACCGTATTTGGGGCAAGATAAGCCACCCGGTCCCCTTTCGTAATACCTAAAGCTTTTAATCCGTGGGAAAGCTGATTGACGCGTCCATGCAATTCACGATAGGTAAATACACGTGAATCACAAAAAACCGCCTTTTTTCCCCCATACAATGAAACAGCCCGATCCAAAAATTGCGTCAATACTAAAGGCACAATCATGCTAATACCCCCATACATTAGTTTGAATTTTTAGACTTTTTATTATTTTATCATACCTTTTGATGAAAAATATACTAAAATTGAATAATATTGACTAAAATTATATGCCGCCATCCTATATGCCCTAATGATGGAGCACCATGGCTAAACTGAATGCAACCGCTTCTTTGACTGTTATCAAAGCAGCAAAAATATGTTTTAAAAAAAGTAATGAAAAAAATATAAATTTGAACCAATAAAATATCGCGCTGAACCGTTTACTATATGAAAGGAGGCGCAAGATGAACTATAGCAGTTTGCAAAGGCTAGAAAATACTAATAATTATGCAGATGAATTTAAACAATTTTTTCAAGATTATAAGAAACATGTTTTTGCTATCGCCTTATCGATTCTCAGGGATACAGAGCTTGCAGAGGATGTCCTCCAAGAAGTGTATATTAAGCTTTACCAGGAAATGAAACATAAAAAAATACCGAATGTAAAAGCATGGTTGATTACTGTATCCAGGAACACAGCGCTAGACCTGTATCGCAAGAAAAAACGTGAAATTACTGGATTTGATGGGGCCTTTTTTGAACGGTCGGAATGGGTCTCAGATGACCCTGTTGACAAAATGGTCTTATCCAAATACTTAGAATTACTAAATCAAGAGGAGCGCCAAATTATCATATTAAAAGATGTGATTGGAATGAAACATCGAGAAATTGCCAAAATCGTTGAAATGCCTTTGGGTACAGTCCTCTGGAAATACAATGCCGCAATGAAAAAATTACAAAAGAGTATGTTATAAGGAGGGATTCCGGTGGAAAAGGAAAAACTGCTAAAGCATTTAAATCAAGCAATTGAAAAACAAGTTCCGGATGCTTTTGATGAAATTATAAAAAAAATAGATCAGAAAGAGGAGAGGGAAAAAGTGACTCAAATTAATCCTTCAACTGTAACAAAAATTAATAAGTCAAGAAAGTTTTATAAAAGATTATCAATGGCTGCGGCAATCGGACTGCTGGCAGTTTCAGCGTTATCATTTACCCCAGTAATGGCGGCAATTCAGGAGACGCTTGATAAACTGTTTTTCAGTAAGCACATCGATGATACCGGGTTACGGATGGCGATTGATAAAGGGCAAGGCCAACCGCTAAATCAAACATATTATGATGACAAACATGATATAACCGTCCATTTCCAAAGTGTGTTGACGGATGAAAAAGAAACGAAGCTGCTCGTGACCTATCAGAGTAAAAAGACGAATTTAAAGAATTATTATCTTGATATTTTTGAAGGGAGGAGCTCAATTAATTTAGTAGAGGATCACGGAGACAAGAAGAAGCTCCATTCTGTGGGTTGGGGCAGCAGGTATTATGATGCGAAAGAAAACAAGGTTGTCGAGGCTGAATCATTCGAGTCACTCAAACAGTATCAGGGCCAGAAGGTCAGGTTGGTAATTAATAACTTAACGATTTACAATAATGGCAAAACAAAAGAAGTAACCACAACATGGCCGCTTGAATTCACACTTGGCAAAGAGGCTGTCTCTACTCGGGAAACAGTAGAGCTTAATAAAGAATTTACTTACAAGAATCAGCAGTATCGTATTAAACAAGTTGAATTCTCAGCGATGGAGACAAGAGTAGTGGTAACAGGTACGGATACAAAACTGCAAACAGATGAAGCAGGAAATAAATACAAAATCATGAGCAAGCTAGAAGAGCAATTCTTGCATGCCCGAAAAATTGATAAAAAATACGGCTATATCGTTGATGAAAAAAAATCCGGTGTGTTTTTGCAGTCAGCAGGAAAAAGAGTTGATCCAATTTTTAGCAAGGGAGAAGTCCAAGGGGCAGATGATGAATATATTATGATTTTCGCCCCAGTGGAAAATCGCAAAGACTGTACCTTGGAAATTGGCAAGGAAATAAAGCTACCTTTGTCTAGGTAATTAAATAGTTGAAATAGTTTCACAGAGACCGGGCTAGCAGTCATGTACTAAGCCCAGTTTTTTTTGTGAAAGGATAAAACATAATAAGAAGGATTGACATGAAAGGCCTTTCATAACTTACACTAGTATAGTAATAAACGTATTACCTTTTTTAGAAAAAAGGTATGGGCAGTATTACAAGAGGGATAGAGAAATAAAATGCACCAAGTAAAAACAGTAGAAGGTAGGCTAGAAGATGACAGAACAAAGTGTGATTTTTTTTGATATAGATGGAACCTTGCTTGATTCGCAAAAGGAATTACCATCAACCACTAAAGAGGCAATTTTTACATTAAAAGATAAAGGGCATATCGTTGCAATTGCAACCGGACGAGCCCCGTTCATGTTTAAAAAACTTCGCGAAGAATTAGATATTCATACGTATGTCAGTTATAACGGACAATATGTAGTGTTAAACGGGGAAGTGATCTATACCAACCCATTAAATATTTCCTCACTAATAAGGCTGACGGATAAAGCAATTGACAATCAGCATCCGGTCGTCTATATGGATCATGAAGATATGAAAGCAAATGTACCGGATCATCCATACATTAATGAGAGTCTTAGTACGATGAAATTGGATGTACATCCAACACATGATCCCCATTATTACAAAGGTCGTAACTTATATCAATCGTTGCTATTCTGTCTGGAGGGTGAAGAGAAACAGTACGAAGCGGAATTCTCTGCCTTCGATTTTATAAGATGGCATCCTATGTCCGTAGATATACTGCCAAAAGATGGTTCTAAAGCAAAAGGCATCGAAATAATTGTTGAAGAACTTGGCATTCCAAAAGAAAGGCAATTTGCCTTTGGAGATGGATTAAATGATATGGAGATGCTTTCCACAGTTTATAATAGTATCGCGATGGGAAATGCAGTAGAGAAAGTAAAATCAGCAGCAAAATACGTAACGAAATCCGTCGATGACCATGGTATTTTTCATGGTTTACAGATGGTAGGTTTGCTTTAAACATACGTCTGGACGATTGTTTACTTGACGTCAGTCGGAGAGGATAACTGTTCATCGTGTTTGTCAATAAGCGATGAACAGTTAAAATAATAACACCGTAAAAAATATCCTTCACTGTAAATTTTTTTAGATAGTTTCTATTAGTTTTCTGCTCTGGAAAAATTGTTTTTTCCAGAGCGTTTAATCCGGTACATGGCATGATCTGCTTTTTTAATCAGGGTGTCGAAGTCAATTCCATCGTCAGGGAAAATACTGATTCCGATACTGCCGGTAATCTTTAAATAAGTTCCCTCAAAGCAATATGGCTCTTGAAATGCTGCTAATATTCGTCCGGCCATTTCTTTTATATCTGCTTCAGCTTGCATATTTTCTAAAATTAGTACAAACTCATCCCCACCATATCGGCTGACAAAATCAGTTTCTCGAACACATTTCTTCAATTGATTCGCCAACATGGTAAGTAATTGATCACCCATTTCATGCCCAAGGGTGTCATTAATTTCTTTAAAATTATCCAAATCGATGAATAGTAGCGCAAAACGGTTTGCTTTCGAAGGTGGGTCAATCATCTTTGAAATTTTTTTGTGCAGATATCTTCTATTCGGTAAGTTGGTTAACAGGTCATAATGTGCCTGATAATAAATGACTCTTTCCATTTCTTTTCTTTCTGTAATGTCACGATCAACGCCTCTATACCCAATACATTTTCCTTCGGCATTAATAATCGGGGAACCGCTTGTTTCCAAAATGACCTCATGCCCGTCGCGGTGAAGATTGATGTTTTCTAAACTTTTTATCGGTAACTTATTAGCCACATGATATTCAAAAATCGGAGCAATCCGCTTCCCTTCTTCAGGTTCCATTAAATCAAAAGGGGTTTTTCCCAATACCTCAGAAGGTTCATACCCTAATATATCCTTTATTCTCGGACTTGCATATGTATAAATTCCGTTTTCATCCACTTCCCAAATCCAATCACTTACATGTTCCACTAATGCACGAAATCGTTCCTCGTCGCTATGTAAACTGTCCTTTGTATTTTCCTCCATATTGTACCACCTAAGGATTATTGATTGTTGGACTTAATTATAGCGAAAAAACGAAAGTCTTTCATTAAAAGTGTTTTCAAACTTTGCAGCATTCAGCAGTGAAAGGCTACTTTTTTAAATACGTGTTATTTGAAAATGTTATAGTCGTCACTTCATAACTATTTTATAATAGATTTGACTTAATTTTTTTAATATGAGAGGGGCAGCAATCATGAGTAGGGTTATAGGTAAGAAGAAAGATCGTGAACTTTCTTTTAAGGAACTCGATTCAGTCAAACGAAATTCCCTAGTTTTTAAAGCATTATGTTTTGTAGTTGTTCTATCTGCAGTGGGTATTTTCTTAACCGAACTTACAACTAGTAAAGTCATTTTTTTAGTTGGTGAACTAGCAGTCATTGCAGTTTTCTTTTTTCTACATATAACCAGAAAGTTTATCTTCCAATTAAAATATTGGGCAGTCATATGTAGTGTGCTACTATCTGCTTACATGCTAATAATCGACCCGTCCATCACACGTATTCTATCGATTATATTGGTAGCAGTTTTAGCGACTATCTATATGGATCAGCTTCTTTCTATCCTCACTCTGTTATTCGGCTTAGGGATGCTTGCTTATATTTTATTTTTTCAAGCTGCACAAGGTCTTATTTCTGTCCAAAAAGAGGATAGCTTTATTTTTTTCATTTATTATCTACTCATATCTGTTCTTTTGCTGTCGTTGCAAAGGGTTTCAAATCGTTACATAAAGCAGATTGAGGCCGCAAAACAAACTTCTGAAGAACTGTTAGAGAAACAAGAAAAGCAAAGATACTCCCTTATAAATTTAGTAAAAGAGGTAACGGAAAAAACAAGCCTTGTTTCAGATTTTAGTAGCAAGAACAACAGTTCATTTACAGAGATGAATATTGCTTTTCAGGAAATTGCAACTGGAGCTAACGCCTTAGTTATGGAGACCCAGGGTATTAATGACTCTATTCATAATACAAATCAATTAGTAGAAGAAATGTACAAGAATATGAAGGTATTAAAAGATGAATCGGACATAGCAACAGATATATCGCAGGAAGGTCAAACCCAGATTAGTCAATTAATATATGAAATATCCGAATTTCGTAAAGAAATTGATAGAATGTCAGAAGAAATAAGCAGATTAGTGGGGAACTTAGAAGAAACGAATCAAATTAGCACGACAATTAAACAAATCGCTAATCAAACAAATTTACTTTCGCTTAACGCAAGCATTGAAGCAGCAAGGGCTGGGGAACACGGTAAAGGCTTTGCTGTTGTCGCACATGAAATTCGCAAACTATCGGATATAACAACTGCCTCGGCTAATAAAATAACTGAGCAGCTCCATGAATTTACAGAACAGTCAGAACAAACAAGACAAAGAATGGTACAAGTATCGGAACGCATGGAGCAAAGTTATCAGATAACCGAAAAGACTAACGATTCCTTCATGCTGATGGATAGCGCGATTGCCAAAATGAACCAATTGTCTCTATCAAGTAGTCAACTCATGAGTGATCTCCATGATTTTGTTGGAAACATCAGCAAATCTACCGGTGAATTAGCTGCCATTAGTGAAGAATCTAGTTTATCAATTAAAGGGGTAACAGCTTCGTTACAGAGAGAAATCCATGCCAATGAAGAAATTTCCCATAGCATTAAGGATTTAGAAACAAATCTCAAAGTTATTACTGTTGATTAAAGTGTAATATGATGGCATGCTGGACTGCTGTTTAGTACTGTATAATAAGAAATTACACGAAATGGAACAACTCATTTCGTGCAGTAACTTGGGGTTAGCTCTATATCGTGGATGACGTAATTTTTCGAGTGATTTAATATCTATATCTATGCATTTCAGCCGCTTCAGCGATTGCCTTAGTTTGATGAACGGTTCCTCTTGGATGCTGAGGAGGTGCGTAAATAGAGTATAATTTAATTGGCTTATTACCGGTATTTATCAAATTATGCCAGGTGCCAGCAGGGATAAAGAAGGCAAAATCATCATAGACTCTCTGTTGAAAGTCTAATCTGTCTCTTCTTACACCCATTTGAACAAGGCCTTGGCCTTCTTCAATACGAATAAATTGATCTAGATGAGGATGAATCTCTAATCCAATGTCTTCGCCAACATTAATGCTCATCAAGGTGAGCTGCAGGTGTTTTCCTGTCCACAAAGCAGTGCGAAAGGTATTATTTTGTTTTGCTGCCTCGTTGATATTGACAACAAATGGTTCAGGTCCAAAATCTTTCAATCTAGAATATGGAACATGATACATAGCTGAGTGGTTCTGATCAGAATAGGGATTATATATATTTTGTGGCTGATACTGGTGGGACGGGTAGCTGTAATTAGAATAGAGAAACGGAAGATAGCCATTATACATCTTGCTCATTCCTTTCGTATTTCTCATAAAGTGAAACTTCCCTTGAGGTGGGGTCTTACTGCCCGTTAAGGCGGGATAAGAATATCCTATGCAGGGACAATGGAGCAGGTGCCTTGTTATTGCCTGTCTTGACAACATTGTTCGAGTAGAACGCAATGAAAACAGAGGCTTTCTATCATAAGGAATGGGAATTTTCTGTGTAGTAGCTAAATCACGATTTAACTATCTTTTGTTGCTGTTATTTGGGCACTTAGGTCGAGTTTTGATGAACTTACTTGAAATAATAAGAAAACTCCCACTTCATTAATGGTGAAATGGGAGTTTTTATTCGTCTTTATATATCACATATTTTTGCCTCTTTAAATTTTGCTACCCAGTTTAGATTCTACATTTCTAAATCGGTAAAGGCGAATGGCAGTAACTCCTTTAACGTTAATTCTAGGATTTCTTTTTTCTCATTTGTTAAATAAACAGGCATGTCCGGTGAACAAAATTCAGCGAGAACTTGGCGGCAAATGCTGCAAGGAGGGAGAAAATCAACTGTATCACCACTTACAGCAATGGCTTTAAAATCGCCTTTCTTATAACCTTGGGCAACTGCAGTGAAAATGGCCGTTCTTTCCGCACAATTAGTCGCACCGAGGGAAACATTTTCTACATTTACACCAGTAATGACGGTGCCATCTTTTAATAATAATGCGGCACCGACAGGAAACTTCGAATAAGGAACATAGGCTCTTTCTTTAATTTTTCGCGCCTCTTCCATCAACAGCTCTTTATCCATCATAACCACCCTTTCCACAATTTGAGCGATACATGTCCCGATACCAGCTTGTCTATATTTAGAACAATAAGAGAAATCGGTTTCAACTTTAAGTAATGAAATAAACCGGCAGGGACTATTATATTAATCAGTTGTCCATACTTTGTCAATAACGAAAATGTGACAATATCTGTGGGAATGCTAAGGGAGGCACCACTATTAGTGTAAAGGGTAAAATTAGGCCTGTAGTTGAGCCTTGACACGTTCAATAAATAAACTAGATGGCTTGGAGAATTTTTTTTCCTTATGCTTTAACCAGCCAAGATAAACAGGTGCTGTTTGTGGAGATATGATTGGAACAGTGACGATATCTCCTTTAATGGCATCTGGGCTATTAAAAAAAGAGTAATTAGGACCAATGGTTACCGCTAGTCCATTCTTGACTGCCGTATTAATCGCATCTGTATTATTTGAGGAAAAAAGAATTCGAATAGATCCAATCTCTGATTCTAATTTTTCAAGATATTTTTTAATTATTTCATCTTTATAAATAACGAAGGTTAACTCTTTTAATTCTTGTTTCATCATCGTTGTCTGCGTAGCGAGGGGTGTAAACCTGCTCACAGCTAGCACCATTTGTCCTGTAAGAATCCTTTCATATACCATATTAGAGTGTGTGAAATTTTTCTCCAGCATGGCAGTTAGTCCAATATCAATCTCTCGGCTGTTGATTTTTTCAATAATTTTCTCGGTGGGGGTCTCCATGACCTCCATTTTTATATTGGGATAATCCATCTTAAATTGAGAGACGCCATCTACCAAGTAGCAAGTGTACCCAGGAATGGTGGCAATGCGCAATTCCCCGCTTTGCAGTTGATTATAATTTTCGGCTTCCTCACGAATTTCCTGAATACTAGTAACCACTTGAAAGGCCTTGCGAATAATTTTTTCCCCTTCAATCGTCGGTTTGGCGCCGGCGCGTGAGCGAATAAATAGTTTGATACCTAATTCTGTTTCGAGATTGGTGATGGATTGGCTGATTGCAGATAACGTTACGTGCATGTTTTGCGCTGTTTTAGTTAACGAGCCAGTTTTTGCAACTTCGACAATGAATTCTAGCTGCTCAATATTCATTCCTAGACCTCCCTTCTCTTAAGTTCTGCTTAAGTTAACCTTAACATGTCTAAATATTAATAAACAAGGGGTTGTGATAAAATTTTTATAGTATTCTGAAATTTTAAAATTAAGCGGTCTGTAACTGCAAAGGAGGTGATGATCATTCGCTAAATTGCAATCATTCAGCATTAATAGATTCATTATATTCTTCGATTATTGAAACTGGGGGTGTTGAAGTAAATGTTTCGTTTCTTGTCTGCACAAGTTTCTAAATTAACAGGTAACAAGGCTCTTCTTATTGCAGTTATTGCAGTTCTTTTAGTACCAGCAGTGTTCGGCGGAATTCTCTTAACCTCTAAAATGAGTCCCTATGACCACCTTGATAACCTGCCTGTTGCCGTGGTAAATAATGACCTTGGAGCTGAATCCGATGGGGAAGCGATTAACGTAGGCAAGGAATTAGTCGAAAAACTAAAAAAAGGGAAAGACTTAGGCTGGGAATTTGTTAATACTGCAACAGCCATGAATGGGTTGCAGAAAAACGACTATTACATGGTCATTGTTCTTCCTGAAGACTTATCTCAAAATGTAACAACTTTAACTGACCCTGATCCAAAGAAGTTAAAAATTGAATACATTCAAAACGAGGGCTTGAACTACTTAGCTTCTCAGGTGACGAAAACAGCTGCCGGCAATATTCGTCAGGAACTTGGAAAAACGATAATCAAAAACTTTGCCAGCAAAGTAGTCGGCCAAGCTGGTGATGGCTTTCAAAAGGCAGCAGAAGGGTCACAGCAACTGGCAGATGGAACTAATCAGCTTTATGAGGGTACAAGCGAATTAAATGAAACCGTTACCAATAAAGTAGAGGATATCTCGGTCCTTGCCAGCGGATCGCAGGAACTAAAAGCGGGAACTGCCCAGTTATTAAGCAGCCTGCGCAATGGCTCTGGGGATATTGGCAAATTAGCAGCCGGATCGCAGGAGCTAAAGACCGGAACAAACCAATTATTAAACAGTCTGCGCAATGGCTCCGGAGATATCAGTAAGCTGGCCGCAGGATCAAAAGAACTTAAGAGCGGGACCGTTCTGCTATTAAGCAATCTTAAACAAGGCACTGGCGATATTGGAAAGTTAGCGGCAGGTTCCAAAGAATTGAAGGACGGAACCGGCACGTTATTAACCAATTTGAAACAAGGTTCCGTGGATGTAGGAAAATTAGCAGACGGTTCTAAGGAATTAAAGGAAGGGACCGGGACATTATTAAACAGTTTGAAACAGGGGACTGACGATATTGGCACTTTAGCCGCTGGCTCCAAAAACCTTCATGATGGGACCGTTAAATTGAAGGAAGGAACCAATCAGGTACTGGCCGGTTTGCAGGAAGCACAAACGGGGGCTGCTGATTTAAGTACTGGCCTGTCAAAGAAATTAGCTCCTGGAAGTCAATCCGTCAGTAACGGAGCTGAAGAATTATATCAAGGTTCTCTTAAATTAATTCAGGGTTTAGAGGATTACCGAAAAGCGAATCCGACCGTAAATGTTGGACCATATTATCAGGAAATAATTGATGGTGCTAAAGAATTATCGGCAGGATTAGGAGGCTTAAAAGCTGGAGCTCAGGAGCTTTCTGCTGGTTTAACAAAATCAGCAGTTCCAGGAGCGGAAAAATTGAAGCAGGGAGTTGACAAACTCGTTGCCGGACAAACAGAGGTTCATAAAGGTGCCGTAGACATTGAAACGGGTGCCGCGCAAATTGCTGCTGGAAACAGTAAGGTCAATAGCAGCTGGGGTGAAATGGTTGGGGGAGTTTCGCGCCTAGATACCGGAGCCGCGCAAATAGCTGCAGGTAATGCGAAGGTCAATAGCGGTTGGGCTGAAATGACAACTGGCGTGACGAAGCTTGATACCGGAGCTGCCCAAATAGCAGCCGGAAATACCAAGGTTAAGACTGGCTGGGGTGAACTGACGAATGGTGTTACCACTTTAGATTCAGGAGCGGGACAAATAGCAGCCGGAAATACCAAGGTTAAGACTGGCTGGGGAGAACTGACGAGCGGTGTCACCCGCCTAGATTCAGGAGCTGGACAGATTGCCACGGGAAATACCAAGGTTAAGACTGGCTGGGGAGAACTGACGAGCGGTGTCACTCGCTTGGATTCAGGAGCCGGACAGATTGCCGCAGGGAACGCTCAGGTAAATGATGGTTGGAAAACATTAGCAGATGGTACGGCGAAGTTGAACGATGGCGCTTATCAAGTGAATAGTGGGTCTCATGAGTTGTCAACTGGTCTAAAGGATGGCGCCAGTAGTCTCAATACACTTCAGCACGGCGAAAAGAATCTCGATATGTTTGCTGAACCGGTAGAGCTTGCTGCAAAAACAATCAACAGTCCGCAGTATTACCGTGATACAACTGCACCTTACGTAATGTCCATTGGCTTATTTGTCGGTATATTAATCATGTCGATGTTTATGAATTTTACCAAACCTGAAGAAGTTTCAGCGATTAGCTGGTTTGCCAATCGGTTTGTGAAGCTATCACTGCTGGCCATTATTCAAGCTGTCTTGCTACTTCTGATTGTGCTTGGTGTTCTGCAAATGCAAGCAACGAATCCAGGCGGCTTAATCTTGACATTGCTGGCAGCTAGCATTGCTTTTTCTGCGATTGTACTATTCCTTGTCGCGATTGGCGGAAATATTGGTCGTTTCTTCGCTATCGTATTAATTGCTCTGCAAATCCAAACGACAGGAGCTGATTTACCAATTGACATGCTGCCTGATGGTTTACAAAGCTTTAGCAGTCTTCTGCCATTTACGTATTCAATTGCTGGAATCAACTCCGTAATTAATTTGGATAATTTGGCTCAAGGATTGTTTAATATCGCTGTATTATTAGGCTTTGCTTTAGCAGCAGCCATTTTGGCAGCAGTAGTATTTCATTTTAAGAAAACTCATGGCTTTAAGCCAGAGGCTGAATAGGTTTTTTTCAATGAAAAAGGGAGACAGTTCAGATGATTGAAAAATTAGAAGAAAAGTCACTAGGGGAAACAATGGGAGAAATAGGAAGATTATTAAACGAGAATCCAGCGCCTATCGTTGAAGTCAATCTTGTCTACCAATTTAACATTACCGGTATAGACGCGGGTCCTTACCAACTCCATCTGCAGAATGGGCAAGCGCAAGTTGTTCAAGAAAGCTCGGCTCCTGTAGATTGTACCTTAGAAATGTCATTGGCAAACTTTCGTAAATTTCTTACTGGAAGTCTTAGTGGAACGGTTGCGTTTATGACCGGAAAATTAAAAATTAAAGGCGACATCACGAAAGCGCTGAAATTAGAAACCATCCTAAAACAGTATCAGTAAAAAACTCCGAGACAAGCACCTATTATCATAGGGCTTGTCTTTTTTGGGTTGAAGAAAAAGGGAATCGGGAAAGTTTATGGAACTGAACGTATCCAGAATTGCGGAGAAATGTCTCGAATTGCATTTGCAGTTTGTGATTGCTAAACTAATGAATATTCACTAGAAAAAGGAGCAGGATACATGATTAATAAAGTTGGAAAAATCACTGTATACGTTCAAAATCAGCAAGAAGCTAAAGAGTTTTGGTTGAATAAAATCGGATTTGTGCTTAAATTTGAGCAGCCGATGGGTCCTAATTTTTCATGGATTGAGGTCGGTCCAAGTGAAGACGAGTTTACCACTTTGGTTCTTTATTCTAAAGCAGCAATGGAAAAACAGCGTCCAGAAAAGGTGGCTCACCCATCGATCCTCTTCAGTACCACCGATATTGAACTAGCATATGAAAAAATGCAGCAAAATGGAGTAAAAGTGGAAGCTCTGCAAAAATTGCCTTTTGGCACGATGTTTACATTTTATGACCAAGACAGCAATGAGTATATCTTAAGAGAAGATAAATAATCTAAAAAAAGTCAGTCCCATCCTAAGTGTTCCATTAGGGGACTGACTTTTCTTATGCTCAACGTCAATATTCCTTTTTAAATATTCGATTAATTATCTGAAGATTTTAAAATTAGTTGTTAATTGTTTGAATTTTTTATATACTTTGACTGAACCGGTTTCGTTATAAGGGGAAAACATGAATGGTTAAAAAACATCATATTATTGGATGGGGTTACGGAAAGGAGGAATTCGAATAGGAAGACCGCTTTTATATTTGCAATTGTTATTTGTGATGATAATGTGGGGCTTTAACGTTATCGCAATTAAAGTTATAGTCGGGGAATTTTCAGCTATTACAATTACATCGTTACGGATTCTTCTTGCAGCGATAGTAGTTTGGTTGATTTTATGGTGGAAAAAGCAAATTTTTTTGCCAAAAAAACATGAGGTCATCTATATTTTTCTTGCATCGTTAACAGGGGTTGTAGCTCATCACTTCTTTTTAGCTTTGGGACTAACCAAAACAACAGCTTCGAATACTGGACTCATTTTAGGCACCGTTCCACTTGCTACATCCATTTTTGCGGCGATCTTTTTAAAGGAGCATCTTTCTTTCCTTAGAAGTATAGGTACTGCGCTGGGTTTAATTGGTGTTTCGATTATTGTACTTGTAAATCATTCGGGGACTTTGAAGATAGAGGTTGGAGACATCTATATTTTTATTGCAGTTATTGTGCAGGCATTAAGCTTTATTTACATAAAAAAAGCATCTGCAACGATGGAGGCAAGAGCATTAACTGGATCGATGCTTATAATAGGGTCACTAATGCTATTTCTCATCAGTCTGATCATGGAACCAAATGGACTATCGAGTTTGAAAGATGGTACCGTCCTTGGATGGAGTGCACTATTGGCATCAGGTGTACTAGCAACAGGTATAGGGCAATTTCTATATAATCATGCTATCCAGAAAATCGGCGCAGGGAAAGCAGCAATTTTTTTAAATTTGACTCCCTTTTTCGCATTATTAGGTTCCTACTTATTCTTAAATGAAAACATAACCATATCCCATTTTTTAGGATTCTTATTAATAATCATAAGCGTCTTTTTAGGTTCGGGACTAGCAGACCAGTATTATAATAGAAAAAGAACAGAAAATATTGAGCAATTCATAAAGAGTGGAAAACACTGATTCAAAAAGCCGGTATTAATACCTAGAATAAATAAAAGCCCATTCCTAAGTGTAAAAGCCCTTAGGATTTTTTTTATTTTGACAGAAATTTTTCCTGTCTCAGTAAAGAAATTTGCTTAAGAGGATGTGGGAAAGGAAGGAATTATAGTAAAATAGTACTATAAGGGGGCGGCTTACCATTGAGTGATGTACAAATTATCAAGGAGCGTAATCTACTGCTTCTGAGGGCAATGTGGCTTTTTTTACTAGTAGATATACCGATAAATATGTTCATCGGTGCCGGTGTCAGCGCAATCATATTATCGTTTGCAGCTATCCCTGCTATGGTATTTGTTACTTATTTAGTAATGAAGAATAAATCCCCGATTCTTATTATGAATATTACTTTTATCTTGTTTATTACTGTCTTGATCATTTTAAATCTAATGGCACCGAACTATATTAATCTATTCTTTTTCATTCTTCCGCCGATTATTAGTGTTCTGTATCGTCATTGGAAACATATTCTGCTGACGTCGCTGGCTTGTGCGATGATTTTTACAATATTTTTGCTAGTAAATGGGGAACAATACTATATCGATTGGGAAACATTTGACATTTTTTATTTTCTATTATTTTTTGGTTTATTTGCTATTTTGAATATGTATGAGACGAGATTTTCAGAGGGGATTCGGAGGCAATTAATGGATGAACTGACGAGAGTTACAAAACTGCAAAGTCAGTTGCAAGTTAGTGAAAAATTGCTTCAGGAAAATGAGCAACAATTGCGGCAGATGTACGAACATATGACAGATATTATGGTGAAAATCGATCATCATCATCATATCCAGTTTATCAGTCCTGCCTGTAAACAGATTTTGGGCTATGAGCCAGAAGAGCTTATCTTACAGCCGTTTTCTGGAAATATTCATGAAAGTGATTTAAAACAACTATATTCACCCTTACGTTCGCAGAGTAATTCCATACTAACAGGACAATGCGTGTTCCGTTATCGCCATCGAAATGGCCAGTTTATTTGGCTTGAGGCTGCTGGCAATGTATTACTGGATAAAATGGGTGAGAAAACAGGAGCGGTGTTTGTTTGTCGCGATATTACCGAGAGAGTAGAGGCTGAGTCCCTGATTGAAAAACAGGAGCGACTGCTTAACGGAACTGCAGAAGCGATGTATTGTTTATTGACCAATGAGAATCACGTTACAGCTATTGAACAGTCGCTAGAAATGATAGGAAATGCTGTTGCTGTTAATCGGGTTTATATCTTTGAAAATCAGTGGGATAAGGATCAACAGGAGTGGCTCATGAGCAAGCGCTATGAATGGACTAGCGCAGAACACTTAGGAGAAGGTGATCTAGCAGAATTACAAAATATTTCTTACGGTCACGCTGGATTTTCAAGATGGTATGAAGTGTTATCTTCCGGTCAAATTCTACAAGGAACCGTTTCGACTTTTCCGCAAGCTGAACGAATTTTCTTAGAAAAGAAGGAGATACAGTCACTGCTTGTGATGCCAATATTTATCTCGGGCGAGTTTTGGGGGTTTATTGGTTTCGATGATTGTGAGCAGGAGCGACATTGGGGGAAAAATGAAGAGGCAATACTATTAACGGCAGCAGCTGGTATTGGCGGTGCTATTAAGCTCAATCGTGATGCCAACTTGCTTCAAGAGAGTGAAAGTAAATATCGTCTTATTGCTGATAACATGTCTGATTTCGTTTCTATGCTAGCGCCAGATGGGATGATTCTTTATGCTTCTCCATCCCATGAGAGCATGATGAACATTAAGGTATCCGAGTTTGAAGGAACTTATCCGCTTAGTTATTTCCATCCGGAAGACCGAGCGCGGTTTGTAAACCAGTTTCAGCAGATGATAAACCATAAAGGAAGCCTGCAAGCGGATGTGCGCTGGAATGTAGGGGATGACTGTTTCCATTTAGAAATGCGCGGCAAGCCTGTAGTTGAAGAGAATGGCGAGATTCATAAGATCGTCATGGTTGCTCGCAATATTACCGAAAGGGTCATGATGGAGGAAAAGGTAAAACAAACCTCCGCTAGGCTTGAAGCATTAATTTCCCACTTACCGTATGGAATCCTGGCCGAAGATAATGAAGGGAAATTAATCTTAATTAACGAAAGATTTATTGAAATGTTTCACTTCCCGGCCATTTTTAAAGAGTATTATGGGATTAAGCCGTACGATTCTCACCTTGAAGGCAATGATATTTTTGTTGAGGAAGAACGCTATAAACAAAGAAGTGAGGAAATTATTGCTAAGCGGCAGATTGTCTCAGGAGAGGAATGGGAGTTAAAGGATGGCCGTGTAGTGAGTCGCGATGCAATACCGATTTTTGTAAATCAACAATTTAACGGCTTCTTATGGCAGTTCAAAGATATTACCGAGCAAAAGAAAGTCGAAAAACACTTGAAAGAAGCGTCATTCTTAGATGGGTTAACGAAGATTTATAATCGCCGTTTTTTTGATGAAGCACTGGGACGTGAGTGGCAGCGTTGTGCTCGGAACGCCTCAGCTCTAACTCTGATTATGTTTGATATTGATTATTTTAAAAAATATAATGATACATATGGCCACTTAGAAGGTGATGCCTGTTTAATCTCTGTTGCCAAGAAGGTGCAGGATACTGTTAAGTGCTCATCCGATGTTGTCTGTCGCTATGGTGGTGAAGAGTTTGTTATTATTTTACCGGCGGCGAATCAAGCAATTGGCACGAAGCTTGCAGAAAAAATTCGCGATGCTATCGAATCACTGCATATCCCGCATTCCTTATCGACTGTCAGCCCGTACGTGACCAGCAGTCTTGGGGTCGCAACAATAATCCCAACACCTGCAAGCACTCCCGAAGAGTTGATTAGGATGGCGGACTTAGCTCTGTACACTTCAAAGAAATTGGGCAGAAATCGTGTAAGTACTTATGAAGCTAATGCTAGTATAAAAGTCTAAAAAAGAGCAGGACAGCTGTCTTGTTCTTTTTTGCCTTTCTTCTAACTATTGGCTTGTTATCTTTATTAATAAAAAATTTAAGTTTTTTTTAAGCTTAAAATGATAGGCTCGCTTTATTAAGAAGGGAGTGTAATGTGTGAATGAAGAAATTAATTTTCATTTGCGTAACTGTTTTCCTAGTTGCATTTTTGGGATATCAGTATGTTGAGACGGGATTTTCAGATCATGTGATGGCAAAGGTTCGTAAAACGTTAAAAGTTACACCACAAAATGAAGAGAGCAAAAAGACTATATCTACGGCTATAGATAGTAAAGTATTAGAAGAACAAAAAAACAAAGAGGAGTCATTTTTAAAAGATAGTGCGGGAAGTACGTTGAATGATCCATATATTAAAGTCAATCCATATGGCAATGCTCCACTCTCGGCGGTGGTTATATTTGATACAGAAGACGCTGCGAAAATTTCCTTTACCGTTAAAGGAAAGGAAAAAGATGTAAATATCAATAAAACTATTAAAGGATATTCTAAACATCATCAATTGTCTATTCTTGGGTTGTACGCTGGCCAAGAGAATATTGTAAAAATAACAGCCACTTCAAAGGGTGGAAAAGTTAAGACGAAAATTGTAAAAATTAAAACTGCCAAGCTGCCAGATGCTGTGCCAACAATTTCAATTGAAAAGATTGATAAGGAAAAAATGGAAAATGTTGAAAATGGATTAACCTTTGCCGTTCCAAGCACGAAATACGCAATTGGTTTTGATTCAAATGGTGATATTCGTTGGTATAGTGCAATTTATAATAGTCATGTTTTTAAATTACTAGATAATGGACATTTGTTATGTTTAGGTAAAGATACTAATAGCGGAGAAGCCTACAACCGCTTGTATGAAATGGATTTTAGCGGAAAAATCTATCAAGCATACGCAATCAGCGAAAAAAATCCTGTTGCTGAATCAGAGGGAAGCGAAAAAACGATGGTGCACCATGATGCTATTGAATTGCCGTCAGGGAACCTGCTGCTAACCGTAAATGACGGTGGTGGGAAATATATTGAAGATACAATGATTGAGCTCGATCGAAAAACTGGAAAAATTGTCAAAACAATTGATTTAAAAGATATCTTACCTGTATCATTTTATGAAAATTATAATAGTACAACGAGAGAAGATGGACTTATCGATTGGTTCCATCAAAATTCTATTGCTTATGATGAGAAAGATGATAGTATCATTATTTCCGGCAGAAACCAGGATACCGTGATGAAATTAAATTATAAAACGAATGAAATTATCTGGATCTTATCAGATGAAGAAGGCTGGCCTGAAGAGTATCAACGCTATCTAATTAAAGGGATTGGTGACAACTTCAAATTCCCAGGAGGGCAGCATGCACCTATTATTCTTTCAGAATCAGAAACTGATAACAATTCTGAGACAATTGACCTGTTACTATATGATAATAATGTGACCGTTACGAGAGGAGATAATACGCGCTCAAAACAATACAGTGCTGCGGCTCAATACCGTATCAATGAGAAAACAAAAACAGCAGAACGAGTATGGACCTATGGTGCTGAACGAGGTGAAGCGCTTTTCACAAATATTATCGGCAGTGCAAGGTATATGGAGGATACAGGTAATCGACTAGTCAACTTTGGCTGGGTTAAACTCGGGAAAGAGAGCCATATTGTTGAAGTCGATAACCAAGATCAAGCAAGTGTAGTATTTGAAGCAGTATTATCTGATTTTCCAACTGGAGCTTGGGCCTATCGGGCAGAAAGGCTCTCACTCTATCCGGAAGTGAAGTCAAGCCGGATTAATTCCGGTGTGAGGGCAGTAAATGAATAATATTATAAGTAAAGAAACGTGAAAAGAGCACTGTGGCCAGTGCTCTTTATTTCGGTATTCTACAAGACGATTCAACCAAATGGAACAGTTTTTCAAAATTACTATAGAAAATTGTCTCATAGAAGCTTTAGCTCATTTTAAGTGAATCTTAAGCTTTTTCTAATAGGATGGGTACAATAGAACATACCTAAAGGAGTTCATGAACATGAATATCTTATTAGCTGAAGACGATAATAGATTAGGAGAACTAATGGTATATATGCTTAAGAAAAAAGGAAACTGCCATGTGGAGTGGGTAGTTGAAGGTGAGGATGCCTATTACTACGCGAATAACTCTCATTATGATGTGGTTATTTTGGATTGGATGATGCCGAATGGGGATGGTGTAGAAGTGTGCGGCCGCTTGCGGAAAGAGGGGTATGCAGGGGCAATTCTCATGTTAACGGCAAAAGATACGGTTCAGGACCGGATTGCTGGACTGGATTCCGGGGCTGATGATTATCTTGTTAAGCCGTTTGAAATTGATGAGTTGCTGGCTCGTCTGCGCGCCCTTTCCCGGCGCAATTATGCACCAATCGTCGAAGAAGAAGTCCAGATAAGTGAGTTATATTTAAATCGGCTTAGTCACGTCATTCGTCAAGGGCATCAGGAAATTCTCCTTAGCCCTCGAGAATTTCAACTATTAGATTTGCTTGTGAGAAATATTGGACAAGTGCTGCCGCGAGAGGTCATTTTGGAACGAATCTGGGGATATGATGCTGATGTCACGACAAAAACGATAGATGCAACAGTCAAGCTGCTTAGAAAAAAACTTGCAATCTGGGGAAAACAAGACTTACTGCAAAGCATCAGAGGGGTGGGTTATAAGCTTGCCGATAACTAGTCTGCGTTCGATACTTTCAAGCTTCAACAGACGTCAGTACCACAAAGATGTATTTAGCTCCACACAGAGTCAATTGACTCGGATTTATAGCGGTGTACTCATGTTATTTCTAGCCCTGTTTATTATTATTGTTAATATTGTTTTGCATGTAACCATTATCAAAAGTCAAGAGCGGGAGCTAAATACGCTGGTAAGTCAAGAAGCTGCATTTCTAGAAAAATACTTGCATGATAATAATAAAAGTGATTTCCAAGGTATGATTAATCAAGAAGTAGTGTTTGCTGGAGTCAACCAAGCCTTCTATTATGTCGTAGATACGAATGGCAAAATTCTCATTGGCAATGAGGAAGATCCACGGCTCCGCTCAGCGATTGCTAGTCAATTGAACAAACAGTCACAGGATGAAATAGGTATTCACGTAGAAAAACTTCAACTCTTAGAGGAACATAATGGCAGGGGCAATTCTAAAGTATTTCATCATCCATCAAAGTCTAGTGAACTTCATGTGATGATTGCCAGCCACTACATCAATTATCAAGGAAAAACAATTGGTAAGCTGTATATTGGAAAAGATATATCATTGTCCTATCAACTTTTTAAATGGGTCCTCATCATTCTCATTATCCTTGGATTTGTGTTTTTCGGTTTCGCTATTCTCATGAGTCAGAAGATGTCTAAGAAGGCTATGGTGCCTATCAATAAGGCGTTTGTTCGGCAGCAGGAATTTACTGCGGATGCTTCCCATGAATTGCGGACACCGCTTAGTGTACTTTTATCCTCAATTGATGCAATTGAGATGACGATCACGCCGCAAAAAGAGGACTTTTCAGGCAGACTCTTGGCAAACATGCGGCAAGAGGTGAAGCGGATGGCCCGTTTAGTGAACGATTTGCTGACACTGGCACGTTCTGATTCGAACACATTGGAGCTGCGGCAGGAGAAAGTAGATGTAAGCGCATTGACTGAAACCATTTTGGAATCACTTCAGCCGCTGGCGGCAAAAAAACAGCTGAACATAGAATCGACTGTCCCGCCATCACTCGCAGTCATAGGTGATTCCCAACGATTATCACAGTTGTTGTATATTCTGTTGGATAATGCAATTAAATACACACCTGTTGGCGGTAGCGTTAAACTTACGCTTTCATCAAGGGGGTCAAACTTATATATGGCTGTTCAAGATACAGGAATTGGTATTCGTAAAGAGGATTATACCCGGATATTTGAACGGTTCTATCGGGCTGATAAAGCCCGCACCCGGACAATTAATGGACATGGGCTTGGACTTGCTATTGCCAAATGGATTGTTAATGCACATCAAGGAACGATTCAAATAGAAAGTGAACTAGGGAAGGGAAGTACTTTTGAGGTGATAATGCCTAAAAAGCTAACGGACGGACTAGTTGGAAAAAGTGAACAATACAGATAAGATAGGGAGGGGATAATAACAAGAGTTGTTTTGAAAAAAGGAAGTGAAGGGATGAAAGCTGCAATCCAGTTCAAGCAAGTAAACTACACAATCGACCACAAGGAGATTCTAAAACAGATTAGCGGCTCCTTTTATGATGGGGAGATAACTACGTTAGTCGGTCCCTCTGGGGCGGGGAAAACGACGCTGTTAAAATTATGTAATGGTTTACTGTCACCGCAGTCGGGAGAAATGTATCTATATGAGCGGCGAATTGAAGAATATGATCCCGTAGAATTGCGGCGAAAAGTGGGAATGGCCCTGCAAAGTGCACCAATGATAGATGGCAATGTCTACAAAAATCTTTCCTTGCCACTTGAGTTGCAGGGACAACAGCTCCCCAAGGACAGGGCCAAGGCCTTATTAGAGGATGTCGGTTTAACAGAGGATTTATTACAGCAGGATATTCGCGATTTGTCAGGGGGCCAAAGGCAAAAGGTTTCAATTGCCCGAACGCTTGTGAATCGTCCACAAATTTTATTGCTTGATGAAATTACCTCTTCATTAGATTTCGTATCGCAGAAAGAGATAGAGGAGTTAATTGTTTCTATTAATAGAAAATATCATGTGACGATTGTTTGGATTACCCATAATTTGCAGCAGGCCTTAACCGTGGGTACCTATACATGGGTAATGATGGCAGGCGAGATCATTGAGAGCGGTGGCAGTGAGCTGCTGCGTTCTCCTAGAACGGAGAGAGTCAGACAATTTGTGAAGGGGGAATTGCAATGACGCCAATTGCATTGGTACTTTCACTCGTATTTGTACTGATTCCAATTATTTTATCGAAAACCTTTAAGTTAGGCTTAGAAAAGGATACGACGGTTGCCGTAGTCCGTTCCATCATCCAATTATTTATTGTTGGCTATATTCTCACTTTTGTATTTGATTCCGAAAGTATCCTCTATATTTTGCTTATGGTGGCGATTATGATTGTTGCGGCCACCTTAAATGCGCGAAAAAAAGGAGTGGGGATTAAAGGGATTACTTGGAAAATTGCTTTGACTTTACTCTTTATTGAGCTAATTACCCAAGGAATTTTATTAGGGTTTGGGATTACACCTCGCACCGCACAATATATCATTCCTATCAGCGGGATGATGATTGGTAACTCGATGGTGCTATCGATTTTATTTTTGAATCGCTTTAGTGCTGAATTAAAAGCGCACCAAGATCAGACAGAATTAATCCTTTCGTTAGGGGGGACACCGAAACAGGCGATTCACTCACAATTGATTGCAGCGATTAAGGCAAGTATGATTCCGACAATCGAAAGTCAGAAAACAATTGGACTGGTACAATTGCCAGGAATGATGAGCGGGCAAATTATCGCTGGTGCGAGTCCAATTCAAGCCGTACAATTCCAACTGCTGGTTTTGTTTCTGTTGTTAACTACTGCGGCTGTCACTAGTATCATGCTCGGTTTTTTGGCATATCCGACTTTATTTAATAAAAGAATGCAGATGGTGAAAATGAAAGTGGGCTAACTTTGAAAAAGGGGTTGAACCATATACTCAGTCTTCTGGCTGAGCTTTTTGGGGTTTTTCAGAATATTTATACTTGTTTTGAAATAAAGGCGAATCATATAATGTACATATAGGCTTATAAATGGCATAAATAGGTAATGAAGGGAAAAATGGAGCATGCTTGGGAGGTAGAGAGAATGGAACAATTATTCCGTTTTATAGAGGAAGGTTTTGATGAGATGGTTGCGATAAGGCGGCATTTACATCAATACCCGGAATTGTCGTTTGAAGAAGTTGATACGCCAAAATTTATTGCGGCTTTCCATGAAAAATTAGGGCATGAAGTTCGTACTGAAGTAGGTGGACGTGGCGTGGTTGCAACACTGAAAGGCGGAAGACCGGGTCCAACCGTTGCCTTACGTGCTGATTTTGACGCATTGCCAATTCAGGAGGAAAATGACTTCGAGTATAAGTCAAAAGTGGATGGAGCAATGCATGCTTGCGGGCATGATGGCCACACTGCAGCATTACTTGGACTTGCGAAAGCACTTAATACAATAAAAGGAGATTTGCCAGGAAATGTAGTTTTCATCCATCAGCATGCCGAAGAACTTCCGCCTGGAGGAGCAATCGCGATGATAGAGGATGGCTGTCTTGAAGGTGTCGATGTCATTTTTGGAACACATCTATGGGCTACTTGTCCGCTTGGCGAAATTGGTTACCGCTCGGGAGAATTTATGGCCGCGCCTGACCGGTTTGTTATTAAAATACAAGGATATGGCGGACATGGTTCTACACCAGAATTAACAAAGGACAGCATTGCGATTGCTGGCCAGCTGATTGTGAATATGCAGCAAATAGTGAGTCGCAGGGTAAGTGCGCTGGATTCAGCAGTTGTTTCGATTTGTTCTATTGAAGGGAAGAATCCCTTCAACATCATTGCCGATTCCGTTACGCTTGGCGGAACTGTCCGCACGTTTAAAGAAGAGGTGCGGCAGCATATTGAAAATGAGATTGAACGTGTCATTAGAGGGACATGTCTTGCCGCTGATGCTGATTATACCTATACATACACAAGAGGTTACCCAGCATTGGTAAACCATCAAGCGGAAACTGAGTTTATTGCCAAGATTGCCAATCTTGCTCCATCAGTTACATCTGTACAAGAGTATTCGCCACAAATGGGCGGTGAAGATTTCGCATACTATTTGCAGCATGTTAAGGGGACCTTTTTCTATACGGGGGCAGCCATTCCTGGCCGAGAGAGCTATCCACATCATCATCCCAAATTTGATTTTGATGAGAGAGCCTTACTAACAGCTGCCCAAGTTCTTGGTAACGCCACGTTACAATATATGGAAAATAATCAGTAGTCATGTTACTAAATTGACTTGACAGGAAATCGTAATCTTGATAATATCTACTATTATAAAGTTGCATATAATTATATTAAGTTATAGAACTACTTTAGCATCATGTTAATGAATCATTTATTATTGGCTTTGATGAAAAAGTAATTCTATCCTTGAAGGTAGACTTGATAAAACCAAGTTTGGTAGTTAAGAGTAAACCGACATTGCCTAGAGATTAATGGTTTCATATGACCATTAATGGACTAGGGATGTCGGTTTTTTTATTTTTACACGGAAGGAAAGGTTTTAAATGAAAGTAGTAGCTAGGCAGAAAATAGGTAGGACACTACAAGCTTACTGCCTTGTCCAAAGGGGAGATGCCCAATGTTGGAAATCTTAGCGATAAGCTTTTTTACGGGAATGGTGTTGGCATTAGGCAGTTCAACGGTTTTGCTTCACAAAAAGGTTCCAATAACCTTTCTATATATTCATATTGCCATTATCGCTATTCCTCCAATCATTGCTATGACCGCTCTGTTTTTGCAAAACCAAAGCATTGTCTTTGGTCCTTTCCAATTTAATACTTTATCATGGCTGTTGGCTCTGTTTGTGCTGACCATGGGATTGCTTGTACAACGTTACACGGTGCGGTATCTACGTGGTGATCGATATTATCGGACTTATTTTACCTTGTTAACGATTACTATCATTACAGATGCACTCGCTTGGCTCAGTGATGATTTGCGGATCATGATCGCTTGTTGGGGCGTGACATTATTAGGGTTGACGTTGCTGATCCGTTTAAAAAAAGATTGGCAGGCTGCTCGAAATGCTGCAAATACATCAGGAAAGATGTTTATTATCAGCATGCTATTTCTTTCTTTCAGTATTCTATGGTTGCATAAAGTATCTGGAGAATGGCGGTTATCACAGCTTGTCATGAGTAATGATTTTTCAACTGTTGCTGAATGGGAAAAAGCTGGAATTTATCTCTTGTTAATGATTGGTGTGATCATTCCAGCAGCACAATGGCCATTCCAACGCTGGCTGTTGGACTCTGTTGTCGCTCCGACGCCAATATCTGCTGTTATGCATGCCGGAATCGTTAACGCTGGCGGTATCATGTTAACTAGATTTGCTCCGTTATTCAGCGGTGTGGAAGGGGAAATGATCCTTTTATTACCCGCAGTTATTTCGGTATTGCTAGGGACAGGAATGATGCTCGTTCAGGTTGATTACAAGCGGCAATTAGTTGGTTCAACAATTGCCCAAATGGGTTTTATGCTGATACAGTGTGCTTTCCATGCGTATTTGGCAGCGATTTTGCATGCTATACTACATGGGTTATTTAAAGCAACCCTATTTTTACAATCGGGTTCTGCACTTCAACATGCCAAACCGGCAAAGGGTGTTGCACGGCCATTATCTGCATCGTGGATGGTAGTTGGTATTATCGCGGGCGTACTGGCGGGAACTTTCTTCTGGCAGGCTGCTCCTGAACAAGGCTATCAGTGGATAAGCAGCATTATTCTTGGCTGGTCGATTATCTTAGCTTGGTCCCAGTTAGTGGCTTCCGGTTTCGGTCGTTTGGGACGTATTACGGGCCTGGTGGTGGTAGCTGTTACCGTCGGCATGTATTCGCTAATTCATCACAACTTTTCGAAGCTTTTGGCGGCAACGGTTTTTGAGGGAGGAACACAGCCCCCGCTGTTTGCTGTCATCCTGCTGCTGGTGATATTGTTTGCTAGCAATGCCCTGGCATTTTGGCTTACGCGTCACCAATCTTCAACCCTGTTTGCTGTGATTTATTTATGGTTAGTCAAATTAAGTGAACCACAGCAAACAGTTGTTGAAAGTCATCCAACCTATTTGTCCCAATTACTATCGAAAGGGGGTCGATTGCGATGAATACAGCAACCGCAACGAAACAGCACCATTCAGAATATCATGCTGCTTCAGTAAAGATTGATATAAAGAAATTGGTAACTGCTGCAAGTCAAGTTATTGTGCCATATGGTCCAATCTCAACTTTTGCAGCTCGTCATCCTTGGGTTGGTTTCGAACAGCAATCTTTTGCAGCTGCAGCGCGTAAAATAAAGGCTGTTTGTGATGTTGATATTTTACCAAATGAAGCCATCATCCGTACTGCTTGGGAAAAAGGGGAAATTGAGGAACGATTTCTTGATTTGAGCTTAGAGAGATGGCTTGATGCGCAAGCACTGGACTTGCCGCGTGAAGTTTGTGAACAATATTGTCGGAACGCCTTAAAGCTTAAGCAAACTTCATCTAACCCATTAGCCACTGATGAGATTATGTCCATTTCAAAGGAGTTAAGCCGTTTCCAAGCATATTTTCCAGTTAGAAAGGTTGTTCAATCATACAGCCAGCTCTGCGATCAACAGCATCAAAGCAATATTGTAAAAGAACTTGATCGCCATATGATTAAATGGTGTAAATTATTTTTAGATGAATCGCATGCTGTTTGGTCGCTGCCAGATCGCGAAAAAGGATTTTACAATGCCTGGAGGAAACTGGTGCAGCTTGATCCGGCATTACCGAAAACGATTCGACAATCCTTTAAATCACTTCCTGAACGGGCTGAGGAGGCGTTGGCCAAGGCATTGTCAGAACTGGATATTCCGTTTTCAGATATTCAGGAGTATCTGGAGTCCCATTTACTTGCTTTACCCGGCTGGGCCGGAATGATGCTGTGGCGCTCGCAGCAGTCTCACAACAGTTTGGCCTTACTAACTGAATATTTGGCTGTTCGCCTGTTGCTGGAGTATACTTTTTTGCAGCGATATCTTCCGCTTAAGGAAAGAACGCGTAAACAAAGGGTTCAACTTGAAGAGCTGCTTGCCTATTGGCACCACTGGGGGGACATCCCCTTAAAAATGTGGTCGCAGTTATCACATCATGAAATAAAGGCTCGCTTAACACTTGCCAATCAATTTGATGTGCTTAACCGGCAACAATTATGGTTAGAAGCATGGGAAAAAACATATGAACATCAGTTGCAAAGAATGGTAACAAAACAAGAGTTGCTAAGAACGGAAAAAACAGCTCCATTAGCACAATTTGTTTTTTGTATCGATGTACGCTCTGAACCTTTTCGCCGCAAGCTTGAAAAAGCAGGGCCATTTGCAACATTTGGCACAGCAGGATTCTTTGGCCTGCCGATTGAAACATGTGAGTTAGGGGGAACCCATACCCATCCTTCATTACCGGTATTGTTCAAACCGCAATACCATGTGAAAGAGGCAGCACCTGACACACAATTGTTGCCATATAAACAGCGTTTGCAGGCGGCTTATATTGCAGAGAAAACGTTAAAAACGATGAAACATCAACTGTTGACCAGCATGGTGCTTCCGGAATTAACTGGTCCGTGGCTAAGTCTTCAAACTGTGGCGCGCAGCTTCATCCCTAGCAAAACAGGTAAAGTACTTCGCAAGCTAAAGGAATCCTGGCTGGGAAAACCAGCTGCTGACTTAACGCTTGAACAACAGACCAGTGAGATGGAATCTTCTTTACCTATTGGCTTTACTAGCCAAGAACAAGTCCATTATGTCCGGCAAGCCCTAACGATGATGGGAATGACGAAGGATTTTGCCCCGCTAGTTATCATCTGCGGGCATGGGAGCCGAAGTACTAATAATCCTTATGCGTCTGCTTTAGATTGCGGTGCCTGCGGCGGGGCTTCCAGTGGCTTCAATGCTCGTGTACTAGCAACTTTGTGTAATATCCCTGAGGTACGAACAAACCTTAAAAACGCGGGGATTGTCATCCCGGATGATACCGTTTTCGCTGCTGCTGAGCATATTACAACGATAGATGAACTTCACTGGCTATATGTACCTGAGTTATCGCAAAAGGCTAAACAAGCATTTGCCGAGATTGAAAAAGCGCTACCATCGGTAACGGAAGAAGCAAATGCAGAGAGGATGAAACAGCTGGCAGACTCTTTTGATAGTCGATATCCAAAAAACGCCAAAGGTGCTGCGGAGGTGTTTGCAGAAGACTGGAGTGAAGTTCGACCTGAATGGGGTCTGGCCCGTAATGCTGCATTTATTATTGGCGATCGAGTGCTTACTCAAGAATGCAATTTAGCTGGAAGAACGTTCCTCCACAATTATCATTGGCAAAAGGATCGGAACGGGGATTTGCTCTCGGCGATTATTTCCGGACCAGTGACAGTGGCACAGTGGATTAATTTACAATATTATGCGTCCACAGTTGCTCCACATTATTATGGCAGCGGAAATAAAGCAACGCAAACTATCACTGCCGGTATTGGAGTTATGCAAGGCAATGCCAGTGACTTAATGCTAGGTCTCCCATGGCAGTCTGTCATGGAGTCAGATCAAAGTGCTTATCATGCACCTCTAAGGTTGTTGGTAGTCATTCATGCCCCGAAAGAATATGTTGAGCGGCTGCTTCACCATCACCATGACTTTCAGCAAAAAGTACAGAACGGCTGGATTCGTCTTGCATCACTCGATCCAGAGGGTCAGTGGCAGTGCTGGAGTTAAGAATCAACAGGATTTAAAGTTGATGGAAATAGAAGGGAAGAATACGACGATGGAAAAATCTAAAGGAACAATTGAAGCAGAAATCAGCAAGGCCTTAACCCACTGGGAGAAAAATTATCTTGGCCGCGGCTCAGTTTCAGTCAAAACCGACATTTTGCGTGATATGGTTATTGTCGTGTTAAAAGGAATTCTAACCCCCGCAGAATACTCGCTTTGTCAGGATAAAGACGGGTTGCTATCTGTAAAAGAAAACCGCAATAGCTTGGTTGAATCAGGTCTTGAAGAATTAAAGGAGATTATTTTTTCGATGACTGGACAGGAAGTCTTAAGCTTTCACACTGATATTAGTACAAACACCGGAGAGCGGGTCATGGTGTTTAAACTTGCCAATGAAGTACAAACAAAATAAAGAGTGTGCGAGTGTTTGATTAATCATGGTGGAGGTGACGGGATGCTTAGAGGAAATAAGAAAGCACTGCTCGTTGTCATTGGCGATGGGTCAGCATTTGAGGCGTTTGGGAAGCAATTAACCGATGGTTATCGGGAAGATATCATCCTGATTCGCAGCTCATCAGCGTTTTTGGCTCCGTTTGACGATGTGATGAGGGAGATTATTCTTACGGTTTACCAGGAGGGTATTGCTGAAATCCTTGTGACAACGACAAAAGTGAGCAGCGAAGAACAGAGGCTGTCAGAGCAAATCCTTGAAAACCAACAGCTGCAGCAGAACATTCAGACCTTAGACTATCTATTTAGAAATTGTCATCCTGAATTTCCTAGCGGCACTATCAGGCAATGGCTGCTTGGCGGTAGTCATGATAGTATCACAAAGTGTCTTCAAGTGATTCAAGAGCATCCGTTGCTGCCGAGACATGTGAAGGTTAGAAAATTTCAAGTGGATGAAGTTATATGAAGTGCATGAATAATTATTTTGTTCTTCAACGGTTCAAGTTTAGCGGGCGGATACCTCCATTTTAAGGTCTCCGCTCTTTTTTTCATCATGGTAAGTTGCTTTTCATTGTGTAACTAATTAGTTTTCTAGTAAAATATTTTTAACGTCTAAAAATTCCAATTATTTTTTTGAGCTTAATGGATAGGTGTTACGAAGTGAAAGGAGTATTCTGAGAGATGAATTCAGACAAAGGGGTAAGTTTTGAGTCTAAGAGTGATACTCATTTAAGTCAATTAGCATCTGTAGGCCAAATTGCCGCAGGGATTGCGCATGAAGTTAAGAACCCACTTACAGCGGTGAAGGGCTTTTTACAGCTGCTTCAGCAGGAAGAAAACCATGAATATATTGATATTGCGCAAACCGAATTAGACCATGCCATCTCGACATTGAATGATTTATTACAGGTTTCAAAACCTGATTTAGAAGATGAGCAGCTTCAAACCATCTATCTTGCAGTAGAATTGGAGTCAATTCTCAATCTATTCCAAGATAAATTGTATGATATTGATGTAATCACTGATTTTCATCATACGAATGCTGGAATTGTTGGCAAGAAAAATCAATTTAAAAAAGCATTTTTTAATTTAATTAAAAATGCAATTGAGGCAATTAATGGCAGCGGAACTTTGACAATCACTCACCGGTTAGTGGATGGTAAAGTAATTGTTACGATTAAGGATACAGGTGTGGGGATTCCTGAGGAAAAATTATCAATGCTCGGCACACCTTTCTTTTCCACGAAAGCAGAAGGAACAGGGATGGGATTGACACAGGTCTTTTCTGTTATATATCAACATGGAGGCAAAATATATGTGGAAAGCGAAGAAAACAAAGGGACAACCTTTACGATTACATTGCAGCAACAGAATCAATCTATTCAAAAAGGAGTGAAAAAGTTGTCATTACAGTATGAGGACGGATTTTCGATAAAAGAATTCTTTTTTGAAAATCGCAAGGCTTTCGAAGAGAGACTACTAGATGAGGCAATAAACGTCCGCGATAAAATTGAAGAGATACATAAAATTGGTAATATTAATCTATTAAAAAATGCTCATAGATTGGTTTTATACGTTGTTGAAGAACAGGTCCACCAATTGACCTCATTTGCGAGACAAGAAGGAGTTGCCTGGGCGAAATTTTCCCTGACAATCGCCTTTAAATTAGAATGGGTTCAGGCGATTCGCCGAACTCTATGGGACTTCTTGTATAATTACGAGCTATTAACTCAGGCTGAGACAGACCGCGAAATGTTTTACACTCAGGAAAAAAATATAAATGAGCTGCTTGACCAGTTTCTGATGTCATTTTTTATTAGCTATTCAAATTATAAGGATGAATTATTAGGTCAAGAACGAAAAATGGTTGAAAACCTATCTGTTCCAATTATTCCGATTAATGAGCAAATTTGCATCCTGCCATTAATTGGCCAAATTGACAACCAAAGAATTTTGACAATTCAAAATAAGGTCCTTCATGAGATTGAAACGAACCATATTCAGACGTTAATCATGGACCTATCTGGTGTTGCCTTGATGGATTTAGATGCTTCTAATAGTTTTGTTAACACAATTGATGGAATTTCGATGATGGGGTGCAGAACGATTCTAACCGGGTTGCGTGCCGAAATCGTTAAGAGTATCTTGGCTTCCGGTATTGGTTCGATTCGTGAGGCCGAGTTCAAGGGTACTTTGAAACAGGCATTGAATGATGTGTTTTTCAACAATGATACGCCTTCCTTGACTTAAGCTTGTCCTCATATTGCGTAAAAATAGAAAAAAAGCTAACCCGTCACAGAGGCGGGAACTCTGGTGGGTTAGCTTCGTGTTCGCAGTTGAATTGCTTGATATGTTTTTGTTGCAAAGTCTTTATAGGGTGTAGGTGGCATTGCTGCAAAATTTTCCACTGCTGTGGCGGCGGCATCTAACGCTTCTGCTTGAAAACCAAGTTCCATTTGGCATAAGGCTTTGTATGCATCTTTAATATATAACATTGATAAATCAAATGGATGATGGATATAAGCTGAAATTTCGACCTTTTCTAGGCATTGGAGCGCTTCGTTGTATTGTCCTAAACAGTACAATGCCTTACCTTTCTCATGCAAGTACCATGAACGGTCATCGTCATTCGTTTCAGCATTTGCTAAATAGGCGTCAATTATTTGTAGTGCCTTTTGATAGTCCTGCTCTAGTGAAATAAGCGCGATGGTTTGAAAAAGATCATAAAAGCTTCTGGCTTGCTTATCCTCAGCAAACTCACTGTATTGCTTTAATTTCAACATATAGTACTGCTGTTGTTGGTTATTACCTGTCATCATAGCGTGGGCAGCTGCCAGTCTGTACAAATCATAAATCCGATAAAAAATCCCTTCTTCATTTGAGAATTGAATCGCCTTTTCCATTACCGCTGCTGCCGCCTCGGAATCACCGACTGCAAAATGAAGTATTGCTTCATGATAGTCGAAATCGACTCTTGTCATCGCATCAATAAAATGGTGTTTAGCCTCTATTTGACTGCGCTCCTGAAGAAGAATTTGTAATGCATCTTGATAGTGATGCTCCACAAATCTGCTCATCGCCCAAAACAAACCGATATTTGCGCGTCTAGCGGTTAAATTCATGTCATCATACATGTTTGCCGCCTTTACGGATAGTTCCTTCCATCCGTGTGTTTGTTGATAATAGAGACTGCGGCTGTATATGTCTAGTAATCTTGCTGATTCATACCCCTGTGATAAGTTCTGTACATATGGTTCAATTAGACCTGTTAATTGCTGATATTGATTGGCTGTTTTATGGCTATCACTGTTAAATAGCTTTTCAGCTTCAGCTAATAGCTCCCTTAATTTTTGCGTGCTAATATCCTCTAATAGCTCAGTAATATCCACGTCTAAGCGCTTAGCAATATAAGTTAGGCTCTCCATTGAGGGCTTTGCTTTGTTATTTTCAATCAGGCTGAGCATACCCTTTGTTAGCTCCTCACCTGCAAGGGCCTCAAGCGTCATTTTCTTTCGTTTGCGGATTTCTCTAATTCGTTCCCCTAACATGTCAGCCTCACTCCTAGAAGGTTTCTCAATTACATTCATTATAGCCAAGCTTCTTACTAAAATGAAGGATAATCACTCCTTGCTAAAATAAAGTTTAATTAAATTAAACTTTAACTTGCGTCGGGAGAAGGTTCCGTGCTATAATTTGTTTAATTAAATTAAACTTTTTAAAAATTAAAAAAGGTGGCGTATATCATGAATGAGATTGGAAAACTGCGGAAAGCAACTTATCATCTATGGACATTCACGATAAGTAAGCTTATTTCAGCATTTGGTGCCCAAGTTTATTCATTTTCAATAAGCTTTTATATCCTGCAAGCAACCGGCTCGGCTGGGAGCTTTGCGATTAATTTGCTCTGTAACATCTTGCCGCGAGCACTTGCTGCCCCATTTGCAGGTTACATGGCCGATAAATATTCACGCAAAATGATGGCAATCCTCTCGCAGTTAGCAGCAACGGTCGCGATTGCCGGCCTGCTTGTTGTTCATCTCAATTCTGGGTTATCTTTACCAGCAATTTATACTGTTTCTTGCATATTATCATTGACCTCCATGGTTTCGGGTGTAGCCTTTTCCTCCTCTATTACCAGACTTGTCGATGATAAGCGAATTCAGAGGGCAATGTCGTTGAATCAGATGTCGATTTCATTTGCGGCTGTTTGCAGCCCAGCGGTGGGAGGGGTCTTATATGGGACGGTATCCATTGCTACATTTCTGGTTATTTATTTGAGTGCTTCGATGATTGCTGTCGTATTGGAAGCCACGATGAACTTTAATCTATATAGCAATCAGGAAAGCGTCACTCCTGAGGAAAAGGCGGAGTCAATGTGGCAAAGCTTGAAGGCAGGCGTTAAGTATCTGAAAATGCAGCCGCTGATTATGACAGTTATTTGGATATCGTTGTTTGTTAATTTTCTGTTTGGTGCCTACCAAGTTGGCTATTCATATATTTTAATTGAAAAATTAGCGATGGATTCACAGCGCTTTGGTGTGACTGAGGGGGCCTTTGCAGCAGGGATGCTGCTGATATCGATTTATTTTTCAATGCGGAAGGAGGTTAAGAATCCATTAATTGTTGCCAAATGGGGAATTATCAGCATGGGTCTAATCTTAGCTGCCATGACTCTGCCATTATTGGCAACATTTTCGCAAGCATTTATTTTTGGCTATTATATCATCCTTCAGCTAGGCTTAGGTGGAATGATATTATTTACGGATACACCAATAATGGTTTATTTACAAAAGCAAACTGATAATCAGTATAAAGGAAGACTGTTTTCTATTCTTGAAACGATGGCACTAGGATTAAAGCCGTTAGCGATGATTCTTTATGGGTTCTTATATGATGTACTACCGGCACAATGGATTATGCTCGTATCAGCTGCTCTGTTTGTCAGCGTTATCCTTGTTCTCGCCCGACCGTCCATTATCCGAAAAGTCCATTCGGAAATGGAGCATGGTAAAACTGTTCCGTTGAAAAAAGTTTCACCAACTGTTTGATATTCCGCTCCCCAGATAGGCTTATAATAGTATTATCAGCAATCAAAAGGAGCGAATTTGTTATGTTTGCAGCGGGCCAGAAGGAAATGCAGCAAATGGACCAGTATACTATTGAGAAACTGGGCTTACCTGGGGTCGTTTTAATGGAAAATGCGGGTGCGCGAGTAGTTGAGGAAGTGCTGACATGCAAACCATGTGAGTGCCCCCGAATTCTAGTTCTAGCCGGTGGCGGTAATAATGGTGGTGATGGCTTTGTCATTGCCCGCAGGCTGGTAGATTTAGGGTTCGAGATACAGCTTTGTTTAATGGTTCATCCCAATAAGCTCAAAGGGGATGCCAAAATTCATTTTGATGTCTATAGCAATCGCAGCCTGCCACTTTTTTATCTACAAGAGCACACAAAGGCAGAGCTTCAAACAGAAATAGAACGAGCGGATATCATTATTGATGCCATCTTAGGAACAGGTGTAAGCGGACCGGTGCGGGCGCCGCTTGATCTGGTTATCTCACTTGTGAATGAAATTGCTGTGGATAAATTAATCATTTCAGTCGATATTCCTTCAGGTGTTGACAGCGATACTGGAAAGGTAGTCGGTGAGGCGATAAAAGCAGATAAAACCGTTACATTTGTATTTCCGAAAAAAGGTTTCTTTTTACAAGAAGGGCCGAAATATGTCGGCGACTGGAAGGCTGTTGATATTTCTGTGCCACCGGCAATAGCTAATAATTTAGCACTGGATTTGCCAGAAGTGATGACAAAAAAGCGGGTGCAGACTGCTCTTCCAGTGAGATCGCAGCAGGGACATAAAGGGACGTTTGGTCATGCGCTTGTGCTCGGCGGATCGCGCCAGTTCGTTGGTGCACCGATTTTTTCAGCAAAAGCTGCAGTTTGTTCTGGAGCGGGGCTGGTGACGTTAGCGGTTCCGGAAAGTATTTATCCGTTGGCAGCAGTCCAAAACCCAGAGTCGCTATTTTTGCCATTATCGGAACTTGATGGTCATTTTAGTGAAGCGGGACTTACGGAATTAGCCATCCGCCTGCCTGAATTCGATAGCATTGCTATCGGACCGGGACTAGGGCGGTTTCCACGTGGTGAGGAATGGCTGAAGGCGTTTTTTAAGCTTTTATCTAACCAACCTGTAGTCGTCGATGCAGATGCTCTTTATTTATTACGGAATTCACTTGAGATTGTTTGCAGTTACAAAGGTGACGTCATCTTCACGCCGCATCCCGGAGAAATGGCGCGGCTGATCGGTTGTACAGTTAGAGAAGTTGAGGCTGACCGGCTAGGCGTTGCCCGAAAGTTTGCCCGCGAACATTCAGTATACTTGTTACTAAAGGGGCATCGCTCGATTATTGCTGCTCCTGATGGAAAAGTTATCATCAATCCATTTGGTCATGATGCCCTTGGCAAGGGTGGCAGCGGTGATGTTCTGACAGGCTTAATTGCCTCTTTCCTTGCACAGGGGGCGGCTCCAATGGAGGCGATAATTGCCGCCAGTTATCTCCATGCAAGGTCTGGTGAAGAAAAGGCCAAACTTCTCTCCCATTATGGTGTCACACCAATGGATATTATTGATGGGGTCCGGAAACTATTGAATCAGATGATTTAATAAAAATATATTTACAGTGATGGAAAGAGGGATGGTAAAGTGGTAAAAATAGGGGTAATTGGGTTAGGAGATATTGCCCAAAAGGCATACTTGCCTGTATACAGCAAAATAAAGGATGCAGAGTTTCATTTTTATACAAGAAACCATGAAAAATTACAGGATATTTGTGCGCAATATCGCTTTGAGCATGTACATTTTGATTTCGAATCATTGATACAAAGCGGCATAACCGGTGCGTTCGTGCATTCCTCGACCTCCAGCCATGAGGAGATTGTCAACTGCCTGCTTCAACATGGTATCCATGTGTTTGTCGACAAACCGATAACTGATTACTTCGATGGAGCTAAAAAGCTGGTAGAACTGGCAGAGGAGAAGGGGTTAATCCTAATGACCGGCTTTAATCGCAGGTTTGCTCCTGCATATGGGCGATTAAAGCAAATCTCACAACCTAATATGGTAATGGTCCAGAAAAATCGCCAAAACCAGCCGAGTGCGCCGCGTATATTTATCTTTGATGACTTTATTCATGTAGTTGATACAATGAGATACTTATTTCCTCATCCAATTGAGGACTTGCTTGTAAATGGCCGCATGGAAAACGGTGCTCTGTACCAAGTTGTCATCCAGTTTATTTCTCAAGGTGGGACAGCGATCGGTATTATGAATCGGGAAAGCGCGGTGAATGAAGAAATTGCCCAAGTAATGGGTGCAAAAGAAAAAGGAACAGTTAATAATGTTTCACAGCTTGTGATTTCGAAAGGAATGGAGAATTGTGAAATACGCAGCAGTGATTGGGAACCTATGCTGAAAAAACGAGGCTTCCAGTCTATGGTTCGTGATTTTATCGATGCTGTCAAGCTAAATCGCAGTCCAAGTATCAGCGCTTGGGATGCATTGCAAACCCATGAAATTTGCGAAGAAATCATAGCAAAACTAATAGAAAAACACTTGTAAAACTCTGGAGAACCTCCAGAGTTTTTTGTGTGGCCAAAATGTTGGTAATTTGTAAATATTCTTCCAATCCAACTAGAGTATATTATGCTATGGTTAAGATAGGATATTGCTTTACTATAAAAAGGGGGGTTAGGAACATGGGAGCTCGTGTCATTCAACCAAATGTCGGCCCAAATATTCAAAAGGAAAAAGAAATTGTCAAAGAAATGATCGAACTTTACTGCCGTAAGAAGCACCATCGCGATACATTATGCAAGGAATGCCTTGATTTAAAGAATTATGCTTTTTTACGCCTCTCTTTCTGCCGCTTTGGAGAGGATAAGACAGCATGCTCGAACTGTACCGTTCATTGTTATAAACAAGTGTATCGTGAAAAGATGAAAGTAGTAATGAGATATTCAGGACCGTGGATGCTCTTATACCACCCGATTTATTCAGTTAAGCATTTACTCAATAGGTAGTAAAAATACTCGTATAGTAAGTGAAAGAAAACTTTATCCTTTTCTTCGGCACAACAATATAACAAAAATAACGGAAATCAGCTTTATTGTTGAAAACGTTTTCAATCCTATTGCTATATTAAGACACTAAGCAGAGATTCAAGTGAAAACCCGAATTGCCATCAGCATTTCGGGTTTTTCAATACCAAGATTTTTTTTGGAAATCATAAATTTAGCATTGACCTTCACGCTGCGTAAATGTGTATTGTTAATTTTGAGGAGGCGATTCAATGGAATATACAGTTCAAAAGCTGGCACAACTGGCAGGAGTGAGTTCTCGAACACTACGATATTATGATGAGATTGGTCTATTAAAGCCGGCAAGAATCAACTCATCTGGTTATCGAATCTATGGTCAGAAGGAAGTGGATTGTCTGCAGCAAATCCTTTTCTATCGCGAGCTTGGCTTCAGTTTGGAACAAATTCAAGGGATCCTATCAGATCCTGCCTTTGATGCCCAACAGGCACTTTATCAACATCGTCAAAAACTCCTCGAAAAACGGGCCCAATTAGAAGAATTAATCTTGAATGTTGAAAAAACAATTGCCTTTAAGGAAAGGGGAAAACAAATGTCAGATCAAGAGAAATTTGCAGGTTTTAAGAAACAGATGATTACCGAGAATGAGATGAATTACGGTAAAGAGGTTCGGGAAAAATATGGCGAAAAAATCGTCGAACAGGCAAATGAAAAATTCGAAAACATGACGGAGAAACAATACGAAGAAGCGAATGCCTTAGCTGCAGAAATTAATAAGACACTGTCAATGGCAATGAAAATTGGGGACCCGAGCAACGAATTGGCGCAACAAGCAGCAAAGCTTCACAAACAATGGCTCATGTATTATTGGCCTGAATACAATAAGTCCGCACATGCTGGTCTTGCTCAAATGTATGTTGAAGATGAACGATTTAAGGCTTTTTACGATAAAGAACAGCCAGGGACTGCTGAATTCTTGCGAGATGCTATACTAATCTTTACTGGTTTAAAGCAATAATCAATGAATTTTGGTGTCAGGTACCAGTGGAAAAACTGGATACTTGGCACTTTTTTTGTAGTAACAGGCAATTTTAGGTGTTATTAGGGAGTTGCTTGTGATATAATTATCTTAAAATTTATTATTTTATAATATTTTAAAATAATTAAACTATGATCTATGGGCAGGTGTGAATGTGAAGCGAGATCCAATATTACAAATAAATGATTTAAAGATTTCCTTTCAATCTGGAAAAAGGTTTTTACCAGCTGTCGATGGTATCAGCTTTGAGTTAAGAGAGGGCGAAATACTTGGGATTGTGGGGGAATCTGGAAGTGGGAAAAGTGTTACCTCACTAGCAACAATGGGCTTAATCCCCTCACCGCCTGGTAGAATCGATAATGGTGAGATTATTTTTGGTGGTAGGGATTTAACCACCATTTCTGAAAAAGAATACCGAGCCATTCGCGGGAATCAAATCTCGATGATCTTCCAAGAACCAATGACATCGTTGAATCCACTATTTACTATCGGCAATCAATTAATTGAGGCCATCCGATTACATACGAAGCTTTCTAAAGCAGAAGCCAAAGCACGCAGTATGGAATTATTAAAACTAGTAGGTATCCCAAGAGCAGAGGGAATTCTTGCTGAGTATCCACACCAGCTCTCAGGGGGGATGCGTCAGCGGGTGATGATTGCAATGGCAATGGCCTGTAATCCTCGTGTGTTAATTGCGGACGAGCCTACAACTGCACTTGATGTGACAATTCAGGCACAAATTTTAGCGCTAATGAAAGATCTTAATCAAAAAACCAATACATCCATTATCCTAATTACACATGATTTAGGGGTAGTAGCTGAGATTTGTGAACGAGTGATTGTTATGTACGCCGGTCAAGTTGTTGAACAAGGCGATGTGCGTACGATTCTGAAAAATCCACAACACCCATATACACAAGGCCTTTTAAAATCTGTCCCAGATTTACGGGAAAAGAAAGAACGACTATATAGTATTCCGGGAACAGTTCCAACCCCAGGGTCAGTTACACAGGGTTGCCGCTTTGCAGCCAGATGTTCGGAAGCGTTTACAACCTGCCTTGAGCAATCGCCAGACCTTTATACAATGGAAAAAGACGGACATGAAGTGCGCTGTTTCTTGCATACAGTGAAAGAGGGGAGGAATGGCCATGTCGGAGTTACTTCTTGAAGTGAATGGACTAAAGAAATATTTCCCGATAACCGGTGGACTATTAGGGCAGAAACAGGGTGAAGTGAAAGCTGTCGATGATGTTTCTTTTTATGTGAAAAAAGGGGAGACATTGGGAATAGTAGGGGAGTCCGGCTGTGGTAAATCAACAACAGGAAGACTGCTCATGCGTTTAATCGAAGCGAGTGACGGGTCAATTAAATTTGAAGACCAAGAGGTTAGAAGAATGTCGAAGGGAGAATTGCGGCGGATTCGTCGCGATATTCAAATGGTTTTCCAGGATCCGTATGCCTCCTTAAACCCTCGACACTCAGTGGAGCAAATCCTGGAGGAACCATTGATTGTCCATGGCATTGGCTCAAAAGAAGAACGAAAAAAACGTGTTAAAGAAATGCTCGAGGTCGTTGGCTTAAGCAGTTACCATGCAAAACGCTATCCACACCAATTCAGCGGCGGTCAGCGGCAGCGGATTGGCATTGCCCGCGCCCTGATGACCAAGCCAAAATTGATTATTGCCGATGAACCTGTTTCCGCACTTGATGTTTCGATTCAGGCACAGGTGTTGAATCTCATGAAGGATATCCAAAGGGAATTCGGACTTACCTATATTTTTATTGCTCATGATTTGGGGGTCGTACGCCATATCAGTGATCGTGTTGGGGTTATGTATTTAGGGAGATTAATAGAATTGGCAGATAGTGAAGAGTTGTACGACAATCCACTCCATCCGTACACGAAAGCACTGCTTTCAGCCGTTCCTATACCAGATCCAGATTTAAAGAAGAAAACTATTTTAATTGAAGGGGATCTTCCAAGCCCAGCAAATCCGCCAACGGGTTGTGCTTTTCACACCCGGTGTGGGGAATGTATGGATATTTGTAAGACAACAAGGCCGCAGGAGCTTATTCTAAACGGTCATTATGTTGCCTGCCACTTATATAAGTGAGGAGGCGATATTTATGATAAAAAAATCAATAAATACACAGGGGGTAAGAAAAGTTGATGAAAAAAAGAACATTTAAACTGTTGCTGATTTCATTGCTTGCCATCAGCATGTTCCTAGTTGGCTGTAGCAGCAAGAGCAATAATGAGGCGGATGGCGACTCAAAAAAGCCAGCTGATGGCGGTGGAGCTGCGAAAGATACGCTCGTTTATGGCCGCGGCGGTGACTCTGTTTCATTAGACCCAATCACGACAACTGAGGGAGAAACTTTCAAAGTAACCATTAATCTTTTTGAAACATTGTTAAACTACGGGGAACAAGATACAACAATTCAGCCAGGACTTGCTGAAAAATGGGAAGTTTCCGATGACGCGTTAACGTACACGTTCCACCTGCGTCAAGGAGTAAAATTCCATGATGGAACAGACTTCAACGCCGAAGCAGTCGTTTATAACTTTAATCGCTGGATGAACGGGGATGAAGAGAAATTCCCGTACTACACGATGTTTGGCGGCTTTAAAAAGGACGAAGGCCATGTTATCAAAGAGGTAAAAGCAGTTGATGAGCATACAGTTCAATTTATTTTAAAAAGACCGCAAGCACCATTCTTGAAAAACTTAGCAATGTCAATGTTTGGTATCGCGAGTCCTGCTGCACTTGAAAAGTATGGTGATGATTTTAGAAATAATCCAGTTGGAACAGGCCCATTCAAGTTTGTTGAATGGAAGGCAAACGATCGAATTGTCATTGAAAAGAACCCAGATTACTGGAACAAAGAGTTGCCTAAGTTAAACAAAATCATTTTCCGCGTTATTCCGGAAAATACAGCTCGCCTGAATGCCCTTGCTAAAGGGGAAATCGATGTGATGGATGGCTTAAATAACTCAGATGAAGCAACTGTAACTGGAAATGACCAGCTGCAAATCATTGAGCGCCCGTCCATGAACGTAGGTTATATCGGTTTAACAACTACACGTAAACCATTTGATAACAAATTAGTTCGTCAAGCCATTAACTATGCTGTTGACAAGAAGACCATTATTGATGCCTTCTATGGCGGAAAAGCAGAAGCTGCGAAAAACCCAATGCCGCCTTCCATTGAAGGTTATAACGACGCCATCCAAGAGTATCCGTATGATTTAGAGAAAGCAAAAGAACTACTGAAAGAAGCAGGATATGAGAAAGGCTTTGAAATTGACCTTTGGGCAATGCCGGTAGCCCGTCCATACATGCCTGAAGCACAAAAAGTGGCTGAGGTTATCCAAGAAAGTTTAAGCAAGATTAATGTAAAAGCCAACATCCAATCTGTTGACTGGGCAACTTACCTAGAAAAGGCCAATAAAGGCGAGTTTGACATGTTCATGCTCGGCTGGACCGGGGATAATGGAGACCCAGACAACTTTATCTACACATTGCTGGATAAAGATAGCATCGGCAGCAACAACTATGCGCAATACAGCAATGACAAACTCCATGATATTTTAATTGAAGCTCAAACGATTGCTGACCAGGAGAAGCGTAATGAGCTTTACAAGAAAGCGCAAGAAATCGTCCATGAAGATGCACCATGGGTACCTCTTGTTCACTCTACACCATTGTTAGCAGCTCACAAAGATGTCCAAAATTACTTGCCGCATCCAACTGGCTCAGAAGTATTAAGTAAAGTTGAATTTAAGAAATAAGCTAGGAAAAGGGGAGGTTTCTTTGCCTCCCCTTTTGTTAACAAACCGTTGCTGTGACCAAAAAAAGAACTTTTCAAAAGCCGACAAAAAGAGGTGAATTACATGCTTACGTATACAGTCCGGCGAATTTTTTCACTTATACCGGTACTGATTGGGATGACACTGATTGTGTTTGCAATTATCCATGCTATTCCCGGGAATCCGGCTCAAGTCATCTTGGGACAGCGCGCTACAAAAGAAGCAATTGCCGAGTTGACGCAGCAGTTAGGACTTAATCAGCCATGGTACATACAATACTTTGACTATATTCAGGCACTATTGCAAGGCGATTTAGGAACCTCCTTGCGTACAAGGGGACCGATTAGTGAGGAAATTTGGCCATACTTGGCAGCAACAATGGAATTAACGGTTGTGGCGATGATTATTGCCGTGGTCATCGGTGTAAATGCAGGCATTATCAGTGCGTGGTTTTCGAAATCTTGGTTTGACTATGGCGCGATGGTATTAGCACTTATTGGTGTTTCAATGCCAATTTTCTGGTTAGGTCTAATGGAACAATGGGTATTTTCAATCGAATTAGGCTGGCTGCCGACGACAGGACGAGAGGATGTTCGTGACCCGGTGACGGCTATCACCAATATTTATTTAATTGATACTTTATTGCAGGGAAGGTTTGACCAATTTACAACAGTTTTGCAGCATTTAATTTTACCGAGCGTTGCCTTAGCGACGATTCCGATGGCGATTATTGCGAGAATGACCAGGGCGACGATGCTTGAAGTAATGAAATCTGATTATATTCGAACCGCTCGCGCAAAAGGGTTGAAGATGTTCTGGGTGGTGTACAAGCACTCATTAAAAAATGCGATTATCCCTGTGTTGACCGTTATTGGCTTGCAAACTGGTTTATTATTAGGGGGCGCAATTTTAACTGAAACAATCTTTGGCTGGCCTGGAATTGGCAGGTATTTATATGATGCCATTGGTTTCCGCGATTATCCGGTGATTCAGTCCGGCATTTTAATTATTGCCGCCATTTTTGTCTTTATCAATCTAATTGTAGATTTATTATATGTCTTTATTGATCCACGTATAAAATTCACTAAGTAAAAGGGAGGTAGCGAGAAAATGGCAGAACTTGCAAAAAACACAGCAGAAATACCATCCTCACCAGTCGAAGAAAAGTTTATCCCGCCATGGAAAGAGGCCTGGCGCTCCTTTTATAAAAATAAGCTGGCAGTTATTGGTCTGGCAATTGTGCTATTTTTCATCATTATTGCCATCATTGCTCCATGGATAGCACCATATGGCTTTAAGGAGCAAGTGATGTCTGAGCGGATGCAGGCACCATCAAGCAAGCACTGGTTTGGAACTGATGACTTTGGCCGCGATATCTTTTCACGAGTATTGTATGGAGCAAGAATCTCCTTGTGGGTTGGCTTTTTCTCGGTGTTAGGTTCGGTAGTTGTCGGGACTTTCCTTGGTATTGTTGCCGGTTACTATGGTCGCTGGATTGATACAATTATTTCGCGAATTTTTGATATTATGCTGGCTTTTCCTAGTATTCTGCTCGCAATTGCAGTTGTAGCAATTCTCGGGCCATCATTGCAAAATGCCCTGATTGCCATTGCCGTCATTAATATCCCTAACTTTGGGCGCTTAGTGCGTTCGAAAGTGTTAAGTGTTAAGCAGGAGGAATATATTATGTCAGCGCGGGCGATTGGCATGCGTGATTCGCGAATCCTTTTCCGTCATATATTACCGAATAGTATTTCCCCGGTGATTGTCCAGGCTACTTTGGCAATTGCCACGGCGATTATTGAGGCCGCGGCCCTTGGTTTCCTTGGATTAGGCGCCCAGCCACCAACACCGGAGTGGGGGAAAATGCTCGCTGACTCGAAAAACTATATTACTAACGCCCCTTGGACATTATTTTTCCCTGGTATGGCTATTATGTTAACTGTACTCGGCTTTAACTTGATGGGTGACGGCTTGCGTGACGTGCTTGATCCGAAGATGAAAAACTAACTGAGGCTCCGCTTGGGAGTCTTTTTTCGATTGGGAACAAGGAAAGTTTATACTCCTTTATACCAAAGAAATAGTTTTTGTGTTACATAGTCTTAAGAATTATAATAATCTAAAAGATTGTTCTGTAACCTTGGGGGATGAAAAATGGACAGAGAAAAAAGTATCGTGTTAATTGGCTTTATGGGGGTAGGGAAAACAACCATCGGCAGGCTGCTCGCAGACAAACTAAATTGGACTTTCGTGGATGTTGATGATGAAATCGAAAAAGAGTTTCAAATGCCAATATCGGAAATTTTTCACCACTTTGGTGAACAAGTGTTCAGAGATCGGGAAAAGGCACTGATTACTCGTTTGGTTGAAGAAAAATATCAAATTATCTCAGTTGGCGGCGGCGCTTTTTTACAAGAAGATATTAAGAATCTTTGTTTAGCGACATGCAATGTTATTTATCTAAGTATCTTATTTGAAAATTGGCAGGACCGGCTCAGTTTAATCCACGACAGCCGCCCGGTTCTCCATGGTAAAACACTGGAAGAAATCAAAGAACTATTCACTATTCGACAAGTAATTTATTCCCAGCATCACCTTAACATCGCCGTTGATGCCAAAAGTCCGCAAGAGGTTATTACGGAAATTTTGCAAAAGGGGGAACTGAAACCATGAAAAGAGCGATAGCAATTCGTGGGATTACGATTGGTGAAGGACCTCCGAAGATCTGCGTTCCGCTAGTGGGACGTACTTCTATGGAAATAGTAGAGCAAGCAAGAGCAGTCAAAGAGCTTCACCCAGATATTGTTGAATGGCGAGTTGATTTTTTTGCAGACATAAACAATACCAATAAAGTATTGGAAATATTACGTAACATTCGCTCTATCCTCGAGGACATCCCGCTTATTTTTACATGTAGAAGTGCAAAGGAAGGTGGCGAAATTGAACTTAGCCCATCAGATTATATGCATGTAAATAATACTGTAATTGAGTCCAATGCGGCCGATATTATTGATATAGAGCTGTTCCAAGAGGAGAAACTGATTACTACATTGTTAAACAAAGCTCACGCGAAAGATATATTCGTGATTATCTCCAACCATGATTTTACCAAGACACCAACAAAAGAAGAGATTATTTCGCGGCTGTGCCGGGCTCAAGAACTTGGTGCTGACCTGCCTAAGATTGCAGTAATGCCAACATGTTCAGCTGATGTTCTGACGTTAATGGATGCGACAAATACAATGTTTGAACAATACGCGGACAGGCCGTTAATCACTATCTCTATGGGTGCGAAAGGCATGATAACAAGACTTGCAGGGGAAGTCTTCGGCTCAGCACTAACCTTTGCATCAGCTGGGCAAGAATCGGCTCCAGGGCAAATTCCTATCTCTGACCTGAGGGCTGTATTAGCACTATTGCATAAAAATTAATTTTTTACGAATATTATTAGTGGGGTTATTACTCATATAAGGCACATCTAACCAAGTAAAAAGGAAGATGTGCTTTTTTATTAGAATAATAAAAGCGTATTAATGCTGGGTTGTTTGCCGCAATCCGGCTTTTTCTATGTAACCGCATACAAAAATAAACTGAAAAATAAAACTGTTTTGTATTGAATAATTATATATAACTATGTATAATAATTCATTATCAACGTTACCTAGGAGTGGAAAGAGATGAAAGCGGCAATTATTGGCGGGACGGGATACGGAGCGATTGAGCTAATACGCCTCCTGCACCAGCACCCAAATATTGAGATTGGTTGTGTTATATCGAACTCACAGGCTGGAGCGAACTTAAGTGACAGCTATCCGCATTTAACGGGAATTATTGAAAAGCCTATGAGTGAATTCTCACCAGAAGAAATTGCCGAAGAACATCAGGTAGTCTTTTTGGCAACGCCATCTGGTGTAAGCAGTAAACTGGTTCCACAGTTAATGGATGCAGGAATAAGATGCATTGATCTATCAGGGGATTTCCGGCTGAGGTCGCAGCAAGACTACGAGACTTGGTACCGGCACCAGGCACCTTCACAAGATTATCTTAACCAAGCAATCTATGGACTCTCAGAAATCTATCCGGAACAACTTAAGACGGCGTCTTTAATTGCCAATCCGGGCTGTTATCCAACGGCAACACTTTTAGGCTTACACCCAATCCTAAAAACCAATATTGCCGATGAATCATCTATCATCATCGATGCCAAGTCAGGCGTTTCCGGTGCAGGCAGGGGGCTATCTTTGACCGCTCATTACGCTGAGATAAATGAAAATTTAAAAGCATATAAATTAGGCGCACACCAACATATACCAGAAATAGAACAAGTCCTCGAAGATACAACAGGAAACTCCATCACGATTACCTTCACAACACATCTGGTACCGATGACAAGAGGAATCATGTGCACAATGTATCTAAATTTAAACAAGAACATTCCAACAGCGGAAGTCGTAAATATATACGAAGAATTTTACCAGCAGAAGTCATTTGTCAGGGTCAGACCTGCGGGAACGATTCCAGCAACGAAAGAAGTGCTCGGAAGCAATTACTGTGACATCGGCCTGCATGTGGATTCGCGAACAAACCGGCTCACCATCATCTCAGTGATTGACAACCTAGTGAAAGGGGCTGCCGGTCAAGCAATCCAAAATATGAACATCATGTTTGGCTGGGAGGAACAAACTGGCCTTACGCAATTACCAATGTATCCATAATGTATTTTAAAAAAACGAACGGTCAATTAACTACAAACTAACCAAAGGATGAATAGGAGGAAATTTCATTGGCACAGGTAACAACAAGTCAAGAGATTGTCATTTTTGAAGAAGAGAGTGTGACATTACCACAGGGGTTTAAGGCGGGCGGCCTGCATTGCGGTTTAAAGAAAAAGCGGCTTGATTTAGGCTATATTGTTTCAGAAGTACCGGCAGCTGCTGCAGGTGTTTATACGACGAATATATTTCAGGCTGCCCCGCTTGTTGTTACACAAGAAAGCATGGCAAAGGAACATAAGGTTCAGGCCATCCTCGTTAATTCAGCCAATGCTAATGCCTGTACAGGTGAACAAGGCCTAAAAGACGCCTATGAAATGCAAAAAGGATTTGCCAGCGAGCTTGGAATTGCCGATCACTTAGTTGCGGTCACGTCAACAGGTGTGATTGGTGAGCTGCTGCCAATGGGGAAAGTAACGAGCGGAATTAAGCAAATTCTAAATATTGAACATGAAGACGTGAATAATTTTCTCCAAGCGATTTTAACAACCGATTTGGCGGTAAAGAAAATCGCTGTCCAGCTTAAAATAGACGGCAAAACAATTAGTATTGGCGGAGCGGCAAAAGGCTCAGGGATGATCCATCCGAATATGGCAACAATGCTCGGATTTGTCACAACGGACGCGAACATCGCCCATGAAGATTTATCGCTGGCCTTAAAAGAAGTCACCAATCAAACCTTTAACATGATTACCGTTGATGGCGACACGAGTACAAATGACATGGTGGTCGTTATGGCAAACGGTCTTGCAGGTAATGAACTGCTGACTAGTGAGCATCCTGATTGGGGCGTTTTTAAACAAGGATTAAAGATTGTCTGTGAGGCGCTGGCGAAAAAGATTGCCCGCGATGGTGAAGGCGCGACAAAGCTGATTGAGGTTAAAGTCACAGGTGCTTTTAGTGAGAATGGAGCAAGAGCAGTCGGAAAAGCGGTTATTTCTTCTAATCTCGTTAAAACAGCAATCTATGGGACAGACGCAAACTGGGGACGGATTGTGACCGCCATTGGTTATAGCGGAGTTCCGGTAGACCCAAACAATATTAAAGTATCGATTGGCGACAGCACCGTTTTTGAGAATGGTTTACCAACTCACTTTTGTGAAGAAACGGTGAAGCAGCATTTGCAGCAGGAGAATGTCCAAATTCTTGTTGAGCTAAATCAAGGGCAAGACAGTGCAACTGCTTGGGGATGCGATTTAACATACGATTATGTAAAAATCAACGCATCCTATCGCACATAAGGGGGAAACAAAGTTAATGAACTACTTAGTCATTAAGTGCGGCGGCAGCGTATTGGAGAATTTACCAAGATCCTTTTATGAAGAGGTTATTTCACTAAGACAATCGGGGGAATGGTTGCCAGTGATTGTTCATGGCGGCGGGCCGCTTATTAATCAATTGCTGCAAAGTTTGCAAGTTAAGACTGAATTTGTAAATGGGCTCCGCGTTACCAACCATGAAGTATTAGATATTGTCGAGATGGTATTAAGCGGTATGGTTAACAAGCAGGTGGTGCGCAATATCATTGAAGCCGGAGGCAGTGCCATTGGTGTCAGTGGAGTGGACGGCCGCTTACTCCAAGCAGTCCCGACGAAAAATGCAAAACTGCTCGGTTTTGTTGGAGAGGTAATCGAAGTGAATCATCATATTATCCAAGGGTTGGTCGAGCAAGGCTCGATTCCGGTTATCTCCCCGATTGGAATTGATGCAAGCGGTCAGCGCTATAACATAAATGGCGATACAGCCGCAGCGGCGGTTGCCAAGGCGTTAGGAGCCAATCTTTGTTTTATCAGCGATATTCCCGGGATTTTAGTTGAAAAAGACGGGGTAAAAATGAAGCTTGATCTAGTGTCAAAATCAATTATCGAGGAAATGATTCGCAACCAAACAATTTATGGAGGGATGATTCCCAAAGTAAAAGCAGCGCTTGATGGTCTCGTCCATAACATTGCCGAAGTAGCAATCATTAACGGCTTTGAGAAAAATAGCTTGCTAGATTATTCAAATGGGAAAAACATTGGTACAAAAATTGTCTTAGAAGAGGTAATCGCATGATGACAACAAATAGTTCTACCGCCCAATCAGCGGTAATGAGTGTATATAATCGTTTTCCAGTCACGCTTGTAAAGGGAAAAGGCAGCTTTGTGTGGGATAATCACGATAAACAATATTTAGATTTCACCTCAGGGATTGCCACCTGTAATCTTGGCCATGTCCCAGACTCTGTACAGAAAAAGCTCGAGGAGCAGCTGCAGCAGCTTTGGCATTGTTCCAATCTCTATCATATTCCTAACCAAGAAGAGCTTGCGAGTCTGCTTGTTGCTAACAGCTGCGGTGATCAAGTGTTTTTTTGCAACAGCGGTGCTGAGGCAAATGAAGCCGCTATAAAACTAGCAAGAAGCTATTCGCAAAAAATCAACGGAAATGCTAACCCGCTAGTCGTGACCTTTCAGCAGTCGTTCCATGGCAGAACATTGGCAACATTAACAGCCACCGGACAGGAAAAAATTCAACACGGTTTTGCTCCGTTAATGCCAGGTTTCAGTTATTTGCCGTTTAACGATATTACAGCACTTGATGAGCTTGAAAAGCTTCAGCCCGCCGCTGTACTTCTTGAACTTGTTCAAGGAGAAGGCGGGGTTATACCGGCAAATGAGGGGTGGATCCAAAAACTGGCGCAGATTTGTCAAGCACAGGGAATCCTTCTCATGGTCGATGAAATCCAAACAGGGATGGGCAGGACAGGAACATTGTTTACCTATGAGCACTACAATATTGAACCAGATGTAATTAGCCTGGCAAAAGGATTGGGGTCAGGTTTCCCAATCGGCGCAATCATTGCCAAAAACGAAGCAGCGAAAGGCTTTGAACCCGGAAGCCATGGCAGTACATTTGGCGGTAATCCACTGGCAACAGCTGCCGGTGTGGCAACTGTGACACAGCTACTTGAACCGGGAATTCTTGAACATGCTAAGCAAATGTCTAGTTATCTGGATAAACAACTGCAGAAATTGCAGGAATCCTACTCTTTCATTCGTGAAGTTCGCGGCAAAGGGCTCATGAAAGGGCTGGTTGTGGATAAAGTAAGTGCCGGGGAAATAATTCAAAAGGCGATTTCCCATCAGCTGCTTATATTAACTGCGGGACCAAATGTCGTGCGAATTCTGCCGCCGCTGACGGTCACAACGGACGAAATAGATGAATTTACTAAAGCGATGGAAAAAACAATGCAAACTATCGAGAAAGGCGCGTGAAATAGTGGAACAAGGCTATCTTACCTTGGAGACGGGAGAAGTATTTCCAGGTGTGCTGATTGGCGCAGCCCAGGAAACTTTCGGAGAAGTTGTCTTTAATACGAGTATGACCGGTTATCAAGAAATGATTACTGACCCTTCATATGCCGGGCAAATACTGACCTTTTGCTACCCGATTATTGGGAATTACGGCATCAATAGTCTGGACGATGAGAGCCTTGCCCCAGCGCTAGCTGGTGTTGTCTTAGGGGACCTTTGCGAGGCCCCTAGCCATTACCAGTGTATGGAAAAATTTTCTGAGCGGCTGATACATGCAGGCGTAGCTGGAATTGCCGGAGTCGATACACGCCAACTTGTCAAAACGATTCGCAGCCGTGGAACGGTTAAGGGGTATATTGGAAAAACGAAACAGGTTAATTTTTCGGCTGCAGAGACCGTACCATTTTGGGTTGATCAAGTATCGGTTAAAGAGACGGAATTTTTCAAAAATAGTGGTCCGCATGTAGTGTTAATCGATTATGGCTATAAGAAGTCAATCCTAACGGCATTGCTGGCAGAAAACTGCTCGGTCACTGTTATGCCTTATCATACAACATTCCAACAAATCAAAGCATTAAACCCTGATGGAATCCTTTTTAGCAATGGCCCGGGGGACCCGATGGCACTAAAGCAATGGTTCCCGGAAATAAAAAAAATCTGTCAGCATTTCCCTTCTCTAGGGATTTGTCTAGGGCACCAGTTAATCGCGCTTGCCTTCGGTGCAAAGACCGAGAAGTTAGCGTATGGTCACCGCGGTGGTAATCATCCCGTAAAGGAATTGGCCACAGGCAAAGTAAAAATCACCGCACAAAATCATGGTTATGTTGTTGTGGATAACAGTGTTGACAGCCGCGAATTTGCAATCACTTATCGCAATGTCAATGATAGCTCGATTGAGGGACTGCGGCACAAACTCTATCCAGTGCAAACGGTTCAGTTTCATCCTGAAGCCCATCCGGGACCAAGTGATACAGATTATATTTTAACAGGATTTGTCCAACAAATTGCCTCAATGGGAGAGACGCAGTATGCCGTTAAATAAAGACTTAAAAAAAGTGCTTGTCATCGGTTCAGGCCCAATCGTCATTGGGCAGGCAGCTGAATTTGATTATGCCGGTACGCAAGCTTGCATTGCTTTAAGAGAAGAAGGCTTGGAAGTTGTATTGGTTAATAATAACCCGGCGACGATTATGACGGACGAGGCCGTTGCCGATAAAGTATATATCGAACCGCTGACTGTGGCGGCAATCGAAAAAATTATTCAAAAGGAACGCCCTGATGGGGTGATTGGTACACTTGGCGGTCAGACGGGTTTGAATCTAACTGTTGAGCTGTACGAGCAAAAAATCTTGAAAAAATATGATGTCCAGCTGTTAGGGACATCCGTTGAATCGATTAAAAACGGCGAAGACCGCGAACGGTTCCGCAGCCTTATGCTGAAAATCGGTGAACCGATTCCTGAGTCAGCAATTATCCAAAGCTATCAGGAAGGGGTTAAGTTTGTCCGTGAAATTGGTTTCCCAGTCATCATTCGCCCAGCGTTTACACTAGGCGGTGAAGGCGGTGGATTTGCCCATGATGAGGAAGAATTGGAAGTTGTCCTGAAAAAAGGACTTGCCGCCAGTCCGATTCACCAAGTACTGGTAGAAAAAAGCATCAAAGGCTGGAAGGAAATTGAATATGAGGTCATGAGAGATGCCAATGATACGTGCATCATCGTTTGTAACATGGAAAACATCGACCCCGTAGGTGTTCATACCGGAGATTCAATGGTTGTAGCCCCATCGCAAACGCTAACCGATGTTCAATATCAAATGCTTCGTGACGTTTCCATCAAGGTTATTCGTGAATTAGAAATTATCGGTGGTTGTAATATTCAATTTGCCTTACATCCGGAAAGCAATGACTATTACATTATTGAAGTGAACCCTAGGGTTAGCCGCTCTTCAGCATTGGCCTCAAAGGCGACCGGTTATCCAATAGCCCGGATGGCTGCAAAATGTGCAATTGGCTACCATCTTGATGAGCTTGTCAATCCAATCACAGGGAACACTTTCGCCTCATTTGAACCAGCAATAGATTATATTGTCGTCAAACTGCCGCGCTTTCCGTTTGATAAGTTTCCTGAGGCAGATCGGTCGCTGGGAACGCAAATGAAAGCAACGGGTGAAGTAATGGCGATTGACCGTAGCTTTGAAGGCGCATTGAATAAAGCGATTCGTTCGATGGAGATGAATGTATATGGCCTATGCCGCAAAATCCATCAATCTTTGCCTGATCTAGAACTGTATGAACTCCTGGAAACAGCCAATGATCAACGGTTGTTTATCATCGCGGAAGCTTTCAGACGCGGTATTGCCTTTGAAAAAATAAAGCAGCTTACGGAAATCGACTCATGGTTTTTACACAAAATCAGCACTATCGTGGCGCTGGAACAAAAACTTGCCTCTTACAGCTGGGCAGCTGTGCCTGAATCGCTGTTAAAGCAGGCAAAAATGCTCAATATTGCTGATAAGTTAATTGCTCAGCTTTTAGCGGTACCAGAAAAACAAGTCCGTCAGAAATGGAAAGAACTGAATATTAAGCCTGGATATAAAATGGTTGATACCTGTTCAGCGGAGTTTGATGCAGTCACGCCTTATTATTACTCAACCTATTATGGAGTCGATGAGGTTGAGCCAACAACTGCCAGGAAGATTCTTGTCATTGGTTCCGGCCCGATTCGCATCGGTCAAGGAATAGAATTTGATTACTGCTCCGTTCATGCCGCCAAAGCAATCAAGAAAAAAGGTTATCAGGCTGTGGTAATTAATAACAACCCGGAAACGGTGAGCACCGACTATTCAGTCGCTGACCGGCTTTATTTTGAACCGCTGGCAGTTGAAGATGTGCTCCATGTTATTGAAAAAGAAGCTGTCGAAGGGGTATTGATTCAGTTTGGTGGGCAAACGGCCATTAACTTGGCACATGAGCTGCAGGAGGAAGGTATCACGATTTTAGGAACGACCGTGGAAAATGTTGACCGACTAGAGGATCGCCAAGCATTCTATGAACTGCTCGAAGATTTAAACATCCCACATATAGAGGGGAAAACCGTTTTCCATAAAGAAGAATTAGTTTCTGCCGCAGAGGAACTAGGCTATCCAGTACTTGTAAGGCCATCCTATGTCATCGGTGGTCAGGCAATGTTTACAATTTTTTCCCAAACTGAATTAAGCGATTATATCAAGCAGTTTGAAACAAATGCAAACGAGAAAATGTGGCCGTTATTAGTGGATAAATATATGCCAGGACTCGAATGTGAAATTGACGTCATCAGTGATGGTGAGACGATTGTTGTTCCAGGAATTTTCGAGCATATTGAAAAAGCCGGGGTACACTCAGGCGACAGCATCTCAGTATTTCCACCACAGTCCATGTCAGTAGAAATAAAGACGACCATAGTTGAATACGCTGGCCAACTTGCCAAAGCCGTACCGATTATTGGGATAATGAATATCCAATATGTTGTCTATGAAAATCAAGTCTTTGTATTAGAGGTGAACCCGCGCTCATCACGTACAGTGCCGATTATTAGTAAGGTAACCGGAATCCCCATGATTGAGTGGGCAATTAGAGTCCAATTAGGAGAGTCACTTGCAAGTTTATGCAAAACGTCAGGCTTGCAGCCAGAGCCGGACTATGTTTCTGTCAAAGCACCTGTATTTTCTTCCGGCAAGCTAAAAGGTGTCGATCATGTGCTTGGGCCGGAAATGAAATCAACCGGTGAAGTCCTCGGGTTAGGTTTGAATTATTTAGAGGCTCTCCGCAAGTCGCTACCAGTCAAAGCGGGGAATATGGAAGAAACGACGCTTTTATGTTCCATTGCTCAGCGGGAAAAGTTAGCTTCACTTCCCATAATAGAAGCATTGACAGCCAGATACAAAATTGCTGCAACGGAAGGAACGGCCGAGTTTTTCCAACAGCATGGTATTGGAGTCGATGTGGTTGTTCACGATGAAGAGGCTGTAGAGCAATTGTTCCGTAAACAGAAAATTGAAGCGGTTATTAATATCCCAAGTCAAGGCCGTAATAAGCTGAAATTTGGCTTTTATATTCGCGAACAGGCAACTCGCTATAAGGTGCCGGTATATACCCATTTTGATACAGTGAAAGCCTTGGTTACTACTCAAAATGATACTTCGGCAGAGCAGGATTTCACTGTTCGGACCGTATCAGAACTTTATCACCTGCAGAAAAATAGGACTATTTCTGTTGGTCGCGGCTAATCAAAGTCGGGGTGTATATCATTTTGAAAAAAACTATCTCTGTAATCGAAAAATTTTTAACTGTAGAATAGTCTTTATTTTTGTGAAGAATTATGTATAATAATACTAATCGATGAATTTTAATACAAAAAGGAAAGTAAGGCGAGGAAAATGGCGAAGGAAAAAATTGTGCTTGCTTATTCCGGTGGTCTTGATACATCGGTATCAGTAAAATGGATTCAAGAAAAATATGGCTATGATGTAATTGCCCTTGGTTTGGATGTTGGCGAAGGGAAAGACTTGGAAGCAATAAAAGCAAAGGCGTTAAATGTAGGTGCCATTAAGGCGTATATTGTTGACGCAAAAGAAATGCTGGCGAAGGATTATATTTTACCAGCGCTAAAGGCTAATTGTTTATATGAAGGAAAATACCCGTTATCATCAGCACTTTCTCGCCCGTTAATTTCTAAGTTATTAGTTGAGGTAGCGGAAAAAGAGGGAGCGGCAGCTGTTGCTCACGGCTGTACCGGAAAAGGAAATGATCAGGTCCGTTTTGAGGTATCCATACAAGCGTTAAATCCTGATTTAAAGGTGATAGCACCAGTTCGTGAGTGGGGCATGACGCGTGATGAGGAAATTGCCTATGCCGAGAAGCATGGGATTCCGATTCCAATTGATTTAGACAATCCATTCTCGATTGATGCTAACATTTGGGGCCGCGCCTGTGAAGCTGGAGTGCTCGAAAATCCATGGGCTGAGGCACCGGAGGAAGCCTTCGATTGGACGAATCCAATTGAATTAACACCGGATGTACCGGAATACATTGAAATTGAGTTCCAGCAAGGTGTACCTGTTGCACTCGATGGTATTAAAATGCCGCTTGTTCCCCTAATCGAAATGTTAAATGAGCTTGGCGGTAAGCATGGGGTCGGCCGTATTGACCATATCGAAAACCGCTTAGTAGGCATTAAATCACGTGAGGTTTACGAAAACCCAGCAGCCTTAATTCTGATTAACGCTCATAAAGAATTAGAATTTCTAACCTTACCGCGTGAGGTTACGCAATTTAAAACACAGGTGGATCAAAAGCTGTCACAAATTATTTATGACGGACTGTGGTATTCTCCACTAAAGTCAGCACTTGATGCCTTCATCGAAGAGACGCAAAAAGTGGTGTCAGGCACCATTCGTGTCAAACTGCACAAAGGTAATCATACCGTCGTGGCTCGTAAATCAGCTCATAGCTTATATAATGAAGAGCTGGCAACCTATACAAAAGGTGATGCCTTCGACCATAATGCAGCGGTTGGCTTTATTAAGCTATGGGGGCTGCCAACAAAGGTTTATACGGAAGTAAACAATAAACAAACAATTTTAAAACCATAAGAGATGCCCCCGAAATAGATTCGGGGGCCGTCTTCTTAATGAAATCTGCCTATAATCCAGAAGAATAACAATTACAACATGAATCGTAAAGGAGGAGCAGCAAATGTCTAAGCTATGGGGCGGACGTTTTACGAAAGAAACAAACAAGCTGGTGGAAGAATTCACAGCATCGATTACTTTTGATCAAAAGCTGGCGAAGGAGGACATCGCCGGAAGCCTGGCTCATGTGCAAATGTTAGGTGAATGCGGAATTATTCCTGTTGAAGATGTCGAAACAATTAAGCAGGGACTGCTGGCCATTAAAGAAAAGCTTGACCGCGGTGAAGTTGAATTTTTAATCGAAGATGAAGATATCCACATGAATATTGAAAAATTACTGCTTGAAGAAGTAGGTCCTGTCGGCGGAAAATTGCATACAGGCCGCAGCCGTAACGACCAAGTAGCGACCGATATGCATCTCTACTTACGGACAAAAACAACAGAAATCATTACGCTTGTGGAGGATGTTCAACGCTCTTTATTGAAACAGGCAAAAGAACATATTGACACATTGATACCGGGGTATACTCATCTGCAGCGTGCCCAGCCTGTTTCCTTTGCTCATCATTTAATGGCATATTTTTGGATGTTTGAGCGCGATAAGGAGAGACTAATTGATTCGTTGAAACGGATTAATTGGCTGCCGCTCGGTTCAGGGGCATTGGCAGGGACAACATTTCCGATAAATCGCGAAAAAACTGCGGAACTATTAGGTTTTGATACGATTTATCCAAACAGCATGGATGCTGTCAGCGACCGTGACTTTATTCTAGAGTTTCTCTCAATTGGTGCGATTATCATGACCCACATTTCACGAATTTCTGAGGAACTGGTCATGTGGTCGAGCCAGGAATTTCAATTTATTGAACTCGATGATTCCTTTTGTACTGGATCAAGTATCATGCCGCAGAAAAAGAACCCCGATGTACCAGAGCTGTTGCGTGGGAAAACAGGGCGAACCTATGGCAATTTAATCGGTCTATTGACGGTTCTGAAGGGACTGCCGCTTGCTTATAATAAAGATTTACAAGAAGATAAAGAGGGCATGTTTGATACTGCTGAAACACTCGAAGGTTCCTTGAAACTGTTAGCACCAATGATTGAAACCATGACCGTCAATACTGACGTGATGCGTAAGGCAATCAGTAATGATTTCTCCAATGCAACCGATATTGCTGATTATTTGGTGCGCAAAGGGTTACCATTCCGTAAAGCACATGAAGTAATTGGGAAAATTGTCCTGTATGCCATCCAGCACAATAAATTTTTACTTGATTTAAGTATGGAAGAATATCAGCAATTCAGCGAGCTATTCGGCGAGGATATTTATGAAGTATTGGCACCTGAACAGGTTGTCGCCGTCCGCAGTAGCTTTGGCGGAACCTCACCGGAACAGGTTCAGCAGCAAATTCAACTGGCTGAGGGAAAGCTGAAACAATAACAGATTAGAGTCGAATCCGCTCAATAAAGAGAGCGGGTTCTTTTTTTGAAAAAAAGTTATTATTGACTTTAGAAGAAAAGTAAGTTAATATTTTTCCTAAATTACTGAAAAGTTAAAAATCAAATTTGAATAAACAAACTCTTATCCAGAGCGGCGGAGGGACTAGGCCCGATGAAGCCCGGCAACCTTCAAGATTTTCTTGAAAAGGTGCTAATTCCTGCAGATTGAATTTCAATCTGAAAGATAAGAGGAGGCAAAAAACCTCTTCTTATCGAAGAGGTTTTTTTTATAAAAAAATTTACAGAAGGGGTGGATTATATGTCGGCAATCAAAGTGGCTATTTTGGGATTTGGAACAGTAGGTGAAGGGGTATATCGCACTATTCAATCCCATGCCGAACCACTGGCAGCTGTTCTAGGCAAAAGCGTCGAAGTTGCTGCCATCTTAGTTAAAAATAAACAGAAACAACGGGATATTCACAGTGATGTTCTGGTAACAACTGATTTTGCTGATATCTTGAGGCTCCCCGAACTTGATGTTGTTATTGAGGCAATTGTCGATAAGAATCCTAGCTTCGGTTATTTGCAACAGGCAATTGAACGTGGTTGTCATATTATAACAGCTAATAAGGAGATGTTTGCCCATCATGGACAGGAACTGCTTGAAATGGCCAATAAGCAAGGGGTGTCGGTGGGGTATGAAGCAACGGTTGCCGGGGGCATTCCAGTCATCCAAACGCTTAGACAATTATTAAACATCAACCGGGTTGCCGAAATTCAGGGAATTCTAAACGGAACATCTAATTTTATTTTAACGGAGATGAGGGAAAAGCAGCAGTCATTTGCGGAAAGCCTGCTGCTTGCCCAGCAGCTTGGATATGCCGAAGCAGACCCTACCAATGATGTGGAAGGATTTGACGCATTTTATAAGGCGATGATTTTAAGCAGGATTGCCTTCGGGGCAGAACCCGATTGGAACGATGTGGAACGTCAGGGTATTACCGTTATTACCAGCGAATTAATTGCGGCGGCTGAACAGTTAGGTTTACGTTTTAAACATCTGGCAAGTATCCGTCATGATGGCGAATTGTTGACGGCCTCCGTTAAACCGGTCCTGGTTGGTAAGGAAAATCCCTTCTATCATGTGGAGGGGGTAGAAAATGCAGTGAATGTCTACTCCGATATTGTCGGCCGGATTACATTGCAGGGGCCAGGAGCAGGTATGTTTCCAACGGCCAGTGCAATAATAGAGGACTTGGTGTATGTTTGCCAGCAACAGCATGGTGAGAAACAGACAACTCAGGGCTTGATTCCTAGACAGACCCCAAATAATGAACAAACTGAGCAGGCGTTCTGGCTGATTCAAGGATTGCCTAGTGACGGTAAGAGTTTAGAGGTGATTTGGCTTCAAGAAGTCTCGGAGCGCATTTTTCTAGTAAAAGCAGGACAAACAAAAATAACAGAATTTGTTAATCAACACCCAGAAGCGTTCTGTTTTCCAATTGATGGAGACGTTGAGTTGCTAACTTCTGATCCAGCCGCAATAAAAGCGGTTTAGTACAATACGGTGTTCGGTGAAACAAACGGGTTAGCCTTGGTAGGGAGTTAGTTTCCATAGAGGGTTCATGAGCAATTAGAAATATTTAAAGAAGCAGGGTCGCCTGCTTCTTTATCTAGAAAATCCCTATTTCTTGTTTCTTACTCGTTGTTCAGCTGCATTTGACCTAGCTTGTGCTTCAAGGTCTGCACTATCTGCCATTTCCCGCGAAAATTCCACATCGCGACCGTCAGATTTCATATTTTTGGGAACTTGTGGAAGTGATGCTTTGTTTTTATCCCGTGTTCTATGTCCTTGCGCACGACCCATTACTCAAAACCCCTTTCGAAGTTAGCAATTAAGAACCAAATTGGTTCGTTTATAGCATTTACAATTCAAGGTGGTTCATGAATGGGAAAAGTTACAACCTTAAGTCGAGAATGTGAAAAAATGACTCATATCCGCAAGAAACGCTGCGCTATCCGAGAGTAACTTCGCGCTATCCGAGAGTAACACCCCGCTATCCGGGAGAAAAACCTTAATAAGTAACTAAACCCCGATTAAAGCCGGGTTTTTGAATCGTTAAAGCCTCCGGCGCGGTCGGCCATTTTAAACTCACGCTGATACAAAACTTCCTGTGTGCTCGTTAACGAATATTTTCCTTTACCCATATCTTTTTTCTTCTTGCCACCCATTGTCATCACCCTTTCATAAACTATCTATTTCCATTTTTACCTGAATTTAAAGGAAAGATACACATCATGAAAAAATTATCCGAACCCCAAGTGAATCCCCAAAAAATATGGTACAGTAAGAGGGAGGTGAGAACATGGCCATCATTACGAAAATCACCACGCAGCAAAAAAGCGAAGATCGGTTTAACATTTTCATGGATTATGGCAAGGGTGAGCAATTCGCTTTCAGTGTCGACAGTGATGTTCTGATAAAGTTTCAATTGAAAAAAGGCATGGAGCTAGATAATTTCTCTCTATTGGAAATTCAATACCAGGATGATATCCGCAAGGCTTACAATACAGCTATTCAATTTTTGGCAAGAAGAATTCGCTCTGAAAAAGAAATCTATGATTATCTTCTTCAAAAAGAAATTGAAGAACCTGTAATACATGAGGTTATCCACAAACTGAAGAGGCAGAACTACATAGATGATGCGGAATTTGCCAAAGCATTTGTCCGGACGCTTGCTAATACAACTGACAAAGGTCCCGAGGCAATTAAGCGCGAATTGAAGGAAAAAGGCATTGCTGAGAGCATGGCTGAACAGGCATTAACAGAATTCCCCCTAGAGCAGCAAATCGAAAAGGCCGTTAAACTTGGGGAAAAATTTTTCAAAAAGCCAACAAAAGACTCGCTGAAAATTCAAAAACAAAAGCTGGAGCAACAGCTTATTCGCAAGGGATATCCGTTTGCCATCATTCAAATCGTATTAGAGGAAACTGCGGTTAATAATGAAATAGATGAGGAGTTCGAAGCGATTCGTTACCAAGGAGATAAAGCCCATCGGAAATATGTCCATTTCAGCGGCTTTGCATACGAACAAAAAATGAAACAAGCCCTATACCGCAAAGGATTTTCCATAGAATTAATCGAAAAATTCCTTCAGGAAAAAGAAAAATCATGACCAAATCATCATGATTTTTTACTTTCAATGATAATTTCATTTTCGTCAGGGTGAGCAAGAATAATTTCCGCTACCTCTGATGCTGACCGAAAGCGAGAAGGGTCGTGCACATGATTGCTGCCATCCCAAAATGGAGTATTCATGCCACCCATGTACACAGCTTGAAAATGGATATTAGTAGCAGCATATTCCTTTTGCAGACTTTCCGTAAACCCTCTAAGGGCAAATTTACTGGCACAATAAACGGATTCGTCAACCTTCCCCCGCAGCCCTGCAGTCGATATAATATTGATGATTCGCCCAACGTCTTGGTGGTTTAATAGAGGCAAAACCGCCTTTGTCATAAAAATAGTCCCCAAGACGTTTGTTTCAATCATCTCCAATATTTCTGCATCATTCATCTCGCTAAAGGGCCCAAAGTGACCGATCCCAGCATTATTCACCAAACCGTAAATAGAATAATTGTGACCTATTAGCAGGACTTTTCGATTAATATCACCGAAATTCCTAAGATCTAAAGTCAGGGTGTCAGCGTGTCCACCATTTTTTTCAATATCAAGTTTTACAGAGTCTAGTGATGAAACAGTTCGCCCCATCAGGAGAAGATGAAACCCTTGTTGTGAAAAGGCAAGCGCTAATTCTTTGCCTAACCCTGTACCAGCACCGGTAATCATGATTGTTTTCATTTAGAACATTATCCTTTCAATAAAAAATACTAAGACATATAATGGAAGAACCAAAGATACTCTTTATTATTTCCCTAAAAAAAATTATACTAAAAACAAGCGAGTTTTAGGAGTGAGCTAAATGCAACAAGAGAAACGGTATAGTGATATGACAGAAGATGAATTATGGAAGGAAATTTCGACCCTGCTGGAAAAAGCACGGAAAGCCGAGCAATTGGGAATGGTTAATGAATACGCTGTGCTCGAACGTAAGGTACAAATGGCGAAGGCCTATTTATTAAATCCTGATGATTTTAAAGCAGGCGAAGTTTATGAAATTGATGGCGCACCAGGAGAATACTTTAAGATCGATTATTTAAATGGAGTGTTCGCTTGGGGTTACCGCCTAAATGGTGATGGTAAGCAAGAAGCATTGCCTATCTCTGTGTTAAGATGGCTTAAGTAATAGACAAACCAGAGAAACTCTCTTCTCTGGTTTGTTGTCATTGCAGGCATGTTTTATTTCCAAACTTGCGGTGATTCATCGTCACGTGCTCCGGAGGCACGCATCCGTTCCTGTGGATGGGTATTGATGCTGCCGTCTGCTCGTGTAGAGGCGTATTCCGCTTTTGCCCGCGGTTCTCCCTCTAATTTGTTATTGTTTTGGTTTGGAAAGTTACGTTCTTTATTTCTCATGTTTGACCTCCAAGCAAAGAGAATGAGAACCGTGAAAAACAAGGCATGTTAACAATGCTTTTCACGTAAGGTTAGTATGGTCAAAAATTTTTGTACTTATGTTATAAGAAACTGGTAATGAGGTGGGGAAATTATGAATGATTATCATGAACGGCTGGCAAAATTATTACTTGAAAAAAACCACCAGCTTTCGGCTTATCAGGCTCGAACATGGGTGGAATTGTTGTGGGAGGACTTTGAGGCCACATATGCGCGCGCCGGACAAGAGTATATGGGCAGTGAAGTGACCGAAAAAATTGTTAGACAATGGATTGAACATCATGGTGACAAACTTCATGAATTTACAGCGACTAACCCAAAATACAAACAGTTTTTTGAGCAAGACAAGAATACGCTGCATTAAGATACATAAAAAAAGCGGTGACCACAAGGTCGCCGCTTTTACATTCAGTTGGGGACAATCCCTAATTTTTTTCGTAATTTCTTTTCACTAAAAACCCAGCCGGTATACGAACGTATCGGCTTTAAGTCAAGGTCAAGCTGAACGACTGCGACAAAGGGATAATGGCCATTGCTGCGATAACGTAGATCGATAAAGCGGACCTCATAATAATCATCGTATTCATCAACCTCCCAACGATAAACCGGTGAGAAGGAAAGGAAGGCTGAGATATTAGGATCCTGCTTTGCTGCCTCAATCACTGGAGTTTTTGGAACAGGAATCCGTTTAAAGCGATCGAGAATTTCAACTTTCCCATCAACAGACCTGCCGACAAAGAAAATCTCTTTATTCATAGCAGCAATCCGCCATTGATGAAATTTCATGGTTGGAGCAATGATAATTTCCTGAGCGTCAGGAATAAGCGCTCTGACCTCAACAAGTACACGTTTTTTCGTTTGGTACCGCTTGAAATAGTAGGCAATCACAATAATATACATTAAGAGAAATGTACTGCCAGGGTCAGCTCCTAATATCCAGGCAATAATCCCTAATACATGTATGGCAAAAATAAATGGGTCAAATGTATTTATAACACCAAGCGCTAACCATTTGGAATTAAAGGGCCGCAATGCTTGTGTCCCGTAGGCATTAAAAATATCGACGAAAACATGGATGAACACTGCCGCAAACGTCCAAGCCCATAAGTGGAGGAGACTGGCCTCCGGAAAGAAGGGATAAATTACGGCCGTTAGCACAAGCGGCCATAATAATACGGCTGGAATAGAATGCGTCACACCGCGGTGATTGCGAATGTAAATCGCATTATTCCTTAATTTTAACACAGTATCAATATCAGGTATTTGTGACCCAGCAATAGTAGCAATTAACACACTTGTGGCAGTAACATGGCTGCTGGCAACTACCGGATCCAGTGTAGCCAGCCCCCCTAATGCAACGCCCATCACAACATGAGTTCCAGTATCCAAACGGAAATGTCCTCCTTCTACATGCTTGTCAAAAATGACAAATTGAATTATCGTATAACGAGTTACTTATTATTATATCCCCTTTTCATTGATTGTTTAACACGTTGGAGGAGTAATATTATGTTAATTGAACTAAAAAATTTATCTAAAATCAATATAAATGCTTTTCAAAACGATTTAATTTCATGGTATAGTCAGGAACACCGCGATTTGCCATGGAGGAAGGATCAGGATCCTTATAAGGTTTGGGTGTCAGAAATAATGCTCCAGCAAACACGAGTGGATACCGTAATTCCTTACTTTGAGCGGTTTTTGAACTGGTTTCCGACAATGGCCGATTTAGCCGCAGCCAATGAAGATAAAGTTTTAAAAGCGTGGGAGGGACTTGGATACTATTCCCGAGTCCGAAATTTACAAACCGCTGTCAAAGAAGTTCAGGAAAAATATGGTGGTGTGGTGCCTGACACCCGCGAGGAAATTTCCAAGTTAAAAGGTGTTGGCCCTTATACAGCAGGAGCAATATTAAGTATTGCCTACGGTGTTCCGGAACCGGCAGTGGATGGTAATGTCATGAGAGTGTTGTCACGGATTTTATCGATTTGGGTGGATATCGCCCGGCCGTCAGCGCGGAAGGTATTTGAACAGGCAGTTCGCGAGTTGATTTCTCATGAAGATCCGTCATCATTTAACCAGGCTCTTATGGAACTGGGTGCACTGGTTTGTACGCCAACCTCGCCAGCGTGTCTGTTATGTCCGGTACGTGATCATTGTCAGGCCTTTGCAGAAGGTGTTCAAAATGAACTGCCAATTAAAACAAAAAAAAGAAAAGTCCGGCAAGTTATATTAGCGACAGCAGTGCTATCTGATGAGTCGGGAAAGTTTATCATTCACAAACGACCTTCGAGCGGCTTGTTAGCAAACCTATGGGAATTTCCTACTATTGAAATTAACCATCCATTGCAAACTGACCGTAACCATCTTGAGGAGCTTTTTCAAGACAAAGCCAAGACAAAGGTGAAGCTTGAAAAAGTCATTGGTCAAGTCGAACATGTATTTTCCCATTTAGTTTGGAATCTAAAGGTATATGTAGGCTCGATAGATCAACTTGGAAAGAGTGACGATTGGAAGCTTGTTTCAGCAGAAGACATGGAACAGTTCGCCTTTCCGGTACCATATCAAAAGGTATTGCAAGTATATCAACAATCTTTAAATGAATGATGAATTGGCTGCTAAGACTGAAAAATGCGCTTGGCAGCCATGTTGATCAATCAAAAAGCTGCTGCAATCCGCCGCGGTTTTGAATTTCTTCAATAATCTCGCGATGAATTGCTTGGCCTTCACTGTTCAAATACGGGACAATTTGCTGTAGGGCATGATGAAAATACCCCAGCTCTGCATCTTGCCAGTCTGTTACTGCCATCATCGACAGCTCTGTCATATCGCGTCCAGCATACATTGTAAACCACCTCTCAGCATTATTTTACAGATTAGTTTTTGAATAACGATTGTCTTCCATACCTAGAAAAGCTAAAATGATAACAACACTTTTTGAAGGGGCAGGGGAACGTTATGACAGAAAAAGTCGCATTAATTACAGGAAGCAGCCGCGGAATCGGTAAGGCGACAGCGATTCGGCTGGCTCAAGCGGGCTATGATATCGTAATCAATTATGCTCGCAGCAAAAAAGGGGCATTGGAAACAGCAGAGCAAATAGAAGCACTGGGTAGAAAAGTACTTGTAGTGAAAGCGAATGTTGGCGATGTCAGCAAAATTAAAACGATGTTTGCGCAAATAGATGAAGAATTTGGCCGCTTGGACGTATTTGTCAATAATGCAGCATCAGGTGTGCAGCGGCCGGCAATGGAACTTGAGGAATCACATTGGGATTGGACATTAAATATTAACAGCAAGGCGCTGTTATTTTGTGCCCAAGAAGCGGCGAAGTTAATGGAGAAAAATGGCGGCGGCAAAATTGTCAGCATTAGTTCATTAGGCTCGATTCGTTACCTAGAAAATTACACAGCTGTTGGGGTATCAAAAGCTGCCCTTGAGGCATTGACCCGTTACTTAGCTGTGGAGTTAGCGTCAAAAAATATTATTGTCAATGCAGTTTCTGGTGGTGCCGTTGACACGGAAGCGTTGAAATCATTTCCAAATCGAGAAGAACTTCTTCATGAAGCCGCAGAAAAAACGCCAGCGGGAAGAATGGTCGAAATTGAGGATATGGTTAATACTGTCATGTTTTTACTTTCTGAGGAATCTAGTATGATTAGAGGTCAAACAATCATTGTTGATGGCGGGATTTCCCTGCTTGTGTAACTTTGAAAATTTCTGCGGATAATCTTCACCAACATGGGTAACTTAAGCTTGTGGAGGTGATAACAATGGCAAAATTCAATCAACAGCCAAACAAGACTTCTGTTGGAACTAACATTCAGGAAGTAAGACAGCAAAATGCACAATCTGCTGGTGCTGGACAATTTGGTACTGAATTTGCAAGTGAGACAAACGCTGCTGAAGTAAGAAAGCAAAACGCTCGTTCTGCTGGAGCTGGTAGCGCTGGACAATTCGGTACTGAGTTTGCAAGCGAAACAAATGCACAAGAAGTAAGACAACAAAACCAGCAAGCTGAATCTCGCAAAAGCCAAAATTCAGGTAATTTTGGTCAAAGCTAATTTATATACTTAAGAAAAGAAGGCGCTCATCATTCGGTATGAGTGCCTTCTTTTTTGTTCCCAATCGACACAAATTCCTTTTAAACTACAGAAGTTGTCAAAGGAAATAGGGTGATTTTTACCGAATACATATATGTACTCTAAATACGAGGCGGTGAGGGAAATGGATGATTTTAATCGGTTAGTGTCTGAACAAATGGCAACAATGGAAAAACTCCTGTTTCTTCAAACAGAACTAGAGCGCTGCCAAAAAATTGAGGCGGAGCTGCTAGCATTACAACATGAAACAGACCTGGATAGCATCAAGGCAGATATTCAATTTATGAAGAGCGAGTTAAAGGAGATTCAGACTATTTTTGAAAAGCAAACAGAGGAGGTCATTAATTCCTACCGAGAAATGGTGTTAGCCCCTTCACGATGAAAAATATCGTAATTTTTTACAAAGAGCCATGGAAAAATGGCTCTTTTGTTTTAAAATCTGTACCTAACCGTTATAATAATAATAAAAGTGGAAGCGTGGGTCGTTTGCAACATCGATTGGGCCAGTGCTACTATTAAAAATGGAATTTACTTTGTTGCCTTTTGTCGTTTAACATGGCTTGGTAGGTTGCAAAGCGTTCGGTAATGAAGGTAGGGGAGATAATGGGCGTACCCGTCGAAGGTGAACCAATACAAATACATAGCTATAAACACAATGGGCACATCCATCGCGTTTGGGAAGAAACAACTGTTTTAAAGGGAACACAAAATTTGGTGATCGGCGGCAATGATCGCACCCTTGTCACAGAATCTGATGGCAGGACATGGGTTACTCGTGAACCAGCTATATGTTATTTTCATTCTCAATATTGGTTTAATGTTATAGGAATGATTCGTGAAGATGGTATTTACTACTATTGCAATATTAGTTCTCCGTTTATTTTTGACGGTGAAGCATTAAAGTATATTGATTATGATCTCGATATTAAAGTGTACCCCGATATGACTTTTAATCTTTTAGACGAGGATGAATATGAACGTCACCGCCGGGAAATGAACTATCCTGATGTAATTGATAAAATTTTAAAGCGGAATGTGGATAAGCTGATTAACTGGATTCGCCAGCGAAGCGGTCCGTTTGCACCAGATTTTATTGATATCTGGTATGAACGTTATTTAACATACAGACGTTAGTTTCGTGACGTGTCCTATTCGCTCTCATAAAGTGAACCTCCCATCAGTGGGGGTTTTCTTCATCCCTCACTGATGGTTAGTTTGAACCAATCGGACCTTTACGGCAGTTGATTCCCCACCTAGATTCCTTATAGACTCGTATTCTTGAGGTGGGTGTTACTGTTCGTTAAGGCGGGATAAACGCCTGTTGGACCTGTTTCAACAGGTGTTTTGGTTTGTGCAAAAAAGAAGGGAGGGGATATGCGTGAGCAGTATTCGCAGATATCTTACATTCGTCAAACCATACCGCTGGCAAATCATTGCCACAATCATTATTGGCATTATTAAATTTGCCATACCGCTGCTTCTTCCACTGCTTCTTAAGTATGTCGTCGATGATATTATCCAAAATAACACCCTAAAAGCCGCAGAAAAAATCTCTAAATTATTGATTATGATGGGGGTTATGACTGTTATTTTTATTGTCCTGAGGCCGCCGATTGAATACTATCGGCAATATTTTGCACAATGGACGTCGAATAAGATTCTATTTGATTTGCGCTCTACGATGTATCAGCATATTCAGAAGCTAAGCTTTAAGTACTACGCCAACACCCGTGCTGGTGAAATCATTTCTCGTGTAATTAATGATGTGGAACAGACGAAGACCTTCGTCGTCACAGGTTTGATGAATTTATGGCTTGACGCAGCCACCATTGTGATTGCGATTATTTTGATGTTTTTTATGAATGTCAAATTGACCATTGTTTCGATTATACTGTTTCCTCTATATGCCTTCTCAATTAAATACTTTTTCGGAAATTTACGGCGCCTAACGCGTGTTCGTTCCCAAGCATTGGCAGAGGTTCAAAGTTATTTACACGAGCGGGTTCAGGGGATGCCGGTAATTAAGAGCTTTGCGATTGAAGATTTTGAACATAGCCGCTTTACGAAAGTAAATCAAAACTTTTTAGACAAAGCCTTACAGCATACAAGCTGGAATGCCAAGTCATTTGCTGTTGTAAATACAATTACCGATATTGCCCCGCTGCTGGTGATTGCCTATGCTGCTTATCTTGTCATTCAAGGCCAGTTGTCATTAGGTACGATGATGGCGTTCTATGCATATATCGATAAATTATATAATCCACTAAGAAGACTGGTTAACTCTTCGACAACAATTACGCAATCATTCGCTTCAATGGATCGTGTATTTGAATTCCTCGATGAAAAGTATGATATTGTTGATTCCCCGGAGGCCATCGATTGTCGTGATGTTAAAGGGGATGTTGCGTTTATAAATGTTTCATTTGCTTATGAAGAGAAAGCCGGGTTTGTTTTGAAAAAAATCAACTTTGATGTAAAAAAAGGGGAAACGATTGCCCTTGTAGGCATGAGTGGTGGCGGCAAGTCAACTTTTGTCAGTTTAATTCCCCGTTTCTATGATGTGACTTCTGGGAAAATCACCCTAGACGGAATCGATATTCGCAACTTTAAGGTACAATCACTTAGAGACAAGATAGGCGTCGTTTTTCAGGATAATATCCTCTTTAGTGAATCCGTTCGTGAAAATATTTTATTAGGAAAGCCAGATGCCACCGACGAGGAAATAATTGAGGCTGCCAAGGCAGCAAATGCTCATGATTTTATCATTAATCTTCCAGAGGGGTATGATACAAAGGTGGGAGAACGTGGCGTCAAGCTTTCTGGCGGCCAAAAGCAGCGAATAGCCATCGCTCGGGTGTTTTTGAAAAATCCACCTATCTTAATTCTTGATGAAGCGACATCAGCTCTTGATTTGGAAAGCGAGCATTTAATCCAGGAATCCCTAGACAGATTAGCCAAGGACCGGACAACGTTTATTGTGGCCCACCGCTTATCAACGATTACGCATGCAGACCGGATCGTATTAATTGAACATGGGGAAATTATCGAATCCGGCAAACATGCGGAGTTAATGGATAAGCAGGGTGGCTATTATAAGCTATTTCAGGTTCAACAATTGGAAAAAAATGAAGAAACGTCTGGAGAATAGTCCTTATAAAGAAAAACCGAAGCTAACATGCTTCGGTTTTTCTCTTAAAAATCATCATTTTCAATCGTAATTTCATTGTCATGGTAGGAATGGAAGCTGGTAATCAGGCGGTCGAGATGGTCCACTTCCTCGCTGTAGTTAATAATCGAGGCAATAATATGCATCGTATGATAAACATTTTGACCTTGCTCGCTAGCTTCCCGTTGGTAGTTTAAAAAGTAGCGGAATAGTTCTTCTTTATCTAGTCCGGCGGTTTCCTCAGGATATGGCGGCGGTGTTGGAATTTTTCCAATAAAGCGGAGCATCAGCTGCTCATGGTGATAAATAATTGAATCTAATTGTTCCTGAATTGCTTGTTTAAAATGTTCCGGTAGCTGTAATAATTCATTTTCATAGCGGTGAATTCGCTTTAATGTATCCAATGCTTTTCTGGCTGTAATTGTCATCTGCCGATAGATTACTAATTTACGAGCCTTTTCCAAATGGTTCTTTTTAAAATAGTCACGTTCTTCCTTATACATTTTGTAGAATTGTTCCATCGAATAAATCGTATCTTTCAGTTTCTTAATATCGCTTTTCAACAATTGATGGTCATAATCATGGCGAATGCTTAAACGAATCCATTTAATTAGTTCTTCAGTTGTGTTAACTATTTTTGCATACAGCTTCTTTTCGTATTTAGGAGGCATAAACACTAGATTTACGATAAATGCCGAAAATACACCGATCATAATCGTAGAAAAACGAATGCCAGCAAACTGAATAAAGCTGTTACTTGTAGTTTCCATAATCGAGATGAGCGTTACAAGGGAGAGTCCAATGGTACTTTCTAGCTTAAATTTTAGGTGAAGGGCAATAACGATAATAGCTGCCAGTCCAATCACAATAAAATGGTTTCCGAGCAGGAGGACAAACAGTACCGCAAGGACAGCACCGATGACATTTCCTTGTATTTGTTCAAGTATGGTTAGATAGCTGCGATAGATGGTCGGCTGAATGGCAAAAATGGCGGCAATGGCAGCGAATACTGGCGATGGTGAGTGCAGCAGCTGGGATAAATAAAGTGATAACACAATGGCAATTCCCGTCTTTAAAATGCGGGCACCTAACTTCATTTTGTATTGATTCCTTTCAACTGATGTTCTGTTTCCTTGATAAACAACAATGTACTATACATGGATTAAACCATATTATCAAGAAAAATTATATGAATAAATATTGAAATTGTTGCCTGCTCTGCAGTAAATCGGGCTTTGGCACATTCATACAAAGTAGTCCATTTTGGAAAAACGCGTGACTGCTTCTGAAAAAACACAAACGTAGCGGTCACGCAGGAATATCATTTTACTCCGATTTTAACTGAGCAAATGCTTGTCTTACCGCATGGATGGTAGCCTCGACATCCTCTTCAGTATGGGCAATGGTTAAAAACCACGCTTCATATTTCGATGGGGCTAAATTAATTCCTTGGTGAAGCATCAATTTGAAAAATTTAGCAAACATTTCTCCATCGGTATTCTCAGCTTGCTCATAATTCTCGACTTTTTCGTTTGTAAAATAAACGGTAAACGCACCTTTTAGGCGATTAATGGTAATGGCAATCTCATATTCCTTAGCTGCCGCCAAAATGCCTTCTTCGAGCATGGCACCTAGACGGTCAAGATATTCATAGACACCTTGCTGTTGCAGTACCTCTAGACAGGCAATGCCTGCCAAGATAGAAGCGGGGTTTCCAGCCATTGTTCCCGCCTGATAAGCAGGACCTAGAGGGGCCACCTTTTCCATAATCTCTTTACGCCCGCCATACGCTCCAATTGGCAGTCCGCCGCCAATGATTTTCCCCAACGCAGTCAAATCCGGTTTAATGCCTAATAAGTCCTGGGCTCCCCCGTACATAAAGCGGAAGGCTGTTATCACTTCATCATAAATTACCAGGGCTCCTGCCTTATGGGTTAATTGGTTTACCTGTTCCAAGAATCCTGGCTTTGGTTCTACAATCCCGAAGTTACCGACAATCGGCTCCACTAACACTGCAGCAACCTGATCACCCCATTTTTCTAAGGCTACTTTAAATGGTTCGATGTCATTGAATGGAACAGTAATGACTTCTTGGGCGATTGATTTCGGCACACCGGCTGAATCAGGGGTACCGAGGGTTGATGGTCCGGAACCAGCAGCGACAAGGACAAGATCGGAGTGGCCATGATAGCAGCCAGCAAATTTAATAATCTTATCCCGGCCAGTATAAGCACGAGCAACACGAATGGTGGTCATGACTGCTTCTGTCCCAGAGTTGACAAAGCGCACCTTATCAAGCGAAGGAATTGCTTCTTTGAGCATCTTAGCAAACTTTACTTCGTGGGGTGTCGGAGTACCATAAAGAACGCCTGTTTCTGCTGCTCGTTTGATTGCTTCAGTAATATGCGGATGAGCATGTCCGGTAATAATAGGGCCGTATGCTGCCAAATAATCGATGTACTGATGACCATCGACATCCCAGAAATAAGCACCTTGCGCACGTTCCATGACAACCGGCGCACCGCCTCCCACTGCTTTATATGAGCGGGATGGACTGTTAACACCGCCGACAATATGTTCTAATGCTTCCTTATGTAAGATTTCTGAATTGGAAAATTGCACAGTGATTTCCTCCTGTTTAGTCATTATTTCTTATTCTATCATTTGATTTACCTTTACGACTATTAACTATATGAATGAGAACCTTTAAAACAGTACTTTTATAGCTATAAAACTTATTTTCGACAAAAGCGTGGGAGATGAGCATAATAAAGTGAAACTTCCATCAGTGGGGGTCTTACTGCCCGTTAAGGCGGGATAAATCTTGTCAGTTGTGTTCCCGTCTTTATTTAGCTAAACTATTTCTTTAGGTAGTATCAGGAGGTACAAAAAATGAATGCTATTGAAGTGAAGAACCTACGCAAAGAATTTAAAGCCTATTCAAGCCGCTCCGGTCTTAAGGGGGCGTTTCGTGACTTATTTACCCGCAATTATAAGATTGTACCGGCGGTAAACAATATTAGTTTTTCAGTAAAACAAGGTGAAATGGTCGGCTATATTGGGGAGAATGGGGCAGGAAAATCAACGACGATTAAAATGCTGACGGGAATCTTGACCCCAACCTCTGGACAGATTTCGGTAAACGGCATGAATCCCCATAAGGAGCGGGAACGCTTTGTCCGTACCATTGGTGTTGTCTTCGGCCAGCGCTCCCAGCTCTGGTGGGATATCGCGGTACAGGAGTCGTTCCGCTTGTTGAAAAAAGTGTACAAGGTGACAGATGAGCAGTATGACGATCATATGCAGCATGTCATCAATACATTGGATATCGAGCCATTGTTAGATAAGCCGGTTCGTAAGCTTTCTCTTGGCCAGCGGATGCGCTGTGAATTAGCTGCGGCCTTAATCCATAATCCACCGCTATTATTTCTTGATGAGCCGACGATAGGCCTTGATGTATTGGTGAAGCTCAAGATTCGTGAGTTTTTAAAAGAAATAAATGAAAAGTACAACACAACGATTCTTTTAACAACCCATGACCTATCAGATATTGAAGCCTTGTGTGAGCGAGTCATTATGCTTGATGAAGGAAAAGTCATCTATGATGGAGGGTTGCACGATTTAAAAGAAAATCTGGCAGATGGCAAAGAACTGCATTTTCAATTTTTGGAAAAAGTTGATTTGCCGGCAGTTCAGGCTGCGACGAGCAGTTTGCCTGTAAAGTGGGAATTAAATGAAAAGGATCAAGTATTTATTGCCACTGTGGAGAATCAAGATGAATTGATTTCTCAAGTTATTGCAGCCATTGTTGCTTCGTTTAAGATTAAGGATATTAACATCAATGAAACCTCGACGGAAGAAATCATCCGTAATATTTATGAAAAGGGTGCGGTCGAAGTTGGATAAATACTTGGAGATGATTCGGGTCCGTTTCTTAATGATGCTGGCCTACCGAACGAACTATTATACTGGTATCTTAATTTATAGCATAAATATTGGTGCTTATTATTTCTTATGGAATGCGATTTACGGTGGAAAAGAGCAGATTCAAGGACTATCGATTGCACAAATGACCACCTATGTCGCGATTTCCTGGATGGCACGGGCGTTTTATTTTAATAATCTTGATCGGGAAATGGCGCTGGAAATTATGGAGGGGAAAGTCGCCGTTGAACTGATTCGGCCATATAATTACTTAGCAATGAAAACGATGCAGGGATTAGGTGAAGGTATTTTCCGTTTATTCTTTTTTTCCTTGCCGGGACTGGTGATTGTCTATTTTATTTTTCCAATCCGTTTTAACTGGGATCTCCATGTTTGGGGGCTATTTACACTTTCAATAATATTAAGCTTTTTAATAAACACACAGCTGAATCTATTAACGGGGATTACCACCTTTTTCCTATATAATAATGCCGGGTTAATTCGGGCTAAGCGGGTGATTATTGATTTGTTTTCCGGACTGCTCTTGCCGATTAGTTTCTTTCCTGGCTGGGCACAGTCAATTATGAAGTTTTTGCCGTTTCAAGGGATCAGCTATGTACCGAGTATGATATTTACCGAAGGCTTTACCCGTCATGAGGCGTGGGTGGCGATTGGTCAGCAACTGCTGTGGGTCATTGTGTTAGTTATTCCGATTCAATTGCTCTGGCATATTGCCAAAAAACAGCTGGTCATTCAAGGGGGATAAAAATGTGTTTTACGTATCGATGTTTTTTCAGTATATCTCTCAATATATAAAAACGAGAATGCAGTACCGCGCCGATTTATTTGTAGAATTCTTTTCCGATTTGTTGTCACAGGCGATTAATTTAATCTTTATCCTAGTCGTTTTTGGTCATACGAATTTACTAGGCGGTTGGAACCGCGATGAAATTATCTTTATTTATGGTTTCTTTCTTGTTCCGTATGCGGTATTTTCTGCGTTTTTTAATATATGGGATTTCAATGAACGTTATATAGTCAAGGGTGAACTCGATCGAATTTTGACGCGGCCGATTCACAGCTTGTTTCAAATCATTCTGGAACGGATGGAATTGGAGTCACTACTAGGAGCATTTACCGGGATTGCCGTCATGGTTTATGCGGGCAGCCGTTTAGGGGTGACGTTATCGTGGTATGACCCGCTTCTGTTTGTTATTTTTATCTTCGGAGGTACGCTTGTCTACGGGGGAATCTTTGTAATGCTTGCCTGTATCAGCTTCTGGGCCGATGCGAAGACATCAATTATGCCGATGATGTACAATATTAGCAATTATGGACGTTATCCAATCAATATTTATAATAAGGTTATTCGTTTTGTCTTGACGTGGATCTTACCGTTTGCGTTTGTCGGTGTGTATCCTGCCTCTTTCTTTTTGGAAAAAAGCGACTGGTACGGTTATGCGTTCATAACACCGTTGATTGGAATCGTTTTTTTCAGCCTGTCGGTGCAATTATGGAACCATGGCGTAAAGAAGTACCGTGGAGCAGGGAATTAAATTAGGAATAACGTATTGAAGGCCGGGCATTGCCCGGTTTTTGTTTTATCCTTACTTCAATGAGGGAATTTGGGGAGAATTATCCGTTTTCATCATTGATGATATTTAATTGAACAAGCCCGCATACATATAGATTAACTTCCGCTGAAATCAGAGGTGTTAATTGTGATTTTTTTCTTGTTGCCAATCGTGATTTTTTGTATTTTTATGAGTGTCCGCACCTTGTTTATTCCCAACACCATCAAGGGGAAACTAGTTTCGGTTGATAATTTTTTTTATTTATGTACGGTTTATTTAACTGTGATTATTGGCTTTGGGCTGATTTATTTAATTCTGCAATTAGCGGGAATGTCTGTCTTAGTTGAAGCAAGCAATCACAAGCGCTACAATATGTTTGAAACAAGCTTTTATTTTAGCGCTATGATGCTATTTTCCGTTGGAAATGGGGATGTCATTCCTCAAGGAACGGGCCGGCTGATAGCTGCTATAGAGGCGTTAATTGGCTATACTTTACCCGCCGCCTTTGTAGCCAAGGTGATGTTTGATCGGGAAAACTAATCTTAAACGTTGTTTTCCCATTAGCACAATATGAAACAGATGAACTGGAATTTATAATAAAAAACGGAGTGATGAGAGATGACTGCTGAAATAGGTAAACAAGCACCAGATTTTACTTTACAAGCACATACAGGTGAGACAGTAACCTTATTCGATTTTAAAGGAAAAAACGTCGTGCTGTATTTTTATCCAAAGGATATGACTCCTGGATGTACGACTGAAGCCTGTGATTTTCGCGATCAATACGAACAATTCAGCGATGTGAATGCGGTGATTCTTGGGGTAAGTCCTGATCCGGTAGAAAAACATCAGCGGTTTGTTGAAAAGTATGGATTGCCATTCCTGCTCCTTGCTGATACAGAACATCAAGTAGCTGAAAACTATGGTGTTTGGAAGCTGAAGAAGAACTTTGGAAAAGAATATATGGGGATTGAGCGTTCAACTTTTGTGATTGATAAAGAAGGAAAGCTCGTTAAAGAATGGCGGAAAGTAAAGGTAAAAGGGCATGTAGAAGAAGCATTAGCCTTTATTCGGGAAAATCAATAAAGTGCAACTTCAATCAGAGGGGGCGTACTGCTAGTTCATGCGGGATATCTTTACATAGCCTATTTTCAACCAAAAAGGCATTTGTCCAATGCAATAGGGTGTGAACTGAATATTATTGTATTAGGGCATACCTCCTCAGATAATTTTTTTGGGGTCCTTTATAGGGCCTCCTTTTTTATGTCTACATGAGGAAACTCTTTTCTTACTTAGTGAACGATGGTATGATGAACAATAGTTTTTAGCATAAAAAGTTGTCTAACAAGGAAATTAGCAAGATAATGGTTGTCAGAAAAAATTTCACGATTGAGAAATATTTGCAGAAGTTTTTCATACAATACAAACAACTTAATATTTTGTCTTAGCTAGTTAAGGTTAGGAGAAAACTCTGTATTAATAGGAATTATTGTATATACGATATTACAATATTGACAAAAGTACTAAAGAGGAAGTAAACTATTTATAACAATTATAATTTAATAATCTGTTTTAGAAAAGAGGTGCATGGCGATGAATCAGTTAAAAGAAGCGTTGGATACCCTAAAGGAAACGGGAGTCAGAATTACTCCACAACGTCATGCGATACTTGAATATTTAATAAACTCAATGTCACATCCTACTGCTGATGAGATTTATAAAGCATTAGAAGGCAAATTTCCGAATATGAGTGTGGCTACAGTTTACAATAATTTGCGAGTATTTCGTGAGGTTGGACTAGTAAAGGAATTGACCTTTGGTGATGCCTCCAGCAGGTTTGACTTTGTTACATCTCACCACTACCATGTGATTTGCGAACATTGTGGGAAGATTGTTGATTTCCATTATCCAGGTTTAGATGAAGTAGAGGATTTAGCTTCACACGTGACAGGATTTAAGGTTGACAATCACCGAATGGAAATTTACGGAACATGTCCTGATTGTTCTGGGAAAGAAGTACACTAAATATTATTTATGAAAAAATGACTTAATCTTTATGGCGAAATAGTCGTAAAGTTTAAGTCATTTTTTGTGTTCTATCTTTTTTTATTGTATTTCTCATCGAATTCTTTGCCTTCAAGTTCCGGGTCTAAGGTTAGCGGTTCTCTGCAATACATACACATATCAACTCGGCCAAGCATTTTTGTAGCTTTACCACAATTAGGACATTTAACCTGAATGGTTTTGGTTGATAGCATTCCAATCCAAAAGTAAACAACTGTAGAGGCGATAATGAAAAGTAGACCCAAAATCATAAAAATAGTCATAATAGTAGGACTGTTACGAAAGTAGACACCGACATACATCACTATAAAGCCAACAAAAATTAATGAAAGTGCAAAGGTACGTATTTTATTGATTTTACTCGAATATTTTGCCATGTTTCATCCTCCTATTGAAACTATACCATATTTATGAAAAGGAGAAAAAATGTTAGGTTTGAAGGATGTCGGAAATTGTCTTAAACTTTAGGAGGAAATTTTTGATTGTTGTCGAACATATATTGCTAGCGAAGAAAATGGAGGTATTTGGAATGGAAGACATTCTTCGGCCTATTTATCAAGAACGGGCAAGCCAGTTAAATACACTAGGTGTTTTAATGCTTGAAAAAAAGGTGAAATCAACTCTAACAACTGATTCATTTGACACTATTCTACTAATAATTGTAAAAGAGGCGGATCAGCCTGTTTTTATAAAACATTATACGTATGATCAGAAAAAGGCAGCTATGCATGTGATTACAGAGGAAAAATTGCAAGAATGGCTGCTATTGGGAACGAATCGTAAAATTTTCGAATGGCTGCACCATGCGAGAATTGTTTTTGATCGTAATGAATGTATGGCGAAACTAAA
>CCFE01000025.1:0-30000 GCA_000752035.1 Bacillus rubiinfantis | reverse complement strand
GTCAGTTCCTTAGAGTATGAACAGTTTTTTTACTTTTTATTATCGCGGGGTGGAGCAGTCCGGTAGCTCGTCGGGCTCATAACCCGAAGGTCGCAGGTTCAAATCCTGCCCCCGCAATCTGGTCTGGTAGTTCAGCTGGTTAGAATGCCTGCCTGTCACGCAGGAGGTCGCGGGTTCGAGTCCCGTCCAGACCGCCACCATAATGGCTCAGTAGCTCAGTCGGTAGAGCAAAGGACTGAAAATCCTTGTGTCGGCGGTTCGATTCCGTCCTGAGCCACCATTGTAATTGATTGCCGATGTAGCTCAATTGGTAGAGCAACTGAATCGTAATCAGTAGGTTGGGGGTTCGATTCCTCTCGTCGGCACCTTAAGCTGACAGAATGAATATATATGTGGAGGGGTAGCGAAGTGGCTAAACGCGGCGGACTGTAAATCCGCTCCCTCAGGGTTCGGCGGTTCGAATCCGTCCCCCTCCACCACTTTTAGGGGTATAGTTTAAAGGTAGAACGAAGGTCTCCAAAACCTTTGGTGTGGGTTCGATTCCTACTACCCCTGCCAAAATGTAATGGCGGTTGTGGCGAAGTGGTTAACGCATCGGATTGTGGCTCCGACACTCGTGGGTTCGATTCCCATCAATCGCCCCATTAATATGTTATAATTGGGCTATAGCCAAGCGGTAAGGCAACGGACTTTGACTCCGTCATTCGTAGGTTCGAATCCTGCTAGCCCAGCCAATATGCGGAAGTAGTTCAGTGGTAGAACACCACCTTGCCAAGGTGGGGGTCGCGGGTTCGAATCCCGTCTTCCGCTCCAAATAGTTAATAAATGGCGGCATAGCCAAGTGGTAAGGCAGAGGTCTGCAAAACCTTTACCACCGGTTCGAATCCGGTTGCCGCCTCCATAATATGCCGGTGTGGCGGAATTGGCAGACGCGCACGACTCAAAATCGTGTTCCGTGAGGAGTGTCGGTTCGACCCCGACCACCGGTATCTCTAAGTAAAAATGAGTTAATTTAAGAAACGATGAAACACTCACAAATGTTGATTTATCAATGTTTGTGAGTGTTTTTTGTTTTTTGGAAATACAGGTGAATAAGGTAGGTTTTGAAATCATTTTACACATTTTTTACACAAAAAATTTATCAAAAATGGTAGTTTATTTTCTTAAATTCATAAGGGTCATTTTCTGATATATTCAGTATGTGCTTAATTTAAGAATCAGAATTACTTATTTGTAGTATAAGGATAATGTAAAATTATGCATCTTTTACTATGTTATACTAAATTAAAAGAAAACTAGAGAACAGAGAGTGAAGCTAAATGTTAAGTGGATTGAAAATTTCCTCATTAAATTCATGGTTACATAAGGATCTATCTGAGAATTCGGACAAGCAGTACAGACATAGTTTAATAAGAGAAAATAAAAAAAATGATGTCAGAGAGAGTGTAGTTGAGGAGCTAAAACCTGTTATTCAAAAAGTTCATGACGATGCCAGGTTTAAACTAAGGGAGTTCCTTCGAGACACTTTAGATCCTTTAGAAGAATGGGATGATGAAATAGACCCTGCTGAAGGCTATCCAGAAGTGCTTGATCTGACAACCTTAAAAGGGTATTTCGGAGAAATTTTTTCTGGAATAATAGCAGAAAATTTCTCTCCTTTTGATGAAAAAAATTGGCGAGTACCTGTATTTCCATTTAGATTTCATAATACAGCGTTTGACCAACTGGAAATGTATCATCAAACTGGACAAATGAAGAAAGCAACCTACGGGCGAACTGGAGATGATTGTGTTGCATTTGTTTTGGACGGTGATACTATTGTAAAAATTCTTTTTTTAGAGGCGAAATGTACAGCCAAGTACGACATGAGTATGATTGCTGATGCACATACAAAGATTAGTAGTGCAAATCAAAAACCAGTTGAGCTAATGCGTTTGGTACAAATTCTGAAGTCTTATCGACAAGATTCAGAAGCAGATATATGGATTACAGCTCTTCGTAAATTATATCGATCTAAAGACGGTTTTGAGAGGTTTGACTGTGTAAGCTATGTATGTGGACAATTCCCTAAGAGACCAAGAGAGAAAGTAAGCTGGATGTCACGTGAAAATCCTCATCCTAATTATAATGGTGGCAGAAAGTTGGAGGCAATTGAGATACAACTTACTGAGGTAAATGATATAGTCAGACAATTATACGGAAAGGAAGATTAATCCGTGACCGATAATGATAAAACGATAGAATATTTAAAATCTATCCGTTCAGAATTAGCCAGTGCTGTCTTACCTCCATCATTTGCAAAACTGTACAGTCAGTATACACGATTGAGTATGAAACAACCTGGTCTTAAAGGTTGGAGGGATAATGAGTTTTCAAATAGGTTAGCTGATGCGATTACTTTAATTGACGCTGGACTGAGCGAACGGGAATTAGGGATTGAAGAATGGAGAAATACCCTTAAACGTTCGGGTGAACTGTTGGAGTGGCTTTCACATCCAGATTTGAATGTTGATAGGCTCCCTTTACGTTTACTTTCAGCAGGTGTTTACCAATTGGCAGGCTATCCAGCTTTATCTATGGGTTTACTTAACAGTGAACAGTCAGATTCTAGTGATTCCCAAATATTAATTGCATTGCTTAAGGCTGATTTTCCAAAAGTACTTGACTTCATTATCAAATATTGGGGTGCAGAGTTGAGCGAGCGACAGAAGCGTAAAGGTGTGTTTCGTGATATTGATATTTCAAATGTAAACAGTAGGGTTGTAGATGAGATTGTTAAATCAATTGGAATTTTGTGCGCATACATGCGTTGGGAAGATAATGGTCGCCTTGAGAAAGCACTTCAGAAATTACGAGACATGTCCGATATTATGATTTATGGTACAGACAATTATTCATGGCTTTTATCCAAAATTGTGTCTGAGGTTGTACGGGAGTATGTCACAGGCTCCATGAGAGGTTATGTTCGTAAATTAAAAGTTGATGTGTCTGATTATGGAGGGATTGCGTTTGAAAGATATCTTCGGAGTAATTATAAATCTTGTAAATCACTCGCATGGTATTCACAAGTACGTGGAATCGAACGGTTGTTGGAGGAGGGGTCATTTGCGTTATGTACTCCTACAGGGTCAGGGAAAACCACGATTGCTGAACTAGCTATCATTCAAAGTATGTTTCAGAAAGAAGAAGAGGATGCCCTTTTTAGTGTAGGACCAATTGTTATGTACTTGGTTCCTTCACGAGCCCTTGCTACTGAAGTAGAGTCTAAACTGGGGATTGTTCTGGGGAATTTAGGCGTTAAAGTAACAGGTTTATACGGGGGCACCGACTGGGGCCCTACCGATGCTTGGGTCACAACACCAGAACCTACAGTTTTAATTTGCACTTATGAAAAGGCTGAAGCGTTAATTAGGTTTTTGGGTCCATTATTTTTAAATCGGGTTTCTTTGGTTGTTATAGATGAAGCTCACTCTGTTCAGTTCAATGGAATTAGTCATAGAGACCTTATTAGCGGAGATAATAGAAGCTTAAGGCTAGAGATGTTAACTAGTCGCTTGTTACAATATATTGAAAATAAGAGAATAATAGCATTGTCTGCTGTAGCTGATGAAAACGATTCCTTGGCTCATTGGATATCTGGAAATGAAGCGTCTACACCTGTGATTTCAGATTATCGTAGTACTCGACAGCTAGTAGGTCGCCTTGAATGGACTTGGTCGGGACAATATGAAATCCGTTTTGACATCCTGAATGGTCAGGATTTAGTGTTTAACAATGACGGTAATATGGAAGATGTCCCGTATATACAGAATCCATTTTCCAGATTTCCAATACCATTTAAATCTTTACCCAAAAAATTCATTAATGAAAAGAAGGGTGTTAGTAAGCGACAAAGACCATTTTTGTTTTGGGCTGCAATGCAGTTAGCACAACCTGACGAACAGGGTAGACAGCATTCAGTTTTGATTTCAATCACGCAATACGTGGGTGGTTATGCAGAAGACTTTCTATTTGTATTAAACAAAACCCTTGCTAACGAGAACATTCCTAATTTCTTCACAGTCCCATCAGATTCCAAGTTGAAGACTCTATTTAATAATTGTTTAGCGTCATGTGCAGATTATTTCGGAAAAGAGTCTAACGAATATCAACTTTTGGAAAAGGGAATAGTCGTTCATCACGGGAATATGCCGGGATTATTAGCCAGAATGTTGATAGAATTGGTACAAAAAAGAGTTATTTTTATAGTACTTGCTACATCAACATTATCTGAGGGTGTTAATTTACCATTTGAGACCGTCTTACTTCCAACGTTAATCCGTAATCAGGAACCCCTTTCTGTTTCTGAATTTAAGAATCTAATTGGAAGAGCAGGTAGACCAGGGTTTGGAACAGAGGGAAGAACATTAGTCTTTCTTGAATCAAGGCCATCAGATTATAGTAGCAAGTCGGCACACTCTAACTATAAGTCTATGGTTGTCGGTATGACTAAAGAATTATTATCAGTAGAGGACGCTACATCAAAAAGTCCACTCGGGGCGCTTATGTCTAATATTGCAACTTTATGGATGAAGGTTTCTGGCTCTCGCTCCATAGTTGAACTTATCGATTGGTTAGAAAAAACAGTGCCACTTGAAAATTCAAATGAAGGGGAATCTCTAACAGTTGAGGAGGCACTTGACTCATTAGACGGATTTTTGCTTTCAATACTTGTTGAATTCGAATTGACAAATGATGAACAAATGAATAGTCAGGAACTCGAGCAGTTCCTGATTGAAGTTTGGAGAAAAACATACGCTCGTTATGCCATGAGTAGAACCCATGTTTGGGAAAGGTTTTTTTCTACTAGAGGGCGTGCTCTTAAAGAGAAAATTTATCCCGATAAGGAATTTCGCCGTCGTCTTTATAGAACTAGTGTTGCACCTCGCTTTGGGAAGAAAGTTATTGAGGGCTATAGTCAGATACAAAACCATTTGAATCAAGGAATTAATTATTCTGCATGGGACGTAAATGAAAAGCTACAATATATATTTAAAACTGTAGACCAAATTAGTAACCTTGAAAAGTTTAATATTCCTGACAGCTTTGGAAGAGAAAAAAATCCACCAACAAGAAATGATATTTTAACGTGGTGGTTAAATCCAAGGGGAGCATCTCGTAAACCAAAAAATAATCAAATTTCTGACTGGATAAAATTTATTAAGAAGCACTTTGAGTATAAGTTCAACTGGGGAATCGGAACTGTTTTGGGACTAATATTAGATGACGTTAACGATGGAATATTAAAAGAGACTAGTATTGAAGAGTGGCCAAAAACAGGTCTTCCATGGATTGTATTTTGGATAAAGGAACTTGTAACCTGGGGAACATTGGACCCTGTTGCTGCATTGCTATTAGCTCACGGAGTGGATAATACTCGTTCTGATGCTGAAACTAGAGCTCGGGAATATTATAAAACATGTGGGGACATTGCGATTGATGAAATTCTAGATCCTAGAAAGATAAAGGAATGGTCAAACCAATTTATTGAAAGGAAAGCTAACATTTCTTTTGAGAATTATCCAAAGGAAATAAAGGTTAGTCTTACTCGAGATTTTAGTAAATCAAAAAATAAGGAGTGGCGAGTTTTACCTATAGTTATTGATAATTCAATAATATGGACTGATCCTGCTGGACACGAATTTGCAAAATGTAAAATGCCTAATAAGTGGCATGATAACATGCGATCAACACATGATTTCTTACTTAACATTGAATCAAAGACGATAAAGGTTTCTAAGTTTCTATAAAAGTAAAAACGTGGTTCGGGATCGTAGCCGACTTCGAAGGAATAGTTACCTATTGCTTTAACAATCAGATTCCTAAAATTTAACAAAATTTAACAGTAGGCTCAGAGCCAATGCTCCGAGCCTACAAATTCTCAAAAGTATTAATCGTTTGTTTTTCTTCTTCCTCTCGCAATTCTTTAATCACATGGGAATAGTACTTATAAGTGGTTTCGATATCACTATGTCCCAATCGCTCACTTACATAATTTATAGAGACTTTTTTATATAGTAGGACACTTGCATGTGTGTGCCTCAGTCCGTGCATCGTAATCGGATCAATCCCGAGCCCTTCTAAGGTTTTACGAAGGAGCTTGTTTGCATTTGTGTTACTGATTACTTTGTATTTCGACTCTGGGCTATAAAAAACTAACCCATACATATTTGGCGGTAATATCTCAATGAGTCTGTTAAATGCGGCCATTGTTTTTATATCTAATTTGATCGTACGAATGGATGCTTCATTTTTTGTCGGACCAAAACCTTCAGGATGCCTTTTTGCATAACCCCATGTTTTATCAATTTTTATTGTGTTATGTTTAAAGTCGAAATCCTTTCTTGTTAGTCCGACTAACTCTCCAAAACGTGCACCAGAAGTCAAGCCTAGTAATATTAAATAGTACCCTAATCCTTGGTCTAACAATTTGTAAATCGCTTTCCGCAATCTTTTTGTCTCTAAATAATTTAAATGCTTTTCTTCTGGTTTCTTTGCAGGATTTGTCCAAGTTAATACGGCTTTCCTAGTAAAATCATGCTGAATTATTTGTTCCTCAATAGCATCCTGCACACATGACCTTATGTGGGTGTTTACCTTCTCAACAGTTTCTTTAGCCTTATTAGAACCAAATTTGTTTAAAAACATCTGGTAGTCATGACGTTTAATTTTCTGCAATGGTTTGCCACCAAAATAATCTTTAATTACTCTAAATGTATAATCGTAATGAAGTTTGGTTGTTTTAGTTAAGTTAGATTTATAGAGTTTGAACCATTTCTCGAAATACTCATCAAACGGCATCGGCTTTAGATGCGGTAATATTCCTTTACTTAATTGCGCTTCTATTTCTGCAGCAGCAATTTGTGCCTCTTTTTTGGTTTTGAATCCACCTTTTCTTATCGGCTTCGCTACACCGTTAACCGTGTGACTCACGGTAAATTGATAGGTTTTACCCCGTTTTTGTATACTTGCCATTCTATGATGTCACCTTTCTAATGTTGTTTGGGGTTTAACCAAGCACGGTAAAAAGGTGTGCTTGGTAGTTGTGTATATTAGTAGTCTTTAAGAAAAAATCCGGTCAAAGTTTTCATCTAAAAACTTTGCCATTTTTGATGCTTGAAATGACCAAGTTTGCCCCTTACTTCGTGGATAAAATACAAATCCACCATTTTGTGCATCCAGTACTTTACGGAAACGTGAAGGATAAAGGATATTTTCTTTGATCCATTCACTTTTTCTATTCACTCTATTTTCAAGATCTTTCATTGACCAATAGACTCCTGCTAACTGAATTTTTTTCAGTTCTTGTAATTCGATTTTAGAAATTATGACGCTATCTGCAGGTACAGGGATGTTTATATTAACTGATAGTGATTGAACATAACTCGATTCCTTTTGATGGTAGAAAAGTTGATTTTTACTTTGATTTTCTTGAAAGATAGTTGCCATTCTGTTCACCTCCTAGTTGAAAAATATTTATCAAAGATACTTGGTTATCGGTAGAATATTAGAAATCTCTTTGGGCTAATTTATGGAAATTTTGTGATGTGAAACGGTAAATAGCTTATGTATTTATAGTAATATTGATTTAGTAGACTGGAAAATTTGCTGGGGGGTAGGGGATATATTGGGAGATATTTTAAGAGAATAAACAAAAAAACTGTATAACCCAAGTACATCCACTCGTCTGAGTAAATGCACCTGAATTCATACAGGTTTTTAAACAAGATATTAAAATCTTTGTTTAACAAAAAGTGGTATTAACCATTTACTTTTACTGCCACGTAGCAACGATAAATTCTATCTTATGATACAAAGTAATAAATGAATTAGGATCACTTTTATTTAAAATTAGAAATTCACCTTAATGAATAGTAGATTAGATACATTACACAGCAATGATTTCCATAATTATGTAATACTCAACTGTTTATAAATCACCTAATAACATAAAGTGATTTGTTGAAGAGGATATGCCAACGATTGGGATATTTAATAGAGATTCTTTAGAAGCAAATTGGTGCATAAAACATTAGATATTATTAATAATGGCAATTGTAAACAAATTTACTTTTCTTACTCCTTTCGTTAAGATTTCAAGTATAGACAAAGTTTACAGAATTTAATAAATATATTTTCGGAAAGAGGTAAAAATATGGCTTGGTTGAAAAACGGCAAACTAATATCAGATGCAGAAAGTAGAGAACTTATTTCTAAAGGATATCAATATGTCGAAGGTGTTTTGCTGTCACCCGATGATGTAAATGACTTAATAAAGTCTGGGTACACTAGACCACATTTAGCAGAAGGCTTACGATATACTTTTACTACTAAAGAAATGAAAAGTCTTGGAATTTTAGGGGTTGGAGTTTTAGGTGTTGGCATGGTTTCATGGGGAGCATGGAATGTTGGAAAGTTTGCAAAAATTAAATTTGATAATATAAAAAAGAAAAACCTCACGGACTGTGCAGAAGGTAAACAGCTTAGCTTATTGAAAGAATATCTTGAGCAGAATGATATTGTGTCGATAAAAGGGGCAATTACATACTACAGTAATAAACTATGAGGGAAGGTAATTACATGTTCAATGCAAAGTTAAGAAAAAATGCAATCGACAATTATAATGCAGCGGTTGAACGTTATGAAAAAATCGCCAATGATTTAGGTGAAAATACAAATGTTCTTTATAAAGAGCGTGAAAAAGCTATAAAACTTGTTAAATTAATAGAAGAACGAATTAATAAATTAGCAAACACTCCAAAGGAATTCAAAGTAACACTTAAAAAAATCGAAATTGAAGTTGAAAATTTTAAGACAAAACAACAAGAAATTAAAAAGGCAGAAGTTGAAGCAAAAGCAGCTGCTGGAGGTTCTGGAGCGGGTGCAACTTTAAGTGCTCTTGGAGTTGCTGTAGCGACAATGGGTCCAACAGCAGCAATGGGCATTGCCACTACTTTTGGTGTGGCATCAACAGGTACTGCTATATCTACTTTATCAGGAGCCGCTGCGACTAATGCTGCATTGGCATGGCTTGGTGGTGGTGCATTAGCAGCTGGTGGTGGTGGAATGAGTGCAGGTAGCGCATTCCTCGCACTAGCAGGACCAGTAGGTTGGACAATTGCTGGTGTTATGCTTGCAGGTTCGGTTGGTTCAGGCTTGTTTGCCAGTCATAAAAATAAACAAACTGCGAATAAGCTAATTGCTGAGAGAGAAAATCTCGAGAAAATAATTAGAAAATTTAACAATATGAACTCAGAAGTCAAGGCATTGGTGGGAACTACCAACACTCAAATTACTGGAGTATCTAAGGCAGAGAAAGCTTTGATTGGAAGTGATTATAGTCAATTCTCCAAAGATGAAAAACTACAAGCTGGATTGCTTGTGAATTCAACTTTAACTTTGGCACAACTAATCAATAAGGAGCTAAAATTAGATGCTTAGTGAACAGTCTATTGATAATAATGTTGAACAAGGAATTGCTTCATATGTCGATTATTTAAATAATATCCGATTAACAGATCTGATGAATACATTAGAATCAATTCTTACTAGTGAAACAGATAAATTATCAGACTTAGCTACTAAATCAGCAAATGCATTATCAAATCTAGATTGGGCGAAAACAGAAATCGATAATCTTATCAATATTAATCGTGGTGGAGATACTGGAGTACATGGTTTTATTTCAGAGTTTGCAGAAACGGGTATAAGAAATGCAAGAGATGTTTATCAAGGACTACAGAAAAGTGTAGTCCTATTAAATGATAATGGACCTGCAGATATTCTACTTCAAGGCAAAGAAGTGCAAATGAAGTTTTATGCCAATATCTTAGAAGAGATTAAACAAGCATCCAATTATGATAAAATGAGTATGATTTTTCCAAAAGACCATGTGGAAGTCATAGAAAAAATTATGAGCGGAGCAAAATCTGTAGAATTTAATGGAAATATCTTGTCTAACTCCCAAATCAATAATATTAGAAAAGCTATTGAAGATGAGAGTGCTTTGCGTGGCGTTTCTTATGATAAATGGTTGGAATCATCAGTTCTTGAATATAAAGATGTTCAAAAAGGAACAATTGACCAAACGTTATCAGGGGAAGTAAATGACATAAATAAGCAAACCGCTCAACAAAAATCTGATATTAAAAAAGAAGCGGATAGCGATAGATTAAGCGCCCAACAAGAAGCACAACCAAGTTTCGGAGAAGCATCTAAAGTTGCTGGAATAGGTGCAGCAGTACAAGGTGGGTTCAATCTAGGGATCTTTGTCTATCAAAAGCATAAAGATGGAAAAGAAGTCTGGGATTTTGATATTGAAGATTGGAAAGAGTGTGGAGTCAGTACAGCTAAAGGTGCTATTAAAGGTGGAATTTCTGGATATGCAATATATGGATTAACCAACGTTTGTCACCTTGCTGCACCAAGTGCTGGTGCAATTACTTCAGGAACTTTTGGGCTAAGTAATGCCATTGTCAAATATAGAAAAGGTGATGTTGATAGCGATGGATTTATTGATTTAGTAACATTAAATGCCATTGATGCAACAGGGGCTGCTATTGGTGCTGCTATAGGACAAGCAGTTATACCAATTCCAGTAGTTGGTGCTTTGGTTGGCTCAATCGTTGCAACCACAGCACTAAGTCTTGGAAAAGGTGTCCTAAGCAAACACGAAATAGAAGTTATTAATCTTTATCAAGAAAAAATAAATGCATTTGTTGATAAATTGGACAAAGTATATCAAGTAAAACTAGATGAGCTTTTGAATAAATATCATAAACTCGGGGAATTGCAGCAATACTCGTTTGACTTCAATATCAATGTTCAGCTAAGATTTGTTTCTTCTATTAATATAGCGAAGTCAGTAGGAGTACCAGAGAAAAGTATTCTCAAAAATGAAGATGAAATTGATGAATACTTTCTATGTTGATTTGTCCCACACACGAGTTGGATATGTTCCCGCAAACGACCGTCAATAAAAATGGGGCATCAAAATCCGATTTTGATAGCTATCCTGACCTCTCAAGGCATGTTGAGTGTGGAAACATTCAAATAAAATTAATGACGGTTAAACCATAAAACGGCATCGGAAAGTACTGTTTACCGATGCCGTTTTTGCCTCTTAAATAACCACGGTGAACCATACCACAAGTTAGGTAAGATAGAAGAATTTCAATTTTAATTAATTAATCGCCATTTTTCTGAAAAAGTTTATAAGTTAAACATTGATTGCAGAACAGTACAAATTACTATTCCATAGATATTGTGATGTTTCAATAATTGGACAAGTAATGGTATAACTTGCTCTTTTCTACTTTAACTAACTAAGCATTAACACAGCAAGAAATGATATTAATCTTTTAGAATATTAATGTATTAGACAGAACTCCCCTCGTAATAGGAGGGGGATTTAATATTAATCATTATCAGGATCAGAATTCGGCCCAAGATAAATTAGAGTTACATCATCTCGTCCATGTCCAAGCTGTGCAGCTACTAGTTTACGAGATGTTTGGCGTGAAAAACCTTTGCCAATAAATTCTCGATATCTTTCTCGGGCAAAAGAGTGGCGGAGGCCATGATATGTTAGTTTTGGTTGTACAATGTAATCATTATTACTATCTAATTGACCTTGTACCGGGTCACTCTGCTCTGTAAATTTAGAGCGATTATTGATGATCCAATTTTGAATACTTTTCTTAGCTTGCATATGATTGCGTCCATGGTGAACAAAAACTCTTTCATATGATGTTTCTTTTAAAATGTTAGAGATTATCAATTTAGCTTCGGAATCGAGAGGAATATCTCTTAATATTCCGTTCTTAGTATTTCTCAAGGATAAAAATCCTTGAGCTAAAGCTTCTCTAAGTTGAGTTCTAGTCAAAGCTGTACATTCTTCTAATCGGACACCACAAGTCCAAGCAAGGTTTAGGGACCAAACGACATCATTTCTGTTCATTAAAAGTGCTAGATTAATAGCAACATGGTATTCTTTTTCAGTCCAAGCACGATCAATTTGCTTTTTCGTTCTTTTCTTAACACCCAACAGATCATTTCCAACGGATAACTGATACCTTGTTTTAGGAATAAGTTTGTGAAGCTTCCTGATTGCAGATAGATCGGTCTTTAATGTTGATATATCAACACCTGCTGCGATAGATTCTTCAATAAAGCTAATAAGATGCTTATCTTGTAAGTTTCTGAAGTTTTGAGATCGGTATATAATAGCAAGATGTTTACAAAAAGCCCTTAGCCCATTTCTATATCTTTCGGTTCCTCTGTAACCTTGTTGATGATTAGTGTAATTAAATATTGCTACTATCTGATTCCATAGATTATTAAAAAAGGCCAGCTCTTTTGCGGTAAGTTTCCAGTTGCGTTTCTGTGACATGTTTAATCCTCCTGTAGTTGGTATTCAGTTATTAAAGTTGTTAATAGTTTAATGAAATCCTGTGCATCATTTATGCTTTCGCTATCACTAAATTGATGGCAAAGATTTTCTATTTCCGATAAATACTTCTTGTTTTGCTTTTGAATCTTCTTCTTCAAGTCCATCCATGACTGTGCTTCTTTCACATGAGAATCTTCTTTAATATATCTGACATGATTTTCAGTGATCTTAGGTAAATGGGCTAACTGAAGATAATATTTTTTCTGAGTTTCCAAATCTTTTGTAGCAAGTTCATACCCAGCCCCCATTGTTAACTTATTACACCCCAGTAAATCCTTAAATTCATCACTTAAGTTGGATAATTTTCTATATCGCTCGAATTTTGATTTGGTGATTCCCATAGTAGTGGCTCCATCCCGTATTGTCCCAGTTAGGGACAGCTGATAAGCCTGTTCAATTAATCGTAGAATGTTCTTCTCCGTCCCACGTCGCAAGGAATTATCTGCAATCATAAATTGTACTAGTTCTGCTGTACTACCCTGAACCACTTTGCAAGAGACAGTGGGATAATTTAAGTCTTTTGCAATTCTTAATCTATTATGACCGCATAATAACATTGACTCCTCTGTAATCAGTAATGGTTGTAAAATCCCATGCACTCTGATATTTTCTTTAAGTTCATTGTATAAATGGTCAGTTAAAGGTGAGAATAGCGAAAAGTTGTCTTTATGCTCTCTAATTTCCTCAACCGGTATTTGTATTACTTCATTTTTTATTAGCATTATTTTCAGCTCCATTTCCATTATTTTTTAAAAAAGTGCATACTTAACCCACTGACAAAATGACAGATTTCATGTCTAACTCATGGCAACTTTCAGGGAGAACCATTGATAAATTAGTAATCTATAAAATCTATCTCAGTTTATATATTTGTAAGTGATTAAGTACGAATGTCGACACCTGCAAATGCAAGTGGTTGATTTTTATCATCTTCCATCGACGTAGCAAATCAAATATGAACCCGTAAATACAGGTGACTAATGTCTTTGCCAAGTGCAAAATTGTATCGTTTAGTGCACCACTCAATAAAACGATCCCTGCATTTTTTAACCGCCCAAGGAAGCGATCGGCTCTTGAATTTAAATGGCTGCCTGCTAGTCCATTAACCTTAATATCCGTCAATCTATTTAAGGTCTTCATAGATTATGGATCCGATGTACAACAAAGAGGATGACTGTATTATCATCCTCTTAACTCCCGGAAAATATGGTTATTAGCTAAACTCCTCTTTTTCAAAAAACAAAAAGCCTGTATAAGGACATAGGTAAACACACTCAATTCATCGAGTACGTTACACTAGTCTTTACACAGGCCTATATGGCTAATTATCGACTTTTAAGATTATATCTTACTATCATGCATTTGCATTTTTTGGCATGGTTAGCCTTAGTTTACATACAGGAACTTGTCCAGTTTTACTGCATAGCAGCAACGATACATCCTATCTTGTGATAGAAATGACAATAAAAAGATTAAAAGAAATGAATATACTTAAATTATATACAATACCTGACTTTAAAGATAATGGTAATATACGGTATAAAGGGATGAATATAGTATAAATTACGAGCTTATCCTAAGAATTTGATATCTTATTAATTATATTCTTGGTTCGCCATTTTCATCAAAGATGGTTTCAAAATGAGTAAATATGGTATGAAATAATCTATTTTCAAATTCTTTATTTACTGTATAGATACTTACTAGAAGGCTTATCTTATCAATCAAGGCTTCTTTATCTACATTTGTATATGGTAACTTAAAAGTGAGCCACCATATTAATTGAAAATTGAGCCACTTTTGATAGACAATTAACCCTAATGTCATATTAGGGGGATATCAGGAGTGATCACGTTGAACCAAAAGCAGAAGATAATTAAATTGTATTTGGAGGGGGAAAGCCAGCGAAGTATTGCAACAAAAACAAAAAAGTCCAGAAATACAGTGGCTAAGTATATTCGGGAATTTGAAGAAAGTAAGGAGAAGGACGTTCGCCAATTACCCATACCCGAGAGTGTAATGCAGCCACCAACTTATAAGAAAAGAATTGGAAAAAAGAAAGTGTTAACTGAGGTGATAAAAAGTAAATTAAGAAAGTACATGACTGATAATGAGTGGAAACGAACTCACTATATGAAAAAGCAACAGATGAAGATTGTAGACATGCATGAAAAGTTACTAGATGCAGGTTATTCAATTAGTTACACAACAGTTCGTAATTTTGTTAACCAGGAAACTGCAAAATCAAGAGAAGTATTTATTCGTAAATATTGTGAGCCTGGTTATGAGGTTGAATTTGATTGGGGAGAAGTAAAGCTAGAAATAGATGGAAAGCTTAAAACATATTTACTAGCCGTATTTACTTTACCCTATAGCAATTACCGGTTTGCAAGACTATATGAATCTGAATCTCAGGTTTGCGTCCTAGATGTTCATACAAAGTTTATAGAGCACGTTGATTTTATACCTGCGGTATTTGTCTATGACAATATGAGAACCGTTGTAAAATCATTTGTTGGCAATGAGAAAACCATTACTGACAGTATGGTAAATCTATCTAACTATTATCAATTTAGGATTCGATTATGCCAGGCTAGAAAAGGAAATGAGAAAGGCCATGTAGAGCGTAGCGTTGAATTTGTAAGAAGAAAAGCATTTGCGTCCCAGTACTCATTTACAAGCCTTGAGGAGGCTCAAAATCATCTTCTCAAAACATTAAAGAGGCTCAACTCAAGAGATCATCATGAGCATAAGCAAAGTCATATTGAACTGATGGAAAAGGAAAAAGAAAAGGGCCAAAAAGTTACAATGGCTCCTTTCGATTCAGCAGATTTAATAGAATGTCTTGTGGATAAGTATAGCACGATAGTAATCAACCAAAACCACTATTCTGTACCTGAAGGACACGTTGGCACTTATGTAAAGGCAAAGGTGGGTGCGGAATCTATTAAACTATTTATTGAGGGTTGCTTAGTAGCAGAACATCCACGAAATTGGGGTGTACACCAATGGGAAATGAATATATATCATTATTTGGATACATTCAAAAAGAAAAAAGGTGCCATCGCCCAAAGTGAATGTTTGAGACAGGCACCGACACAAATAAAAAATATTTACAATGACCATTATATCGGAAAAGAGAAAGAATTTATAGAGTTACTCTTCTATATAAAGGAAAAAGATAAGCTTGAGCGTGTGTTCGAGGCTGTTAAACAACTAAAATCAATCCAAACGGGCTATGTCTCTACGGAAAGGGTCATATTTATCTGTGAACAGAATAATTCCGTTAACACAGATGGATTCGGTCAAGATGAAACCACATATCAATCTGAATCCAATATGAGAGCATATGCAAATATGTTTAACCAAGAAGAGGAAGTGGCTCAATATGGATAAAAAAGAACAGCTTATCGAAATTTGTAAAGAACTCCGGTTGCCAAGTATCAGGAGAATGGTTCTAGATGAAGCAAGTTTTCAAGATCCCAATCTGGCTTTTGACGTATTATTAAAGGTACTTTTACAAGAACAAAAAGATCGATTTATTCGCGCCAAGCAGAATCGCATTCGGGCAGCAAATTTTCCACAAAAGAAATTATTAGATGAGTTAATAATGGACTTTTTGCCCGAGCAGGCGCAACAAAAATTACCTCAACTAAAAGAGCTTGATTTTATTAAGGAGGGCCAAAATGTTATTTTAACAGGCTCTCCTGGGACAGGGAAATCGCATATTGCGGTAGGGTTAGGGATGGAGGCTTGTCTAGCTGGATATAGAGTGTTTTTCGCAACTGTCCCTTCGCTTATTAATCAATTAAAAGAACATCGTTCAGAAAGAACCCTACGTTCATTTGAATTAAAATTTGAGAAATATGACCTCGTGATTATCGATGAGCTTGGGTATATTTCTTTTGATAAGGAAGGTGCTGAATTACTATTTTCGCATCTCTCCCTTCGGGCTGGGAGGAAGTCAACAATTATTACCAGCAATCTATCATTCTTAAAATGGCAGGAAATCTTTCATGATCCTGTTTTAACAGCTGCATTGACGGATCGTTTAACACATAAATCGCATGTAGTAAACATGGTTGGTCCGTCGTTTAGAATGAGGGAAACCGAGGAATGGATGAGGATGAATAGCGAAAAAGAAGTGGCTCAAAATTAAATTGCGAAATGGCTCACTTTTCACTTGCGAAATACAACATTTCTATCAATCATACAATCTACCTCCTCATATAATTTTGGATATTCCTCCTCAATAATCCTAGCAAGATTTTTAAACACTACATTTTTACTTCTCTTACCAAGGTCATCTCTAAATTTCGGGAATATGTTCTTTTTATTGTCGCCTTTCAAAACCCTTCACCTTCTTAGTTGTTATTTAGAGTTAGAAACTCTATAAAATGAGATTAATTGATAGCATAGTAGGTGTCGAATTAATGGGGGGGTACGATCGAAATTTTGCTAACCATAGATACGAGCAAAGACAATAACAGGAAGCTTTATTGAAATGACCATTATATGCAGAAATGAAATTATCCACAATTAATATTTTCCGTTATAATATAGGTAGCAGTGAAGGTGTTCACTGTGGGATATAGGTAGTATCCACCCGACTCACTCTTCCACAGGCGGTCGTCGGGTGGGTATTTTTTTAAGAGTTTATTTATTAATCTTTAAATAAGAATAAACCAGTGTACAAATGACTACATAAGACCTTTGTTGAAATAACCAAAATAGGAAGGTCCATATTGATGGCAACATTACCAATGATTTTCCGGAGTATGGCAGGATCTATTAATTATTGACTTATAATTTGGGAAGGAACCCTATATGACTATGTTACTAGATTACATAGTAGGGTAGGTTCCTATTCTTTTGTTTAGAAAAACATGAAAATCAAAGTAGTGATTAAAAATATTTACAACTAGATTGACAATAATAAATACTTAAAATACGATGGATATATGGAGGGATATTATGGAAAAAGAATTGGTATCTCATTGTCCAAGGTGTAGTAACGATTTAATTGCAACACATTTGATATGCAAAGATTGTAATTTGGAGCTATCCGGTAATTTTGGATTAAGTAAATTTGATTATCTTTCAACCGATGAATTGGACTTTGTATTAACTTTTTTAAAATATCATGGTAGTTTCAAGGCTATCCAGGGAGAAAAGAGTATGTCCTACCCAGCAGTTAAGAAGAAGATTTCCGAGATTGTAAAGAAATTAGGAATTGAAGAAACAAATGATGGAAAAGAGAATGTTATCGATACAGCATTAATTAGTTTTTTACAAAAAGAACCTAATGATAGTCCGGTAATTGCGAAAATTAAAGAAAAGCTCAATGAATGCGATGGAAAAACAACTATAAAGCTTTTGCAGGGGGATACTTGTGAAATATGGTTTGAACCAAATGGAAAAGGATTAGTTTCACCTAAAATCCCACCAGCTAATCAATTAATTTGGGAAGCGTTTGATGCTGCTGTAAAGGTTGTTGTTAATAATGGCGGCAAAGCAGCAAAAGGGAATGCTCGTTCAGGTGCCAAACTTGGAAGTAATGAACTACCTTTAAATTCAGTAGAAGGTTATATTGCACATAAGGTACATGGAGTTCAAGAAGGTGAAACGGCTTTCGGCCCCGGGTTTGTCATCTCCGCCGTATTGGACTGGGCAGGCATTTGCAAAAACGAACGTGGTTTTTTATCTATTAATCCTAGTTTTGTAAAGGAGTTAAACAAATAGGAGGAAAAGACATGGAAGTTTTTAATAACATGACTAAGATTGTAAAAGATGATTTAGAAAAAGTTATTACTCCTAGAAGCAGCATTTCTATTGCTGCCGCAACCTTTTCTATATATGCATATGAAGAGCTAAAAAAACAACTTAAAAATATTGATTCATTGCGCTTCATTTTTACATCCCCAACATTCGTTGCAGAAAAAATTTCGAAAGAAAAACGTGAATTTTATATTCCAAGATTAAATAGAGAGAGAAGTATTTATGGAACAGAATTTGAAGTAAGGCTGAGGAATGAACTCACTCAAAAAGCTATTGCACGAGAATGTGCAGAGTGGATTCGGAAAAAGGTTACCTTTAAGTCAAATGCTACAAATGATAGTATGGGCGGATTTCTTAATGTACAAACAGATGATCAAGATTATACATACATGCCTTTAAACGGTTTTACAACCGTTGATATTGGATGTGAACGAGGAAACAATATTTATAATATGGTAAACAAGTTTGAAGCGCCTTTTAGTAAGGAGTATATTCGTCTTTTTGAATCGATTTGGAAAGATGATAGCAGACTACAAGATGTAACGGAAGAAGTTATCGAATACATATCTGCAGTTTACCAGGAAAATTCACCAGAACTACTCTATTTTATGACACTCTATCATATTTTTAATGAATTTCTTGAAGATATATCTGAAGATGTCCTACCCAATGAAGCTACAGGCTTTAAAGAAAGTGTAATCTGGAATAAACTTTATAACTTTCAGAAAGATGCAGCCTTAGCAATTATCAATAAACTTGAACAATACAATGGCTGTATTTTGGCAGATAGCGTTGGCCTTGGTAAAACTTTTACAGCCTTGGCAGTTGTAAAATATTATGAAAATAGAAATAAAAACGTTCTTGTTCTGTGTCCGAAGAAATTAAAAGATAACTGGATGACTTTTAGAGGAAATTTAATTAATAATCCACTGGCAAAAGACCGACTTCGTTATGATATTCTTTTTCATACTGATTTATCACGTGAACGTGGCAACTCAGTTATGGGTTTGCCATTAGATCGGATTAATTGGGGAAACTATGATCTTGTTGTAATTGACGAGTCCCATAACTTTCGAAATGGGGGTGCCACCTCAGGAGAGCTAGGTGAAAAAGAAAATCGTTATTTGAAATTATTAAATAAAGTCATTCGTCCAGGTGTTAAGACGAAGGTATTAATGCTTTCTGCTACACCGGTAAACAACCGTTTTAACGATTTGCGTAATCAATTAGCCTTGGCATATGAAGGTCACCCTGATTTAATTAATGATAAATTGAATACCAAAACAGATATTGATACCATTTTCCGTCAAGCTCAAAAGGTGTACAATGCTTGGAGTAAGCAGCCAGGAGAACTTCGAACGACAGATTCTTTACTAAAACATCTGGACTTTGACTTTTTTGAAGTATTGGACAGTGTGACAATTGCTCGTTCACGCAAGCAGATTCAAAGATATTATGACACATCTGAAATCGGAAGTTTTCCAGAGCGAAATAAACCAATTTCTCTTCGTCCGAAGCTAACTACTTTGGATAACGCTATCAACTATCAGCAAGTATATGAACAGATAATGCAGTTGAATTTATCCATATATACACCATCAAATTATATTTTTCCTAGTAAGCTGGAAAAGTATATGGATACGGAATCGGATCAGAGCAATCGATTAACTCAAACAGGACGTGAAGAAGGAATTCGCCGTTTAATGAGTATCAATTTACTTAAACGGATGGAAAGTTCCGTTCATTCATTCAAGCTTACTGTGAAACGTATTTATAGTCTCATTTATGAAACAGTAGAAAATATAAATCGATATCAGTTCGATAAAGGAATTGAGGTAAGGGAAGTTAATGATTTGGGGGATCTTGATTTAGACGATCAAAATATCGATGTTTTTAATGTTGGAAAAAAATTTAAAATTGATATAAGTGATATGGATTATCTATCTTGGAAAAGGGATTTATCAGCTGACCTAGAAGTGCTGGAACTTTTAATTCTAATGATTGAAGATATCAGACCAGAATATGATTTTAAACTAAATGAATTACTAGACGTAATAGAGAAAAAAGTCAAAAACCCTATAAACCCAAATAATAAAAAAATCCTTATTTTCACAGCATTTGCAGATACAGCCGAGTATTTATATGAGAATATTGGTTATTTTGTAAAAGATAAGTTTGGGTTAGAAAGTGCTTTAATTACTGGTTCCGTTAATAAAACAACCATTCCAAAATTCTCAAATGACATGAACATGATTTTAACTTGTTTTTCGCCTATTTCAAAAGATAGAAATCTGGTAATGCCAAATGAACATAATAATATTGAAATCTTAATCGCAACAGATTGTATTTCTGAAGGTCAGAACCTACAGGACTGTGATTATTGTATAAATTACGATATCCACTGGAATCCAGTTCGAATCATACAACGCTTTGGACGGGTTGATCGTATTGGCAGTAAAAATAGTGTAATACAGCTTGTAAACTTTTGGCCCGATCTAGCTTTGGATGACTACATCAACCTAAAAAGTCGAGTGGAAGCAAGAATGAGAATATCTGTAATGACTTCAACCGGTGATGATGATTACATAAATCAGGATGAAAATGGGGATTTAGCATACCGGAGACAGCAACTTGAAAAGCTTCAGAATGAAGTTGTTGATTTAGAAGAAATGACAACTGGCATATCTATTATGGACTTAGGTCTTAATGAATTTAGAATGGATTTACTCGCTTATATAAAAGAACACCCAAATTTAGATCGTACGCCATTTGGGATTCATGCTGTAGTCCGTGGTGAAAAACAAGGTGTTATTTTTGTTCTTAAAAACACAAATGAAGACTTAGACGCTACACAAAACCGTCTTCAACCATTTTATTTAGTTTATATAGGGGAAGACGGTGAGGTAATTTATAATCATATGGAACCTAAAGCAATTCTGGATATTATGCGTTACCTTTCCAGGGGTAAAAGACAACCTGATATGGATGCCTGTCGTGCTTTTAACAAAGAAACCAGTGACGGTAGGAATATGAATCGTATATCAAATTTGCTACAGGATGCCATTTCTTCCATTATAACTGTTCATGAAGATAATGATTTGGACAGTTTTTTTGGTGAAGGGGAAACGAGTTTTTTAACAAGTAATATATCAGGATTAGATGATTTTGAATTAATTTGCTTTATGGTGGTGAAATAAGTGCTAGACTTTCCTAGTAAAGCTGTTGTTGGAAGGATTATGCCAAAAGAGGCTTTTTATAAACGATTAGTACTTAGCAGCGATCTCCGAAATAATTTTGTATCGGATATCAAACGGATTACTATGGAATATAAACTTTCACCAAATACATTAAATGTTGAAAAGGCTGGAGAGGTATCTGAAATACTAGTTCTTTCTATTGAATTAAAGAAGAAAGAAGTGGACTATCGAATTATAGAAAACATTGCAAGACAAAATGCCCACAAACTACTGTTTTTGTTAAAGTTTGAGGATGAAGGACAGTTGGTTATTTACCATAATAAACTGTACAAAGCAGAATGGCATCAGTTGTCGGAAATCGCTTTAGAAACCATAGGGCTGAACATTGATACAATTTGGGTTGGGTTTATCGAACAAATTGCTCTTCAAGAGGAAGCGACTAAAAATGAAAATCTTACTGTTGAGGAAAAGCTGAAAAAACAAGAGATGATTTTTAATCTACAAAACGAAATTCATAAATTAGAAAAACGATCTCGAAAAGAAAAACAACCCAAAAAGAGATTTGAGTTATTTACTCAACTTCAAGGTTTGAAAAAGAAATTAAAAGAAGAAATTGGTGAATAAAAATATGGATAGATTGAAAATGCATTCCGTGAATAAAGTTGAAGAAAATATAAAAAAAATCGCTGAGTTGTTTCCCAATACTTTGACAGAAGTTGTAAAAGGTTATCGTGAGGATGGTTCAGCAATCATTGAATATGCAATTGATTTTGAAGTATTGCAGCAGGAACTCTCTGAAATTGTAGTAGAAGGCTCAGAAGAAAGATATCAATTCACATGGCCGGATAAGAAAAAGTCCATTCTTTTGGCTAATGCCCCTATTGCTAAAACACTAAGACCTATTAGGGAGGAAAGCGAAAGTTTTGAGGATACCCAAAACCTTTATATAGAAGGTGACAATTTAGAGGTACTAAAATTAATGCAGGAAACCTACCTTGGTAAGATACAAATGATATATATTGATCCTCCCTATAATACTGGAAATGATTTTGTTTATGAGGATGATTTTGCTAAAGACACTGATGAATATCTTTCTAATAGCGGACAATATGATGAGTTAGGTAATCGGTTGGTACAAAATTTAGAGAGTAATGGACGGTTTCATACAGATTGGTTAAACATGATGTATACAAGATTAAAACTTTCAAAAGATTTACTTTCGGACGATGGTTTAATATTTATTTCTATAGGTGATGAAGAGGTTGATAATCTAAGGAAAATCTGCGATGAAATATTTGGAGAAGCTAATTTTCGTAATCAAATAATAGTTAGACGTGGAACAAAATCTGTTCAAGCCCAATTTGATACATGGGATAAACTTGGACAAGGTGTTGAATATTTATTATTGTATACAAAAAATGCCAATTATCGATTTCCAAAACAATTAAAGCCTCTTGAAGAAAAAAGAGAAGGAACATGGAATAACCACTGGCGAGGCACAGATCGACCAACAATGAGATATCCTTTGTTTGGTATCATTCCAGAAAGCGGACAATGGCGCTGGGGTAAGGAAAGAAGCGAAAAAGCAATTGAAAATTATAATCGAATGTTAAAAGAAGTGGGAGAAACAGAAGAAAGCGTTAAACCTGAACAAATAGATCAATGGTTAGTAAACCAAAAGGAAGAAGTTGATTTATTAAGGTTGTCAAAAAATGGTAAGCCTGAACATTATATTCCTCCAACAAATGTTACATTACTTAATAGTTCATGGACTGATTTGTTAGTTGGTAGTTCGTCTGAAATTACTAGGTTATTTGGTACAAAAATATTTGATAATCCTAAATTAACCTCAGTTATTATTCGTATGTTAAATTTTGTAGGCAAAAATGCAACGGTGCTAGACTTCTTTTCAGGTTCTGCCACAACTGCTCATGCTGTTATGCAGTTGAATGCTGTAGATGGTGGTAATCGTAAATTTATTATGGTACAGCTACCGGAGGAAATAGCGGAAAAATCTGAGGCACGTAAATCAGGTTATAAAAATATTTGTGAAATTGGAAAGGAGCGTATCCGCAGGGCGGGCAAAAAAATTATTGAGGAAAATCCTAAAGTTAAAGACAGATTAGATATAGGTTTTCGTGTATTAAAAGTTGATACGACTAATATGCAAGATGTTTATTATAATCCTGCCGACTATAAGCAAGATATGCTTGCGGAACTTGAAGATAATATTAAGTCAGATCGAACTTCGGAAGACTTGCTGTTTCAGATTATGCTTGATCTAGGTGTGCTTCTATCAAGTAAAATTGAGGAATTAATAATTGAAGGTAAGAAGGTGTTTAATGTTGCAGATGGTTATTTAATGGCATGTTTCGATAATAATGTAAACAGTAATGTTATTACCGAAATAGCTAAGAAACAGCCTTATTATGCAGTATTCCGTGATAGCAGTCTAGCAAATGACAGTGTTGTAACTAACTTTGAACAAATTTTTGAAACGTATAGCCCTACTACAGTAAGAAAGGTATTGTGAGGGAGGTGTCAAAATGAAGTTTAAATTTAAAGTGCAACAATACCAAACAGATGCGGTTAAAAGTGTAGTAAATATTTTTAAAGAACAGCCCTTTTCCAATCAAGTGAAGTATGTGCGTGACTTAGGCATCAAAAGGACCATCCATGAAAAGCAATTATCCATGTTTGAAAATCAACAAATATCAATATTAGAAGATGAGAATTTTCAGGTAGACGATATTTCGACTGGTTTTAAAAATGAAGATTTAATATTATCAAAAGAACAATTACTTATAAATGTCCGTAATATGCAGGCAAAAAATAACATAAAGCAGTCTGAAAGCCTCGTCGGTCATTTAGGTAAGTGTAGTTTAGATGTAGAAATGGAAACGGGGACAGGTAAGACATACGTTTATATCAAAACAATTTTTGAATTAAACAAGAATTATGGCTGGAATAAATTTATTATCGTTGTTCCGTCTATAGCCATTCGTGAAGGCGTTAAAAAGTCGTTAGAGATTACTCAAGACCATTTCATGGAACACTATGGTAAAAAGGCGAGATTCTTTATTTATAATAGTAAGAACCTAACTGAAATTGACACATTTAGTTCAAGTGCCGGAATAAATATCATGATTATCAATATCCAAGCTTTTAACACTTCTTTAAAAGAAGGAGGCAGAAGTAAAGAAGCAAGACGTATTTATGAAAAATTAGATGATTTCGGCAGCCGTAGACCAATAGATGTTATTAAGGCTAATCGCCCAATCCTTATACTTGATGAGCCACAAAAGATGGGTGGCGATAAAACACAAAAGGCTTTAGCAAATTTCAATCCTTTATTCTGTCTAAATTATTCTGCAACGCATACTCAGCAACATAATCTTGTCTACGTATTAGATGCACTAGATGCATATAATAAGCGTTTAGTTAAAAAGATTGAGGTCAAAGGATTTGAGTTGAAAAATCTACGCGGAACGGATAAATATTTATTCCTTGAAAATATTATCATTTCTCCAAAAAAACCTCCAAGGGCTAAAATTGAATTGGAGATAAAATATCAAAAGTCCATTAATAGAGAATCAAGGATTTTTGGGGTAGGCGATGATCTATACATTGAATCTAATCAAATGGAACAGTACAAGGGGTATTTCATTAATGAAATTGACCCGATAAGAGGTACTGTAACTTTTACAAATGGTGAAGTATTATCTCGTGGGGAAGTTGTTGGTGATGTGTCTGAAAAGGATATGCGTCGAATTCAAATTCGAGAGACCATTAAATCCCATTTTGAAAAAGAAAAGCATATGTTTCAATTAGGAATCAAAACACTTTCCTTGTTCTTTATTGACGAAGTAGCAAAGTATCGAGTATACAATGAGGCAGGGGAAGAAGTTAATTCCGAATACGGTGAAATGTTCGAACAGGAATACATTAATATCCTAAATGAATACTTAACATTGGAAGATACTCCTTATAGCCGTTATCTAAATAGCATTAACCCAAAAGCCACTCATACCGGTTACTTCAGTATTGACAAACAAGGACGCAAAGTAGATAGTCCGACGAAACGAGGAAGTGATGAGAGCGACGATATCTCTGCATACGATTTAATTCTTAAAAATAAAGAGAGGCTGCTCAGCTTTGATGAACCCGTTCGGTTTATCTTTTCTCACTCCGCTCTTCGTGAAGGATGGGATAATCCAAATGTGTTTCAAATTTGTACACTAAAACACGGTGGTATCAGTCCAACCCAAAAGCGACAGGAAGTTGGACGAGGATTACGCCTAAGTGTTAATCAAAAGGGTAATCGAATGGATGTTGAAGCATGTGGTGATTCCGTTCATTCCATTAATGTACTGACCGTTATTGCTAGTGAAGGGTATAAGGATTTTGTCTCAGATTTACAAACTGGAATTAAAGAAGCGTTATATGATCGTCCATCTAAAGCAACCCAAGAATATTTTACAGGTAAAACCATCATGGTTGGTGAACAATCATTTGTGTTAGGTGTGAAAGAGGCAAAAGATATCTATCGTTATCTTATAAAGAACGATTATATTGATGAAGAGGATAATGTTACAGAATCATACAGGACAGATCTTGAAAACAGCTGTCTCGTACCTCTACCGACTAATCTTCAACCGCTTGGGGAAGGTGTACATACTTTAATTCAAAGTGTATTTGATGAGAGTGTCCTAGACAGAATGATTGAAAATGGTAATGAGACGAAAATACCTGAGAATTCTTTGAACGAAAACTTTTACAAAAAAGAATTCCAAACATTGTGGAGTTACATAAATCATCAATATGCGTATACGGTTGAGTTTGATAGTGCGGAGTTAATTAAAAAGGCTATAAAAAGCATAAATGATAACTTACATGTTAGTGAACTAAAATATACCGTTACAATTGGTCAACAAATAAAGGATCTAGATGAACAATCCATTAATCGAAAAGACAGTTTTGTACAAGATAAAACAAGGACTGAAACATTAAGAAATGCAGCAACAAGCCAAATTACTTATGATTTAGTCGGAAAAATCGCGGAAGCTACAAAGTTAACTCGTCGCACAGTAGTTTCCATTTTATCTGGTTTGGAAAACTATAAATTCGCAATGTTTAAACATAACCCTGAAGAATTTATTACCAGGGTGACACGTTTTATTAAGGAGCAAAAGGCTACCATGATTGTTGAACACATATCGTATGATCAAATTGAAAAGCAATATGATAGCAGTATATTTACAGCTGAAAAAGGCGCTGTTGACCTTAAGAAAGCATTTCGTGCTAAGAAGCATGTTCAGGATTATGTTATTACTGATGGTATCGTAGAGAAAAGTGTAGAAAGACGTTTTGCGGAAGACATGGATCATGCAGAAGAAGTATGTGTCTATGCAAAATTACCAAGAGGTTTCGCTATTCCAACTCCAGTAGGAAATTATTCACCTGACTGGGCGATTGCTTTTAATGAAGGCAGTGTGAAACATATTTACTTTATTGCTGAAACAAAAGGAACAATGGAGAGCATGAATCTACGTCCAATTGAGCAAGCAAAAATAGCCTGTGCTAAAAAGCTTTTTAATGAAATTTCAACAAGTAAAGTGAAATATCATGATGTAGATAGCTACCAAAGTTTGCTTGATATTATGGGTAAACTTTAAATTGAATAAATAAAATATTTGTAATGTATATGCAGGTGAAAACTAATTCACCTGCATATTTGGTAGAAACCTGTAAAAATATTGGTGGAGGCCATTCTATGAATAAGGATGAAAAAATCCAGTATGCAAATTATTTAATTGATGAAATTACTACAAAGTTTCTTCAAAAAGATAATCCATATATCATAATGGAAGGCTATGAGTATTTTCGTGAAGTGATTACACTTTATGCAAAACAATCAAACTTATTGGAAAGTACTTTGCTATTAATTGAAAATAACCATGCTGAGGAAGCTTATGTATTAGTAAGGTCAATGCTAAACAACGCAATGTTAATTGATTACTTATGTAATGATGATGATGGAGAAAGATATAAAAATTACATGATACAACCTACTAAAGCTGAGCTTTCATTCTTTTACGATATTAAGAAGGCATTGAAAAATGGCTGGCTTAAGGAAGCCCCTCCAGAGTTAGATAAGAGAATAAAAGAATATGAGGAGCTTCTTAAAAATGAAGGCTTTACAACAAAAAAGAAAACTAGAGGTAAACTTCAAGATGGTATTGACACAAAACTGTTAAACATAAAGGGAATGGCTTTAACTGATGAACTCTTATTTGCTCACTACATGATGTTTTATAGAGAGGGAAGCAAATACGAGCATTCAGATTTTTCCTCATTAGAAGTCTATAGAAAGCCAATTGAGGATCTTCCTAATACAGTTGCTTTTATTTTGGATTTATCAAGAACTGATCCGGTACTTGAAGAAAAGTTGTTGAATCTTGCTATTACAATTTATTCTCTTACTTTCATTAGACTATTGCAGCATATAACTAATAAACAGGGTCACTTAATACAAGAAGAGAGAAAGCCCGAGCTAGCAAAACTCTCTTTCATAATTCAATCTAATAATTTATACTTTCCATATACGAAGCAAGAAAATCCAACTAAATGAAAGTGGACGCTTAATGAAAGAGGGAAAAAGGAAATAAAATGTTTATGATTGTCTATTACTGCATTCTGATTAACTCTAGGGTCTTAACCTAATGCTATTTTACATGTTGGAGGATTCTTATGGATATAAATAAAGAAAGAGAAAAATATATTAAAGAAAATCCAATGGATTATTTAAAAGCTTTAGAAGTCCTAAATCGTTTCCCGAAAGATGCTTTTAATACGATTTATAAAATAATAAAATTACATGTTCCTGATGAGGTTTATAAATATTACTCGTTAACTAACAATGAGGAACTTAATAATATGAAGTTTACAACATTAGAAAACAGAGAAGTATACCTGTCATATGCAAGTGATTTTAATGACCCTTTTGATAATCGATCCTATTATTATGATGTTGGGAGATTGAAAAAATACAAATTTGGATTTTTCTTTGATGAAAGTTTTGTAGAAGATAAAATAAAATATACAAGATTGGCATCCTTTTCAAAGTCAGGGATTAGTAATTTACCAATGTGGGCGCATTATTCCAATAATCATCATGGTTTTTGCGTAAGTTACTCAACAGACTTTAATAAAAATAAAGAACTTAGCCCATCTTTATTTCCGGTACAATATTTAGAGGGACGAGTAGATGTTACGGAGTATTTTGAAGGCTTTTTAATTAATGTAGAGGATAATTACGCAAATGCTATTAAAGAACAACAAAATGAAATATTAATTGATAATTTAATGTTATTATGGGTTCAAATCTTAACTTGTTACATTAAACAGAAGAAGTGGGAATACGAACAAGAATTTAGAGTAATGAAACCTGCAAATGTTCTTAAGGCTGATTATATGAGAGCAAACCCATCAGCAATTTATATTGGTTATAAATGCAAAGACGAACATATAGTCCGATTGGTTAATATTGCTTTTACTTTAAATATTCCAATTTATAAAATGGAATTAAATCCAACCTCAGAAGACTTTGAACTTGTACCAAAAATAATTTCTTTATAAAACGCAAAGCGTGGATCAAGTATTTTCCTAATACTATGATTTACAAATAAACTTAGGGAATAGGTATGAATGTTTTAAGATATTAAACTTACCTTTCTTGAATAAATTTTGCTCATCTAAATCTTTTTACACAAATTTTACACATAACTAGTAAAAAACCTTATAAACTCAATAACTATCAAACTATATCGACCCCGACCACCGGTATCTTTCTTTTAAGGTCTTTTATTACCTTCAATTACAGTAGAATTAAGTAATATCAAGGAATTAAACGTCTTTTTACAGTTATGTAGGAAGGCGTTTTTTCTTTGTTTTTTAGTGTTTTTTTGGCTGTTTTCTACACGACAAAATTAGTTCAAATCGTGTTCACTGAGTCGTGTTCATTGGTGACTGGTGAGAAAGGGGAAATAGCTATTATGGCAAGAAGGAAAAATATTTTAAATGACAGTGAATTACAAGTTATGGAAAAGGAAACTAAGTCATATGTAGAAAGTTTTCGTGAAGCTATTGAATTATTCGTAAAGGACTGTGAGTTAAGGAATTTACGACCGCACACTATTAAGTATTACATGAATGAATTTAAGGCGTGTATTTGGCAAGTAAAAAATGCATCAAATGGCAATTAAAAATGTACCACTTGCCAACTGCCACCCTTACCTAATTATTCCATCATCTTCATTTGCTTTCTTACGGTGCATAAAGGGGTTATCTTTCGCACATGCCAAATAGTATCTGGCAAAAATCCTCCATAACTGCCGTCATTGACTACTCGTTTTGTAATAAGGATTCCTTATAGCGATGGCTATCTCCATTAAAAACTACAAGATGCGAATGATGAATTAGCCGGTCGATTACAGCCTCGGTTAAGATTGGATCGCCGAAAACATGATTCCATTT
>CCFE01000024.1 GCA_000752035.1 Bacillus rubiinfantis | reverse complement strand
TTTCTTTTAAGGTCTTTTATTACCTTCAATTACAGTAGAATTAAGTAATATCAAGGAATTAAACGTCTTTTTACAGTTATGTAGGAAGGCGTTTTTTCTTTGTTTTTTAGTGTTTTTTTGGCTGTTTTCTACACGACAAAATTAGTTCAAATCGTGTTCACTGAGTCGTGTTCATTGGTGACTGGTGAGAAAGGGGAAATAGCTATTATGGCAAGAAGGAAAAATATTTTAAATGACAGTGAATTACAAGTTATGGAAAAGGAAACTAAGTCATATGTAGAAAGTTTTCGTGAAGCTATTGAATTATTCGTAAAGGACTGTGAGTTAAGGAATTTACGACCGCACACTATTAAGTATTACATGAATGAATTTAAGGCGTGTATTTGGCAAGTAAAAAATGCATCAAATGGCAATTAAAAATGTACCACTTGCCAACTGCCACCCTTACCTAATTATTCCATCATCTTCATTTGCTTTCTTACGGTGCATAAAGGGGTTATCTTTCGCACATGCCAAATAGTTGTAACTGCTAAACTAAAATCAACAGTTTCCGCCAGATAAAAATGAACACTTTTTTTCCAAAAATATCAACAGTTAGGCTACTATGAAACTATCATATTTGCTTAACTGGAGGATTGGAAAGGTGGAAAAATTGACATTATTCATCGAGGTACATCAATTAAAAGATCGAGGATTTAAGATAGCAGCTATTGCAAAAAAGTTGGGGATTTCTAGGAATACAGTTTATAAATTGTTGGATATGACTTTTGAGGAGGCCACTGATTGGGTAATATCTATGCAAAGCAGAAGTAAGAAGCTTGACCCTTATCGTGATAAGATTTTAAGTTGGCTAAAAGAGGATCCGGATTTATCTTCTGCACAAGTGGAGGATTGGCTAAAAGAGCATTATCCTCATATTGTTATTGGAAGTAGTACGGTACGGGGTTATGTCAGTGAAATAAGGGATATTTATCATATTCCAAAGGTCATACGTATTCGTGACCATGAGGCTGTGGAGGATCTGCCAATGGGGCAACAGGTCCAGGTGGATTGGGGTGAGATTACGGTCAAGAAGCAGGATAAAACAACTGTAAAGTTATACTTTATTACCTTTGTACTCTCTCATTCTCGCTTTAAATATGTGGAATGGTTAGACAGGCCTTTTACTACTAGGGATACTGTTCGGTGCCATGAGAAGGCGTTTGAGTATCTTGGAGGAATACCAGAGGAAATTGTATATGACCAGGATCATTTGATCACTGTAAGTGAAAATGCAGGAGATATCATATTAACCAGTGAATTCCAAGCGTACAAGCAAGAGCGTGGATTTAGAATCTATCTATGTAGGAAGGCAGATCCCCAAAGTAAAGGGAGAGTGGAAAATGTTGTGAAATATGTAAAATACAACTTTGCGAAAAATCGGGTATTCCCTAATTTGGACGCTTGGAATGAAAAGTGTTTAGCATGGTTGAGTAGAACAGGGAATTACAATATTCACAACACAACGAAAAAAAGACCAGTAGAAGTGCACGCCCTGGAAAAGCAACACTTGAAACCGGTCTCCTCCCTGCTTTCTTTCGAAAGCAACCTTGTTTCTAGCATAACAAGAAATGTTCAAAAGGACAATATTATCAAATATAAATCGAATCGTTATTCGGTTCCGTTAGGGACCTATCGTCCGCGGGGAGACAATAAGGTTTATTTAGAAATACACGACGGAGAGCTTATTATAAAAGCAGATCTTCAAGGTGAGGTAATAGCAAAGCATAAATTATGCCTTGGGAAAGGAGAATTGATAAAGAATCGACAGCATACAAGGGATCGCTCCAAGGGTATTCAAGCTTACAAAGAGACGGTTATCCGACAGTTTGATGATCAAGAAAAAGCGCAAAAGTTTGTTAATGAAGTAGCGGAGAGTCATCCAAGATATGTAAGGGATCAGCTTCAAGTAATTCAATCTGTCATTAACCATTTCCGGCCAACAATTGAGAAAGCCCTCGCTGTTTGCATTGAAAAGCAGCTTTGGAGTGCGAATGATTTGCGTGATATTGCACTCCACTATACCAGATTAAATGAAGAAAAAACCCCGAGTTATCAGTCATCGAATGATTCAAAAAATGATAACCCCGCAGCAAAAGCCACAGTAGTAACAAGAGGAATGGAATATTACACTAGCGTAATGGGAGGCGTATCTTAATGACAGGTTCCGTACATACACTGCAGGAGCGTTTTCGCCATCTTCGGATGGCGGAAACTGCCGATGAGCTGCCAATGCTTCTTCGGAATGCCGAAAAGTCGTCCTGGACTTATTTGGAGTTTTTACAGGAGCTTCTAGGCCATGAATTAAAATGTCGGGAAAAAAAGAACATGGAAAAAAGGATGAAATGGGCAAAATTCCCCTACATCAAAACTCTAGATGAATTTATTGTGGAAGAACAGGTTAGCTTAAGTACCCGTCAATTAAATCAGCTAAGAGAACTCAATTGGTTAGAACAACAGTGTAATATGATTCTATTAGGGCCGCCTGGGACGGGCAAAACGCACATTAGTATTGGGTTGGGCTATGAAGCTATTCAAAAAGGATACAAGGTATCATTTTCAACCATGGGTGAACTTGTCCACCTGTTAAAAACGGAGGAATACATTCGAAAGTCACAGATGGAGCTTAAAAGGCTAAAAGAAGCTGATTTGGTCATTATTGATGACTTAATGTATATGGCTATGGATTCAAGGGAAGCTAACTTGTTTTTTCATCTGATTAATCATCTTTATGAACGCAGTTCAATCATTCTGACCTCCAATAAAGGGCCAGAGCAATGGGGAGAATTAATGGGTGATCAAGGGATTACAACAGCAATCTTAGATCGATTACTTCATCGAGTAGAAGTGATTCAATTAAATGAAAATGACAGCTATAGAATTAAAAACCGAATTACCATTTTCGGCAAAGAAAGTGTTCAAAATTAATTAGCAAAAAGTGTTCAAAACTACTTGACGGTTACAATAGTATCTGGAAAAAATCCTCCATAACTGCCGTCATTGACTACTCGTTTTGTAATAAGGATTCCTTATAGCGATGGCTATCTCCATTAAAAACTACAAGATGCGAATGATGAATTAGCCGGTCGATTACAGCCTCGGTTAAGATTGGATCGCCGAAAACATGATTCCATTTTCCGAACTGAAGATTAGTCGTTATGACGATACTCCTTGCTTCGTAACACATCGAAATAACCTGAAATAATAGTTCCCCACCTTGTTTATGCAATGGGATATAACCCAACTCATCTAAAACTAAGCAATCTAGCTTTTCAATTTGCTTAAATAGCTTATTTAATCTTCCTTTTTCATTCGCCTCAAGTAGTTGGTTTACTAAACCTGCCACAGTGTAGAATTTTACTGACCTGCCGCACCTATGTATGGCATTTAAGCCTATTAAGGTGGCTAGGTATGTTTTTCCGGCTCCAACACCACCGTAGAAAATAGTATTTTCCTGCCGGTCCATGAATTCTCCGTTTAAGAGCCCTTCCTTCGTCAACCCATTAGGAATCTGAACTTCTGACCAATCAAAAGGTTTCCCAGACGCCTTTGGTAGTGTCGCTTGCTTTAGCAGTAGATTTATCTTTCGCTCCTCACGTTGCTGTATTTCTTCCTCAAAGAGCTTTAATAAAAATTCCTCATGACTTGAAGCTTTCACTTCGTGAAAATGCTCTCTAATCCAGCTTAATTTCAACCGTTTTGCGTAAGATTGAATTTGATCATGCATTAGGCATCACCTCCCCTGTGGAGTTGATCGTAATGCTCAAGTCCCCTTGTCGCCTCTGGAAGTTCTGGTAAGGGCATCTTGGGCTTAATTTCGCTTCTAATCCCACGCCCATTTATAAGTTGATAGAATACTTGTTTAATGGCATCCACGGAGGGATGGCCATGTTCTGAAGCCGTGACAAGGGCTTGTGTTATAATACTAAAATCGTGATCTTTAAGGATGATTGATAATAGTCGCAAAGCTGCCGGCTTTTCCACCATATTGCAGGCATCGAAATAATCTTTCCATTCAGTTGGAAGTTGCTCAAAGAAACTTGTGTATTTAAGTGCCGTAGGACGTTTGGCCATTAAATTTAAATATGGCTGCCATTTCATTGACTTTCGATACTGCCCGTACAACCTAGAATGACTTACAACTAGCTGTTGCTCTTCATCTAAAATTTCCACCGTGTTATAAGATATCTTAACGAGTACTTTTTTTAGCGCATATCTAGGTGAAGTGGAATAAAGGTTCAAATCGACTTTAACATATCCATATTTGTCCGCTTTAAGGGTTTCATATCTTACACACTCATATTCCTTTGCAGGCAATACTAGAAATGCCGTTCTGTCCTCCTCAAACAACTCAGAAATCAAAAATTCTTTCTGATAATGCTTTCTTGAACGATCCTTTTCAGCCTTTTCCCATAACTCCTTATTAAGTTGATCCAACTCAATGATGTGAAGTCCTGGAAGAAGAAAGTTATTTCTCACATATTTCACCATTGCTTCAACATGACCCTTTTCATTTCCACTGTTTGGATTACAAAATTCGCATTCAAATCCATAATGAAGAACGAAGTTTTGAAATTCATCAGTTAATTGCCGTTCTCCATTTGGCAAAACCTTCTTAACGGCAGGGGAAAGGTTATCAAACCGAATGGCTTTTGGCACTCCACCCATATAATGAAATATTCGCTTTAATCCTTCAAGAAAGCACTCCCTGTTTTGCGAAGGAAATACCTGAAAATAGAAAGCATTACTATTTGGAAACGAAACAACCAAAAACGGTAAGACTATTTCCTCCCCACCATAGATAAAAGGTGCTTCACCAAAATCAACTTGGGCTGTTCCTGGAATGGATTCTAACGGTAACGCTGCTTCATCCGCCTCATTTAACAACTCTACCTTTCTCTTAGAAATATACTCGCGCACTGTCCGATCAGAGCCTTGAAATCCAAACTGTTCTTTCAATTGTTCCCATATTCTCTTAGCTGTTCTACGAAACTTCTTTTTCTTCTTCAAATCCTCTTTCAACCACTCATCAATAGTGAACTTGACTGGTCCTATAACTGGAGCTACTCTTGTTTGCTTAATCTTTGGCTTCTCGTTAAAATCCTCCATATCCGCATATTTCTTTATAGTTCTTGGATCTTTTCCAGTCCTTTTAGCTACATCCGCATAATTGCAATCTTTATTGTTAACCTCATGTCTGATATACTTAATCTCGGCCACTGCCAACATCTCCTTAATACCTCCTGCACTGTTTTGTCCCAACAGGAAGTGTATGTGTATTTTGGAATGTTGGCAAGTGGTTTTTTAATTTGTGAAGGTCCTCCTGACCTACATAAATTAAATGCCATACCCTACATTTTTATAATGCCATAAACAGAATTACAGTTTCAGGGAATAGAGAAAATGCTAAATGATTATGAAATAGGAAAATTTAAAAAATGAGGGTTGAAATAGAATTAAAAAAACACTATAATCCTAATTGTTAACGAATCGTGCGAACAGCTAAAAAAATACACCTACAATTAACTGTTAGAATTACTTAATATCACTGGAATTAAAGGTAATTTAAAGATAAAAATAAGGAACTTTATGACTCAAAATCGTGTTCCGTGAGGAGTGTCGGTTCGACCCCGACCACCGGTATTATGATACTGCTTGCCAATGCAGTGAAATCAACGTTTCTTACAAATTGTAAGAAGCGTTTTTTATTTTTATTTTAAATATGACTTTATCGGTTTTTCCCAGGCCTTTTTTGATAGATAAGACGAACATGGCCTATAATAATACAATTACCAAAAAACTATTAATGATTAATAAAATATTTTTCCTGTTGTATTTCGCAAGTGAAAAGTGAGCCATTTCGCAATTTAATTTTGAGCCACTTCTTTTTCGCTATTCATCCTCATCCATTCCTCGGTTTCCCTCATTCTAAACGACGGACCAACCATGTTTACTACATGCGATTTATGTGTTAAACGATCCGTCAATGCAGCTGTTAAAACAGGATCATGAAAGATTTCCTGCCATTTTAAGAATGATAGATTGCTGGTAATAATTGTTGACTTCCTCCCAGCCCGAAGGGAGAGATGCGAAAATAGTAATTCAGCACCTTCCTTATCAAAAGAAATATACCCAAGCTCATCGATAATCACGAGGTCATATTTCTCAAATTTTAATTCAAATGAACGTAGGGTTCTTTCTGAACGATGTTCTTTTAATTGATTAATAAGCGAAGGGACAGTTGCGAAAAACACTCTATATCCAGCTAGACAAGCCTCCATCCCTAACCCTACCGCAATATGCGATTTCCCTGTCCCAGGAGAGCCTGTTAAAATAACATTTTGGCCCTCCTTAATAAAATCAAGCTCTTTTAGTTGAGGTAATTTTTGTTGCGCCTGCTCGGGCAAAAAGTCCATTATTAACTCATCTAATAATTTCTTTTGTGGAAAATTTGCTGCCCGAATGCGATTCTGCTTGGCGCGAATAAATCGATCTTTTTGTTCTTGTAAAAGTACCTTTAATAATACGTCAAAAGCCAGATTGGGATCTTGAAAACTTGCTTCATCTAGAACCATTCTCCTGATACTTGGCAACCGGAGTTCTTTACAAATTTCGATAAGCTGTTCTTTTTTATCCATATTGAGCCACTTCCTCTTCTTGGTTAAACATATTTGCATATGCTCTCATATTGGATTCAGATTGATATGTGGTTTCATCTTGACCGAATCCATCTGTGTTAACGGAATTATTCTGTTCACAGATAAATATGACCCTTTCCGTAGAGACATAGCCCGTTTGGATTGATTTTAGTTGTTTAACAGCCTCGAACACACGCTCAAGCTTATCTTTTTCCTTTATATAGAAGAGTAACTCTATAAATTCTTTCTCTTTTCCGATATAATGGTCATTGTAAATATTTTTTATTTGTGTCGGTGCCTGTCTCAAACATTCACTTTGGGCGATGGCACCTTTTTTCTTTTTGAATGTATCCAAATAATGATATATATTCATTTCCCATTGGTGTACACCCCAATTTCGTGGATGTTCTGCTACTAAGCAACCCTCAATAAATAGTTTAATAGATTCCGCACCCACCTTTGCCTTTACATAAGTGCCAACGTGTCCTTCAGGTACAGAATAGTGGTTTTGGTTGATTACTATCGTGCTATACTTATCCACAAGACATTCTATTAAATCTGCTGAATCGAAAGGAGCCATTGTAACTTTTTGGCCCTTTTCTTTTTCCTTTTCCATCAGTTCAATATGACTTTGCTTATGCTCATGATGATCTCTTGAGTTGAGCCTCTTTAATGTTTTGAGAAGATGATTTTGAGCCTCCTCAAGGCTTGTAAATGAGTACTGGGACGCAAATGCTTTTCTTCTTACAAATTCAACGCTACGCTCTACATGGCCTTTCTCATTTCCTTTTCTAGCCTGGCATAATCGAATCCTAAATTGATAATAGTTAGATAGATTTACCATACTGTCAGTAATGGTTTTCTCATTGCCAACAAATGATTTTACAACGGTTCTCATATTGTCATAGACAAATACCGCAGGTATAAAATCAACGTGCTCTATAAACTTTGTATGAACATCTAGGACGCAAACCTGAGATTCAGATTCATATAGTCTTGCAAACCGGTAATTGCTATAGGGTAAAGTAAATACGGCTAGTAAATATGTTTTAAGCTTTCCATCTATTTCTAGCTTTACTTCTCCCCAATCAAATTCAACCTCATAACCAGGCTCACAATATTTACGAATAAATACTTCTCTTGATTTTGCAGTTTCCTGGTTAACAAAATTACGAACTGTTGTGTAACTAATTGAATAACCTGCATCTAGTAACTTTTCATGCATGTCTACAATCTTCATCTGTTGCTTTTTCATATAGTGAGTTCGTTTCCACTCATTATCAGTCATGTACTTTCTTAATTTACTTTTTATCACCTCAGTTAACACTTTCTTTTTTCCAATTCTTTTCTTATAAGTTGGTGGCTGCATTACACTCTCGGGTATGGGTAATTGGCGAACGTCCTTCTCCTTACTTTCTTCAAATTCTCGAATATACTTAGCCACTGTATTTCTGGACTTTTTTGTTTTTGTTGCAATACTTCGCTGGCTTTCCCCCTCCAAATACAATTTAATTATCTTCTGCTTTTGGTTCAACGTGATCACTCCTGATATCCCCCTAATATGACATTAGGGTTAATTGTCTATCAAAAGTGGCTCAATTTTCAATTAATATGGTGGCTCACTTTTAAGTTACCATATACACCTGTTGGTGGGTATAGTAATGTTAGATATGAAGCAAGGAGGCAAATAATGAAACATAAAACATTTGCAAGGGGATTTTTATTAGCTAATTTAATTATACCTTGGCTAACATTGCCCTTTTTAGGTAGGCAAACAATCAGAAAGTATTTCCTTGCGGGTATTTTTATCTCATTAGTAGTAAGATTTGAAAGTATTTTTGCGAAAAAATTTAGGTGGTGGTGGTTCTATGACAAACTACACCCTAAATTGAGTGGTGAATTTCCTTTAATATGGGGTTCATTTTTGTTTACTTCTATTTGGAAATTAAAATACACATATGGAAAATTTCCTATTTATTTTAGTATAAATTTTATCTTAGATAGCTTTTTTACCTTTGTCATTACTTCATTTCTTAAAAAGTCAGGAATTGCGTCGCTTGTTCGTTTAAAGAAATATCAATTATCATTTTTGTTTTTGATTAAATCCTTACTATTATATGGCTTCCAATATTTTTATGAAAAGCTGCAAAGAGATAAAAACTATTTACATTAATAACCCCACTAGTCTTTAAAAGCAAGTGGGCTTTCTTTGTTAGGGAAAATCTTTGGATGCCGCAAATTGAATTTTATAAAAAATTATGACTGTTTTGCCTTTTTGCTTTCTTTTTCTAGTAAACATGATAAAATATATGTAATAAGTTGCGGAGTTCTTCAGACTGTTTCGGCATAATTATATCCATATACTTACATGCTCAATGATTCACAAGGTAATCAAGAATATTAACCATTTACTCTTTAATGGTTAAAGTTTATAGAAGGAGTTGAGTTGAAATGGAACAATTACTGACACGGCCTGAAGAGGCGGCTACTTTGGAAATTGAAGAGGACGTTTGCGTTTATTGCGGAAAGGTATTAGCTAAGATGGAGAGAAATCGGGCGTTCTGTTGGGAATGTCGCGATAAATTGACCGAGATTACTTATGATGAGGAATAACAAAACTAATTGTTATAAGCGAAATTTGCTAATGGATCGTCACAAACCCTCCAACTTTTAGTGTGGGTTTAGACGGTCCATTTTGTCATCTGGTCTCACTGAGCTTTTTTATAATTATTCGAATATCTATTGACATTTAGAACTCAACTTAATTAAAGTGAGCTTTACAAACAGATAATGAAATTAGTGCTAATAATTATGTAACTCTTATTGAGCAATTTTATATTATAACCGTAAAGATTGTGATTTGGAAGGGGAGTCAACATGATGATAGAGTCGTCTTTTACATATCTAACAAGTGACCAACAAGAAATTTATGCGAAAAAATGGCTTACGGAGAAGGGGGAACAGCCACGGGCAATTGTTCAGCTTTCACATGGCATGGCAGAGCATATCGCACGCTATGAAAAGTTTGCTCGGGAACTGGTGAATCAACAAATCTTTGTTTATGGTAATGACCACCGCGGACATGGCAACACTGGAAAAATGAACAACAATCCTGGCTATTTTGCCGACGAGGATGGGTTTGAAAAAGTTGTACAGGATATGGCGGCGTTGACAGACATTGTAGAACAGGATTATCCTAATGTCCCTATCTTTTTATTTGGTCATAGTATGGGTTCGTTTTTATCAAGGCGGTATATTCAGCTGCATGGAGAAAGACTTTGCGGGGTAATTCTTTGTGGTACAGGCGGTGATCCTGGATTAATTGGAAAAATCGGCAAGTTCCTAGCAGCAAGAGAAATAAAAAAACAAGGAAGAAAGGCGCCAAGCCCGTTCATGAACAATCTGACCTTTGGAAGTTACAATAAGAATTTCCGACCGGTACGAACAGAGTTTGATTGGTTAACCAGGGATGAGAAAGAAGTGGATAAGTATATCAATGATTCTTTTTGTGGCGGTGTATTTTCGAGCGGTTTTTTTTATGATTTACTCCAGGGGCTTGAAATTATTAATAAAATGGAAAACATCAAGAAGGTTCCTGTTATTCTGCCAATTTATTTAATCTCAGGCAGTCAAGACCCTGTTGGAAACAATACGAAAGGCGTCCTAAAGACGTATCAAGCTTTTCAGCAGGCAGGAATTGAAGATGTATCTTATAAATTTTTCGAAGATGCCCGTCATGAGTTATTAAATGAACTGAATAAAGATGAGGTGCAGGCAGATATCATCCAGTGGATTAAGAATATATTAGCTAAGAAAGATATTAGCTAGTCCAATGGATTAGATGGTGTTGAATTATACACAAGTAGAAAAACACTTACGGCTCGCTGGTAAAAACGACAGAGAGAAGTTATAATGGGCGCTATGGCTTACATAGCGCCCATTAAATGTCATTATCTTGTCTATTTTAACCAAAAACAATACATCGTTTTATTTTTTTTAACCAATGACTCCTGATAGTGCACTAGTTATAATCAAATTGTAAAGTTGTTTGTGAAAGTAATCACAAATACTCGGATTTCTCTCTGTGGCGCAAAGACAAGTTAAAGAAACCGTGACACAATCATCGCTAACGAAAATGCTCTCTCTTGAATGTGTCGCAGAAAAGGTGAAGAGCAGCACAAGAATTTTGCTATTATCAGAGCATATGGAGGTAACAGAAATGGCTAGATTTACATTACCAAGAGATTTATATTATGGTAAAGGCAGCTTAGAGGTATTAAAAACGCTGGATGGAAAAAAGGCAATAATAGTTCTCGGCGGGGGTTCCATGAAACGCTTTGGTTTCCTTGATAAAGCAATAGATTATTTAAATGAAGCTGGAATTGAAGTGAAATTGTTTGAAAATGTTGAGCCAGATCCATCAGTGGAAACTGTTATGCGTGGTGCGGAAGCAATGCGTGAGTTTGGACCAGACTGGATTATTTCAATGGGTGGTGGCTCGCCAATTGATGCTGCTAAAGCGATGTGGACATTTTATGAATATCCAGAAACGTCGTTTGAGGATCTATGTGTTCCGTTTAATTTCCCAACATTAAGAACAAAAGCTAAATTTTTAGCTATTCCATCTACTTCTGGGACAGCTACAGAAGTGACGGCATTTTCTGTCATTACCGATTATGAAAAAGGGGTAAAATATCCACTTGCTGATTTCAATATAACGCCGGACGTTGCCGTTGTTGATCCTGAACTGGCTGATACAATGCCGCCGACGTTAACAGCACATACAGGCATGGATGCCTTAACACATGCGATTGAGGCTTATGTTTCAACATTAAATAGTCCGTTTACAGATCCATTAGCACTACAAGCAATTAAAATGGTATTTGACTATCTGCCTGAATCCTATGAAGGTAATCATGAAGCCAGGGAGCAAATGCATTATGCACAATGTCTAGCTGGTATGGCATTTTCTAATGCACTGCTAGGAATAGTTCACTCCATGGCCCATAAAACAGGAGCAGCATTTTCTACTGGTCATATTCCACATGGCTGTGCCAATGCGATTTATTTACCATATGTCATTAAGTATAATGCAAAAAATGGAGCAGAACGCTACGCCGATATCGCTAGAAGCGTTGGTCTAACTGGTGCGACTGATGAAGAATTGACTATGAAACTCTGTGAAAAAATTGATGAATATAATGCAAAGTTACAAATTCCAAGAACATTGCAGGAATTTGGTGTTGATGAAACTGAATTTGCTGAAAAGCTTGCCCATATTGCTGAGTTGGCTGTTGGTGATGCCTGCACAGGTTCCAATCCGCGCTCAATTACACCGGCAGAAATGGAAAAATTGCTTATGTGCACATTCTACGGAACTGATGTTGATTTCTAAGACAACCCAAAAAAGCACGTCCTTATTCAGAGGCGTGCTTTTTTCCTATACTCCAAGTGCTTTTGTAAAAATCGGGCGCATTAACAATGCCATCCGCAAATGTAGTGAATTTTGCGGTTCGTGCACTGGAAAACCTAGAATTTCTTCACATTTTGCAATTCGATATTTCACAGTATTGCGATGAATAAATAATTTTTTGGCTGTTAAAGCGATTTGACAATTATAGTCTAGGTAGACAATTAATGTATTGACTAAATCCTCTTCATCTCGATTTTTCGGATAGGCAAGTCCCCGCAATGTATTTTCATAAAATTCTTGTAAACTCTCATCAGGTATGAGGCGAACTAGTTCCTTTAGTTGCTTCGTTTCGTAAAAGCTAATAAAGGAATGATTAAACAATTCCGCACCATGTTTATAGGATTCTACTGCTTCTGAATAGGAAATTGGGATATTGGCAACATCATTGACAAAATTTCCAAGACCAAAAGAAAGCGGAATTTTTAATTTCTCTGCTGCCTCTTCTTGAAATGCCTCCAGCGTTTCTCTAATTGAATTCTTAAACGTATTATCATAGTCAAGCTGTGATTGGATAATTAATACGAAATAGTCATCCTTCATGAAAAGAATGCTGTTTATATTCATTTTTTCGACAGATCGATTAAATAAATCATAGAGAAAATCATAGGTCCTGTTCATCATCACATCATTTCGCTGGGGAAGATGATGGGCCTCCTCATCAGGTTTAAACACGATACATAGATATTTACCTTTTTCCAACAAGCCATGCATTTTTCCTCGATGAATAATTTCCTGCCTGGAGTTAATGTTTCCATCGACGAGAGAGCCAAAGAAATTATTCTCCAATAACCTGCTGCTTTCATTAATCGCTTCATTTTTTAGCAACGTAAAGGAAATAACGGTGGATGCCTGTTCAATGGCTAATTGCGATGATGGATACGGCAGTTTTTCTGGATTAAAAATTAACAAAAAATATGGAAAGGGATGCATGGTTTTAACGTGAAAGATGCTTAGTGTCAAGACTCCTTTCGAGACGTTTGGGTTATTGATAGAAAGTTTATTTTTTTCACGGTATTTCTCGATGTCGCTCTTAAAAATGGCCTCGATATTTTCTTTCACATTTCGCATGGTTTCCTTATGGAAATGCTGCGTGAACGAAGCGATATCCCCAAGCGGATTTAATAGGAGTACAGGACAATGCAAGAAATAACCGAGATTTTCGATTAAGGAATGTAAGTTATATCCTTTAAACATCATTTCGGTAAATTTTTTATGGACATGAATCGCATAAAATAGTTCTTCTGTTTTATCATTCCATAAAAAGCTTAACAACTGATGGGCAACATTCCCTAGTGTTAGTGAACTGGGAATGACAATAATCGGAAATTCTAACGAGTCTGCAAGATCGAGAACTTCTTGGGGAATTTCTTCGATAAACCGTTTAAGTTTGATAGCCATACCTGCACACGAAAATTGACTCAGCTGGTCCACAAGTGCACATAAGTCCTTTGGATTGTCTTTGAAAGCGTATCCAGTTGTGACCAACAAAGCATTTTCTTTTAAATATTTTTTAACGTCTGGTGTTTCCGAAACTTCTATCGATTCAACAGGTCTGTTGAGGCCGCTTCTGCCGGCGATTACCTGTGCTTCTTGAAAGACATCGACAATAAATAAATCCTCGACTTTTTTCATGATACACCTCTATTATTAGCTTCCATTGTTTAAAGTAAATAAAATAGGCACCTAATTTTATGTACTTTAAACAATGATTTTTGATCATAATTACTATAAGCTAATTTTAAGGGTTTTAGCAAATGAATGGAATGCAATTAATCATAAAGAATGTGAACGTTTTGTGAGAAAACAGTGAGATTTCCAACAATTTGTCTTATATGTACAAAAAAAATATAGTTTTATATCCAAAGTGATTAATGACTTTGCTCTATGTATCCTTTACTTTTGAGATAGATAACAGCATGTTGTAAAGGTTAACAGCAACGATGGAATAACTTGAGGAGGATGTTCTATGAAAGCAGCAAAGGATCTTGCAGAGTTTCAAAGTCTTACACTACCTGCAAAACAAGAAAGATTTCCATATTGGATGAGAGTCATTGTTTTATTTTGTTTAGGATGGACAGTCATTTATATTAACCGAACCGTTTTAAATCCGGTGATGGGAGATATTAAAGCAGAATTTAGTTTAACAAATGCACAACTTGGGTTAATTAACTCGTTATTCTTCCTTCCATATACGTTTATGCAGATTCCGTCGGGAATTATGGCAGATAAATTAGGGAAAAAACTTGTATTGATTCCTGGATTCATCTTATTTGCAATCGGCCAATTCAGCGCCGGTTTAATGACAACATTTTTTGGCTTCCTAATTGCAAGATTGCTAACGGGAGTTGGTCAAGGTAGTTATTACGGACCACAGTATGCGATGTCGTCAGAATCTATTCCAGTAGAAAAACGCGGTGTTTCAACCGCAATTATCAACAGCGGAGCAGGCATTGGGATGGCAATTGGTTTAATGGGAGCGAGCTTTCTTGCTTATAACCTACATTTAGGTTGGAGAGTTCCTTTCTATGCTTCTGCTGTATTAGGGTTGTTATTATCGATTGCCTTTTGGCTATTTTTAAAAGAAAAGCCGGAAACAGTTGCAGTAAATAAAGAAATTGACAGTATGGTAATAGAAGAAGATGATGGTACATCACTGGTTAAAGCACTATTAACTGTGCGGATGCTGGCAACGTATGCAGTAAACTTCGCTTCAAACTATGGCTTTTATATGATTTTGACATGGCTGCCATTTTATCTAGAGACAGAACGAGGAATTCCTGCGGATCAGACTGGATTTTTCTCCTCACTTGTAGCATTTGCAGCGATTCCTGGGGCAGTAATTTTTAGCCGTTTCTCAGACAAATTAGGCCGAAGAAAACCATTTATTATATTCCTATTACCATTAGCAGCTGCCTCATTAGCATTGATTGTTTTTGTCAAGAGTTGGACTTTAGTAGTTTTCATGTTAGTAATCTATGGATTAATTGGTAAACTTGCACTCGACCCAATTATGATATCTTTCGTTGCTGATGCTGCGCCAAAACGTGGTTACAGTACGATTTTCAGTGTTTTTAATTGTGCTGGTATGGCCGCTTCAATTGTCGCACCACTTATTACCGGTTATATTTCCGATATTACCGGATCGATGAGGCTCGGATTCTATTTAGCAGCAGTATTATTAATAGTTGGTCTCGTTACGATTCTATTTATCAATGAAAAAAAGAGGGGATAGACAATGGGGCTGTTACAAGAAATATTGGATTATAATCAGGAATTTGTTGCAACTAAACAATATGAAGCATTTCTTACATCGAAATATCCATCTAAACGGGCCGCAATTGTTGCTTGCATGGATGCGCGCCTAATTGAGCTATTACTACAAGCGATGAATATGAAAAATGGCGATGCCAATTTGGTAAAAGTAGTCGGCGGTGATGTTTCTCAAGCTTACGAAGGTGTAATACGCAGCCTAATAATTTCAATTTACGAGTTTCATGTTGAAGAGATTTTCATAGTTGGACATCACCATTGTGGAGCACAACATTTAACACCAGAGCAAGTTTTTAATGAAATCGAAGCCGAAGGAATAAACATCAACCGCAACAATCAGCAGTTAATTGACTACTTTACAGGCTTTGGTGATTTAGAAGAAAGTGTAAGGAAAAATGTTGCCTTAGTAAAAAGTCACCCATTAATTCCAGAAAGAATAAAGGTACATGGCTTGTTGATTGACCCAGAGACGGGTAAGCTTGATTTAGTTCAAACTGCTAATCAAGTGGAGAGAAAAGAAAAAGAGCTGCTAATGGTTTAACTGAATCCTCTTTTCTAGAAAGAAAACTCATATTTAATATTATTGCAAAAAGTGAAATATTTGTGAACGTCTAATCATCTAAATTCCCTTAGTCCGCTATTTGGCGGGCTTTTTTTGTATCAATGTTTATTTTGCCCAATTTATTCCGTCTTGAATTGTTTGAAATTGCTAAATACAATAATATTGTTAACGATTACAATGTACCTGTAATCGCAAAGGTTTTGTAGTTGTTAATAAAGAGGAGGAACTCACATGGAGTATGATCTCATTATTAAAGGCGGAAAAGTTGTTTTTGCAAATGAGGTAAAGGAAGTTGATCTTGCGATAAAAGATGGAAAAATTACAGCTATTGCAGATTCTATCCAAAGTGATGGGGTTAATGTAATAGATGCAGCAGGTCAATATGTAATGCCAGGAATGATTGATGCACATGCCCATCTTTGTGAGCCAGGACGGACTGAATGGGAAGGATTCGTTACCGGGACTAAAGCATTAGCTGCTGGCGGTACAACAAGCTATATTGACATGCCATTAAATGCTCTTCCTGCAACCGTTGACGGCGAAGCATTGCAATTAAAAATAGATACTGCAAAAGGAAAAAACTATGTTGATTATGCATTATACGGTGGACTCGTTCCATGGAATCTTGACAACTTAGAAGAACTTTCCGCTGGCGGTGTTGTTGGTTTCAAATGCTTTATGTCAACATGTGGATCAGATGTTCCAAATGATTTTAAAAATGTCGACGATTATTCATTGTACATGGGAATGAAAAAGCTGGCTGAGCTTGGAAAAGTGTTATTAATTCATGCTGAGAACGCACCAATTACCGACCACATGGGGCAAGAGATGGTTAGACAAGGAAAAACAACAGCATTGGATTATGTTGCATCACGTCCTGCTTTTACAGAAGTAGATGCCGTTAAACGCGCTCTTTATTTTGGCAAAGTTACTGGATGTAAAATCCACTTCGTTCATATTAGTACGGCTGAAGCCGTTGAGGAAATTACAAAAGCAAGAAATGAAGGCCAAGATGTAACGGTTGAATCATGTCCGCATTACTTTACAATTACAGCAAACCAATTTGCTGAGCTTGGACCAGTTGCAAAATGTTCACCACCATTACGAGATGAAGTTGAACAAGAAAAATTATGGCAAAAATTAATCGAAGGCAAGTTTGATATGTTGACTTCCGATCACTCACCATGTCCATTCGAGATGAAATATAGTGCCACTAATAATATGTTTGAAATCTGGGGCGGAATTACCGGATGTCAGAATAATGTTGATTTAATGTTTGATGAGGCAGTGCTGAAGCGTAATGTTCCAGTTACAGATTTTGTCCGGATGATTGCTGCTAATCCAGCACAGCGCTTCAATTTAACAAATAAAGGTGAACTTGCTGTAGATAAGGATGCAGATATCATTCTTGTAGATCCAACTCAATCTTATGTTGTCAAAAAAGAAGAACTGTATTATCGTCATCAGCATAGCCCATATATTGGCAGAACTATCAACTGTCGTGTAACAAAAACATTCGTTCGAGGAAATCTTGTATTTGATGTAAATGAAGGGATAGTCGGAGAACCAATAGGTGAATTGGTCACTTCCAACAAAAAGTTAGAACCTGTAATGGCATAATCTTTCAATTGGTAAATTGCAATTTTTAAAAGTATGAAAAAACCATCGAAACTGGGAGATGAATCATATTGGCTACGATTACAATTAACAAGGAAGAGACGCAATCAGGTACTTTGGCGAAGGACGATTCACTAAATCCGCGAAAAGCCGAGGATCGAACAGTCAATCCTTTCCATTACATATTTATGTGGATTGGTGATGGCGTAAATATGGGTAACATGACACTAGGTGCAAGTTTAATTGTTGCTGGTGTTGCCACCCTGAATATTATGCAAACTTTTGCTGCGGCAATCATCGCAATTGGACTTATTTCCATGATTTTTGCTTTAAACGACCGACTTGGATATCGGACAGGTATCCCTTATGTAGTACAGCTTAAGTTGTCATTCGGAGAAAAAGGGACGATTATCTCATCACTGCTCCGTGGTGTCCCGGCTATAATTTGGTACGGAATCCAGAGCTGGATTGGCGGTACTGCACTAAATGAAATCATGAAAGTTGTAACAGGTGGGGCATTTGATAGTATTGCTATTTGCTTCGTGATTCTGCAATTAGTGCAAATTGGCTTGTCTCTCTATGGATTCGAATCAATTAAGTGGGTTGAAACACTCGCTTCAGTTGTCATTATGGTTGCTTTAGTCTATATATTTATCATTCTTTTAAAAGATTATCGTGGCGTTATTGCACAAAACTGGGTTCATGCTAAAGGTTCATGGGGACTGCCGTTCTTTGGTATCATTATGGTATTCCTCGGCAACTATGCTGCCATTTTCTTAAGTGCCGCTGACTATTCACGGGAATTAAAACCGGGCATCAGTGATTCAAAACGTGGATTCTTGTACTTCTGCCCAATTATTGTTGCATACGGCTTTGTGCTTACAATCGGAGCAATGCTTGCTTCTGCAACCGGGATTACAAATCCGGCAATGGCATTCCCAGTGGTTGTCAATAACTCATTTATAACCGTATTTGTATCAGCATTCATCGTCTTAGGTGCAATTGCAACAAACATGGTAGCAAATATTGTTTCACCAACATATGTTATCCAATTATTTACAAAAATGAGCTATAAACCAGCTGTAACAATCACAGGATTACTAGGTATCGTTTCTTTCCCTTGGCTGCTTGTTCAGGAATCTTCAGCAAAAGGCCTTGATATGTTTGTTCTTATCTACTCTGCATTCTTAGGACCAATTGTAGCGATTCTGTTAGTAGAATACTATATTATAAGGAAACAAAAAGTAGATGTTGAAGAATTATATAAAAAAGATGGACAGTTTTCCGGCTACAATTTAGCTGCAATCATTGCAATGCTTATTGGAGCAGGCGGGGCATTCCTATTTGTTCATTTAGCATGGCTAGTCGGCTTTATTGCAGCAGGTATCAGCTACTTCTTGCTTATGAAATTTGCGTTTAAGGATTCTAAATTTAAAAAGGGTACAATCTTTGAATAAGATTATACCAATGCTAAAAGAATATCGTAAAAAAGAGAGAGTAAAAAATGTTTCACTTCTTTGAAAAGTGATGGCAAACGAATGACAGTTCTTCTATTTAAATAGAGGAACTGTCAGTTAATAATTTAACAAATTTATGAATTTTTTTCAACCCAAATGCTAGATTTATGAATTAAACATATTTTCAAATCGGAGGGATATTTATGTCAGCTTACGATTTAATTATTAGAAATGGTCAGATTGTAACCGCAGAATCAACTTTTCAAGGAGACATTGCGATTAAGTCTGGTAAGATTGCTGAAGTATCTGTAGGGAAATCAATTGAAGCTGCTGCTCAAAAAGAAATTGACGCCAACGGTCTGCATGTATTTCCTGGGTTAATTGATACACATGTTCATTTTAACGAACCTGGCCGTTCAGAATGGGAAGGCCTTGAAACAGGCAGCAAAAGCTTAGCTGCTGGAGGGGTTACTTCGTTCGTTGATATGCCTTTGAATAGTGCACCACCTGTCATTAACAAGGAAAATCTACAGTTGAAAAAAGACCTAGCAGAACAAAAGGCGATTGTTAATCCTTATTATTGGGGAGGATTAGTACCTGAAAATATTGCAAACCTAAAAGAACTTCATGAAAATGGTGTTCTTGGTTTTAAGGCATTTGTATCTCCAAGCGGAATCGAAGACTTTAATAGTGCAGATGATGAAACAATTTATAAAGGGATGACCGAAATTGCCTCATTTGGTTCAATTTTAGGTGTCCATGCTGAAAGTACTGTCATTTGCGATCAATTAGCCAAGAAGAAACAAAGTGAAGGCAAAACCTCTGCTCGTGACTTTGTAGAATCGCGGCCAATTATCTCTGAAATTGAAGCAGTGAGACGACTTATTTCATATGCGGAATTAACCGGTTGTAAACTGCATATTGTTCATGCCAGTAGCCGTAAAGTTGTCCAAGAGATTGAGGCAGCGAAGAAACGGGGCGTCGATGTTACTGTTGAAACATGTGCCCACTATCTTTCCTTAACCGTGAAAGACATGGAGGAAAAAGGCGGTTTGGCAAAATGCTGCCCTCCACTGCGCGATCAAGAAGAAGTTGATGATTTATGGGTAGCAGTAGCCAATGGAGAAGTCGATGTTGTTTCTTCAGACCATTCTCCGGCACCTGCTGAACTTAAACAAATTCCAAATGGCAACTTCTTTAAAGGTTGGGGAGGTATATCCGGCTGTCAATCAACCATCAATGTCATGTTGACTGAAGGTTACCAAAAGAGAAATATTCCATTAGAGAAAATCGTTGCTTTAACAGCAACAAACCCAGCTAAATTATTTGGTCTGTATCCGAATAAAGGAACAATTGCAGAAGGCAGTGATGCTGATATTGCGATTGTTAATCTAGACGAAAGCTTTGTATTAAAAAATGAAGATTTGTTCTACCGTCATCAGCATTCTCCTTACGTTGGTAAGACATTTACTGGTAAAGTCACGACAACAATCGTGAATGGGGAAGTTGTATTTGAAAATGGCAAAGTTACAGCGAAAACAGAGTTAATTCAAGCATAATAAGAATGAAATAAAAGGGCTAAGAGGAGACTCTTTCGCCCTTTTTATTTACCTATTTAAATGCTGTTCTAAAAATGTTACGACATCTTGGAAGGCCTGTTGAACAATAGGATTTTCCCAATCATCATCGAAGACATGTTTTCCGTTAGGAATGGTAATTAATTGGCTTGTTAGCCCTGCCCTTATTAATGCTTGATCCATTTTCTGAGATTGTTCATATGGAACGTCATCATCGTTTGTCCCATGAAGTAACAGTGTTGGCGGGAAAGCATTGTTGATCTGGTAAAGCGGGCAAAATTGTGTCAGCTCAGCTTTACTCACTTCCGGATTTAAACCAGTAATTTCCTCAATCCATGCTCCCTGCTGTCTAGCATACATATAGAGGGCATAACGTTGTTGAATTGGGCCTGATGAAATCACTTTGTCCGATATAATCATATCTGCTAGCGTTTTTGGGACTTTTGTCATCGCTAGATAATGACGACTTGGTTTTAACGCCCAATCTGCGCTGATATCGCCATATCCGTAGAAAGAAACAATCGCCTGCGGCTTTGTCTTAAATGTACCTGTCATTAACGCTAAATAGGCACCAGCCGAACTGCCGACAACAGCAATTCTTTGTACATCAATGTCAAAATGATTAGGGGCAGTTTGCTTTACCCATTGGATGGCACTATCAATATCTTCCACAATGTCTGGGAGTTTTGTTTCTGGTGCTAACCGATAATCTATCGAAAAAACATTATAACCTGCAGCATTATAGAACTCTATTTGCTGGCTTTTAACTTCTTCCCGAGAACCCCATAAAAGGCCACCGCCATGGATATAGATAATCACTGGTTTGCCTTTTTCGGATATTGGATAGAAATCACCGTTAATCTCGAAATTTTCAGCCTTTTTGTAGACAAATGTTGTTTTCATGCTTTGCTTCACTCTCTTTTTATTCATATTTTTGCTGACTAAAAATTAGGGTAACAAAATTTTACAAATTTAGCTATGAGAAATATCAACAAAAATGGTAAAGGACTTTTGTACATGGAATACAGAATTTACGATTTATTGCAGATGAAGTCGCTTAATCACGCAGTTGTATTGAGTGGGAAAAATTATTTACATAATCCTATTAGCGGCGTCACTATTATGGAGGCACCAGATATTGCTGATTGGATTAAGGGTGGAGAATTGATTCTTACAAGCCTTTACCCAATTCGGACATTTAATGAGGTCGAATTGCGCAACTTCCTCGCACAGCTCAGCGAAAAAGGGGTTAGCGCGCTGGTTATCAAAAACCATCGATTTGTTGAAGAAATTCCTGCTGCAATGATTCTTGAAGGGAATAAGCTTGGCCTGCCAATTATTCAGATTCCTAAGGAAGTTCCTTTTGTCGAAGTAATGTATCCAGTCATGGGGGAGCTTTTTAACAGGCAAGTAAAGAAACTGCAGTATTATAAAGAAATTCATGACCGCTTTACCGCATTATCTTTAGCGAATGAAGGTCCAGAACAAATTATTAAAACTTTGGAGATGTTAATAAAGAATCCTGTTGCCTTGTTTGATCGCAATTTTCACTGCATGATGGCAACTGAGCCAATTCTTGCTTCATTTGAAATTATCGAAAAGCTTGATTTCTACCATAAAACAGCAGAAATAAAATTTCCGCATTATCGGCAGGTCGTAAAATACCATGATGCCAAGGGGCAAAATGGTCATCAGATTGTTGTCCCTGTAGAGACAATTAACCATACCAAAACCTATCTCTTAATCGGAGAAATGAACAAACCTTTAGAAGAGCTAGATTATATAGCTTTAGAAAATGCCGCTACTTCATTGTCACTCGAACTCGTGAAACAATTTGCGGTAGCTGAAGTTGAAAAGAAATTTAAAAACGATTTAATTGATGACCTCATTAGTGGCAGAATTCGTTCAATGAATACTATTTATCAAAAGGCTAATGTCATTGGTTGGGATTTGAATGGAGCTTTTGCAGTCGTATTATTTAGGTTACCGGCAATTACAAATACTTTAACTAGCAAAAAAAGCAGTTTAACAAACCATAGTCTTTCAATTGCGTATGAAGTGATTCATAAACACTTGCCTCATGATATCGTAACAAGTAAAAGCAACTTCATCATTGTTCTTTGGAAGTTAAACAACCAAGAACAAAAAAATTCAGACTGGCTGCACAAGATAAAAAACGCAGCCTGCAAAATTCAATCCTCTTTCAAAAAGCAGGTGAAGGATGTTGCACTTCAAGTAGGAATAGGCAGCAATGCTGACACCATACTAGATATTCCAAGAAGCTATTTGGAGGCAGAGGAAGCGTTAGAATTAGGACAAAAAGTTAATGGAATAGGTGCAATTACCGCCTTTTCGGAATTAGGGGTATTTAGATTATTATGCAATTTTCCTGACGTGAGTTTATTACAAGCTTATATCCCAGTCTCATTAAAGAAATTATTAAGCTACTCCCATGCAAATCAAGCAGATTTGTTGAAAACATTGCGAACTTTTTTGGACTGTAATCAAAATGCAGCAAAAACGGCACAATTATTATTTTTACATTATAAAACGGTTGCTTATCGGCTAGATCGAATTAGAGAAATTACTGGAATGAAATTTGAAGAACCTGAGGAAATGCTGTCCGTTCAGGTTGGATTAAAGATAGTTGACTTGCTTGAGCGCGAGAAACAAACGCTAAAATAGATTTTTTTGAAAATGAGAAGGCATTTTTTCTGATAAAAATAACATTGTCCATTTTGGACAAAAAAAAATATTCGCTTTATCTATTCATGATAATGACTATACTTCGGTAAATGCTTACACTTTATATAGTAAGTAGCAAACATTGATGTAAGATTCCTATTATAGGAGGTCAGCTTGAAATGGATTTACAAAAAGTAGCAGAGGAAAGACTAAATTGGTTAGGAGAATTTGGCCAAGATCCTACCGGTGGGGTTTCCCGCACTCTTTATTCAAAAGATTGGGTTAATGCCCAACAAGCTTTAAAGGGCTGGATAGAAGCGGAAGGCTTAGAAAGCCGTTTTGATGAAGTTGGTAATCTGTATGGAACCTTAAAAGGAAAAAATGATCAAGAAACAATTTTAACGGGTTCACACATTGATACTGTAAAAAATGGCGGTAAATATGATGGACAATTTGGGATCGTCGCAGGTATATTAGCGCTTTCCTATTTACAACAAAAATTCGGTCAGCCGTTAAAAAATATTGAAGTTGTCTCTATGGCTGAGGAGGAAGGCAGTCGTTTTCCATACACATTCTGGGGATCAAAGAATATAATCGGGATTGCAAAACGTGAAGATGTAGAAAATATCTCTGACTTTGAGGGCATCCCTTTTGTGGAGGCAATGAAGAAATCTGGTTTCAATTTTAGAGATGAAACAAAAGCACCTCGAAAAGATATTAAAGCGTTTGTCGAGCTTCACGTTGAACAAGGCGGTGTGCTTGAAACAGAAAAAAAATCTGTTGGTGTGGTTCATAGTATTGTTGGACAAAGGCGCTTTACCGTTGAAATTTTAGGGGAAGCAAATCACGCTGGTACAACACCAATGGGTTATCGCAAAGACGCTGTGTTTGCGGCAAGCGAGATGATTTATCAGATTATACAACGGGCCAAAGAATTGGGAGACCCGCTGGTAACGACAGTTGGGAACATCGAGGCTCATCCAAATATTGTAAACGTTGTTCCTGGGGGAGCTACTTTCACTATTGATGTTCGCCACACTGATAAAGCAGTGATTCAGTCATTTACCGAAGAGATAGTTGAAAAAATACAGTCTATTTCAAAAGCACACGATGTTGAAACAACGATTGACATGTGGATGGATGCTAATCCTGTACCAATGGATGCTGGACTTGTTGAAATTCTCGAAAAACAATGCCAAGAAAAAGGGCTAAATTATAAGCTTATGCACAGTGGCGCTGGTCATGATTCACAAATTTTTGCTTCAGTTGTGCCGACAGCGATGCTTTTTGTCCCAAGCAGAAAGGGAATTAGCCATAATCCCGCTGAATATACAGACCCGGCCGATTTAGCCGAAGGAATTAAGGCACTTATCGGTGCACTGTATGAACTAGCATATAAAGAATAAAGTCAACTACATGAAAAACTGTAAAGGAGATTTTTACTATGGGTTATCCAAAAGACTTACTTTCAAGCAGATCAATTATTAAACATGGAAAATATGCATTAATCGCACCGGATGGTTTAGTAAATAACGTTGTTCCAGGCTTTGAAAAATGCTCAATGACAATTCTTGCGTCTCCAAAATTAGGAGCAAGCTTCGTGGATTATGTCGTTACGATGCACGAAGGCGGGAAAAATAGTGAAGGTTTCGGCGGGCAAGAGAATGTAGAGACTTTAGTTTATGTACTCGAAGGAAAAGTGAAAGCAAAAGCAGATGAGCAAGAATTTATTTTAGAAGAAAGCGGCTACTTATATTGCCCTCCAGGTGTGAAATTGTACTTGGAAAATCTTGAAACAGGCGATTCTCGTTTATTCCTTTACAAACAAAAATATAAACCGCTAGAAGGCCGCAAACCTTGGGTTGTTTCTGGTCACACTAATCAAATTGAGTACAGAGATTATGATGATATGCACAATGTTCACATTAAAGATTTGTTACCAACTGATATTGATTTTGATATGAACTTCCATATCTTATCATTTGATCCGGCTGCATGCCATCCATTTATTGAAACACATATTCAAGAGCATGGAGCTTACCTATTGTCTGGTGAAGGCATGTATAATTTGGACAATGAATGGATTCCAGTGAAAAAAGGTGACTACCTCTTCATGGGTCCATATGTACAGCAAGCCTGTTATGCTGTTGGCAGAGAAAATTTAACCTATGTTTACTCTAAAGATTGTAATCGCGATGCCGATTTGTAAGAAATTAAATTTAAAATATAGTTTTTGAAATAGAGTATTCAGGAAGCTAGTTAAAATAAAAATCATATCAATAGAGGGTGTAAACAATGAAAGTAACTCGTGAAAAGTTAAAAGAATTAATGGCAACTAAACTCCATAAAGCTGGATTAACACAAGAACATGCTGATATCGTCGCTGATGTACTTGTACATGCTGATGCACGTGGTTATCACTCACATGGTGCAATGCGTGTTGAATATTATTCTGAAAGAATTAATAAAGGCGGTACAAACTGCAACCCGAACTTTAATTTTCAAAAAACTGGTCCATGTACAGCAATTTTTGATGGTGACAATGCGGCTGGACATGTTGTTGCAAAGCTTGGAATGGATGAAGCTATCAAAATGGCAAAAGAAAATGGTGTTGCAATTGTTGGAATGAGACGAATGGGTCATAGTGGTGCATTATCTTACTTTGTTCAACAAGCTGCTGAACAAAATCTAGTTGCCCTTACTCTTTGCCAATCAGATCCAATGGCTGTACCATATGGCGGAGCTGAACCTTATTATGGCACAAACCCAATTGCTTTTGGTGCACCTGGTAAAAACGGAGAAAATATCATCATTGATATGGCTACTACTGTACAAGCTTGGGGTAAAGTTTTGGATGCCAGATCTAAAAATAAACCAATCGAAGAAGGCTGGGCTGTTGATAGCAACGGTCAAACAACAACTGATCCATTTAAAGTAAGTTCACTATTACCAATTGCTGGACCTAAAGGCTATGGATTGATGATGATGGTTGACATCTTATCAGGAATTATGTTAAACCTCCCATTTGGTAATAAAGTTACATCTATGTATCATGATTTAACAGAAGATCGTAATCTTGGTCAGCTTCATATCGTTATTGACCCTGAGTGCTTTACTGATCTTGAAAGCTTTAAGGAAAATATTGCTCAAACAATGCAGGATTTAAATAATATCAAACCAGCTACAGGGTTTGACAAAGTTTACTATCCAGGACAAAGAAGCGGTATCAGAGAAAAGAAAGCTAACGAAGAAGGTATCGATATCGTTGATTCCATCTACGAATATTTAGTATCTGATGTAATTCATAACAATGCATACGATCACAAAGGTGCATTTGCAAAATAAACATTTTAGAAATGGCGGCTGGCAGTTAGCAGCCGCCATCTTAAATTGTGGCTTTTTTTACAAGCAGAAGTAAGTCAGGAGGAATTATGATGTACGGACCATATGAGACGATTGATGAGGCAAACAGAGCTGTCATTGATAAAGTTGTTGGCAGTGCGCCATTTTTAGTAGATGTTGTACCAGCAAAATCAGTGATTGATGTGTTAAACGGAAAAGTGTTGCTTCATGCTGGACCACCGGTGAAGTGGGAAAACATGCCAAGCCCAATGCAAGGTTCTTGTGTTGGCGCCGCTCTCTTTGAAGGTTGGGCTGCTACTGAGGAAGAGGCATTTGCGTTGTTTGAGAATGGCGAAGTTGAATTTGTTCCTTGCCATCATGTGAAGACGGTCGGCCCAATGGGCGGAATTACCTCAGGAAATATGGCCGTGCTTGTCGTGGAAAACCGTGCGGATGGCAACCGCGCCTACTGCACAATGAACGAAGGAATTGGAAAGGTATTGCGCTTTGGTGCTTATTCTGAAGAAGTCGTTAACCGTTTGAAATGGATGGCGGATGTTCTTGGCCCAACGCTTTCGAAGGCCTTAAAAGTTAAAGGTGATGGCCTCAATATTAATGTCATGATTGCTAAAGCCATTACAATGGGTGATGAGTTCCACCAACGTAATATTGCTGCTTCACTCGTATTCTTAAAAGAGATTGTACCGTATATTTTAAAAACAGATGTCGCCGAAGATGATAAGCAAGCTGTTATCCAATTCTTGGCAGACACAGACCAATTCTTCTTGAATATTGCGATGGCCACTGGTAAAGCGGTAATGGATGCGGCAAGAACCATCCAGCATGGTACTGTGGTCACGGCAATGTCCCGCAACGGCTATGAGTTTGGTATCCGCATCAGCGGTATGGGCGACGAGTGGTTTACTGCTCCAGTCAATACGCCGCAAGGTCTATTCTTCACCGGTTATTCGCAGGAAATGGCCTGCCCGGACATGGGGGATAGCGCGATTACGGAAACATTTGGTGTCGGCGGCATGGCAATGATTGCCGCACCAGGAGTGACTCGGTTTGTCGGTGCTGGTGGCTTTGAAGATGCTTTAAGCACAAGCAATGAAATGTTGGAAATCAGTATCGATCAAAACCCTAACTTTGCGATTCCAACTTGGAACTTCCAAGGCACTTGTCTCGGAATTGACGCAAGAAAGGTCGTAGAAACAGGAATCGAGCCAGTCATTAACACTGGAATCGCACACAAGGAAGCAGGAGTGGGCCAAATTGGTGCCGGTACGGTTCGCGCTCCCTTAGCTTGCTTTGAAAAAGCGATTGAAGCATATGCAGTTAAACTTGGTTTAATTTAGGGAATTATGATGAAAACGGATGTCTTTATTGGAGGAGAATATAGTTATTTGATTCCTCTCCTGTTAGCAAAAAAATGTACCGGCCATGTTCATAGTATTTTTAATAATGGGTTTAATATTGTCATGGATGATGCCCTTATCTTTATTGGAAACAAAAAAAGCGGGCGACTGCCTTTTGGTATCCATCTAAATGAGGATGTTACTCATATCGTTTCGCGGATTGCTAATAAAGAAGGAGTAACATGGGATGAAAGCAGTTCACTGCTAAAATTTTCAAACCTTGCTATCAGTCTTGAAAACGGAAGGAGTTACAAAAATGGAGTGTCTTCACTAAAAAGTTATACTGATTTCCAAAAAAGCTTTGAGACATTTTCAGCGCTACTCACTTCCATAGATGCTCAGCCAGGGTTAGATGTTAATATTTGTGGTTTTTTGAACATGTTTAATTTTTTCGATCAGAAACAATGGTCTGACACAGAGCAGCACTTGATATGGCTTATACACGTCGCTATGTCTAATGACCTGTATCTAATTGAAAAGACGCTCCGCTTCTTTCTCGGAAGAGGTAAGGGGCTGACTCCATCAGGTGATGATCTGCTTGTCGGTTTTTTGGCTTTTGATTCAATCGCTCATTTTGTCTCAGCACTTTTTTATGAACAATTGTCACAGTTGCTAGAAGAAGAGACACTTACCACAGATGTGGGCAGAGAATACTTACGTTATGCCTTAAACCACGAGTTTAGTTCAACCGTGACCGACTTTATCAATATTCTTAGCAGTGGAAACAGCGCCTATCTGTCAAGGGCATTTTTGAATCTGCTTCAAGTTGGTCATAGTTCAGGTCTTGACACACTTTTTGGCATTTTTATAGGAATGCTAGCATTTAAAAATCCCATCGAACGGTAGAAAACCAGCTATTGTTAATGATATCCGCTTTTAATTAACTATCCAAAACCCCAGCATTTACTGCTGGGGTTTTTTTACACTAAATTGCACTATTATAGACAAAATTAACATATAATATTAGCTATTTTGGACAATGACTACTGGTGAATTGCTAGATATAATGTTCTTGTAATCAAATGTGAAACTATTCACATCGATGGAAAAATTGAACATTATGATCCAAATGATGAAATTGGAGGAATCAACGATGCGTTTAGATGGTAAAGTTGCGATTATTACTGGAGCAACAGCGGGAATAGGTCGCGCGACTGCATTACTATTTGCTAAAGAAGGCGCTAAAGTTGTATTGGCTGCTCGCCGTGAAAATAAGGGAAACGAGCTTGTCGATGAAATTAAAAGCCATGGTGGAGAAGCCTTCTTTGTTAAAACAGATGTGACAAAAAAAGGGGATTTACAAAGATTGGCAAAAACAGCAGCTGATCTTCATGGTCATATTGATATTCTAGTAAATAATGCTGGTGTCTTGAAAACCTATAACTTTATTGAAATGGACGAAGCAACAGATTACGACATGATTTTTGATACAAATGTAAGAGCTAACTTCTTATTAACGAAAGAAGTATTACCGTATATGCTTGCACAAAAGAAAGGCTCCATTGTCAATATCTCTTCTATTGGCGGAGAAGTTGGTGTTCCAAACCATGTTTCATATTCTGCAAGTAAAGGGGCTATCCGCCAGTTTACAAAATCTTTAGCTGGAGAACTTGCTCCCACAGGTATTCGTGTAAATGCTGTGCTTCCAGGGCTAACAAATTCAGAAATGGTTCCAGTTGGCAGCGATTTTGAAAATGAAGCTATTAAACTAGTTCCAATGGGAAGAGCCGCAACACCAGATGAAATTGCTCCTGGGATTTTGTATTTGGCAAGTGATGAAGCATCATTCTGTACCGGAAGTTTGTTAACCATTGACGGTGGTGCTACTGCTCTCTAATAAGATAATTTGCATAAAAATTATAGCTTCATAGTTAGGAAAATGGGCAATCAGATTAAAATGAAAAATGGAGGAATAAATGATGGTAAAGATGAAAGGGTTTGCAATGTTGGGTATTGGAAAAACTGGCTGGATTGAAAAGGACGTTCCTGATTGTGGACCACTAGATGCAATTGTAAAACCATTAGCTGTTTCACCTTGTACTTCAGACGTGCATACTGTTTGGGAAGGTGCTATCGGGGAACGTACAGATATGATTCTTGGTCATGAGTCTGTTGGTGAAGTTGTTGAAGTTGGAAGTCTAGTAAAAGGATTTAAACCAGGGGATAGAGTTATCGTACCTGCAATCACTCCTGACTGGTCAGCATTAGAATCACAAGGTGGATATTCCATGCACTCCGGCGGTATGCTAGCAGGCTGGAAATTCTCTAACTTTAAAGATGGGGTGTTTGGTGAATACTTCCATGTAAATGAAGCTGATGGTAACCTTGCATTACTTCCAGAGGGAATTGATATCGCGGACGCTGTTATGTTAGCTGATATGGTTCCAACAGGCTTCCACGGCGTAGAATTAGCTGACGTTCAATACGGAGATTCTGTATGTGTGATCGGAATTGGACCAGTTGGCTTAATGTCAGTCGCAGGTGCAGCACTTCGCGGAGCATCGAATTTATTCGCAGTCGGATCCCGTCCAAACTGTATCGAAATTGCTAAAGAATACGGCGCAACAGATATTATCAACTATCATGAAGCTGATATTGTTACTCAAGTTATGGAAAAAACTCATGGACAAGGTGTTGATAAAGTCATTATTGCCGGTGGTGACAATGATACCTTCATTCAAGCAATCCAAATGGTAAAACCAGGCGGCAGAATTGGTAATGTAAACTATCTTGGTGAAGGCGAATATGTTCGAATCCCACGTGCTGAATGGGGCTGTGGAATGGGCCATAAAACAGTAGCGGGTGGTTTAATGCCTGGAGGAAGACTACGGATGGAAAAACTTGCATCATTAATGGTAACCGGCCGCTTAGATACTAGCAAACTATTAACTCATAAGTTCAATGGAATAGATAAAATTGAAGATGCCCTTATGCTTATGAAAGACAAGCCAAAAGATCTAATTAAACCAGTAGTAATTTTATAATTATCTGTTTTAACTAAATGAAAAAGAAAAGTTTATCGATTTTAGATAAAGACTAGCCATTTTATAGCTTTTATAATAGTAATGTAATCGATAATGTGATGTTACGCACAAAGTATTTAAACAAAACTTAAACTCGGTAAATGGAGGAATACATGATGCGCTTACAAGATAAAGTTGCCGTAATTACTGGTGGAACATTCGGGATTGGCGAAAGCACTGCATTATTATTTGCACAAGAAGGAGCAAAAGTAGTTGTTGCTGCCCGTAATCAAGAAAAAGGTGAAATGGTTGTAAACCAAATCAAAGAACAAGGCGGCGAAGCCATTTTTGTTAAAACAGATGTATCAAAAGAAGAAGACGTTAAGAATTTAATGAAAGAAACCGTTGATACATTTGGTAAATTAGATGTCCTTTTCTCTAATGCTGGTGTTGGTGACATGGGAGATCTTGATTGTGTTAGCCTAGATGACTGGAATTTTACTCTAAGCGTTGATCTAACAGGTGTATTCCTCTGTAGCAAATATGCAATTCCAGAGATGGAGAAAGTCGGTGGCGGCTCCATTATTAACTGTGCTTCTATCCTAGGACACGTTGGACAACCTTCTGTTACTGCTTATGCTGCAGCTAAGGGCGGAGTTGTTAACATGACACGTTCAGCAGCTGTCACATATGCACAAAAAGGAATTCGCTTCAATGCTGTTTGTCCTGGTTATATTGAAACAAATATTTTAGATGGTCTTAGCCCTGAAATGTTAGAGCATCTAAAATCATTGCATCCAGTAGGCCGTTTAGGACGCCCTGAAGAAGTAGCAAACTGTGTGTTGTTCCTTGCTAGCGATGAGTCATCATTTGTAACAGGTGCAAACTTATTAGTAGATGGCGGTTACACAGCACAATAATCGAAATGGAATAAGGAAAAAGCTCGGAAAAACGAGCTTTTTCTTTTTGTTGAAAGAAATTCGACAAAAAATGTCGAAAAAATCTTGACGGACTAACGGAAAGCAAGTAATATAATAAAAGTCTGAAAGATATAAACCTTATTCAAGTGTGTAACAAATTATATATAGTGATCAACGCAGTATATTGTTTCAAAATGAACGATGTATTGCGTTTTTTATTGTTTAATTTTTATCCAATAATAGTAAATGAAGCATCACCGCCATTTATTTGGGTGAACATGTTCATAACTGCTGACGTAAGATTTGTGGACTCCTCAAGTGATAATGATGGCTGTAAATAAAGTAATTGGAGGGCATTTTTGGTTTGAACCGTGACAGCAGACCTTTCTGAATCAACAAAAGGACTTCCAAAAGGCCCATTTTCGTCAGATGAAATAATTAATTTATGTAACGAATTAACTCGGCCATTTAATCCTTGATATTCCTCATTTTCTTCACCTATACGGATAATGATTGGCCCCTTGAGAGAATCTACATCATAAATCCCCATTGGAATCTGATATTGTAATGAGAAAAAATTATTTAAATCTGTAGCACTGTTCACCGATCCAAGATAATTCTGCTTTTTTACCCTTCTAAATAATGCTTCTGCTGAGTGGCGGTATCGATTAGGATCCTTGCCGGTCTGTTTAAAGATTGCCCGCCATTCCTGTATACCTGGAAGTTCCGTTACATTTTTGTTCTCCAACTCAAAATAAAGCGATTCTTGAAAAAGTTGCAGCCGCCCCTTAAGCATTTGCGGTGAATCCCCTACTGTAATCTGCTCATACTCAATAACACCTAATTTAAAGTTAGGAATCAGTTCGGTTAATTCTGTTGATAAAATGATTTCCAACATTCACACCTCCAAATTTCATTAAAAATAGTTTATCATAATAAGTTGTACTTCAAATAATTCGACACCTGATATCCTTATCATAAATCAATCAATTTAATTCAAGGGAGGGGAATCTGTGGATATAAATAAGTTAAAAGCGGACATCATCTCCTACAGTAAAACCATTGGTATTGATAAAATTGGTTTTACGACAGCTGATCCGTTTACAGAATTAAAAAGTCGCTTGATTCGCCAACAAGAGCTTGGCTATCAATCCGGATTCGAAGAACCTGATGTTGAAAAAAGGACAAATCCTGCTATGCTACTTCAAGAAGCTGCGTCCATTATCTCAATTGCCCTTGCTTACCCGTCAAAAATGAAAATCCGCGTTGAAAATAAAAAAGGGGAAAGAAGAGGGATTTTTTGCCGTGCTTCCTGGGGATTGGACTATCACCATGTTCTCAAGGATCGACTGCAAAAATTAGAAGAATTTATTCTAAGTAAGGTCCCGAATGCGCGCCTTAAATCAATGGTTGATACAGGGGAACTATCAGATAGAGCAGTTGCTGTTCGCGCTGGAATTGGTTGGAGTGGGAAAAACTGTGCAGTAATTACCCCTGAATTTGGTTCTTATGTATATATTGGGGAAATGATGACAACCATTCCATTTCCACCTGACACCCCCATTGAAGAACAATGCGGTACATGCACCAAATGTTTAGATGCCTGTCCTACTGGGGCATTAGTCCAAGGGGGGCAAATCAATGCCAAGCGTTGTATCTCTTTTTTAACACAAACAAAAGACCTAATTCCCGATGAATTCCGTGACAAAATCGGAAACCGTATTTATGGTTGTGATTCTTGTCAAACAGCTTGTCCACATAACAAAGGGAAGGACTTTCATTTTCACTCTGAATTGGAACCGGATCCAGAAATAGCAAAACCGCTATTAAAACCAATTCTTCACTTAAGTAATCGTGAATTTAAACTAACGTTTGGCAAGGTGGCCGGTTCGTGGCGGGGGAAAAAACCGATTCAACGCAATGCCATGATTGCCTTGGCTCATTTTAAAGATGAAACAGCAATCGCAGATTTAACAAGTATATTAGAAAATGAAATCAACCCTGTTGCTAAAGGCACCGCCGCCTGGGCGCTCGGGAAAATTGGCGGTGAAACTGCATTCGAAGCACTAAAAAAAGCAAAACATCGGGAAACAGACCCTGTCGTTATTCAGGAAATTGAAAAAGGGTTAGATTTCATGGAATAATAGGTGAAAGGAAATAACTGCATTTTTTTACTGCTAATTCCTCCTTTTCTTCATATGAATGAAGAGAAAGGAGTGATTGTAGTATGAAAAAAACGCTTCAGGAATTGTTTGATGCTAGAGTTCAACAGTTTTTCAGCAGTACAGCCTACCGCCAAGAATCATTTTCCAAAGCTGAGAAAAAGCTACAATCCTTAGAAAAACGATCAGCGGAAATTGTTAAAGTAAAAGCAGCGGGAAATATTATCGAAACATCAAATGATAATAAATTTCAGCACGTGAAATATCTTGCTCATTATCAATACTTGATTAAACAAAAAGGGCAACTTTATATCGAAGAAGAGGCTGAGGAAAGAATTGCAAAATTATTTAAAAGTGAGTTAATTTCCGATACGGCAGTACCGCCTCCGCTCTTGTCAACTAACGATGAAGAAGTTTCTCTTGTGGCAGATAACCTTGAAGAACGTTCTAGTTTTCAATACAATCGGCTAAAAGCAGTTCAATATGCGGAACGCTGGTGGAATACGTATAACCCAGCATACCAAAAGTTTGAGAATAATTGTACCAATTATATTTCTCAATGTTTAAGGGCAGGCGGGTCACCGATGAGAGGGCAGCCAAACCGCGGCGTGGGCTGGTGGTACCAGCATACCAATTGGAGTTATAGCTGGGCTGTCGCTCACGCATTAAAAAACTATCTAAGTACCTCGAAAACAGGCCTTAGAGCAAAACAAGTCAGCAGCCCCGACCAGCTGATGCTCGGAGATATTATTTGCTACGATTTTGAAGGCGATGGCAGATTCAATCATAATACGATTGTTACTGGTAAGGATGCCTTCGGGATGCCGTTAGTCAATGCCAATACGTATAACAGCCGGATGAGGTATTGGGCCTACGAAGATTCTTCCGCTTACACTCCAAATATCCAGTATAGATTCTTTACCATTATTGACGGCTAACAGGTTATTCTTGAACAGTAGGCGGATAGTGGTATAATTGCAGGTAGAGTTTTTTAGCTGAGGTGAAATTATGTCATTGCATGTTGTTTTATATCAACCAGAGATTCCCGCCAATACTGGAAACATTGCCCGCACTTGTGCAGCTACTGACACAACTTTACACTTGATTCGGCCATTAGGCTTTTCCACTGATGATAAAATGTTAAAAAGAGCCGGGTTAGACTATTGGGAGTTCGTCAATATTGTTTACTATGATTCATTAGATGAATTTTTTGAAAAGAATGCTGGCGGTGAATTTTACTATATTGAGACGTTTGGTGAAAAACCGCATAGTTCCTTTGATTATAGCGATTTGGAGAAGGATTATTATTTTATTTTTGGCCGTGAAACAAATGGACTGCCAAAAGGCGTTATTGAACAAAACTATGATCGTGTTTTGCGAATTCCAATGAATACGAATGTCCGTTCGCTTAATTTGTCTAATACGGCAGCAATTCTTGTATATGAAGCTTTACGGCAGCAAAACTATCCGAACTTAATTAGCAAAGGGCCTGAATATTAGGCCTCCAATCATAAAACTAAATCTAAACTAAAATAAAGACCGCTTATTAAGATGCGGTCTTTTCTCATACTAATTATTTTTCCCTGGTTTGTCATTAAATCCTGAGGTCAAGATGGCAGCTAAAAAAGAAGCCATCACGCAGAGTACTAGAAATAATTTCATTTCTATGTAAATCCCCTTTCGATATCATTATCAGCAAATTGTTTATAGTTTTATTATAGCTTATCTAAAGAAAATGAAAAGACCAAGATAGACGGAATAGAAAAAAAGTAAAGAAGGAATACGTCTTGGTCACGCATGTTCAAATGATCCTGTGCATACAGTATATTAATCGTCTCTGATCAAGCACAGGGGGAGGGTATTCATGGATATTTTAAAAAAAATTGAAAGATCTCGAGAAGAAGAAGAAAAACTACGCTGGGAAGGCACATTTGCCGATTATTTGGAACTGCTAAAAGAGAAGCCATGGGTTGCACAATCAGCACATTCACGTGTATACAATATGATCAAAGACGCGGGAATTGAAGAGGTTAACGGCAGCAAAAAGTATAATTTTTTCAGCAGTGAATTATTTGGTTTAGAGGAAGCATTAGAACGGCTGGTAGAGGAATATTTCCATCCAGCAGCCAAAAGGCTGGACGTAAGAAAGCGAATCTTGTTGTTAATGGGCCCAGTTAGCGGTGGTAAATCAACTCTTGTTACGATGTTAAAGCGAGGATTGGAAAAATATTCGCATAACGATCGCGGCTCCGTATTTGCCATTAAGGGCTGTCCGATGCATGAAGACCCGCTCCATTTAATCCCACATCATTTAAGGCAGGACTTCTATGATGAGTATGGCATTAGAATTGAGGGCAATCTCTCGCCACTGAACATGATGAGGCTTGAGCAGGAATATGGCGGCAGAATTGAGGATGTACTTGTAGAAAGGATCTTCTTTTCAGAAGATAAGCGGGTAGGAATCGGAACCTTTAGTCCATCAGACCCAAAGTCGCAGGATATTGCTGATTTAACGGGAAGTATTGATTTTTCAACGATTGCAGAATATGGTTCTGAATCAGACCCGCGTGCCTACCGCTTTGATGGTGAGTTAAATAAAGCCAATCGCGGGATGATGGAATTCCAAGAAATGTTGAAATGTGATGAAAAATTTCTCTGGCATCTGTTGTCGTTGACACAGGAAGGAAATTTTAAAGCAGGCCGATTTGCACTCATTAGTGCCGATGAATTAATTGTCGCTCACACAAATGAAACAGAATACCGCTCTTTTATCTCCAATAAGAAAAACGAAGCACTCCATTCCCGAATTATTGTCATGCCAATCCCGTATAATTTAAAAGTGTCCCAGGAAGAGAGAATTTATGAAAAAATGATTCGTGAAAGTGATGTGGCTGATGTTCATATTGCACCGCATACTTTGAAAGTTGCAGCCATGTTCACGATCCTTACACGCTTAAAGGAACCGAAAAAAGGTGATATCGACCTAATCAAGAAAATGCGTTTGTATGATGGTGAAAGTGTAGAAGGCTACAATTCGGCTGATCTGGAGGAACTCAAGAAGGAGTATCAGGATGAAGGGATGAGCGGCATTGATCCGCGCTATGTAATTAACCGCATTTCTTCGACTATCATCCGTAAAGAGGTGCCATCGATTAATGCACTTGATGTACTAAGGTCATTGAAGGATGGGCTCGACCAGCACCCGTCGATTACAGCCGAGCTGCGTGAACGCTACATGAACTTTATCTCACTAGCGCGAAAAGAATATGATAATATTGCCAAAAAGGAAGTACAAAAGGCGTTTGTGTACTCGTACGAAGAATCAGCGAAAACACTCATGGATAATTATCTCGATAATGTCGAGGCGTATTGCAATAAAGCAAAACTGCGTGACCCATTAACCGGTGAAGAGATCAATCCAGATGAAAAATTAATGCGATCGATTGAAGAACAAATTGGCATTTCTGAAAATGCGAAGAAGGCATTTAGGGAAGAAATACTAATCAGAATTTCTGCCTTTGCCCGTAAAGGAAAGCGATTCGATTACAATTCACATGACCGCCTCCGCGAAGCAATTCAGAAAAAATTGTTTGCAGACCTAAAGGATGTTGTAAAAATTACCACATCGACAAAGACACCAGATGAGCAACAGTTAAAGAAAATTAACGAGGTTGTGGCCCGCCTCATTGATGAGTATGGCTATAATTCAACATCTGCAAATGATTTATTACGCTATGTTGGCAGCTTATTAAATCGATAAAGGTTGTATGAGAAAGGAAGGACTGGCGGATACTCTGCCAGTCTGTTTTTTTTACAAAAGCGCTTCTTTAGTTGAAGTCTTGTCCATTTTTATAGGCGGACAAACCAATTGTCTAAATTATTTGTAAATTATTCTCTATTTCTGCATAGGATAAAGTAATCTATCTTTTCAACGAAAATGTGCATTCGCGTTATTGTATGTCTATGGCAAAAAAATGTGCATGATTTTAGAAAAATAATTAAAGGAGGGCTTTATATGACGGTCAATAATAATCATCAGTTTGTCATTTCGAAAGAAGATTGGTCCCTCCATCGTAAAGGCCACGATGACCAGCAGCGCCACCAGGAAAAAGTTCAAGAGGCCATTCGTAATAATTTACCAGATCTAATAACTGAGGAAAGCATAATCATGTCTAATGGTCGCGATGTGGTGAAGATTCCAATTCGTTCCTTAGACGAATATAAAATTCGCTATAATTATGATAAAAATAAGCATGTTGGCCAAGGGGACGGTGACAGCCAAGTTGGTGATGTAGTTGCACGCGATGGGGCAAGCGGACAGAAAGGTCCAGGTAAAGGGCAGGGGGCAGGAGACCAGGCTGGAGAAGATTATTTTGAGGCAGAAGTGTCGCTAATGGAACTCGAAGAAGCCTTATTTAAACAGCTAGAGCTGCCTAATTTAAAACGAAAAGAAGAACAGGAACATCTTGTTGAAAATATCGAGTTTAACGATATTCGCAAAACCGGACTTATGGGAAATATTGATAAAAAACGGACCATGAAGGCGGCTTTTAAGCGTAATGCCATGAGCGGCAAACCAGGTTTCCACCCGATTTACAAAGAAGATTTAAAATTTAAAACATGGAATGAGGTGGTGAAACCAGATTCAAAGGCAGTAGTGATTGCGATGATGGACACGAGCGGTTCCATGGGAATTTGGGAGAAGTATATGGCACGAAGCTTTTTCTTTTGGATGACCCGATTCTTACGAACAAAATACGAAACAGTCGAAATTGAGTTTATTGCCCACCACACGGAAGCAAAGGTAGTTTCGGAAGAAGATTTCTTCACGAAAGGCGAGAGTGGCGGGACGATTTGTTCATCTGCCTACCGCAAGGCGTTAGAAATCATCGATATGAAATATCACCCACGGAAATTTAATATCTATCCATTCCATTTTTCTGACGGTGATAATTTAACCTCCGATAATGCCCGCTGTGTAAAACTGGTAGAAGAACTAATGAAAATCTCTAACATGTTCGGCTACGGTGAGGTCAACCAGTACAACCGGCATTCAACATTAATGACTGCATATAAAAATATTAAGGATGACCGCTTTCGCCACTATATCCTTAAGCAAAAAGCTGATGTTTTCCACGCCATGAAAAGCTTCTTTCAAAAAGAAGAAGATAAAATATATGCGTAATAAATGGGTGCCTGGCACCTGTTTTTTTTTTGCCCTGAATCTCATCCTTTTAGACGTTTATTTCCATAAATACTTTTTGTGAAAAGATAAAAAAATAGTAGTGCAAGAAGAAATCTTTTTGCAAAAGGGGGGCTTCAATTTGATAAGAAAAACAGCAGGATTTTGTATGACGGCAATTCTTACGCTTGGCTTAGCAGCATGTAATAATCAGGATCGTTCCGAATTGAATGAGATGAATGATAACGAAAACGGAACCATTGGTGTTAACTTCAAGGATCGTCATGATGACTTAAATGATATGCGCAATGTCCGAAATGACAATATTAATATGAACGAGATTCGAAACAATGATAATCTTGATGACAATCTACTTGGTAATAAGCGGAAACGTAATAGTGATGACATGATATCTGCCTATAATACCAATAAAAATAGTGATAACTATCCGCATACGAGAGCAGTGCTAGTGGAGGATGCGAAGTATCAATATATCCCGATTAATCCGGGTGAAAGAATCAATACAAATGTGCTTACACCATTTGCACCGTATTTTGGGCAACAGGCACAAATAATAAAGCCGCCGGTGCAACATGCCGCACCAGAACAAACCCAGCCGGTGCCAAAACAAGTTCCAAAGCAAGACACGAAGTCAGCGGATCAATCACAACAGGCAAAGCAAACACAACAGCCACAAAATCAAACACAGCAAACAAACCAGCAACAAACTGGTGGACAAACGGGAACCATCAGTCAATATGCACAACAGGTTGTTGATTTAACAAATGCTGAACGAAGAAAAAAAGGACTAGCGAATTTGAAGATGGATACACAATTAAGCGGTGTTGCCCAGAAAAAAGCTGATGATATGCAGCAGAACCATTATTTTTCACATACGAGCCCGACATATGGTTCACCGTTTGATATGATGCGGGACTTCGGTGTTACCTATAAGGCTGCTGGTGAAAATATTGCCCAAGGCCAACGGACACCACAGGAAGTGGTGAACGCATGGATGAATAGTGAAGGACATCGTGCGAATATTCTAAGTACAAAATATACCCATATCGGGGTTGGTTTTGAAACAGCAGGAAAGCATTGGTCTCAAATGTTTATTGGAAAATAATACTCCTGTCGAATTGATTGCAAACAAAACCGACAGTTTCATCTAGGACTGTCGGTTTTTTTGACTATGTATATATGGTATGATGGTTGGAAATATCACTTGAATCGTTGTGCCAGTGCCAATTTCACTTTGCACTTGGATATCGCCATTCATCGCTCTGATAATACTAAAAACAACCATCATTCCCAGCCCTGTACCGTTTTTACCCTTAGTCGAATAAAATGGTTCACCAAGGCGGGCTAGCTGTTCGGGTGTCATTCCTTCCCCGGTATCCTTTACGGTAATTGTCACATCATTTTGACTGAATTCAGTGATAATTGTTAGATATCCGCCGCTCGGCATTGCTTCAATAGCATTTTTTAGAATATTCACGAAACATTGCCGGAATTTTTGTTTATCACCTTTGATATAGCCAATAATAGAAAAATCAGTGACAATTTCTACCGAATATTGCTTTGCTAATGGGATGAGAATATTAATTGTTTGCCTAAGTTCATTTTTAACATTTATTTCTTCAAATTCGTCAAAGGAAGGCTTGGCAAATGTTAGGTAATCCTGGATAACCTTTTCTGCAGAGATTAACTCCTCTTTCACAATTGCCAAATACTCTCTTCGTTTTTGTCTTGGTAAATAGTCATCTTGTAATAACTGTACAAATCCGCTGGCAGCAGTGAGCGGGTTACGAATCTCATGGGAGATGGCCGCCCCCATTTGCTCTACTGCTTTTAATTTCTCAGCTTTAATGAGCTGCTGTCTCATTTCGGCATTGCGCATAAAAAACTCAATCGAATAGGTAATGATCCCTATACCCAGGGAAGGGATTACAAGATAGGCAATGATCATATCGAAAAAGGATGATTCGGTCTCATTGATGCGCATTCCGATTATGGTAAGTAGCCCAAGGATAAAACAAGTTAATACAGAGACACCTGTACGGCGCAACGGCGGTTGCTTCCAAAACCAGGGATATAATCGCCAGACAGTGTATCCGTATGGGATAAGTAACAGACAACATTGATAAAAACCGATATCAATTCCATACAAACTACGGATGAGGATGACCGCAGCTGTTAATATCGGACCTATTCCTATATAAAGACCTCCGATAACCAACGGAATAATCCTTAAATCATATCTTGCGAATGGTAGGGGATGATAGGCGAATTGGATACATCCCCACAATAATATAATGAAAAAGAGTGTCATTGATGATTTCGAATAAGGGGAATTTTTATTTTTTTCAAAAAATAAAAAACAAAAAAATAAAAGAATGATAATAATGGATAGACTTAAGAAAAAATGTTTTGTAATCTCCAACTATCCTCACCGTCCTTAAAAGGATAATAGCACGATTTTACAGGTTTTTTCCACCACTTACAACAAAAACTGTAAAAAAAATAGCGGATTTTGTATCTATAAAGAAGTTCAATAAATTGGTATAGACAACTATACATATTAAGTGCTACGATAACATTAGAAATGAAAGGGTGTTTTGCTATGAATTCAAGAAATAATGCTATCTTGTTAAAAGGTATGCAGATATATGCAGAGAACCAATATATAAAAAACGGTTACATCATCATAAAAGACGAAAAAATCGTTGAGATTGGGCTATATAAAGAGTTTAGCGAAAGGGATGGGTTGACAATAGTTGATGTTCCTGGCACATTTTGTGCTGTCCCTGGTTTTATTGATGTTCACATTCATGGTGTCGATGGTGCCGATACGATGGATGCGACGACAGAAGCACTGGACACCATGGCTGCCGCCTTGCCACGTGAAGGTACTACGAGCTTTCTAGCGACAACGATGACACAGCAGTCAAATGCAATTGAAAAGGCAATAAAAAATGCCGGACAATATATCGATAACCAAGCAAGCAGTGGACAAGCAGAAATAGTAGGAATTCATCTTGAAGGTCCATTTGTTAATCCAAAAAAGGCCGGAGCACAGCCAATTGAGCATATTATTAATCCTGATCTTGCCTTATTTAAAAAATGGCAAGAAATTGCCTCTGGAAGTATTAAACTGGTGACGATTGCTCCAGAGCAACCAGGCGGCTTAGAGTTGATTCGTTATTTACGGGATCATGGTGTAATTGCGTCGATTGGACACAGTGATGCAACCTACCTCGAGGTAATGGAAGCCATTGAAGCAGGGGCTAACCATGTGACGCATCTATTCAATCAGATGAGGGCACTGCATCACCGCGAACCAGGAGTTGTCGGTGCAGCATTCCTGCGGCAAGAGTTAATGACAGAATTGATTGCTGACGGTATTCATGTACATCCGGAAATGATCCATTTAGCTTTTAAACAAAAGTCAAGCAAAGGGCTTATCTTAGTTACCGATTCAATGCGGGCGAAATGCTTGAAAAATGGTAAGTATGACCTTGGCGGGCAGGAGGTGTCTGTTGCTGATGGGAAAGCCTTGTTAGCTGACGGTACACTTGCAGGGAGCATCTTAAAATTAGGAGATGCTGTAAAAAATATCCTTTCCTATACAGGCTGCACAATGGAGGAAGTTATTGAAATGGCAGCAATGAATCCTGCAAAACACTTAAATCTATATCATCGAAAGGGAAGCATTGCTAAAGATAAGGATGCAGACATTGTCATTCTCGATGAACAAATGGATGTATTTATGACATTTTGCCGAGGATCGATTGCATTTCAAAAGGGGGAGAATAGGTAAGATGAATATCATAAAAGTAAAAGATTACACAGAAATGAGTCAAAAGGCAGCTGCCTATATTATTGATAAGGTGCGAGTTAAGCCAAATTTGAAACTTGGGTTAGCAACAGGCGGGACACCGATAGGGACATATCAAAATCTGATTAAAGACCATCAGGAACATGGAACATCTTATCAACAGGTAGTTACCTTTAACCTAGACGAGTATATCGGAATATCAAGTGACCATGAAAATAGCTATCGCTTTTATATGAATGATCATTTATTTAATCATATTGACATACCAATAGGACAAACTTTTATTCCAAATGGGAATGCCGACAACATTGAGGCTGAATGTGTACGCTATGAACAATTAATTCAGCATTATGGCGGAATAGATTTGCAGATTCTTGGGATTGGCAGCAATGGTCACATCGGCTTTAACGAACCAGGGACTTCTTTCCATTCGAAAACCCATGTTATTGATTTAGCTCCTTCCACTATTAAGGCAAATGCCAGATTTTTTTCGAGCTTGGCAGAAGTTCCCACTAAGGCAATTACAATGGGCATTTCAACAATTATGAACAGCAAGGAAATACTTCTATTAGTGTCTGGTGAAAATAAAAAAGAGGCGATGAAAAAACTGTCAACGGGCGAAATCTCTGAGAGTTTTCCTGCTTCTGTTTTGCGGAATCATTCGAATGTTACGATTATGGTTGATCAGGCTGCTTTATAGGTATAAAATTTTCACATGACAACATACTGAAGTTTGGTATCCTTGGGAGGTGTAAAAGGTGAATGATATTAATAAAAATTCTCCCATTCCCCTCTATTATCAGCTTGAAGAGTATATTAAAGGGTTGATTGAAATTGGTGAATTTAATCCAGGTGATGCACTACCGCCAGAAAGGGAATTTGCCGAGAAATATCAGATAAGCCGAATGACCGTGAGACAAGCTTTTACTGATTTGGTTAATGAAGGATACCTTTATCGAATCCAAGGAAAAGGAACGTTTGTTGCTGAAAGGAAAATTGAACATCCGTTGCAGGTTTTAACAAGTTTTACTGAAGATATGAAGGCACGGGGACTTGTTCCAGGAAGTATCTTAATGCATTTTCGCAAGATTCCAGCAACAATTCAGCTTGCTGAACAACTAGGCATTGCAGAGAATGCACCAGTATATGATATAAAACGAATTCGTTTAGCAGATGGAGTTCCAATGGCAATCGAATCTACGTATCTTTCCGCGGAATTGACAAAAGGGCTTACGGAAGAAATAGTTACTGAATCATCATTATATGAATACATTGAGGAGCAATTGAAACTTACCATTGACCGTGCTGTACAAACGATTGAGTCGTCAGTTGCCGGAATAGCTGAAGCGGAGATTTTGCATATCTCAGTTGGGGCACCTGTTATGTTAATTCAAAATCGATCGTTTCAAAAAGATGGTGTGCCAGTTGAATTTGTCAAATCTATCTATCGTGCTGACCGCTATAAATTTAGTATTGAGATAAAGCGAGATAAGACATATCGGTAGGTATTAAAGAGAAAGACTCGTCCATTTTGACGAGCTTTTGTTTGTTTTTTCGTCATAATTTGTCATATTCCCACAGTAACTTGGAATAACTCATGCAAATTGCACTAAAAAGGTTTATAATAGTATAATAATTTACATAATTCAAACATAGAGGGGATGTAAAGGTGATTGGTTTAGTCATTATCCTATTGCTTGTTTTATTTTTGCCTTTTTTAGTAAAAAAGGTCGAACATAACCTAGAAATTTTCCTGTTTATTATGGGGATAGCAGCTGCACTTGTTAGCGGAATGATGAATCAACATTTAATCTCGAAAGCCTTAGTCGATCCGATTAATATCACGGTTGCCGTTTTATTTGCAGGGATATTAACCAAGTGGGCGCAAGGTCCATTGGAAAAGTCTATATTAACTATCAGCCGTTTATTAACACCACGAATTTTTCTTGGTGTAACAGTTATTGTTTTAGGCTTGGCTTCAAGTGTCATTACTGCTATTATTGCAGCAATTATTCTTGTTATTGTTGTGAATGTACTGCCTCTTGATAGACAATCAGAAATTCGCTTTACCGTTTTAGCCTGTTTTGCTATTGGATTAGGAGCAACGCTGACACCTATTGGTGAGCCATTATCGACCATTACTGTAAGTAAATTAAATGAGGATTTCTTTTATTTAATAAAATTAGTGGGGGTAGAAGTACTCCCTGCTGTTATCATTTTTGGCTTGTTGGCGATGTTTCTGGTAAAACCCCATAATAACTCAACAGGCTTACAATCCCAGCAAAAAACGGAAAGTTATCAGGAGATTCTTGTTCGTTCGGCTAAAATATACTTATTTGTCATGGGCTTAACATTTTTAGGGCATGGATTTGAACCATTAATAAATGAATATGTTCTTGGACTGCATCCAATGTTGCTATACTGGATTAACATGATTTCGGCTGTATTAGATAATGCGACGCTGGCTGCAGCTGAGATTAGTCCAGCAATGGATGGGGAAACAATACGGGCAATTCTATTGGGATTACTAATCAGCGGGGGAATGCTGATTCCTGGTAATATTCCTAATATTATTGCGGCCGGAAAGCTTGATATTACAAGTAAGGAATGGGCCCGTTTTGGTGTTCCCGTTGGGCTAATTACGATGATTGTTTATTTTATCGTTTTGTTTGTTTTCTATTAAAGATAATAGTCTTTTGTTGTCCGGCTTCAACTTTTATAGCCGGACAACCTGCTTTTAGATGACTTCGTTTTTATGCTCATTGGCAACAAAATCCTTCGTCAATGAATAAGTCGGCTCTGTTTTGCCTTCCTTCTGATTTTACTGCTAACCTTTTCAATTGGTCCTTTTAAGATTAGCCCAATTAATAATGTAATAATCATGATAGCAAGGATGACAGCAAGATCCCTTCGGACAACACTCCATAGAATTCCAGCCGTCGCTTCTCTCATCAGACTTATGGCATAAGTGAAAGGTAAGTAAGGATTTAATTTTTGAAAAAACTCAGGCATGACCTGGATTGGGAAGGTACCTCCTGAACCAGATATCTGCAGCACAAGTAAAACAATCGATAATCCTTTGCCGACATTTCCTAAAATTGAAACCAGAGTAAAAATAATTAACATAAAAAAACTGCTAATCAGTAATCCGAAAATAATAAAATAACTTTTCTCGACTACATATGTTTTTAATACGGTTATGTCACCTATAGTAACAATAATAGATTGGCATAGTGCAAAGGAAATAAACGTCATTAATCTGCCGATATACACGTGGTTTGGGTGATAGTTATTAGGCAATTTAGTTAGTTCAACTGGGATAAGTGAAATCAATAGAGTTGCCCCCACCCATAGAGAAAGAGTAGTAAAAAAGGGTGACATTGCTGAACCATAGTTAGGAATCGGAAATAATCGTTTTTCTTGCAATAAGACTGGTTCAGCGAAGAAATCACTTTCTTTTTTGGCATCATTTCGTAATAAATCAATGATTTCACGAATATCTTCAGACTTTTCAAAGTCTCGAATTTGTCCAGCTAATGTGGAAATCTTCTTTTTAACGGCTGGAAAATGCTGTTTGATGAATATCAAGTCCCGCTTTCCAATTTTTATTCCATTTGCGGCATCATTCATGATGTTAATAATTTGTGGCAGCTTTTGCTGAGCCTGAGCAATTGATTTATCTGCACTCATAGGGATATATTGGGCGGCAGCTGTGATATTTTTCAATTTAGGAGTTAGTTCCCCTTCATATTTACTGAGCAACTTCCCAATATTTGATGTTACATTTTTTGCGAGGCTATTTGCATCGCTAATATCCTCCTGTGAAGGAGAAGAAAGACTTTGCATTTTTTTTATTTGTTGTAACAGCCTTTCAGATTGCTCCTTTATTTCACTCAGGCTGGCTTGTTCCATGATAAAGTTATTAGTATCTTGTAATTGATCAAGGTTTTTAAATAAGCTTTGCAATAATATTTCACTATGAATTAATGAATTCAAATAGGTATTAGTGTTTTCCAGTGCGTTTTTCTTTTCTGGATTGTCAATATTGTCTTCAAGTAAGGAAGCAGTTAACAGTTCTATCGATGCTGCCCCCTGTTGCATATATAGCAAGTGTTGTCTTACAGTTGGTACTAGGGTGTTAAATGTATCCTTGTTTTGCTCAAAAAATTTATTCATGTTTTGAGAAAGGTCCCGTGCTTGATTTAATGTTGTTTCCACTTTCTTTAGCTTGCTATTAAGATTTGTTACAATGGGCTCTGCTTGATTTAAATCGCTATCGGCTTTATTAATAATTGTTTCTAATTTGTTTAGATGGTTATTAAGCCAAAAAATCATTATCTTCATTTTTTCAATATCAGGCAAACCTTTTTCTAATTCTATTCCCAAACGATTAAATACAGAGAAAATAACTCCACTAGCGGTTTTTACAAAACTCTTGCTAATTTCTTCTTTTAGTCCACTGGCACCCTTGCCAGTGATTTTTGGAGCGACTGCATTGATTTTTTCATTTACAGAATAAATAAGTTCTGGCTTTTGCGGATTATCATCTAAAACTGTGGTGATCTTCTGAGAAAAATCCTGGGGAATTGTAATGCTTGCAAAATATTTCCCTGATTTTACCCCCTTGGCTGCTTCAGAAGTAGTAACAAATTTCCAGCCTAATGATTTGTTTCTATTTAAAGAGGATAAAATTTCCTTGCCTATGTAAATATGCTTGCCCTTTATCATAGCCCCCTTATCCTTATTAACAATTGCAATCGGTATATTGCTTGTATTTCCGTAAGGGTCCCAAGATGCTTTAATATTAAACCAGGCATACAGGGAAGGAAGGAATAGTAAAGCCATAATGATCACAGCTGCAGCCCAGTTATTGGTTAGACTTAATAAATCATCTTTGTAAATAGTGAATATCTTTTTCACCTAAACAACCACCTATTAATAAAGAGTATAAAGTTAGTATTAACGGTTAGTTGCAGTTGATTCAACAACATGAAAACAACCGGATTGACAGAATTCTGTCAAAAATTTTTGACTAAATGGTGAATTAAAGCGGTTTCAGCATAATTAAAGATGAAAATTATTTATAATTAAGGTATGAAAAGGGGAGGTAAAGGAAATGAATATCACAACCATTATTGAGTTGGAAAATCAAGAGGTAGAATCGATTGTAGGAGCAAAACTTGTGTTTGCCCAGGAACAAATTGAAGGAAATATTATTGAAACATGTGTGGAAAGTCTACAGTTGAATGATTCAAACGAACAAATTTCGACAGATGAGGCGATGGAAAAAGTATTTCAAAGGCTTCAGCAGCAAGGAATCATCCCGCCAAACATCAAAGAATTTTCCTATGAAATGCCTTCATGCGAGCGGCTAAAGAGTAAAACTGATCAAGAGGCAGAAATTCCACAAAATATTATCCTCACCTTTATGAGTTAAAGAAGTTCTCCGGAGCTTCTTTTTATTATACAGATACTATTCCCAGCGATATTATTAAAAAAATGTGAAATAGTAAGAGTGTATGGCCAATCACCAAATGATACTAAGTTCATTAAAAATGAAAACATTCTTAAAGGAGAAGTTGCAAATGGAAAAAAACTCTGTGAGAGCTTTCATGGAATATAGTGAAGATAAATTTACAAAAAGAATTATTTATAAGAAGGGTGAAACAACCGCATTTGTGTTAAATTTTTTGCCAGGGCAGGCACTGCCAACACATAAGCATCCAGGTACAGAAGTGTATCTTTATGTGATTGCAGGCAGTGGGACGATTATCATTGATGGAAATGAAACAAGGGTAAGCGAAAAGGATTTGATTCATGTTGACAGTGAAGAGGAAATGTCCTTCAAAAATAACGGTAGTGAACCTGTTAGTTTGTATGTTGTTTTAAGCAAGATTCCAAATGAACAATACGCGAAAAATATATAATTAACTCGCAACTTTATATATGAGCTAGCGGTTCTCATCTAAATACACCTGTCACAAGCAAATATTTTGCTAAAATAGTATTGGAATCGATTGTGAATGTTTGCTATAGTTTACTGTGTGTGAAGTAATTAGATTGGAGGTCATATACATGACGCAAAATATTGCTGGGATGATTGACCATACTTTGTTAAAAGCAGATGCAACCAGAGAACAGGTGGAAAAATTAGTTAGTGAAGCAAAACAATATTCGTTTGCATCGGTGTGCATTAACCCAACATGGGTTCGCACAGCTGCTGAACTGCTTAAAGATACTCCCAAGGTAAAGGTTTGTACCGTGATTGGTTTTCCACTCGGAGCAACTACACCTGAGTCCAAAGCATGTGAAACAAGAAATGCAATTGAAAATGGGGCACAAGAGGTTGATATGGTCATAAATATTGGTGCCTTAAAAGGTAAACAGTATGATGAGGTTGAACAAGATATCCGGGCTGTTGTCGAAGCGGCGCAGGGGAAAGCATTAGTGAAGGTCATTATTGAAACATGTTTGCTAACCGATGAAGAAAAAGTTAAAGCCTGTGAGCTGTCTGTAAAAGCAGGCGCAGATTATGTGAAGACCTCGACAGGATTTTCCACTGGTGGAGCAACCGTCGAAGATATCGCCTTAATGCGCAAAACTGTTGGTCCAACTATCGGAGTTAAAGCTTCCGGTGGTGTCCGCAGCCGCGAAGATGCCTTAGCAATGATTGAAGCAGGCGCAACTAGAGTTGGTGCCAGCTCAGGAGTGGCCATCTGTAAAGGTGAAGTGGCCAAAAGCGATTATTAAAACTAAAACAAAACCAGGGATTACTACCATCCCTGGTTTTGTTTGTTAAAAAATAAAATGTAACAGAAAGTATATGATTGCTGCAATTAATGCTGTAATCGGTAAAGTAATCACCCAAGTAATGATCATCCGCTGAGCGGTAGCCCATTTGACGCCTTTAAGCCGATGCGAAGCCCCTACACCGAGAATACCTGAAGAAATAACATGTGTTGTACTTACAGGTAAATGAATAAAAGTTGCGCCAAAGATAATTGCGGCACCTGTTAAATCTGCCGCAACCCCATTAATTGGACGGATTTTCATAATTTTACCACCGACGGTCTTAATTATTTTCCAACCGCCTATTGATGTTCCAAGTCCCATTGCTGTGGCACATGACAATTGAACCCAAAATGGAACATCCGCATTATGAGGCAGAAAATTATTGGCAATAAGGGCCATTGTAATAATCCCCATTGATTTCTGCGCATCATTTGTACCATGTGAGTAAGATTGAATCGCTGCTGTCGCAATTTGAAAATAGCGAAAGTTGCGATTAGTCTTCGTTAGATTATGATTTTTAAACACCACTTTGAAAATACTGTAGATGATATAGCCTACTGTAAAAGCTAAAATAGGTGAAAGAATAAGTGCCTCAATAATCTTGATAAATCCGCTGTAATTCAGAACATTTAGTCCCTCAGCGGCAATCGCAGCCCCCGCAATAGAACCAATCAAAGCGTGTGAAGAACTACTGGGAATTCCGAAGTACCAAGTAACTAAATTCCAAGCAATTGCCGAGAGTAATGCGGCAAGAATAACGATAGACCCATGTTGCAGATGAAATGGGTCAACAATATCTTTTGAAATTGTTTTTGCCACTCCGGTAAATGTCAAAGCTCCAATAAAGTTCATTGTGGCTGCCAACAAAATGGCTTGCCGCGGTTTTAATGCTTTCGTTGAAACAGAGGTGGCAATTGCATTTGCTGTATCATGGAATCCATTTATAAAGTCAAATGCCAGAGCGCCAATTACAATTAAGATTGTCAAAATCATTACAACATCCATAATATTGCTCCTTATGCATTTTTCATGATGATGGTTTCAAGTGTATTAGCTACTGTTTGACAACTATCAGCAATATCCTCGAGGTTTTCATATATTTCCTTGTATTGGATGATTCGAATTGGGTCCTTTTCGACAATAAACAGATTTTTAATCGATTGTCTTAGAATATTATCACACTGAGACTCATAGTCTTTAATTTTTATGGCATGTTCTCTAATTTGCTGTAGTTTCTTATTAGCCATTAATTCTACGGCTTTTTCGATTTCGACAACGCTGTGCTCGATGGCATTAACGAATTGCATCATATAGTCGTCAGCTTGTGTAATGGAATACATTTCGAACAAGGCAGCTGTCGCTTCTAACCCGTCAAGAACATCATCCATGCACATTGCAAGCTGAAGAATATCTTCCCGTTCAATTGGTGTAATAAAGGCATCATTTAGTTCTTTAATAATTTCATGAACAAAGCTATCACCTTTTGATTCATACTCCTTCATTTTTTCAGAAAAGATTTTTAAATCACTAACATTTTTTAGTTTGTACTCTGTAAAGAAATTCGAACTTTCCTTTAAGTTAACTGATATTTTATTAAGCAAGACTGAAAATTTATCTTGTTTTTTAAAAGCCATGATATGTACCTCCATTTTTTCACTAATTGCTCCGTACCAACTTACTTATTTTAACGGGTTTTTGTCGAAAAATGAAACCATTTTAACCGAAGTTTACAAAAACTTAACATTAGAATTTTCAAAAAAAGGTAATTATCTGCCGTAATTTTACGATTTGCTATCTTACTTAAATTTATGTAAAAGAAATAAGATTTTTCGTGAGTAGGAATGAGTAAAAGTGGGTAAGGTAAACGGTATAGGCCGGAGGAAATACTTTTAATGGTCTAAGTTGAATAGAAGCTTAATCAGTAAAACCTAATAAAGGAGTGCATTTGATGGGCTTTATTTGGTCTTTAATCGTAGGAGGAGTAATTGGTTGGCTAGCTGGTCTTATTGTAGGCAGAAATATTCCTGGTGGCATTATTGGTAATATCATTGCTGGATTTATCGGTGCCTGGCTTGGAACAGCCATTTTAGGAAACTGGGGACCGCATGTCGCTGATTTTGCAATTATCCCAGCCATTATAGGTTCCGCAGTGTTAGTGCTTCTCCTAAGTTTTGTAATGAGAGCTTTTAGAAAAGCAAGTTAATCGATATAGTAGTGAGCCTCCCATTTTGGGAGGCTTTTACAATGAATGTATATCTAGAGATTGAAAAATTGTCGGGTTGTCTTTAAAGGGGGCTAAACAGATAACTGATTCACCGGTAAATGGGTGAGGTAATTCCAGCTTTACCGCATGGAGAGCTTGTCTGTTTGCATCAGGTTTTCCACCATAAAGCGTGTCGCCAACTAATGGGTGACCTATGGAGCTGAGATGAACACGTATTTGATGGGTTCTTCCAGTCTCTAAAGAACACTTTATATAGGAGAGATTTCGCTGTTTATCCTCTTTTATGACTTGATAATGAGTAACTGCGTGCTTCCCGGATTGTGATACTCTCCGTTTAGTCGGGTGATGACGATCACGTCCAATCGGTTGATTAATCGTTCCTTTCTTTTTGGGAAATATTCCATGAGTAAGGGCTAAATAGGTTCTTTTAATCTTCCGTTTATCGAGCATGACTGCTAAAATGGCTGAAGCCAAGTCATGTTTGGCAAATAGTATTGCACCTGTTGTATCACGGTCTAAACGATGAATTTGATGAATATTTCTCATTTGTCCTGTTTCCAGCATATGATAAGCAACAGCATTTAGTAGCGTTTCTTGCTCTTTTTTTGAATCATTCGGATGTGTTTTCATAAACGGCGGTTTATTCACCACTAATAGATGATCATCTTCAAAAAGAATATCTAACTCATAAAAATATGGCTGAATTTTGCTTTCTTCTTCTGCAAATAGCTTAATAAGCAGTTTATCTCCGTCGTTTAGCGGAGCATTCCAGTCACACTCTATCCCGTTTATCAACACCTTGTTTGTAATTCTATAATTATGTATAAGCTTTCTGGGGACTTCCCATTCAATCCGGAAAAGTTCAAATACTGTTTTTCCCTTCCATGTTGGCGGAATGATAATCTGAAACCATTCACCCATACGTTTTGTTTTTCTCATTGATTTCTCCTTTAAACCGATATATACCACTAATTACCACAGTCGCAGATTAACAAGTTATGATATTCTTACTTATATATACTGCTGTGTAAGAAAATAGCGATGGCAAGGGTGGGTTATAAGTGAAAGTTGTTATTGCCTCGACTCCCAGTCAAGAGCAAGAAATTTGTGATCTCGTCAATTATCTTTATACCGGTATTTTTCCTTTGTATTTTACCGATGATGAAATCTTACAATTTGAACAATTAAAAGTACTGGATACGTCCAAAAAGCAATTTGATGAGATTGGCACATTAAAGGATGCCTTTCAGGTAATGGCTAGCATCCAGGCGGTTATTTCTATTCTGGAGTCTTCAAACATAAATGACCAGTATGAAGAGATTTTTAATCGAAATGCAGCCACGCTCAATCATTATGGTATGTTTTTTCCATTTGAATTCGAACAATTTGAAACCGCAAAAAATCTAAAACAGATGATGCTTAGTATTTATACTAAAGCAGATAACGAATTGCTTGTCTAGAAAAAGCCGGATTTTCGGCTTTTTCTTTTTTTTATTATTTTTTTTGGTAATATATAAAAGAATTGGTTTATTCCTATCATGCAGAAAGCAACAAGATTTTGCAAGCCCATACAAAAAATAAGGCGATTGGCTTGAAGAAACTGGAGGGAATGTTAACGATGGATTGGAAAACTGCAGCCAAGAACTGGCTAGAATTTGACAAATTAGATATAGAACTAAAACAACAATTACAGCAATGGGAAAATGATGAAAAGCAGCTGGAAGAAGTTTTTTACAAGAATTTGGAATTTGGTACCGGTGGGATGCGTGGCGAAATTGGTGCAGGGACAAACCGGATGAATATTTACACCGTTCGTAAGGCTTCAAGCGGTCTTGCAGCATTTATAGAGCAATTTGGCGAAGAGGCAAAGAAACGGGGAGTTGTCATTGCCTTTGATTCTCGTCATAAATCACCAGAATTTGCAATAGAAGCGGCAAAGACATTAGCATCAAAAGGGATTCAAACATATGTATTTGATGAACTAAGACCGACACCAGAATTATCATTTGCCCTAAGATATTTACAGGCATTTTCTGGAATTGTTATCACTGCCAGTCATAATCCTCCGGAATACAATGGTTATAAAGTATATGGAGCAGACGGCGGACAATTACCTCCGAAAGAAGCAACTGAATTAATTCAAAAGGTAAATGAAATCAAAAATGAGTTGTTACTGGAAGTGGAAAGCGAAGAACACTTACGGTCATTAGGGTTAATAAAAACAATTGGCAGTGAAATTGATCAAGCTTATATTGAAAAATGTAAAACAATCTCAGAAAATCCAGATTTGGCTGCAGCATCCGGCATCAAAATAGTGTATACCCCGCTGCATGGGACTGGTAACAAACTTGTCCGGGCAGGTCTTGCTGCTTTAGGCTATCAGAATGTAATGGTAGTGAAGGAACAAGAATTGCCAGACGCCAATTTTTCTACAGTAAAAAGCCCAAATCCAGAGGAACATGCTGCGTTTGAATTAGCCATTCGTGATGGTAAACAGACAGATGCAGATATATTAATTGCCACTGACCCTGACGCAGATAGGCTAGGTATTGCGGTGAAAAATGCTGAAGGAGAGTATCAAGTGTTAACTGGTAATCAGACAGGTGCATTGTTGTTGGATTATTTGCTCTCACAGAAACAGGAAAAAGGGGTCTTACCGCAAAATGGTGTCATCTTAAAAACAATTGTAACTTCTGAATTGGGGAGAAAGATTGCCTCTGCTTACCGAATAGAAACGGTAGATGTTCTAACAGGCTTTAAATTCATTGCAGAAAAAATTAAGCAATATGAAGCAAATGGTGAGCACTCATTTTTATTTGGTTATGAAGAATCTTTTGGTTATTTAATTCGAGACTTTGCTCGTGATAAAGATGCAGTCCAGGCTGCTCTTCTGGCTGCTGAAGTATGTGCCCATTACAAAAAACAGGGTATGTCCTTATATGAAGGCTTGCTGCAGGTTTTTGATAAGTACGGTTACTATCTCGAAGGTCTTCGTTCCTTAACATTCAAAGGAAAAGAGGGTGCAGAGAAAATTCAACATATCATGGCCGCTTTCCGCAGTGCCCCATTAGCAAAGCTAGGTTTAGTGAAAACAATCGCCGCCGAGGATTATCTAAGCAGTACACGCGTGACTGCTAGAGGCGAGGAAAAGATAACCTTACCATCCTCAAATGTGTTAAAGTATATTTTTGAAGATGGCTCATGGATTTGTTTAAGACCTTCGGGAACGGAACCAAAAATAAAGTTCTACTTTGGAGTAAATGACGTAAGTCTGGAAAAAAGCAGATTGAAATTACAAACCATTGAAAAGGAATTCATGACGTTAGTTGAGAAAAAATTGGGATAATGATAAAAAAACAGGGCTTTCGATTAGTGAAAGCCCTGTTTTAGTTGGTGGTGGAATTCTCTTGTGTGTGAGTGCTTTTTCTTATAATACATGTATCCCAAAGTGATTTCAGGAAAGACTATACATCGGTAACTCTGGAACTTCGTCGTCAAGTGTTTCAATCGCATGGTCGATGTAGCGAAGTAAACTATAAAGTTTTTGTTCAATCACAGCATAGTCACGTTCAAAGTTATATGCGTGCAAGAAATGTTCAATCTTTTTTGACAGAAATTGGTCAGTTGTGCGTACCATCAAAATTAATAAATTATCCCACTCAGACCGGTGGGTGTAATATAGCGCCCGGTCATAATCGATCTTATTCAAATAACTCGCCTCCTTATGTAGGAGCTATATTTAGTGTATGATAATTTAACAAGAACACTCGCAGAAAATGTTGGCTTGTCAGTAAATCGCTTTAATTAACAATTACCTGCATAATATCGATACTTTTAAGCAAAACAGCAAATGTTAAATCCTCTCATCAATTGCACCTTTTCCTCATACATTGTGGTAAAGGGAGAGGGGGAATAGCTGATGAATGAGGAAGATCGCAGAGCCCTTGAATATGCAATAGATGAGATAACTGAAATTGCCAGTGGTTTTGGCTTGGATTTTTATCCGATGCGTTATGAAATCTGTCCGGCTGAAATCATCTATACATTTGGTGCTTATGGAATGCCAACGCGATTTTCGCATTGGAGTTTTGGAAAGCAATTTCACAAAATGAAATTACACTATGATTTAGGTCTAAGCAAAATATATGAACTCGTGATTAATTCGAACCCATGCTATGCCTTTTTGTTGGATTCAAATACGTTAATCCAAAATAAACTCATTGTCGCCCATGTATTAGCACATTGTGACTTCTTTAAAAACAATGTTCGCTTTCAAAATACGAAGCGTGATATGGTGGAAAGTATGGCGGCAACAGCTGATCGAATCCATCAATATGAAATACAATATGGGAAAAAGGAAGTGGAATCCTTCCTTGATGCTGTATTGGCGATTGATGAACATATTGATCCGTCATTAATGAGGCCAAAACTTACATGGTCAATGGAGGATATAGAAGAGGATGAAGAAGACCTGCATTCATCCACTCCATATGACGATCTGTGGAATCTAGATGAGAAGTCAAAACCAACAAAGAAACTGCCTAGAAGGAAAAAATTCCCACCTAAACCCGAAAAGGATATACTGCTTTTTATTGAAACATACAGTAGGGAACTGGAAGAGTGGCAACGTGATATATTGACGATGATGCGTGAGGAAATGCTTTATTTTTGGCCTCAGTTAGAGACAAAAATTATGAATGAAGGCTGGGCTTCTTATTGGCATCAACGAATATTAAGGGAATTGGAGTTAACGAGTGGGGAAGCGATTGAATTTGCAAAATTAAATGCTGGCGTTGTTCAGCCATCGAAAACGGGGATTAATCCTTATTATCTTGGGTTAAAAATCTTTGAAGACATTGAGGAACGCTACAATCATCCGACAGAGGAAATGAAAAGGCGCGGAGTAACTCCAGGTACCGGCAGAGAAAAAATCTTTGAAGTCCGTGAAATTGAATCAGACATTTCCTTCTTAAGAAATTATTTAACTAAGGAGCTAGTGGTAAGAGAAGACATGTATTTGTTCCAAAAACAAGGCCGCGATTATAAAATTATCGATAAAGAATGGGAGCAAGTTCGTGATCAGTTAGTTAATATGCGGGTAAATGGTGGATTTCCGTATATTACCGTAAATGATGGGGATTACCTAAAGAACGGTGAGCTTTATTTAAAACATTGGTATGAGGGCGTTGAACTCGATATTAAGTATTTAGAAAAAGTACTGCCATACATTCATCAGCTTTGGGGAAGAACGGTTCATATGGAAACGATTATTGATGATCGACCCATGTTATTCTCTTTTGATGGAAAAGGAGTGCATCGAAAATATCTATAACCGACAAACAAAAGAGGCAGCTACAACTGCCTCTTTATCGTATAAAAATTATAGTGATACACCAAGTGCATCTTCAACAGATACATATTGATAGCCTAAGTCTCTTGCTACCGCTTCATAAGTTATTTCACCACTGGCAACATTCACACCCAGCTTTAACGCTTGATTTTCCGTCACGGCTTTGAAAACACCTTTGTTAGCGATTTGCAGTGCATATGGAACAGTAACATTTGTTAATGCAATGGTTGATGTTCTAGGTACAGCTCCAGGCATATTAGCAACAGAATAATGAATTACACCGTGCTTTTCAAATGTCGGGTTATCGTGTGTTGTGACATGGTCACTTGTTTCAACGATACCGCCTTGGTCAATGGCTACATCGACAATGACGGAACCTGCTTTCATTGTTTTAACCATTTCTTCTGTAACGAGCTTTGGTGCTTTTGAACCTGGAATCAAGACAGCGCCAATTAATAAATCTGCTTCTTTTACTGCTTCAGCGATATTATATGGATTAGACATCAATGTCTTAACTTGGTTGCCAAAAATATCATCAAGCTGACGGAGACGGTCAGCACTTAAATCAATAATCGTTACATCTGCTCCTAAGCCAATGGCCATCTTGGCAGCATTTGTACCAACGATACCGCCGCCAATAATTGTTACTTTTCCACGGTTAACCCCTGGTACCCCAGCTAGAAGAATTCCTTGACCACCATTATTTTTTTGTAAAAATTGGGCACCAATCTGTGCAGACATTCTTCCGGCAACTTCACTCATTGGAGTTAATAATGGAAGGGTTCTATTTACTGATACAGTTTCATAGGCAATGGCAATAACGCCTTTTTCCTTTAGTTCATGTGCTAGTTCAGGCTCGGCAGCAAGATGTAAATAAGTAAATAAGATTAAACCTGGACGAAAATATTGATATTCACTAGCGAGAGGCTCTTTTACCTTCATAATCATATCAGCTTTAGCCCAAACATTGGCCGCAGTTTCAATGATTTCTGCTCCAGCTTTTACGTAATCCTCATCAGCAAAACCACTTCCAAGTCCTGCACCTTTTTCAATTAGTACAGTATGTCCAGCGTTTTTGAATGATAGGACGCCAGCCGGTGTTAATGCAACACGGTTCTCATTATTTTTAATTTCCTTTGGAACACCAATAAACATTATATTTCCTCCCCTTGACAAATGATTTTACCCCTTTGTTTAAAGTATAAAATGTTTATGAGAGAATTTCTTCGTTTAGAAAAAAGAAAGATAATCAAGGGTTTTGGTAATTTTCACAAAATGTTCACAATTTCACATATTTTTTTAACTTTAAATCAATATACAAAGTCGTTTTTTGATTTGGATCTTTAAGATCAATATCACCAATTTCGGCAATCCTTTTTAGCCGGTACATAAGAGTATTGGCATGTACATTTAAAGCTTTTGCGGCTTCATTGATATTCATATCCTTATTAAGAACTACTTCAAGTGTTTCAATTAAGTTGCTATGATGTTTTTCATCATATTCACGCAGTTTTTTCAGTGAGTAATTCACATATTCCTCTTTTTTTCGCTTTTGCAGCAGAACATCAAAAAACTGATAAATACCGAGTTTTTGATAGGTAAAAATGGAGGCAGTTTCCTCTGGAAAGTGTTTTTTTATCGAAAGTACTTCAAGTGTTTCTTGGTATGCTTTCGTGATTTTTACATACTCCTGATAGGGACTGCTGAATGCAGGGGTAATATTGATGACTCCGTATCGTTCACTCATTTTACCAATAAAATGCATAGTGAATTTCGATAGTTCAGTGTAAATATTTGGCGTATTATCCACAGATACAAGCAGAATAAGATGGTTACAATCAATGGTATCAAGCATGATTTTGATATGTTGATTCGTCTTTAATAGATAGGTAATATGTTGTTCTTCCTTAACAGAAATGTTCTCAGGGAACTGAAAAACGAGGATTGCATAGGAATTAGCAGTTGTGATATGCAGCGCATCAAAATGTTGGCTAATTTCCTTTTCCGTGTTTAAGTGACCCGTTAATAATTTCCAAAAGAATTCTTGAGAACGCTCTTCTTTTTTATTTTTTCGCGTTTGCAGCTGCAGAAGCTTATTTTTTGCCGACTCGGCTGCTTGCTTCAAGTGGATAAAATCACCTTCCGTTAATCGATTATCAATCTCTAACGCCCAAATAAATCCAAGCACTTCTTCCTGCTTCCAAATTGAAATGGCCACACGATGCCCAAGGCCGATTTCATTCATGTTCTTTACCCGAATGGGCTCTTTTGATGAAAGTAGAGCAGGTATCGTTCCTTCTTTCCACAATTGGTTAATGACCTTTTCAGGTACTCTGCGGCCAATGATGGTAGAAACTCGCGCCGGATCAGTCCGTTCATCGTGTGTACTGTAAGCTAGCAATCGATGATTGGCATCTTCAATTGTGATGGGGCACTTTAGAACTTGGCTAATATGATCAGCAAGCTCCTCAAGGGAGTCAAAATCAGCTTTAAACGGGTCATTTATTCTATCTTCCAATTTATTCACCTCCTCTTTTAACAAAAAAAACTTTCTCTTTGTTTAATTCTACAAAAAAAATAATAATTTTTCATGTTTTTTCACAAAAAAATAGTCATAAAAAATAAATTAGTGGTAAAATAATTTCAGACTTTTTCTACTATAGTTTCTAGTTTCAAAGGGAGATGGAATTTATGAATGGTCAACAGCAGCAGGGAGCAGAATTGCAACGCGGTCTGGAAGAAAGACATATTGCTTTAATGTCTCTAGGAGCAGCCATCGGGGTAGGATTATTTCTAGGATCAGCAACAGCGATTAAAATGGCCGGTCCGGGGATTCTCTTGGGCTATGCCTTTAGTGGAATGATCATGTTTTTTATTATGCGAGCATTAGGAGAAATGGCAATAGAAAAGCCAGTCGCTGGGTCTTTTAGTACATATGCACGGGATTATTTAGGTCCGCTAGCTGGCTTTATTACTGGATGGAACTATTGGTTCTTATGGATTGTTACTTGTATGGCAGAGATTACAGCGGTTGGGATATATATGGAGTATTGGTTCCCGGATACTCCACGTTGGGTATGGGCATTAGCTGCTTTAATCATTATGTCTACGGTGAATCTTATCGCCGTAAAAGCCTATGGTGAGTTGGAGTTCTGGTTTGCCCTAATTAAGGTTATCACCATTATCGCGATGATCGTCGTTGGCGCCGGAATGATTATGTTTGGCATTGGTAATGGCGGTATCGCTACTGGGATAAGTAATTTATGGAATCATGGTGGTTTTCTTCCTAATGGTGTAAAAGGAATCTTGTCCTCACTACAAATGGTGATGTTTGCTTATTTAGGGATTGAAATGATTGGGATAACGGCTGGCGAAGTGAAAAACCCGCAAAAGTCGTTGTCACGGGCTATTGATACAGTATTTTGGCGGATTCTTCTGTTTTACGTTGGTGCTTTATTTGTGATTATGTCGATTTATCCTTGGGCCGAGATTGGTACAAAAGGCAGTCCGTTTGTGCTGACCTTTGAGCAAATAGGGATTAAGCGAGCAGCAGGTATTATCAATTTTGTTGTCTTAACGGCTGCCTTATCTTCGTGCAACAGCGGAATTTTCAGTACTGCACGGATGCTATTTAATTTGGCCGAACATGGAGAGGCCCCGAAGAGGTTTGGAACAGTTACAAAGAATGGCATCCCAGGGTTTGCAGTGTTTGCATCAGCGGCAGCTTTACTAGTTGGAGTTTTGTTAAACTATATTGTTCCTGCTAAGGTCTTTACTTGGGTCACGAGTATTGCTACATTTGGGGCAATTTGGACGTGGGGTGTGATATTACTTTCGCAAATCCGCTACCGAAAATCATTAACCGTTGAAAGTGTAAAGAATCTAAAGTATAAAATGCCGTTATTTCCGTTTACTTCGTATCTATCGCTTGCTTTTTTAGGGTTTGTGGTTTGTTTAATGGGGTATAACCAAGATACACGAATTGCTGTCGTCGTTGGACCGCTGTGGTTGCTTTTATTAGTTGCTATTTATTATCGGAAAGGATTCCATAAACGTGAGCAACGCAAGCCAACTACTAAACAGGAAGCAAGTTAAATTAAATATAGCTGTCGCCTTTTTGAGTGAATTTATCCCGGGTATCACATACTACGGGTAAGGAAATTTGGGAGGTCAGCAATGAAGAAGATTGTTTTAACTAGTATGATGACGGTGTTATTCACAGCAGGAATGACTAACTGCGTAAAGGCAGAACCAGCTAAGAATGAACCGCCTGCTCACTTTTATGAGCAGAACACGATGTCAACTCTTTGGTTTCAACAAGCGGGTGAAGCAAAGGCCTTATATTATCAGGGATACAATATTGGCAAAATGCGCTTGGATGAATTGCTGAATAATAAACAGTACAATCAGGCATTAAAGCCAGCGATTGTCCTAGATCTTGACGAAACGGTTATTGATAACAGTCCGTATCAGGCATCACTTGTATTAAATGGGAAGGGGAATCCACTTGATTGGAGTGAATGGATTGAACGCGCAGAGGCAAAATTACTGCCAGGTGCGATTGATTTCCTGCGTTACGCCGATTCCCGTAATGTAGAAATTTTCTATATTTCAAATCGTAATGAGACACATAAGGCAGCAACGATTAAAAATTTACAAAAACTTGGTATTCCACAGGCTGATAAGGCACATGTTTTGTTAAAGCAAGAAAAGGAACATGGTAAAGAAGCACGACGACAAGCTGTAGCTAAAGCACATGATATATTGCTGTTATTTGGTGATAATCTAGGGGATTTTCACGGCTTTGATGGGGTGGATGCAGCCGGCAGACGAACTGCTGTCGACAAACACCGCAATGAATTTGGCAAAAAGCTGATTGTCTTCCCGAATCCAATGTATGGTGATTGGGAAGAAGCTCTTTACCAATTTGACCGCAAAAAATCTTGGAAAGAGATTAACAAACTTAGAAAACAACATCTACAAAGTATTAGTAAATAATAAAAACCGCTGCTCTTGCAGTGGTTTTTATTATTTCTTTTTAAATTAAAATAAACTTTTAATTCCTACAAGTACTAGGCCGATTAAAAACCCGCAAACGGCTCCGTTTACGCGAATCCATTGCAAGTCCTTGCCAACATTTGTTTCAATCATTACGGTTAGAGTTTCTGTGTCCAGTTTATCTAAATTTTCCCGTACTAATGTACCAATTTTTGCATGGTTTTGATCAACAAAAATGGCAATATGTTTTTTCATCCACGCTTCCAGTTGATTAACTTTTTCTTCATCTGCCTTAATTTTATCCAAATTCTCAATAATGAAAGGCAAAACTTGATGTACGTAAAAATCAGGTGCCAAGATATAATCTATCGCTTTTTGTTGCACCTCTGTTAATAACTCGATAATTTTTTCCTCCGGCTGCCAGCTATCGATGATTTGCATTCTAAAATGCTCAAGTTCATGATATAGCTTCTCATCACTTTTTAAGTCTTGCAACTTTTGGTGAATATGATCTAATAATGTTTGCCGATTTTGATTATAGGGATCACGGAAACTGTCAACACCTTTTACAATGAGGCTTTGAATAATACTACCCAACTTTTCCTCATTGACAAGATTGCTAAATGATCTCAACGCAAATTGCATGAAACCATCAGCTTTTATATTATCAATCATTTCTACCGCTATCGTGCCAAGTCTGTATTTTGTGGTATCTCTTTTGGCCCATTCATCTATTTCCATAAGAATGAAATCCAGTGTTTTTTCATCGTATTTCTGAAGTGAGACTTGGTCGATTAACTTTGGCAGATAGTTTTTAATTTCAATTTCTTTTAACCGTGTCTTTACAGCATTTTCTATCATCGGTGTATATTTTTTTATTTCAATGGTTTTAATGAAATATTGTATTAAATGTATAATATTATTCTTAATAGCCTCAGAGTGGATTTCTCTTTCTATTAAGGAGAATATTTTATTTGTCAGTTGCAGTGAATGAATTTTTGCAGTGATACTCTCTTTAGTCAGCCAATCATTCTCAATCATCGAAATAATTTTATTGGTAATCTTAGTGCGATTCTTCGGCAATAGTGCTGTATGTGGGATGGGAACCCCTAGCGGATGTCGAAATAATGCTGTTACTGCAAACCAATCAGCAAGTCCTCCTACCAATCCCGCTTCAAACCCGCCTTGAAGAATCGTTTTCCAGAGGGATGGCTCTAAAGGGATGGTAACGAGGAAACCGGCTGCCATTATCATGAGTGAAAGTGTTGCAATATGCCGTATATTACGTTTCGGTTTTTCCATCTTTATACTCCTCGTCGTCATGATATTTCGTTAACATCCACTACTATAACGTAAATAACAGCTAATATTCAAATAAGAATCACTGTTAGAGGATTTAATTGCAAAAAAAAGCACCGCAGCATTAACAAAGAATGGTATTGAGCAGTGCCATTAATTTTTTAGTTTTCTATGTGTGATCAGACCGTCAAGTTCGGTGATATAGAATTGAATGTCGGGAGCTTCTTTTAAATATTTATCTTGTAATAGCACATAATAGTTGACCCTGCGCTGGGGATCAAAAGGCAACATTGGCAATTCATTATGTTCTTTTACATATAAATCAACCGCTTTTTGAACGATGTCCATTGCCTGGGGAATATCTTTTTCGTCTTCTTCAAACAAATCATACGTTTCTTTTGACATATAGAATTTTTTCGCTGGTATTCCGCCAAGTATGGGTGCGAGTTGTTCAAAGTCAATACTGTTATCATCCTTAACAAGAATGGTACGAAAAACACCTTTAGGTAATTGCTCAGAAAATTGCCTTATTGCTTTACGGATATCGTCGATGGAGACCTCAATTAGTGGAAAGGATTTTGTCTTATTAGCAGATTGTTTGTTTCTGTTTCTTTTATGTGAGAATAGAGATTTAACATTAGAGGAAAACAATTTCATATATACTCCTCCTTTGAACATTGCATTCAACTATCAATATGATTGAGAATATATCTCATCTTTATTATAAACAAAACACTTCGTTATTGTAATAGATTTTATATTATATTCTTAATTTTCAACAATTATTTTAGAATACTAGTGGAATTGGCAATTATCGAAGGAGATCGTTCAACCTTAGTAGATGGGGGATAATATAGTTAGGAAGGAAGAAAGTTAGTTTTACTGTTTTTGTAACATTATAATAGTGAAATGGGTGTTATGATGGTGGAGACAAGTTAAGGAGGTACGAGGTCATGGAGCATGAATTTAAACGTCTGTCTGAGAACGTTTCTGATATAAAAAGTTTAATCAACACTTTTAACGAGACATTAAAGAATATTGAAAAAAGATTGTCGAGACTAGAGAAAGTTGACAGTATTGAACATCGAGTAGCAGTAAATCAAATTGATTTATCAGATATAAAAGATGCACTAGAGAGAATAGAGGGGACCTATAATAGAAGTATTCAGCAATTAAACCGTCGCCTTGATTCACACTTAGTAAAAATTGCCAAGGCGGAGGAAGATATTCTTATTTTAAAAGAGTGTAAATGAAAAAAGACCAAAGATGGTCTTTTTTCAATTCAACGATGCATATAAGCTATAATTTGCTAAACAAGGCTTTTACACCAAGATAAAGAATGGCAACGGAAAAAACAAGGATCGCTAGTGCTCCAACAACATGAAATAATGATGACAGGCTTGCTAAGAAGGATACTGCTGGCATTTTTAGTAAAGCAAAACCAGCAAGAATACACGCTAGAAATAATACAGCTGTTTGATTCATTTCCACCCCTCCTTTTATAGTAGAGTATGCTAAAGAAGGCAGGAGTGAATGGGACAAATGGCCTGTTGTATAGAAAAAAACAAACCTAAAAAATAGGTTTGTTCCAATAAATTAATATAGAACCTCTGAGTTAGGGAGCGGCAGTTGCTTTACAACCGTATCATCTTCATTATTTCGCTTTGTTACTTCAATGTACTTTAAATGATGTTCTTCCATTTCGATAATCTTAAAAGCATAGGCGTCGTGCATAATAACATCGCCTTCTTTTGCCTCATAATTTTCCGTTAAAATCCAACCGCCAATCGTATCGACATCCTCATCATTTATGTCAATTCCTAATAAATCATTGACTTCCGTAACTAAAACTTTGGAATCTATAATATAGTGGTTTTCATCTATCTTACGGACTTCAGGAACTTCATCCATATCAAATTCATCACGGATTTCACCGACAATTTCCTCTAAGATATCTTCAACTGTTACTAAGCCAGAAGTTCCGCCATATTCATCCATGAGAACAGCCATATGCATTCTTTCTTTTTGCATTTTAACAAGTAAATCATGGATGGGAATGGTTTCAATCACGCGAATAATCGGACGCATGTAATGTTCTAGTGTTTGATATGATAATTTGTCATTTCCAATTAAGTCCGTCATGATTTCTTTAATGTTGATTAAGCCAATAATATGGTCTTTATCACCATCAATTATTGGGTAACGAGTAAATTTTTCATCACGAATAACGTTTAAAATCGTTTCTAATGAATCGTCCTTTGAGAAGGAAACAATTTCTGTCCGTGGGACCATTATTTCTTTAGCAATACGATCATCAAAATCAAAAATTTTATTTACATACTTAAACTCAGATTGGTTAATTTCACCACTTTTATAGCTTTCGGATAGGATAATTCGCAGTTCTTCTTCCGTATGGGCAATTTCACTCTCGGATACAGGCTTTAAGCCAAATATGCGGGAAATGATGCGTGCCGAGCCGTTCAAGACCCAAATAAATGGAAACATAACTTTGTAGAAGAGAATCAGTGGTTTTGAAAGGTTTAGCGTAATCCATTCTGCTTTTTGAATAGCCAATGTTTTCGGTGCAAGTTCGCCGACAACCACATGCAAAAAGGTAATCGTTGCAAAAGCAATCGATACTGAAATAATGGTTACCGCGTTGTCAGGGAGGTTCAACTGTAAGAAAACGGGGCCAAGCAAATGTTCAATTGTTGATTCTCCAATCCACCCTAAGCCTAAAGCAGTTATGGTAATGCCAAGTTGACACGCCGATAGATACTCATCCAGATTAGAAATGACCCTTTTTGCGGCTATTGCACGCGAATTTCCTTCCTCAATTAACTGGTCAATTCGTGAGCTTCTAATTTTTACAATGGCAAATTCGGAAGCCACAAAGAAGGCAGTTAAGGCGATTAAAATGGCAATTAAAACCAAGTTAAATATGTCCAAATAAATTCCCTTAGCCCGTAATTTTTTATAACGGGTAAGGTGTCACCTCCCGGTTAATAAAAAAGTTAAGTTGATACCTTCACCAAAGATTTTTGAATTTCTGATCTTAGCAAACCAAAATTATTGATTAACTTTTCCTTTTGTTGTTCATCAAGGTTTTCCATTATGGCAAATAAATCAGCTAAATCACTTTGCAGCTGCTTCATCTGCTGTGTTAGTGAGCTAACATGTTTCTCCACTTCAGAAGCACGGAGATCTTTGGTTTTTCTCATTTCTAGTTTTCTCTTAATCTCGTCTAATGGAAAATGCAGATTTTTACATTCCTCAATGAACTTTAAATCATCCAATGATTCATCCGAATATATTCGGTAATTGGATTTTGAACGGTCTGCCTTCAGTAGTCCAATAGACGTGTAGTAGTCAATGGTCCGTTTGGAAACCATCGCCCGATCTGCTAGTTCGCCAATTCGATAGACAGCCCCATCATACCACCTCGATATAAGTCAAATTAATAACAATTATAAAGAAAATAAACCGTACAGTCAAACGTTCCGGTTAATATATACTCGTGTTTTTACATAGTATGAAAAGTTAGCGATAAATATGAACTGAAAAAAAGTCTCCTTAATCTGGAGACTTTGGTAATTTTTCGACATCAATATATTGAATATGATGACCATCGATTTCTTCTATTTGAAAAATAAACCCTTCCCGTTCAAGCTTATCACCTTTACGGACATCAAATTTTTGTGTTAAAAACCAGCCGCCTATCGTATCAACATCTTCTTCTTCAAGGGTAGTTCCGAGAAGATCATTTACTTCACTGATTAATACTTTTCCATCAAGAATAAAATGCTGCTCGCCAATTTTTTGAATCAAGGGAAGTTCATCAAGGTCAAATTCATCACGAATTTCACCAACTATTTCTTCCAGAATATCTTCGACGGTAACAATTCCGGCAGTTCCGCCGTATTCATCTGATAAAATTGCCATGTGGGAGCGACTCTTTTGCAGTTTAATTAGTAATTCCTTAATAGGAATCGTCTCAATGACATGAATAACAGGCTTAATATAGGGTTTTAGTGTTTCCTCTTCTACTGATTTTTGGCGAATACAATCCGTTAACACTTCCTTAATGTTCACCACACCCAAAATATTGTCCTTATCGCCATCAATTACGGGGTATCGCGTATACTTTTCTTCTTTTACGGTTTCAATAATTTCTTCTAAGGTTGCATCCTTCGAAAGGGTAATAAGTTCAGTTCTCGGTACCATAATTTCTTTGGCGACGCGGTCGTCAAATTCAAAGATATTATTCATATAACTGTACTCAGACTGATTAATTTCACCACTCTCATAGCTTTGCGACAGGATCATGCGCAGCTCTTCCTCAGACATGACGATATCATTTTCTGAGGCGGGCTTAATGCCGAACATTCCCGTTACCAAACGGGCTGAATGGTTAAGAACCCAAATGAACGGATACATAATGCGATAAAACCATATTAACGGTTTTGCAAATTGTAAAATAATTTGCTCCGCTTTTTGAATAGCAAATGTCTTTGGTGCTAATTCTCCAATAACAACGTTGAAGAAAGTAATGATGGCAAATGCTAAAATTGTGGATATAATTTGCTTAATTGATAATGGCAAATGAATCCAATGAAAAATTGGGTTTAACAGTTCGCGAATAGTTGCTTCACCGCGCCAACCTAAAATAAGCGATGTAACAGTAATTCCTACTTGCGTTGCAGATAAATAGCCATCCATGTTAGTGATAACCTTTTTGGCCGCTTCCGCTTTTTTATTTCCCTCAGAAATCAATTGATCAATTCGTGTTGTCCGCACCCGTACAATCGCAAATTCAGAAGCAACAAAAAATGCCGTAAATGCGATAAGGAGTGCTATAACTATGACATCTATCCAAACCATCGGTCACCTTACCACGGTAAGGCATACCACCTCACTTAAATTTTACTGCTTACAGTCATTCAATTCTGCAAGGAAGGAAAAATCCTCTGACATATTATATTATTTCAAAAAAGTTTTTGAATAGCAAATCGAATTGGTGAAAAAAGAAAAAGCTGTCAAGGATGACAGCAAGTAGTATTTTAACTCAAAGCCCGTATCCGCTGCTCCATTCCCGAGCAAGCTTGCTATAAATGATGATATCATGATAATGGCCATTTAAATACTCGCCTTCTCTTACTGTACCCTCAGCAATGAAGCTTAATCGTTCCGGAATGGCGCGGCTTTTTTTGTTGTTTACCCCGCAACGAATTTCAATTCTGTTTAAGCCTATGTCAAAAAAAGCATAATTTAACAAAGCAATCACAGAACGGGTAATAACACCATGCCCTTCTGCTTTTTTTGCTAAATAATAACCAATACTTGCCGTTCGGTTAAACCAGTCAATTTGATGAAGACCAATAGAACCGACGAGTTCTCCTTTATAAATAATTCCAAGATTACAGGCGGTATTTTCGGCAAATTGGTTAAGCCAGATAGGTATAATCGTTTCTAAATCAAAAGGGGTTTTCACATTGTCTACCCATGGCAGCCATTTTCTTAAATGGGAACGATTTTCTTCGATAACTTGAAAAAGCTTTAGGGCATGGTGCCGTTGGATAATCTGCAGTTCGATGTCATGATCTACCTTTAAAGTAAACATGGGCAAAGCTCCTATATTTTTTATCCCGTCTTAACGGGCAGTAAAACCCCCACCGATGGAAGTTTCACTTTACTTCATCATATGCAGATTCTGAAAGTGGTGCCTTTGATTCTCGAGAAGATTTTTCTTGTCATTTAGTAAAAACAGTTGTATATTCAATAGTGTAATTAATTACATATGTTCCACAAGGGGAGCTGCAAACTGCGCGGCTGAGAGTGAACGGCTTTGTTCTAACCCTTTGAACCTGTTAGTTAACGCTAGCGTAGGGATGTGGTTATTTTGCTTGATTTCAAAAGCAATGCAGACAATCCTTATGTTTGCATTGCTTTTTTTATTATAAAAAAACAATCACAAGGGGGAAGTTGTTTCATGAATAAAAGGGGAAACACATTATTTCTGTCGGAGGTTGCCATTTTTTCAGCGCTCGCATATTTATTGGATTTTCTTTCTGGCCTGCTTTCATTAAAGATTTGGCCGCAGGGAGGGTCGATTTCAATTGCGATGGTGCCAATTTTCCTAATGGCCTATCGTTGGGGAATAAAGGGAGGCTTGCTAACAGGGTTTATCTTGGGAGTATTGCAATTTATCCTCGGGTTTGCACAGATTTATACTATTATTCAGGGGATTATTGATTATTTTATTGCTTTCACGACTGTCGGTTTAGCTGGTGTGGTTGCGGGTCAAATTAAGCAGGCATATGAAAAAGGAAATAAGCGGGAATGGATAATATACGTTGTCTTAGGGGCTTTTATTGGCAGCCTGTTCCGATATCTCTCACATGTTATTGCTGGAGCGATATTTTTTGGCGAATACGCTCCTAAAGGACAGCCGGTTATCGTGTATTCGCTCTTATATAATGGTACATACATGCTGCCAAGTTTTATTATCAGTGCAATTATCGTTATTCTTGTCATCAGTGCCGTGCCAAAAAGAATGCTCATACGTATATAAAAAATCGGTAGGAGAAGGAAAAGTGAGTGCACTTTTCCTTTTTTTTCGTTTAATTGTCAAAAATTTAACCTTCCGGATAGCGAAAAAAGTGGTAAAATGATAATACAAAACAGAGAATGATTCTCATTTAACCTAGATAGGATGATCAATATGCTTAAATCATGTAAACCAGGACAAAAAGGCAAAATTATTGATATTTCGCATGTGAGTCACCTTGTGCGACGTCGTCTGCTTGATTTAGGGATTACTGAAGGTTCGGAAGTATGTGTCAAATGTGTTATGCCGTTTGGTGGTCCCATCATGCTTGAATGCTGCGGTCAATGTGTTGGTATTCGGCGCAAGGAAGCTGTTCAGATGGAGGTGGCGAGAATATAATGCAAATCGCTCTTATCGGTAACCCAAATACTGGGAAGACTTCATTGTTTAATAATCTAACAGGTTCCTATGAGTATGTTGGTAACTGGAGCGGTGTTACAGTCGAAAAAAAAGTTGGTGTTTTTAAGAACAATATTGGTCATTTAATTGATTTACCGGGTGTTTATACCCTTAATCCGCTGTCGCGGGACGAGGGTGTGGTAACAAATTTTTTCTTAAGCGAGTCAGTTGATCGCTTATTAAATATTCTCGATGCTTCACAATTAGAACGTAATTTGCATCTGACACTTCAGTTACTTGAGGTAGATAAACCGCTTCTCATTGGGCTTAATATGATAGATGTTGCGAACAGGCGTGGTATTGAAATTGATATTGCTAAATTAGCTGAAAAACTGGGTGTTCCTGTTGTTCCTGTTATCGCTAGGAATGGCAAAGGCTGTGACCGATTGGTTGAAGCAATATCAACCAAATCGCTAAAGCCTCATAAACAACGTCTTGTTGATTATGGACAAGTAGTTGAAACCGCAATTGAACAACTTTCTTATGAGCTGGGTAATAAAACGGATCATTCGCATCGCTTTTTAGCCATTCAATACTTTGAAGGCAATAAATATGTCGAAAACTATCTATCACAGCTAGTCGATTCGCAAAAGCTACATGATATGTTAACGAATTTACAAGATGAGTTAAGTAGCCGCTACAATTGTAAATCTGTGACTGATTTTATTTACCAAAAAAGAAAAGCAACCATTGAAAAAATTGTTGCGGAAACAACGGTGAAATCAAAATCGGTTATTCCTTTATCAGAAAAGATTGACATGGTTGTCACTAATAAATTTTTAGGAATTCCGATTTTTCTAATGTTAATGTACCTAATGTTCATGCTGACATTTGATTGGCTAGGAACGCCATTATCAGACGCACTGGACGCCTTTTTAACTGGACCGGTTACAAACGCTTTTGAATCGGCCTTGTCAGCTATTCATGCATCAGTCTTTATTCACGCCTTAATAATCGAAGGCTTAGTAGCTGGTGTCGGTGGTGTGCTAGTGTTTGTACCGCAGATTTTTATTTTATTTTTCTTTATATCTTTATTAGAGGATTCTGGTTACATGGCTCGGGTAGCTTTGGTCATGGATCGGATCATGGAATCAGTCGGACTAAATGGGAAAGCCTTTATTCCAATGATTATTGGCTTTGGCTGTAATGTACCAGGAATCATGGCAGCGCGGACGATTGAGACACCAAGGGAACGGTTATTAACTATTCTTTTAACCCCGATGATGTCTTGTTCTGCACGTCTGCCAGTTTATGCTCTATTTGTTGGTGCTTTTTTTCCTGGTCACCGAGCCTTAATAGTATTAAGCCTCTACGTATTAGGGGTTGTGATTGCCTTAACTTTGGCAAAAGTATTTTCATCAACATTACTAAAATCGGAGACTTCACTATTTGTTATTGAGTTACCTCCATATCGTCTTCCGCAATTTCAATCGCTTTGGAGAAGCACATGGGATAAAGGGAAGGGATTTATTCGCAAGGCAGGAACATTTATTTTTGCTGGCTCTGTCTTTATTTGGCTGCTTTCATATGCAGGACCAGGCGGACTTAATGTCGATATGGATGACAGCTTTCTTGCAGCAATTGGCGGATTCATTGCTCCATTGCTAGCACCAATTGGTTTTGGTACATGGCAGGCAGCGGCAGCGCTAATTACCGGTTTTCTTGCCAAAGAATCGATTATTGCAACAATGAATATAATCTATTTTGTGCCAAATGAAGCCAGACTGCAGGGCCTGTTGGCTGATTACTTTACACCGCTCGCTGCTTATAGTTTTATGGTTTTTATTCTATTATATATTCCTTGTTTAGCGACAACGGCAACCATTTACAAAGAAACTGGCTCGAAAAAGTGGACATTCTTTGCTATTGGCTATGCTCTTGTTATTGCGTATATTTTATCTCTGCTCATCTATCAAGGTGGAAGATTAATTGGTCTCGTTTAATGTAAGGGAGATGATGAAATGATTGCCAGTATTATCATTGGTGCAGCCATTTTTGGCTACGCAGCTTGGGCAATGGTGAGATTTATTAATCGCTCCAAAAAAGGAAAATGTGCGGCCTGTGATATGAACAAATCCTGTTCTGGAGGCTGCAGCGTCCACACAAATGCTAAATAGATTGGTCAAAAGACTGTTGTTGCTTGTATGAGCCAGCAGTCTTTTTTTATGATAGTGGGTGATTTTCTTTTAATTACGGTTAAAATTGTGTAATAATACACTATATGCTAGTGAAGGAAGGTTTTCACATGAACAGGGATGACATTATCCAGCAGGTTTCTGAAAAACTTCGCTTAATTCGAACGGAAGCTGGTTATACCCAAGATAAAATGGCTGAAATTATCGGTGTCTCTAAAAAAACGCTTGTACAAATTGAAAAAGGGAGAGTACTTGCAGGTTGGTCGACTGTTGTCTCTATTTGTGCGTTATTTCGTGAATCAGAAACAGTGCAATTCCTCTTTGGCAGTGAGCCGCTTGAGGTCCTTGAAACCGTTGCTAGAGAAGGAGTTGATTATCGCAAGTCGAAAACACTCGGCGGCCGTGTATGGTGGAAGCCCATAATGAAAAGCAATGGTTTTGTCTTGCAACAAAATATCTTAAGCAAACATTATCGGATATTGGATAAACATAATTATCGCATTTATAGCAGTCTCGATGGCACTCAGGCAAAACAGCGGTTTCGCGAAGTCACCCAAACTCAGGAATAAACTATTCAAACAAGTTAACAAGCAATTAATCCCCCTTTTTTGCAAAATAAAAACCGTCATAAAAGCAAGGATATTATCGAACATTATACTTGCTAATAATTATTGTAATAGAGATAACAGGAGGATATATGAACAACAAGGCAATTAGCAGTACCTTCAACTATTTACGAAAAAGTCATTTCATCCAAGTCGTACTGCTATCTGTTTTAATCATAATTTTAGGATTTTTTTATTTTTTATATTATTTTTCGCGGGGAGTCGATATCACTGGTTTAAAAAATGAACTTCCACAGCCAACTATTTTTTATGATATCCACGGTGAGGTGGCCAGCAAAGTATCAGCTAATAAAAATGAAGGGATTTCGATTGAGAATGTTCCAGGTGCACTCAAAAATGCGGTAGTTGCCATTGAGGATCAGCGCTTTTTTGAGCATCACGGAGTTGATTTGATTGGTACTTCACGGGCACTTGTTCGTGATATCAAAGCTGGGGAAATGGCCGAGGGCGGCAGTACGATTACACAGCAATTAATAAAGAACACCTTGCTGACACCGCAAAAGACACTGCGGCGAAAATTTGAGGAAGTTTTTTTAGCGTTGGCAGTTGAACGGGAATATAACAAACAGGAAATCCTCCAAATGTACTTAAATCAAATTTATTTTGGTAATGGTGCTTGGGGGATTAAGCAGGCAGCCAGTAAATATTTTGCTAAAGAGGTACAGGAGTTAACAATTGGGGAATCGGCTATGCTCGCAGGCTTAATTAAAGCTCCATCTGCCTTAAATCCATATCATCACATGGAGGAAGCAGTAAAACGTCGGAATCTTGTCTTGGGGCAAATGGAAAAACAAGGATATATTACCTCGTCGCAATATGGAAAGGCGCGGAATGAAAAGGTTGTATTAAACGATAAGGGAAGCGATCCGTTTCGCGGGAAATACCCCTACTATGTTGATCAAGTATTAGCAGAGGCAATTAATCGATTTGGCTTTACTCAGGATGAATTATTAACTGGTGGTTATCAGATTTATACAGAAATGGACCCAGCGATGCAGACAGCATTGGAAACCACTTATCAGCGCGACGATTTATTTCCAGGGGATACAGATAAATTGGTTCAAAGCGGCGGCGTTCTGCTTGATCCTAGCACGGGAGGAGTTAGAGCGTTAGTTGGCGGTCGTGGAGAGCATACATTTAGAGGCTACAATCGGGCAACGCAATTGAAAGCACAGCCTGGATCAACGTTTAAACCTCTGGCAGTCTATACAGCAGCACTTGAAGACGGCTGGAAAATCACTGCTATGTTAAAAGACGAAGAAATGAACTTTGGATCCTATCAGCCGCGTAACTATGACCAGAAATATGAAGGTGAAGTACCAATGTATGAGGCTGTTATGGAGTCAAAAAATATTCCGGCTGTTTGGTTATTAAACGAAATTGGCCTGGAACAAGGTTTAGATGCCGTTAAACGATTTGGAATTTCATTAACGAAGGAAGATCATCATTTAGCTGTAGCCCTTGGGGGGGTGCATGAAGGGATAGCCCCAATAGACTTGGCAGAAGCTTTTGCTGTCTTTCCCAATAATGGTGTACGCACCGAGGCGCATGTAATAAAAAAAATTGTTAATGCTGAAGGCGAGACCATCGCAAAGTGGAAAAACAAGCAGAAACGGGTTACAACAAGTGCGGTCACAGATGACATGACAACAATGCTTCTTGGTGTGGTTGAACATGGAACTGGGAAGGCAGCGCAAATCCCGGGGCGAGAGACGGCCGGTAAGACGGGATCAACCCAGGTTCCAATTCAGGGGATAAATGGACTGAAGGATCAATGGTTTGTCGGTTATACTCCGCAACTTGTTGGAGCTATCTGGGTAGGGTATGATCAAACTGACGAAAAGCATTATCTAACTCCTGTTAATGGTACAGGTGCAGCTGTTATTTTTCGTGAGGCAATGAGTCAAGCGTTAAAAAATACCCCAGTGGAAGGTTTTCAAGTACCGCATATTGCTCCGTTGATAGAGCAGCGGGAAAGGGAAAAAATATTTGAGAATTTCCAACAAAATTTCCACAACGAACTTCAAAAGTGGGAAGAAAAATGGAACCAACAGAAAGAAAAATGGAGAGATAAGTGGGAGAAAAAGGTAAAGGGACATGGTAAGGAGAAACATGAACGCTAACCTCTGGTGTCACCAAATGTACACATTTTTACTAAAAGGGTGTAACTTTTATCACTCTCTAAACGCCTTGTCTATGATAATGTAAAATTGTTTAACACTATCAAGCGGGGGGTATATCATGTCAGATTATTCAGTTGTCTTAGCAATTGGGAGCGTGTTGATTCTTTCATATTATATTGGCTATACTTTGCTGAAACATTAAAGCTGTAGACGACTGTCTACAGCTTATTAATATTTAAAGCCCCCTTAAAAGGGGGCTAAGCCAATTTATTTATTTGTCATGATTAGCGTTGGAAACCGCCAAGTTGAGATTGAGCCATAGATACTAAACGCTTGGTGATTTCTCCACCTACAGATCCGTTAGCACGAGAAGTAGTATCGGCGCCAAGGTTTACACCAAACTCTTGAGCGATTTCATACTTCATTTGGTTAAGTGCTTCTTCTGCTCCTGGTACTAAAAGTTGATTAGAGTTGTTGTTGTTAGCCATAGTTGAATAACACTCCTCTTATTTTTATTAGATTAGGGTTAGTATGGTATCGAACCATATGGGATTTTCCCTTAGCCGCAATGGCCTAACCCATGATAGGAATTTGGCTGGATGAACCGGAGTTGCACCGGTGAAAACCCTAGGTGGCTTCATCCACTGTAATAAGTGTTGCTGTAATCTTTATTATGGTTAAATGCCCTTATCTTATTCGAAAAAGTGTTTGGGAATTTATTCCTTTACATAGAGGAAGTAAACTGACATAAACTATGTACAATTAAAAATCCGAAGGGTGAATAGCGATGGCAGTATGCCCCGTTTGTAATGGTTTAAAGGATGCAGTCTTAATGTGTACTAATTGTGGTCAAGCTATGTTGGAATTTGGGAAGTTAATGGATTATTATGATGATTATAGTCCTTATATGGAAATAGATTTGCTGAAATTGGAGGATGGTTTTTCCGATAACTATAAGCGACATACATGTGCTCATTTATATCGCTGCCCACATTGCCAAAATGAAGAAGTAATGTTTATCAAAGAATAACCCCGCTAAGATAGCGGGGCAGTGAGGTCAGCACCACAATCTAATGGTAGAAAAAGTGTGGTGCTTGGCACGATTAAGGACGAATTCTTAGCTCTGTTTCTATATCGAAGAAATGAGCTTTGTTAAGATCAAATGCTAGTTCCAAAGTATCGCCATGGTTTACATCTGAACGTGAGTCAAGGCGAGCGACGAAATCCTGTTCACCTAATGAAGAATAAATCATTAATTCGGCCCCTGTTAATTCAGCCACATCGATTTTCGCTTGAATCTTTGTTCCGGCGGATGCTTCGATAAAAACAGGTTCATCGTGAATATCTTCTGGACGTACGCCGAGAATAATATCCTTACCCACATAACCTTGTTCTCGAAGATATTTCATTTTTCCTTCAGGTACAGCAATTGTTGCATTGCCAACGATAAATTTTCCGTCTGTAAGCTTACCGTTAAAGAAGTTCATTGCTGGTGAGCCAATAAAGCCCCCGACAAAAACATTTTCCGGTTTCTCATATACTTCCTTAGGAGATCCAACCTGTTGAATGACCCCATCTTTCATGACAACTAAACGGGTAGCCATTGTCATCGCTTCAGTCTGATCATGGGTAACATAAATGGTTGTTGTATTTAAGCGACGATGCAATTTGGCAATCTCAGCGCGCATTTGGACCCGCAGCTTTGCATCAAGGTTTGATAATGGTTCATCCATTAAGAATACTTTGGCATCGCGGACAATGGCTCGTCCTAATGCAACACGCTGACGCTGACCGCCGGAAAGAGCTTTTGGTTTTCGGGTTAAATAGGCTTCCAAGCCCAGAATCTTAGCAGCTTCTTTTACACGGCGGTCAATTTCATCCTTAGGAAACTTTCGCAGTTTTAACCCGAATGCCATGTTATCATAAACAGTCATATGTGGATATAATGCATAGTTTTGGAATACCATGGCAATGTCACGATCTTTTGGTGCGACATCATTTACCCGTTTTCCATCAATATAGAAATCACCCTTGGAGATTTCTTCAAGTCCAGCAATCATTCGTAATGTTGTTGACTTACCGCATCCGGATGGCCCAACAAAGACAATAAATTCCTTGTCTTCGATATGCAAGTTAAAATCCTGAACAGCAGTTACTTTATTATCATAAATTTTATAAATATGATCCAATTTTAATTCAGCCACTTAAGTTTGCCTCCCTTGGATTAATTACTATTAGTTTATCGAAAACTAGCCGCTAACGCCTATTGGCAGGATGCACAAAGTTTGAAAGCGCTCTTTTAGGCAGATTGCCCATTTCGTTCAAGTTCGAAAATAAAACAAGCCAGGAAAACAATAAATGAACCATAAAAATCCTTTAAGCTAATACCTGTTTTATCCGTGAATTTATCGATTCGATATTGAAGCGTATTACGATGGATATATAATTTTTTTGCTGTAAGGCTTGCATTTGAATTATTTTCCAGGAACATTTTTATCGTTAAAAATAGCTCAGAATCTTGTCGAAATACATCTAGTATGTCTCGATCGATTACTTTTTTAACGTTATCAGATAAATGATAAGCAATATAAATAGGGAAAATCCGTTCATATGTATAGACATTTGAATAATGCAGCTGCTGTAAAGCAAACATGAAGAGATCCTTTTCTGTTTGTAAAAGGGTAGGGAGTTCATTCGAAACAGGGTGAAACTTACCTGTGAAAATTGAAATCTTCACATACAAGTCACTTTCTAAAGTCCGCGACAGCGAGAGGATTTCATCATCTTTTAGTGAAATCTCCGCTTTTTCTTCGATGACAATCCCACTGTTTGGGCTTGGCCATATAATGATAACATCCTCACTAAAAAAACCTTTTAATGCTGTCTCTATCGTCTTCTTGTCTGTTTCAAGGTGATGAAATTGAAATTGGATAAAGCGATAGTCTTGTTTTTTTGGGTTAGCTATTGGAACTGGTCCGTCCTGAAACAAGAACTCACTCCATTTTTGGGCAAGGTCAGAAGTCCCTTGTGGCAGTTCTTCTTCAATAAGTTGATATAGAGCTTGTAACAGCGAGAGTTCCTGTTGGCTTACTTCTGATTTTAAAATCGCTGCTGAGACATTTTCTGATTCATCATAGAAAATAAAGTAGTCCTTTTGCAGATGTTCTAGCTTACCTGAATACAGGCTGGAATCTTTATAATGATTTACGATTTTTTTTAGCATGTCATAACCCCATTGCATATGATTCTAACGTCCATTATACCAAAAAAAGATAAGAGCCGGGCTTATGCCAGAGCCCAGCCTGCAAAAGTTATGAAAGATGGGAAAATTCGTACGGTAAATATATGGTTAAATATCATAAACGTGGTAAAGCATTAATTCATGAATTTGCTTTGATAAGGTTTGCCGATCTTCGTCCTGAGGGTTCAAGGCTAGCCATTCAATTGTTCCTGATTGGTGATAATTGCCTGTATAGTGTCTATTTTTGTAGTAAAAAGAAAACTTCCAACCTGGAATATTTTTATTCTCAAATAATGGTTTATATTGAAAATGGGTTATCATAAGCATCATCTCCTGTTAGAACTGTTTACTAGTATCTTAGCGAATTTGGGTAATATTTCAAATAACTAATTGATAATTTAGCCTTTTTTTTCGCAGAGTTCTAGAAATAAGCGGCACAGCTGATCAATTCTTTTTGTTTCAATCTCTGTTTCATCAAAGCTCATCGGTTTTGAATTTACTTCATATATATAATAATGCCCTTGTTGACATAATCCGGCATCAACTGAAAACTCACCAAAAAAACCAAATTGTTTGGTTAGGCTCTCACCTATAGGTGTAATTATTGATTGGATAAATTGATCATGTGAAACTGTTTTTACAAATTCATATGGCAGGAGTTTTCCACCAGCAGGAATGTGGGTAGTAATGTCGTGTGTTTGTGCTTGCCTAATGCCAATCCCGGTTAATTCATAGTTGTTTCCTCCAGCATGGGCTAAAATACGGAAATCAAAGCGAGCCCCTTCATAGTCTGCTGAATTAATTCCTTGTTGCCCGATATATGGTTTTTGTAATAGCTGCTCGTGCCATTGTAGCCAAAAATGGGCAAATGATTCATATATCTCCTGTTTATTTCGACTATGAAAATGAATGTTTCTATTGGGGTATAGCTGCAGGCGGAAAATTCCCTTTCCACGTGCTGCTCCTGCTGGTTTAACGTAAACTAGTGAGTATTTTTTTAAGAGGCCAAGTAAATCATTGCTTGCCTTGATAAGGAGTGTGTCCGGTAAGTATTGTGCTAACAGCGGGTGGTCTCTTAGACATTCATAAAGTTCATATTTATTAATGAAGCAAGGATTAAAGAAGGGAATATGTTTATTGTTTAGCTCCTTGAAAAATTGCTGCGTTTGTTCGTCTTGCTCTTTTTTTCTAAAGGGGATGCGGTTATAAACAAGGTCAGGATAGCGGAATCTTCTCGGTAGCCAGTTGTTTTTTTCGAGAAGATAGTAATAACCATCAATATATTCATCACTCACTCCCTCCAAAGTAAAGACAAAGCTTATTCCACCCAGTGAAATAAGCTTTTCCTGTATATCTTTGAACAACCTGCCATTTCCGGCAACCATTCCCTTTGCTTTTTGGGCAGTCATAATTCCAATTAATGGTTTCATCTGTATAATTCCTCTGGATGTACTATCGCTTTTTCAGCGAGAAAAACAGCAAAAGCGATTGATAACTTTCTTGTTAGCCGCTCACTTGTCTGTAAGTCTGGGTGGGTAAAGATTGAGCGGCCAGGCTTGGAATTTGCTTCAAATAGCCATACATTTCCATGACGGTCCAATCCTAAATCAAAGCCAATTTCTCCAATAATTCCTTCCATATTTTCAGCCAAAGCACGGCTTAAATCCAGAGCGGCTGTGGAAAGCTTATGCGTATACTTGGCACTTTCCTCTCTGGAAAAAAGCTCTTCTAGCGTTTTGATCACTCCACCGCTCCTTAAATGTGTCGTCACACTGCCACTGCCGGCAATTTTTGCTGCAATGGCTGTTACTAGCCATTTGCCCTGTTCATCCTTATTCGTATGCACCCGAAAATCAAGCATTTTTTGCTCATGGCGGAGCAAGTGTATCCCTTGTTGGACAACCATTTTTTCAAGCTGCTGATTAGAAAAAACAATATCAAACAAACTCTCAAGGGTAGAGAACTTTCGTAGACGGTTTATTATTCCCTGTTCTTGATAACGGCAATAATACTCATTTGTCTGCTTATCATAAATAACTTGGTGAATCCCAAGTCCCAGACTGCCGTTTTTCGGCTTAATGTAAACATGACCGTACTGTGCAAGCATATGTTCAATCATTGAAAATGACGTAAATGGGTGCGTCTCGGGTAAATAGTTTTCGACAGAAGCGTCCTGTTGCAGTCGTTCATAAACATCCAGTTTGTTGAAGAAGCCAGGATTGTACCAAGGGATTAAATAGTCAGTTTGTAATCGTTCTTTTACTTTTTTTATTTTTGCTCTACTTTCACTGCGGCGATTCGGGATTCGATCATAAATAACATCTGGAAACGGAATCGAATGTTTCTGCCATGTTTGGTTAACAAAGAACATTCCATCGATGCATCCTTGCTCCCAATCAATATGCTCTTCGCCAAACACAAAAGGAAGCGTCGCTGTCATCTTTTGAACGGATAATAATTTAGAAAAAAATTCTGTACGTTCACCGATTGGCAGTTTTTTGTCGGTAGTAAATCCAGAGGTAAAAACGCCTACAAGCGGTCCCATTGTCAATTGTTCGTTTTTGCAGAACACATGCAATGGCAGAGAGAGGCTCGGGAATTGCAAAGCTTCTTGAATATACTGACTTATGATAATCCGGTCATCGCAATCAGGGTGTGGATAAAATTTTACAGCCAATGATCTGGATCCAAAGGAAATTTTCTTTAATGTCTTGTTTTCTAGTATTGCTCTTGGACAAAACACAACGAGCTGATCGCTTGGAGCAACCTCAATGAGATAATGTTGTCTCATGTATGTTCTTCCTTTCAACTGGTTTGTTCTCAAAAAGGTATGTTGCATATCTCAGCGGTGCACAGAAAAGTGTATCTTTAAGCTTTGGTTCTGTGTGGAGCACAACTTTTCGCCCCGGTTTGGAGTTGATATCTAAGATCCAAATTGCACCATTTGGGGCAATCCCGAGATCGATGCCAATTTCAAATAATGGTAAGAATGCATCTTCTAATAAAAGTGGCAGTTTCGCTACAATCTCGTTTATTTCTATGCGGACATAATCTGCAATTGAGTTTGGCAGTGTTTTTGCCCAAGCATCAAATACCGCTGCCGTTCCCCCCGCACTTAAGTTGGCCAAAATTCCACCTGATTGTCCGAAGCGAATTCCGCGGCCACGTTCCTGCCAAAAGCCTGCCTCATCCTTTTGCACAAGGATGCGAACATCAAAGGGCTGCTGTTTATCATTTACTAGTGGTAAATAAGGCTGTATTAGATATTTTTTTTGATTTACCAATGGCCCGAGCCATTTCAGCAGTTTTGCCTGATCGGGGAACGATTTTGCAATCAGCCTTTTATGTTTTTCTGTTTCTACCTGGTACCCCTTTTCTAATCTTGTAATTTTATAGATTCCGTAACCTTGGGAACCATTGATTGGCTTTAAGATGATATTTGTTTTATGGCTCAACGCGTTGAGAATGATTTCTGGAGTGGAAGCGGTAGCGGTTTGCGGCAAATATGGTGCAAGCATAGTTTGTTTCAAAACATCATAAATTTCCTGTTTGTTTGGAAGGCCATATCCCAGAAAGGTAATATCTTTTCTGGTTTTTAACCAAGTGACAATCGGCAGGCACTGCTTAGAATGCTCGTCATCCCCATAAAAACAGCGGTCGTACAGAAGGCTTGGAATAGGGAATACAGCATCTACCCACTGCTTAGTTTCTAAATCATATTTTTTACCGGTAACCTGTAATGTGTAGGGGTTAATTTCTGAAGGGATAAATCGATAACATTCGACCGCGAATAAATTTGCCCTCTTTGCTAGTTCATTAATATAAGCCTCTTCACTGTTTGGTGTTAGTGTCATGATGCCCAAGGGTATCATTTGCGAAAACCTCCTTTTCAAAATGGGTTTCAAAAGCCAGTATCGTGCAAAATTGTGTGATGGCATTTGCTGACGGCCGAATTTTTCCATCATTATTTTCAAATGCTTTCGAAGGTTTGGAGTTTACTTCGATTAACCATGGTTTACCATCCAGGTCGACTCCGATGTCAATTCCCAATTCCCCGAAGATCCCTTCTATTTGAAAACTAACTGCTTCAGCGATTTTCACCGATAATTCCTTTATTTGCAAAAAGACATCTCTTGCTTTATGAGGTTGAAAGCAAGTGCGTAAAGCAATCAAGGGTCGAATCATTGTCCCGCCTCTTGCTAAATTGGAGACAAATTCCTGTTCACCGCCAATTCGGGCAACTATTGAAGTGATTTTCCATTGCTTCTGTCGCTGTTTATGGCATAAGATTCTAAAATCAAGCGGTTTACATTCTTTCTCAATAAAGTCGATTCCACGTTGAATAAGATAAATGTCATTTTTTACAATTGGCCTTAGGTGTAAATAGATATCCTCAATAGGAGATGGCAGCTGTAAGCCTTCCAGATTCGTGGAAAATGAAGTCTGAAAGGAATAATAGCCATTATTATCTCTTGTTAACTTGATGATATTTCTGCCCTGGCTACCATGGATGGGCTTTATAAAAACAGTCTCGTATTTTTGGGCAAAATCAAATAAAGTTTCTTTTGAAAAAAGTCTCGTTTCAGGAATATAAGAAAAAAGACTCGAATCATGACAAAGCTTATCATATACTTCCCATTTTGAAAGAAAGCGATCGTTGAATAGAGGGATTGCCGATAATTGCAGCTGTTTCTTGAATTCCTGAAACTCGGGCCGCTGTTCCTTCCTTCTAGAATGAATACGATTATAGATGACATCAGGTATTGGCAGCTCGGCTGGAACCCACTGCTGCTTGTGTAAGAAGTATCCTGTTTTTGGAAAGGAATCAATGGAGAATACATAGAAAATACCGCCGCTTTCACTAATTACGTGATGGAGTTCCTCACAAAAGGAATGAACTGAATGAAAATTAGCGGCATTTGTTTCGTCTAAACGGATATTTGTCATAAGGGCAATAATTGGACCAAGCTTTAGAGTTTGGGTAGTAGGAACATACATTATTTGTAATTTGCAAACTTGTATTGGCAGACGGAAAAAGGTAAAGAAATGGTCTGGTAAAACAATTTCATTTCCCTCTATTTCAATAATATCTATATCGACAATAGCTGTTGTTTTGCCAATAGCCAATAATAAATTTTTTTGCTCAGGGATACTTAATAGTGTCATTAATTGGTGGGAAATTAAAATTAACCGATCATGTTCGTTGCTAGATTTTCGAATGGATATAGTAGCTGAGGGTAGTGGATAACACATATACATTCCTCATTTTCCAGCAAAATTCCTAGGCATTTGTTGATAGTAAGATATGTAAATCGAGAACAGATGGTGCTTTGAACATTCTCGCTATTTATTGAATAATTTGTTATAGTTGGGTAGATTGTTATTTTATTAAAGGGAGTGATAGATGGTGGCAATTAACATGTATGATTCTGCTAATGCATTGGAAAAGGCAATTCGTGAAAGCAGTGAGTATGTTTACCTTAAGCAAATGTATGATGAAGTAAATAGTGATACCGCAGCAAAGGTAATGTTTGATCAATTTCGCCATATCCAATTGAATCTGCAACAAAAACAAATGTCAGGACAGCCAATTACAAACGAAGACTTTCAACAGGCGCAAGCGTCTGTTATGCAAGTACAGCAGAATGAAAAAATTTCACGGCTAATGGAAGCTGAACAACGAATGAGTATGATTATTCAAGAAATTAACCAAGTTGTGATGAAGCCTTTATCAGATTTGTATGGTAGTTTGTAATAGTAATTAATGTAGAGTCTGTTTTTAACAAGTAATCCTCGTTTGATCTGCAAAGTGTGTCATTCATGGACTGTTCTAAGAATTAGGTTAATATCATAAACCTAATATAGAGGAATTCACCAAGAACAGGAGGCAACATGATGATTTACCGCTTGCTAGCGCTTAATGTTGATGGCACACTTTTACAAACGAATGGCAGGATTCATCGTTCAACTAAGGATGCTATTGAATATGTACAACAAAAAGGGATCCATGTTACCCTAGTCACATCACGCAGTTTTGCATCGGCAAGAAAAGTAGCTAAAGCTTTAAAAATAAAAACCCCACTCGTTACCCATCAGGGGGCGTATATAGCAGCATCAGTCGAAAATCCAGTATATGTAAGTCGGATTAAAGAGGACATTACCCATGATATTGTCCGCTTTTTTGAGGCCCTTCCTTGCCAAATCCGTCTTGTACATGAACAATTTTCGTTAGCCAACAAATTCAAGATTCACCATGACATGTTGGTGAAAACTGTATTTACCACAGGTGACCCGCTCTTTTATTCCCAGCAATTTGTCAATTCTTTAAGTGAGTATTTACAGGATCAGCCGTTAACTCCGTTAAAAATAGAAATATATTTTGAAGAGGAACGAGATTTAAAGGATGCCAAACAGGCACTTGAACAAATGTATCCTGAAATTTCAGCGATTGAACTCGATGCGCTGAGGGTAGATATAGTTCCATCAGGTGTCTCGAAACTAAGTGGGTTAACATATTTAGGGAGCCAATTAGGTGTATCTTTATCAGAAATGGTTTACATTGGTGATGCGCTTGATGACATTCCATTAATAGAGGCAGCGGGACTGGGTGTCTCAATGGGAAATTCACCGTTTCCAGTTAAACGGGCTTCTGACTGGGTGACCAGATCGGAAAATGAACAAGGTGTCGCTTATATGGTGAAGGAGCACTTTCGTAAACAACAGCCAATTCAATTTTTGCGGAAAATGAAGATTATCAAGAATTAACTAACACAGGCTGATACCTGTGTTTTTTTTTGCGAATCGTTTCCACTATATTGACCATATATTATCGATTCAGTACACTTAAGGGAGTTTAATTGGAAAGGTGATAAGGTTTGCGTATTTCGATACTTGGAATAGAAGATGATAGGTTTCATCGTCCGTTACAGCTGATTGCAAATTTGTTTTTTGAAGAATCACAGGTAGTGATGGCCAATGATGCTACTGCCGATGTTGAAATAATGTTTAGTGTACTAATTTCCGAGAAAGTAGCTGTTACTGCTGAACTTAAAGATGGTACGAATCAAGTGTTTGCTTCCAGTTTTCAAAAGGAGCTGCCCTCTGTAGGTTCGGAAAAAGAACGGCTGAAAGTAGTAAAAAATGCCGTTTCACATGTGTATTTGCGTGTCCTGCAGGAATTCACCGGCATCACTCAAAAGTGGGGCATTTTAACTGGAGTCCGTCCAACAAAACTGCTGCATAAAAAGATTCGTGAAGGGATTCCTTTGGATACTGCTCATCGACAATTACAGGATGACTACCTGATTAGTGATGAAAAAATTCAGCTCATGCAGCAGATTGTCGACCGTCAATTGGCAGTGGTACCAGATTTATATTCGTTGCGCCAGGAGGTCAGTATTTATATTGGTATTCCATTTTGTCCAACGAAATGTGCTTATTGCACGTTCCCTGCCTATGCGATTAATGGCAAACAGGGTTCTGTTGATTCCTTTTTAGGAGGTCTCCACTATGAAATGCGAAAAATTGGTGCATGGCTAAAGGAAAAAGGTGTAAAAATTACGGCAGTTTACTATGGCGGCGGCACACCAACAAGCATTACCGCTGAAGAGATGGACATGCTTTATGAAGAAATGTACGCATCATTTCCCGATGTAGCTACAATTCGCGAAATTACGGTGGAAGCAGGCCGGCCGGATACGATTACGCCAGAGAAGCTTGACGTATTGAAAAAATGGAATATTGACCGAATCAGTATTAATCCCCAGTCCTACACTCAGGAAACATTAAAGGCGATTGGCAGACATCATACTGTTACGGAAACGATTGACAAGTTTCATATGGCTCGATCTGCTGGGATGAATAATATTAATATGGATTTAATTATTGGTCTACCTGGCGAAGGGGTTACTGAATTTACTCATTCATTGGCGGAAACGGAAAAATTATTGCCTGAGTCCTTAACAGTCCATACTTTGTCATTTAAGCGGGCTTCGGAAATGACCAAGAATAAGGAACGCTACAAGGTAGCTGAACGCTCTGAGGTAGAAAAAATGATGGAACTCGCTCAGGAGTGGACAGCTTCCCACGGATATGTTCCCTATTATCTTTATCGGCAAAAGAATATTCTCGGTAATCTTGAGAACGTCGGCTACTCTTTGCCAAATCAAGAAAGTATTTATAATATCATGATTATGGAGGAGCAGCAGACAATTATTGGTATCGGCTGTGGTGCCTCTAGCAAATTCATCGATCCGGTTAGTGGGAAAATCACTCATTTCGCGAATCCAAAAGACCCGAAATCCTATAATGAAAGTTTTGAAGCCTATACCGATGAAAAAATTAAAATTCTAAATGAGCTGTTTTCAGCGAATAATTCTCCTGCCTAGGAAGGGCAGGAGTTTTTACTCTGACCACTAATTGCTAAGGAAAAAGCCTAGTCCAGGGTCCATAAGTAGGCCCTGTTCTTAAATAAGGGAGATAAGCGCCCGAGCGAAGGGTCCCCATTAGGGAGCAGTCGCCAATAAGGGGGATAAGCGCCCGAGCGAAGGAACTCCAGTAGGGAGCAGTCGCCAATAAGGGGGATAAGCGCCCGAGCGAAGGGTCCCCAGTAGGGAGCAGTCGCCAATAAGGGGGATAAGCGCCCGAGCGAAGGAACTCCAGTAGTGAGCGGTCGCCAATAAGGGGGATAAGTGCCCGAGCGAAGGGTCCCCAGTAGTGAGCGGTCGCCAATAAGGGGGATAAGCGCCCGAGCGAAGGAGTTCCAGTGGTGAGCGGTCGCCAATAACGGAGATAAGCACCCGAGCGGAGGGTCCCCAGTAGGGAGCGGTCGCCAATAAGGGAGATAAGCGCCCGAGCGAAGGGTCCCCAGTAGTGAGCGGTCGCCAATAAGGGAGATAAGCGCCCGAGCGAAGGAGTTCCAGTAGTGAGCGGTCGCCAATAAGGGAGATAAGCGCCCGAGCGGAGGGTCCCCAGTAGTGAGCGGTCGCCAATAACGGAGATAAGCGCCCGAGCGGAGGAGTTCCAGTAGTGAGCGGTCGCCAATAAGGGAGATAAGCGCCCGAGCGGAGGAGTTCCAGTAGTGAGCGGTCGCCAATAACGGAGATAAGCGCCCGAGCGAAGGGTCCCCAGTAGTGAGCGGTCGCCAATAAGGGAGATAAGCGCCCGAGCGAAGGAGTTCCAGTAGTGAGCGGTCGCCAATAAGGGGGATAAGCGCCCAAGCGGAGGAGTTCCAGTAGTGAGCGGTCGCCAATAACGGAGATAAGCGCCCGAGCGGAGGAGTTCCAAGTAGTGAGCGGTCGCCAATAACGGGGATAAGCGCCCAAGCGGAGGGTCCCCAGTGGTGAGTGGTCGCCAATAAGGGAGATAAGCGCCCGAGCGGAGGAGTTCCAAGTAGCGCTGCCCGGCTCAAGGTCCTCTAACGAATGCCAATGGATTGGCCATAAGACATATGTTCTTTTGTAATAAGAAATGGTCAAATCACATTCTTACTCATAGTAGGTCCATTGTCCGTATCCCTTCTTATTTAAATGCTTGCTTAAAATTCTTCTAATTGTCTTCTTGGATTTCACAATCCCACACCACTCATAAACCAAATTAGTCGTAATCCGCTCCCCCGGAAATAGCAACCTAATTTCTGCAACACTACGCAACACAGCCGAATCCACTAATTCTTGATGCCCACATTTACTACAAACAAGAAATTTCCCCTTAGCAGCCGTTGATAGGCAACGACATTCCTGACACATAACCCCTTTATCAAGATGCTGAAAATCATAAGCCGGCAGACGCATATTGCTCGACTCTTCCTTATGAAGAGCGATTAATCGCTCACTTAACTGCCTATGAACCCCATTTAATCTAGATGGAATCATTTCTAACTTTTTCAAAAAGCGATTCAGTTGCGTTGGGAACACTATTGGGAAGTCGCGCGGTGCTTGCATAAGGGTAAGTTCAGGATTAACGAAAACTAGCAGGGGTTCAACTGAGAAATGAAAGTCCAGTTGTTGGAGCAGCTGGAGGAACAAGGTTTTGCAGCGGTTTAATTGCATAAGTGGATCTTTGTTAATGTTACCGGTTGCCCGATAAAAAAGCCCTTTCTCGTAGTAATAATCTCCTTCGTAGTTTTTCACATCAATTAAATAAAGAATTCTTTGAAAAATAATCAGGGTATCAATTTGAAATTCGCTGTTGTTAACCTCAAGGAGCAAACCTTTAATAACAACACAGTCATTTTGAAGTTTGTCAGTAAGCTTGTCGAATGTTAATTCACCTTCAAAGCCTTTTTCCAGCCGAGTATAATAATTCCAATCTCCCTGGTCGCTCAAACCTCCACGTGCATGGATAATTCGTGATATCTTGAATTCCTTAGAGATAGGACGCATCTGACATCCTTCACCATCCTTTCTAAAAGTTTACATACATCTCTATCTTATAGAGTTTTTGCGCTAGTAACGTTGAAATGTATGAACTATTTAGGACATTTACGAGCTTATAATAAAAGTGTTCTGAATAAAGGAATTATTATCTGTTGCGTCGAATATTTTTAAAGGCTGAACTCATAGAATACATTGAGTAAAATTTCAGCCTGCTTAATCGCTAAAAAAAGAAAACGGTTTCATTAAAGGAGTGGAAATGGAGAATGATGCAAACACCTTTAACGATGTCACAAATGATGAGAAGAGCAGAGCAGTTTTTTCCAAAAAAGCAAGTCATCTCGAGAACAGCAGCAGGAATTCAGCGACTCAGCTACAAACAAATTGCCGAGAGAACACGACGACTTGCGGATTCCCTTAGCAGATTAGGTGTGACAAAGGGAGATAAAGTGGGGACGCTTGCTTGGAATCATCATCGTCACTTAGAAGCTTATTTTGCAGTTCCATCGATGGGAGCAGTGTTACACACCATTAATATTCGGCTTTCACCTCAGCATATCTCCTATATTATTAATCACGCCGAAGATAAAGTCCTTCTCGTTGACCAAGATATTCTTCCATTGCTGGAAAAATGCGCGGCCAGCCTGACCAGTGTAAAGGCCTATATCATCATGACAGACAATCAAGAACTCCCAGAAACCACGCTTACCCCAGTTTTCCATTATGAAAATTTATTAAAAGAAGCAAATCCAAACTTTCAGTATCCAGAGGATATAGATGAAAATGATCCAGCCGGAATGTGTTATACGTCAGCCACCACCGGAAATCCCAAAGGAGTCATATATACCCATCGCGGTATTGTCCTACACAGTTTAGCGCTTGGTCTTGCTGATGGCGGCGCTATTAGTGAGCGTGACATTGCAATGCCGGTTGTCCCGATGTTTCACGTCAATGCTTGGGGGATCCCATTTGCAGGCGTTTGGTTCGGGGCATCCCTCGTTCTCCCTGGACCATATTTTACACCGAAGCTATTGGCAGAATTAATTCAGCAGGAAAAGGTGACAATCACAGCTGGTGTCCCGACAATTTGGCTTGGCCTCCTCAAGGAACTTGAGGATGGCGATTATGATATGAGCAGTTTGCGTGCTGTTTTATGCGGTGGGGCAGCAGCGCCAAAAGGAATGATCAAAACCTTTGAACAAAAATATCGTATCCCTTTCAAACATGCGTACGGGATGACCGAAACAAGCCCATTGGCACTTATTTCCACATTAAAAAGTTATCAAGAAGACTTAGAGCCAGAGGAAAAACTAGACCTACGTTCTAAGCAAGGGACGCTTGTTCCTGGACTAGAAATGAAAATTATCGGTAAAGACGGTGAAGTCGCTTGGGATGGAAAGGAAATGGGGGAACTATGCCTGCGCGGACCATGGATTGCTTCTGAGTATTATAAAGATGAACGGACCGAGGAAGCATTCCAAGATGGTTGGCTTCATACCGGTGATGTCGTGACCATCGATGAAGAGGGCTTTGTAAAAATCGTTGACCGGACAAAGGACTTAATTAAAAGCGGCGGGGAATGGATTTCTTCTGTTGATCTGGAAAATGCCCTTATGGCGCATGAGGCGGTTTTTGAAGCTGCTGTTGTTGCCATCCCACATGAACAGTGGCAAGAGCGGCCGATTGCCTGTGTTGTCTTAAAAGAACCTTACAAAGGTAAAATAACAAAGGAAGAATTATTAGCATACCTGCAGGCTCAGTTTGCCAAATGGTGGATTCCAGACGATATTCTTTTCTACGATGAAATTCCGAAAACTTCAGTCGGGAAATTTCTAAAACGAACTCTGCGTGACCAAGTTCAGCAGCAGCTGGTTCAGAGCGAATAACGTTTCAGGACAAAGTAGGATGTGCCCCGCTTTGTCCTATTTATTTTTCTTGAAAAAATTCAACATATTAAGAAATTTCTACCTGATTTTACTTTGTTTCAGATATAATAGAGTTGAATAATGGTGGGAGGAGATAATCTGTGTCAATCCATTTTGTAACCGATAAGGTGAACGTGAAGGAAGATGGCCGTGTTGCGACTGTTGAGTTAAATCGACCAGAATCACTAAACGCAATGGATGTTGAGATGATTAAGGGGCTTGTTTCAAGATTAAAAGAAATTGGCGATTCCGATGACGTCGATATCGTTGTGCTAACCGGAAAAGGAAGAGCGTTTTCTTCGGGTGGTGACATTAAAACGATGCTCGCTAACATGGACGAAAAGCAATTTTTTCCGGTGATGGACTGTATAAGTGAGTTGATTGTCACTCTATATAGCATTCCAAAGCTAACTATCAGTGCGGTAACGGGAGCGGCCGCAGGCTTAGGCTTTAGTTTGGCCTTGGCTACAGATTATATTATTGCTGACAAAAACAGCAAGCTGGCGATGAACTTTATTGGGATTGGCTTAATTCCAGATGGCGGGGCGCATTTCTTTTTAGAGAAGCGATTAGGCGAAACAAAGGCCAAGCAAATTATCTGGGATGGTAAAATGATGAAACCTGAGGAAGCGCTTTCGATTGGGCTAATACAAGAAATAGCTGAGGGAAACCTGGACGAAGCTGTACATAATCTGACTTCAGATTGGTTAAGTCGTCCTGTTCAAGCGATGATCAAAACCAAGAAGATTCTAGCAGAAAAAAATCGTCCACAGTTATTAAAAATTTTAGAATTAGAGAAACATGGTCAGCAGAAAATGCGGGAAACAAGGGATCATCAAGAGGGGATTCAAGCGTTTATTGAAAAAAGAAAACCGGTTTTTACTGGGAAATAATCATGAATCAGGCGCATGATTTTTTCATGCGCCATAGATTATTTGTGGAAGTTAAGGATGAAAGAGTAATAATTTACCGCTAGGGGAGATGCAGCGATGTGTTTTTTCCAACAAGTCTTTTTCTGCTAATAATTTCTCTCCCATTTCTTTTGCAGCAGCATCGCTTTCTGCTTGAAATGATTCGTCGATTAGCTTTTCCCCATTTACTTCAAAGGCGGTCAATTTATACGTTTTCATTTTGCTAGTCTCCTTTTTTAACAGATTTCCTTATGGTTATTTTTGCATAATTCTATAAATTGTGCAAAAGAAAAATAAACATATGACAGAAGAGTTTGCGTTACAGGAAAGGGAGTGGATGTTTTGGGTTTAACTATAGACCATGTTACAAAACGGTTTGGTCAGTTTACCGCAGTTAACGATTTATCATTGGTCATCCCGGAAAGTGAAATATTTGGTTTCTTAGGGGCAAATGGAGCGGGAAAAACGACAACATTTCGAATGATACTGGGATTATTAGATCCTAGTGAAGGGAAAATTAGCTGGAACGGACTGCCCCTTAATTATTCCACGAGTCATTTAGTTGGCTATCTTCCCGAAGAAAGAGGACTTTACCCGAAGCTTAAGGTTCGCGATCAGATTGTTTACTTAGCAAGATTACGTGGAATGCAAAAAGCGGAAGCGCAAAAGGAATTAAAGAGATGGCTGGAGAAATTCAAAGTTCCAGAATATGAAAATAAAAAAGTCGAAGAACTTTCGAAGGGGAACCAGCAAAAAATCCAATTTATTGCAGCTGTTATACATAAACCAAAGTTATTAATTCTCGATGAGCCATTCAGCGGGCTCGACCCGGTGAATGTTGAACAATTAAAGGATGCTGTTATTAGTTTAAAAGAAAGCGGAACAACGATTGTGTTTTCAAGTCATCAAATGCACCATGTGGAAGAACTGTGTGAACACCTCTGTATCATGCATAAAGGAAGGCCGGTGGTACACGGTGGCTTGAAAGAAATAAAACGGGCATTTGGGAAAAAGAATCTGTTAATTCATGCTGATTGTCCACTTGATGAATTAAAGGAATTTCCTGGGGTGGTGAAGGCAAAAACGACGATGGAAGGGATTCTTTTGCAAATTGAAGGTGAACAGGTTGCGGGAAGCATCTTACAAGAAATTGTCGGTAAAGGATTTATTCGTAAGTTTGCACTAGAGGAGCCATCGTTAAATGATATCTTTATCGAGAAAGTGGGTGCTTCGTATGAATAACTTTTGGATTATCCTATTTCACACCTATTTAAATATTCTTAAAAGCAAATCGTTCATTATTACAACGGTTATAACAGTTGTGATTGTCTTAGGATTAACAAATATTAATAAGATTATAAACGTATTTGACAATGATGGCGGAAAAGAGAACGTTGCAGTTCTTGATCAAACGAAGCAGCTTTATGAACCTTTCAACAAGCAAATGTCTGCAATTAATAAAGATATTAAATTAGTGAAGTATAAAGGTAGCGAGCAGAAAGCCGAAAAGGCAGTGGAAAATGAAAAGTTTGATAGTCTTATTGTGCTGAGCTATAACGATGAAGGGCTGCCAATTGCGGTCTATAAAGCGATGAGTATAGCGGATTCCTCTTTGTATACTGATTTACAGACAGGATTGCAGCAGCTAAAGACGATGCTTGCGGCCACAAAGATGAACTTATCCCAGCAACAGCTGCAAAAATTGTATGAGCCTGTCTCATTTGATAAAGTGGCCCTCGAGAAAAATGCCAAGACTGAAGAGGAGTTAAATCAAGCTCGCGGCCTTGTCTATGTTCTCTTGTTTATGATTTATTTTGCCGTAATTATGTACGCCAGTATGATTGCCATGGAAGTAGCTACAGAGAAATCATCACGGGTCATGGAAATATTGATTTCAAGTGTGTCGCCAATTAAGCAGATGTTTGCTAAAATCCTAGGAATCGGCTTATTAAGTTTAACGCAATTTGCTGTGTTTTTGCTTGTCGGCTACTATTCGTTAACAATGAATATGGACTCATTGAAAGAGGGATTTTTCGGGGTATATGGGTTTGGTAACATCCCGGTAATGACGATTGTTTATGCCTTGATATTCTTTATCCTTGGCTATTTTCTTTATGCTACATTAGCAGCCTTTTTAGGTTCACTTGTCAGCCGGACTGAGGATGTGCAGCAAATGATTTCACCAATGACGTTATTAGTCGTTGCTGGGTTTATGATTGCTATGTTTGGACTTGGAAAACCGGATGCTACATTTATTACCATTACATCGTATATCCCGTTTTTTACGCCAATGATTATGTTTTTGCGCGTAGGCATGTTAACCATTCCAATCTGGGAGGCTCTTGTTGGAATTGGTATACTGGTCGCGACAATTACCCTATTAGCGATTTTTGGAGCTCGCGTTTACCGTGGCGGTGTTCTCATGTATGGTAAGTCCAACTCCTTCAAAGATATTAAAAAAGCATTGCAATTAACGAAAAACGAATAAAATAAAATTGATAACGGCTCTGTCGACAAGCAGGGCTGTTTTTATTTTAATAGAACGTATATTCGTGTTATAATAGAGGGAATAATTGTTCTTGAAAGGAATTAACTATGAAAGAAATATCGTTTATCCACGCTGCTGATTTGCATTTGGACAGCCCGATGGTTGGTTTAGAGAAATTGCCCGAGGCGATTTTTTCGAGGATTAAAGAGAGTACGTTCACAGCATTAAAGAAAATCACGCTGGCGGCTATTGAACATGAGGTGGATTTTGTAATCTTAGCAGGGGATTTATTTGATGGTGAAGACCGCAGTTTGAGGGCGCAATCTTTTCTGCGCACTGAAATGCTAAAGCTTGAGAAATGTGAAATTCCTGTGTACATTGTCCACGGGAATCATGATCATTTAAATGGTTCATGGGTAGAATTGAAAATGCCGCAGAATGTCCATGTCTTTGGCAGTGAAGTGGAGAAGAAGCTGCTGTTGACGAAAAATGGGGCAAAGGTTCATTTATATGGATTCAGTTACCCTACCCGTCATGTGTTTGAGAGGAAAATTGACTTCTATCAAAAAGTCCCTGGGGCCGATTTTCACATTGGTATTCTTCATGGTAATGAAACGTCAGGGAATGAACATGAAAATTATGCGCCGTTTTCTGTTAAAGATTTACAAAGTAAAGATTTTGATTATTGGGCACTGGGGCACATACATAAGCGGTTGATTTTGGCAAAGCAGCCGATGATCGTTTATCCTGGCAACATCCAGGGGAGAAATCGAAAAGAGCAGGGCATGAAAGGATTCTATCATGTCTGCCTGCATGATGATGAGACGACGATGAACTTTATCGAGGCGGCTGATATTGTATGGGAAGAGGCAGAAATAAACGTCGCAGCTGCCAGCTCTTTTCATGAGGTTTTCCAATTATGTCAAAGTACAATTAATTGTTTGCGCAAGCAAAATACAGGAACGCTGTTAACCATTCACTTGAACAATTTGAACTTAGCACAACATGATAAGAAGGGTGTACAAGAAGAGCTGTTAGAGTTGTTAGCTGATGATGGACAAGAAGAGGAAAATTTTGTTCATGTTGTAAAACTGGAAATTCGCGAACAACTGCAAATTGATAAAAAACACTTAAGGATGGAAGCTGGTTTTTATAAGGAGCTGTTTCACATCATTGAACATTATGAAGATTATGACTCGCCCCTGGCTTCCTTATATGAACATTCAATTGGAAGGAAATATGCACCAAAGCTGTCACTGAAAGAACAGCAAGAGCTGTTGGAACATGCGGAAAAAATCCTGCTAGAGATACTGCTGCAATGAAAGGAGGCGGGATTGTTTGAAAATAATTTCATTACATATTTATGGTTTCGGACAAATAGAAAATCTCATGATTGAAAATCTGTCTCATTATCAAGTTTTTTTTGGGGAGAATGAAGCTGGTAAGTCGACCATCATGGCGTTTATTCATAGCGTCTTATTTGGGTTTCCGACGAAGCAGCAAAATGAACTGCGCTATGAACCAAAGCAGCATTCAAAATATGGTGGAAAAATAAAAATTCATCATGAACAACAAGGATATGCTGTCATTGAGCGTGTTAAAGGAAAAGCCACAGGTGATGTTACGGTTATCATGGATAATGGGGTAACGGGTGGCGAGGAACTGTTAAGTGAATTGCTTGATCATCTAGATAAAGGATTATTTCAAGCCATTTTTTCATTTAATTTACATGGACTGCAAAATATTCAGCACATGAAGGGCGAGGAACTAGGAAAATATTTATTCTCAGCTGGTGCATTAGGAACGGAGAAATTAGTAAAAGCAGAAACCATTCTTCAAAAGGAGCTTGATGGCCGTTTCAAACCAGGTGGTAAAAAACCTATCATAAATGAAAAATTACGAAATCTGCATGATTTACAAAAGGAATTAAAACAGGCAGCGGCCCGTAATAAGCAATATGAGGATATGGTTAGACTCGATGAACGGCTCCGACGGGAAATTGAGTTAACGAATGAGACGCTCATACGAGTTCAAAAGACGAAAGAAAAATGGCTTGAATGGAAAAAAGTTGAGGAAATTGTAAAAGCGGAAAAAAGAGTGGAAATTGAATTAGAGAATCTCGGCAAAATCGAATCATTCCCGATACGTGGCGTGGACAGACTCGAAAAGCTTAAAGAGCTTATCCATCCATGTAATGCCAAACTTAGTACAATCGGCAATCGTATCGAGACAGTTACGAATGAACTGGAGGCAGCTAAACCCGACTATTCCTTTTTGAAAAGAGAACCGGAATTATTAACACTATTTGATCAGGTTCCAATTATGGAACAGCTGCAATTTGACAAACAGCAAGTGGAATTGAATCTGCTGAAAAATGAACAGGAACTATCACAAATCCGTGAAAAGCTACATTTAACATTACCTGAGCAAGAAATACTACAAATCAACACAAATATTTATATCAAAAAGCAAGTAGAAACAGTATCGGACAAAAATAAAAATCTTGTGCAAATCAAATCCAAGTTAGAAACTGAGTATGAAGAAGAAAAACAGGCCCTTGAGGAATTGGAAAAGGAATTACATCAGCTTGAGAAATTATGTTTACCAGAGCAGGAAAAAGAAAGGCTTGAGCAACAGCTACAAGAAAATCAGGATAAGAAAAGTATCGAAGCAGAAATAACAAATACAAAAGATAAAATTGACTTCTATCAAGGTGCTGCAAAAAGGGAAAGTTCAGCAAATGCAAGACAAAAATGGCAATATATAATGGCAGAAGCGCTTGTTATAGGATTGGCATTATACGGCTTTTTTACTGATCAAGTAATCTTATTAATCCTGGGGTTAGCAGGTATTGTTATCGTTATCTTTTTCCTTATAGAAAATATCAGAAAGGGTAAAGCGATTAAGGATATTACAACGCTTAAAGCGTTAAAGGAAACGGAGCAGACTTTACTGCAAAAGCTTCAATCTGCCAACATTGTTGAAATAAAGAATATAGAAGAACGACTACAGAATAATCAGCAAATCGAAGAAAAGTTAAACCTAGTAATGGTTAGAAAGTCGCATCAGCAAGCACAATTTGACAAGGTTATTACGAAGTTCGAACAATGGGAATACGAATTTAGGAAAAATCATAACCAGTTTTTGGTGTTAAGTAAAGAGTTAAAGATTCCAGAAAAAATGCCAGCCATCTTCCTACGTGATGCATTTCAGTATATTGAACAAGCAAAGTCGCTTATAAGGGAAAAACAGTACCTCTTGCAGAGGCTCGAAACAGTCGATAAGGAACGGGAAATAATTGAAAATAGCATCAAGACTTTAGCGAAGCACTACTTGCCAGAAACAGCAGGCAGCACCCAACAACTAGCTTATTTATTACGTACGAAGCTGAAATCTGAACAGGAAAAGCAAGTAAGCTGCCGCGAAAAAAAGCGGCAATTAGCTGATTTGGAATTGGAATGGAAGCAGACTAAACTCGAACTCGATAAGCTGCAGGATGACTATCAAGAGCTGCTAGCAGCAGCGAATGCAAAAACAGAGCAGCAGTTTTATGAACTAGGGGAAAAAGCAGGGAAGCGAGCACTTTTGCAAGAGCGCTTAGCCGGTTTGCGAACGCAATTACAGTACTCTATATTAAGCGAACAAGAGCGTGAAGCATACTTATCAATGCAGATACCTAACGAGGCTGGTCAAGAATACGACCAAAGTATAAATGCCCTGCGAAAGGATATCAAAACTCTCCAAGAAAAATTAGCGACAAACAAAGTTGAAATGCAGGTACTTGAAGAAGGAGGAGTCTATTCTACCATTCTTCATCAGTTTAAACAAAAAAAATATGAATTTGAAGAAGAAGTGAAGCAGTGGGCTGTGTACAGCTATGCACAAGACCTTCTGAAGAAAACCATTGAATCCTATAAAAATATTTATTTACCTCGAGTCCTAAAACAAGCACAGGAATATCTAGCATTCTTAACGAAAGGCAGATATCGACGTCTTCTGTTGCATCCATCTGGGAGCGGATTTCTTGTGGAAAGGAAGGATGGGACAGTATTTGCGGCCAATGAAGTTAGTCAAGCAACAACAGAACAAATCTATGTGTCGATGAGATTGTCACTTGCTATAACCTTGTATGAACAATATCCACTGCCGATAATTATCGATGATAGTTTTGTTAATTTTGATAGCGAAAGAGCGAAGCGAATGATTGGGTTGCTGAATACGCTGGAGCGAAATCAAATCTTGTTTTTTACATGTCATGAACATTACTTACCGTTATTTACAGAAGAAAGTATTCTTAGATTGGAAAAAGGTACTGTCCAAATAAGTTCATAGGCTTATAGCCCGATATGTTATACTAGTAAAGAGGAAGGGTGAGAAGAAGTTGGCTAAAGGAATCGCATATCATGATGTTGGTGAACAAATAGAATTGTTTTTTTTCATTAAGAGTGCAAATAAAGGAATCGCAAGTAACGGTAAACCATTCTTAACGTTAATTCTCCAAGATAAAAGTGGTGAAATTGAAGCCAAGCTTTGGGACGTGGGAGAAGAAGATGAAAAGCTGTATGCTGCACAGACAATTGTCAAAATCAATGGTGATGTACAAAATTACCGCGGCAAAAGTCAATTAAAAATTCGGCAAATTCGCCGTGCAGTACCGGTGGATGGGGTGAAGATCGACGATTTTCTTGAAAGAGCGCCGCTTAGTCAAGAAGAGATGGTGGGAAAGCTGACGCAATATATTTTTGAAATGAAAAACCCCAATATCCAAAGAATTACACGTCATTTGATAAAAAAACATCAAAAGGCATTCTTGGAATACCCAGCAGCGACTAAAAATCATCATGAGTTTATTTCCGGTTTAAGCTATCATGTTGTTAGTATGCTTGACTTAGCCAAGGCAATTGTCGAGCTTTACCCAAGTCTTGATAAGGATCTCCTTTATGCGGGAATTATCCTTCATGATATGGGCAAGGTAATCGAGCTGTCTGGACCTGTCTCGACAGTCTATACACTAGAAGGGAACTTACTTGGACATATTACCATAATGGTGAATGAAATTGGGAAAGCAGCTGAAGAATTGGGAATTGACAGTGAAGAGGTACTTATCCTCCAGCATCTTGTGCTCAGTCACCACGGTAAAGCGGAATGGGGTAGTCCGAAGCCACCTTTAATAAAAGAGGCGGAAATCCTTCATTATATTGATAATTTGGATGCAAAAATGAATATGCTCGACAGGGCATTAGAGCGAGTTAACCCAGGTGAATTTACCGAGCGGATTTTTGCTTTAGATAATCGCTCATTTTATAAGCCTGTCTTTCACAAATAGAGGTAACCTAACCGGTTGTCTCTTTTTTTGTCATGAATTCTAGTTAGTCTGCATATTATGATGATAACAAAAATGTGGACAACCACTATTTGAGGGGGAACAGGATGTGACAATTCCAATTTGGATATATTTCGTAATGGCTGGTATTATAATTAGTGCGTTTATGGCGATTAAAACTGGCAGGGAAGAGCGGCTAATGGAAATGGAGAATATTGAACAAGAAGGCGAAATCTATATGAAACGGCTCGAACAAGAAAAGGGATTACGCTTAAAAGCGCACGAAGAGTAAAAGCGCCCGGTTAGGGCGCTTTTTAAAAGCTCTTATTGTGCAGCTGTAGAAGTATTTGTTTTTAACGCATCTTTTAGATCTTTATCGTTAATCTTGACACCAGCGTCTTTTAGTTCCCGTTCCATAGCTTTACTTATATCTTCATTTGTTAATTTTTTCGATTTTACTTCATATTCAAGGTCTTTTTTCATTTCATCAAAAGATTTTTTCTCTTTTTTCTCGGTTACTTGGATAATATGATAACCAAATTGCGTTTTTACTGGTGCACTAACTTCATTAACTTTTAATGCATAAGCAGCTTTAATGAAGTCTGAATCGTACTGGTCAGCATTTTGGTTGTTAATCACACCAAGGTCGCCGCCGTTTTGGGCAGAAGCTGTATCAGTTGATTCTTTTTTGGCAACGTCTTCAAACTTTTTGCCAGAGTCGAGCTGCTTTTTAACACTATTTGCTGTTTTTTCATCTTTTAACAAAATGTGGCGAACTGTAATATCTGGTTTATAATTTTCGTAGTATTCTTTTAACTCTTTGTCGGTTACTTTAATATCCTTCATGGCTGCTTTTTCTTGTAGCATACCAAGTTTCAAAGTGCTTTTTAAATCATCTTCATTTTTGTAGCCATATTGAGCAAGTGCTGTTTCAAAATTAGCACCAAGATCCTCTTTTAATTGTTTTACTTTAGCATCGACATCTTTATCTGTCACTTTGTATTTTTCAGAAAGGACTTTCTCGTAGACGAGTTGTTGTAATGCTTGGTCACCAACTTTGTCTTTCATCACTTTATATAGATCTTCTTGTGTAACATTCCCCGCTTTAGTCTCCGCTATTGTTTCAGAACCAGATTGATTACATGCGCTTAACGCAAGTACCCCTCCAGCCAATGATAAGGCTAACATCCATTTTTTCATGTTCTAAATCTCTCCTACATCGTAAATTCTTATGGGCGCTTGTCCATATTCTTTACTATAACATAAATTGGTATGACTGCAAAAACTAAACTTATAATTATTATGTTAAAAATTTCGTAAATCTAAGAATAACTTTTCACAAAAAATAAGCAAACGGCCTAGGCGAAAAGGAAACAGCATGAATAGTATGTGGTAGAAAAATAAAAAGGAGGTTATATCATGACTGCAACAGGTGGATACGGAGCAGGTTTTGCGTTAATCGTAGTCCTCTTCATTTTATTAATTATTGTAGGGGCTGCTTGGATTTGGTAATCTTAAAAGCGATGAGATTATTCTCATCGCTTGATTACTTTTCGAACCGTGGAAAGGGGTCAAGTTATGTATATAATATTTCCAGGTAAGATGAGACTAACAGAATGGTAATCAGCACATTTATCGTCCGAAATACCTTATGCTGTCGTTCTTCGGGAATTTCCCTTTGAATACAAAGTGAGCTAGTCATTTTATTTACATAAAATAAAATAAATATGGCAAAAACAATAAAAATGGAGATCATCATGGATTCCCTCCCCCTGACATGGTATCCTTTATAAGATACCAAATATTTAGAAAAAAAGATAGTCATAATAATATAGTAGGTTTGTAGCCTTTTGATTAACGTTTCAATTTAATAAATAAATTTAGATATCTCAGTAGAAAATTGTATAAATGGTCAAGAAAGCTTGGGAATGAGGGAAATATATGAGCGAGATTCAAATATTGATCAATAAAATTCAATTATTAGAATTTCATCAAAAACTTTTATTAGAACTGATACGGAATCCAAAGTTAGAGTTTTATCGGCTAATTGTTGAAAGTGGCCTATCCAGACAAGAAATGGAACACTTTTTGTCTATATGTGATCATCTGAACGAAAAGTTTGCAGAACAAAAAGCGGAAGGATTTGTGCATTTCCATCCGCTTTTTGCTGAATTAAAAGCTGCCTTACCCGTAAGATTAAACTTAAATGAAGTTGTCCATGCGTGTTTGACCCAAAACTTATATGGACCGCTTTTTCAAGAATTTGCAAAATATCTATAAAGTTTTGTTTAAGCAAGTTCTTGTTCAGATTTTTCCTGTTTTTTAAGTGTTCCATTTTCTTCCACAAATCCACTTTCAATATTATTAAAACAGCGTTCGAAAATTTCCATGAAGTCATCACCATAAATATTGCGGACAATCGCCATCATCTCGATGATTTCAGGAAATTTCCCATAAAGATCTCTTAGCGGTAAGGCACCAGAAAAGACAGCGTTCTCATCGGGTTTATAGGTTTCCATTAGTTGTAATAAAACTTGTTCACCTTCGGGAGTGAGCTGAATGTAGGTGTTCCGCTTGTCATTTTCCTTTTTAGAAAATTTCAGCAACCCCCTTTCTTCTAATTTTTTAGAAAAATTAAAAGCTGTGGAGACATGCATAACCCCAAACTTAGCAACATCAGAAATAGAGGCACCGTTTAAATGATAGGCAATCCAAAGGATATGGTGCTCGTTAATGTTTAAATCAAATGGTTTAATCCATTGCTGCCAGTCCTTTTCAATTGATTTCCATAAAGCCTTACTTAGTTGTGCAATTCTTTGGCTAAAAAGCATCGCTTCCTTTACCGAATATTGTTTCTCTGTCATCCCCATTTTTCACCTACTTTTTTATTCTCTACTATCATTATGCCAATAAAATAAAGATTAATAAAGATATTAATTCACAAAATTTTTAGAAATTGGTAATTTTTTATATTGAAATTATTTATCCCGCTTCAACGGGCAGTAAAAACCCCACTGATGGAAGGTTCACTTTATGTAATTCTCTACACTACTTTTCTTAAGCTTATGACTTGTTCATAGAAAAGTGAATTCAATCATATAATTTTATTACCTTTATTGATTGAAAAACCTTGCAGGGGGACAGGTAATGAAATTTCTGACCATATTCTTTTTTATCTTATGTTTTTTTCTATTTGCTGTATCAGGTAAAGTTTTAATAGCTGTGAAAAGACCTGGAGTATATCCGCCGAAACAAGTATTAAAGAATAGAGCTGTTGTACTTGCTTGTGGTGGAGGAATCTGCCTGCTTATCGCGTTATTTTTTTCGTTATTTTCATAATAATCAAAATAAAATTAATTTAAGAAAAGAACCCTTAAAGGGTTCTTTTCTTTGGCTGCTAACGATTATTTTTCAATCGCGGAAGCCGAGGATATGTTCGACCTTTTGAAGATAGATTGTGCAATCGGATAGACAATTACCATAACAATAGCATTGAGCGCCATAGCTGGTAAGACTCCTCCTGCGAACAATGCAGCAAAAGGACCTGGCAAACCTACAAGAAAATAGGCGGCAGTTAGGAAGACCGTTCCAGATACCAGTGTGCCTACCGCTGCTAAAATACCAACATTAATAAGTGAGTTGCGGTATTTCTTCAAAGCTAAAAATAAACCAAAGAAGACAAGGGCAGTAATTGGTTTGTCAATCATATTTGGAATTGTTCCTCCAGGAAAATTAGTGGTAATCCCAGATAAAATTCCAGTGACAATCGCTAGCATCAAAACACTTTTGATTTCCGGTATCAAGACGATTCCTAAAAACATCATTGCCAGCATCATGTCTGGTTTAATGCCTAAGAAACTTGGCATCACAGTGTGCAAGACAACCCCAATTCCTGCTAATAAGGCTAAAATGACTAGGTTTTTCGTATTCAATTCTCATCTCTCCTCTACTCTGCTAAACTTTGTTCTTCCTCCAGTGCGCTAATTGCCTAGAGCGAAAAACTTAATCTCATTATAGCATATGAATATTATCGCGATAAAGATATAATTTTCAAAAAATTAATAGAAAATTATAGATGTTTAGAAATACTGGCTGCAATCTCGGATAGCTTCGCAGATGTGTAATCACTTTGGTTGTTTTTCCAAACAGCCCCGAAGCCATCCCCGTTTCCGTATCGTGGAATTAAGTGAAGGTGAAAATGGAATACCGATTGACCAGCTTTCTCGCCATTATTATTAATTGCGTTTAAACCAACTGGATTGAATTCAGTTTTTAAGGCGTTAGCAATTGTTGGGACAACTTCGAAAATATTCCTGGAAATTTCCGGCGTTAATTCATAGAGGTTTTCCTTATGTACCTTGGGAATGACTAGCGTATGTCCTTTTGTTACTTGACTGATATCCAAAAAGGCTAGTACATGCTCATTTTCAAAAACTTTTGCGGCGGGGATTTCTCCTTTGACTATTTTACAAAAAATACAATCACTCATTGATTGCCACAACCTTTCTTTATTTGTCTTTTCTACATATTTTACCATACAATCATGGCAACCAAAAAGAAAAGAGCAGGATTCGCATGGAATCCCGCCCTGATGAAGGGGAACTGCTTCATTCTGCTTTCAATTCAGGATTATGTTCTTTGATAAACACCTCATTTGTTAATGTAGTGTTTGCTAAAAGAAACATTGTTCAAGCTAACCATCCCCTAATTGTTTTTATCGGTACAAACCTTTAAAAACAGAAGATGTCTGCGGTAAACACCTCATTTTTTTCGTTTTTTAACGATATACTAGTGGTGTTGATTGAACTGATAATGGTCTGACTGTACATTGTACAATACAACCATCTCCTTATTATGAAGCATTTTTGTGAAGCTACTTGGCTGAAAGGATATTGTCTTTGACAAACACCTCATTTCAAGATTGAAATGATGTTTCTCATCAAGTGTATTTCCCCTTCATAAATTATCATGTCCGTTTAGCAGAGGATTATACAAAAAAAATCATTCTAGGTGAATTTCTATTTTTCTTGAACATAATTTGCTAAAATAACACTAATTATCCTAGGAAAGGATGAAAGCCCATGTCATTATTAGCGATTGAAAATCTTGTTGGCGGGTACACGAGAAACCCGGTGCTAAAGGATATCTCTTTTGATATCAATAAAAATGAATTAGTCGGTCTAATCGGTTTAAATGGAGCCGGAAAAAGTACAACCATTAAACATATTATCGGTTTAATGGAACCGCATAAAGGAACGATTAAAATTAACGGAAAGAATTTTACAGATGATAAGGAAGCGTATCGTCGAATGTTCACGTTTGTTCCGGAAACACCTGTATTGTATGAGGAATTAACCTTGGAAGAACATTTACGACTAACGGCAATGGCCTACGGGCTTGATGAAAAAACGTATGAAAGCCGGGTAGCCCCGTTATTATCTGAATTTCGCTTAGAAAAACGATTGAAATGGTTTCCCGCACATTTTTCCAAAGGTATGAAGCAGAAAGTGATGATTATGTGTGCTTTTTTAGTACAGCCATCACTCTATATTGTCGATGAACCATTTGTTGGCCTTGATCCATTGGGAATTCAATCATTGCTCGATTTAATGAAAAAAATGAAAGACAATGGAGCGGGAATTTTGATGTCCACACATATTTTAACTACAGCTGAGAAATATTGTGACCGCTTTGTCATCCTCCATGAGGGGAAAATTCGCGCTAAAGGGACGCTTGCCGAACTCAGGGAGCAGTTTGCGATGCCTGATGCATCACTCGATGATTTATATATTCAATTAACAAAGGAAGAACGATATGTTTGATGAAAATAAAATCTGGAAAGAACGGGCAAGCCGTCGGGCGAAAGATGTTGGTAGGTATGTAAAGTATATTTTTAACGGGCATCTGGTCATTGTGCTGCTATTTCTGATAGGAACTGGTGCCTTTTATTATCAGCAGTGGATTGAGTCGTTGTCGCAAAGTTTTCCCGCAGAAATCATAATGGCTATCGTACTCAGTTTATTCCTTACGAATAGTCCAGTGTATAACCTGCTGCTTGAGGCAGATAAAGTGTTTCTGATACCAGTAGAAGAAAAATTGAAACGATTTTTTCTACGCTCGGCGGGGATAAGTTTCCTCCTACAAGGATATGTGCTTCTGATGGTGTTAGCCATTTTCATGCCACTTTATGCACATGTTAACAGTCATGGTTTTAGTTTGTTTTTGCCATTGCTTGTTGTGCTTTTGGTTGTGAAGGGCTGGAACATGGCAGTAAATTGGCGAATTCTTTATTTTGTGCAAAAATCAGTCCATCGTTGGGACTATTTTGTACGATATTTTACCAACCTTACCATCACTTATTTGCTGTTGAAACAGGCAAATGTATTGGTTCTGATTGCTATGGTGCTGGTGCTGGTCCTTTACTATCAATATTTTGACCGCCGCACTCGAAAAATGGGTCTAAAATGGGATCTTCTGATTGACCAAGAGGAAAAACGAATGGCGTCCTTTTACAGATTAGCGAACATGTTTACCGATGTTCCAAATATGAAGGAAACCGTTAAAAGAAGAAAATATCTTGATTTTCTCCTTAGCTTCATTCCATACTCGCAAGAACATACATATAGGTATCTTTTTTCCCGAACATTTTTACGTTCTTCTGATTATCTTGGACTTTTCGTGCGGCTAACAGTCATTGGAGCCCTTGCCATTTACTTTATCTCTTTTGGTTTCGGTCAACTGCTATTCGGATTGTTATTTCTATATTTAACAGCATTTCAATTACTGCCGCTATTTCATCACCATCAAAACAAGCTTTGGGTTGATCTCTACCCTATAGCGGCAAAATCGAAACGGGCAGCCTTTCAACGCTTACTAATGATTTTAGTGTCAATTCAAGCGTTTATCTTTTGCTTATTCATCTTGATAAAGGGTGAGCCTGTTCAGGCACTGCTCGAACTTCTCACGGGATTATTGTTTAATTGGCTATTTGTCTATGTCTACAGTAAAAAACATCTGAAAGTCTAAGTGACTTAAGCTAGAGGCCTATAAAGGCATGTCATTTTTAAAAATTAAAGGCTGTTTTTCCATTCCCGGTGCATAATTATAGCTAAGGGGTGAAGCCTATGGACCATTATGAATTACAGGTGGTTGGTGAACTCAAGGAATGGAAAAGAAGATTAACCAGAAGATCGGGAATGATGAAACGAATTTCCAAAAAAACACAAATAAGAGCTAATCAATTTATTCCTGAGAAAGTCCATCAACTCATGACAGAAAGTATAAAAACGATGGTGAAAGCAGCTGTTACTGGTTCGATAATAACAACAAAACAACATTTATATCACGGTCTTTCTTTAGCTGAAGCAGATGAGTTAGCGCAAAAGAAAATTGGCTCTTATCAAAAGGCAGGGATAGTTGAAGGGGCAGGTACAGGTGCTGGCGGGATTTTGTTAGGCCTTGCAGACTTCCCTTTACTATTATCGATTGAAATGAAACTGCTTTTTGAAATTGCGGCCATATATGGTTTTGACACGCAGAAGTACGATGAACGATTATATATACTCCACATTTTTCAGCTTGCCTTTGCGAGTGATGAAGTCCGCAGGGAAACGTTTGCGATAATTGAAGATTGGGAAGCGAGGAAGCCACTGCTCATGGATATGGATTGGCGTAAATTCCAGCAAGAGTATCGTGATTATATCGATTTAGCAAAATTGTTTCAGCTTGTTCCAGGGATAGGTGCGTTTGTCGGAGCATATGCCAATAACAGCATATTGAAAATACTTGGTGAAACTGCGATGAATGCGTACCGGCTCAGATTATTGTCAAATCTAAACAGATTACCGTAATTTGGTGCATTTGAATGGAGGCAAAGGGCGTGAATACTTATATCACAACGGGTACCATTGAATATTTAACGAAGCTGAAAGAAAATATATATGACGAAAAGTTGGTGTTAATGAATAATCCTAATGGTTCTTTATTACTCCATGAAACGACCGGTTCCTCTGTTTTTAAAGAACCACGAAGATATGAGGTAATTAAAGCGCTCGCAGAATTTCCAAATGAAGGCTTTGCAGCATTATACAATATTCCTGTGACAGAGGAAGGGCGCCCCCTATTTGAACATTTAGTAATAAAATTAATAGAGCAAATGGGAAACGAACCGGGGTTAATGGCACTTAGATTACTGCGTCCGCTTTCAAGCCAAACGTTTATTTTTTTAACCGCCTGGAGCGAACGGAAAAATTTTCAGTCATGGCGAAATACGGAGGCTTTTTTACAATTGTCCGACCCCAAAGCCTACATTTATCATAATCAGCCAAAGATTTTTACCAGTTCCCCCTATGTGAGTGAATATTTTCTAGTAGAGTAATGGATGCTCATGTGAAACGTAAGAACCATTGCGGGTAATAATGACTTTTTTTTGACAATTAGGCATAATTTCTATACATAGATAGGAATAAACGCTATAGTGGAAAGAGTATGCCTACAAAACTATAGCGAATTTATGTAGGATAAACGTACACCAAAACAAAGGAATGTCATCGAAAGGTGGACTGGATGGAATGGCAAAACAAATAAATGAGACTTTTTTACGTGCGGCAAAGGGGGAACAAACGGAGTATGTACCGGTTTGGTATATGCGTCAGGCCGGCCGCTCACAGCCAGAATATCGAGAAATTAAGGAAAAATATTCATTATTTGAAATCACCCACCAGCCAGAGCTGTGTGCATACGTAACACGTTTGCCTGTTGAACAATATAATGTTGATGCGGCTATACTCTATAAAGATATAATGACACCGCTTCCAGCGATGGGGATGCATGTTGAAATCAAATCAGGGATTGGACCAGTTATCGATAACCCGATTGTATCACTTGCTGATGTAGAAAATTTACAAGAAATTAATCCTGTAGACGACATCCCTTATGTATTAGATACGATAAAACTATTAACAGAGGAACAGTTATCTGTTCCATTGATTGGTTTTTCTGGGGCTCCGTTTACTTTGGCAAGCTACATGATCGAAGGCGGCCCATCAAAAAACTATAATAAAACAAAAGCATTTATGCATACAGAGCCGCAAGCCTGGTTTGCTTTAATGGACAAGCTTGGTGATATGGTCATTACATATGTAAAGGCACAGATTGCTGCGGGGGCAAAAGCAATTCAGATTTTCGATTCATGGGTTGGAGCATTAAATGTAGAGGATTATCGCTATTTCATTAAACCTGTTATGCAGCGGATTTTCTCTTCTTTACGGGAAGAACAAGTTCCACTTATCATGTTTGGAGTAGGGGCAAGTCATTTGGCTCTTGAGTGGAATGATCTGCCACTCGATGTTGTCGGTCTTGATTGGCGCCTGCCAATTGCGCAAGCAAGGGAAATGGGTATTCACAAGACGGTACAAGGAAATTTGGATCCTGCAATACTATTGGCACCATGGGAAGTAATTGAAGAAAAAGCAAAGGCTATTTTAGATCAAGGGCTTGCTCAAGGCGGGTACATCTTTAATTTAGGTCATGGTGTTTTCCCATCGGTTAAACCGGAAACGTTGAAGCGTTTAACAACATTTGTTCATGAGTATTCTGCGGCTAAACGTCAGTAAATGAAAAGCCAAGCAGTATAATTGGCAAGTTTATTTGTTTTTTGGCAAAATAGAATAAGTTATTTATGGTCAGGGTCACGAAACAGAAGCAAGTACGCCGCTTTGATTTGTGGCCCTATACCTACTGATAAAGTGGCAAAAGACTTGTTAAAGAGGTGCAATCATGACAAAAAAGAAACTGGGATTGCTTGTAATGGCTTACGGTACCCCATATACTTCTGATGATTTGGAAAGCTATTATACACATATTCGTCATGGAAGAAAGCCCGCTCCGGAATTAATTGAAGACCTTCGCAATCGCTACGAGGCAATTGGCGGAATTTCTCCACTCGCAAAAATTACCCAGGAACAGGCGGACAAGCTAGAAGAACATTTAAATAATATCCAACAAGAATATGAATTTAAAATGTATTTAGGATTAAAGCATATCCACCCGTTTATTGAGGATGCCGTTAAACGGATGGTTGATGATGGTATCAAGGAAGCCATTAGCATAGTGCTAGCTCCGCATTATTCAACCTTTAGCGTTAAATCCTATAATAACAGAGCTGTTGAGGAAGCTGAAAAGTTAGGTGGTGATTTGCGCATCACTACGATTGATAGTTGGTATAAGGAAGCAAAGTTTATTAATTATTGGGCAGATAACATCAAGGAGATTTATTCTGCTATGTCTGATGCAGAAAGAGAAAACGCGATACTCGTTTTCTCTGCTCATAGTCTTCCAGAGAAAATACTCCATCTTGGTGATCCGTATCCGCAGCAACTTCAGGAAACAGCTGATTTGATTGCGGAGCAGGCCGATATTCAAAACTACGTAATCGGCTGGCAAAGTGCAGGAAATACCCCAGACCCTTGGCTTGGTCCGGATGTTCAAGACTTGACAAGGGATCTGTATGAAAAACATCAGTATAAGGCATTTGTGTTTGCCCCTGTAGGTTTTGTTTGTGACCATCTTGAAGTCCTTTACGACAACGATATTGAATGTAGAACTGTTACAGATCAATTAGGGGTAAGTTATTATCGTCCGGAAATGCCAAACGCTAAGCAGGAATTTATTGATATGCTGGCTACTGTCATTTTAAAGAAAATATAGAAATAATAAGTTATTTAGCTTTTGTAAAGAAGGTGAAATCCGTGACGGAAGAAAAACAGAAGGTTGTTATAATCGGGGGAGGAGCTGCCGGTTTAACAGCTGCATACTATCTTCAAAAGGAAGTCAGCGAACGTCATCTCCCAATTGAGATTCAACTGATAGAGGCATCACACCGTCTCGGAGGAAAAATGCAGACCGTAGTTCGAGACGGTTTTACGATTGAGAGAGGACCGGATTCTTTTTTAGCGAGAAAAACTAGCATGATTCGACTTGCCAAGGAAGTCGGGATGGATCAACAGTTAGTCCATAACTCGACGGGGAAATCTTACGTACTTGTTAATGAGAAGTTATACTCCATGCCTGGTGGTTCTATCATGGGCATTCCTACGGAAGTTGGTCCGTTTATCACGACAAACTTATTTTCAATTCCGGGAAAAATTCGAGCAGCAGCAGATTTTATCCTACCGCGTTCTGAGAGTGGTAAGGATCAATCACTAGGCGGCTTTTTCCGTAGAAGATTAGGTGACGAAGTGGTTGAAAATTTAATTGAACCATTGTTATCGGGAATTTATGCCGGAGATATTGACCAAATGAGTTTGATGTCGACCTTCCCACAATTTTATGAGGTAGAACAAAAATATCGTAGCTTAATTATTGGGATGAAGAAAACAAAACCATCAAAACCATCAAAATCAGCGGAGCCAATCGTCAAAGATAAAACTAAAGGGGCTTTTCTTACTTTTAAAACAGGTCTACAATCCTTTGCCGCGGCGATTGAGGCAAAATTAGATTCTCAAATGATTTTAAAAGGCCATAAAGTAGAGAAAATTACAAAAGTTAATCATAAATATGAAATTTATCTTAATAACGGTGAACTAATTGAAGCAGATAGTATTATTGCGGCAACACCGCATAAAGCTACGCAAGCAATGTTTTCCGACTATCACTTCTTTGACCCATTCAAACAGGTCCCATCAACATCGGTTGCAACGGTAGCATTGGCTTTCCCTAAAGAGGCGCTAAAAAATGATATTGATGGAACTGGATTTGTAGTATCAAGAAGAAGTGATTATTCTATTACTGCATGTACCTGGACACATAAAAAGTGGGTACATTCCACTCCCGCTGGGAAGGTTTTACTTCGCTGTTATGTAGGACGTGCTGGTGATGAGACAATCGTTGATCTTTCTGATGACCAAATCAGCAAAATTGTGCTTGATGACTTAAAGAAAACGATGGATATTACTGTGAATCCTGATTTTACAGTCATATCTCGCTGGAAAAATGCGATGCCCCAGTATACAGTAGGCCACAAGCAACGGCTCGCAACTATTTTAGACCAAATGAAGGTTGAATTACCTGGTGTGTTTCTTGCAGGAGCCTCTTATGGCGGTGTAGGTGTTCCTGATTGCATCGACCAAGGAGAAGCTGCAGTCCGCAATGTTCTAACTTACTTAAACTATTCCAATGAATAGGAGGAGCTGTTCTTTTACAGCTTCTTTTTTTGCGCTTTTTTACTTGCCAATAGGAAAAAATGGAGGTATACTCTTGAAGTATTAAATGACTAAAACATTCATCTGGTCATTTCGTCAGATTTATTAGATTATTTTTGTACCTATTTATGACGAAATGAACAAATTAGTCAATAAATGAAAAGGGAGGTATCAGCGTGAAAAGCAGCCTATTAACTCAAGAATTTTCGTCAATTATCAAAAATAAAAAAATTCTAATCCCCATCATTGCCGTTATGTTTATTCCGGTTTTATACGCAGGTATGTTTCTGTGGGCGTTTTGGGACCCCTATGGGAAAATGGATAAGTTGCCCGTTGCAATTGTCAACAGTGATACGGGTGCAACAATGGATGGAGAACAGTTGAAACTGGGAGATGACCTTGTTAATAAGCTGAAGAAAAGTAAGGATTTTGGCTATAAAGTGGTTAGTAAACAAGAGGGTTATAACCAACTGAAGAACCAAAAATATTATATGCTGATTGAGATTCCTGAGGATTTCTCAGAAAATGCGACCACTCTGATGGATAAGGATCCCAAAAAACTAGAGCTGATTTACGTTCCAAATGAGGGATTTAACTTCCTTTCGGCGCAAATCGGCGGCACTGCAGCAGACAAAATTAAAACGGCTGTTGCTGAAAAAGTTACGGAAACTTATGCGGAAACAATTTTTGATAAAATCACCGATGTTGCAGCTGGGTTTGAAAAGGCAAGTGACGGTGCCGGTAAGTTAAACGCTGGTTCTAAAGACCTGGACAAAGGCACTAGCGATTTAAATACGGGGATCCAAACGCTCGCTGAGAAATCAATTGAATTCAACAACGGGATGAAGTCAGCTGATGCAGGAGCAAATAAGCTGGCAACAGGCTCTAATGATTTATACAATGGCCTTGCTACACTAGCAAAAAAGTCGATTGAATTTAATAATGGAATGCAATCCGCTGATGCAGGTGCTAACAAACTAGCTCAAGGCTCCAAAGATTTGGATAATGGGATTGCAACATTAACGGAAAAATCAGGTGAATTCAAAGCTGGCATTAACTCGGCAAATTCCGGAGCAGATAAATTGGCTGCTGGCTCTTCTGATTTGAGTAACGGATTGGGTGAAGTGAGCTCAAAAATGCCTCAGCTAATTTCTGGAACAAACGCTGCTGCTGACAAACTTAAAACAGAATTACCGAAGGGGATTGCAACGGAAATCAATAGTCAATTAGCTGGTAGCGTTGGGAAACTAAACAGTGGTATTGATGAATTTAAAACAACCTTGGGTTCACAAATTAGTACGCAAATGTCTGAAGAATTATCGAAGCAAATTGCAGATAAATTGTCGGAACAAATTGCCGCACAAACAATTGAGCAATATAATCAGCAAAATCAAAAAATGACCGAGTTGGCAAAGGCGTTGGTTCAAACGGCTGATTCAGAGGATCAGGCTAAAAAAATCCAAGCCATTATCCAAACTGCAATGCAACAGGAAGTACCTTCAAAAGAACAATTGCAGGCACAATTGAAACAACAAATGGAAACAGAGCTAAAGCAGCAATTAGCCCAAGAAATTCCTGCAAAATTAGGGCCTGGCTTGGATGCTGGTTTCACGCAATTTAAAACAGAAGTTAATAAGCAATTGCTCGGTGCTACTGAGGGCCTAGAAACGAAAATAAAAGTAAGCACTGACCCAGTTTTTGATCAACTAGCAAAAGGTTTGAATGAGAATCAAACTGCATTACAGAATGGTATTACTAAACTCTATCTAGGTTCCCAGGATTTAAATAAAGGTGCAAATGACCTCTCAACTGGTATGAATAAGCTGGCTGCTGGGACAAACGCATTAACTGCTGGAGCTAGTCAATTGTCGGCCGGCTCAAGTTCACTAAAAACAGGTGCTTATGACCTTTTAAGCGGTATGAACAAATTGGCTGCCGGTTCTAATGCGATGGTATCTGGTGCGGACCAGTTAGTTAATGGCTCGAGCCAGCTGAAAACAGGTGCATCGGACCTTGCTGACGGTATGAACCAATTGTCTGCTGGTGCAGATGCAATGACTGAGGGAACTGATAAACTTGCAACTGGTTCAAGTCAATTGAAAGATGGCACTAAACAGCTTAATGATGGTGCCAGTGAGTTAGCGAACAAGCTAAAGGATGGTTCAAAAGAAGTTGCAAAAGTTCATGCTGATCATAATACTTTTGCCCAAATAGCAAAACCGGTGAAATTGGATACGAAAGAGGTAAACCGTGTCCCTAATTATGGCAGCGGCTTTACACCATATTTTCTATCATTAGGTCTATTTGTTGGCGCATTAGTATTATCAATTGTCTTTCCAATGCGTGATCCGGCCGTTACTCCTGCAAACGGATTTAGCTGGTTCATCAGTAAGTTTACGATATTAGCTAGTTTAGGAGTAATTCAAGCGTTATTAGCTGATGCAATCATTCTAGGGGGATTAGATTTACACGTACAAAGTGTCCCAAGATTTATTTTATTCTCAATCATTACGAGTTTAACGTTTGTTTCGTTAATTCAGTTTCTTGTTACCACATTTGCTGATGCCGGCCGCTTCTTAGCGATCCTAGTGCTGATTTTTCAATTAACAACAAGTGCTGGAACATTCCCACTAGAATTAATACCAGATTTCTTACAACATTTTAACGCCTTCTTACCAATGACTTATACAGTTCAAGGCTTTAAGGCTGTTGTCTCTAGCGGTGACTTCAGCTACATGTGGACTAACCTGTTGATTCTGTTAATCTACGTCTTGGCATTTGCTTTAGGCACAATAGCCTACTTATCAATGAGATATAAAATCAAGTACAGCCATTTAGCACAAGAAAATTGATTGTGAAAAAACCAGACAGCTACATTTAATTGTACTGGCTGGTTTTTTTCTGCTTTAATTAGATTATTAGCTGTTTTACATATACTAAGCACATTAATGAAAAATGGAGGAATGTTAGATGAAACTAACGGTAATTGGGCCCTGGGGAGGATATCCGAAACTAAATGCAGCTAGCTCAGGATATTTGCTTGAACATAACGGTTTTCATTTATTAATCGATTGCGGCAGTGGGATCGTCTCAAAGCTGCCAAATATTTTGCAGCCCGAGGAGCTTGATGCAGTGATTATTTCCCATTATCATCCCGATCATATTGCTGACATCGGCGTATTGCAGCATGCCAGATTAATCCAAGGCTATTTGGGTAAAAAAGTCCCGAGCTTGCCGATATATGGGCATTCACTGGACAACTATGAGTTTGCAAAATTAACCTATAAAGAGATCACATCAGGAATTGCTTATAATCCCGAGGAGACCTTGGCGGTAGGTCCGTTTCATGTATCTTTCTTAAAAACAGAGCATCCTGTCCCCTGCTTTGCGATGAGAATCGAAGCTGCTAATAAGGTGCTAGTGTACACAGCTGATAGTGCTTTTAAAGAAGAGTTTATTGAATTTGCCAGCGGGGCCGATTTACTACTATGTGAGTGTAATTTCTACGGCAATCAAAATGGTCAATCTGCGGGGCATATGAACAGCATTGAAGCTGGAAGGTTTGCTCAGCAATCACAGGTTAAACAGGTAGTCTTAACCCATTTGCCCCATTACGGAAATGTGGACCAGCTAGTTTCAGAGGCTGCTGCTGAGTTTTCTGGCAGGATTACGCTTGCAAAAGAATTAGAAACCATTAAGTTATAGAAGGGATTATCAGGATTATGTTATTTATTAATAATAAAGGAATTACCGATCCGCAAATTAATTTAGCGATTGAAGAATACGCATTAAAAAATTTAGATATAAATGAAACCTATTTTTTATTCTATATTAATGAACCGTCAATCATTATCGGGAAAAATCAAAACACCATTGAAGAAATTAATACGGAATATGTTGAGAGTCATGGTATCCATGTTGTCAGAAGGTTGTCTGGCGGGGGAGCTGTTTATCATGACCTTGGGAATTTGAATTATAGTTTTATCACTAAAGATGATGGGGAATCCTTCCATAACTTTCGTAAATTTACTGAGCCGGTGATTGCTGCTTTAAAAAAATTGGGAGTGAATGCCCAGCTTAGCGGACGTAATGATATTGAAGTAGAAGGAAGAAAAATTTCTGGGAATGCCCAGTTTTCGACGAAGGGCAGAATGTTCAGCCATGGAACGCTCCTGCTTAATTCAGAAATGGAAAATGTAGCTTCTGCCCTAAAGGTGAAGAAAGAAAAAATTGAATCAAAAGGGATAAAATCAGTTCGTAGTCGTGTGGCTAATATTTCTGAGTTTTTACAAAAGCCGATGAGCATTGAGGAATTTCGCACCTTTCTGCTCAAAAATATCTTTGCCGAACAAGATGTCATACCGGAGTATGTGTTAACAGAAGAGGACTGGGATAAGATTCAGCAGCTGTCTAAGGAAAGATATCAAAATTGGGATTGGAATTATGGAAAATCTCCCAAATTTAATTTGCAGCGCTCACACCGTTTTCCGGTTGGATCGATTGACATTCGATTGGAAGTGAATAAGGGTATAATTGAAAATTGTAAAATTTACGGTGACTTTTTTGGAGTTGGCGATGTTAGTGATATAGAGATAAAACTACGAGGAGTTCGTTACGAGAAGAGTGAAATTGAAAAAGTACTAGCTAATGTAGATGCCAGCTATTATTTCGGAAACGTCACCAAAGAAGAACTAATTAATTTAATTTATTAGTTTTAGAGCACCGTCTTTTGGTGCTTTTTATTATTACTATAAATTTTCCGAATTTTTATGTATTATAGTTGAATAGTTAAATTTCATTCAATATAATATATTTAGAAAATTTTAATAAAGTAATGAATGAATATTCATTCAGAAGAAGGGGAGCGAGTTCATGAATCTTTCATCACAGCTTCACGAAACGGCAAAGGTATCGTCAGAGAAAGTTGCTTATTACTTTTTAGACAAACCATGTACTTATGCTGAATTAGATGGAGCCATTACAAGGTTTGCATCAGGCCTTGAGAAACTAGGGGTTAAACAAGGGGATCATATTGCGCTATTGTTAGGGAATTCACCTCATTTTGTTGTTAGTTTGTATGGTGCTTTACGGCTAGGGGCAACAGTAATACCAGTCAATCCAATCTACACTGCTGATGAAATCGGCTATATTTTACACAATGGTGACGTTAAGGTAGTTGTTGGACTGGATATGATGATTCCACTGGTGGAAAAAGTCCACCTGCAGCTGCCCAAAGTAGAACATTATATTATTTGTGAGACAGAACACAATGGTCTTGGACAGCCAGGAGTTGAAAACCTAACTGCTTTTACAAAAATGAAATCGTTTACAGCTGTAATTGCAATAGGGGAAGACAGCTATCAAGGACCAATTCTGCAGGATGATGATACAGCCATCATCCTGTATACATCAGGAACAACCGGAAAGCCAAAAGGAGCAATGCTGACTCATAAAAATTTATACAGCAATGCAAAAGATGTTGGCAATTATTTAAAGATGAATGGTGATGACCGTGTTATTACCACGCTGCCGATGTTCCATGTTTTTTGTTTGACCGTTGCTTTGAATGCACCGCTGTTAAGCGGGGCAACCATTCTCATTGTCCCAAAATTTAGTCCAAAGGAAATCTTTCGGCTGGCAAAACAATATGAAGCTACTGTATTTGCTGGAGTGCCAACGATGTATAATTTTCTTTATCAATACCCAGACGGCAATCCAACTGATTTAAACTCGTTAAGGTTATGTATTTCCGGCGGGGCCTCACTGCCAGTCGCCTTGTTAAATAATTTTGAGGCGAAATTCAATGTCTTAATATCCGAGGGCTATGGCTTATCCGAGGCATCACCGGTTACCTGTTTCAATCCACTCGATCGACCGAGAAAGGCTGGATCAATTGGGACGTCAATTGTCAATGTTGAAAATAAAGTAGTAAATGAACTCGGGGAAGAAGTTCCTGTAGGTGAAGTTGGTGAGCTGATTGTCCGCGGACCAAATGTGATGAAAGGCTATTATAAAATGCCTGAAGAAACAGCGGCAGCCATTAAACACGATTGGCTGTATACCGGGGATATGGCCAGGATGGATGATGAGGGCTATTTTTATATTGTCGACCGGAAAAAGGATTTAATCATTGTTGGTGGCTTTAATGTTTATCCACGTGAAGTGGAAGAGGTACTTTATAATCATCAAGACATCGTTGAAGTGGCTGTTCTTGGTGTACCTGATCCAAATCAAGGCGAGGCTGTAAGCGCTTATGTGGTAAGTAAAAATCCGGAGCTGACAGCCGAGCAGCTTGTTGAATACTGTAGAGAACATCTTGCCAAGTACAAGGTTCCTTCTACTATTGAGTTTTTAGATGAACTTCCAAAAAATACAACTGGTAAGATTCTAAGACGAGCACTGAAGAAACAAATCACTCCGACTATTAGCAACTAAATTTTTTTAAAAGGCAGGCATGCAGCCTGCCTTTTTTGAATTAACTTGTAAGGGGGGGATGAAATGGATTCAATCTTATTAGAAGTTAATCACCATATCGCCACTGTAACAATAAATCGTCCTGAAGCACTTAATGCTTTCAACTACGAAACATTGCTTCAGTTAGAAAAGATTGTCGAACAAATAAGGGTCAATGAAACAATTAGAGTCATTGTCTTTATTGGTGCCGAGAATAAGGCTTTTAGTGTCGGCGCCGATTTGAAAGAGCGCAAACAGTTAACAGCGGCAGAGGTCAAGCGTAATCTGTTCAAAATAAATGATGTTTTTAATGCCATTGACGGATTGCCACAGCCAACTATAGCAGCTATTAATGGCTTTGCCTTTGGCGGGGGAATGGAGCTTGCACTGGCCTGTGATTTTCGCATCGCAATAAAAGAAGCGGTAATGGGCCTTACCGAGACAAGCTTAGCAATTATTCCGGGTGCGGGCGGGACTCAGCGGCTGCCGCGGTTAATTGGTCAGGCAAAAGCATTAGAATTAATTTTAACAGCTCGCCGAATGCAGGCTGACGAAGCTTTTTCTTACGGGCTGTTAACAAAAGTTGTCGAGCGTTCTAAGCTAATACAAGAGGTCTTTGGATTTTGTCAACAATTATTAGCAAACGGCCCTATTGCATTAGTACAGGCAAAATTTGCGATAAAAAACGGGATGAATACGGATTTAAGCACAGGGCTGCAGATCGAGCGAAAAGCATACGAAATGACACTTCCAACGGAGGACCGCGTCGAAGCACTAAAAGCTTTTGCAGAAAAGCGCAAACCTATTTTTAAGGGGAAATAAAGTGAAACTTCCATCAGTGGGGATTTTCTTCATCCCCCACTGATGGTTAGTTGAACCAATCGGACCTTTACGGGCAGTTGATTCCCCACCTAGATACCTTATAGGCTCGTAATTTTGAGGTGGGGTTTTACTTGCCCGTTAAGGCGGGATAAAGTGAACGACGGCCAGTGGGGTTTTCAGCTCCACTGGTTTCTTATGTTTATTTTTAATTGAAAATTTGTTAAAATCTATTTTTATATATAACTTGTAAAATAAAAGGGGAGAGTAGGTTGACGGACTTAGTATTGGAAAAGGACTCGTCACAGTTTAGAAAAGGACTTCAGGCTGGGTTAAGCATCGGTATTGGCTATTTTCCCATTGCTTTGACATTTGGGCTTCTTGCCAAAACCTCGGGGCTGACCATTATGGAAACCATATTGATGAGTATGATTGTGTTTGCTGGTGCTTCCCAATATATTTCACTCAGCCTTATTGCTTATGGGACAGGAGTTCTAGAAATTATCTTTACAACCTTTATCGTAAATATTAGACATTTCTTAATGAGTACTACCTTAAATCAAAAGGTGGAAGAAGACCAACTTATACATAAATTAATTTATTCCTTTGGAATTACCGATGAAACATTTTCGGTAGCAGCCACTAAGAAAGGGTCAGTTACTTCAGGGTATATGTTTGGGTTAACCCTCATTTCCTATTCCAGCTGGGTTGTTTTTTCTGGTGTTGGTCATTTGATTGGTGCCAGTCTTCCGCAAACATTGCAAGAGAGCATGGGTGTCGCCTTGTATGCCATGTTTATTGGCCTTTTAGTGCCATCGATGAAAGCGAGTGTAAAAGTTGTTTTTCTCGCGCTGCTCGGTGCGGTTTTTAATTCTATTTTAACTATTAACGAAATACTTGCACAAGGCTGGGCAATTGTGACTGCAACATTATTATCAAGTGTCTTGATTGAATTTATCGAAATAATCAGAAAACGTTATCGAGGTGTTGGTCATGAAGAGTGAAGTAGTTTGGATGATTATTGGCATGGGTCTGGTTACATATATCCCGAGAATGCTGCCATTTGTTTTATTTAAAGGGAGAGAATTACCCCCATTTATCCAAGGTGTGTTAAAAAATGTTCCTTATGCCACTCTTGGAGCACTCATCTTTCCGGCCATTTTCTTTATTCAAGAGGGCGATATCTGGTATGGAGTATTAGGTGCCTGCGCTGCTTTTTCAGCATCATTTTTAGGGGCAAATGTGATTCTCGTTGTTTTAAGCTCTATTATGGTTCTGACTGTTTATTCTTATTTTCTAGGCTGACTGCTGTTGGCCTTTTTTTTCGGTTCTATTTTTTGTGTTTTTTACTAAACTAACATTAAAGAGGTTGTACAACAGGGGGGACAATGATGGTACGAAAAATGGGCTTTTATGCAGTAATAGCATATATCCTTTATGGTTTGTTCTTTTATTGGTACTTATTTTATTTTGCTGAACCGAAGCTGCCATTCGAGTATGAGGGAACGAAAGCAGATCCGGCTACATTTCTGAATGGCCGTGAGCTGATGTTAACAGAGGAGTATTCGAAAATAAGAAATATGTTGTTTTTCTTAAGTACTCCATTTGAATGGCTGTTTTATTTTTTGATTTTATTATTTGGTCTCTCAAGGGTTTTTAAAAAGTGGGCTGAGCATTCAGTCAAGTATAGGTTATTGCATACCGCGATTTATCTTTTCTGGCTATCCATCTTCGCCTTTATTGCTACATTTCCATTGAATTATATTAGTTATTCATTAGCGAAAACATATCATATTTCCACACAAAGCTTTCCAGCCTGGATGAAGGATGAACTGATTGATTTCTGGATTAATTATGGAACTTGGCTGATTATTGTGCCTATATTATATTGGCTGATGAAAAAAAGTAAGAAACGGTGGTGGCTGTACGGCTGGTTGCTTTCAGTGCCATTTACCCTGTTTATGATGTTTGTTCAGCCTGTAATAATCGATCCGCTGTATAATGATTTTTATCCGTTAAAAGATAAGCAGCTGGAGACAAAGATATTAGAGTTGGCTAACAAGGCGGATATCCCAGCTAAACATGTCTTTGAAGTGGATATGGCTGAAAAAACTAATGCTATGAATGCATATGTGACTGGAATTGGCTCCAATGCACGAATTGTTCTTTGGGACACGACACTTAAAAAATTAACAGATGAGCAAATTTTATTTATCATGGCACATGAAATCTGTCATTATGTAGAAAAACACATATATTGGGGACTGGGCAGTTCACTAATACTTTCTTTGTTAGGATTATACCTCACTTACAGGCTGATGAATTGGGCTGTTACCCGTTATGGTCGGGAATTAAAAATCCCTGCTGTCAGCGATATCCGCTCTTTACCGTTATTTTTAATCATTATTTCGATGTTAATGTTTGCAGCGAGTCCATTTACAAATCTAGCCTCGCGTTATCAGGAAACACGGGCTGATAGATACGCGATTGAGATGACAAAAAATCCTCAGGCTGCGATTCAGTCCTTTCAGGAATTAACTCGTTCTGGTTTAAGCCAAGTCAATCCACCATTATTAGTGAAAATCTTCCGCTATACACATCCTTCAATGCTGGAACGGATTGCTATGCTTGAGCAATATGAAATCCAACAGCGAAACAATCAAAAGTAGGGCGATAAAAAAGACCGAAGATACAATCTTCAGTCTTTTTGCCTTATGTTCCAAAGCGTTTGTTTAGCTCTTTCAAATGAGTGGTTAAATCGAGGAATAATTCCTTGTCTCGTTGGTCAATCGCTGAATCAATTTCTAGCAATAATTTTCCCTTTGCCAGGTTTAACTGAATTTCTGATAACAGCATTTCGATGTAAAGGTCTTGAATGAAATGTTTGTTTTGTGAGGTCCGTTTCGTAGCAGCAATTTTCATTATTTCGCCATACGACTTTTCCTTCATGAAAATCACCTCTATTGCTTTTTTTAATTATATTAAGTTTTTACCATTTTAGGATTAATATTTAAAATTTTCTAAAAACTTTTATGAACATAATTGTGAATAATTAAAGAACAATTAGCAAATACAAGGAAATCAATAGGAAAAAGTGGTAACATGTGGATAATGACATAAAGGAGCTGAATGATTTGGAACAAGTTAAGGATTACGAAATCAACTCATGTACGCTGTTTTTAATGCCAATTACGTATGGCAGCAAAACATATACGAAGATTATTGAGTTTGATGAAGAATACCTTTCTCCGGTTAAACCGCTTGATATCATTAAAGGCAATTGCAACTACTATGGAGTCAGCTATGAGAGCAGGAAAAAAGGAACAAATCTCTTAATAGGTTATGATCGGAAAATTCCGATTGCAATTGAACCGACTAATCATCTTTTCTTCTTTCCAACAACGTCACCGAGGCGTCCGGAGTGCATTTGGATTGGACATGAGCATATAGAAACTTACCGTCGCATCGGTCCACACCAAACAGTGCTTACATTCCTTCAGAATAAATCATATTTGTTTAATGTCTCATATGGAACGATTGAGACACAACATCTAAGAACGGCATTATTAAAGGAAAAACTGTTGCAACGGATTGAAAGCAATAAGCGTAAATCATTTTATTTATTGCATAGCTCCAAATCATTACAAGCATCGGAGAGTTTTGGTACATATCATGAAAAAGACATCAACATTGATGAGAAATAACTTTTAATTAGTGGGATGATGTTTCTGTAGAAAATAAGTCTCCAACAATTCTTGAACCTTATTTCGAATTCTCGGGTTAAAATAATTATGCTGTTCTTCGTAACCCTTATAGATAAATTGATACATTGTGAAGACATCATCCCGTTTTTTTTCAAATACCTGAAGTTTATTTTTTTTCATATACTGCTTTGCTTCTGTTAACTCCTTTTGAACCTTCTGTATTGTTTCTTTAATTAATTCAATGTAAGGCTGTTTCAGTTTAAAAGGAACTTCTTCAACAATTGATAAATCCCGATTTAATATAATTAAAACCATTGGTAAATAAATGGCTTTTTCCATTATGTCACGATCATGGTCTGGAATCCGGGTCATGTGTATCACTCCTTACTCGTCAGTTAAATACGAACTAATGTTCTTATCATATCATACAAAAATTAATTTAAAAAAGCAATATTACTCTATCTTGTGTGCCACGCCTATTGCGGGCTTTTTTTAATGGAGTGGGATTAATAGAAGTAGTAAGGCAGGGAAAAATAAAAAAAGAAACTTTATAAAGTAAAATGTAGTCAAATATATAGTAAAATAAAAATACATTGGAGGATTTGTAGTAAATGATGAGATCAGAAAAACACCAAGCAAAGAAAAGGCGGCACTGGCGGCCTGTAGTGCTGGTTCTTATCATACTGCTTGGAGCTGGAATCGGCTATTCTTACTTTCAGTATAAACAGGGAGTCAGTCTATCATTAAAGAAATTAAATAATCCGTCTTCTCAGAAGGAATATGAATTTGAAGGACAAAAAGATCAATATGGAGATACGAATATTTTGCTGCTTGGAAGTGATGCCAGGGGAAAGGAAAAATCCCGTTCAGATACAATCATGATTGTCCATTTCAATGAGGACAAAGGTTCTTTTAAACTGACCTCATTGATGAGAGATTGTTATGTAGAAATTCCTGGACATGGTAAACATAAAATTAATTCTGCATTCGCTATCGGCGGCCCAGAACTAATGAGACAAACCATTAAACATAATTTTGATATTGATTTACAGTACTATTCAATCGTTGATTTTCGCGGATTTGAACATCTAATTAATGAGGCTTTTCCGAATGGTGTAGAAATTGATGTAGAGAAAGAAATGAAAGAAAATATCGGCGTTACATTAAAACCTGGTAAGCAAAGATTGAATGGTAAACAATTACTTGGATATGTTCGTTTTCGCCATGATGCAATGAGTGATTTTGGTCGAGTTGAACGGCAGCAAAAGACTATTCAAGCAATTAAAGATCAACTGAGCGGGTTACAAACAGTAGCTAAATTACCGAAATTAATTGGTGTTGCAACCCCATATGTGAATACTAATATGAAAACAACGGACATGATATTCATGGCTAAGGACTTACTTGCGGAAAATAAAGAAACAGTAGATACTCTTAGAATTCCAGTTGAAAACAGTTTTACCGAACCTCGAATTGCGGGAGAAGGACTCGTACTAGATATTGATATTGAAAAAAATAAACAAGCGCTGCATCAATTTATTACTAAATAGTTACAATGAAAAGTAGACTGAACAAAAGAGGAGAAAGCGGATGGATGTAGAAGTAATCAAAACCTGGTTTACACTCGAAAATATTATGCATCTCATACAGGAATATCGAGCACTTGGTCCAATTCCTGGAATTATGCTTACGGTGCTTGAAGCATTTTTACCGTTTCTCCCTTTGTTCGCGTTTGTCATGGCTAATGCTAACGCATTTGGATTATGGTTGGGCTTTTTATATTCCTGGATAGGTGCATGTGTTGGTGCATTGCTTGTATTTTCGCTAGTGAGAAGATATGGTCAAAAAAGACTGTTGGCTTTTTTACCTAGGCACCCCAAGGTCCGCAAGTTGATGGACTGGGTTGAACGTCATGGCTTTGGTCCACTTTTCTTATTGTTATGTTTTCCCTTTACTCCATCAGCAGTGGTAAATATTGTAGCCGGTCTTTCAAAAATTAGCAGAGCTCAGTACATGCTTGCTGTATGTATAGGGAAAATGGTCATGATTTTTACGATTAGTTATATAGGGTATGATATCCGTTCGTTAATTACAAAGCCTTCCAAAACAGCAATTGTTTTATTAGTCATATTTATTCTTTGGTATATCGGAAAGAGAATTGAAGGCAGATTGAATAAAGTTAGCGTATCACACGATGATGAATCCAAAAAACATCATGATGTATTGGAGAAACGGAGGCGCTTTAATGAACAATAAATGGAAAAGAGAAGGTATCGAGTGGATAAGAGCATTTGCTATCGGAATTGTCATTTTTGCTTTTATACGAACATTTTTCTTTTCCAACTATGTAGTAGAAGGCGAATCGATGATGCCCACATTGCAAGATGGCAATAAGCTGGTAGTAAATAAACTTGGTTATCAAATTAGTGATTTAGACCGCTTTGACGTGATTGTGTTTCACGCTAATGCAAAAGAGGATTTTGTAAAAAGAATTATTGGATTGCCAGGCGATAAAATTGAATATCGTAATGATCTATTATATGTAAATGGACAAAGGTATGAAGAACCATTTTTAAAAGAGTATAAAAAGGAAGCTCCAGGAGTCAAATTAACAGGAGATTTTAGCTTGAAGGAAATTACTGGGGAAGTTAAAGTGCCCGAAGGAAAATTATTTGTTCTTGGCGATAATCGTCTAGGCAGCTGGGATAGCCGCCATTTTGGATTTATTTCTGTCAATCAAGTCGTAGGTAAAGTCGATTTGAGGTATTGGCCGTTAAATGAAATGGATGTTCATTTTTAACTAACACTAACACGATCTTTAGCATCGTGTTTTTTCTTTAGAAATGTTTAGCTCCAACGCTTTTCTAAATTTTAAGACCAAACATTTGTGCTGATTTGTGATAAAATAGGAAGATAAATAGGATTAGAGGAAGGTGAGGTGTGCACATGTCATTAAGAGTCGTTATTGGACGTGCAGGCAGTGGTAAAACAGCAATGTTCCATGATGAAATACGCAGGAAACTAGCGGAAAATCCACAGGGGACACCGATTATTTACATTGTTCCTGAGCAGATGACGTTCCAAACCGAATACTTACTCGCAACTGACCCATCAATTGGCGGTATGATTCGGGCACAGGTATATAGTTTTTCCCGATTGGCATGGCGAATCCTTCAGGAAACCGGCGGAATTAGCCGAACTCACTTAAGCAGTGTGGGCATTAACATGTTAATCCGAAAAATTATTGAGGAACAAAAAGAGCAGTTTAAGCTCTTTCAACGTACTGTCGATAAGGCAGGGTTTATTAAACAAGTAGAGCAGATTATTACGGAACTAAAACGCTATTGTATTCAACCGGGGGAACTGACAAATCATGCTCCTGAGTTTTCGGACAGCCAGCCGACAGGAAAAGTGCTGCAGGATAAATTGCATGATGTAGAAATAATTTATCAACAATTCGAAGATAAGATCTTCGGTAAATATGTCGACTCTGAAGATTATTTCCAATTATTGGCGAAAAAAATCACAACTTCCCCGACATTAAGACAAGCAGAAATCTACATTGATGGTTTTTTCAGTTTTTCGCCACAGGAATACTTAATTATACAGGAATTGGCTAAACACTGTTACAGGGTATCGATTGCATTAACAACAGACAGTCATCCTTCGCATATCGTTCAAGATGATTTAGAACTGTTTCGGGCATCGAATGAAACATGCCGTTCTTTATATGATCTTGCCAATGCAGTCAAGGTTGAAGTGGAACCGGCTGTTATATTGCGAGAACAAAAGAAGTGGCGTCATCCTTCCCTGAAGTTTTTAGAGGAAAAATTTGATCAGCGTCCGGCTCCCAGCTTTTATGGCAACACTCAAGTTCATCTCTGCCAGGCAGTCAATCGGCGTGCAGAGATGGAGGGAATTGCTCGTGAAATCCGCCATCTTGTGAGAACGCAAGGTTATCGTTTTCGTGATATTGCCATCTTAATTAGAAATGGTGCTGATTATCATGAAATAATTGAACCGGTTTTTCATGATTACCATATCCCGTATTTCATTGATCAAAAAAGAACGATGCTAAACCATCCACTAATCGAATTTATTCGTTCCAGTTTAGAGGTAATTGAGTCTAATTGGCGTTATGAACCAATCTTTAGGACGATTAAAACAGATTTGCTTTATCCGCTTCAGGACAACCTTCTGGCCATGCGAGAAAAAATTGATAAACTTGAAAATTATGTACTTGCTTGCGGAATAAAAGGGAGCAAATGGACTAATAAAGATCGCTGGAACTATCGGGCGATTAGAGGTTTAGAAATTGGGTCAGGCGTACAGACAGATGCTGAAAAAGAATGGGAAGAGGAACTAAACCATCTAAAAGAGATGGTTTCTGCACCGTTGTTGCGTTTCTCACGAAGGTTAAAAAGAGCAGGAACGGTTCGAAAGCTTTGCGAAGCCATTTATTTATACCTAGAGGAATTAGACATTCCTGCTAAATTGGAACACTGGAAACAGATTGCTGAGAAACAGGGCCAGCTGATGAAAGCGCGTGAACATGAACAGGTTTGGAATGCTGTAATTAACCTGCTTGATGAATATGTGGAAATTTTAGGTGAAGAATCACTTTCATTGTCGTCGTTTTCTACTATCTTGGAAGCGGGGATTGAATCGTTATTTTTCTCATTAATTCCTCCAGCACTTGATCAAGTACTGATTGGAGACTTAGAAAAGTCACGGCTAAACGGAATAAAAGTTGTCTTTTGCGCTGGGATTAATGAAGGTATATTACCAGCTAAATTAAGCGAAGAAGGGATATTCACGGATGAAGATCGTGCAATCATGCTAACGAATGGAGTAACCATGGCGCCGGGCAGCAGTACACGCTTATTGGATGAAAATTTTCTCGCTTATAAAGCTTTTACATCACCTTCAGAATTGCTATATATCAGCTGTCCGCTTGCGAATGAGGAAGGAAAAGCGTTGATTCCATCCTCCTATTTTAAAAGACTAACAGAAATGTTTCCTGATGCAACAGAAGATTTTTATGTGATGGAACCAGCCGAGCTTTCAGAAGCCGAACAATTGCGTTTTGTCGACAATCCGCAAACGACATTATCGTATTTGACTGCACAGCTGCAGTTAGTAAAACGAAACTATTCTATTTCCCCATTGTGGTGGGATGTGTATAACTTTTACAATAATAGCTATTGGAAAAAGCAGGCAACAAAAGTATTGTCAAGTTTATTTTTTACGAATCAAACGGTAAAACTCACTCAGGAAACAGCAGAAAGCTTATATGGTGAGACCATCCAGGCTAGCGTATCAAGGATGGAGTTATATCATGCTTGTGCCTTTTCGCACTTTGTCCAACATGGATTGAAACTGCGGGACAGGCAGATATTTCGTTTAGAGGCTCCAGACATCGGGGAATTATTTCATGCGGCTTTAAAGCAAATTGCCGAAATTGTCAATAAGCAGCAACTGACTTGGGCGCGGCTGACAAAGCAGCAATGTCAGGAGCTGTCAAAAGAAGCGGTACAAATGATAGCACCGAAATTACAAAATGAGATTCTCTTTAGCTCTGAACGTCACCATTATATTAAACGGAAACTGGAGCAAATCATCACAAGGGCATCACTTGTCTTAAGCGAACATGCGAAAGTCAGCGGTTTTTCTCCAATTGGCTTGGAGGTAAGCTTTGGCTCGAAAGGGGAACTGCCGCCACTAGCATTTACTTTAAAAAATGGCCGACGAATGGAATTGGCCGGTAGAATAGATCGCATCGACGGAGCCAAAAAAGACAACAGCATTTATTTACGGGTTGTTGATTATAAGTCCAGTGAAAAGGATGTCAATTTGACGGAAGTATACTATGGACTGGCACTACAAATGCTTACTTATCTTGACATTGTTATGACACACTCCGATCATTTAGTGGATATGAAGGCTAGTCCAGCAGGTGTGCTTTATTTCCATGTTCATAACCCAATTGTAAATGCCACGAAAATGTTAACATTGGAGGAAATTGAAGCAGAAATTTTGAAGAAATTCAAAATGAACGGCTTAATGGTTGCCGATCCTGATATTATTCGCATAATGGATCAACAGCTTGAGTCTGGAGATTCCCAGATTGTAGCTGCAGGAATCAAAAAAGATGGCCAATTATTAAAAAAATCAAAAGTTGCCAGTTTAGATGAATTTTCTAAGCTACAGAACTATGTACGGGGATTATATCAAAAAACGGGAAATGCGATTATTGATGGGGAGACTCGTATTTCTCCTTATAAATTAAAAGACAAAATACCATGTACCTTCTGTGCGTTTAAATCCGTCTGTCAATTTGATGAGTCAATGGAGGCCAATTCTTATCGGATTCTGGCACCACATTCGAAGGAGGAAGTTTTGGAAATCATCAGAAAGGAGACCGTGGATGAGTAAAATTATTATTCCAGCAAAGCCAGAGGATGTAACTTGGACAGACGATCAATGGAAAGCAATTATGGCTAAAGGAAGAGACATACTAGTTGCTGCTGCTGCAGGTTCAGGCAAAACAGCAGTTCTTGTCGAACGAATTATTCAAAAAATCCTTTCAGAGGAACAGCCGATTGATGTTGATCAGCTATTAGTTGTTACATTTACCAATGCTTCTGCTGCAGAAATGCGTCACCGAATCGGGGAGGCGTTAGAAAAGGCAATTAATGAACATCCGCATTCCCGTCATTTAAAGAAGCAATTAACATTATTAAATAAGGCTTCAATTTCGACACTTCATTCATTTTGTTTAGAGGTTATCCGTCGGTATTATTATTTAATTGATATTGATCCGGGATTTAGAATTGCTGATGATACTGAAGTGCAATTAATCAGAGATGAAGTAATTGACGCTCTGTTTGAGGACGAGTATGGAAGGGCTGACAATGAAAGTTTTTTTAACTTAGTCGATTCGTTTACGAATGATCGCAGTGATGAAGCGTTACAAACCATTGTCCAATCTATTTATGATTTTGCCCGAGCAAATCCACAGCCTGAGGCCTATTTACAGTCTATTATTTCAATGTATGATGTTTCAGCCGTGGAGAAGATTGAAGATCTGGCATTTGTTGAGTCATTGCTCTTTGATATTGAATTGCAATTGGAAGCTGCAAAAGAAATGATTGTTCGTGCTTTGGAGATGACTAAGCTTCCGGAAGGGCCGGCCCCAAGAGCGGAAACGTATCTTGCTGATTTACAACTAATCGAGTTGCTAATGAAAGCAAAACAAGACTCATGGGAGGCGCTTTATCAAGCGTTGCTAACCCTGTCATTTCCAACAGCAAAACGCTTAAAAAAAGGTGAATATGACGAGGAGCTTACTGCAAAGGCACAGAAGCTTCGTGATAACGCGAAGAAAAAAATTCAAACACTTCGGGCAGAGTTATTTTCCCGCAAACCAGAAAGCTTTTTGCGTGATATGTCAGAAATGCATTCGCTCATTGTTACATTGGTAAAGCTAGTAGTGGAGTTTTCTAAACGCTTTGAAAAAGTAAAAATAGAAAAAGGCTTAGTGGATTATGCTGATTTAGAGCATTATTGCCTGGAGATTTTGACTGCAGAAGTTTCTTCAAGCGGTGAATTTATTCCTTCAGATGCAGCCTTATCCTATCGGAGCCAGTTTAAAGAGGTGTTTGTAGATGAATATCAAGATGTCAACATGGTTCAGGAGAGCATTTTAAAGCTGGTTGCCAAAGAGGATGAAGAGGCAGGAAACCTATTTATGGTGGGTGACGTAAAACAATCAATTGTGCGCCCATAAGGGTGTTGCATATTTCACCATTAGGCGGTGAATTAACTACAGAAACGGTTAATATACCAGCCGACTTATCTTGGAGGGAAACCGAAGAGGGAGTGTAGCATGTCGGAAAAGTCACGAGTTAACCTAGACGAAAAGGTTACGACTGAGTGGCGAGGTATAAAAGATAAGTATAAGGAAGAAGGCTATACTGCTTGAAGAACAGTCCGAGCGGGCAATGTTGCGACCGTCTAGGAAATCGTCTGTAACCTAGAATCCATCCTGCTTTACGTATTAAATGCTTGCGCTAAGCATGGGAAAGCGTACTAAATTGATGCGCTGACCTAGTTTCTGTTCCTATAGGATGGACGCACCCATAGATATGGGAAAAGGATGAACGTTCCTTCCGACAACTTATCGAGCCTGTATGCAACATACTAAATGGGGATTACCTAAGTTGGAATGCCAATCATGGCTATGTACAAAGGTACTGAATATCCAATATGGTAACGGAGTCCTCGTAGTAGTCCGAGATAGGGAAAGCCTATCACATGGCGAAGGAGGACAGCTTACAAGGTATAAACAATGACGAAAGGAGCGAAATGCTCTATGCAAAATTCAGACGTTGTATTATACAATCTATCCAAACAAGCTAGTAAAGAAGATTACCGTTATGACAGATTGTACAGAAATCTATACAACAAAGAGTTCTATATCAAAGCCTATGCAAAGATATACAAAAATGAAGGTAGTGCAACAAAAGGAATAGATGAAGAAACGGCAGATGGTTTTGGAGATGAAAGGATAGAATCCATTATCTCTTCATTAAAGGATGAAACATACCAACCCAAACCAGTAAGAAGAGTAAATATCCCAAAGAAAAACGGTAAAACTAGACCACTTGGCATCCCAACCTTCACAGATAGAATGGTTCAAGAGGTTTGCAGGATGATGCTTGAAGCAATATATGAACCAACGTTCTCTGAGTTCTCACATGGTTTTAGAGAAAAACACAGTTGTCACACGGCACTTGTTCAAATCCGAAACACATTCACTGGGGTGAATTGGTTTGTAGAAGGAGACATTAAAGGTTTCTTTGACAATATCAACCATCACGCACTCATAAATATACTTCGTAAGAAAATAAGTGACGAACGCTTTATACGGCTCATTTGGAAATTCCTGAGAGCAGGGTATCTCGAAGATTGGAGATATAACAAAACGTATAGCGGAACGCCACAGGGTGGTATTGTTAGTCCGATTCTAGCAAACATTTATCTCAATGAATTTGATAACTTTGTTACAGAGGAACTGAAACAAGAATTTGACCGTGGTGAGCCAAAGAAGCGAAAGCGAAATACCGAATATCGAAAGTATGATATGAGGAATCAGAGGCTCAAAAAGAAGATTGATGAAACAACTGACAAAGCCAAAAGAGAAGTGATGATTCAAGAGTACAAAGAGAATAAGAAAATATTGCTTAATCTTCCCTACTACGAACCCGAGAATCAAGGATATAAAAGTCTAAAGTATGTAAGGTACGCAGACGATTTCCTAATCGGGATTAATGGAAGCAAAGAGGACTGCCAACAAATAAAGAATATGATTGGCAAATTCTTAAGCGAAAAACTTGAACTGGAAATGTCAGAAGAAAAGACTCTTATCACACATAGTTCAAAACCTGCAAGGTTCTTAGGATATGACATTATGGTTAGCCATGACCTAACAGTCACAAAAGACAAGAACAACATCGCTAAAAGAAGCTACCGTGGCTATGTCCAATTAAGAATTCCAAAGGGAACGATTGAAAGAGTCATCGTGGATAGAAAGATGGTCAAAGATATCGATGCGAAGCAATGGGATATGCTTCACAGACCAAGATTATTAGGTCTTTCAGACTTAGAAATCATACAAACTTACAATGCCGAATTAAGAGGATTATACAATTACTATTCCTTAGCAGAGAATGTATCCAAGAAAATGTGGCAGTTGAAATACGTCATGGAATATAGCTGTCTTAAGACACTCGCCAACAAATACAAGTCCACAGTTGCCAAAATGAAAACAAAATATAAACAAGGCAAATACTGGGGAGTTAAATATCAAACGAAACATGGTGAGAAAATAGCGTTCTTCTATAAAGACGGTTTCACAAAACGGAAAGTAAGTCACAAAATGGATATTGACGTTAAACCTAACCTTTATGTATATCAAGGTAAAACTGATTTAGAACAACGACTAAGTGCAAGAGAATGTGAACTCTGTGGAGATAATTCACCAGATACCCAGTTTGAAATTCACCATGTTAATAAGGTAAAAAACCTAAAAGGCAAAACATATTGGGAAATGGTCATGATAGCAAAACAGAGAAAAACATTAGTCTTGTGTAAGAAGTGTCATAATGAAATCCATAAAACTAGAGGATAGATGTTTGTAAGTGGAGAGCCGTATACTCTGAGAGGAGTACGTACGGTTCGGGGGGGAGTTTCTAGAAACCTACTGCAGAAATGTAGCAAGGCGCTGGATTCTTACCCTACTATCGATTTCGATTAGCTGAGCCGAATTTATTTTTGAGTAAATATAATCGTTTTCGCCAGGATGGTAATAGCGCTGGTCTAAGGATTGATTTAGCCCGTAATTTCCGCAGCCGTAAGGAAGTTCTTGATGGTGTCAATTTTTTATTTAAACAAATCATGGGTGTGAAGGTCGGTGAAATTGAATATGATGAAGCGGCAGAGCTGCGTAAAGGTGCCGCATATCCCGCCGACGACTCTTATCCCGTGGAATTGATTTTGATCGATCAGAAGCAAGGTCAGCCCCTAGAGGAGGAAGATTCAGAATTAGAAACTGATACAGCTGCTGAATTATTTAATAAAGCAGACTTAGAACAGTCCCAACTTGAGGCAAGAGAAATCGCAGCGAAAATTAAACAATTAATTGCTAATGGAACATCGGTGTATAATCCAAAGAGCAGCTCATATCAGCCATTAAGGTATCGCGATATTGTCATTTTGCTTCGCTCATTCACCTGGGCACCGCAAATAATGGAAGAATTTAAGCAACAGGGTATCCCGATTTATGGCGAATTATCAACTGGATACTTTCAGGCAACCGAAGTAGCTGTAATGTTATCCTTATTAAAGGTAATCGATAACCCGAATCAAGATATTCCATTAGCAGCTGTATTACGTTCACCGATCGTTGGCTTGAACGAAGAAGATTTGGCTAAAATACGAATCTATCAAAGACGCGGTACATTTTGGGAAGCAGTAACGGCTTTTTGTAAAGACGGCAGGAATGAAAATGTTGGTACCTTTTACGGGAGGATTCGCCAGTTTTATGATTTATTGCAAGATTGGCGGACAATGGCACGCCAAGGTGCACTGTCAGAATTAATCTGGCAGCTGTATCGAGATACGCAGTTTTATGATTTTGTCGGCGGCTTGCCAGGTGGAAAGCAGCGCCAAGCGAATTTACGAGCATTATATGACCGAGCGAGATCGTATGAGCGCACATCCTTTCGTGGCTTGTTCCGCTTTTTACGATTTGTTGAGCGGATGATAGAAAGAGGGGATGATTTAGGCGCTGCCAGGGCCCTTGGAGAGCAGGAGGATGTCGTTCGGATTATGACCATCCATAGCAGTAAAGGATTAGAATTCCCTGTTGTGTTTATGGCAGGAATCGGTCGTAATTTTAACATGATGGACTTGAAAAAGCCGTACCTGCTTGATAAGGAATATGGCTTTGCTGCAAAATATGTCAATGCTGAGAAGCGAATTTCCTTTCCATCGCTGCCGCAAATTGCCTTTAAGCGAAAGAAAAGGATGGAAATGCTGGCTGAGGAAATGCGTGTCCTATATGTTGGGATGACAAGAGCGAAGGAGAAACTTTATTTAACTGCAACCGTCAAGGATATAGCCAAAAAAATAGAACAGTGGCAAGATGTTATTGGCCGTAGAGAATGGTTATTGAAGGATTACGAGCGAGCTGCAGCAACAAGCTATCTGGATTGGATCGGGCCAGCTTTAATCCGTCATCGGGATAGCGGTGATATAAGAACTAATAGTATCGAGACTGTTCTTTCGGAAGAGATTTTAACTCATCCATCATCATGGAGAATAATCTGTAAGACGGCAGATGATATTAAAGGTTTAGATTCATCGCAACAATCCATGGTAGATGATTTCCTTCAATTAGTTGAGGAGGAGAAACCTATCCCTGCCACATCGCCGTATACTTGGGAAGTTACCGAGAGGCTGTCCTGGCAGTATCCTTATAGTAACGCAGCTACCCATCGTTCCAAGCAATCGGTTTCGGAGATAAAGCGGAACAGAGAGATGGTAGATGAACAAAGTGGAACAGAGATTGTTCAGCGCTTCTCCAAGCCAATTTTGAAGCGACCAAAGTTTATGCAAGAGAAGGCATTGAGCCCAGCCGAGCGCGGCACTGCCCTGCACATGGTTATGCAACATGTAGATTTAACTAAACCAATTGATGAATTGTCTATTGGGGAACAAGTTAACTGGATGGTTCAGCAGGAATTATTAACAGTGGAACAGGCAAATGTTATTAATTATTCTCTAATAGTGCAATTTTTTAGAACAGAGTTAGGGCAACGATATTTTCGTGCTTTAACTGTTCATCGTGAAGTTCCGTTTACATTATCTCTAACAGCCCGCGAAGTTTATCCTGATTGGCGTGATGGGGATGAAGCAATTTTTGTTCAAGGGATTATTGACTGTATTTTAGAGGACGAGCATGGGCTGATTTTAATCGATTATAAATCTGATCGAATTACCGATCGATTTTCAGGTGGCTTCGAAACGGCAGCTGCCATTTTAAAGAAACGTTATAAGTTGCAAATTGATTTATACGCTAAAGCAATAGAACAAATTTGGAAAAGAAAAGTCACTGAGAAATATTTATTTTTCTTTGACGGTGCCCATATTTTAAAGCTTGATGAAAAGTGTTCAAAAGAAAGAGACTGACAGAGTCAGTCTCTTTTTCATAATTAGTTATTCCCAGCTATAGGCTGGTCGATTACATTTGTATCAAGTACATTTGTACCACTTAAACCATTATTGGAGATAATAAACCCGCCGGTATTAAAGCCGCCTGACCCTGCGGAAGTTTTCGAGCTGGCTTTAGGTGAAATGTACAAGGTGTCCCCAAATTGAACAACTCCACCGCTTACATTAACAATCTGTACAGGACCTATAATTGCTGGCATGAGAAACATCCTTTTTATTAAAAATTATCATTAGCTGCCTATTGTAGCATACGTAGCTGTACCAATTCTCGTTCGTGCCCCTCCAGAAGTAGCTGGCGGATGTGCTTGATACGTGCTTCCATGGATACATGATGACTGCTGCCGATATTTAGCATAGAGGCTGAAGAAATCCCTATTATATCAATATTGTTTACTTTAATGACTGGGTTAAGATGATGATGTCCGATTAAAATCGGCTCGTTTACAGGAGGAAGGGAAATAGGTTGAGTAAATGCGTGATAGGCGGTAAATTCACCCTCACTTCCATAAAATTGCTCTGCTTCTCTTTGAACGGCTAAAGCATGTGATAATTTATAAATTGAATGAGAGTCCCCAATTTGAAATATCGAAGCAAAGGAAACTGTACTTACATCAATATGATTAACAACAGATGTGCGTCTAAGCATTGTTATCTCACTTCCGGTGCTAATGGAACAAATGGACCAATAATTATCGATTCTGGCGGAGTATCAAAAATACAGGCTAGCTGAATCGTGTCGGTATCGCCAACAAAGACCATGGAAGAGCTGGCTACCCCAGTTATATTCATGTTGTCGACACAAAGATTGCGGTTATATACTTCAAAAATCATTCTGAACTCATTCCTTTCACATCATCAGGGAGGTTACTAAGGAAAACATGGACCCCATTGTTGATTTCTTGTTTTAATGCTGTAATGATATCGTCGATAATTTTATCGGAACTTTCATCTTGATGATTGGTGGTCTGACTTACTTTTATGTGATAGTCAATTCGGTTTGGAAGCTGTTTAAGGATGTCCTGCTTGATGAACGAGTAATAAGACTGATTTGATGGGATGGCTAGTTTTCTTTGGTTGTCTTCGATAACAAGTGGAAGCTCTGTTTCGAGATACTGATGGATTGCCCCTTCAATTTTCATGGCTGCTCGCATGCTCGTCTCAGGAGAAAATGGGGTAGATAATGTTTGATTTTGGATAGCAAAATCATCAATTTCCGATAAGTCATTGGGATTAAGTCCAATATTAAGTGTGCCCTCTAGCCTTTCCACCTTTAGCTGGTCAAATTTATATTCAATTTTATCGACATGGATAGATTTTTTTTCTTCAATATTCTTCAGTTGGTCTTGTAAATTTGCAATTACTTGTTCAAGTGCAGTTATTCTCTGTTCTTGCGATTGCATGAACATTTGCAGCCATTGAAGGTACTGGTATAAATCCTGAGACATTCTTATCCCCCCCATTTCATGTCACTGGATGAACAGCTTATGATGAAAATCTATTTTGATTAGCCCCATTTTTTGACCTAACCGGTGCTTGCAAAGGAACTGAGGGCATCTCTTGTAGCGTGGGAGGCGGCTGCCCATATTGTTTAACGGCTGCAGGTGCTGATGTTGTAAAGCCCCCCGTATTGAACAAATTTGCCTGTGGTTTGATAATGCCGGCACTGCCAATATGAAGGACCGAGGAATTGGTAATCCCACCAATCTTTATAAGGTTGATATGGATGGATTGTTGAATGTAGAAATTCATGAATAGCCCACCTATATTACATATTGAAGGCGTTTGCCTGGTCAATTACATCTGGATCATACGTATTCGTAGAACTTAACTGATTGCTTACATGTAATTGTTCCCCTGTATTAAATGAGCCTGCACCGGAGAATGTTTTGGCATTGGAGAAAGGCATAATTTTATAAACATCGCCAATATGAAAAACAGAACTGTTACCAAGTGTAATAACTTGAGCAACTCCAACAATTGCTGGCATGATAAACACCCTTCCCTTCTAGTTATGATAATATCCTATGTTTGGGCGGATATAATGTGATTGATTAGCCCAAATTAATAATTGTTTACCTGGACTATTTACTCTATTCTATAAATATACAAAAATTTAAAAATACTTGTGGAGGGAATGGATATGAAATTCGTTACGGTGAAAACAGCAGAGAAAAATAGTGTTGGGGTAATCAATGAGCAATATCAAAAGGTCGTATTGTTAAATCGGGCTGAGCAGGCACGCATTGGAAAAAATAGTTTTCCTGATTCAATGACAGAGTGTATAGCTGCCGGTGACGAGTTTATTCAACAAGTGAGGAAACTGGTTGCGTGGGTGGATACCCAGGAAAATCGCGACAGTTATTATCAATTACTAGACGAAGTAACCTTGCTTGCGCCAATCCCGACACCAGCAAAAAATATCTTTTGTGTAGGTAAAAATTACGCGGACCATGCGATAGAAATGGGGAGTGCGGCCGATATTCCGGAACATGTAATGGTATTTACAAAAGCACCGACAACTGTTATTGGGCCTAATTCCATTGTTCTCAATCACCAAACCATCACTCAACAGCTCGATTATGAGGGGGAACTGGCTGTAATCATTGGTAAAAAAGGGCGTGCAATTAAACGTGAAGATGCCCTCGATTATGTTTTTGGATACACGATACTTAATGATGTCACTGCAAGGGATCTGCAATCAAGACATAAGCAATTTTTTATTGGTAAGAGCTTAGACACCACATGTCCGATGGGTCCATGGATCGTACATAAGAGTGCCATATCTAATCCAAATAATCTCTCGATTGAGACAAAGATTAATGGTGAAATTCGTCAGAGTTCGAATACAAAGCAATTTATTTTTCCTGTGGAAGAAATCATCTCAGTGCTATCAGCGGGAATGACATTGGAGCCTGGTGATATCATTGCAACTGGGACACCAGCAGGCGTAGGCAAAGGCTTTAAACCGCCGAAGTTTTTACAACCAGGTGATAAGATGGAGATAACCATCGAAAACATTGGAACATTAGTGAACGAGATTGAAGCTTAATATTTGTACTAAATTCATCTTATTAAAGATATTTAATAGCGTTTTCTTCGTATTTTTGCATAGCCTGTGTTATGATAGTCACGAACTATATGACAGGAGGCAAATCAATGATACATGGACATGTTACTGCATGGGCATTAGCTCTTATTTTATTTATTGTTGCGCTTTTCTTACACTCAAAGGGAAAGGCGAAAGGGGCAAAAATAGTCCAGATGATTCTAAGAGTTCTTTACCTACTTATTATTGCAACCGGGGTAGGGCTCCTTTTCATGGTTAGTAATATAACCGTTATGTATATTCTAAAAGCAGTAGTTGGATTATGGATCATCGGCCTATTTGAAATGATTCTATCTCGAGTTGCTAATCAACGTCGAACGTCAGTTTTTTGGTTGCAATTTATCATTGCTTGGGCGCTTGTACTCTATTTAGGTTTTGTATCTCTACCGATGTCTATTTTATACGTGGGTTAATAAGAAAACTGTTGGATAGGAAAAGTCCAACAGTTTTTCATTTAGCAAAATTGGTGAAATTTAGATTTATTGAGCTAGTGAGCTGTTTTTTAGGAGATTAACTTTTCAATAATCAAGCGCTTTCCAGTATTAATCGTGAACTCGAAGCGGTCGTTCTTTTTCTCATAGTAGTAAAAATGATGCTGGACATTACAAATTTCATCTTGATTATCAAAAACCATGAAATTTACGCCATCTTTTCGATGTTCATCTGTTAGAAAAGATAAATGGTTATAGCAGTATATACAATCAAAAATGGAAAAGTTCATTGAATTTAACGTTGTCACAAATTGAAAGAAGGCATCGTCATTAATCCCCTCGAGAAGTCTCTCAAGAGAGTAAATTAATTGCTTCCTAATCCGAATTACATCATGGTCACGCAACATGATATGTTCATTGCCAATAAGTATTTTGCCTGTTTCAATTAGTAGTCCTTTTTTCCACCTGTTGAATCGGAAAATTTCAATCTCCTGCTGTAGAAGATCGTCTAACATTGAAGCCTCTTCCGTTTCTCCATCAAAAAAGATCCATTGATTATTTATTTGTTCGACAGTTCCTTCTGTGTAGGCTCTGTTTTGAATTTCATAAAGATGTATTCGTTGTTGTCGATTCATCATTTACCTCCATGCCAGATGCTTCATTCTCCTTTTTAGACATCTTCCTGGAATTTTATAACTTTTTTATTCGATTTTTATAAAAGGCAGGATGCAGAGGATTAACAAAATGATACGACTGTAGGCATGAAACAATATGAAAGCACCCGCAGCAATACAATTATCCTCTAATGTAAACTATTCTGGTTTTCTTGATTCTGATACTTTATCGTGCTGACAGCCTATACAAAATAGGCAATTACAAGAAAAACTGAAAAAATAGTAATTTAAACAATATGAGTTGGAATAACACCTTCCATAGATTAAAATGAGGTAGGGGAAAAGGGACTTTTCCTTTTTTAAGGGGGCATATATATGTTAAAACGACTGATACCAATTGCGCTAATTTTATTGTTTGCTTCATCCATACCTGCTGAAGCAAAGGTGGAAAAAAAAGATCGGTTATGGCAGGACGAATCCATTTACTCAATTATGATTGACCGTTTTAATAATGGTGATACACACAATGATATCGATGTAAATACAAAAGACCTACTTGCCTATAGTGGCGGTGATATTCAAGGGGTTATAGATAAATTAGATTACATACAGGACATGGGGTTTACAACTATTCGTCTTACACCTGTCTTCGATAACGCCAAAGGCGGTTACCATGGATATTGGATCACTGATTTTTATAAAATAGACGAGCATTTTGGGACGATAAAAACACTCCAAAAACTAGTCAAAGAGGCTCATAAACGGAAGATAAAGGTTTTACTGGATTTTGTTACAAATAATGTAGCAGCAGGGCACCCTTGGCTAACAGACCCGGGAAAGCAAAACTGGTTTCATGCAAAACAAGAGATTGTCGATTGGACAAATCAGAAGCAATTAGAAGCTGGTTGGGTTGAAGGTTTACCTGATTTGAATCAGAATCAGCCTGAGGTGCGCGACTATTTAATTGATGCTGCCAAATGGTGGATAAAGAAAACAAATATTGATGGTTATAGTTTGCCAGAAGTCAACCATGTTCCAATTAGTTTTTGGCATGACTTCTCTGCTGCTGTAAAAAAGGAGAAGAAGAATTTTTTTCTACTCGGTATTCCTTCTCAAAGTACAGTTATTGGGGTAAAAAAATATGAGGATGCTGGGATTAACAGCGTTCTTGATATTAGCCGCAGCGAAGATTTACGACAAGTGTTTGCGACAACTGATCAGTCTTTACCGGCCCGTGCTGGGAAGTCTGAACAAAGCGAAGGCACAAAGGTGCTAACCAATTTTTTAGATAATGAAAATACAGTACGGTTCACCCATGATATTGTCGCAAAACGTCAATTTCCTGGGACACGTTGGAAGACAGCGTTAACTTATTTGTATACAACACCAGGCATTCCCATTGTCTTTTATGGAACGGAAATTGCTCAAAATGGCGGTAAAGTTCCTGATAATCGCAAGCCAATGAATTTTCGTGCAGAAAAAGAACTGATTGAGTATATGACAAAAGTTTCTCAATTAAGAAATGACTTACCTTCATTAACAAGAGGCTCGTTTGACTTGCTCTATAATAAAGAAGGCCTAATCATTTATAAGCGCGTTTATAAAGATGAAACGGCAGTGATTGCAATAAATAACACAAGTAAGTCGCAAAAGGTCACCTTGACAGCGAATGATATAGAAGGGGGAAAAGAGCTTCGTGGTCTACTGGACGGCGATCTTGTTTCCAGTCATAAAGGTCAATATCTATTAATTCTAGACCGGGATATTTCTGAAGTTTATGTTCTAACGAAAAAGTCTGGCCTTAATTTTCCCATGATAAGTGCCATGGTTATGGTTGTTATTTTAGTATTAATCTTCTTATTTTTTATTTTGAAGCGAGGTAAACCAAGCAAAATCGGCTAAAAAAAGCGCCTGGAGGGTTGATATACTCCAAGGCGTTTTTTCGCATTTAGCGATAATTGATGAATTGCACATCTATTGTTAAATCAGCATCGCGGACAAGTGAGATAATTTTTTGCAGGTCATCACGGCTTTTGCCGCTGACACGTACTTGGTCATCTTGTACTTGGCTTTTGACCTTTACCCCGCTGTTTTTTATTATGGCTGTAATTTTTTTGGCATTTTCTTTATCGATACCTTGAACTAGCTTTGCCCTTTGTCTAACTGTACCTCCAGAGGCCTTTTCAATCTTCCCATAATCAAGATTTTTAACAGGAACTCCTCGCCTGATTAATTTACTAAGGAGGACATCTTTGAGCTGCTCTAGTTTGTAGTCATCATCACTAACGAGGACAAGCTCTTCTTTATCAAGTGACACGTCACTTTTACTGCCTTTAAAATCATAGCGAGTAGAAATTTCCTTCATCGTTTGCGTAATCGCATTGGTAACTTCCGAAAAGTCTACTTTGGATACAATATCAAATGAACTATCTTTGGACATACCATAACCTCCCAAGACCAAATAAAGAAATTGTTTGTTAAAGTTTCCTTTCTTGTCTACATTATAGTAAAATAAGCCGTAGTTTTACAACCTTATGAATAAGCTCCAAAGAGAAGGAGAGTTGCATATGTCATTGAAAGAACTTGTCGGCCAGACAACCACTTTAACGGTTGCGCGAAAGGCTGATTTTGGTTATTTTTTAACAGATGGAACGGAAGATGTGCTATTACATAAAAATGAAACAAGCAGGGATTTTGAAGAGGGGGAACAGGTAGAGGTCTTCCTCTATGTTGATTCTGAAGGGAGAACGACAGCTTCAACAGTCATTCCTGAAGTGGCAGTAGGCCGCTATGCCTGGGTAAAAGTAACCGATGTGAAAGCAGATATTGGGGTGTTTCTTGATCTTGGCTTACAAAAAGATATCCTGTTAGGCAAGGATGATTTACCTTCCCACACGTCGGTTTGGCCAAAAGAAGGAGACATGGTTTACATTACCTTAAGAGTTAATCGGAATTATCTTCTCTATGCTAAGCTGGCAAGCGATCAAGTGATAAAGGAAATGGCAGTAAAAGCAACACGCTCCGACTTTAATAAAAATATTCAGGGCTATATATATCGTACTGCGAAGGTGGGCAGCTGGATTTATACACTAGAAGGCTTTAAAGGATTTATCCATGAATCACAGCGGAGGCAAGAGCCGCGGCTTGGTGAAAAAGTGGAAGGAAGAATCATCGATATTAAAGAGGATGGCACGATTAATGTCTCACTGCTGGCCAGAAAGCAAGATTCTCTAGATCTAGATGCTGCCCATATTTATGAATATTTAATGACTAGGAATGGGGCCATGCCTTACACTGACAAAAGTATGCCCGAAGATATACTGGAGCGGTTTGGTCTTAGCAAAGCTGCCTTTAAACGAGCATTGGGGAAGCTGATGAAGGAAGGACGGGTTTATCAAGAAGGCGGCTGGACTTATGAAAAGAAGCTACAGTAACGTAACGGTTTCCAACTAATTTATCATACATATCCCTTTTTAAAATAACAAACACTAGCTATGAAAGCTTTAGAAAGGGGTAAGAATATGCCGCATACTTCTGATAATGATAAAAAGGCACAGGATAACAATGCACTGCGCCATGAAAAAAATATGCTGCGAGAGAAAAATCGTCAAGCAGGGAAACATCAATATTCCAAAAAAACTGATCACTTATGATAAAGGGCGAGGTGCTAGGCACCTCGCTCTTTATTTAGGTAATTGATTTAAAAAGAAAATAGAAATTGTCCCTGCACCTGTATGGGCACCAATCGCAGATCCTATAGAAGAAATGTAAACCTCTTTAGGATTAAACTCTGCCTCAATCATGGCTTTTACTTCTTGAGCGGTAGTTTCATTATCAGCATGGCTGATTCCAATTACTTGTTGTTCAAGCATACTGCCCCGCTCTTTCATCAAATCAATAATACGTCGGAATACCTTTTTTTGGCCGCGAATTTTTTCAATTGGAACAAGCTTGCCATCTTCCACATTTAGAATTGGTTTAATATTTAGCAGGCCGCCAAGAAACGCTGATGCCTTTGATACCCGACCACCCTTAGCCAAATAATCGAGGTCTTCAACGGTAAATAAGTGCTCCATATGCCGGCTTCTAAACTCAACATCGTTGATAATTTCCTGTTTAGAAACATTTGCCGCAGCTAGTTTGGCTGCTTCCATGACGATTAGCCCCTGTCCCAAAGAGGCACATTTTGTGTCAATAATGGATAAATTAAAATTTGGATATTTTTCCTTGACTTGGTCAAGAATCATAACAGCAGTGGAATATGTTCCTGACAGTTCTGATGAAAAAGCAATGTACACTCCATCCTCATTATTCTCAGCCATTTTTGTAAAAATTTGTTGGAATAATAAGGGCGAGGCTTGTGAAGTTTTGGGCACAACACCGCTACGGATGGCATTATAAACTGTTTTTGGGTCAATATTTTTTACATCATCATATTCATGGTCATTAATGTGAACACGTAAAGGGATGAGAGTGACGTCATGTTCCTCGTAAAAACTTTTTGGTAAATCACATGCGCTATCTGCCAGTATTTTAACTTGCATAAAGCTCACCTGCTTTCAAACAAATATATCTTATTTTAGTTTATCGGTTTCAATGCTAAAATACAATTATCTTTGTTAATCAAATAGGAAAAGAGGTTTTACCTGTTGTGGCTTGAAATAAAAAAACTTATCGTGGTCATTATCGGTGCCTTTTTAACGGCCCTGGGAATGAATTGGTTTCTGATTCCTGCAAATGTATACTCCAGTGGATTTACGGGGATTGCTCAAATATTGACTAAGCTATTAAATGACTATACACCGATAAATATATCTATTGGCTTCTTGCTTTTGGTTTTAAATATACCGGTAGCCATCTTAGGGTGGAAAAAAGTAGGGAAGTCATTTACGGTGTACAGTTTTATTAGCGTTGTATTATCTTCACTGTTTTTAGAATTGATCCCGGTAGAAAAGATGTCTGATGATATTCTTCTCAATGCTGTTTTTGGCGGGGTTATAATGGCAGTTGGAATCGGTTTTACATTAAAATGGGGGGCATCTACAGGCGGCCTTGATATTATTGCCATGGTCCTGTCACGGATTAAGGATAAACCGATTGGACCGTATATGTTTGCGTTAAACAGTATTATCATTCTGATGGCTGGATATTTGAATGGCTGGGAAAAAGCACTTTATACACTGGTGTTTTTGTATGCCTCCACAAGGGTTATCGATACCATTCACACTCGTCATGCTAAATTAACTGCCTTTATCATTACCAAAAAAGCAGATGAGATGAAAAAAGCCATCCATGCTAAATTAGTCAGAGGGATTACCATGATTCCTGGTAAAGGGGCTTTCTCAAATGAAACAAGAGACATCATGATGATTGTAATTACTCGTTATGAATTGTTCGATTTAGAAAGGGTTATTAAAGAGGTTGATCCTAACGCATTTACGAATATTGTTCAAACAAATGCTGTCTATGGATTTTTCCGTAAAGACTAAATAGAAATGAAACAAGTTACATAAGATAAAAACGGATGCCTGCACAAAGAGGGCATCCGTTTTTATCTTAAGTAAGCTGATCAAGCTCTTGTTGCATGTCTTGGAGCTGTCTTTTTTCTGCAAAAGTGGAGTTAGCAAATGCTGAGCTTAGCGCATTCTTTGCTTTCGAAACGGCACTTTCACGAGACTCTGGGCTGGCGCTTTTTGCCATCTCAACAAATCTTCTTGCTTCTTGGAACAGCTGATTTCCCATCGCTATATTCCTCCCAGCGAGGACTCATGTACGTTGGCCATTTTTCGCGCCTCCGCTTCAGCATAAGTCATCTTATAAGGAATCCTCTCAGCATGCTGATTAACAGAATTCTTTCCTTGCTGGACAAAGCGTCTTGATTTGTTTGATCGACCCATTCGAATCCCTCCAGTATGCTAAAAGCTATGATTGAGGCGTATATGGCCTCAAGAAGTAGTATGTGCAACTAAAAAGAGAATCATTTAGGGAAACAATGGTCAGGACTATTTCAGTTGTAAAAGATCTTCTATATAGGCAGCAACCCCGTCTTCCTCATTGGTTAAGGTCACATCGTTGGCAATATTTTTTAAAGTATCGATGGCATTTCCCATTGCAATTCCGTGCCCGGCATACTCAATCATTTCCAAATCATTATCTTCATCTCCAAAGGCAATAATCCTGTCTGCTGGGATATCATAATATTCTGCGGCTTTTTTTAAACCGACTGCTTTATTCAGGCCGGCTTTAATAATTTCAATTACATGCCAAGGTGCCGCCCAACTGCGCTGCTCAATGACTTCAGCATGAACTTCTGCCAAGTGGGCTCTAATTTTCTGCAGCTGGTCTTCTTCTGTATGAATCAGCATGCTTGTAGGTGAATCATGGAGAAAATTAACTAAATCACCTGTGGTAATTTTTGGATTTCCAAAGCTAAAGATATCCAGCAGCTTTTGGTCGTGATAGTGAAAATAAACATCATCCATTACCTCTGCGATAATATTATGAAATTGAAAGCTGCGACAGGCGTCAACTATATCTTTTGCTACTTTGACATCGAGCGGCTCGTGATAGAAGCCCCAGCCATTTTGAAGCGGATGATGGGTAAAAGCCCCGTTAAAATTAACAATCGGTGAGTCTAATTCAAGTTCGCGGTAATACATTTCACTTGAACGATAAGGCCTACCTGTAGCAATCATAACAACATGTCCGTTTTCTCTAGCCCTGTTTAGAACGAGCTTTGTTTTTTCGGATATTGTTTTATCATCCTTCAATAAAGTTCCATCTAAATCTAAAGCAATTAAGTGTTTTTGTACCATTCAGAGTTCCCTCGCTTTATTAATTTAATCAAGTAAGCATTGATTTAGCAGATTGAGCAATTACGTGATACACTACAAATAATAAGGAAATGAATTTTCTTTATTCACTATGTTAACAATTTTATATGATAGCTGTAAAAAAATTCACACCAAACGCCTTTAAAATTCGCTATATTATGCTATGTGTTGAAAAAATTTCTTGATATAGTAAAAATCATAACAAATTATAGGAGTGAAGCGAACATGAATGAAGAATTAAAAGAAAATATTATGGGTGCACTGGAACTAGTGATTGATCCAGAGCTTGGCATAGATATCGTAAATTTAGGCTTAGTGTATGACCTGGAAATGGATGAGGAAGATAAATTAACCGTTAGGATGACATTAACAGCTATGGGCTGCCCACTTGCAGGAACGATTGTTGACCAGGTGAAAAGGGCATTAGCAGATATACCAGAAATAAAGGGTGTTGATGTAAATATTGTTTGGAATCCACCATGGAATAAAGACATGATGTCCCGATATGCTAAAATTGCTTTAGGAATTCGTTAAGGAGTGATTCATAATGAAAAATAAAGTAATTTTAGTTAGTTCCAATCAGCTTGGCAGGGGGGATGAAATACTCGGTGAAAATGTGCTAGAAACATTTTTTACCCTGCTAAAACAGCGAGAGGAACTGCCCAAGGCGATTTTCTGCATGAACAGCGGGGTATTAACGATGACAGAGGAATCATTGGTTTCTGTTCACCTGCAGGAATTGGCGACTAAAGGTGTCGAGATATTAGCGTGTAAGACATGTGCTGATCACTACGGTGTTAGTGAAAAGTTAACGGTTGGAAAAATTAGCGGTATGGGTGAATTTATTGATTTGGCAGCAAAATATGAGGTAGTGACCATATCGTAATAACAGCAGATTGTGACCCAATCTGCTGTTTTTTTACGGATTAAGAATCAACAAATTATCGACCGAGATTGTGAGATAGTTCACTTTTTTGAAGTAGTAACAGCTTTATAATACAGTTATTAAGCTGTTTAGGTTGAAATAGCTGTATTAGGAGGCGTTTCAAAGTGGATTTTAGCCGTGATTTTAATAAAGATCCGTTTATTGTTATATGGGAACTTACTCGTGCCTGTCAACTAAAGTGTCTGCATTGCCGTGCAGATGCACAATATACAAGAGATCCCCGCGAATTAACATTCGAAGAGGGGAAAAACTTAATCGATCAAATCTATGCAATGAATAATCCGTTGCTTGTCTTTACCGGAGGCGATCCATTAATGCGCCCGGATGTGTTTGATATCGCAAAATACGCGGTGGAAAAGGGTCTCCGCGTATCGATGACACCTAGTGCAACACCAAATGTGACGATTGATGCAATGCGAAAGGCCAAAGAGGTTGGTCTTTCACGCTGGGCTTTCAGCCTTGATGGACCAACTGCACAGATTCATGATCATTTCCGCGGTACGTCTGGCTCGTATGACTTAACGATGGAAAAAATTAAGTATTTACATGAATTGAACATGCCAATACAAATTAATACCGTTGTCTCACGATATAATTATCAACATTTAGAAGAAATGGCAGCATTAGTTGAAAAGTTGGAATGTGTATTATGGAGCGTCTTTTTCCTAGTTCCAACTGGACGGGGACAGGTCGCTGATATGATTTCACCAGTTGAACACGAAAAAGTATTGCGGTGGTTATATGACTTAAGCAAACGTGTTTCCTTTGATATTAAAACAACGGAAGCAATGCATTATCGCCGGGTTGTCATTCAGCAAAAAATGCGCGAGGCAAAAGCTCAGAGCGATGAAATCAATTATTTATCAGCATTAACCGAAAAAGGGTTAACAGGATCAATTGATGGTTTGGGCCGAGCTCCAAAAGGTGTGAATGATGGCAATGGCTTTGTCTTTATTTCTCATATTGGCGATGTCTATCCAAGCGGCTTGCTGCCAGTAAAGGCTGGAAATATCCGGGAAACATCACTCGCTGAAATTTACCGTGAGTCGCCAATTTTTAAATCACTTAGAAATCCGGATGGCTTTAAGGGCAAATGCGGTGTTTGCGAATTCCGCCATGTGTGTGGCGGTTCAAGATCCAGAGCGTTTGCGATGACGGGAGACTATTTGGAAAGTGAACCATTCTGTGTGTATATACCAAAGGCCTTACGTGAAAAACAATCATAAAAAAAAAGGATGGCCAAGGCGCCTTTATGGGTGCCCTAGTCATCCTATTCAATATTGCAATAAACAGCTGGACAATTTTCACAGCCAATTTCATCTTTTAAATATTGTAAGTCTAAGACGGTGATTTTCCCCTTTTTAATAGATATAATCCCATCCCGTTTCAATTCGCTAAGAATCCGATTTGTACTCTCGCGTGATGTCCCGCAAAAATTTGCCAATTCCTGGTTAGTTAATGGCAAGTCAATTAGGATGTTATCGCCATTCTTAACTCCATAACTATTGGTCATACGAATAAGAGTCGAAAACAAAGCACCACGTTTGCCGTTCAGCACAAGGTCACGAAATTTGGTTTGTGTTTTTCGAAAATGATCACTCATCCATTTCATAAATTCAAACGCAAGTCTGCTGTTCTGAAAGATTTCACTTTCTAGGACTTCTTTTTTTATTGCTGCTATTTCGCCTTCTTCAAGTACTTTTGCACTTAGTAAATATCTTGGGGTTTCGGTAAAGAGTGTTAATTCACCGCAAATATCATTTTCTCCACAAATTCTTAACGAAAGCTCGCGACCGTCGGAGGTAATTTTACTAATCTGAATTCGACCTGAAATCACGACAAAAAGTTCGTCGGCAATCATGCCTTCTTGAAATATATATCTGCCCCGTTCACTTTTAAATGTTCGGTCGGCAAATTTAAGTAACTCTTTTATCTCAATGGAATGAGTTGGCTTCATCATTGTAGTCATGCATACTCACCTCAAATTATGTTTCTATACAAAAAAAATTCAATAGTATCATTTTAACGCAAATGTTCTTAAGAAAACCAATTAAACAATGACAATACAGTGAAAACTAAAGTTAATTTTGCAAGAATACAAAAAAGAATAAATTTATTACCACAGTGAATAAAGTAACAGTCTTTTTTTCAAAGTATCTGATAAAATAGTTATAACACGTTCCTTTTATTAATTGGAGTTGATATTTAATGGAAAAAACCATTATTCATGATAAACTAAATCGACCATTACGTGACTTGCGAATATCTGTGATTGATCGCTGTAATTTTCGCTGCCAATATTGCATGCCTGCTGACCAATTCGGTTCAGACTTTGAATTTTTACCAAGGAGCGCACTCCTAACTTATGAAGAAATTGAACGTGTCGCCAGAATATTTGTCCATTTAGGGGTAGAAAAAATCCGTTTAACTGGTGGGGAACCTTTGCTTAGAAGGGACTTACCGATTTTGGTTGCAAAGCTTTCTTCACTGGATGGTTTACGTGACATAGCCCTGACAACCAATGGTGTGCTGTTACCTAAACTAGCCTCAAGTCTTAAAGATGCTGGTCTTAAACGGGTTAATGTCAGCATAGATAGCTTGAATGATGAGCTGTTTGGTAAAATAAATGGTCGCGGGGTTGGAACAGGACCGGTTTTAGACGGGATTGCCGCAGCAAAGGCAGCTGGCCTTGGCATAAAGATTAACATGGTGGTAAAAAAAGGATTGAACGATTCAGAAATTATCCCGATGGCTCAGTATTGTAAAGAAAATAAGCTAGAACTGAGATATATTGAATTTATGGATGTAGGATCAACAAATGGTTGGAAAATGGATGATGTTGTTAGCAAAAAGGAAATATTTCAAATGTTAAGCGAGCATTTTGAAATGGAGCCAATCGATCCTGCTTATTATGGGGAAGTAGCAAAACATTACCGCTACAAAAATACAAATGTGAAAGTGGGTTTTATTACTTCTGTTTCAGAATCATTTTGTTCAAGCTGTACAAGGGCGCGATTATCTGCAAACGGCCAAATCTATACTTGCTTATTTAATGGGAATGGTTATGATATCAGGAATATGATGCGAAATGGTGCGACAGATGAGCAGTTGGTAGAGAGGATTGTTTCGATTTGGAATAACCGTCGTGATCGGTATTCTGATGAACGAACAGCAGAAACAAATAAACATCGTAAAAAAATTGAAATGTCATATATAGGCGGATAGTCTTTTACTAGAAAAAGCCTGCTTTTTACTAAGCAGGCTTTTTCTAGTATTACATATACCGAGGGAATAATATATTATTCTCAAGATGCACATGCATGAATGTTAACTCTTCAAGTGCCTCTAAACGTGCATAAACTAAACGATAGGTACCACAAGCATCAAGTGGTAAGGCATAATCAGAGGTAATAGAGCGGATTTGTTTTAAAATCTCACCACAATGATCATGTTCCTTTTCAAGCTCAATAATCATTGCGATTGCTTCTTCTTTATTTTTTATTGTCCCTTCTTCCAGTTGTTTAATGATTGGGAAGACTAGTTCTTCCTCTTTTGCCATATGCTCAAGTAATTCTTTTTTAAATTCATAAAATAGTTCATTTACTTTTAATAGCTCTGGATGGTTATTTCCATGTACACGGGACACCTTGGTGACATAAGGGCTAAGATTCTTTAATTCTTCTTCAGACGCACGATGGAAATGTTGGATAATATGATTAATAATGGTAATTGAATCGGATTCTGTCCATACTTTAACATCTATTTGCTTATTTTCGTTTTGCTCAAAAACAGTTTGTAATTCTTTCATAACTATATCGATATTAAGTTGATTTTGACTGGCTGCTTGACCTAATGGAATGTTTCCACCGCAGCAAAAATCAATACGATATTTTTTAAATACATCACTTGTATTAGGTAATTTATTAACAATATCTCTTACTAACGAATCAGCAGTAAATGGGAAATTCATTTTGAAATCCTCCTAAAAAAATTATTTAACTAATATTAGCTTAATAGAAACAGTAAAAATGTTGGGTGACCTACATCACATATAAATAAATTTTTTAATAAATCATCAATATTAAGTTGTGCTATTTGCGAAGTTAACGAGTTTTTTATAGGCTTATAATGAAGTAACATGAATAATAGAATTGCTAGAAAGGGGCAGATGAATTTGTTTGAGCGCAGACAACCTATTCCTATAGCAGAAGCAGTTAGGAAAATTATGGATTTCGAAATGAATGGGATAACCGAACGTGTATCGATTGAGGAAAGTTATGGGCGCTTCTTATCAGAAGATTTAGCTGCCACTAGTGATGTTCCTCATTTTAATAGAGCCCCTTATGATGGTTTTGCTGTAAGATCAATAGATACGTCGGCAGCATCACTGTCTAATCCTGTCGAATTCGAAGTAATCGATCATATTGGTGCAGGTATGGTCTCAACAAAGCAAGTAAATAGAAATCAAGCAGTGAGAATTATGACTGGAGCGATGATGCCTAATGGCACCGATGCAGTGGTAATGTTTGAAGTTGCCCAATCATTTAAAAAAAATGGTACTCCCTATATGTCAATTAAGCGCAGCTTTAAACAGGGTGAGAACGTTTCATACATGGGTGAAGATGCGAAAAAGGGAGAGGTTTTGGTTAAGAGCGGGACATTGATTAACCCGGGAATTCAAGCGATGCTGGCAACATTTGGTTACAACTATGTACCTGTAGCCAAAAAACCAATAATTGGGCTATTTGCAACAGGAACTGAGCTGTTAGAAGTGGATGAACCATTGGTAGCTGGGAAGATTCGCAACAGTAATTCCCATATGATTGCAGCTCAAATTGAGAGAGCAGGCGGAATTGTTCATTACTTTGGTAAATTGCCTGACGAGTTTTCTACCTGCTATGCAGCAGTAGCGCAAGCCTTGGATAAAGTGGATTTTTTAATCACAACAGGTGGTGTTTCTGTTGGAGATTTTGATTATCTTCCGGAAATATATGAAAAATTAGGTGCTGAAGTTCTATTCAACAAAGTGGCGATGCGACCTGGAAGCGTGACAACTGTTGCCAGTCATAATAATAAACTGCTTTTTGGATTATCGGGGAATCCTTCGGCATGTTATGTTGGCTTTGAATTATTTGCCAGACCAGTTATTCGCCGCCTTCTTGGCTCAAAAAGGCCACATTTACGTAAGGAAAAGGCCATTCTTGAAGCTGATTTTCCGAAAGCGAATCCATTTACAAGATTTGTCCGCAGCGCGGTATATATTGAAGAGGGACGTCTTAAAGTAGTTCCTAGCGGTTTGGATAAATCGAATATAATAATGAGTCTTGCCGGAGCTAATTCATTGACGATTCTTCCAGGGGGAACGAGAGGATTTTCAGCTGGTAAAGAAGTGGATGTATTATTACTTGAAGACCAATCCGGCAGTGAATGGCCGTGGTAAAACCAGTTGTCTTTCAGGTTGTTGGTTATCAAAATAGCGGCAAAACTACATTTATCGAAAAGATAATTGAAGAATTAGCCGCCATCGGCCTCAAAACAGCCGTTATAAAACATCACGGCCATGGAGGAAAGCCGAATGTGTGTGAACAAAAAGATTCTACACGTCATGTAGAGGCTGGAGCTGCAGCAACTATTGTTGAGGGGGATGGCCGCTTACTTTTGCATGCTGAAGGCAAACGTTATGATTTACATGATCAAGTACAATTACTAGGTTTTTTTCAACCTGAGGTCATCTTAATTGAAGGTTATAAATTTGCAGAGCACCCTAAAGTTGCACTGATTAAAACTCTCACTGAGGCGCATTTGTTACATAAGCTGGAAAATATACAAGCTGTTGTTTACTGGGAAGACTCAATTAAGGAGTATGTGCAGACGATAATGGCCATCCCTTGTTTTTCAATTAGTAACAGCAAAGCTATCACTTTTATTGTCCAATGGTTAAAGAAGCAGGTAAATGAGATTTAAGGCTTGCCTGTGTGAAAAATCGGCTTAGCAGCCGATTTTTACATTTAACATTAATCTACTCTGCAAATTTCAATTGGGCAGTTTTCACAATCGATTTCTTGCTTTAATAAGTCTAAATTCAGGATGATAATTTTCCCTTTTTCTATTGTAATAATTCTTTTTTTTCTAAGATCGCTGAGAAGGCGATTCACTACTTCACGAGAAGTTCCGCAGAAGTTGGCTAACTCTTGGTTGGTTAGCAACAGATCAATCATAATACCGCTGTTAGTTTGACATCCAAAGCTATTGCTAAGTCTAATCAGAGTTGAATATAATGCGCCTTTTTTTCCATGCAATACCAAGTCGCGAAATTTCGTTTGTGCTTTACGGGACTGTAGGCTCATCCATTTAATAAATTCATAAGCAAGTGGTAGATTACATGCTAATTGCTCTTCTAGATCTTCTTTTAGCAAAACAGCTACTTCGCCATCTTCAATGACACGTGCACTTAGCAAATATTGTGAAGATGGGGAAAACAAGTCAAATTCACCAATAAAATCGCCACGCTTACACATTCTTAATATAAGCTCTCTGCCATCAGGGATAATTTTACTAAGCTGAAATATCCCGCTTTTTACAAGGTATAATTCGTTAGCTTCTGCCCCTTCTTGGAATAAAAAGCTGCCTTTCTCCACTGTTTTTACGTGATGTATCGCCGTGAATAGACATGAAGATAAATCAGAAGAAATATTTATAGTGGATTGCATAATATGACCACCCTTACAGGTATAAACTAAAAACCACAAACTAAAAGCTTTAACATAATATTACTATAATTATATTGCTTACGGAGATAAATTGACAATATTTGTGGAATAAATTCATATAATCGACAAAATCCATTATTATTTCTTGGGAAATATGGTGAAAACAGAAAAAGAAATAAATTCCTTTAATGCTCTATTCGCAAACGGAAATACTACAAATGTAAAGAATAAGGAGGGAAACATTATGGGACAAAATCGTCAGTTTAAGCCGGGTCAAAAGGCTCCGAATAATGGAATATACATTGAAGCGGGAGATACAGGAAGCAATGTTGTGAATCCTAAAAAAATTAAGTTAAAAGCAGGAGACCCTTTTCCGGAAAACTCAAATGACGAACGCTTATGGACATATTTACGTAAGCCATAATAAGCAATAAGATAAGTCATCCAAAATGGATGGCTTTATCTTTTACAATTAGTTCTAGATTATCTATAATAATTATATAGGTCAAAAAAGGTCAAAAGGGAGTGAGATGATGGATATAAACCGAATGACTGAGCGGCTGCAGACGGGGATAATGAACGCACAGACAGTAGCTATTAAAAATAACCATCAAGAAGTAGATGAAGTTCATTTATTTTTATCGTTATTAAATCAGGATGATAATTTAATTTCCGCAATCTTAGAAAGATGCGGTATATCAGCAGGAGAAGTGCAGGAACGGCTGGCAGAATCCCTTTACAAAAAACCACAGGTAAGTGGAAGTGGTGTCCAACAAGGAAAGTTATATATTACTAATAGTCTTCAAAAATTATTAGTTGCTGCTGAAGAAGTTGCCAGTCAGTTCGGAGACGATTATATTTCAGTTGAGCATATTCTATTGGCAGCGGTCAATGCGAGTAACTCCGAAATGAAAACAATCATTCAATCTTTTGGGCGGACACAGTCAGACATATTAAAGGTAATCAAGGAAATAAGGGGGAACCAAAGAGTGACTTCGCAAAATCCAGAAGCCGGTTATGATGCTTTAAAAAAGTATGGACGTGACCTTGTCGCAGAAGTAAAGGCTGGCAAACTTGACCCTGTTATTGGCAGGGATGCGGAGATTCGCCATGTGATACGCATCTTATCGCGAAAGACAAAAAATAATCCAGTATTAATTGGCGAACCTGGTGTAGGAAAAACAGCTATTGTAGAGGGACTAGCTCAAAGGATAGTCAGAAAAGATGTTCCTGAAGGCTTGAAGGATAAAACGATATTTGCATTAGATATGAGTTCGTTAATAGCTGGAGCAAAATTTCGTGGCGAATTTGAAGAACGCTTGAAGGCGGTATTAAATGAAATAAAAAAAAGCGAGGGCCAAATATTACTCTTTATTGATGAGATTCATACAATTGTCGGCGCAGGACGAACAGAAGGTGCGATGGATGCTGGCAATATGTTAAAGCCAATGCTAGCACGTGGTGAACTACATTGCATTGGTGCCACAACTCTTGATGAGCATCGAAAATACATCGAAAAGGATCCGGCACTAGAACGTCGGTTTCAACAAGTAGTAGTCCAAGAGCCAAATGTGGAGGACACCATTTCAATTTTACGGGGGCTAAAGGAAAGATTTGAGGTTCACCATGGTGTGAAAATTCATGATCAGGCTTTAGTTGCAGCTACGACATTATCGGATCGTTATATAACTGACCGTTTTTTGCCAGATAAAGCAATCGATGTGGTTGATGAAGCATGTGCGATGATCCGAACTGAAATTGATTCCATGCCAACTGAATTGGATGAGGTAACAAGACGGGTGATGCAATTAGAAATTGAGGAGGCGGCATTAAGAAAAGAACAAGATGAAGTTAGTAAACAAAGACTGGAAGCGCTGCAAAAAGAACTGGCAAACTTAAAAGAACTGGCAGCGGAAATGAAAGCTAGATGGTTAGCGGAAAAAGAAAATATAACTAAATTACAGGAAAAACGGGAGCAAATCGAAAAACTGCGCCGGGAGCTCGAGCAAGCTGAGGACAAATATGATTTAAACCGAGCTGCAGAGCTTCGCCATGGCTTAATACCAGCAGCAGAAAAGGAACTGCAAGATTTGGAAAAGGATGCAGCAAAGGACGATAAACTGCTGCGGGAAGAGGTGACTGCCGAAGAAATATCTACAATTGTCTCACGATGGACAGGTATCCCGCTAGCTAAATTAGTCGAGGGAGAAAGAGAAAAATTGCTGCGGCTGGAAACCATACTTAGAAAAAGAGTAATTGGTCAAGACGAGGCAGTACAATTAGTATCAGATGCTGTACTTCGCGCCCGGGCAGGGATCAAAGATCCAAATAGGCCAATCGGTTCGTTTTTATTTTTAGGTCCGACAGGGGTAGGGAAGACTGAATTAGCCAAAACATTGGCAGAATCATTATTTGATAGTGAGGAGCATATTATTCGGATAGATATGTCCGAATACATGGAAAAACATGCGGTGTCACGATTAATTGGTGCTCCTCCAGGTTATGTTGGCTACGAAGAAGGCGGGCAATTGACAGAAGCAGTGAGAAGAAGGCCATATTCTGTCATCTTAATGGACGAAATTGAGAAAGCTCACCCGGAAGTATTTAATATCCTTCTGCAGGCTTTAGATGATGGTCGAATTACGGATTCACAAGGGCGGCTGGTAGACTTCAAAAATACTGTCATCATCATGACTTCAAATATTGGTTCGCAATTTCTCTTGGAACGGGCAGAGACGGATACCGAAATATCTGAATCGGTAAGAGATAAGGTCATGAATCAATTAAAAGCACATTTCCGTCCGGAATTTCTTAACCGTATCGATGAAACGATTCTATTTAAACCACTGTCATTAGCGGAAATCAAGAAGATTGTGGTTAAGATGTTAAAAGGGCTCGAAAGCCGCCTAAAGGAACAGCAAATTGATATTACCATTGCTGAGGAAGCGCAAGAATTTATTGCAGTTCATGGCTTTGATCCATTGTTTGGGGCAAGACCGTTAAAAAGATATATTCAACGAAACATTGAAACAAAGCTTGCTCGGGAAATTATCGCCGGCAAGGTGTTTGACGGGGCAACCATATTGATAACAATTGAAAATGACGAGTTAGCTGTTAAGATTATCGAGAAAAATTAACTTAAAAAAGGTCATCCAATTTAGCTGGAAGACCTTTTTCGAGTACTTTTAACGATGGCTGTTAGTGTTTTTCAACAGGTTGATTTGGGATTATTAATGATACGATAAAGATTAAGACACTAACCGCAACGGAAAAAACTGCAGCTGTTACAAAGTCAAATGAACTTCCCGACATTGAACTAACAACATATGAAAGCATCTCGACTAAAAGGAATGTCCAGAATAGGGTCCAAAAAAATCTCACTATAATTCACCTGCCTATTATCATCGTTTTAATATTACCATATTAATGAAAAATAATAAATAAGGGATGTCTGAAAAATTAGGCGAATCCCCTTTCATCTTTTGGGAACCGGCATACAATAGGTTGAGGAAAAATGTAAAAGGAGATTTACCATATGGAAAGTCGAAGTTTTCAGCTGGATTCCCAATGGAATATTATTTATTATCCCCCAAAACCAACGGGATTCGGGGTTTTCATTATCGGTGATGAAAGACATTTTGTGGAAGAAAACAAATGCTTTTGGACACAGAATGAAGGCAAGCAAGCAATTTTACATGAGCTGAAAGAAAGAGGGTACACTGTTTTTTCCTCGAATCTTTATGGAAGGCACTGGGGAAGTATTCAGGCAGTCGAATTGGCACAGCAGGTTTATGAACAGGTCATCCGCAGTGAAATACTTAATCATAAAATCCATATACTAGCGGAAGGAATGGGAGCGCTAGCAGCAATTAAGCTTATGGAGAAAATGAGAGGTTCTATCAGGTCTATCGTCTTCCTTAACCCAATTCTTTCAATAAAATTTCACCTTGAACAAGAAAAAGAGCATAAATTTTTTTATAAAAAATTAATGAGAGAATTAACTTATGCCTATCAGTTAAACCAGCATGAGCTTGAAAATCTAATTTATTCAGTGAATAATGAGCTGAATTTTAATCAAATACCAATAAAAATTGTGCATGTTTTGTCAGGTGGCCGATCCTACAACTTGTCGAAACAATATAAACAAATAGCCACTCCCAAAACCCATCCTACTTTTATTGTACCAGAGAAAAAATTCCAAATCGGAAAAATTTGTGCCGATTTTTATCGCCAGTATGAAGTGCAATTGTAATATTTCCTCCTCAAAAGAAATATTTACCTTGTGAATTGCATAGGATTCACTAAGGTTTGTTTGAGGAGGTTATTATTTTGGACAAGGCTATTATTGTTGGTATTTATAACTTTATTGGATTGCAACTTTGTCATACCTTATTACACAAGGGAATTGAAGTGAATGGGATTCATATTAAAATAAACGCAAGTCAATTTATTGAAGATAAGAAGATGGAAATTGGCAGGAATGCTAACTTTGTTGAACATAGCTTAGAACAGTTGAACTTCACAGCAGATACGAAGGAAGAAGTCATCATTTTGGACATCTATAGTCTATTTATACATAGGGAAGAAGATCAGCTTTCCGAAGAAGTATTTACAAGTCAAATGGTGGATTTATTGCAAAAAAATCGCGAGGCACAATTAGTTATCATCGAGCCGATTCAAATGTTAATGGAAAGTATTCCACCAATCGAAGCATTTTTAGAACAAATTCATGAAATGGTAAAATCCACGCAATTTATTTATCTTCCAACAGTATTCGGTCCTTGGCAGCCTGCGGAATTTTTGTTTCATCAGGCAATTCTTTCTTCAACGCAGAAGATAGATTTGGCACCTTCAGAGCGCGAATGGACAGAAGATGCAATATATATTGAAGATGCCGCAGAGACGATATTTGAAGTAATTGAATTAGCTAAACCAGGGCATTATTTACTAGAAAGTGGAAAAGAAGGATATTGGACACAATGTGCAGCTTTACTAGCGGCTGGTATAGAACCTACCAGAGTGAATTGGAGTCCTAGCTCCGTTGGCAGTAATCTTTGCCGAATTAACGTCAAGCAGTTAACACCGCTGAAAGAAGCAGTTGCGGCTCAAAAGCACCATGTGCACCAATATTATCGTCATAAAAACTAATATACACATTATTAGCCAAATCGAAAATAATCTTTTCTTTTTAAGAAACAGAGGGTAGAATGATGGTAAAAGCTTCTTTTTTCAAAGCAAGATGTCGTATCATCATGAATTAACTACAGATAGGAACGGCATTGATGAAGGAGATGCAATAAATGCTAAATCGTTTTGGAATTATTCTATTATGTCTATTGTTGCTTGCTGGTTGTGAAGGGACTCGCTCCCACGGTCAGCTACAAAAGGTAGGCTTATTAGTCCCCGAAACAATTAATGACCAGGTATGGGGGACAAAGGGTTTTAAAGGAATGCTAAAGATTCAATCTAAATATGATATAGATGTTTTTTATAAAGAAGGTATGGATTCTGCTACTTCTGTTGAACGTGCTGTAAAAGAGTTTTCCCAGAAAGGGGTCAATTTAATCTTTGGCCATGGTTCGGAATACTGCGAATATTTTAATCCAATTTCGAAAGAGTATCCTAATCTTCATTTTGTTTGTTTTAATGGAGATGCGAAAAATCCCAACACCACTAGTTTGAATTTTAAAGGACATGCTATGGGGTTTTTTGGCGGTATGGTAGCAGCTCATATGTCAAAGTCACAAAAAGTGGGTGTACTTGCAGCATATGAATGGCAGCCGGAAATTGAAGGCTTTTACCAAGGAGCAATGGCAGAAAATCATACTATTAATATAAATATTGAGTACGTAGGCCATTGGGACGATCAACAGAAAGCAGTCCAATTGGCAGAAAGAATGATGAATCAGGGTGTTGATGTTATTTACCCTGCTGGTGATGGATTTAATGTTCCCGTTATTGAACGAGTAAAAGAACGTGGCAGGTATGTTATTGGATATGTTTCGGATCAATCTGATTTAGGTGAAATGACCGTATTGACAAGTACCGTTCAGCAAGTAGATAAATTATATGAAAAAGTAGCACAACAGTTCAATGACGGAAAGCTGGAGTCCGGAAATCTACTTTTTGACTTTCAGGATGATGTGATATCTCTAGGCGGATATAGCCCAGTAGTCGATAAAGAGTTTATTCAAAAGATGAATAGATATATTGAGACATATAAAGTGACAGGAAAGCTGCCAGAATAATATTTTTGGCGGCTTATTTATATTTCTGTATTAACAGGGTATTAATAGGGAAATAAAAGAAATAGTTGCGAATATACTAGTCCATTTGTTAAAATTAGTACCAAGTCATAATAATTGATATAAAGTGAAACTTTCATCAGTGGGGGTCTTACTGCCCGTTAAGGCGGGATAAAATATTGTACTATAAAGGTTTTATTACCGAGGGAGTTGAATGTATGCGAGCTGGGATTATTGGTATTGGCAGATATTTACCGGAAAAAGTGATTAGCAATCATGATTTGGAAAAAATAATGGATACATCTGATGAGTGGATTCGAACTAGAACGGGGATTGAAGAAAGGCGCATTGCAGCAGATGATATAGACACTTCAGATATGGCTTTTTTTGCTGCGCAAAAGGCAATCGAACATGCGGGAATCACAGCTGAAGAAATTGATCTTATTCTCGTGGCAACGGTGACACCTGATTCGCCATTTCCTTCTGTAGCATGCAGAATTCAAGAAAGACTAGGTGCGATGAAAGCAGCAGCAATGGATATTAGTGCGGCATGTGCCGGTTTTATGTATGGAATGGTAACAGCTAAACAATTTATTGAAACAAGTGTTTATAAGTATGTTTTAATTGTAGGCGTAGAAAAGCTATCAAAAATTACCGATTGGACTGATCGAAATACCGCAGTGTTGTTTGGCGACGGTGCTGGAGCAGCGATTATTGGCCCTGTTTCCGAAAATCGTGGGATTCTCTCATTTGAGTTGGGAGCTGATGGTACAGGGGGAAAACACTTATACCAAGACGAATATATCATTATGAATGGTCGCGAAGTTTTTAAATTTGCGGTTAGACAAATGGGGGAAAGCTGTATCCATGTTCTCGATAAGGCTGGTTTAAAGAAAGAGGATGTTGATTTTCTAATTCCGCACCAAGCGAATATCCGCATCATGGAGGCTTCAAGGCAAAGATTAGAGCTTCCGGAAGAAAAGATGTCGAAAACAGTTGATAAATACGGTAATACATCGGCAGCATCCATTCCAATTTCAATAGTTGAGGAACTTGAGGCTGGTAAAATAAAAGATGATGACCTTATTGTCATGGTTGGTTTCGGCGGGGGCCTAACATGGGGGGCAATTGCGATAAGATGGGGAAGATAAATTGGTAGAACTTCTACCTTGCTGATTAAGTTAGAGAAAAGGAGATATACAAAATGGAAAAACGCAGAGTTGTCGTAACAGGCGTTGGAGCGGTCACACCACTTGGAAACGATGTAGAAACAACCTGGAAAGGTATTATATCCGGTCTCTCAGGCATTGGTCCATTAACAAGGCTAAATGCAGATGAGTATCCGGCAAAGGTCGCCGCAGAGGTAAAGGACTTTGATCCAGAACTATTCATGGAAAGAAAAGATGCCCGAAAAATGGATCGATTTACCCAGTATGCCGTTGCAAGTGCAATCATGGCAGTTAAGGATGCAAAGCTTGAGATTACTGATGAAAACTCGCATCGAGTGGGTGTATGGATTGGTTCAGGAATTGGCGGCATGGAGACGTTTGAGAATCAATATGAGATTTTCTTAAAAAGAGGTTATAAACGGGTCAGTCCATTCTTCGTGCCGATGTTAATTCCTGATATGGCTACTGGCCAAGTCTCAATTACTCTTGGGGCAAGAGGGTTCAATTCCTGTACGGTTACCGCCTGTGCAACGGGGACAAACTCGATTGGCGATGCTTTTAAAGTTATTCAGCGTGGTGATGCTGACGTGATGGTAACAGGCGGGGCAGAAGCGCCGATTACCAAAATGTCTGTTGCCGGTTTCTGTGCAAATACCGCACTTTCAACCAATCCAGATCCCCAGACTGCCAGCAGACCATTTGATAAAAATCGTGATGGCTTTGTTATTGGTGAAGGAGCGGGTATCGTGATTTTAGAGGAATTGGAACATGCCTTAGCACGCGGTGCAACAATTTATGCTGAGATTGTTGGTTATGGATCTACAGGCGACGCATACCATATAACAGCACCAGCACCGGGGGGCGAAGGCGGCGCAAGAGCGATGAAAATCGCGATTGCCGATGCTGGATTAACACCTGCTGATATTGACTACATCAATGCTCACGGAACAAGTACAGATTATAATGATAAATTTGAAACACTAGCTGTTAAGGAAGTATTTGGTGAACATGCATACAAGCTAGCGATGAGCTCGACAAAATCAATGACGGGTCACCTCTTGGGGGCGGCAGGAGGAGTAGAAGCGATTTTTACGGTTCTTGCAATGACAGACTCGATCTTACCACCAACAATAAATTATCAAACACCAGATCCTGAATGCGATTTGGATTATGTGCCAAATCAAGCAAGACAAATGGAAATTAAAGCTGCGATGAGTAACTCACTGGGCTTTGGCGGACATAATGCAACAATTGTTTTTAAAAAATATCAATAGATAACTTGAAGCTCGGTTTAGCTATAATGCTAACCGGGCTTTTCTTTTTCCGTACGCTATAACATCCCTTTAACGGATTCATACAATAATGAAATGAATGAAGAAGGGGTGTTTGGATGGGCATTATTAGAACAGATGAATGGTTAAGTAAAGACTTTGCTGCACCAATTAAAATCTGTGAGGAGATGCTGCCGTATTTCGAAGAAAAGGAAGCGAGTGAAGTTTATAGCCTTTTAGTAAAGTTTGGTATGTATCGGCCGACTTGGCAAGCACAAAAAAACTTAGAGTTTATGATAAAAGAGAAGCAGTGGACAAAAGTGAAAACGATCTTCACTAAATACCAACAGCAATGGTCAGGACCAGATGTTCCAATATTCCTTTTTCCCCTTGAGCAAAAAGGAGGGATATTTTTCAGCGATAGCACGAGAACGAAGGCAGGTGTTTCTTTTCCGGATAAGATGGTTCTCTTTCTATCACATAAGGCAGATGAGAGAGAAATAGAGGCATTACTAGTTCATGAATATCATCATGTATGTCGCTTACGTTCATTAAATAAAAAACTGAATGACTATACTTTATTAGATTCACTAATTATTGAAGGCCTTGCTGAATATGCTGTCCTTCAGCATTGTGGTCAGAGGTATGTTGCGAATTGGTGCGAGAGTTATACAGATAAAGAACTAGAAGTATTTTGGCATCGTTTTATAAAAGCAAATTTGAAAAGAAAAAAAACCGATAGGGTCCATGACCACCTATTATATGGAGGGGGGAGTATTCCGTCATTACTCGGATATGCTGTTGGATATCAAATGGTTAGGGAATTTTATCAGACCGAAAGTTACTCTTTAAAAAAATCCTTCACCATTCCCAGCTCAAAATTTTCCCATAATAGAAATCTATTTAATACTAAAGGCCTTTAAAAAAGGCTTTTTTACATAATTGTAATAATTATACAAAATCATAATATAAATTTACTTAAATAGTAGATTATTATGAATTTAAGTAGGTGTCATATGAATAGGAAAAAAGCAATTCCCAGAGAAACGCCACTACTGGAAGTGAAAAAATTGCAAACATCCTTCGATATTGATGGGACAGACTATCATGCTGTAGACCAAATCTCTTTCCGTGTGAATCCACGCCAAATTGTTGGAGTTGTAGGTGAATCTGGCTGTGGAAAATCAGTGATGGGATTATCGATTATGCAATTGCTGCCTAAAGAGAGTGGAAGAATTACCGCTGGAGAGATTATTTTCGATGGGTTTCATCTTGAAAACATGACAGATAGCCAGATGAATAAGATACGCGGTAGAGAAATCTCAATGATTTTCCAAGAGCCGATGACTTCATTAAATCCTGTATTTACAATTGGTTATCAAATACAAGAAGTTCTCTTAAATCATCTGAAAATCTCTAAGCGGGAGGCCCGTCAAAAGGTCATCGCCTTATTAAAAAGTGTCGGTATCTCTCGTCCAGAAAAACTAGTGGATGAATATCCGCACCAACTTTCCGGCGGCATGAGACAGCGAGTCATGATCGCAATTGCAATTGCCTGCCAACCTAAATTATTAATTGCTGATGAACCGACGACAGCATTGGATGTAACTGTCCAGGCACAGATTCTTGAACTCCTTAAAGAAATCCAGAGCGTAAATGATATGTCTATTATTATGATAACTCATGATTTGGGGATAGTAGCGGAAATGTGTGATGAAGTTATCGTTATGTATGCTGGTAATATTGTTGAGCGTACAGATGTAAACTCCTTATTTTATCAGCCAAGGCACCCGTATACGAATCTCCTTTTAGGAGCGATTCCGAAGTTAGCGGAGGAAAGTGACCGGCTTAGTTCGATTCAAGGAATGGTACCATCCCTGATAAATATGCCGAAAGCTGGCTGTCGCTTTGCCAACCGTTGCCCACAGGCCAGTCCTGAGTGTTTTACCGTATCTCCTGTATTAGCAGAAGTTAGCCAGGGTCATGAAGTGGCCTGTTTACTCTATGAAACAAGTAAACGGGGAGAAGGGGTGCGGGAATGATAACCAAGATTACGGAATATAGTCCTAAATCTGACAATATATTAAAAGTAGAGAATCTAAAAACCTATTTCCCAGTAAAGGGCGGATTTCTGAAACAAACAATTGGTTATGTCAAAGCAGTCGATGGTATCTCCTTTGAAATAAAGAGGGGAGAAACGTTAGGTCTAGTAGGTGAATCTGGGTGCGGAAAATCTACTGCAGCACGAACAATTCTCAAATTGGTTAAACCGACTGCAGGAAGTATTTTATTCGAAGATAATGAGATTACCGATATTTCCGGAAGTAAATTACGTAATATTCGCAAAAATATGCAAATGGTATTTCAGGATCCTTATGCAACCCTAAACCCGATGCAAATGGTGGGGGATATTATCGCTGAGCCTATTTATAATTATATGAAAAAAAGTAATGCAAAATTAAAGGAAGAAGTCATCGACTTATTGGAGAAGGTCGGGCTTCCTGCAGATGCCTACTATAAATATCCTCATAAATTTTCAGGAGGTCAACGCCAAAGAATTGGTATTGCCCGTGCCCTCGCTTTAAAACCAAAATTAATTATCGCTGATGAACCGGTATCAGCACTCGATGTATCAGTTCAATCACAGGTCCTAAATCTGTTGAAGGATCTGCAAAAAGAATTTGAGTTAACTTTTCTATTTATTGCCCATGACCTAAGTGTGGTAAAACACATGAGTGATCGTATTGGTGTGATGTATTTAGGTAATATGGTCGAGATGGGGGATAGGAATTCTCTTTATGCAAACCCTCTCCATCCGTATACAAAGGCTTTAATTTCGGCGATACCCTCTACTGATCCAAGACAAAAAAAGGAACGGATTATTCTAAAAGGGGATGTCCCAAGCCCAATTAATCCGCCATCTGGATGTCCATTTCATCCGCGTTGTCCGGTGGCGAGGCCTGAGTGTTCGAAGATCAAACCGCTATTAAAGGAGGTGAAGCCAACTCATCGAGTAGCTTGCCACCTTTATTAAGAAAGTCATTTTAAACATTTAGGGGGGAATTGAATGAAGAAGAGAAGTATGCTTTTGCTCGCTGCATTAATGTTAATTCTATCAGCGTTTTTAGCAGCCTGTAGCGGCGGTGAAAAAACAGGAACCAAAAACGAAGAGGGAAACAATGGCCAGTCTGGTGAAACTGCTGATAAACCACAGGATGGCGGTACTTTAGTTTATGCGCTTGATTCGCAGCCAAAAGGATTATTCAACTGGACTTTTTATGAAGATACTGTTGACCATGAAGTCCTGGATCTTTTTGATGAAAACTTAATTGATTATGATGAACAGTTGAAAGCACAGCCGCATATTGCCTCTTGGAAAACCGAAGATAATAAGGTCTTTGATTTTGAAATTAAACAAGGCGTAAAGTGGCACAATGGTGAAGAGTTATCAGTTAAAGATTGGGAATTTGCTTTATACACAATTGCCGATAAAGATTATGAAGGCTCACGTTTTGAAAACGTGAGAACTATCCTCGGAGCCGAAGATTATCATGATGGAAAAGCAGATAAAATCGAAGGAATTAAAGTAATCGATGATTACCATATCCAAATTACCTTTGATAAGGCACGTGTCAACAATCTCGATAATCTTTGGACATATCCTCTGTCTCGAAAAGAGTTTGAGGGAGTTGCCGTAAAAGATATGTTGTCATCTAAACAAGTACGTTCAAACCCAGTCGGGTTAGGACCATTTAAGGTGACAAAGGTTGTCCCAGGTGAATCGGTTGAAATGGAACGTTTTGATGACTATTTCGGTGGTAAACCACACTTAGATAAAATTGTCGTCAAAGTAATTGATCCATCTCTTTCCGTTGGTGAACTAAAGAATGGCACGTTGGATATGACTTCATTCCATCCAAGCATTATCGACCAAGTTAAAGCACTAGATAATGTAAATGCCATCACCTATCCAGGCGTTAGTTACTACTATATCGGATTCCGTTTAGGTACTTGGGATGGCAAGAAAAACATTATGAACGAACCAAAATATCAAGACAAAAAACTGCGTGAAGCGATGTACTATGCGATAAATCGTGAAGAATGGGTTAAAGCGTTCTTCCCAGGTGTAGGTAAGCCTGTAAATCGCCCAGTTCCGACAAACCACTGGATTGCAGCTGATAATAAGGATTTACCAGAATATAATTACGACCCTGAGAAGGCGAAACAATTGTTAGATGAAGCTGGATATAAGGATGTTAACGGGGATGGCTTCCGTGAAGATCCAAATGGAAAAGAATTCGTTGTAAATTTCGCTCACTATGCAACCCAAAACCCAACATTTGAGGCACGTGCGAAGGCAATCACCCAATATTGGGAAGAGGTAGGTTTGAAATCAAAGCTTACGATGACAGATGCTAACCTTTATTACGATATGCTTGATAAAGCGGATAAATCAATTGAGGTATATTTTGCGGGCTGGTCAACAGGATCAGATCCGGACCCAACCGCTCTTTGGAGTTCAAAAGCACTGTGGAATCATCCTCGCTGGGTGAATGAAGAAAGTGACAAACTGTTAGACCAAGCGCTAGATATTAACGTCGTGGGAACAGACGATGAAAAGCGTAAAGACCTATATGTGAAGTGGCAACAGTTATTTATGGAAGAGCTTCCTGGATTGCCAATTGTAGAAGTAGATGAGACAATGGCCGTCAGCAAGCGAGTACAGGGGGCAAAATTCGACGTATCTGGTATGAATCGACCTAATGAATGGTGGATTAAACAATAATAAAGTGAAACATCCATCAGTGGGGGTTTTACTGCCCGTTAAGGCGGGATAAAGACATTATTTGCTGGAGCGGGAAAAAGAAGATTTATCTTCTGTCCCGCTCATTGAAAATAAAATTTCCTATCCTCATCATTGTTCTTACTTAGTATATAGACGAGGAGAATCCACATGTTAAAGTATGCATTTCGAAGAATTTTAGGTATGATCCCAATGCTATTTATCATTTCGATAATAGTCTTTACCCTAGCTAAATTAATGCCTGGTGATTCATTAAGCGGAGAAATTGACCCAACAAATACAAATCCGCAATATATTGCTGAAATGCGTGAGAAATTAGGCTACAATGACCCGCTGCCACAGCAGTATTTTCGCTGGATTAGCAATTTTGTTCAAGGGGATTTTGGAAAGTCAACTCGTTTTAAGTTGGAAGTGTCAGAAGTAATAAGTGAACGCCTTCCAAATACAATTTTACTTGGATTTATCTCCATTCTAATTACTTATATTCTAGCTTTTATAATGGGCACCTATGCAGGTCGAAAACCTTATACTTATAGCGATAACCTGATAGCGGGACTTAATTATCTAGGCTTGTCCATTCCGTCATTTGTTGCTGGGGTTTTTGCTATTTTCCTATTTTCATTTACCCTCGGATGGTTTCCATCAAACGGATCGGTAGCTATTGGAGTAACCGAGGGGACGCTCGAGTATTGGTTAAGCCGGCTTCATCATGTATTTTTACCAGCAGTAGTCCTCGGTTTATTAAGTACTGCCAGTTATACGCAATTTTTGCGAAATGATATTATTGAAAATAGCCGCAAAGACTTTGTCCGAACTGCTCGGGCGAAAGGGACACCAGAGAGTAAAGTTTATAATGTTCATATTCTCCGAAACTCAATAATCCCGCTAATTACGTTTTTAGGTTTTGATCTTGTGGCGATTATCAGCGGAGCGATTATCACTGAAACAATTTTTACCTATCCAGGTCTTGGACAGCTATTCTTACAATCAGTAGATACCCGGGATTACCCGGTTTTAATGACTTTGACCATGTTATTCTCGTTCTTAACACTTGTAGGTAATTTACTTGCTGATATTTTATATGGTGTTGTAGATCCGAGAATTAGACTGGATTAGGGGGAACTAAACATGAATATAGAAACAAAGAAGAATTCAAATATGATACACCCCCCGAAAAAAAGTTTATCTCCCTGGGCGATGGCAAGAAGGAAATTTATCAAAAATAAGCTGGCTTTGACTAGTCTGCTGTTTATCATTTTTGTTGCAATTGTCTCATTTCTTGCACCGTATATAACAACTGCGGATGTTACCAAAATCAATATCGGGCAAATGTCATTAGAACCATCAAGTGAACATTGGCTTGGGACTGATAAAGCAGGAAGGGATGTATTTACAAGATTACTTTATGGTGGTCGTATTTCCCTCTTAGTGGGGCTTAGTTGTACATTATTTGTTATTTTCTTAGGCACTTTGATTGGCTCAGTTGCAGGCTATTTTGGCGGTGTGATCGATAGCTTGTTAATGAGATTTACCGATTTAATTTTAAACCTTCCTTTTCTGGTATTCGTTATTGTCATCAATGCGATTTTTTTTGGAAAAGTAAATGGTTTATGGGTGTTAATTCTTGTAATCAGTATATTAAGTTGGGGGGGAATAGCGAGGATAGTCAGGAGTAAGGTGTTAGCAGAAAAAGAGAATGAATATATTACAGCGGCTATCTCGATCGGATGTTCACCTGCTAAAATAATCATCAAACATTTATTGCCAAATATTATGTCGACGATTATTGTACAAGCAACCATCACCTTTGCAACCATGATTGTTGCCGAAACGGGGTTAAGCTTTCTGGGATTTGGTGTTCCTCAAGAAATACCTAGCTGGGGAAATATGCTAAACTCCGCGGTGGAACCTGATGTTCTGCAATTTAAATTATGGATTTGGATACCGCCGGCACTAATGATTACCATTACTATTTTATCGATTAACTTTATTGGTGAGGGTCTTAAAGATGCCTTTAACCCAAAATCAAGAAGATAAAAATCTACCGTAAAAGATGGTAGATTTTTTCTTTTTGGTGCTACAGAAAAAAGCAATTAACCCAAAATCTATATGAGCAGGAATAAATTAACTATAGTCTGCTAATACTGAATGACAAACAGTTTTTATAGTGAGGGGTTGTATCATGTTGTATCTTCATGATGTATGGGTAAATTGGTTTGAAGGGGAAGAGAACGGCTATAATGTTTGCCACTTTCATGAATGGCGCAAAGACGACAGCGTGGAGCTGCTTGATCAAGTTCCGTTGCTTAAGGTTGAAACAGAGCTTTTTAACTATATTGAGAATGATTTAGCAGAATTGCCACAGCAGCTTTTAGATGATATTTATCAAAAAGCATATTTACGCAAAAATCATGAAAGGATTCAGCTCGAATATTGCTTTGTCGTCACAGACGGAATCGGAATTTTGGCAGTTGATACGATAGGATATGGTATTCCAATTCGAAAAAGCAGGTTAATTCCACGGCAGGAACAACTTGTTTATGAAATGATTGCAAATCATGAGGCGAAAACCTATCCAATGATGGGACAAGCACAAGAGAAAGAATTTCATATCTTGTCACCCAATCCTGACTTAATGAGAGGGTTAACGCGCAAGGAACGACAATTAAAGCAGCTGCTTTTTATGGCACTTGACCAATTATTTTCTTCTAAGAATGAAGCGGAAGTCCGTTATTGGTATACAGAATGGTGTCCGGAACGATATTCACTTATTCAAGAGATGAACTTTGAAGAAGCATGGGAACAATTATTTGAAGAGACAAAGTTTGGCTGGTCAATGAAGCATGAACTCTTTTGTGAAAATATCATCAAAGGACAGCCGTTTTTTGAAAAGCTCTGGGAAATGGAGCATGGTTCAAAAGTAAACTAAAAGCCTGTAGCAAAAGGGGATTTTAACTCCCTTTGCTCAGGCTTTTTACTATTTACGCTTTTTTCTTCCAAGTCCCATTGCATTTTCCATCTTCTTTAATGTTTTGCTGGCGACAGCATTGGCTTTTTCAGCACCGAGGTCGAGTATTTCATCTAATTCAGCTGATTCGATAAGTTGGAAATATCTATCTTGTATTGGCTGCAACTGATTGACAACAACTTGGGCTAAATCTGCTTTAAAATCGCCATATCCTTTATCAGTATACATTTCTTCAAGCTCTGGAATTGTCTTATTTGATAAAATGGAATAAATCGACAGTAGATTAGATACACCCGGTTTATTTTCTTTATCGTATTTAATAATTCCCTCTGAATCCGTTACTGCACTTTTTACTTTTTTCACGATTTGTGCAGGTTCATCTAGTAGTGAGATATAAGCTTTTTGATTTGGATCAGATTTACTCATTTTTTTGGTTGGTTCCTGAAGTGACATAATTCTAGCTCCGACCTTTGGTAAGCTGATTTCTGGTATCGTTAAAATATTATTGTACCGCTTGTTAAATCTTTCAGCTAAGTCGCGAGTTAGTTCCATATGCTGCGTCTGATCTTCACCGACAGGAACAAGGTCAGTATTATACAGTAAAATGTCAGCAGCCATTAATGGCGGATATGTTAACAGACTGGCATTAACAGCTTCCTTTCCTGCTGATTTATCCTTAAATTGTGTCATTCGTTCCAACTCACCAATATAAGAAATACATTGCATCAACCAGCCTGCTTGAGCATGGGCAGGAACCTCAGACTGAATAAACAATGTTGCCTTCTCTGGGTCAATTCCAACCGCAATGTATAGTGCTGCTAGGCTGCGGATATTTTTTCGCAATGTTTGTGGGTCTTGAGGAACGGTAATAGCATGCTGATCAACAATACAAAAATAACAGTTGTAATCATTCTGTAATTGTACAAATTGATTCAATGCACCTATATAATTTCCAAGTGTTATTGTCCCACTAGGCTGTATGCCGGAAAAAATAGTTTTCATATAGCTGATTCCTCCATTTAAAAATATAAAAAGCCATTCATCCCCAGGAAATAGGGACGAATGGCTCGCGGTACCACCCTAATTACTCAATTTATGAGTCACTTTGTGCGTTTCTGCATTTAGCGCAGAAAGCCCCCAATAACGCAGGGAATACGTCTCTGCCTACTACCACTTTAAGGGTTCAGAGAGAGGCTCAAAAGTCCATTCCGTAATCCTAATCGTGTTTGTTCACACCATCCACAAACTCTCTAAAACGCTAGGAAAAACGTACTAATCTTTTTCATCGCGGTAACTATACATGTTAATAACTTAAATTATAAGGGAAGGGACTCTTCATTTGCAAGTGGGTTTCATACCTGCATAACTTAATAATATATTGATATAATAAAAAGATATTTGTTTTTATGGAATATTACGAATAATTTAAAAACATCAGAAACTGTGTAAGCGTTATCAATATATTCAAATTTTTAATGCTATAAAGCGCGAAAACTAGAGAATCCTTGATACAAAAGACTTTTTTCTTCCCCTGATTTTGCTTGAAAACAAAATATTTCATTCTGTAGAGTAATGTGAATATTTGAACGATATATAAATTAAATTTTAAAAAAGTAATGTACAAATAATTTTAAAATATGTATAATAGGCAATGTAATAAGTTTTCAGAAAAAATAAAAAGGGAGGTCTACAAGTGAAAAAAACAAAACTTTCACTACTACTCGCTTTATCGCTTGTACTTAGCATGTTCCTAGCTGCTTGCTCAGGTTCGGATGATGCTAGCGGTGATAAAGACAAAAAAGGAGAAGATGGTAAGAAAGTGTCTCAAGAACTAAATATCAATATTAGTACTGAGCCATTTTCACTACATCCAGGCTTAGCGAATGACTCAACTTCTGGGGGGGTAATTCGCCAAACATTTGAAGGTTTGACACGCATCGATAAAGATGGTAAACCTCAACCAGCAGCAGCAGCAGAGATTACAACTTCTGACGATTTAAAGACATATACATTTAAGCTGCGTGATGCAAAATGGTCAAATGGTGATCCAGTGACTGCTGAGGACTTTGCATATGCATGGAAATGGGCAGTTGATCCTGCGAACCAATCACAATATGCATACCAATTGTATTATGTGAAAAATGGTCAAGCAATTAACGAAGGCAAAGCAAAACCTGATACACTTGGTGTAAAAGTGGTTGATGACAAAACTTTAGAAGTAACTTTGGAAAACCCAACACCGTATTTCCTTGAGTTAACAGCTTTCTATACTTATTCTCCAATCAACAGCAAAATTGCTAAAGAAAACAAAGATTGGTATAAAGATGCTGGCGACCAATATACATCAAACGGACCATTCAAAATGGTATCTTGGGAGCACAGCAGCAAGATCGTACTTGAAAAAAATGAAAACTATTGGGATGCTGACACTGTCAAGCTTACAAAGATTTCAATGGACATGATTAATGATGGTAACACTGAACTTAACATGTTCAAGAATGGTGAATTAGATTGGGCTGGTTCTCCGCTTGGTAAACTACCAATCGACGTTCTGCCACAATTAAAATCTGATGGTTCTCTTCATACCCAGGCAATTGCAGGGGTATACTGGTATAAATTTAATACTGAGAAACCGCCATTGAACAATAAAAATATCCGTAAAGCTCTTGCTTACGCAATGAATCGTAAGGCAATTGTTGAAAATGTAACACTTGGTGGACAGATTCCAGCAATGGCTGCAGTTCCTCCATCTATGATTGCTGATAATGAAAAAGGCTATTTTAAAGATAATGACGTTGCAAAAGCAAAAGAATTCTTAGCAGCTGGATTAAAAGAACTTGGTTTGAAAGATGCTTCCGAGCTTCCAGCAATCACTTTATCTTATAATACAGATGAAGGTCACCAAAAGATTGCTCAAGCAGTCCAAGACATGTGGAAAAAAGAACTTGGAGTCAATGTAAAACTCGAAAATGAAGAATGGAAAGTTTACATTTCTAAACTTCATAATGGAGATTACCAAGTTGGCCGTATGGGCTGGTTAGGTGACTTTAACGATCCAATTAACTTCCTTGAATTGTTCCGTGACAAAAAAGGCGGTAACAATGATACAAATTGGGAAAACCCTGAATTCAAGAAGCTGTTAATTGATTCACAAAGTGAAGCTGATTCTGCAAAACGTCTACAAATGTTAAAAGATGCAGAAGCTATCTTTATGGATGAAATGCCTGTTGCACCAGTTTACTTCTACACTAATACTTGGGTACAAAATGAAAAATTAAAAGATGTAGTTGTATCTGGTCTTGGTGACGTACAATTCAAATGGGCTCATTTCGAATAAAATCCTATTAATCTAGTAATAACAGAGGTATATGGGAGAAATCCCGTATACCTTCGTTTCTAATTGCGGCACTTTAGCAAATTATGGAGGTGTGTCCTATGGCAAAATATATTAGCAAACGTTTGCTGTATATGATTATTTCACTATTACTTATTATTACAGCAACGTTTTTCTTAATGAGAATCGCACCAGGAAACCCATTTACATCTGAAAAAAAATTACCTCCTGAAATTGAGGCTAGCCTCAATGAACATTATGGGCTGGATAAACCATGGTATGTCCAGTATGGTGATTATTTAGTAAGAATTGTTCAGTGGGACTTTGGTCCATCGTTTAAATATGAATCCAGAACTGTCAATGATTTAATTAACGACGGATTTCCTGTCTCTCTAACCTTGGGTGTCGAAGCGATACTTTGGGCGGTAGCTTTTGGGATTCTTTTAGGTGTAATCGCCGCGCTGAAGCATAACAAATGGCAGGACTACACGGCGATGATAGTAGCGGTATTTGGAATTTCTGTGCCATCCTTTATTATGGCGACATTTTTACAATATTTATTAGCAATTAAATGGGGCTTGTTCCCAGTAGCTCGTTGGGAATCATTTTCGCATACGATCCTGCCGGCACTGGCACTTGGGGCAACACCGATGGCCTTTATTGCTCGCTTAACGCGCTCTAGTATGCTGGAGGTATTAAACAATGATTATATTAAGACGGCTAAGGCAAAGGGATTGAGCCGCGGTGCAATGATTATAAAGCATACAATTCGTAATGCGCTGCTTCCCGTTGTTTCTTACATGGGTCCTCTCTCTGCTGGTATTATTACCGGAAGTTTTGTTATCGAAAAAATCTTTGGTATTCCGGGATTAGGTTCACATTTCGTTTTGAGTATTTCCAATCGTGATTATACAGTCATAATGGGAGTTACAGTTTTTTATAGTATTCTACTATTAGTGTCCATTCTCCTTGTCGACATTGCATATGGACTGATAGATCCGCGCATAAAATTGGCTGGCGGGAAGAAAGGAGAATAATTTATGCAGCAAATATCAAAAGAGAAATTTCAAATTGTTGGTGCACATGCTTCTGATGCAGAAAAAATATCAAAGCCAAGCCTTTCTTTTTGGAAGGACGTAATTATTCGTTTTCGAAAAAACAAGCTTGCCATGTTCGGGATTGTATTACTTATTCTATTAGTATTCATGGCAATCTTTGGACCATATATGACGAAATTTGATTATGCTACAAATAATTTAATGAATACCAATAAGGCACCTTCAGGAACTCATTGGTTTGGTACAGATGACTTAGGCCGCGATATGTTTACCCGGACTTGGGAAGGTGCCCGAATATCCTTGTTCATCGGGGTTATGGCTGCTTTCGTTGATTTTATTATCGGGGTAACCTGGGGTGGAATAGCAGGTTTCAAAGGCGGTCGTATTGATAATATTATGATGCGGATTGCAGATATTTTAGCTGGGGTTCCATATCTATTGCTAGTTATTCTGTTAATGGTCGTATTAGGAGCCAACCTTACCACGATGATTATTGCGATGACAATTACCGGCTGGATTAACATGTCCCGAATAGTCCGCGGAGAAGTATTATCTTTAAAGAATCAAGAGTATGTACTAGCGGCAAGGACGCTAGGTGCAAATGTCCCACGGATTATGATTCGTCATTTAATACCAAATGCAATGGGTTCAATCTTAGTAACAATGACCTTGACGATTCCAAATGCTATCTTCACAGAAGCATTCTTAAGTTTCCTAGGACTAGGTTTAACACCACCATTAGCTAGTTGGGGAACGATGGCTAACGATGGTTTAGCTTCTATCCAATACTATCCTTGGCGATTATTTTTCCCAGCTATCCTAATTGCTTTAACAATTTTTGCATTTAATGTTATTGGTGATGGTTTGCGTGATGCACTGGATCCAAGATTACGAAATAAGGGGTGAGAACATGGAAAAAATACTAGAAGTAAAAGACTTAAAAGTCTCATTCCAAGTCTATGGAGGAGAAGTCAAAGCCGTACGCGGTGTCAGCTTTGATTTATTTAAAGGAGAAACATTAGCCATCGTAGGAGAGTCTGGTTCGGGAAAATCAGTATTGACGCAGACAATTATGAAGCTGATTCCGATGCCTCCAGGTAAAATTACCGGCGGACAGATTTTATTTAATGGACAAGATATCGTGAAGAAATCTGATAAGGAAATGGAAAAGATTCGCGGTAAAGAAATTAGTATGATTTTCCAAGATCCGATGACTTCGCTAAACCCAACGATGAAGGTTGGCCATCAGATTATGGAAGTTTTGCATAAGCATCAAAACATGGGTTCACAACAATCAAAAGAACGGGCAATTGAATTACTTAGGCTCGTCGGAATTCCCATGCCAGAAAAACGCGTAAATCAATATCCACATGAATTTTCAGGCGGGATGAGGCAGCGGGCCATGATTGCCATCGCGCTTGCGGCCAATCCGAGTCTATTAATCGCCGATGAACCAACAACGGCTCTTGATGTAACCATTCAAGCACAAATACTAGAATTGATGAAAGACTTACAGAAGAAAATGGATACATCAATTATTTTTATCACGCATGATTTAGGCGTGGTAGCGAATGTAGCTGATCGCGTCGCCGTCATGTATGCAGGTCAGATTGTTGAAGTTGGCACTGTTGACGAGATTTTCTATGACCCGCGTCATCCTTATACTTGGGGTTTACTTGCTTCAATGCCAAGTCTTGATAGCGATCATAAGGCAGAGCTGGCAGCAATACCAGGAACCCCACCTGACCTAACGAATCCACCAAAAGGAGACGCCTTTGCTGCGAGAAATCAGTACGCACTAGCAATCGATTTCGAAGAGGAACCGCCAATTTATCAGGTTTCAGAAACTCACTTTGCTAAGACTTGGCTATTGCATCCGGATGCACCTAAAGTGGAACCGCCGGAAGCAGTAAAAATGCGGCTGCGAAAATTACCCTCAAACTTTGAAAAACCTGTACTCGTTAAGGAGGGGAAATAAATGGCTGAAAAATTATTAGAAATAAAAAATTTAAAGCAGTACTTTAATATTGGCCGGCCTAACCAAGTTAAAGCAGTGGATGATGTAACCTTTGATATCTATAAAGGGGAAACTTTAGGGCTTGTTGGTGAATCAGGTTGTGGTAAATCAACAACCGGACGAACTATTATTCGCTTATACAATGCTACAGGTGGACAAGTACTCTTCAATGGAGACAATGTTCATGGAAAGAAATCTAAGGCAGAATTAAAGAAATTTAACCGGAAAATGCAAATGATTTTCCAAGACCCATATGCGTCGTTAAATCCGCGTATGACCGTAGCAGATATTATTGCCGAAGGAATTGATATTCACGGCTTAGTAAAAGACAAGAAAGAACGTATGCAGCGAGTTTATTCCTTGCTTGAAACAGTTGGTTTAAACAAGGAACATGCTAACCGTTATCCGCATGAATTCTCGGGAGGACAACGACAAAGAATTGGTATCGCCCGGGCATTGGCAGTAGAGCCTGAGTTTATTATAGCGGATGAACCAATCTCTGCTCTTGACGTTTCAATTCAGGCCCAGGTCGTCAATTTGCTAAAGAAACTGCAGCGTGAAAAAGGTTTGACCTACCTGTTTATCGCCCATGACTTATCAATGGTTAAGTATATCAGTGATCGGATTGGCGTTATGTACTTTGGAAAAATGGTTGAATTAGCCCCAGCTGATGATTTGTATCGTAATGCGATGCATCCTTATACGAAGTCTTTGTTATCAGCTATCCCGCTACCAGATCCTGAATCTGAGCGTACACGGCGGCGAATAATGTACGATCCAAGTTCACATCATTATGCAGAAAATGAGAAAGTTGAAATGCGTGAAATTGCTCCAGGGCATTTAGTGTATTGTTCTGAGAAAGAGTTTGCACAATATAAAACCCAATATAAAAAATGATACGGTCTCATATGAGATCGTATCTCTTTTTCTTAAGACACTAATAGTCGTGAAATAAGTGTTTGAGGAGGGTGATGATGAGGGCAATTCAGCAGGCCATCTTTATCGTACTATTAATTTTGTTATTAGCGGCCTTACCATTTGTTATCGAAGTTAATCCAATTGATAGAACTGTCGCAACCCATTTGGATAAATTTGCACAGATGTATCAAGATTTTTTTAAGACGCTGATTAACGGAGGATTAGGTACATATACATTAGGCAATCAAGAACGAAACATTGCAGCAGATATTTCAAGCTATTTTCTTACTAGTCTCTTGTTGCTAGTCTCAGGGGTTACAACCGCCGTTATCATTGGGCTTTTATTTGGAGTGTTCTTAAGCAGGTTTAAACTTGTGAGAACAGTCAATCTTGTTCTAAACATTTTATCAGCCATTCCTGACTTTATCTTAATCATTTTTTCTTTAGTCTTGGCGATTAGTATATATGAAATAACAGGAACTCGGATAATATCGTTACGACCGGATGGTGGTGCACTTAATTTTTGGTTTCCTATTTTATTAGTCGGTTTAGCTCCAACACTTTATATGTTTAAATTAATTGCCATAAAGTATTATGAAATAAGCAGTGAAGATTATATACGCACAGCAGTAGCTAAAGGATTAAAGGTAAATTACATCAATTTTCAACATATTTATAAGAATATTGAGCCTTATATAATCGCTGAACTTACAAAGATTGTGTCAATTGCAATTGGAAATCTGTTTATTATTGAATACCTATTGAATGTGCCGGGCTTAACTAGATTTATATTTTTGAGTTATCAGTTTCAGCCTGTTGCCATTGGCTTGTTCTCACTTCTTTTGGTTTCATTGCTGGTGTATTGCGTTATAAGATTATTATTATATTTGTTTAAAAGAGGCTTAATTTATGAATAAAGTATTCTCTATCAATTTAACCTTATATATTGGCCTTGTTTTAACAGCGGTTGTTATTTTTTTGGCTATCTTTGGCCCTGCTTTGGCCCCGCACACATTAACGGAGACTTTAAACGTACGTTATGAAAACGGGACCATATTGGCACCGCCATTAAAACCCTTTGAATCGGCTGAGTACCCACTTGGTACAGACTTTTGGGGATATGATTTATTATCAATGGTCTTTTATGGAATACGCTATACACTAGTCATTTCACTTGTTATTACAATCATTAAAATGTCAGTTGGGACAATTATTGGCCTGTATATTGGTACATGGAAAAAGGCACCATCGATGCTGGTTGCCTTTGAAAATGCGTGGAGTTATATTCCCTTGTTTCTAATTGTGTTTTTCTTCTTGTATCCGATTAATTTTGATGAAATGGTAGCATCTTCATATCTTATCTATTACTTTATTGTTATTACCTCACTTGTAAGCATCCCGAGTATCATCTCATCCGTTAGAAAGAAGTCTACAGAAATTGCTAAGTCGGTCTTTATTGAGGCTGCTAAAACATTGGGAGCAACTCGCAACAGGCTTGTGTGGTGGCATATTTTTCCCCAGTTGAAGGAATCTTTGCTAATCATGTTCATTTTAGAAATTGTTCAAGTAATCGCCCTTATGGGTCAGTTAGCACTATTAAATGTTTTTATCGGTGGAACGTTATTTCGCCCTGATAGCCATATTTTTTTATCGATTACAAAAGAGGTTACAGGTTTGGTTGGATCAGCACGGGCTAGCATATATGGTGCATCGCCTCATATTTTGTATGTTCCGCTGGCGTTCTTATTGATGATTACGATTGCATTTAGTATGCTTGCCAATGGATTGAAGAATCGTTTCCAAGCAAATTATCAACGAACACCATGGATAAAGACAGGCTTTGAACCAAAATTAAAACCAAAGAGAAAAATGTTGTTAGCTCGAACGCAAGAAAAAAGGACAAAATCGATTTGATTTTGTCCCTGTTACTTTTTAGTTTATTATTGTTTCTTGCCACCGACCGCTTTCCAGCCCGTTTGAAAACGTGCATTCTGTTCTACATATTCACTTCGCCGTTTTCCGCCGAATAGTCTTTCTCCTAAACCATTTGTAATATCACCCATAAAAGCTGTGATACCAATAATTAATAATGCGACAACGACTAAATCTGTTAGATACGCAGCCATTGCTATCCCCTCCAAATATGTAATATCCATCGTATGTAAACCGTCATACCCCTTAACCATATTGTAAAAGAACTTGCTCTTGAATGAAAGTGGAAAGCGTTATTATTATTATTTAATTGTTTGCGTTTTCATTTAGGGGGTTATAATGAGAATTTTTCAATAAATGGACACATCTTTACTAAAATAACAAGACTTCTGTGCTATTTATCATACATACCCCGTAATTTATTGTTTTTTAAAGATGGAAGGTTAAATCTGAAACTGTGCAGTTCGATAGTTTTTTGCGGAAATTTAATAAAATATGAAACTTTTACACATATAATTCGTTTAATATAATGAAGATAGCGTAATAAGCTTATAATTGTGTATAATAATTTTTGAAAAAGGGATATCTTTTTTAGAATCAGTAGTGTATAATCAATAATATAAATTACTTATTTATAATAATTTTAATCTCTAACTTGTTAAAAAATTTAAATATAAATTGTTGATTGAAATTAAGAGGAGTGTGAAGAACGGATGGTAACATTATACACTTCACCTAGTTGTACATCATGTCGAAAAGCAAAAGCATGGCTAGAAGAGCATGAAATTCCTTATAACGAAAGAAATATTTTCTCTGAACCCTTATCAATGGAAGAGATTAAGGAAATTCTGCGGATGACAGAAGATGGAACGGATGAAATCATCTCAACGAGATCGAAAACATTCCAGAAACTAAATGTTAATTTAGATACGATGCCATTGCAAGATTTGTTTAAATTAATTAAAGAAAATCCTGGTCTGTTAAGACGTCCAATTATCATTGATGAAAAACGTCTTCAAGTTGGCTATAACGAAGATGAAATTCGCCGTTTTCTACCAAGAAAGGTAAGAACATTCCAGCTACGTGAAGCACAACGTATGGTTAATTAACAGAGCAGCCTTCCTCTAATATAAGGGGAGGGCTTTTTTCTTTGAAGAAACCTTGGAAATTTAAAATGATTTGTAGTTTTTTTAATAATTTGTTACAATAAATAGAATATCAATACACATTACTTTTGTAGATAGCAATCAAAATCATGATGTTAGAATTTTTATTTTTTGTTTCCCTTATATGCTGTTTTGTCATAAAATGAAACTACAGGTGTATTTCTTATACAGTAGTGAGGGTTCCAAAAGGATAACCCTCTTTGTGAGAGTAAATACTAAGATGTATTATCTGACCTGGGGGTATTTTGTCCCTTCAATATGGACGATGGAGGGGGAGAGGTAAAGATGGATATTGAACGTATTAATGAATATACGGTGAAATTTTATATTTCCTATGTTGATATAGAGGAGAGGGGCTTTGATCGCGAGGAAATTTGGTACAATCGTGAGCGAAGCGAAGAACTCTTTTGGGAAATGATGGATGAAGTCCATGAGGAAGAGGAATTCTCGGTTGAAGGGCCGCTGTGGATTCAAGTTCAAGCACTTGATAAGGGATTAGAAGTTCTTGTCACTAAAGCCCAGCTATCGAAGGATGGTCAAAAGTTTGAGCTGCCGATTCCGAATGGAAAGTTCAGAGATTTGCCTGTCGATGACAATATCGAGGAGATTTTAGAACAGCATTTCAGCCCTGATTATCCTGATGACGAAGTGGTGGATGAAGAACCATTAGAATTTATGCTTGTTTTTAATGATTTTGAAGACATAATCAGTCTTAGCACACGAACTGACTTAGATCATCTAATTACAAAGCTTTTTCACTTTGAAGGAAAATACTATTTATTTGTTGAATTCCTTGATGAGAAACTGAAGGATGATGAGGATATTGATGATACGTTAAGCGTGTTGCTTGAATATGGAAATGAAACACAGGTAACGATTCATCGTATTCAAGAATATGGGAAAGAAATAATCGCAAATAATGTTTTTGCAGTGTTGCGCAAACATTTTTGTTAAGAGAAATACCGATTTCAATACTGAAATCGGTATTTTACATAATACATATTTAAACGATTTTTAGTCTGGCAGGTGAGGATATTGAAAAACACCGTAAGGGTAATTATTTTTTTATTAGTACTATCCGTACTGTTGTTTTTCTTTCGTGACCGGTTAGAAAGCGGAATTGTTGGATTCCTTAGTGCAATGATTTCATTATCGGTTATTTTTATTGGCTTTGTTATTTTTTTGGAAAACCGTCACCCATCGCAAACCATTACATGGCTTGTGGTCTTAGGAAGTTTTCCGCTCGTCGGCTTTATCTTTTATCTTCTATTTGGGAGAAATTATCGCAAAGAAAAGATGTTTCGAAAGAAATATTTTCTTGATAAACAAGCATTTTTGACTGTCGAAGGAGAGGAAGATCCAAGAGGTGATGAGAAAAGGGTGTTAATGGGTGAACATCTAGGTCAATTGTTTACCTTGGCACAAAAGCTCGGTAATAGCCCGATCTCATTTGATACTGCTACAAAGGTTTTAACAAATGGTGAAGAGACTTTTCACCATATTATTAAGGAATTAAAGCGAGCGAGGCATCATATTCATTTGGAGTATTATATTGTTCGTCATGATCATATTGGTCAAGAGATAAAAAATATATTAATCGAAAAAGTGAATCAAGGGGTTAAAGTTCGATTTATGTATGATGCCGTTGGTTCGTGGCAGCTCTCAAAAGCTTATATAAATGAATTAAAAAATGCAGGTGTTGAAACAGTATCATTTGGTCCGGTTAAATTACCTTTTTTGAACAATAAATTTAATTTCCGAAACCATCGAAAAATAATTGTAATTGATGGCAATATTGGCTTTGTTGGCGGTCTAAATATTGGTGATGAGTACCTAGGTAGGGTTAAGGAATTCGGATTTTGGCGTGATACCCATTTGATGTTGCGAGGAGAGGCAGTACGCACGTTGCAGCTGATCTTTCTGCAGGATTGGTATTATATGACGAATCATAGTTTTTTAACAGCTGAATACTTATCCCCGCAAATTGATGATAAAAGTCATGGTGGTGTGCAGCTAATTGCTGGCGGGCCTGATAATGAATGGAGCGTTATTAAGAATATCTTTTTTTCGATGATTACAGCTGCAAAAAAATCAGTTTGGATTGCTTCGCCTTATTTTATACCAGATGAGGATATATTCTCCGCGTTAAAAGTGGCTGCTTTAAGCGGTGTAGATGTAAGATTACTCGTCCCGAATCGGCCAGATAAACGGATTGTGTTTCATGCATCGCGCTCCTATTTTCCGGAACTATTGGAAGCTGGGGTCAAAATTTTCGAGTATGAACGTGGCTTTATGCACAGTAAGATAGTTATTGTCGACGGTGAATTAGCGTCGATTGGGACTTCTAATATGGATATGCGCAGCTTTCATCTAAACTTTGAAGTAAATGCCTTCTTATTCCGGACAAAAAGCACGGAAAAGCTTGTTCAAGAATATATAAAAGACCTGGAATACTCTAAACAAATTCAATTATATATATTTGAACAGCGGCATATTGGTTATCGTTTGTTAGAATCGACAGCACGCTTATTATCGCCGCTGCTGTAAAGGTAAGTTGTCAGATTGCTAAGCGGGAGTTCATAAAATTATAAAGGGATTCTCGCTCCAATGTCGAATAAGTAGTGGAGGGGAGGAGGTACTACGTGTTAACGGCACGAACAAAAACAGGGAAAACTATTTGTCTTGCACAGCATTATACAAAAAATAGCTTACTATCTATACGCGAACGAGAAGAATTCGTCTGTCCTGTGTGCGGTCAGGCACTTGTTTTGAAATTAGGCAATGAACGTATATTCCATTTTGCCCACAAACAGGGAAGTAGTTGTCTTAAAGACTGTGAAGGAGAAACAGAAACTCATATAAAAGGCAAACTGCAATTATATCATTGGCTTCGGGCCCAGAACATAAAGCCGATACTAGAGTACTATGACAAGGAAATGAAACAGCGTCCTGATATTATGTTCGAGTTTGGCGGAAACAAATTTGCATTAGAATACCAATGTTCTCGATTATCAGACTACAGCTTTGGTAAACGGACGCGCATGTATCTAAAGCATCAATATATACCACTGTGGATTCTGTCAGATCACCATCTAACATGTCGGAAGAATTATACTGTGCCACTTTCAAACTTCCACTACTTATTCCTACGATCATCTCCGTTGGGAAATTTATATATCCCTGCTTATAGCCCCGAAAAAAAACTCTTTCACTTTATCGATTCCATTATTCCTTATTCAGTTAACAATGCTTTTGCACGCCATTTTACCGTGTCACATAATCATTTAACATTATCTTCGTTGATTAATCCCATGTCCTCAATGAAAAAGTTGACTTTTCCTCAATGGGAGACAAAAGTGGAACAGTTCAAGCAGAATTGGTCATTAAATCCTCGGGCATTTTCAAGTAAATTTCTTCAGCAGTTGTACAAACGAAATATGAATTTATTTTTATTACCTGTTGAGATAGGACTTCCTGTCTGGCATACCCTATATTTTAAGAGCCCAGCTATTATTTGGCAGACCTATATATTCCTTGATGTTTTCGTAAAAAAAATTCCTGGTGATTTGTTTACAATTGACGAAATAACAAATGCGATAAATTGGAGAATTAAACGAGGGGATATAAATCTCCGTTATTTACCACAATGTAGTGATGTTACTTTTATAAAAGCAATTACAGAATATTTGGCAATATTAAAGTGTTTAAATGTGATAAGCAAAGTAGGTGATACAAGATATCTGGTTAAAGAAAAGATAGTAATTCCGAAGACAAATCGTGAAAGGGAAGAGGCGCGGCTATTATTACATCAAAAAATTAACTCCTTTTCACAAAAGCCTAAATGAAAATAATTCAATGGGCATAATATAGCTGAGGAAACATTTTATCTTCAGGAAGAGGAAAAGCCCACTCATAAAAAGAATAGTATGTAATATATGAAAAAGAATGGAGGATTAATAATGGTAAATGCAGCGAAAGGTAATTCACTTCCAACCAGGGATGAAATCCCCAAAGAATATACTTGGAAGTTAGAAGATATATTTGCCAGTGATGAGGAATGGGAAAAGGAATTTCAAGCTGTTAAAGAACTTATCCCTGCAGTTAAAAGTTTTGAAGGCAAACTTGGAGAAAGCGCAGAATCTTTTTATCAAGCTCTCCAACTTGAGGATCAACTGTTGGAACGGTTAGGTAAGCTTTATACATATTCACATATGAGATATGACCAAGACACAACCAATTCCTTTTACCAAGGTTTGGATGATCGAATGAAAAATTTATATTCTCAAGCATCCAGTGCTCTTGCATTTATCGTTCCCGAAATACTCTCAATAGATGAAAGCAAAGTAAATGAATTTTTTAATAAAAAACAAGAGTTAGCACTATATAAGCATGCGATTGAAGAGATTAATCTGCAGAGGCCGCATGTGTTAAGTGCAGAGCAGGAAGCGCTGTTAGCAGAGGCTGGAGAGGTGATGGACGCTTCTAGCAATACATTTGGGATGCTAAACAATGCGGATATACAATTCCCGTTTATAAAGGATGAGAATGGTGAAGAGGTTGAAATCACCCATGGGAGATATATTCGTTTCTTAGAGAGTGAAGACCAGCGTGTAAGACACGACGCCTTTAAAGCTGTATATCAGACGTATGGAACCTTCAAAAATACCTTTGCAAGCACATTAAGCGGTAATATTAAAAAGAATAATTTTTATGCACGGGTTAGAAATTATCAATCGGCAAGACATGCAGCCCTTTCAGGTAATAATATTCCCGAAAGTGTGTACGATCAGTTAGTCAATACTGTAAATGAACATCTTCATTTATTGCACCGTTATGTCCAGCTTCGTAAGCAGGTGTTAGGCTTAAAAGAAATGCACATGTATGATTTATATACACCACTCGTAAAGGATGTAAAAATGGAGATTAAATTTGAAGAAGCAAAGGACCTTGTCTTAAAAGGGTTGCAGCCTTTAGGGGAGGAGTACGGAAGAATCTTGGAAGAAGGATTCCAAAATCGCTGGGTTGATGTATATGAGAATAAAGGGAAACGCAGTGGTGCCTATTCATCTGGTGCGTATGGGACGAATCCTTATATTCTTTTGAACTGGCAGGATAACGTCAATAATTTGTTCACATTGGCGCATGAATTTGGTCATTCGGTGCACAGCTATTATACGAGAAAATCTCAGCCCTATCCATATGGAAACTATTCAATCTTTGTTGCAGAAGTTGCCTCTACCTGTAATGAAGCTTTGCTCAATGATTATTTATTAAAAACAATGGATGATGAACAGAAGCGTATTTACTTGCTAAATCACTATTTAGAAGGTTTCCGTGGTACGGTCTTCCGCCAGACAATGTTCGCCGAATTTGAACATGTAATTCATCAAAAGGCACAAAACAATGAGGCGTTAACAGCAGACGCTTTAACAAGCATTTATTATGAGTTAAATAAGAAATATTTCGGTGAGGAAAATATTATTATTGATGAGGAAATTGGGTTAGAATGGGCGCGGATACCACATTTCTATTACAACTATTATGTATATCAATATGCCACTGGTTTTAGTGCGGCAACGGCCTTAAGCAAACAAATTTTAGAAGAAGGAGAGCCGGCAGTTAAGCGGTATATTGACTTTTTAAGCGCAGGTAGTTCTGATTATCCGATTGAAGTGTTAAAGAAGGCTGGGGTTGATATGACTAGCCCAGAACCAATAAAGAATGCTCTTAAGGTATTTGAGGAAAAACTAGGAGAACTGGAGCAGCTTTTACAGGCATAACTAGTGGGGCTGGTGTGTTTTTCACCAGCCCTAAAATCCTTTAAATCGTTTGTTTTCATTAATGAAAAACAATGGCGCCAGAATGGAGAGAAATAAGAGCGGAATACTAAACCATAATGAGAAGATTTTTAAGAGTGCCAGGATTTGAAGGAAAAACGCACAGACAAAAAAGCAAATCATGATGAGATATCTGAACTTCTTCATGACTGTAATTCCACCTTTTAGTGAGATTATCTACCTATTATCATGTCTATTGTCCAATTTGTGAAATTATGATATTTTGACAAATATGTGAAATGAAGCACATACTTATTGTTATTAGTTTTTCTACATGATATATTATGAACGTGAAGTTGATCACCAACAAACATATACCCCTTTGTTTGACCGTGAAAAATTTCTCCCATCCCCTTTGTTCGTATTTATAGAGAAAATACCTTGCAGTATAGACTGCAAGGTATTTTTCTGTCTATAAAGAAAGTCGGTCAGAGACCGACAATAATCTTTATTCATCAATATATCTCCAAAATGTTCCATACTTTGCCGGAACCTGTTCTACTACTTGTTTTAATAGCAATTTTTTCAGTTCCTTTTCAATTTGTGTAATTGGCTTGTTGTAAACAACTGCGATTTCTTTTGAAGCGACAAACTTAAAAAGTTTTAAAAAAATCTCAAGTGGAGGAGGAGCCGCTTTTTCTGGTTTCTCAGAAAGCATTTCTTCTAGAATTTGCACATATATGTCATATGGATATGACCCAGTTATCTTTATTCCTTCATCTTCAACATTTTCATTAAAAAAAACAAGTGTAGGTATTTCAGTTACATCCATTTCATTTGTAATTTTTAAATCACATTGTAAGGCTTTTGCTGCACTTTCAGAGTGCATATCACTGACAAACTCTTCAACATCAAGACCTGCATCAAGGGCACACTCTTTTAGCACACTGATATCGGAAATATTTTGTTTTTCCAAGAATACAACCTCTTGGATTCTGCGTAAGAATCGATTTCCTGCCCGTCTCCCCTGTAGCTCAGCTGCTTTTAGAGCGAGCGAAACGTTATATGGAGCATCAACGGGATTTTCAAGCCATAATGTCCCATCACATGACATTCCCGACCTGCTCGCAGTTTTTTCCCAAACTTTAGCCAGATTTTCATAATTTTTTTTGCTGCTTACATTTAAATTTGCCAAACGGCCGCTTAAAACATGCTTTATTGCAAAGTAACGGCCATATTCAATTTGTAGTTTTTTTATAATCGGTTCAAGTGCCCAGCATTCAGGACATAATGGATCAATAAACATATATATTTCTATTGGCTTTTTATCATGGGCATAGCAATTCTTTTTTGTGCCAGGATACCACGAGCTATTCACAAATGTCACCATCATTTTCTTCACCCAAATCTGGGGTATTAATCATATGTTGAGCAGTCAAATACAGACGGGAGTAAAATTCATCGCGAATTGCCCCTGTTAGACCAACTTGATCCATAGCTTGGCTCATACATGAGAGCCATGCCTTGGCCCTTTTAGGGGTAACTGGATGTGGCAGGTGCCGGGCTCGCATCATTGGATGGCCATGCTCATTTGTGTATAGAGGTGGCCCACCTAAATACTGAGTTAAGAATTGCTTCTGCTTACGGGCAATTTCTGTGAAATCATTCGGGAATATTGGAGCGAGATCAGGATGTTGTGCAACAAGGTCATAGAAATAGTCGACTAATTGATAAAGGGTTTTTTCCCCCATGACCTCGAATGGTGTTAACTGATCCTTGATCATGTTGACAACTCCTTTTTGTTCTTTTGTAAGTTTATTGTAACAATGCCTATTTCATATCACAAATGAATTGCTTTGAGAATCGTTGTAATCCCATTATTAGGGTATTACAATTTAATAAGACTGGATTTAATCATGATTACCTGCCATTATCATCCTTATCAGCTTTTTGCTTATATTTTTCATGATAAAAGCGTTGAATTTTATTTTCTGTACGGCGTTCTGGAATCCCAAACTGCTTAAGCAGATGCTGAAACCTTTCCTTACCAATTTCAAAATCAGTAACCTCATATTCCAATTCAAAGTCTTCTTTACGTAAATATAGACTATGGTCAAGCACAAGTAGTCCCTCTTTATAACTGCGTTCAACACGATTTGTTACTAGTGACCCGAAATAGGATAAAGATGAATAAGAAATCCCCTTTTCTGCTAAAATCTCTTTGATTTCTCCTTCGGGAAGTCTATTGTACTGAATAGCCTGGCTGGCTTCTGTCTCATTTAATAGCTGATTAGTTTCGAGTAGACCGATAGCAACAGGCTGTTTCAATGTCATTTCAAATTGATTTCCTTTTTTTCTGATTCGCAATGCAGAGCCCAAATTTTTTAATGAAAAATCGACTGTATCGAAGTAGTGGTTTTCCTGTGTGAAAACTTGTGTCTCGTCAATAGCGAATTCTTTAAAAAGAAGTTCATATTCTTCCTTTGTCAGCATATTTTTAAATTCGATTTCTAGATTTTCTGTCATGTATTATCAAACCTTTCGCTGCCGCAATTCTTTGGGGGAATTGCTTCAGTTATGTTAAAATAAGGATGTTTAGAGAATGGGGGGAACAAGATGAAGCAAAAAATTATTGTCTCAACTGCAAGTATAACCGATACGAAGCTTCGATTAGAAATATCTGAACCGCTCCAAGGATTAAAACCAGGGGGGCAAATACTCGTAGATTCAGAACAATACTCCTTTGTGTATCTTATGGAAGACAAGGATGATTATACATATATTGTTATACCTGAACATACTTGGCTAGAAATAAAGACTGCGCTAGATACATCCTTATCTGTTTGGCTGACCGGTCCTGACCAATCAATCGAATTAGTAAATTTTCAAGATGAGTTAGACTATATCATCAGTAATATAAAGGGAAACAGTAATTATGGTAATGATATGGTGGCCAAGGTAGAAGAAATTTTTAATTGATTGACATCGAGGTGGTATCATGAAGGACTTGGAACAATTTTTAGCCCCGTACAAGCAGGCAGTAGATGAGCTGAAGATAAAATTAAGAGGCATGAGAACGCAATTTGATCTTGACTCAAGCCATTCACCTATTGAATTTGTAACAGGAAGAGTCAAGCCAATTGCTAGTATTTTAGATAAAGCTAATCAAAAGGGAATTCCACTTGACCAATTGGAAGAAAAAATTCAGGATATTGCTGGTTTAAGAATTATGTGCCAGTTTGTCGAGGATATTCATCTTGTTGTCGGCCTGTTAAGAAACCGGAATGATTTTAAAATTATCGAGGAGAGAGATTATATTTCCCATAAAAAAACAAGTGGCTACCGATCTTATCATGTCGTGATTCAATACCCGGTCCAGACGATATATGGTGAAAAGAATATATTGGCAGAAATTCAAATTAGGACACTGGCAATGAATTTTTGGGCTACGATTGAGCATTCACTCAATTATAAATATAAGGGGGATTTTCCCTCCGATATCCAAATACGGCTCAAACGGGCGGCAGAAGCGGCTTTTCGGCTTGATGAGGAAATGTCATTAATTCGTGGAGAAATACAAGAAGCACAAGCCTACTTTACTAGAAATAAAGAATTAAAGCAGCAGGAAAAAAACAATAAAGCATAAGTAAGTGTTTAAAAAAGTATATCCTACTGAGGAGAATTAACATGAAATTTGCGATAACGTCAAAGGGAGATCAAAAATCCAATACATTGATGCATAAAATCAGGACGTATTTACTAGACTTTGATCTAACATATGATGAAGATCAGCCAGATATTGTTGTTTCGATTGGTGGCGATGGAACATTATTATATGCATTTCATCGTTATAGCAGCCGTTTAAGCAAAACAGCTTTTGTTGGAATTCACACTGGACACCTTGGCTTTTATGCTGATTGGCTGCCTGAGGAAATTGAAAAGCTGGTGATTGCTATTGCGAAAACACCATATCAAGTAGTGGAGTATCCACTACTTGAAGTAATTATCCGTTATGAACATGCTGGAAAGGAATCAAGATATTTAGCTTTAAATGAATCAACTGTAAAGAGTGTCGAAGGGACACTCGTTATAGATGTAGAAATACGTGGTCAGCATTTTGAACGTTTTCGCGGCGATGGATTGTGCGTCTCAACACCGTCTGGAAGTACCGCCTATAATAAGGCTTTAGGTGGGGCAATCATTCATCCGTCCCTCTCGGCTATTCAGATTGCTGAGATGGCATCAATTAATAATAAGGTGTTCAGAACAGTTGGCTCACCGCTTATTCTTCCTGCACATCATACATGTATGCTTAAGCCAGTTAATCGGTCTGATTTCCAAGTTACCATTGATCATCTGACATTGCTTCACAAGGATGTGAAGTCGATACAGTTTAGGGTACCAGAAGAGAAAATTCGCTTTGCTCGCTTTAGACCGTTCCCTTTCTGGAAACGCGTCCATGATTCATTTATTTCAGATTAACGGAGGGTAACATGACATCTCAGTTTCAACTAGAGTGGCTGATTGATGATAGAAATGCTGGTTTATTAATTCGCGAGTTTTTAAAAAATGAAGCTATTTCAAAAACGGCATTGACTGATATTAAATTTAAAGGCGGGAATATTCTCGTTAATGGAATAACAGAAAATGTGAGGTACAAACTTCAATCAGGGGATGCTTTAAAGGTCATATTTCCTCCTGAATTGCCGAGTGCAGGGGCAAAAGGAGAAGACCTGCCACTAACTATCTTATATGAAGATGAATTTCTGCTTATTGTGAATAAACCAGCAGGAATGAGTACGATCCCATCTCGAGAGCATCCAAGGGGGAGCTTAGCAAATGCACTTGTCGGTTATTATGAACGGTTAGGCTGGACGGCAGCACCTCATATTGTGACCCGTTTGGACCGCAATACATCCGGGATTGTTTTGGTTGCTAAGCATCGTCATGTTCATCATTTATTTAGTCTAATGCAGCGAAAAGGTGAAGTTAATCGTACGTATGAGGCACTGGTCAAGGGAATTCCAGCTCATAAAAGCGGAGTAATTACGGCCCCCATTGGCCGCAAAGGAGATAGCATTATTGAACGTATGGTACGTGAAGACGGACAATATGCTTGTACCCACTACCGGGTTATTAAAAAATATCATACCTTTTCCTATATAGAGTTGACACTGGAGACGGGCCGCACCCATCAAATTCGGGTTCATATGGCCCATCTTGGTCATCCACTGATTGGCGATGATTTATATGGAGGGCCTGTTACGAAAACCATTCATAGACAAGCTCTTCATTGTAAGAAGATTCATTTTTGCCACCCGTTTTTACGACAGGACATGATGTTTACGGCCCCGCTCCCAGATGATATGAAACAAGTTATCGAGGCTGACTAGGTGTAGTCAGCCTCATTGCTTCACCATAGAAAATCAGAGCTTGTATTTGTTAGGTAAAAGATTTAAATTTCTCGCTTATATATGGCATAGTTGATGGAACCGATATCAATTCTTTTTCAGGGTATCTTAGGGCGGTCAGCTTGCCCCCAAAGACAGCACCTGTATCAATATTGTATGTGTTATTTATCATCCTTGGTTCTTTTACGGGCGTATGTCCGTAGACAATACAAGCAGGGCCCTGATAGTGTTTTGCCCAATCTCTCCTTACGGGTGTCCTATCAGGATGTTTTTCTCCCGTAATATCCCCGTAAAGGACAAATTCTTTCACTTTATGGTGGTGCTTGCCAATAAATTCTTGCTTGATACCGGCATGAGCGATGATAAGTTTATTATCATCTATCACAGCATAAAGCGGTGCTTGCTCGTATAGCTTAATAAATTTTTGACGAACGGATTGGCGATCAGCCTTATTTAATGATTCGTATTCCGCTACAGTTGTTTCAAGTCCATGGGTGACCTGTACCTTATTGCCTAAAAAGTACCGATATAATTTATTACAATGATTACCCGGTGTATAAATGGCTTGGTTCCTCGCTATGACCAGTTCCCAAACAACTTCAATAACCTTCAAGGAGTTTGGGCCACGGTCGGTTAAATCACCAACAAAGCCAAGAATACGATTTTCCCGATGAAGCGGTATACCATCTTCCCAGCGATAGCCAAGACGTAAAGTAAGTTCAATGAATTCTTGAAAGCAACCGTGAATATCGCCGATAATATCAATTTTCATCATATGCTTCACCTTTTCGATAAAAAATAAGTGATTATGTTTCAGAGGAGGCGGATATATGGACCAGCAAGTTTCAGTTATTTCATTGCTTATTGTGGTCACAATAGCATTTTTAACACCTATTATTTTGCATCGTCTAAGATTGAATTTTGTTCCTGTTGTTGTGGCTGAGATTATCATGGGTTTAATGATCGGCAAAAGCGGTTTGAATCTTGTTCATGAAGATATGTGGCTTTCCACTTTATCGACACTTGGGTTTATTTTTCTCATGTTTTTAAGTGGGCTTGAAATTGATTTTTCAGCATTTGCTGGAGGTAAGAAGCGTCTAGTACTTCCTAATGGAAAGCGGGAGCCGAACTCTTTTCTCATCTCCATGGTTATTTTTATTGGTATTTTTGTTCTCTCACTTGGTTTATCTTATTTATTTGTATTAGGTGGATTTATTGATAACGCATTCTTAATGACATTGATTATTTCGACGATTTCTTTAGGGGTTGTTGTTCCAACCTTAAAAGAAGCTCATTTAATGAAAACAGTTATTGGTCAGATCATCTTGCTTGTGGCTGTTATTGCGGATTTGGTTACGATGATATTATTGGCTGTTTTTGTTTCCCTTTATGAACCGCAGCATGAAAATACATGGCTTTTGTTGATTTTGTTTGCAGCAGGGATTGTCCTGTACTTTGTGGGAAAGCGATTTAAAAATCGTTCTTTTATTGAGACGTTATCAACAGGTACAGTCCAAATTGGAACAAGAGCGGTATTTACGTTGATCATTGTATTAGTTGGATTATCAGAATCAGTCGGGGCTGAAAATATTCTCGGAGCTTTTTTGGCGGGTGTTCTAGTTTCTTTACTATCACCTAACCAGGAACTGGTCCATAAATTGGACTCCTTCGGTTATGGCTTTTTAATTCCCATCTTTTTTGTTATGGTCGGCGTAGAGCTTGATTTATGGACATTGTTTAGTGAAAAGAAACTGTTAGTGCTAATTCCGCTTTTATTAGTTGGTTTATTAATTTCTAAACTAATTCCTGTTTACTTATTGAAGTTTTGGTATGATACAAAAACAGTTATTTCCTCTGCCTTTTTATTAACTTCAACGCTGTCGCTTGTGATTGCAGCAGCAACAATTGGTGAACGAATTGGTGTCATTTCCGAACAAATGAAAGGTACTTTCATTTTGGTGGCGGTCATCTCTTCAATTCTAACACCGATTGTCTTTAAAAAGCTGTTCCCAAAAGAAGCAGTAACAAGTCGAAAAATCCCAATTGCCTTTTTGGGAGCCAATCAGATTACATTGCCGGTATCCCGTGAATTACAAACAGGCTTATACGATCCGATTCTTTATCATCCAAAAATTGAAAAGGCAGAGAATCAGAATTCTCATTCGCTTTTTGAAATAGAAGAAATCGCTGATTATACATTAGAAACAATACAACAAACAAAGGTATATCAATCTGAAATTGTGGTCATCTCGACTGGAGATGAGCAGTTGAATGCAAAACTGGCAATGGCTGTGAAAGAACAAGGAGTTCCAAGGGTGATAGTTAGAATTGAGAGTCCGAAATTAGAGCAAAAACTGCGTGACCTTCAAATTGAAGTCTTTTCTTCATTTATGTCGACTAAGGCGTTATTACGGGCCTTGATTGAATCACCACATGTATTAAATATTTTTACTAACCAGGAAGAAACGGGATTATATGAAGTTGTGATGAAAAATGAGGAGTTTGACGGAATGCCATTAAGGAGATTTCCGTTTACAGGGGATGTCATCATTGTTCGTATTTTCCGTGGCAAAGACTCACTTGTTCCCCATGGAGAAACAGAGTTGCAATTATATGATCGCTTAATAGTCACAGGAACTAAGGAATATGTTGATGAACTGAAACAGGAACTGGAGTTTAAAGAAACTGCGAGAACATTTTATTAATGTCTGCCACTTTTCATTTTTGGGGAATTAGTGTAGAATTAGTACCAAGTGCTAGTATCAGTTGATATATAGGAGGATTTTTTAAATGAATTTTTCTTTAGCAGGAAAAACATTTGTGGTCATGGGTGTTGCAAATAAACGCAGTATCGCTTGGGGAATTGCCCGCTCGCTGCATAGCGCAGGTGCCCGCTTGGTATTTACATATGCAGGAGAAAGGCTTGAAAACAGTGTTCGTGAGTTAGCAGATTCACTAGAGGCTGAAGGTACACTTGTGCTCCCTTGTGATGTAACCAGTGATGAGGCCATAGCAGCTTGCTTCGCCAAAATTAAAGACTCTGTCGGGACAATTCACGGTGTTGCTCATTGTATTGCCTTTGCTAAAACAGAAGAACTTAAAGGTGAATATCTAAATACAACTCGAGATGGTTTCTTACTCGCACACAATATTAGTTCCTATTCCTTAACAGCTGTCGCCAAAGAGGCACGGTCTCTCATGTGTGAAGGAGGCAGTATTGTCACATTGACTTATCTCGGCGGTGAACGCGCAATTAAAAATTACAATGTCATGGGTGTTGCAAAGGCATCCCTGGATGCAAGCGTTCGCTATCTAGCGGCTGACCTTGGAAAAGATGGTATTAGAGTAAATTCCATTTCTGCTGGCCCTATCAGAACTTTGTCAGCAAAAGTAATTGGTGAATTCAATACCATTCTAAAAGATATTGAGGAGAACGCACCGCTTAGAAAGACAACTACTCCTGAAGAGGTTGGCGATACAGCAGTATTCCTATTCAGTGATATGTCACGCGGGATTACCGGTGAAAATATTCACGTTGATTCAGGATATCATATCTTATAAATGTAAAAAAAGCCTGCACACAGCAGGCTTTTTTTACATTGTTCACTAGTTTTCCATTAACGTGTATAGGTATTTCGCATACATATAGAGTGTAGATTACGTAACGGGGTGAGATAAAATGTTAAAAAAGACGGGAAATGGCCCATTACTTTATATAAACCAATCATTTTCGCCAGCGCCGTTTCAGCACAAAATGCAAGAAATCTTTACAAGTAAAGAAATGCAGCCGTCCATTCCAGTTGAGCTTCCTAGTGAAAGAAAAAGAGAACATGTACAGCCAATTACAGCAGAGCTGGAAGAGAAAACAATTGAAAAGAATCAATCTGAACCACTAATGAAGCCGGTTAAAACTTTCCAGGAAATGAATATTAACGAGAAGATTGACTACTTACTGCAGATCCCCAAAGTGCTTCCACCTATACCATGTGTGTTTTACACAAAACATGAAAATTTTCAGGGCTACTTAAATCAATTTGAAAATAATCAGGTTACCATTCAATTCCATAATAAAGCAACAAAGGAAATTCCAATTGACGAAATCAGTAATATCATGATGATTGGTTTAAAAAAATAAACGAAGGCCAGCCTTACTAAAGACTGGCCTACGAGGCTGCTTTCAATTTTTATTAATTACAAATACCTAAGTCCACGTCAGCGATACACTGAATTGCACAGAAGCAGCTTAAATCTACTGTTACACAGTCGTTTGTAGCTTGGAATGCTGTAACATCGCATACAGCGCCAAGGTTAATGCAGCAGCTATCACTCTTGGTAGATGTAGAAAGCAGATTTACTGGAATAAAATGGCCCTGAGAATCGGTTCTTCCTGGTGCTAATACGCGAAGTGTTGCACAGCAATTATCAAAAACCTCTTCAACGCGGAAATAGATTGACACGCAGTAAGGATTATTGTTTTCGAAGAAGAATGCGTGGAATGGTGAACCATCTTTTGTTTTTAGGACGAATACCCTTGTATCTACAGTTGTTGTTGGAGAAACTAGTGAACCTAGGGGTTCATTAAAACAGCTGGTACAAGGCTGGCATTCTTCAGCAGCAACGGCTTCTTGGAGATCTTTGATTGCACGGACTACTTGGCATACACAATTTCCATTATCTATATCGTGGCGAGATTTTCCACAACCCATTTATTTTTTCCTCCTTATTCCGTAATTTATCTTACAGTACTAACATATTTCATAACCCCAATTTGGGTTACGGACAATTGCCTTATTTCAGCAAAATTAGGCGAGGTTTGTCTTTATTAAAAGCTGATGAAATTTTCGTGAAGAACTGTCAGATGTAAAACTCTGGCGGTTTTATTTTTTTCTAGGCGTCATAATTTTGCTTAATGTCGAAAAAACTATAGTGTAGCGATAGCCAGAAATTAGTGTAAAGGGGAAGAAAGGTAATGGGCATGTCTCGTGGATTGCTGTTTATTGTTTGTATATGTTTACTATCAGCTTGTAATCAAAATCAAGAGGAAAAGAACAGCCAGCTGGCATTGATGAAAACAACAAACCCTGGGCCAGTAGTGACAGATAATCAAGGGCACGGTCTTGGAGAAGCAATTAAAAGGGAAGTAAGTTCCTATCCAGAGCTCTATGATGTTGCTGTTGTGAAAGGAAAAAAAAATATCCTTGTTGTTTATAAGGTCAAACATTTACAGCGTTTTCGTATGAAAAAAATTGAAAAAAATGTGACAAATTCATTGGAAAAGCAATATCCGAATGAGAACTTTACAGTATCCAGTGATTATAAAATTTTTCTTGAAGCTGTTAGATTAGAGGAAAAAATTAAAACTGGGGAATTTCCCCAAAAACAAGCTGAAAAACGGCTGAAGGAAATTGTTAACATGACAAATGATACAAAATAAGAAAGGAAGACAATAATGGCAGCAAAGCAAAAGCAGATGACACCGCAGCAGGAAAATTATCAACAATTGCAGCAGAAGCATGAAATAAAACGACCTGTTTTGAAAAATTGCATAAAGGCATTTTTTGTCGGTGGTTTAATTTGTACGATTGGCCAGGCAGTTAGCTATTTTTATATTTATTTTTTTAATTTTACTGAGCAGAGTGTTGGCAATCCAACAGTTGCAACAATGGTATTTTTCGCCATGTTATTAACGGGGTTTGGCGTTTACGATCGAATTGGCCAATTTGCCGGTGCTGGAAGTGCAGTCCCTGTTACTGGTTTTGGAAACGCCGTGATTTCAGCCTGTATTGAACATCGAACCGAAGGAATGGTACTTGGGGTGGGGGGAAATATGTTCAAGTTAGCTGGCTCGGTTATTTTATTTGGGGTTTTTTCAGCATTTATGGTTGCGTTAATTAAGACGCTGCTAAAAGTATGGGGGGTTTTGTAATTGTTAAAGGGACGTCAAAGCTGGGTCTTTAACAATCGACCAATGATTACAGCAACCGGTGTAACCGGCGGCCCATTTGAGGCGAATGGCAAGCTGGGAAAAGATTTTGATCTACTTTTTGAAGACCTTTGGATGGAACAGGATTCATATGAAAAAGCACACCGACTATTAATTGAAGAAGCAGCTAACATTGCATTGAAAAAAGCCAGCCTAAATAAAGATCAAGTACAATTTTTATTTGCCGGTGATTTAATCAACCAAATTACGCCAACAAATTTTGCCGCAAGGACATTACAGATTCCATACTTTGGGCTGTTTAATGCTTGTGCAACATCAATGGAAGGATTAGCATTAGCATCTTTTATCATTAATTCTCAGGGGGCGGAAAATGTGTTAACAGGTGCGGCGAGTCATAATGCTGCTGCTGAGAAGCAATTTCGCTATCCTACCGAATATGGCGGTCAAAAGCCACCTACGGCACAATGGACGGTTACGGGTGCTGGGGTTGCACTTATCCAGCCAAATAAACCCGGCCAGAAGATGCCGGTTACAACAGCTGCGACCATTGGCAAGGTAATCGATATGGGCCTAACAGACCCATTTAACATGGGCGGGGCAATGGCACCAGCAGCGGCAGATACTATCATCGCTCATTTTCGTGATCTACAAATCGATCCATCTTATTATGATTTAATTATCACTGGAGACCTTGGGAGAATCGGCCATGATACCGCTTTTGAGCTTATTAACAAGAGCGGATTAAAATTGCAGCAAAAGCAATTCCAAGATTGCGGTTTACTTATTTATCATGAGGACCAGCCAGTTAATGCGGGAGCAAGTGGGGCAGGATGTTCTGCGGCAGTGTTATATGGCCATTTGTTAAATGAATTGAAAAAAGGTACATACGGGCGAATTTTAGTTGTGGCAACTGGTGCCTTGTTATCCCCGCTATCCGTCCAACAAAATGATTCAATCCCGTGTATTGCTCATGCAGTTGCAATTGAAATGAACCAGTAAAGGAGGATTACCAATGTTTGCAATGTTTTTTTGGGCATTTGTAGTTGGCGGTCTTATTTGTGTAATCGGTCAGCTTCTATTTGATGTTGCGAAATTAACACCAGGACATACACTCAGTTTGCTTGTGGTATTGGGAGCCGTGCTAGATGGTTTTGGGCTATATGAACCATTAATGGACTTTGCAGGAGCAGGAGCGACAATCCCCATTACCAGTTTTGGAAACTCATTAGTTCATGGGGCACTGCAAGATGCAGATAAACATGGTTTAATTGGCGTCTTGACAGGAATGTTCCAAGTTACAAGTTCAGGAATATCTGCAGCAATCGTATTTGGATTTCTCGGAGCATTGCTATTCAGGCCTAAAGGATAAAGTGAAACTTCCATCAGTGAGGGTCATACTGCCCGTTAAGGCGGGATAAATGTTTAATTTTTAAGTCTTGTGAATCATAGCTCGCCAGTGCCTATACACATTGTTTGATGACTTCATATATTAGTATTGAAACTACTAAAGAGAGGTGACTTTAAACTATGTGCTTTGGATATGGCGGCGGTTTTGGCTATGGCGGTGGTTTTGGCTACGGCGGTGGTTTCGTGTTGATTGTCGTATTGTTTATTCTTTTGATTATTGTCGGCGCTAGCTGGTATTAATCACTAAGAGTATCCGCATGTGAAAAGGCTGTCCCTTTGGCAGCCTTTTCTTTGCACCATTTTTCACTTCTTTCATAAGATAAAGTAGTTTATGAAGGAGTGTGAAACTGGTTATGGATAATGGTTTTTTTAAAAATATTGAGAAAAAAACCGGTGTAAATATGCAAGATGTTTTTGACTTAGCCAATTCTTTGCAGCATGCAAATTTTAAAGATGAAAAAACAGTCCGCAATGTGATTAAACGAGTTTCTCAATTAGCAAATAAACCGGTCAGCAGGGAATTAGAGGATCAAATTGTAAAGACGATTGTTAATGACGGGAATAAGCTTGATTTCAACACAATCTCAAATATGTTAAATAAAAAGTAAGCAATCGTAACAAACTTGGAAGTCTAAAGATAAACAACCGAAACAGAGCTGGACAAACCTATAAGACCCTTTTCAGGTGAAAAGGGTCTTGTCTTAAAAAAGTTTATCCGTTTTTTAGCATTGTCTTATGGGAAATGTTTGCATCGATAGACTCCCTACATTGGGGTATTTTGCTCATCGACAAACATAATTTTTCTTACGTAAAAGCGTTATCAAGTTTTTTCTCACTGTTGATAAATTTTACAGAACTTGAATCTAATTCTTTCCAAGGCGAACTGTTTCATAGACCGTCCAAGAACCATTTTCTAATTGATAGAGAAGATGGAAACGATCAATCGTCTCCTCATGATTAATAGTTGTCATTCTTAATGCACCGAATACATCCGAATGCTCATCATTCGACAGCTTTTGGCCAATGGTAATATGGGGAACGAAGGCATATTCAGACTGATAATTTCCTATCTCATGTATATCATGATGCAGTTTCATGAGTTCTTCATCCGGCTCTACTTTTAAATAGATAACATTGTTCACTGGATAAAATGAACTTATTTTTGAAGTTTTTAAAGTGAAAGGCGTTTTGCTGCGGGCAATTTGCTGTAATTTGTCAGCAAATGCTTTTGCATTCTCTTCAGTTGCCTCGAAAGCATTCATTAAGGTGAGATGTGGTGTAATTAAGGCATAGTGCGGGTCATAGCGTTTTCGGTAAGAATTAGCAAGGTCTTGAAGCTGTTTTGATGGAAAAATTACAACGCCAAATTTCATAGATATCCCTCCAATAGCTAAATTTAGGTTTTTACCAGCTGGTATCCCAACAAAGTGTATTAATGGTAATTATAGCAAATCTTCAGAATATAGGGAACTACCTAAAATTAAGCCAATAATCTTTTTTAGAATTGTGGCCTTCGGATGATTTTTTTATGCGGAAAATTACAAAATCAAAATTTGCTGTTGACTTTTCTGGTTTTTCCACTATAATTATTTTTGTAACTTAATTTCGATCTGTTAGCTCAGTTGGGAGAGCGCAACCTTGACAGGGTTGAGGTCGGGGGTTCGAACCCCTCACAGGTCATTGGGTGCCAAACCCGTAGAACCCTTCGGAACAAAGGGTTCTTTGACAAAAGACTGCTTCTTCGGAGGCGGTCTTTTTTACATTTTTACCCTGTATTTTTATACATTGCACAAAGACTGCACAAACCAGTTAATGCGCTAGTAATATAACCGGAAAAAATTCCTTTATTTTTAAGGAAATATCGGTATTTCCCAATTTAAACGGAATTTTTCCGTTTATTTTTCAAACACAAGATAAAGTTCGTATTCAGTTATCACAGACCAAAGGAGAAAGCACTTTATATAAAACGGTTGGTTGATTTCTCGCTGCCCTTTGATGGGCTGACCAGTGACAGATGCATTCAGCCGTTTTTTCGAGCCACTTTTTCGTGCCATAAAATTTTTCAAAAATGTTCACAAAATTGATGATTTTGTTGTCACAACTTTCCTTAAGTTTATCTTAAGGTTGAAAGTATACAGTACAATAGTCTACTAGAAAACGGGCTTGCTTGTTGGATATTATTGTCTGTAAACTTTTTAGTTGAAATTCCGAATATAGTAGTAAATAAGCAGTTGGAGGCAGGGGCATGAAAGTCATCAGGAATATGAAATTATCATTAAAAATTGGAATTTTGAGTTTTAGCTTTTTGTTTTTTCTACTCATTATTGGGGTGACATCCATTAATCAGCTTTCTAGTGTCAATAACAATGTGACCGAGCTGAATAATGCACGATTGGTACCGATTGTTGATCTTGATTCACTTAGATCAGAAATAGAATATATTAAGGCGCAGGGTACCTCGTTTATGGATGCGGAAGATGATGAAGAGCAACAAAAAGTTATTGCAGATATCGAGAAGCACGAGAAAACTGCTAGTAAATTGATTGCCAAATATAAAAATGAACCAGGGTTTAAAAAAATTAGTAGCACCTATAAACAATTTATTGCGGCAAAAGATTCATTTATAGAATCAAATCAAACTCAAAAGCAAGGTCAAGAACAAAATAATTCTTCGAAACAAGAACTAAAAGCAGGACCACCTACGGAAATGTCAAATTTTGATAAAGCACGAAAGTCTGTAATTTCAGCGCTAAATAAACAAGTAACTGCTGAAGTAACCAAAGCAAGCAATACATATCAAGATAGTAAGTCTGTTTATGAATCAACGAGACTAGCGCTGATTGCCTTGGTGGCTTTTAGCATGGTGATAGCAATTTTATTATCTATCTTTATTATTAAATCAGTAGTTACTCCAGTAAACCGAGTAACAGCAAAATTAAAAGAAATTTCGCAAAACAATGGTGACTTAACTCAAAGAATTAGCTATGATAGCAAGGATGAAATCGGTGAACTAAGCAGTAATTTTGACCTCTTTATGGAAAAGCTCCACTCTATTATTTCAGAAGTGGCAGATTCGTCGCGAATAATTGCTTCTTCAAGTAATCAGTTAACCGTATCAACAGGTGCTACGACACAATCATTGGAGGAATTTTCGAATACGATTGGTCAAATCGCAGCTAGTACCCATGAAGGTGCAGCAGCTGCTGAACAAACAACAGCAACTCTCGAAGCAGTTGCTTCATTTTCAGAATCAACAGCTAATGCCAGTCGGAATACAGCCGAAAAAAGTAGGAAGGCAAAAGAAGCAGCCGAAGATGGCGCAGATAAAATATCCAATGTTGTTTCTTCGATTACAGATATAGCTGCCGCATCCACTGATGTCACAACGATGATTAATGAACTTGATCAGTCATCCAAAAAGATAAAGGAAATTATTCAAATCATTACAGGAATTTCACAACAAACCAACTTACTTGCCTTAAATGCTTCAATTGAAGCAGCGCGTGCTGGAGAAGCAGGCAGAGGTTTTTCAGTTGTTGCAAACGAAATTAGAAATCTAGCGGATCAAAGCAATATTGCGGCCAGTGAAATTAGTGAATTAGTAAAAGAGAATCAGCTTAAATCAGAATCAGCCGTTAAGTCAGTGCTATCGGTCGAACGGAAAATTACTGATGGTGTAGAAAAAGCTTCACAGGTTGGTCAAAGTATTCAAAGTATTATTCAAAATATCCAAGATATTGTAATGCAAATTGAACAAATTGATATTGATAATGAAAAACAAGCAGATAGTATGAAGGAAATGAAAAAAGCCATTGCTGATATTGCAACAGCTTCTTCACATATAGCTGGGGATACGGAGAATATCAGCTCGAGCATTCAAGAACAACTTGCTACGATGACAGAAATTGACCGGACAACCGAACAGTTATCAGGGATGGCAAAGAAACTACAAAATTTAACTTCTGGCTTTAAAATATAACGTTGATCTTTATGCGGGGGAATGGGATGTCTACAGAAAAGGTAACAGTATTTTGGACTAGCTTACATTACCAGGATTGGAATTTGCATGTTGCTTCTACAACTAACGGTCTTTGCTATGTCAGTAAACAGAATGGGGAGATGAGAGAACTGCTTCAATGGTTGGAAAAACATTTGCAAAATAGTGTCTTAGTAAAGAGTGAAGAAGCCTTAAACCCATATTTGCATCAATTTATCGAATATTTTAATGGGAAGCGAAAGGATTTCTCCTTTGATCTTGATTTTCATGGTACTATATTCCAACAGAAAGTTTGGCAGGCACTTTGTGAAATTCCATACGGTGAGACGATTTCTTATACTGACGTGGCAACAAACATTAACAAACCAACGGCCGTACGTGCTGTTGCTGCTGCGATTGGAGCCAATCCAATTCTTCTCGCAGTTCCATGTCATCGGGTTGTTGGGAAAAATGGTGCGTTAACAGGTTATCGTGGCGGCCTCGATATGAAAAAGCAGCTTTTGGAAATTGAGAGGAACGGTAACTAACTGAAGAGATTACTGTTACTGTCATTTTAGGGGTATACTATTGCTATCTGTAAAATTGTCTGTTCTTATACTCTCTGAAAGGAAGAATGATATTGAAACACATTAAGATTGCTAATACAGATTTACAAGTATCCAATCTCATTATGGGTAATATGCGGCTAAACCAACTTTCTATTACAGAAGCAGAGAAATTAATCAGAACAGCTATGGACGAAGGGATTAACTTTTTTGACCATGCTGATATTTATGGGCAAGGGCGCTGTGAAGAAATATTTTCACAAGCTATACAAATGAGTCCTTCGATTCGTGAGAAGATGGTTCTCCAAAGCAAGTGTGGTATTGTTACTTCGGAAGGTTATTTTGATTTTTCCAAAGAACATATACTTGAGTCTGTTGATGGCATATTAAAGCGGTTGAATACAGATTATCTTGATATTCTCTTATTGCATCGTCCTGATGCACTCATGGAACCGGCTGAGGTTGCTGAAGCATTTTCGATGCTGCATACAAGTGGAAAAGTAAAGTACTTTGGTGTATCGAATCATAATCCAGCACAGATTGAACTACTGCAAAAGTTTGTGCCATATAAGCTGATCATTAATCAGCTTCAGTTTAGCATTGCTCATACACCGATGATTGACGCAGGAATAACATTAAATATGAAAAAGGATCAGGCGATAAACCGTGATAGCAGCATCCTTGAGTATTGCCGTTTACATGACATTACAATTCAGGCTTGGTCACCGTTTCAGCATGGATTTTTCGAAGGAGTATTTCTCGGGGATATGGAACGTTTTCCTGAGCTTAATAAGACCATTGCTAGTCTCGCTGAAAAATATGGTGTTACAAATACGGCGATAGCTGTCGCTTGGATTACCCGACATCCGGCAAATATTCAGGTTGTTCTTGGCACGACTAATGTCCAAAGAATGCAAGACGCATGTAAAGGATCTGACATTCGATTAACAAGAGAGGAATGGTATCGGCTCTACAAAGCTGCTGGAAATATTATTCCATAACAATAGTTGAAAAAAAGGCACTCAAATATTTGAGTGTCTTTTTCTATCAGTGGATTAGCATTCGAATTTATGTAGGAATAACATAAAAACAGTAATAAAAATGGAAGAAAAATGGAAACAATAAAGATACTTATATGAGTATTGGAGTGATGGTAATTTATCAAATTGCAATTGCTACATGGTCGTTAATCGTATCTTTTTGGAAAGGAGATTGGAAAAACTTAGCTCAATATTATCCAACATTGCAATATTTTGTTATTGGAAATCTCACATATGAATATGTTGCTCATTTCAATTTCCATCTTTGGAAAATGGATGGAAAAGGTTTGTTTCCAGAAATTATTGCTGACTTCATTTTACTATTCCTTATTGCTGTTCCGGCTATATTTGTTTATTTATCAAATTACCCGAATGAACGTAGAAAAAAGCTTCAACATATTTTAAAATGGGTTCTGATTTTTACAGCAATTGAATGGATTAGCGGTAAATATTTTGGCATTATTAAGTACGAACACGGTTGGAGCATTTGGTGGTCCTTTTTATTTAATATGATTATGTTTCCGATGCTCAGACTGCATTTTATCTCCTACAAAAAGGCATTGGTATTAAGTATTCCGTGTACATTATTTTATTTGCTTTGGTTTGATTATATTTGAGATAACACGAAAAAAATGAGGAGCATTACCAGCTCCTCATTTTTTTCGTTCGGTTGAAAGTGAAGATATGATGTTTTGAAAGTATTACCCCTATCATTTTAGCAAATGTTAGCAGAAAAATGAAACTATTAGACTATATCAAACGTATAATGAAGTGTGTGCTATACATAACTAGAAATAGGGGTGTTTGGAATGGAAGTGAAGAAAGAGATGAATATCAACCAGGAAAAACCGACGCTATTCGGAATGTTTACAAATCCGAGTGTGCAATTTGAAAAAATTCGGCAAAACCCAAAAATCTGGCTACCGTTGCTTATTGTTACCATTCTGTACGTTATTGGTACGGTGTTTATGGCGGCGATGCTGGATGTACAATTATTGATTGATCAGGGAGTTCCAAAAGACCAAGCTGAACTAGCCTTAGGCTTTACAAAAATAGTTACGGCTGTAACAGGCGTTTTTACTCCGATTATTGGAATTTTGGTTAGCAGTGTAGTTCAATTGTTTTTGTCAAAATTCGGTAGTTCTTCCGTTACCTTTAAACAGCTTTTCTCAATGAATACGTTTATTATGATAATTGGCGCTGTTGGTATGGTTATAAATATGGCCATAAGATATGCGATAGGCGGAAGCCCAGAAATTTATCTTACGAGTATAGCAGGATTATTAAATCAAGAAACTTCAGGAGTTTTATCAGCATTAGAAGTATTTTCTATCTGGTCAACCATTTTAACCGCATTTGGTTTACAGAAAACAGCTGGGCTGTCTAAAGGGTTGGCATGGACGATTGCAATACTATTCTTCTTAGTCAGTATCGGCTTTACACTAGTAGGTACTGCCTTTCAAGGAGCTCCGAGTCTATAATGAAACATAAAAAAATTTGGATTAGTGTAGCTGTTATCAGCATTATCGTTGTTATGATTGCCATTAGTGTTTACCGGCAGGTTCTAGCAAAAGGGCCAGCTGTTGCAACCACTGGAATTAAGGAGGAGGAAATATCCTCAACACTGATGATTCCTGGGACGGTGAAATTAGAAAAGGAACAAGTGATTTACCCGTCACCAGATAAAGGCGAAGTAAAGGAATTACTTGTTAAAGAAGGGCAAAAGGTAAAGAAAGGAACTGTGTTGGCAAAACTCCAAAATGATCAGCTAGAATTGGAGCTACAGCAAAATAAAATTGCACTTGAATCAGCATATTTAAAGGTCAACCAGGCTGACGACCGGATGGAGCAGTTAAAGGATAAAGAAAAAACCCTAGCCCGGCAAGTTGGCAAGGATGAGGCTAAGACACAAGTCGAGCCTGAAATGGATCAAGCTGAGATGGAGAAAGATTTGGCTGAACTAGATGTAAAACAGGCGGAGATTCAAAAGGACTTACTTGCCAAACGCGAAGCTGAGTTAGAAATAAAAAGTACTCTTGATGGTATTGTATTAACAGCACAGAAAACAAATACAGCTCAAGGCACAACAGCTGAACCAATTATCCATATCGGAAAGCTGGAAGGGATGACAGCGACAGGCTTATTATCCGAGTATGATACGTTAAAGGTAAGAAAAGGGCAAAAGGTAACGTTAAGCTCTGATGCCGTTCCTGAACAAAAATGGCAAGGCGATATTGTCAATATTGGCTATTTACCTGATACTGAGCAGGCTGCTGTCCAAGGGGGGAGTCAAGCGATTCAATATCCGGTTACGGTAAAAATTTCTGGTGATATTCAGGCACTAAAGCCTGGTTTTCAAGTAATTATGGAAATTGAAACGGATAAAAAAATGGCGAAAGTATTGCCAAACGATGCCGTCCATGAGGATGGCGATAAAGTTTACGTTTTTCTTTTAAAAGACGGGAAAGCTAAGAAACAAACAGTGAAAACAGGTGTAACAACTGGGAATAAGATAGAAATTGTCAGTGGTGTGGAAGTGTCTGACAAAGTGATTGTGGATGACTCCGGTAAGATAAAGGATGGGATGGAAGTGACAAAGAAATGATTCAGCTCGAATCCATTACCAGATCCTTTGCAGTTGGAAAAGAAAAGATTCAAGTACTGGACAATATTAGTCTAACGATTGATGATGGGGAATTTGTTGCCATTATGGGGCCGTCTGGTTCAGGAAAATCAACTTTGATGAATATTATTGGTTGTTTAGACAAGCCCAGCTCAGGACAATATTTACTAGCTGGTGAAGATGTCTCGGGTTATGGTGAAAATGAATTAGCACGTGTTCGAAACAAGTCAATTGGCTTTGTTTTTCAACAGTTCCATCTATTACCGCGTTTGACTGCTAAAAAGAATGTTGAATTACCGATGATTTATGCCGGTGTTGCCAAAACAGAACGTGAAGAGAGAGCTGAAGAGGCATTGGCAAGGATGGGCTTACATGATCGAATGGATCATCTTCCAAATGCCTTATCGGGAGGTCAGAAACAACGTGTGGCAATAGCAAGAGCCATAGTTAATCAACCTAAATTGATTTTAGCTGATGAGCCTACAGGTGCACTTGATACGAAGACAAGTATGGCAATCATGGAATTATTTCAGGAATTAAATCGTGAAGGAGTGACCATTGTTGTTGTCACCCACGAACCTGAAGTGGCAGAATACGCCCATCGGGTAATCATGGTCAGAGACGGCAGACTCCAGTCTACTTCGGCAGCGGATTGGAGGCTGTCTAAATGAGTTTTTTTGAAAATTTAGTAATGGCTTTAAGCTCATTAAAGGCACATAAAATGCGAAGTCTGTTAACAATGCTCGGAATTATTATAGGTGTTGGAGCTGTTATTATCGTTGTAGCCATTGGTCAGGGTGGAGAAGCAATGTTAAAATCACAAATTACTGGACCGGGCAATACAATTGAATTATTTTATCAGCCTTCTGACGAAGAAATGCGGGCCAATCCCAATGTATTGATGCAGGCGCCGTTTAAAGAGGAAGATATTCGTGCATTAGAACAAATTCCTGAAATAAAAAGGGTCGTTGCATCTAGTACCCAGATGTCGGTTGTAAGGTTTCAAACAGACACAGCAGATGTGTCTTCAACCGGGGTGAATCAGGCCTACTTACAGTTAAACCAGTTGAATGTGGCTAAAGGAAGGAATTTCTCTACAGGAGAATTTTTGGGGGGGCGGCGCGTCGGTTTGATAAGCAATAAATTACAGGAGGAACTTTTTAAAGGGAAGAATCCTGTCGGGAAGATTATCACGATTGCAAACCAGCCAATTGAGATTATTGGAGTGTTAGAAAAACCAACCGGCCTGCTAGCTTTTGGTTCGATGGAAGTGTATCTGCCATTTCAAACTTGGAAAGTTATTTACGGCAGCAGTGACTATACCCAGGTAACACTGCAGGTGGAATCGGCTGAAGAGCTGCAAACAGCTGGTAAAAAGGCGGCCGCATTGTTAAACAAAATGCATAATACAGAAAAATCATATCAAGTTATTAATATGGAAGAAATCGCTCAAGGTGTTGGGCAAGTTACGAAGATTATGACGATGATTATCGGCAGCATCGCAGGTATTTCCCTGTTCGTTGGCGGTATTGGGGTAATGAATATCATGCTTGTATCGGTAACCGAGCGAACAAGGGAAATTGGCATTAGAATGGCTTTAGGTGCAACAAGAGGACAGGTGTTAACCCAGTTCTTGATTGAATCGATGACACTTACGCTTATTGGCGGAATGATAGGTATTTTATTAGGTTGGGGGATATCAGAGATTGTCAGCATTTTTGCTGGCTGGCCATCATTAATTTCCTGGCAGGTTGTAGTCGGTGGTGTTCTTTTCTCAATGGTCATAGGAGTTATCTTCGGAATACTCCCGGCAAATAAGGCATCGAAACTTGACCCAATTGAATCACTAAGATATGAATAAGTTACCCACAATTGGACCAATAATAACACTAGTTTGTTATTATTGGTTTTTTTTGTCGTATACTCTTGGACACGATGAAAATCTATCACGTGTATAAAGGTAGGAAAATAACAAAATCTTTGTTTATAAACGGAGGTGAAAGCAATGAAAAAATGGTTATACGGAATCATTTGTATCCTGTTTGTTGCTTCTCTTACAGCTTGTGGAGGCGGGAGTGATAAGGATACATCAAAGGACAATAATACGACAACAGAAAACACTGCGGATAAAGCCCCTGCATCAAATACTGCTGCTGATGGAGATAAAGTATTTCAGGCAACCTGTGCTGCCTGTCATGGAAATGACTTGAAAAGTGGATATGCAGCAGATCTAGATAAGATTGGATCAAAATATTCTAAAGATGAAATCTTGGATATTATCCATAATGGCAAAGGTCAAATGCCCAAGCAAAATCTTTCAGACGAAGATGCTGATGCAGTAGCAACATGGCTTGCAGGTAAAAAATAACAGTGAAAAACCAGATTGGTGTAATTTTTAGCCGAACTGGTTTTTATTTTATGATAATATTTTTCAAATCAAAATGGTTTATTTCTTATATAAAAAGGTGTAATATGTTATAAAATACAAAATCAAGAGAATATTTTAAAAAAATATTAAAATTTTTTGAACAAAATGTTTGAATTTTAAAAAAACTATTTGTATAATAAAAAAAAGCTTAAGGAGTTGATTCCCCAATGGAAAAAAAGTTACTTAATTTACCACAGCAGGCACACGAATATTCGGATACTGAATTAGCAGAAATGTTTTTGGACCATGTTCTTGTTCAGTTTAAAAAGGAGAAAATCCTAAGGGAAATCGACTTGACTCTTCAAGAAGGGAACAAGGATTTATTCCTTCAATTAACCGAAGAATTAAAGAAAATTTCCTAGAACTGACAGATTAATTGTTATTATTAAAAAGCGACCCTCACATTGGAAAGGGTCTCTGAAATTTCTTGCAATTAATCGTTTATAAAGCAATGCCTTCAGGGGTGTTGTTTTTCTTTTTGTTTATCTTTTCGATCATAATCCTAAAAAGTTTCAATGAACGTTGGAAAACAGGACTTTGTATAAACGTGTAAATAAATGTAGCAATGAATACGGGACCACCTAATAATAAGCCAATGAATAACACTAGGCTTTCAACGATAATCCGGGCAGTGCTAATGGACAACTTTGTACGATCAGAAATAGATAACATAAAACCATCACGGGGACCGGCACCAATTCCAGCCGCAACATACATACCTCCCCCTATTCCGGTAATGACAATGGCAGACAATAGAATGAGATAATCTAACCATGAATTGCTAGCCTTTGGCAACACATCCAACCATAGAAAAAAATCCATAATTGGACCAATACTAAAAGCATTCAGAAAAGTACCGATATTAATATATTTCCGATCTAAGCATATTGAAACGATTATTAGGATGAGACCACATACTACGCTCCAGGTACCAATCGTTAAACCAAAATGCTGATACAAGGCAACATTTAATACCTCCCAAGGATGAAGTCCGAGATAATTTACCTTTACCGCCATGGCATTACCTAATCCAAAAAAGGTTAACCCAAAAAAGAATAGAATATATTGAAACCATTTCAATATTATTTACCTCCGAGAGATTAATTTATCTGAATTTTCAAACCTGTTTTATTATCTTAAAATATAGTTTTGAAATATTCAATGGGTCTAAGGCAATTTGTTAAAAATTCTTCTATAAATTATTTTATTGCATATATGTTTCTTAAAGGTCTTAATAGCATAAGAAGTCCTTGATTATAGGGGAAAAGAGGGAAACTATGGCAACTGGGACATACCAAATTGAGCTAGATTTACCGATAGAAGACATCTGGAATTTCGTTAAAGATATGGACAATTGGGCACCATTAGTGCCAAATTATCTTACTCATGAAAAATTAACAGAGCGGCAGTCAACATGGGAATTCTTGAGTGAGATAGGACTAATAAAGAAGAAAATTAGTTTAATCATCGACATAAATGAATGGGAAGAACCGACAAAAATAGGGTTTACATTAAAAGGGAAAAGTGAAAAATATCATGGGAGCGGCTATTTCCAAGCACAACCACTTCAGAATAATCGCACCAAGCTGCAGGGATATCTTGAAGTAGCTGCTAATGGGAAAATGCGGCATATTGTTAACTCGAAATTAGAAACAGAACTTCCAAAAGCGGTAAAGGAAATGGGGCAGGGAATTACTGAAAAACTGTGGAAGTTAAAGAAGGTTTAATCATTTTTTTAGCTGTTTATAACAAGAGGGATTGAAGCGATGCTTGTGCTGCATCGCTATTTTCAATTTAAGGGCAAATGCTATCGGTAGCTTTTTTCAAGAATCGGGATAAGAGTCTATTGCACATTTTTCTTACTTTGAATAGGATATATAGACTTTAATAAAGGAGGTAATGTAAATGACAGCAGCTGGTGGTTACGGAGCTGGATTTGCGTTAATCGTCGTACTATTCATTTTGTTAATTATTGTAGGTGCTTCTTGGGTTGGCGGATTTTATTAAATAGAGACTTAGGTTAAATCGTTGTTATTTGAATCTTGTAAGATGGGATGAAAACAACAGAAAAAATTAAAAACTATAGAAAGAAGGAGGTAATGATATGTTTGGTTATGGTGGTTTCGGCTACGGCGGTTTTGGTGGCTGTGGCGGCGGCTTCGGTTATGGCTACGGCGGGTTTACTTTAATCGTCGTTCTATTTATCCTCTTGATTATCGTAGGTGCAGCTTGTTACTATTAAAAATAACCAAAAACCCGCTTGGTCATCAAGCGGGTTTTCTTATGCAATCATTGCCCCCAGACAATTTGTTCAATGTCAGCCCCTTCAAGTGTCTCGTTTGCTAATAAACCAGCAACTAACTGCTGGTATTGGTCAACATGGCTGCTGATTAGGTTCTCTGCTTTGTTGAGCGCTTTTTTGAATAATTCTTCCATATTCATTTCTTTATCCTTGCTCTTAAAAGACAAGGTAAAGCCGTCTTGGAGCAAACCGATGTCAACCATTTGTTCAATCAGCTCTTTAGCCTGTTGAACATCGCCACTTACACCAATGCTATGCTCTCCTAACATCATTCTTTCAGCAACACCGCCTGCTAAAATCATCGCGATTCTGTCTAGTAAGTCAGATGTTGTTGATAAATGAAGTTCCTTTGGCACTGGCGCTACATATCCAAGGGCTTCACCACGGGGAATGATTGTTGCCTTTCGAACAGAACCAGGCTTAGTTAGGGAGGAGACGAGGGCGTGGCCTGCTTCGTGGATGGCAACGCGACGTTTAGTTGCAGCATCCTGCAATGCTCGTGATGTACTGCCTAGAATTGTTCGATCCAGTGCATAATCAAGGTCAACCTTTTGAATGGTCTCGTGCCCGTTGCGAACAGCCCGTCTGCTGGCTGTTTCGAATAATGAAAATAGCTCGGCTCCTGAAAAACCAGATGTGCTTTCGGCTAGGCTATCTAATGATGCAATAACGTCTTTTGCCAGGGATTTTCCTCTCGTGTGAATAGAAATAATTTCTCTGCGCCCTTTTGTATCTGGAAGCGGTACATGGAAACTAAAGTCAATTCGTCCCGGACGCAAAAAGGCTTCATCAAGTATGTCTTTGCGGTTTGTGGCAGCAATGAATAAAATCCCATCATTCGAATGTCCACCATCTAGTTGCACTAATAATTCGGTAAGTGTCTTTTCTGCCTCTTCGCCGCCATGGGCTTTTCTCCTGCCGGCAAGTGCATCCACCTCATCGATAAAGATTACAGCAGGGCGCTGTTTTCTTGCCGCACGGAACAAAGTCCTAACACGGCTGGCACCAACACCGACAAACAGTTCGTTAAATGCAGAGCCGCTGGCTGAAAAGAAAGATGCCTTTAATTCATGTGCAATAGCCTGAGCTAGTAAGGTTTTACCAGTGCCAGGAGGTCCGTACAGAAGGATCCCTTTTGGAGGTGTGATCCCTAATTTTCTGGCACGCTCAGGTTCTTTTAACGTCGACAGTGATTGCAAAATTTCCTCTTTCATTTCCTCACCAAGGCCACCTATATCATGTAGGCTAGTATTCGGAAGGGTACGAGCTTTTGCAACACTGTTTTTCATACTATTAAGGCTAAACCCCTCGCCCTTTGTTTTTCTAAGTGCTAAGGCAGCAGCACATAGCAGAAGGATAATACCCGCAAGGAGCTCTTTGCCATAGCGGCTGCTCGTCGTGTATGAGTAATCAATTGAATAATTTGCTACCAGTTTATTTACCATTTGGCTATTGGGAGGGATATGGGATATATATGTCTCTTGATTTGTTTTAATAAAAAGGCTACCGTCTGAATGCTCTGTTAACAATACCTTTCTACCGTGCTGTTGCTGAATAATTTTTTCAACAGAAGAAAAGGGAATCTCAATCTCCTGACTGCTAGATTGATAATACCAGATTAATCCAATTACTAACGTAAGAGATAAAAACAATAAGGGGATATATTTCGAAACGATTAATTTACTTCGATTCAATTCAAGTATTCCTCCTTAACCAAAGTCATTACTCATTATAAAACGACTTCGATAAAATTGGATGTGGGAATCGGTGGAAGAAAAATCGTAAAAAAACCTGCCTAGAAAAATAAGGCAGGTGCATAATAACTTTAGTATTTTATGAAAGCAAGCGGAGATGCGGAATAATCGGCATTAATACACTTTGGGCAAGAACACCGATGCTAACCCCGATACTTGATTCTTTGCTCCATTTAAACACATGAATCTTTTCATCTTTTCCTTCATACAGAAAAGCAAGGTTATCGTCTTCTTCAACGATACCAAACTTTCTAAAAGGAACATTATGCTGCTCTAATACAATGGCAAATGCTTTCTGTAATAACTGTAGGGTGGGCTGGTCAAACTTTTCAATGTCCATTCTTCTCCTCCAAGAGTGTGCAAGATTAGATGTCAATATTTATTATAGTCGTTTCTACTGGTTGTTTAAAGGCGCTAATCTATGTTTAATGCGTTATTGCAAAGTTGCTGTTTGCGAGATATGATAAAAATTATGGATAGAATTTTATTGCTTTTTAAAGAGAGGAAGACATGATGGGTAACAATTTGAAAAAAGAAGTTTTATCACGAAGGACTTTTGCGATTATCTCGCACCCGGATGCTGGTAAAACGACATTAACGGAAAAATTATTATTGTTCGGTGGCGCGATACGTGATGCAGGAACAGTAAAAGCAAAAAAGACAGGAAAATTTGCCACTAGTGATTGGATGGAAATTGAAAAGCAAAGAGGAATATCGGTTACATCTAGTGTCATGCAATTTAAATATCATGATTTTCAAGTGAATATTCTGGATACTCCAGGACACCAAGATTTCAGTGAAGACACTTATCGAACATTAATGGCCGTAGATAGTGCTGTGATGATTATCGATTCGGCAAAAGGTATCGAGGACCAAACAATAAAGCTTTTTAAAGTATGCCGGATGCGTGGAATACCTATCTTTACCTTTATTAATAAACTCGATCGCCAAGGCAGACCGCCTTTAGAGCTGCTTGCCGAATTAGAAGAGGTTCTAGGAATTGAATCATATCCAATGAACTGGCCGATTGGCATGGGAAAAGAATTTTTAGGAATTTATGACCGCTATTACAATCGAATTGAGCAATTCCGTGAAAATGAGGCAGACCGCTTTATTCCTTTAAATGAAGAAGGAGAAATAGACGGGGATCATAAGTTGAAAACCTCTGGGTTATATGACCAAACACTTGAGGAGATTATGCTTTTGAATGAGGCAGGCAACGAATTCTCAGAAAGTAGAGTGGCCGCTGGAACGTTAACACCTGTTTTCTTTGGCAGTGCTCTTACTGCCTTTGGTGTTCAAACATTTCTGGAAACCTATTTACAATTTGCTCCTTCTCCGAAAGCTAGGAATTCCTCAGTTGGTGAAATTGACCCGCTTTCAGAACAGTTTTCTGGGTTTGTTTTTAAAATTCAAGCCAATATGAATCCGGCACACCGAGACCGTATTGCGTTTGTCCGTATATGTTCCGGCAAGTTTGAACGAGGAATGACGGTTACAATTCCGCGTTTAGGAAAACAACTAAAACTATCGCAGTCTACCTCGTTTATGGCTGAGGAGCGCAATACGGTTGACGAGGCTGTCAGCGGTGATATTATCGGTTTATATGACACAGGGACGTATCAAATTGGTGACACCTTAACGGTTGGAAAGAACGACTTTCAATTCGAAAGATTACCACAGTTTACCCCGGAATTATTTGTTCGCGTTAGTGCTAAAAATGTGTTGAAACAAAAATCATTCCATAAAGGGATCCAGCAGCTGGTTCAAGAGGGTGCAATACAGCTGTATAAGACAGTCAGAATGGAGGAGTATTTATTAGGGGCTGTTGGACAGCTTCAATTCGAGGTATTTGAACATCGAATGAGAAATGAATACAATGCTGAAGTTATAATGGAACGTTTAGGTTCAAAGATTGCCCGCTGGATTGAAAATGATGAGGTTGATGAAAATCTCTCGAGTTCTAGAAGCTTGCTGGTAAAGGACCGCTTTGATCACTATGTATTCTTATTTGAAAATGATTTCGCATTAAGATGGTTCCAAGATAAAAACCCAAATGTAAAATTATATAATCCAATGGATCAGCATGAATAATTTTGGCGGATATCTCCGCCTTTTTTTAATTAAAAAATTTAAACACCCCCACAAATAATCCTTCATCGCGTATTATTTAGGGAACCAAAGCCGTGCTGATTCTCCTATAGACCAAGATGTTATGTTATAATTGGTCGAATAGAGGTGAGCATATGCTGAGTTTCTTATTTGTAACAAAAAAAAAGAAAAAGTCATTAGAAGAAACCGTACTATTAATCCAACAAGGGAACCAAACGCTCTTAAATGAATTAATAGACTCATATAAACCATTCATCGCTAGAACTGTTTCTTCTGTATGTAAACGATATATTTACGAAACGGATGATGAATTTAGCATAGGCCTCATTGCTTTTCATGAAGCAATTGAAAAATATACTCCTGAGCGCAAAAGCTCACTGTTAAACTTTGCAGAAATAATTATAAAACGAAGAGTCATTGATTATATCCGGAAACAAGCGAAAAACCAGCATATAAGCATGGATATTATTAATGAGAAAGAGGATGAAACTGCTGGCATAACAATTGTGAATGAACTTTCACTTGAGGATTATTATAAGAAGAGCGATGAGCAGCAGAGGAAAGAGGAAGTTTTGCGGCTACAGCAAGTACTTCTTTCTTATGACTTGAAATTTAGTGATTTAGTCGATAATTCACCTAAGCATGCTGACGCCAGAAAAAATGCCATGTTAGTGGCAAAAGCATTAGTGGATCATACTGAATTAAAGCATTTATTGTTTGAAAAAAAACGACTGCCTGTTAAACAATTAGAAAAAATAGTAGATGTGAGTCGTAAGACGATAGAGCGCAACAGAAAATACATTATTGCTATGGCCATAATTTTGGCTGGAGATTATGTGTATATGAAGGATTATATCAAGGGGGTACTGGATTCATGAAAACAGGGATTGTAATGGAAATAGATGGAAATTTTCTTACAGTTTTAACCCCTGAAGGTGAGTTTTTACGAACTAAGAAACTAAATCAAGTATATACTCTTGGTGAGGAAATAACCTTTTTCCCTTTTGAAACAGATAATCGAACTTCATTTTTTAAACAATTACGGATGATTAGTCATAAACCAGTCTGGATTGTTGCCATCGCTTTTGTTGTGTTTATTTTCTCCCTGCTGTCCTTTTATCAAAATGACAAAGCCTATGCTTATATGTCAATTGATGTAAATCCTAGTATCGAGCTTGGTGTTAACAAAAAAATGCAAGTAATCGAGTTAACTGGCTACAATCAGACCGGCAAAAAGGTCATCTCTAAGCTGACGAATTGGAAAAAGCAAGATGTTGTTGATGTAACAAAGAGGATAGTAACAGAAATGAAACGGGCTGGCTTATTGGAGAGGAATAAGCATGTCATTTTCTCGACTGTACGGACTGAGGAAACCGAGAAAGCAGCGGAAAAAAAGCTTAAGCAAAACCTGGGTGAAATTAAAGATTTGATGAGTGCACAGCATTTGGATTTAACCGTTGTAGCAGGAACGAAACAAACCCTAAACAAAGCGCATAAACAGGGACTTACAGCAGGTAAATATCAGGCTGCTAAACGTCAATTGAAAAAAGAATCATTACCAGCGAACGGGTCTAATAACATTGAAAAAGTGACACCGAAACACAATAGTCAAAATAAAAGCAAGACACCGGGGACAAAAAGAAATGGAACGAAGGAAAGTAAGAAACTGACGCCACTGGTTACAGAGAAAAAACAGAAAGTGCAAAAATTAAATGACACTGGGAAACCGCTAAAGAATAAAAATCGGGTGCAACAACAGACACAAATTCATGTACAACCTAAGAAGCCAACCAGCCAAAAACAGGGGGCAAAAAAGCAAGTAAAAACTAACCCAACGCCTAACAAACAAAAAAATAAGCCACAGTCAAAAAACAATAGGAATGCTAAAGAAAATCGATTACAGCACAAAGCGAAAAAACAACCGAATCAGGCAAAGCAAAATGGTAAGTCCCCTTCACAAGCAAAAAGTAAGGGAAAGAAGTCCTTTGCCAAGGGAAAACCGCAACAAGAACCAAAACGTAACGATAATAGAGCAAGGCAAAATAATAGTAAGCATTCTGACAAGAATTAAAAGAAAAAAGTCCGGAGCATGAGAACCGGACTTTTTTCTTTGTTTATCCCGCCTTAACGGGCAGTAAGACGTCACTGATGGAAGTTTCACTTTATTTAGGTTGATTAGATAATTGTGCTTGTGCCTGGTGAACTAATCTTTTGGTAATCTCTCCACCTACAGAGCCATTTGCTCTTGAGACAGTATCTGAGCCTAATTGTACACCAAATTCCTGAGCTATTTCATATTTGATTTGATCCAAGTATTGTTCAATTCCAGGAACTAATAGTTTATTACTGCTGTTACCCAAAATTCTCAACTCCTTATGATTGGTTTGTTCTGTATCCATTATTATGAATAGCTGTCACAGCATTATAAGTGGAAATGTTTTTCTGTTCGTTAATCTGTACCCTTACTGCTGTCAATCGTTGGATGCATAAAAGGAACTCCTTGAGGCTTTCTCTTGCTTTCCAATAATTCACGATTCTCTGCTGTGTTCCAACCAATATCATTCGTTGGATGCACCCATTCATCACCGGACATAATAGCTGGGTCAATTTCATCTGACCAGTTTTCCAGTGGTGAATTTTCGGAGGAATAATGGCTGTCTCCTATCACGACCCCATGTTGATTAACAAATGGCGCTTGCATCTTGATGCCTGTTCCTTTGAAGCTTGGCGCGTTGATTTGATGTGGAAGTGTTTCCTCAACATGTAATTCATCAGGTTTTACGTTCTCTTGATTTGACTTCATCCATTTTCACCTCTTGGCAATTAGTTTCTGCGTGTAAAATCGTTTTTATAAATGAAAAATTAGCCAATACATAAATCCGACAATTTTGATTCACACTAAGAATGATTACGATTAACAAATAGGGGGGTTAGAGATGGCTAAACGGAAAGCAGAATTTGATGCTGTAGAAAAATATACAAAAACTCCACATAAGAATGTTCAGGAAAGCGAATTTTCAGCAGAATTTACTGATAACAATAATGCAATTAGGTTTGCTAACCGTAACTCTAAACAGGGTCAAAAAGGGAGAAGCTAAAAATGAAGCGGCGGCGTAAAACACCACCAAGAATACCTGTGGAGGAATTTGCAGTGGAATATGGCGATGTTAACGGTGCCCCTCTTGTAGATTTAAGAGGAAAAACAAAAAAAGGGCTGCGGCCGTCAAAAAAGCAATAAGCCGGATTCCGGCTTATTGCTTTTAAGTGTTAGAATATATATATGCCTGTTCCCTTGCTGGGTTAAAATAGACCAGTAAATAACCTTCTTTTGATTCGACCTTGCCAGTTGTCAGATATTTGGTTAGATCAAATGAAAGCTTTTCTATCACCGTATGTTTATACAAATCTTTCTCTGATAAATTAAGTTCAACAAAGTTCTGTCCTAATTGCTCTGGTTTTTCGATAATTTGTTGATATATTTTTGAACGATCGTTCTTTGTAAGCGATAAATCCCACCAAGGCTTCCGCGGTTTGTATTTATGAGAGCTTAAATAGTCATATTTCATTAAGCCAATAACAACATCTAAATGAGTTACCGCTTTCACTTTAAGGAAGCCATATAATCTGCGAAATAAATCTTCAAGCTGATGTCCAATTCTTGACCAGCCCTGAGAATCCCAGTATGAACCAAATTCTTGGAAAAAGTCAAACGGGGACGTGAAAAGCTTGGTGACAATAAATTCAATTGTTGTATCCATTCGATGATCGTTCCAATACTTCTCCAAGACATCCTCCACTTGTTTAATTTTTACAATTTCTTCAAATGAAAGAACGTTATTACGCAAAATTTCATATGGGGGGTGATCCATATAGACATATTGATATTTCTCTGCTTCAATTCGTAATCCTGTCCCCCTAAGCATTTTCAGAAAACCTAACTGTAATTCTTCCGGTCTCATTGCAAATACATCATTAAACGTTTTGCGAAACGATTGATAATCTTCTTCAGGAAGTCCGGCAATTAAATCCAGGTGTTGATCAATTTTTTTCCCTTCCTTGACCATTGTGACGGTTCTTGTTAGTTTTGCAAAGTTTTGTTTTCGTTTTACTAGCTCATTTGTATAATCATTTGTTGACTGTATACCGATTTCAAACCGGAATAAACCAGGTGGTGCTTCTTTATTAAGGAATTCAATTACTTCCGGTCTCATAATATCTGCGGTTATTTCAAATTGAAAAACCGTCCCTGGTAAATGCTCATCAATGAGAAAGCGAAACATGTTCATAGCATAGCTGCGGCTGATGTTGAAAGTTCGGTCTACAAACTTAATCGTTCTCGCGCCATGGGCCATTAAATAACGGATATCATCCTTAATTTTTTCACGGTCAAAATACCTTACACCGACTTCAATTGAAGAAAGGCAAAACTGACAGCTGAAAGGACAGCCGCGGCTTGTTTCAATATAACTAATCCGCTTTCCTAAATGGGGACGATCTTCAGGAAAACGATATGGAGATGGAATTTCTTTTAAATCTAATTTATTTCTTTGCAACGTGATACAAATGTCTTCATTTTTTCGATAGGCAATGCCTGGGACATGCTCAAAGTCCTGTTGTGATTCGATTTCGAATAACAATTGCTTGAAGGTTTGCTCACCTTCCCCGATAACAATAAAGTCAATCACCCGATATGTATCCATCCACCAGTTGGTATCATATGTTACTTCCGGTCCACCGAGGATAATGGTGATAGAAGGATCAATCTTCTTTAACATCTTAACAACCTTTAGGGTTTCTTCAATATTCCATATATAGCAGCTAAATCCAATAACATCAGGCTTTTGCTGATAGAGGTCAGACACAATATTCAAAACTGGATCTTTAATCGTGTACTCTTTGAGGATAATGTCGAACTCAGGAGCAGCATAAGCCTTTAGATAACGAATTGCAAGGTTCGTGTGGATATACTTGGCATTTAATGTCGCACAGATAACATTCATAATAAAGCTCCTTTTTCATAATCAAACCATTTAAATTATAGCCTAAGTGGCTTGCAAAAGACAAAAATTTCATGGGGTATTCTATAACTGTTTTTTTATCAGAGTGTAGCTGTTATACCAACCATTATTCAAGAATGCCAGATAATAATTAGGCTTATTAATGGATTGAAAAGCTGTACTATAGAATCAAAATAAAGTGTTTTTTGTCACAGCTTCTAAACGCGAAATATTCTACAATAACTGTTAGGCTAAAAAAAATCTAGATTTCAAGCTTTTTTGCTTTTTTGAACGAAAGTGGGGGAATATTATTATGTCGATTTTGCCGAAAAAAAATGAACTGGGATTTTTTGAGATTCGCTTAGAATCGATCGGCGGGCTAGGGGCAAACTTAGCGGGAAAAATGTTGGCTGAAGCAGGAGTCTTGAGCCTTGGCTTAAAAGGGTCAAATTTTTCATCTTATGGTTCGGAGAAAAAAGGCTCCCCTGTAAAAAGCTTTATTCGCTTTTGTGACCCAGATGTTGAGATTAGAGACCATAGCCCAATTGAGCAGCCGCATATTGTTGGGGTTTTCCATGAAGCATTATATAAAACAGTCAATGTCGTCAGCGGATTAAATGCAGACGGGATTGTATTGGTCAATACATCCAGAGATTTTGATGAAGTTAGAAGCGACCTGCAACTAGAATATGGAACGCTGGCGATTGTGGATGCCTTGTCAATAGCTGTAGAGGAAAAGACAAAAGTCAATACAGCTATGCTCGGGGCGTTATATCGGATTTGTGATTTCCTAGATCCAGAATCAATGAGAGATGTCATTCGGAAAACTTTCACGAAGAAATATCCACACTTAGTGGAACCAAATATTCGTACTTTTGATCGCGGCTATAACGAGGTTCGTTTTAAGACCTATGAGGTACCTGCAGGAGCAGAAGGAAAAAGCTTTTCACGCCCACAGCCGCAATTGGGTTATGCAACCCAGGAAATTGGCGGAGTGATTACTGCACAGGCAAACAGTGTGTTAAAAGATTTAAGCGGATCAAGACAAGGTTTTCTACCAGAACTAAAGCAAGAAAAATGTATTCATTGTGCAGCATGTGATAATGTTTGTCCTGATTTTTGCTTTGTTTGGGAAGAAGGCGAGGATAAGCGCGGCCGCAAACAGATGTTTCTTAAAGGTATTGATTATCAATATTGCAAAGGCTGCTTAAAATGTGTAGAAGCATGTCCAACCGATGCCCTTGGAGATTTACGTGAAATGATTGGTTATGCAGATGAACATCGCGTGAAGCAAAACTTTCCGTATGTAGCAGGAGGTAGTTTTTAATGGCAATAATTGAAGAGGAGCTAAAAGCTCAAACTGTCCAAGAACAAGTATCAACATTTGAATCTGGTAATGAGATGGCGGCGATGGCTGCTGCTCAAATTAATTATCATATTATGGGATATTTTCCAATCACCCCTTCAACCGAGGTAGCGCAATTTTTAGATCAAATGAAAACTCGCGGGGAGCATGATATCATGCTGATTCCTGCAGACGGTGAGCATGGTTCTGCAGGTATTTGCTATGGCGCGGCCGTTACTGGTGCACGTGTTTTTAATGCAACAAGTGCTAATGGATTTTTATATATGCTTGAGCAGCTTCCGGTACAGTCGGGGACAAGATTCCCGATGGTATTAAACCTTGTCACCCGTGCGGTAAGCGGTCCGCTCGATATTCGCGGTGACCACTCGGACCTGTACTATGCTTTAAATACTGGCTGGGTTATCTTAACTGCTCACACACCGCAAGCTGTTTATGATATGAATATTATGGCGTTAAAAATTGCTGAGCATTCAAAGGTACGCCTACCTGTGATTGTTGCTTATGATGGATTTTTTACTTCACACCAAAAACGCAGGGTAGAATACTTCAAAGACCGTCGTGTGGTCCAGCAATTTGTCGGTGAAGCTCCGTCTGAGTATCATTTTGTTAGAGACCCTAAGAAGCCGGTAACGATTGGTGCTCATATGAGTGGCAACGACTTTATTAACAACCATTACCAACAATCAGAAGCTATGTATCAAGCTGGAGAAGTATTTAAGGAAGTTGCTGCCGAATACGCAAAGATTTCTGGAAGAGAGTACCCGGTGCTTGATTTGTACCAAATGGAAGATGCCGAGGTAGCTTTATTTCTACTAAATTCAGCTGCAGAATCAGCAAAAGATGTTGTTGATAAGCTTCGAGCAAAAGGGATTAAAGCTGGGGTCATCAGCCCTAATATCATCCGTCCGTTTCCTGCAAGTGAAATTCGTGAGGCATTGAAAAATGTTAAAGCCTTGCTAGTTGGTGAACGCGCCGATTCTTATGGTGCGCACGGGCCTAATTTAACCCATGAGGTTAAGTCTGCCCTTCAAGATGATAAGAATAATCAGACGATTGTGTTAAGCCGTGTATTTGGACTTGGCGGGAAGGACTTTTATGCCGATGATGCAGAGGCTTTCTTTAACATGGCTATTGAAGCAATGGAAAAAGGTTATGCTGAGAAGCCATTTGATTATTTTGGCCACGTACCTGGTGATCCCGACAAAGCCATTAAGCCTGTCATCTTGCCGCAGCAAGGGGATGTTTATAATTCAGGTCTAATTGAAGTGAAGATGGATGAGGAAACCAATAAACTAAAAGTAAAAATTCCACCGCTTCGTGCCTTAACTGGAAAGCCGAAACGCATTGCTTCTGGTCATGGAGCTTGTCCAGGCTGTGGTATTTTCGCCGGTCTAGAGCTTTTCTTTAAAGGTATAGAAGGCGATATTGTGACCCTGTTCCAAACAGGTTGTGCTTACGTAACAACGACTGGATATCCGCATTCATCACATAAGCAAACGATGATGCATAATTTATTCCAAAATGGTGCTGCAACATTATCTGGTACCGTTGAAGCATTTATGGAGCTTAAACGCCGCGGTGAAATTGAAGTTTCAGATGACGCAACATTTGTCATGATTACTGGTGATGGCGGTATGGATATTGGAATGGGTTCCGCAATTGGTACTGCATTGCGCGGTCATAAATTAATTATTCTTGAATATGATAATGAAGGGTACATGAATACTGGATCGCAATTATCGTATTCAACACCGCTCGGTCATATGACGAGTACCTCTGGTGTGGGAAAAACACAACGTGGGAAAGCCTTCCATCATAAAGATACAGCACAAATCATGGCAGCTACGAATATGCCCTATGTATTTACTGGATCAGAGGCATTTCCGCAAGATTTAGTGAAAAAGGGCGCGAAAGCTCAATGGTATGCGCAAAATGTCGGAACAGTTTACGGTAAACTTCTTATTACATGTCCGTTAAACTGGAAATCTGACGACCGTTTTGGAACAAAAATTGTCGAGGCAGCCGTGAATTCCTGTTTCTTCCCGCTTTATGAAGTGGAGCAAGGTGTGACGACAATTACGTATGATCCAGAAGCAAAGAATAAACGGATTGCACTTGCTGAATGGCTCCAATACATGGGTAAAACAAAACACTTGTTAAAAGAAGAAAATAAACAGATTTTAGCAGATTTTGAAGAAGAAGTAGAAAAAAGATGGCAGCGCCTTAAGGCTAAACATGAAAATCCATGGTTATAATTCTAAAAAACGTAAAGCAGCTAATTGCTTTACGTTTTTTATTTATGATTAGGAAAAAAGTCTCAAATCGACAGGAATTTTCATATTAAATGTAGAATATACGTAAATATCATTGCTTGATATGGATGTAAGCGGGGTGGCACAGGATGGAAATTGAAATGGGTTGTGACGATGTTTTACCTCAAATGATTAATGCAAAGGTGAATGAACAAATACATAATCAGGAATGTCAGCAGAGATACAAACGAATTTTTGAAGATTCTATAGATGGGCTAATTCTATGGGATTATCAATCACGTATTGTTGATATAAATCTTGCAGGCGAAAAACTATTTCACCGTTCAAAAAAGAAGCTAATCGGTCATTTTGTCTATGAACCATTTAATTACCAGGAACAATTGCGTCATGAAATTATCCAGCACATCGAAAATACACTGAAATACCACCATTATACTTCAACCATTGCCTTTCATCGTAAGGGGGGGAGAAGCAAATATATTGAATGTAATTCAAAGGTAAATATAACAGAAGGGTTAAACTTTACCGTTTTTAAGGATGTTACGGAAAAAGTAGAATTGCAGGAGCAACTGTTAAAATCTGAAACTTTGCATGTCATAGGCGAACTTGCAGCTGGAATTGCTCATGAAATTCGTAATCCAATGACCGCCTTAAAGGGTTTCATTCAATTACTGGAGGGGAGTATTAAGTCTGAACATGCCATGTATTATCAGGTAATCACCACTGAATTACAACGAATTGATACGATTATCAATGAGTTTTTATTGTTAGCAAAGCCGCAAGAAATTAAATATCAGAAAAGGGATATTAAGCTAATAATGGGCGAATCGATAGAGATCCTGCATGCCCATGCCCTTCTTCATAATGTACAATTTGTGACTTATTATGAGGACGGTCTTCAGCCAATCTTTTGTGAACCAAATCAGCTTAAAAAGGTTTTTATTAATCTGCTAAAAAACGCAATTGAAGTGATGCCAAAAGGCGGGACCATTTCCGTCTCGATAAAAAGCAGGGAGCAAAGTCAAATCTATATTTCCATTAAAGATGAAGGAAGTGGAATATCACAAGATAGCCTTAATAAACTTGGTAAACCTTTTTATACCACAAAAGAGAGAGGAACAGGGCTCGGTTTGATGGTAAGTTATAAGATTATTGAAGAACATAAAGGAACCGTAATTATTGAAAGTGAGGAAGGAAAAGGCAGTATATTCCATATTACACTGCCAACAAATTTAGATGATGTGCTTGAAACTTGAGGCAGGAATCCTGCTAAAGAACTATTGTGAGCGGTCGCAGAGATTTGTCGAAAGTGCGCGGATTAAAGTTGGAAATTTGTCGAAAATCAAGAGAAATAGATTGTTTTGTCTACTTTTGCGAAGCTATTTACTTTTATAAAAAATCTGTCATAATTCTTCAAGTAGTCTAATTTTTTAGCGAAAAAAAGTAAAAGCTTAGAGGTAGGGATAAAATTGTACGGTTATAGCAATGCTCAGACGGAAATGATTGAGGAAATTAAGGTCAAGAGAGAGCTAATGATAAAAAGCGCCAATAAATTTGGTTTTACAAGCGACGAAACGATTAAATACAGCCAGGAGTTAGATGAATTAATTAACGAGTATCACCGCATGATGGGACAAGCCCCTAATTCAATAAGTGAAGAGGTGAAGTTTGCCTTTAAAAAAACTATCATGATTTGGCCCAAAGTATTGGTGTAATATCTTTAGTTGTCTTTCTCTAAATTAAAAAAAGGAACCGGCATTGGTTCCATTTTTTATTGCTCTATTGGCAAGGTAATTTCAGCGGTGGTTCCACTTCCTTCCTTGCTTCTTATCTCGATTTTTCCATTAAAAGACTGGATAATTCTTTTACAGATAACTAATCCTAATCCAGTCCCAGTATCTTTCGAGGTATAGAAAGGCAGAAAAATCTTTTCTAATTCTTCTTCAGAAATTCCCTTGCCATTATCGATTATTTGCAGTTTACAATATCCTGTGAAAACATTTAGGTTCATTTCTAATTTTCCTGAAATAGTTAGTGATTCAAACGCATTTTTAGTTAAGTTTAAAATAACTTGTTTAAATTGGTCTTTAACGCATCTCACATAGACAGGCTGTTGAGGAAGCTGCCAATAACATTCAAAGTTATGGGAATTGGCTTCAGAATGAATCAATGGTTTAAGTTCATAAAGGGTTTCAGTCACGTCAACAGTCTCTAGTATTTGTGCAGTAGGTTTGCCAAGAATTAAAAATTCGCTGACAATCTCATTTATCCTGTTTAATTCAGAGTTTATAACATCAAAATAGTAATGGTCTTCCTTATCGGTGTACTTTTCGCTTAAAAGCTGGATAAGTCCCTTTACGCCTGTAAGGGGGTTGCGGATTTCATGTGCTGTACTTGCAGCTAAAGTCCCTACTAATTCCAGCTTTTGCACTTCATTTTCTTTTCGTTCTTTTAGCGTATTTATTCGCAGCAAAATATATTCTATAAGCAGGAAAAGAACATGAGTTGCAACAACAAGGAGTAAAAAAGTTTTGCCAAAAGATTTTGTTATTTCGGTTATGTCTCGATAACTGATCTTTACTTTTATGCTCCAGGGCAATCTGTCCATCGGATAGGTGATCCAATCACTATCGTTAATCGCCGTATCATTCTTGACATTCATATTAATGATCGATTTATCTCCATTGACAATCGATAGTTGTGTATCTGGTGTCAGTACTTTCATTACATTTTTCATATAGTCGATGCGCAGATCGGCGATGAAAATCGCTAATAATTCACGATTTTCTCCTAGAACTGGTGTGGCAAGGCTAATAATCCGCTGATTATTATTGAGAACCTCTACATGATCAGAAATGATAATATCCTTCGATTGAATGACTTCTTTTACTAGGGTTCTTTCAGGAGTTTCATTATTGTGGTAAACATCTGTAGTTCCAGTAAGTAATTTTCCATGTTTGTCTAGTAAGAAGAAGCCTCCATAACGAGGATCATTTTGATTTACTTGAAGTAATAATGGCTTCATTTTTTCAAGTGTATGCAAATTATCCTTAGCTGAGAATGAAAGAATCTTTAAACTTGTCACGGTTTCACTGATAAACTGGTCCCAGTTTTTTTGATATATGGATGCTACCCAGAGGGCCTCGTTTTGCCTCTTAATGTCATTTTCTGCTAATGTTTGTTTAAAAAAATAAAGGCTTAATAGAGTTATCGGTATGACTACGACTAACACGTAAATAAAAAAATTTCCCTTGTGTATTTTCATTTCAGTACTCCAGTGTTCATTGATACTATTGATTATTATACACTAAGTAAATCGTCTAATCTTGGAAAATTGACAGGCAAAAGGAATTTTTTTATAATATATTTTGAAATCGAGATAATTAAAAAAGCACCTAAGCTTGAAATCTTCACAGAAAAGGATGCGTTTGTATGGAAAATGATTCAATTGCCACATCATTAAAGCTTTTTATTGTGCTCTCAAGAGCTTATAAAGCGATAAATGAACATGTTAATAAAGTGATACAAGCAAACGGATTAAATCCCACAGAGTTTGCTGTGTTGGAGCTGCTCTATCATAAAGGAGATCAACCTTTGCAGCAAATCGGGGCAAAAATCCTGCTTGCGAGTGGAAGTATCACGTATGTAGTCGATAAGCTTGAACAAAAGGGACTGTTAAATAGAATTGCTTGTCCGAAAGATCGAAGAGTCATCTATGCCCATATTTCTGAAGATGGGGAAAAATTAATTCAAGAAATCTTCCCTGAACATGCCAAACAAATTGATAAGCTCATGTCTAGTCTAAGCGATGCTGAAAAAATCGAAGCAATTGAACTGTTAAAAAAACTAGGAATACCTGCTGGGAAATTTTAATGCGGCCATTTGGCCGTGTTTTTATTGTCATTAATGGACAAAGACCCTTAAGGGAATTAGCACATTATTAACAATGACGTTCTAAAGTGAGGAGGAGTAAACTTTATTTATAGATTGTATTACGATTGCTAAAAATTCTTTAGAGGTGTTTAGAAATGGCAAAAGTTTTAGTAGCAGGGGAAATCCCACAAAAGGGCTTAGAGATGTTGGAAAAGGATCATGAGGTTGAGGTATTCCACGGTGAGACTTTAATTTCGGAAACAGAATTAATAGAGCGGATCAAAGATAAAGACGCCCTTTTAAGTTTACTATCTACACCAGTAACAAAAGAGGTGATTGATCAAGCATCAAATTTAAAAATTATCGCAAACTATGGAGCTGGGTTTAATAATATTGATATCGAATATGCAGCATTAAAAGGAATTCCCACAACAAATACACCATTTGCGTCTACAGCGGCAACAGCAGACTTAACAATTGCTCTATTATTAGCGGCTGCAAGAAGGGTGGTTGAAGGTGATGAGGTATGTCGGACAGTAGGCTTCAATGGCTGGGCGCCACTCTTTTTTCGTGGCCGCGAAGTAACAGGAAAAACAATCGGTATTGTCGGATTCGGGCAAATTGGCCAGGCTGTAGCGAAACGAGCAGCTGCCTTTGACATGAAAATTCTTTACAGTAATCTAAGTCGCGTAAGTCCTGAGGTTGAAGATGCATTACAGGCAACTTATGTATCCTTTGAAGAATTATTAAGCCAATCTGATTTTATTACGATTAACTGTTCGTATACCCCATCAATGAAACATATGTTTAGCGAAAAAGAATTTAAAATGATGAAACCAACAGCATACTTAATTAATTGTGCTCGCGGACCAATCGTTGATGAAGCAGCCCTAATTGAGGCATTAAGAGAACAAACGATCGAAGGAGCTGCCCTTGATGTATTCGAATTCGAGCCTCAGATTGGCGATGGTTTAAAAGGACTGAAAAATATTGTTCTAACTCCCCATATCGGCAATGCAACCTTTGAAACTCGTGAGGTAATGGCGATGATGGCTGCAGGAAATATTGTTAAGAGATTAAATGGTGAGGAGCCATCCTATATTGTTAATGGAGTAGAGAAAAAAGCGGTGCTCGTTTAATTAGGAACAGCTTTATTTTTCGTTTGAAAAATGCAGCTTTTTTTCATGCAACATCGACATTCCATTTAGTATATAATAATATGGACTGGAAATTTTTTATAGGGGGTTGCTGAAATGGGATTTGAACAGTATACATACAAACGGCCAGATATGGCTGCAATAAAAGGCAGATTTGAAGTAATGCTGGAGCAATTTCTTCACGCCGTTTCTGCGGAAGAGCAGAGCGAAATCATGAATGATATCAACCTGCTTCGAAATGACATTGGTACAATGTTTACGCTTTGCAGCATTCGTCATTCGATTGATACAAATGATGAATTTTACAAAGATGAACAGGACTATATGGATGAAATCGGTCCAGAGGTTGAGGGATTAGTTACTAGATATTATGAAGCACTTGTAAATTCTCCATTCCGTGCTGAACTTGAAACAAAATGGGGAACTCAATTATTTGCTCTTGCCCAAAGTCAGCTTAAAATATTTAAACCGGAAATTGTTCCGCTGCTGCAAAAAGAGAATCGTCTTGTCACGGAATATACAAAACTAATCGCCTCAGCAAAGATACATTTCGAAGGGGAGGAGCGGACACTTGCGCAAATTGACCCTTTCATTGAATCTAAGGACCGCAACATGCGGAAACGGGCAAGTGAGGCTAAATTTGGCTTCTTTGCCGAGCATGAGGCTGAGCTTGACCGCATATATGATGAACTGGTAAAGGTGCGTACCGAAATAGCTCAAACGCTTGGTTATAATAACTTTGTTGAACTGGGCTACTATCGAATGATGCGCACCGATTATAATGCGGAAATGGTAGCCGAATTTCGTCAGCAGATAAAGGATTTTATTGTTCCGATTGCTACAAAATTAAAAGAGCGCCAACGGATTCGCTTAGGTTTAGACAAGTTAAAATATTACGATGAGAACTTCATTTATCAAACCGGTAATGCAGTCCCGAAAGGAAGCCCGGAATGGATTATTGAAAATGGGCAAAAAATGTATGAAGAATTGTCTAAGGAAACAGGTGAATTCTTCTCTTTTATGCAGGAAAATAATTTAATGGATTTGGTGGCAAAGAAAGGAAAGGCTAGTGGCGGCTATTGCACGTATATTGAAAATTATAAGGCACCGTTTATTTTTTCAAACTTTAACGGAACTTCTGGTGATATTGACGTGTTAACACATGAAGCCGGTCATGCTTTCCAAGTCTATTCAAGCCGTCATTATGAAATACCAGAATATTATTGGCCGACCTATGAGGCATGTGAAATTCATTCGATGAGCATGGAATTCTTTACTTGGCCTTGGATGGAGTTATTCTTTAAGGAAGATACTGATAAATATAAATTTTCCCATTTAAGTGATGCATTGCTATTCCTGCCATATGGTGTTTCTGTAGATGAATTCCAGCATTGGGTCTATGAACATCCAACTGCTTCTCCGCAAGAACGGAAGCAGGCTTGGCGTGAGATTGAGAAAAAATATCTACCGCATAAAGATTATGATGGTTTTACGTATCTTGAAAATGGCGGTTTTTGGCAGCGGCAAGGTCATATCTATAATTCACCTTTTTATTATATCGACTATACTCTCGCACAAATCTGTGCCTTCCAATTCTGGAAGCGATCAAGAGAAAATCATCAGGAAGCATGGGCTGATTATGTGAAATTATGTAAGCTTGGCGGCAGTAAGTCGTTTACCAAGCTGGTAGCGGAAGCAAATTTAATGTCACCGTTTGCCCAAGGTTGTGTTCAATCTGTTGTTGAAGTTATTGAGAATTGGTTAAATTCAATTGATGATAGAAATCTGTAAAAATAAGCGAAGCCACTGGCTTCGCTTGTTTTTTTAGACTGTTACAGCCGAAGTTGTCAATTTAAGGGCATCGTTTTCGACAGTAACAGTTAATTCTTTTGTATCTGGCTGATCGAGGATACAATCGGCAATCTTATCTTCGACTTGTTCCTGAATGACGCGGCGCAGCGGGCGGGCACCAAAGGCTGGGTGATAACCCAATTCCGCTAATTTTTCCTTTGCTTCAGCCGTAAACGTTAACTTGATATTTTGTTCCTTCACCGTCTCCATTAAGTCGTTAAGCATTAGGTCAACGATTTGTAAAATATGCTGTTTATCTAGTGAATTAAATTCAATAATACTATCAAAGCGGTTTAGGAACTCCGGTTTGAAGAAGCCTCCGAGTGAATCAAGAATGCTGGCTTCTTCTACCGCCTCACTTACCCCAAAGCCAACATGGATGGGTTTAAAGGAAACACCTGCGTTACTTGTCATGATGATAACCGTATCCTTAAAGCTTACAACCCTTCCTTGGCTGTCAGTTAAGCGGCCATCCTCTAGAATTTGCAGGAACATATGCTGTACATCAGGATGTGCCTTCTCAATTTCATCTAACAAGATGATGCTGTACGGATTACGGCGGACCTTTTCAGTTAACTGACCAGCTTCTTCATGTCCAACATAACCTGGAGGTGAACCGATTAATTTAGATACGCTATGTTTTTCCATGTACTCACTCATATCGAGACGTATCATCGAGTCTTTCGTGCCAAACAGCTCTTGGGCTAATGTTTTTGATAATTCCGTTTTACCGACACCTGTCGGACCCACAAAAAGGAACGAACCGATTGGCCGATTTTTTGCTTTCAAACCAGCGCGGCTGCGGCGGATGGCCTTGGCAATCTTTTGCACCGCCTTTTCTTGGCCAATCACCTGGTTATTTAAGCTCTCTTCTAAGTGTTTCATTTTAAGCTGTTCATCCTGTTGCAGTTTTCCAACAGGAATGCCCGTTTTCTGCTCAATGATTTCTTGGATGTGAGAAAGTGTTACCACAGGCCGTTCCGAACTAAAATCACCATTTAACTCTTTTTCTAATTTTGCCTCTTCATCACGAAGTTTAGCAGCCATTTCATATTGTTCGTTTTTCAATGCGTTTTCTTTTTCACTTGCAATCGCTTTTAAGCGGCTCTCAATTTGCTCCTTACTCTTATAATCTGAAGAAAGGTTTAACTTTGAACCTGCCTCATCCAATAAATCAATCGCTTTATCAGGCAAATAACGATCTTGTATATACCGTTGCGAAAGCGTTACACATGCTTGAACTGCTTCTTCTGTGTAGGTAACTTCGTGATAATCCTCATATTTTTGCTGGATTCCTTTAAGGATTTTAATGGCAGCCTCAATGTTAGGTTCCAATACTTGAACTGGTTGGAAGCGTCGCTCTAATGCCGCGTCTTTTTCAATGTGGCGGTATTCTTTTAGCGTTGTCGCTCCAACTACTTGAAGTTCACCTCGGGCTAGTGCCGGCTTAAGAATATTTCCTGCATCCATTGAACCTTCAGCAGAGCCAGCGCCTACAAGTAGATGAATTTCATCAATGAAAAGTATGATATTTTTCCTCTCCTGTACTTCGGCAATTAATTGCTTCATTCGTTCTTCAAATTGTCCGCGAATCCCCGTATTGGCAACAAGTGAGGCAACATCAAGCAAATATATTTCTTTGTTTAATAGTTTATTTGGCACATTGCCCTCGGCAATTTTTAAAGCAAGCCCTTCAGCAATCGCTGTTTTACCTACACCTGGCTCACCAATTAGCACAGGATTATTTTTGTTGCGGCGGTTTAGGATTTCAATTACTCGGTTTACTTCCTCGTCACGGCCAATCACTGGATCAATTAAACCGGCTTTTGCCATTTGCGTTAGATTACGTCCGAATTGATCGATAAAGCCACCTTTATGTTTTGTTCTGTGGTCAGTATCCGTGGCGGATTGTCTAGAAGGGTTTTGAGCATCTTGAGCAAAATTAAACATATCTTCAAAAGGAAAGCTGTGGAACGGATTCATGTTCACCCCAAACCCTGCACCTAATGCTTGCTTTTCTTTTTGATAACATTCATGACAAAGCAGTAATTCTTTTCGTTGGCCATTAACATTTAGATTCAATCTAACATTTGCTTGGTTTTGTTTGCATTTCTCGCAAATCATATCAAATAACCTCCTCATTATTTGACTTTGACTATATTTGACCTTGTGACTTTAGTATACTCTGACCTTTTTTGACTTTCAAGCTATTTGCTTATAGAAATTATTTACAATGATGAAAAATGCTCGTCATTGTTTGTCCTTTCGTTCATATATTGGATGATAAGGAGGAGATGATGTGAAGAAGCAAAGAAACTGGTCTCAAGCCTTTCAAATAGCCGCAGTTTATATTGGTACAGTTGTTGGAGCCGGATTTGCCACAGGAAAAGAGATAGTCGAGTTTTTTTCGCGCTTTGGCTTTTTTGGCTTTATTAGTATAGTAATGAGCGGTTACCTTTTTGTAAGTATTGGTTCAAAGTTAATGCGGATGGCAGCGCAAATTAAGGCAAAAACATATCAGGACTTTAATGAGTATTTGTTTGGAAAATGGTTTAGTAAAATAATTAATGGAATGATGCTAATAATGCTGCTCGGGGTAAGTGCTGTCATGTTAGCAGGTGCGGGAGCTGTTTTTGAAGAACAATTGGGGCTGTCTAAAAGCATTGGTATATTTTTAACGATTTTCTTTGTCTATTTGGTAATGATTGTTGGAACGAAGGCGCTATTTGCAGTAAATACTTTTGTTGTACCGATTATGATTATTTTTAGTTTACTATTGATGGTTTTATCAGTACGGATGCCGCATTTTTTAGAGCAATTTTTGTATATTCCTCATGCAACTGATGGTTGGAAGAGTGTTATCGCCCCTTTTTCCTATGCGGCATTAAACCTAGGGCTAGCACAAGCGGTACTGGTACCGATTGCAACAGAAGTGGAGGATGATTGGACAATAAAATGGGGCGGAATCTTAGGGGGTGTGGGATTAACTTTAATTTTGATTTCCAGTCATTTGACATTAATTATGCTTCCAAATCTAGAAATGTATGAAATACCGATGGCCATTATTATGAAAAATTTAGCTCCATTTTTTTATTGGATTTTTATCATGGTTATTTATGGAGAGATTTTTACTTCGATTATTGGCAATACCTTTGGGCTGGACAGACAGTTAAAAGAGTTTATGCCTATCTCAACCCTTACGTCCGTTTCAGTGATATTTATCATTTCTTATTTCATCAGCTTAGTGGACTATGGTACACTTCTTGCCTATCTCTATCCGCTCTTTGGCTATATTTGTATGATCTTCTTTATTCTATTATGGATGAAACCGTTTGAGCCCAGTCTAAAATAACAAAAGCAGCTTTTATCAAGGCTGCTTTTTATGTTAAGGGCAATATGATAAAAATTAATAAATCAAATATGATATGCGAAACGATGACAAGCGGCATACTTTTTTTACGATAGTATAATGTTCCCCATACTATACCTGAAAGAAATGATGCAAGTACAAGTAATATAGATCCTGTATAAATGTTTACAGAAGCATATAAAAGTGCACCAGTGATAATGGCGAAAGCAGGTTTAACATATCTTAACAACCTTTTCTGAACAAAACCACGCCAGAATAATTCTTCGCCAGGTGCAGCAACAAGCACTAAGGCGAGGTAATGCCAAAACAAGGAAGGGGCAAACCACTTATATAAGTTCTTAATTTCTTTATCAAAAGGTAGTGCGGCAACATGAATTAAGAAATTTCCCAGCCATATGACAGCATATAAAAGTAGTCCTGATATAATCCCTAAAAAGAGATAATATAAAAACGATAAATCGTCATCCACATCGCCTTGTAACATGGAATAGGTAATCAGTACAAGGATTGAGCCTGTAAAGATATACCAAAAAATCGCTTTATCATAAAATGAAAAGTAAAGAAGAAGGTGTGCTAGGATAACACCAAAAATTAGTCGAAAGTCAAGTGCAAGATTTTTTATCATGACTAACTCCCCTCATATTCAATACCATGTATTTTAACAAAAAAACGTATTAAAGGGAAATCGAATTGCTATTCATTTTTGTTCTTTTCATAAGAATGATGTATACAGGAAAAAATAGCTGAGAAGGGAGTGATATAGCCTTGAGTAAAGCCAAAAGTCAACAAGAGCGGCAGTGGACAGTAAGAAAACAGGACCAGCAACCACATGGGAAGGTAAAATCGTTTAAAGAACTGGCAAAAGATGCGAATAAATAACGGAAGGTAACAAACAAAAAAAGGCAGCCTCTAGTAGCTGCCTTTTATAAAGTGAAACTTCCATCAGTGGGGGTTTAATGCCCGTTAAGGCGGAATCAATCTATTTTAATAAGCGCTTTCTTTTATGACCCTATAATTTTTGTGATTAACGACAGTCCGTTGATCCAATTCTAAATCTCGATAATTATCCATATACGTCAGATCTACAATAACTGAGTTTTCATTTACTTTTTCAACGATTCCTTGTAAGCCGTCACGAAACTCAATGATATTACCAACCTCTGCTATCTTCAATCTTCTCTCTCCTTTTTCTACCAAACTATTACACTATTACCTTACAGTTTGCATCAATTTTTTTTATTCGTAAAGTTTTTTCTTTGTCAGTTTGGTTAATTATTACTGATATTACTTAATATATTGTTAAAAATCAATAATAAGAAGGCAAACGTTTACATTTTGTGCTAATAATTAAATGGTGTATTACACTTCTTTAAGCTAAAATGAAGAAGTTAGAGGTGATAAGATGTTGGATGAACAATTAATACATGATATTTTAAACAAACTGATGACAGGGGAACTTTCAGAGTTCTATGTGAAAAATGAAGATTTTATGGCATTTCGAAATGTCCTTGTAAAGAGAGAGGATTTTAAGCATTTTCGTGGAATCGCTCAGCGTGGTGGAGATGTGTTGTATCTATACTTAAAAGAACCACGCAGCTAGTAAAAATTTAATCAGATTGGATAGGGTTTAATGGGAAGGGAGCATTAATATGGATCAATATATCTTAGCTTTAGATCAAGGGACTACGAGTTCAAGAGCGATCCTTTTTAATAAAAATGGTGAAATTGTCCACACAGCCCAAAGAGAGTTTACACAATATTTTCCCAATCCAGGTTGGGTTGAACATAACCCGCACGAGATTTGGGGGTCAATTTTATCAGTTATTGCCGAGGTATTAACCGAATCAAATATTAAACCTAAGCAAATTGCTGGTATTGGGATCACTAATCAACGTGAAACTACAGTAGTTTGGAATAAAGAAACTGGCATCCCAGTGTATAACGCAATTGTTTGGCAGTCGCGACAAACAAGTGAAATTTGTGAACAGTTAAAAGAAAAGGGCTATAGTCAACTTTTTAGAGAAAAAACAGGTTTGCTAATTGATGCTTATTTCTCTGGAACAAAAGTAAAGTGGATACTGGATTATGTTGCTGGTGCTCGCGAACAGGCAGAAGCAGGAAAACTATTATTTGGTACCATTGATACCTGGTTAATATGGAAGCTCTCTGGGGGGAAAGCTCATGTGACTGATTATTCCAATGCCTCCCGTACACTTATGTTTAATATCCATGAATTAAAATGGGATGAAGAGTTATTGGAGATTTTAAATGTTCCCAAATCAATGCTTCCCGAGGTTCGCCCATCTTCAGAGATTTATGCAAAAACGGTGGATTATCATTTCTTTGGCAAGGAGGTTCCCATTGCCGGAGTGGCAGGTGACCAGCAAGCGGCATTATTCGGACAGGCCTGCTTTGATAAAGGAATGGCCAAAAATACTTATGGCACTGGCTGCTTTATGTTAATGAATACCGGTGAAAAAGCGGTTCAGTCTGATCATGGCTTACTGACAACCATAGCCTGGGGGTTAAACGGGAAGGTAGAATATGCACTTGAGGGCAGTATATTTGTTGCTGGGTCTGCTGTACAATGGCTTCGCGATGGTTTAAGACTTATCCAGAGTACTGGCGACAGTGAGAGGCTGGCACAAAAAGTTGATTCAGCAGAGGGTGTCTATGTCGTACCAGCATTTGTCGGCTTAGGAACGCCTTATTGGGATAGTGATGTTAGAGGGGCGGTCTTTGGATTAACGCGTGGTACTTCAAAGGAACACTTCGTACGGGCTACACTTGAATCACTTGCATATCAGACAAAAGATGTTTTATCAGCAATGGAGGCAGATTCAGCCATTCGATTAAAAACGCTGCGCGTCGATGGCGGTGCCGTTAAAAATAACTTTTTAATGGAATTTCAGAGTAATATTTTAGATGTACCTGTTGAAAGGCCGATTATAAATGAAACAACCGCACTTGGTGCAGCCTATTTGGCAGGTCTGGCCGTAGGGTTCTGGCATAGTCAAGAAGAGATTTCAACTCAATGGGCTATTGATCGTCAGTTTCAGCCAGTTATGGGAGAAGAAGAAAGGAATTATTTATATGATGGCTGGAAAAAGGCGGTAAAGGCAGCAATGGCTTTTAAATAGATAGGGATTATTTACCTATTATATACTATATGTTTGTTAATAAAGTGAAACTTCCATCAGTGAGGGTACTCTTCATCCCCACTGATGGTTAGTCGCGTTCTACTATCCCGTTAAGGCGGGATAAATGGCTGGAGACTGGGAGAGATCATAGACACATTATTATTCAATAATGTTTTTGTGGTCTTTTTTACTTTCTTTCTGTCAAATCGATCAACAAGAAATATAAATACAATAGGGGATTGCTTTTCTTGTTAAGGAGGAAACAGTAATGAAATTTTCCAATCTTAATCGTAAGGAAATTGTTCATAGGTTAAAAACTAATATTTTTGATGTGCTGGTGATTGGTGGTGGAATTACAGGTGCAGGTATTGTGCTTGACGGTCAGACACGAGGAATGAAAACGGCCCTTGTAGAAATGCAGGATTTTGCGGGAGGTACGTCAAGCCGATCAACTAAATTAGTACATGGAGGACTACGATATTTAAAACAACTTGAAATCAAAATGGTAGCCGAGGTTGGGAAAGAAAGGGAGATTGTTTATGAAAACGGCCCTCACGTGACAACACCGGTATGGATGCTGTTACCGATGCATAAAGGCGGGACATTTGGAAGCTTTACTACAGCCATTGGTTTACGGCTATATGATTTCCTAGCGGGAGTGAGAAAGTCTGAACGGCGAGTGATGCTTTCGGCCGAAGAAACTTTAGCGAAAGAACCATTAGTTAGAAAAACCGGTTTAAAAGGGGGCGGATATTATGTTGAGTACCGCACCGATGATGCCCGCTTAACGATTGAGGTGATGAAGGCAGCGGTTGAAAATGGTACAGTCGCATGTAATTACGCAAAGGTCAATAACTTAATTTATGAGAGCGGAAAAGTAGTTGGTGCAGTGATAAAGGACCAGCTCAGTAAAGAAATGTATGAAATTCGTGCAAAAAAAATCGTCAATGCAGCTGGTCCTTGGGTAGATTCAATTCGAGAGATGGATCAATCAAAAGTTGGAAAGACATTACAGTTATCTAAAGGAGTCCATCTTGTCATTGATCAGACGCGTTTTCCCCTAAATCAAGCGGTTTATTTTGACACTCCAGACGGCCGTATGGTATTTGCAATTCCCAGGGATTGTAAGACCTATGTAGGTACAACAGACACGTTCTACAATGGAGATGCTGTGAATCCGGCTATGACTTTAAGTGATCGCAGCTATATTATTGAAGCGATAAACTTTATGTTTCCCACTATTCACATAACTGATCAGGATATAGAATCCAGTTGGGCAGGGGTTCGTCCTCTTATATACGAAGAAGGAAAGGATCCATCGGAAATATCGCGGAAAGATGAAATTTGGGAGTCTGCATCGGGTTTAATCACGATTGCAGGAGGGAAATTAACAGGATATCGGAAAATGGCAGAAACCGTTGTTGATTTGTTAGCTGATAAATTCCGCTCAGAAAATGGAGTGCAGATAGCTTCTTGTCAGACGAAAACTCTGCCGATATCTGGAGGATCTGTCGGGGGTTCGAGCCATTTTTCTTCCTATATTGATACACATGTAGTGCGTGGAGTTGAACTAGGTCTTACGAAGCAGGAGTCGGAAAAATTAGTTGGTTTTTATGGCTCAAATATTAAAATAGTTTATACTCTTTTAGAGAAATACCACGAAGATGCTGCGAAATACGGACTACCGCTTGACTTATTTGCAAAGCTCATCTATGCAATTGAGGAGGAAATGATTGCGACACCAATTGATTTCTTTAACCGTCGGACAGGCGCTATTTTATTTGATATCCAAGCTGTGAAAAAGTGGAAAAACCAAGTTGTTGCTTATATGGGAAATCGTTTTCAATGGTCTGAACAATTGAAGAAAGAATATTACTTATCGGTTGAAGAGGCTTTAACTATGGCTGTTTTTCCTGTGGGAAATTAATTCAGTATCAAAACAAATGTATCTTAACATATTTTTCTGCCTTTTTGACAGCTTTTCTCTTATGTAAATGCAAATAAATTGTACATTTTTTCACATAAATTATGGTTTCCCAGTTGTCGAATTAGGTCAAAAAATGCTATTCTATCCTCTGTGAGAATTAAAATAGATTTCTAAAGGCAAAATATTAGAAAGGTTTTGCCTAGAAATTGTAAAGGAGTTCGATAGAAAATGGTAGAAAAACAATTTACAGTTATTGCGGATACAGGTATACATGCTAGACCAGCAACTTTATTAGTGCAAACTGCAAGCAGGTTTAATTCTGAGATAAATTTAGAATATAAAGGCAAAAAGGTTAATTTAAAATCAATTATGGGTGTTATGTCTCTTGGTATCGGTAAGGGTGCTGATTTTAAAATTTCAGCAGAAGGCAACGATGCCGAAGATGCGTTAAACAATTTAGAAGAAACATTAAGAAAAGAAGGTTTGGCAGAATAATGACATTTTTACAAGGAATTGCCGCATCGAATGGTATCGCAATCGCTAAAGCATATCGTCTTGTAGAGCCTAATTTATCATTTGAACAAAGAACAATTGAAGAACCTATAGCTGAGGTAGAACGCTATCGTAAAGCACTAGAAAAAGCAAAAACTGAGCTAGAAACGATTCGTGATCAGGCTAGAAAGGACCTTGGGGCGGACAAAGCAGCTATTTTTGAAGCTCATCTCCTAATTTTAAGTGACCCTGAATTAAATAATCCGATTGAAGCTAAAATTACCTCCGACAAGATAAATGCAGAGGCCGCATTGAAAGAAACTGCTGATATGTTCGTGATGATGTTTGAACAGATGGATAACGAATATATGAAAGAACGTGCGGCTGATATTCGTGATGTTACCAAACGGGTACTGGCCCATTTACTTAACGTACAGCTGCCAAATCCGAGTATGATAGCCGAAGAGGTTATTATTGTTGCAGAGGATTTAACACCATCAGATACTGCACAATTAAACCGTCAGTTTGTAAAAGGATTTACCACTAATATCGGCGGCAGGACCTCCCATTCAGCGATTATGGCACGTTCACTAGAAATTCCAGCTGTTGTGGGAACGAAAAATGCAACACAAGCTATTAACAATGGTGATTTCGTTATCGTGGACGGATTAAAAGGTGAAGTACATGTTAATCCTACACCAGAGCTGGTTGATGAATACCGAAAAGTTCATCAAAAGTATGAAAATCAAAAAGCAGAATGGGCTAAACTTGTTAACGAGCCAACAGTATCTGCTGATGGACACCATGTTGAATTGGTTGCCAATATTGGTACTCCAAATGATTTAAAAGGAGTAGCCGCAAATGGCGGTGAAGGCGTTGGCCTTTACCGGACAGAGTTCCTATACATGGGAAGAGAGCAAATGCCGACAGAGGAAGAACAATTCGAGGCCTATAAAGCCGTATTAGAAGGGATGGCAGGTAAACCTGTCGTTGTCAGAACATTGGATATTGGCGGCGACAAGGAACTTCCTTATTTAGACTTACCTAATGAGATGAACCCATTTTTAGGTTTTCGGGCCATTCGTCTATGTTTGGATGAACAAGCTATTTTTCGAACACAGCTTCGTGCCTTGCTGCGTGCAAGCAACTATGGAAATTTAAAAATTATGTTTCCAATGATAGCTACATTAGATGAATTCCGCTCTGCTAAAGGAATTTTAGAGGAAGAAAAACAAAAACTGCTTGCTGAGGGTCAAACCGTATCTGAAACAATTGAGCTTGGTATCATGGTTGAAATTCCTGCGACCGCTGTGCTTGCAGACCAATTTGCTAAGGAAGTTGACTTCTTCAGCATTGGTACAAATGACTTAATTCAATACACAATGGCTGCAGACCGGATGAATCAGCGTGTTTCCTATCTCTATCAACCATATAACCCATCTATTTTAAGATTAGTAAAAATGGTTATTGATGCAGCTCATGCTGAAGGGAAATGGGCCGGTATGTGTGGGGAAATGGCTGGCGATGAAACCGCAATCCCTGTGCTTTTGGGCCTTGGACTCGATGAATTTTCAATGAGTGCAACATCAATTTTAAGAGCACGTTCCTTAATCAAAAACTTGAAAAAGTCAGATATGGAGGAACTTGCACGTCGAGTATTATCAATGCAAACAACCTCACAAGTTGTGGAGGCTGTTCAATCAGCAACTAAATAAGTTGGAAAAATCACCGTCTTCTAATTAGACGGTGATTTTTTTATCAGCATAATTGAAGCATTTCTCGCTACAGAAAGGTATAATCAGAGATAGAGTTAATGGTGGTGGTACAGGATTTCATAGACTCTTGTTGAAAAAGAACAGCAAACCTCCATTATGTTTAATGTTACTATTTTTTGGTAATGGTAAAACTATAAAGGAGGGTTTTATTATATGTGTAAAAAAATGCTAATCGCGGTAATTTTCTTTTCTCTAATTGTACTAGGGGGATGCGGTAGTTTTTCCGATAAAGCAATCTTGAGCAAACATGCAGATGCGCTTTTGACCAAAAATAATGAAATCCAATTTCGCTTCCGTATTAATAGTCAATTAATCGAGAGTCATCAGTTGTTTAAGGTAAAGGTGCGTATTCATGATGACGGCTTAGCTGCAGCAATTGGTAAGCAGGAAATTGTATATGGTGAAGAACAAGTGGTCAACGGGGAATATATTGATGCTAACAGTGATGGAGAAAAATATATTTACATGGATCCAATTCCCTTAAAAGAGGATATCCATATTCAAGATTTGCAAGTATTAATTGAGCAGAAAAAGGCAGTATCAATAGAAGTCTTTGATCAAAAAAGAGTTCTGGCAAGGAGTTATTTAACGAATTTCTCGTCAGAACTGTAAAAAAGCTAGAGAGGGGAATGTGAGTTGGAAAAGATACAAGATGTTATCATTGGTTTTATTGGCACAGGTGTAATGGGAAAAAGCATGGCGGCGCATTTATTGGCTGCTGAGTATCCGTTAGTTGTTTATTCAAGGACAAAAGATAAGGCTTCAGATCTGTTAGAGAAAGGAGCAATCTGGGCTGAAACGCCAAGAGAAGTTGCCGAAAAGGCGTCGGTAATATTTACCATTGTTGGTTATCCAGTTGATGTGGAAGAGATATATTTTGGCGAGAATGGATTGATTCCAAATGGAAAAGCCGGAAGTTACTTTGTTGATATGACCACATCTGCTCCTTCACTAGCGGTAAAAATTTATGAAGAAGCCAAGAAGCGTGGGATGTATGCTATTGATGCTCCGGTTTCAGGCGGGGATATTGGCGCTCGGGAAGCAAAACTTTCTATTATGGTTGGCGGAGATTCGGATGCCTATGCATCAATACGTCCCATCTTGGAACATTTAGGGGATAATATTGTTTATCAAGGAAAGGCAGGCTCCGGTCAGCATACTAAAATGTGTAACCAAATTGCAATTGCTTCTAATATGATTGGGGTTTGTGAAGCAATTGTCTATGCTGAGAAGGCGGGGCTTAATCCGGAAACGGTATTGGAAAGCATCTCAACTGGGGCAGCTGGAAGCTGGTCACTAAGCAATCTTGCACCAAGAATGCTTAATGGTAATTTTGAACCAGGATTTTACATAAAACATTTTATTAAAGATATGAAGATTGCGATTTCTGAAGCAGAACTATTGGGAATGGAAGCTCCTGGCCTTTCTTTAGCAAAATCATTGTATGAACAACTAGCCGAGAATGGTGAGGAGAATTCGGGTACTCAAGCACTTTATAAATATTGGAAGAAATAACAGCAATGTAATAAAAAACCCTCAGGAGCTGAGGGTTTTATTGATTAATTTTTATTTTGCAGGTATTGTTCAATGCGATCTAATCCTTCTGTCAATGTTTCTCTGGAACAGGCGAAGGAAAGGCGAAAATAACCCTCACCATATGGAGAGAAAGCACTGCCAGGTACAACAGCAACTTTTGTCTGCTTTACGAGGTCAAGGGCAAAGTCAAAGCTGTTAAGTGGAATTTCATTAGGAATTTTGACGAAGAAATAAAAAGCACCATCTGGCTTAACTGTTTCCAGTTTCATCGACTGTAATCGGTTATAAACGTATTCGCGTCTAGCGGCATATTCATTTCTCATTGATTCCGCATCAGAAAATCCTGTTGTCAAGGCTTCATACGCTGCTTTTTGTGCAATAGAATTAGCGCAGGAAACATTATATTGATGCACTTTAAGAATGTGCTTTGCAACATTCTCTGGAGCAAATAAAAAGCCTATGCGCCAGCCGGTCATAGAGTGGGATTTTGACAGTCCATTAATAACAATCGTTTGCTCTTTTAAAAAAGAACCAATCGAGTGGTGCGGCCGATCAAATGTCAGTTCACTATAGATTTCATCTGCTAATAGAAAAATATTGCGGCCTTGTAAATATGCTGCAATCTCTTTAAGCTCCTCCTTAGAAAGACTTACCCCTGTAGGGTTGGATGGATATGGGAGGACTATGCAGCGAGTTTTATCAGTAATAAATGGTTTAATTAGTTCAAGTGTTAGCCGGAAGTGATTTTGCCGGGTATCAACATGAATCGGCACTGCACCCATCATTGTGATGATTGGCTCATAACCTGGATATATAGGTCCAGGCAGAATTACCTCACAATCCTCTGATAAAATAGTTCGAAAAGCAATATCAATCGCTTCACTTGCCCCTGTTGTAACAATGACCTCTGACTCAGGCTGATAATGTAAGTTATATTTTCGGGCAACAAAATTACTGGCAGCTTGCCGTAATTCAGCAGTACCAGCATTATGGGTATATGAAGTAAAATCAGATTGAATTGCCTTAATCCCGGCATCCTTTATATGTAGTGGCGTGGGAAAATCAGGTTGTCCAATTGTAAATGAAATGAGATTGTCCATATCAGAAACCATATTAAAAAACTTTCTGATACCAGAAATTTCAATATTTTTGACGCGCTGATTTAGTAAATGTTCCAAATCCATTCTTCCTTCCGTATTCAGTACAGGTATTTGGGCTGCTTCTGTTTATTAATAACGTTCACCCAGCTTTTTAAAAACGGGCTTTTGATAGGTTGGCTTATTTGCCCGTCTCACAGCAGTTGATTTATTCTGCTCTACGATTCCAGTATAAGCCTGTAGTATAGCTTTTGCTGTATGCAATGACATAACAGCCTTTGGATTTCTTGTCTGTCCATCTAACTTTCCTAAGTGAGGTAGACTGTTAAAGTCTGATTTTGTCGGGGGGATATGAAATAAATAGTCGCCGCACTTGACCAGACAATCCGATTGTTGTTGGCTATTGCGTGGATTTTGGGAAAAATGTAAACCAATTTTTTTGGCCTTTCCTTCTTGGATTAATCTTGTTAATGATTCTTGCTTTAATTTATATAAAAATTTGGGATTCATCGCTGTTTTTGCATGGCGATTTACAATATAAACAGCTTGAGCGAGGTGTTCAATGGTTAGCTTTTCAGTTTTATGAGGGTGTTTCTGGTCAGGATTCAAAATTTGTTCTCCTTTCTATTGTATTACACACCAATATTATACCTGCTTTTTTGGAAAATAGAAATATGGAGTATCACAATTGCCTCGGAAGGGAAATCCTTTATTAGGATAAAAAAATTATTATTTTAAAAAATTACTGTCCATCTAACATTTTCATTGTAAAATAGATTTAGCAAGAATAATGCAAAAGCCAGGAGCTTTTCCGAGGATGATGAAATGAGTCAGATTAATCAATTAACTAATGGGTTGGCTTTAGATAAAGCCGGTGATAAAATGCAAAAAATTATTTTTGATATTATATTCCAGCATGTTAAAGACATGGTATTTGTAATGAAAGTAGAAACAGGTCCGCTGTTTCGCTATTTATTTATCAATGAATCTGGAATGAAACAGGCCAAAATCTCAATTGAAAGCATTGGGCAAACCTTTCAGGATGTACTTCCAGATGAGATTGCCAGCTTTCTTCAGCATAAATACGAACAAGTGCTGAAAAAAGCTGACGTTCATATTTTTGATGATCAGCTTATACTTGAAGATCAAAGTACATATTATGGCGAGACGATCCTAACGCCAATTTTCAATGAAGAAAATCAAATTTCATATATCGTTGCTGTCACGCGAGATGTGACGGAGTGGTCTATTGAGAAGTTAAAAATCGTTGAAAGTGAGCAAAAATATCGCTCCATTGTCGAACATAACATGGATGCGATATTTATGATAAATCCTGAGGGCATCATAATAGAGGCAAATCCTGTTGCGGCATCGTTAACAGGCTTTCCTGCTGACGATATGCTTAATCAGTCTATCTACGATATTATCAATGACCGTGATATCGAGGATTTCAAAAAATTATTAGAAAAAACCTGCTCTGGTTTTGCTTTAGAATCATTTGATTGCAAAATACGGCATCGAAATGGCAGCTCTCTTATTGTCCAAATGAAAACGGTGCCAATTGTTGTTTATCATGAAATAACAGGGTTGTACGTAATTTTAAAGGATTTGTCAGAGCAAGAAAAAAATATGGAAACGATAAAATTCATGGCATTTCACGATCAGCTAACAGGGTTGTTTAATCGAAGAGCACTGATTGAGCACCTAAATAAACATATTTATATCCCTGCAAAGCGATCGAAAGAATTTGCCCTCTTTTCAATTGATCTGGATCGTTTTAAATACTTAAATGACACTCTTGGTCATTTGGCAGGTGATGAAATATTAAAGCGTGTTGCAGATCGCCTTACTGAATTTCAAAATAATCGTTGTACTATCTATCGTCTGGGTGGCGATGAATTCAGCATCTTATTGCTGCATACAAACCGGCAAGAAGCAAGTGATTTTGTTGCTAGATTATTTGCTTCGTTCTCAAAGTCATTTTACTTTAATTCACAAGAATACTTCATTTCACCGAGTATTGGAATCAGTATGTATCCTAATGATGGAAAAGATGCGGAAATGTTAATTAAGAATGCCGATGAAGCGCTATTTCGCGTAAAAGAGAAAGGGAAGGCACATTATCAGTTTTACAGGACTGAGATGAACTCGGCGTTCACGAATGTAGTCACACTTGAAACTCATCTCCGCCGTGCAATTGAAAAAAATGAATTAATGGTCTATTATCAGCCCCAAGTGGACATCATGTCAGAGACAGCGAAAAGTTTCGAGGCATTGCTGAGATGGAAAGATAACGAATTTGGATTTATTTCGCCAGGGGTGTTTATCCCGCTCGCTGAGGACACCGGTTTAATTATTTCAATTGGTTATTGGGTGATTGAAACAGTTTGCCAGCAAATAAAATATTGGCAGAACAATGGGTATAGCAACTATCGAGTGGCTATTAATATCTCACCTAAACAATTTCAACATCCTAGCCTTGTTTCTTTTATTGAAGCAATGATTCATCGATATGGGATTAAGGCTTCCAATTTAGAATTGGAAATTACAGAGGGTGTCATGAATGATACAAAAGAAACAATCCCCATCTTAAAAAGATTAAAACAGCTAGGATTGTCTATTTCTGTTGACGATTTTGGCACCGGCTATTCATCCTTAAGCTATATTAAACAATTTCCAATTGATGCCTTAAAGATTGACCAGTCTTTTATGCGCGATATCATGAATGATGAGAAAAATGCCGCCATTACCTCAACGATTATTCATTTAGGGAAACGGCTTGGGCTTGAGGTTATCGCAGAAGGCGTTGAAGATGTTCAGCAAGTCGAATTTCTGCAAAAAGAAAAATGCAATAAGATTCAAGGCTTCTATTATTCTAGACCAATCCCAGCATTTGAATTGGAACAAAAATTTTTACTCAAAAAAAATTAATGAAGAAGCATAATATTCTTAGTTCGGTTTGAATATTATGCTTCTTTTGATTGTAAAGTAAAGACAGTTATTTCAGGTTTTGCTAAAAATCGAAAAGGCAGCCTTGTGGTTCCAATTCCTCGATTTACATATAGGGTTAATTGTTCTGAAAGACCAACTTTGTACAATCCTTCGGGGTATTTTTGCGCATACGGCGGTGTGACAAGTGCTCCGAGAAACGGAATCTTTACTTGACCACCATGACTGTGCCCACTTATTTGCCAGTATATGGGATACTCGGCACAGTGATCGGCAAGGTCAGGTGCATGTGACAGGAGGATGTTAAAATACTGTTTTGGTACATTTTTTAATGTCAACGATAAATCAGGTTTACCTAACATCGCATCATCGATACCAAGTAAGTAAATTTTGCTTCCATCATCATGCTTAATCGGTGATGATTGATTTAGCAGGACCGTAAAATGCCCTGCCTCCATAATATTACGATATAGGTCTGAACCGTATCCTCCATGATCATGATTACCGAAAATGCAAAATTTACCTAAGGGAGCATGCAAACTCTTTAAAATGGGTACCAGTCGATTCATTTGATGATAATTATTTGGATTATCTAATAAGTCTCCGGTAAAACAAATTAAATCAGGTTTGATTCGATTAATTGTATTTGCCAATTTTTGAAATTGCTCGAGATTATATTGAAAACCTAGGTGTGTATCGCTGAATTGGACAATTCTTAAGCCATCGAAGCTTTTTGGAATAAGGGAGTGCTTGATTGTTACATGCTTAATTTCTAGCTGTGAGGGTTCGATTTTATGAGCATAGATATATCCTCCTGAACCCAAACCAAGAATGGTAACAATGGAACTAATTGAACGTTTTAAAAAGGTTCTCCTCGTTGTTTTTTTAGGCATTTTTTTTACCAACCTATTTTTTTCTTTAAACGCAATCATTACATATTGTCTTGGAAATCTAAGAAATTTGCAAGAGATATAGGCAATAAAATTAAATTAAATATATTATTACACAGCTTGTCCGTTCCTACTTAAGTTAAGCAAGTTTCATAAGGGAACTCTCACTTCAAAGAACAGCAGTGATTAATTAAGCGTATGTTATACTAAGGAAGAAAATGTATATATTGGAGGTACTTGAATGGATGCTTTGGAAATACTCTCAAATCTTGATAATGTTTTTCCTTATTTCCAGCCGATTTTTAGTGCCGATGAGCAGCTTATAATTGCCTATGAAGTACTTGGAAGGTATATATCAGAAGGAAATATAATCAGCTTAGGGCCATTTTTTCAGGATCAAGGAATTCCGGATGAGTATAAATTTGAAGTTGATATGCTGATAGTCAGAAAGGCGCTTGATAAAGCGGTCGATCTGGAGGAAGAAGTCAGTATATTTTTCAACCGCTCAGTCGATTTATTAATGTATGAAAGTGGAGAACCTTTTTTAAATGAGCTACTGCAATATGAGAAAAAAGGATTAAGCTTAAAACGTATCGTGCTTGAAATATCAATACAAAATGGGCAGGGGGAAACATTACATCAGTTTGAGCATCTTCTGCATTATTACCGAACATATGGGATTAAAATTGCTCTCACAAATATTGGGAGCACCGGGCATTTTGAACGAATTATTAAACTTGAGCCAGATATTTTAAAAATCAGTTTAGAAGCATTGCGGTCAACAGCTACTGGTGTCAATTTTCATGATGTATTGTTTACCCTTTCATTATTAGCGAGGAAGATAGGTTCAACACTTCTATTTGAACAGATTGAAATGAGTTACCAACTGCAATTTGCTTGGAAAAATGGCGGCCACTATTACCAGGGATTTTATTTACAGCCGCCAGCTGGCGAATTTTTAACCCGTGATTTTTTAAAGTCACGCTTAAAGGAAAAATTTCATGACTTTATTTCATATGAAAAGAGGAAAATTGAAGCATTTTTTTTAACTACTAAGCACTTTCAAGCCAAAGTTCAAGAGATTCTAATGAAAAATAAACGATTAGAATACGAAGAGCTTTTACATGTTATATCTAAGGAACTAGATAAGGCGGCTTTTCGTATGTATATTTGCAATGAGGACGGATTTCAAACATCAGCTAATTTTTTCAAGGAGCAGCATGGATGGGTAAAACAAGATGAATATAAGGATAAGAATTGGAGCTGGCGGCCTTATTTTTTAGCAAATATTATTAAAATGAGGGATGAGCAAAAAGGGATACTGTCGGATTTATATCGGGATATTGAATCAGGTGAACCCATTCGTACCTTCTCGTATCCAATTAATGCACATGAGTATTTATTTATTGATATTGCCTATGATTACTTGTTTGAACATGACCAATTATTGTAGAAATGTCTGTATAGAAAGATTTATGCCAGGGAATTTTAATCACAAATAAGTGAAGGAGAAAATCCGCATGAATCTATTTGAAATGACACTTGCCATTTTGATTGTTGGAGTTCTCACCTATGCGCTAATTTATACCTTAATGGTTGGAAGGCAGAGTAAGATGGCAGACGGTGAAATGGATTCCTCAATAGCCGAGCATGTTCAAAACAATGCTTATATTAAAAATCCAATTTTTCTTGCCTATGGAATCTTTTTTGTATTATTGTTATTTATTATTTTCTTTATTGCTGCTGCTTTTTAAACAGGCTCTTAATCACAAGGCCTGTTTCATTTTTTTATAAAAAATATGCATTTTAATGAAATTTTGTTTGGACAAATGCAGACCATTAATTTATGCTTTTAATATTGGCATGTATTATAATACTGGATTTAGTTAGTAAAATAATCCATTTGGATAGAAACATGTCGAATGCAAAACATATTGATAGAAGCTTGTTTGTGTTTGAAAGGAGTCGAAGGCTATGTCACAGCTTCAAGGTATATTAACGAGGTTAAAGAACCTCCAAGACCAATCTATTAACGGAGAGCCTGCACAGCGTTATTTTGAGGTAAACGGGGAGAGAAAATGTCAGGTTACATATCACCCAAAAACAGAAACATTTGAATTAGAAGTATATAATGAGAAGGAAAAGCCTAAACGCTATCAATTTGACAATATTGATATGATTACAATTGAGATTTTTGATTTAATCCAATAAGGGGACCTTTAAAGGTTCCTTTTTTTCATGTTATCCTTTCACAGATATTCACTATCTGTGTTAGAATAAATTTGAAGATACGAAAAACAATAATTGAGGAGTTTTCGGCGATGATCAGTCTTCCCAGCGGGGGATTTTTAGAACTTACGATTAAAGAATTAATGATACCATCTGAACGGGTCGCACATGTGCAGGTTGGCAATAGTCTGGAGCATGCTCTTTTAGTGTTAACGAAAAGCGGATATACTGCAATTCCTGTGCTTGATCCGTATTACAAGCTGCATGGTTTAATCAGTACACCGATAATTATGGACTCCATTCTTGGGCTTGAAAGAATTGAATTTGAACAACTTGAGCAGAAACGAGTAGAAGAGGTTATGAAAACGGCTATCCCTAGGGTTAAACTAACAGCCTCATTGTTAACTTGTCTTGATTTGCTTGTTAACCAGCCTTTTCTTTGTATCGAAACAGAGGATGGATTTTTTGCAGGCATCTTACCACGGAGTACTGTATTGAGCAGGCTTAGTAAAATAGCCAAAAGATTGAAATGGAATGAAAAATAACTGGGCTCCCATAATGGGAGCCGTAATTATTTAAGCAAATGGAGGTGCTCGGATGAAGGAGGAATTGAGGGAGTTAACAACAAAGGGGAAACAAACAAATCGCCCGCTTGTTTTGCTATCAGTTATGCTGGCAATGTTCATGGGTGCAATTGAGGCAACCATTGTTTCGACAGCGATGCCTGCAATAGTTGCCGACCTCGGAGGATTCGCCCTATACAGTTGGGTGTTTTCTGCTTACCTATTAATGAATTCCGTAACCGTGTTGATTTATGGAAAACTATCGGACTTATTTGGCCGCAAGCCGATATTAACATTTGGGATTATTGTATTTTTAGCAGGTTCAATTCTTTGTGGTTTAGCTGAATCAATGCAAATGTTGATTATTTTCCGCTTGATACAAGGGTTTGGTGCTGGGGCTGTCATGCCGATTGCTACAACAATTGTTGGTGATATTTACACACCAGAAGAAAGAGCGAAGATTCAAGGATATCTTTCAAGCGTATGGGGGATTTCAGCTGTTACCGGTCCAGCAATTGGTGGTCTGCTTGTCCAATATGCAAGCTGGAAATATGTTTTTTGGATGAATATCCCCCTCGGAATCCTATCTTTAGTAGGATTATGGCTATTCTTACATGAGAATTTAGTAAAGAAAAAACATCAAATCGATTATTCGGGAGCCGTTTTATTAACGATTTCAATTTCTACAATAATGCTGCTGCTTGTCGAGGGCGGAAGTCGTTGGACATGGAGTTCTTGGCAGGTACTATCATTATTATCAGCTGCAATTGTTTCACTGATTTTCTTTGTTTTTCAAGAAGGACGGGCTAAAGAACCTGTCATGCCCTTTTCAATCTGGAAAGAGCGCTCGATTCTTATTGCTAACATCGTGTCGTTAACAACGGGGATGATTTTAATCGGGATTTCAAGTTTTCTTCCTACTTTTGTTCAAGGAGTTATGGAACAAACCCCTATTATTGCTGGATTTACTCTTACAACCATGTCAATTGGATGGCCGATTGCTTCGACTCTATCGGGCAGGCTGCTGATTTCAATCGGTTATCGAAAAACATCAATGATTGGTGGGGGATTTCTTGTCATTGGCAGTGTCGTATTTGTTACAATGACTGCATCCGCTGGACCAATCTGGGCTGCAATTGGGTCATTTTTAATTGGAACGGGCATGGGGCTGACCTCAACTGCCTTCATTGTCTCTATCCAGAGTACGGTCAGCTGGGAGCAAAGAGGTATTGCTACAGCGGCTAATATGTTTATGCGTAATCTGGGCAATACGATGGGTGCAGCTCTTTTGGGAGGAATCCTAAATCATCAAATGCTCGCCTTTTTTCAAAAGCAGGGAACGCAATTGACCGTTGATGATGCAAATAAATTGTTAAAGCCAGCTGATCGTGAAAGTTTACCCCTATCCATCCTAAAGCTTTTACAAGAGGGGCTTACGACTGCACTTCATTCCGTTTACATTGTTGTACTGTTCTTTGCAGTTATTAGTTTACTGTTGATTCTTTTTATTCCGAAAAATAAGCAGCACTCTGTATAATTACAGAGTGTTTTTAAGAGGAGTGCTGATATTGTCCACATTATCAGAATTTCAGCTTTTGGCCGTTTTAGCCCAAGAAATGAATATGCGTAAAGCATCGGAACGTTTATTTGTTTCCCAGCCTGCCCTATCACAGCGCCTGCAGTCAATCGAAAAAGATTGGGGGACAAAGTTATTTATCCGTTCCCAAAAAGGGTTGTCACTGACTCCAGCAGGTGAATTAGTCATTGAGTTTGTAAATGATGTTCTGAAGCAAGAGGAAAAAGTTCGTGAAACTATATATTCCTTACAGTCAGGGGTTTCAGGTACATTAAAGATTGCCGTAGCTTCCATAGTTGGCCAAAATTGGCTTCCAGAAGTGTTAAAAAAGTTTATTGATCGCTACCCTCAAGTGAAAATCTCGCTGATTACCGGTTGGAGCAGCGAAATCTTTAAGTGTTTATATGATGATCAAGTACATATCGGGATTGTTAGAGGGGGGACACCTGATTGGAAAGGGATTAAAGTTCATCTCTTTCATGATCCACTTTACTTGGTCGATCGAGAAATTACGGCTCCAGAACAGGTGCTGGAAACAAATCGGCCTTTTATTCAATTCAAAAGTGATTCGAATTATTATCAAGAAATACAGGATTGGTGGATGCAAAATTTTAAAACAGCGCCAAAGCAATCTGTTGTCGTAGATCAGATTGAAACCTGTAAACAAATGGCTTTTAATGGAATCGGTTATACCATATTACCAGGAATCACCTTAACGAAGGCTGGAAATAGCATCTATAAAATTCCGCTTGTCGATCAAAATAATTTACCGTTAACGAGAGATACATGGTTATTAGGCTATGAATCATCATTCCAATTAAAACAAGTGCAAGCATTTGTTGAACTTGTCAAGGAACATATTTCTGAATCCTCAGAGCTTTAAAATGATTTTGCTTGTTTTCAACGCTTTTGTTTGTTAAAGTATGAATATCAATGTCACAATGATGAAATATATCGACAGGAATCTTTAAAAAGTTCGATATTTCATGTAATTAAATTGGGGGGTATTGCAATAATGGATGCATACGAAATTATTTCTTTTATTCAAAATAGCAAGAAGTCTACTCCGGTTAAAGTATATCTAAAAGGAAAACTAGCGGGAATTGACTTTGGCGCAAGTGCAAAATCGTTCATTAATGAAACAACAGGTGTTGTTTTTGGTGAGTGGTCAGAAATTGAAGCTGTTCTAGAGGCAAATAAAGGAAATATTGAAGACTTTATCGTAGAACAAGATCGCCGTAATTCCGCAATTCCTTTATTGGACTCCAAGGCTGTTAATGCACGAATTGAGCCAGGTGCAATCATTCGTGATCAAGTTGAAATTGGTGATAATGCTGTTATCATGATGGGCGCAGTCATTAACATTGGAGCCGTTATTGGTGAAGGTACGATGATTGACATGGGAGCTGTCCTCGGTGGAAGAGCTACTGTTGGTAAAAATTGTCACATAGGTGCTGGAACAGTTCTCGCTGGTGTGATTGAACCTCCATCTGCAAAGCCGGTTATCATTGAAGATGATGTATTGATTGGCGCTAATGCAGTTGTGCTAGAGGGTGTTACTGTTGGAAAAGGTGCGGTGGTAGCCGCTGGTGCGGTTGTGACACAGGATGTTGCTCCAAACACAGTAGTTGCCGGAACGCCAGCACGCAAGATTAAAGATATTGACGAAAAGACGAAGTCAAAAACTGAAATTATGCAGGAATTGCGACAATTATAACGTGATGATTAAAAAGCGTGGAGCCTATCCACGCTTCTTTTTAAAGGAGAAAGAATCTATGAATCAATTTATCAAAATTCGCCGTGAACTTCATCAGATACCTGAGTTGGGGTTTCAGGAATATAAAACGCAGGCTTACCTGTTAAATTATCTTACTACTTTACCGCTAGACCGCTTGTTACTGAAAACCTGGAAAACAGGCTTACTTGTAAAGATACCTGGTTTAAATCCCCAGCAAACAATTGGCTATCGCACAGATATTGACGGACTGCCAATTACTGAAGAAACGAACCTACCATTTTCATCACAACATCAGGCAATGATGCATGCCTGTGGTCATGATTTTCATATGAGTATTGCTTTAGGTGTGCTTACCTATTTTGTTCACCATCCCATTGCTGATAATCTTGTCTTTATCTTTCAACCTGCCGAGGAGGGGCCGGGCGGTGCCGAGCCAATGCTTCAATCGAAGGAAATGCTAGAATGGCGCCCAGATATGATCTTTGCACTGCATATTGCTCCTGAATATCCCGTAGGAACAGTTGCTATTAAAGAGGGATTGTTATTTGCAAACACATCTGAACTATTCATCGACTTAAAAGGAAAGGGAGGACATGCTGCCTTCCCGCATCAGACGAATGATATGGTCATTGCTGCTTGCAATCTTGTTAATCAATTACAGACGGTTATTTCTCGCAATGTTAATCCGCTAGATAGTGCGGTAATAACGATTGGGAAAATCATTGGCGGAACAGTTCAAAATATTATTGCTGAAAAAGCGAGACTTGAAGGTACTATTCGGACTTTATCGCCGGAATCAATGGTAAGAGTGAAAAAACGGATAGAGGCAATAATTAATGGTATTGCGACTGGATTTGAATGTGAGATTTCAATCGATTACGGAGCTATGTATCATCAAGTATATAATCATGAAGGGTTAACAAAGGAGTTTATGCAGTTTGTTAACAATATGAATAATATCACCCTGATAGAATGTAAAGAAGCCTTGACAGGTGAGGATTTTGGTTATATGTTGAAGGAAATCCCAGGCTTTATGTTTTGGCTGGGAGTTGATACCCCATATGGTCTGCATCATTCCAAATTAGATCCAAATGAAGAAGCTATCGCAGTTGCTATACAACTTTTAACAGAATACTTTACCTTTAAAGGAAATAACGGTCTTTAGTTGAGTAAATGGAGGGGATCCTAATGAAATTGCGCGAGCCGATGCCGGAACTTACGGGGACAACTCAATGGATAAATGGGCAAGTGTCGCGAGAGGAATTAGTGGGCTGGAAGCCAACTCTGATACATTTTTGGTCGATTAGCTGCCATTTATGCAAAAAGGCAATGCCACAAATTAATCATCTTCGCGAGCAATATCAAGATAAAATTAATATTATTGCTGTCCATATGCCTAGATCAGATAAAGATTTAAACATTGAGGAAATTAAGCGTATTGCTAAAGAACATAATATTGAACAGCCAATCCTCGTTGACCATGACCGTAAACTAACAGAAGCATTTGATAACAAATATGTACCCGCATATTATTTGTTTGACAAAGACGGAAAACTACGTCACTATCAAGCAGGTGGTAGCGGCGTACAAATGTTAGAAAAACGCTTAAACCGTCTTCTGCAGGAAATTGAAAATACTAACTAACAAGCAATTACAAGACGTGTATGTCAATAAAACTAAATGAGACAGTGAATGGTGGGGAAAATGGTGAAAAAAAGTTTTGCAGTGATTGGGCTTGGACGTTTTGGAGGAAGTATATGCCGTACCTTAACAGATGAGGGTATGGAGGTCTTAGCCATTGATGTAAATGAAGAACGTGTCAACGAATTTTCTATGATTGCTTCTCATGCTGTTGTGGGAGATACAACAGATGAAGCTGTATTGAAGAGTTTAGGCATCCGTAATTTTGACCATGTTATTGTTGCAATCGGGGACGATATTCAATCAAGTATCCTGACAACGTTAATCTTAAAAGAATTAGGGGTGGCTTGTGTAACGGCAAAGGCGCAAAATGATTATCATGAAAAGGTATTGCGGAAAATTGGTGCGGACTTCGTAGTACACCCAGAGAGAGATATGGGAAAAAGGATTGCCCACAACATGACATCAAGTAATGTTGTTGATTATTTGGAGCTTTCAGACGAGCATAGTATCGTTGAAATTGTCGCCAACCGAAAACTCGGCGGTCATACAATCATGGATATGGATATTCGCAAAAAATATGGCTTGAACATTGTTGCGATAAAAAGAGGCGAAGACATAATCGTTTCCCCACTGGCATCGGAAATGATTCAATTAGATGACGTATTAATCGTCATTGGAACAGATGACGATATTGATCGCTTTGAGAAAAAGGTAATGGAATAACATGAAAAAGAGAAGCAAATCGCTTCTCTTTTTTTACACTTCCATTATGATTGGTAAAATCATCGGACGGCGTTTTGTTTTTTCGTAAAGGAATGGTCCCAAAGTGTCGGTAATTTCATTTTTAATTTCCGACCATTGGCTTGTCTTCCGTTCCATGATTTTATTCAGATGCTTAGTTATCAATGATTGGGCATCGTTGATTAGGTCGCCTGATTCACGCATATAAACAAAACCGCGAGAAATGATATCAGGGCCAGAGGCAATTTTGAATTCTTTCATGTTAATGCTAACGACAACTACTACCAGTCCTTCTTCCGACAGGATTCGTCTGTCTCTAAGAACGATATTGCCGATATCACCGACACCGCTTCCGTCGATATACACGGAACCAGACGGTATTTTTCCAGCAATCTGTGCGGTGGAATCTGATAATGCAAGTACTTCACCGTTGTCCATAATAAAACAATTCTCTTCCTCAACACCGCAATCAACAGCTAGTTTGGCATGCATTTTTTGCATCCGGTACTCACCATGAATTGGCATAAAGAATTTCGGTCTGATTAGACGGAGCATAAGTTTTTGTTCTTCCTGTCCACCATGTCCTGATGTATGGATATTACTTAACTTTCCATGGATGACATCTGCACCGGCTCGGTATAACATATTAATGGTTCGACTGACACTAATGGTATTACCTGGAATTGGTGAGGAAGAAAAGACAACCGTATCTCCTGGGATTATTTGAATCTGACGATGAGTTCCGTTGGCAATGCGTGATAGTGCCGCCATTGGTTCCCCTTGGCTTCCAGTACAGAGAATTGTTACTTTTTCTGCGGGAAGACGATTGATTTGTCCTGCATCAATAAATGTATCCTTTGGCGCTCTAATGTACCCTAAATCAAGGCCAATGTTGATAGCAGCTTCCATACTGCGACCAAAGACTGCAATCTTCCGTCCGTTTGCTACAGCAGCTTCCGTAACTTGCTGCAGACGGTGAATATTCGAGGCAAAGGTTGCGAAAATTATCCGTCCGCTAACTTTTCGAAAGATATCTTGAATACTTTCTCCTACTCGTCGTTCTGACATGGTGAATTCAGGGATTTCACTATTTGTACTATCTGAAAGTAAACAAAGGACGCCATCACGGCCTATTTCTGCCATTTTTGTTAAGTTTGCTGGTTCACCCACAGGGGTAAAGTCAAACTTGAAGTCACCGGTATGAACAATTTGGCCCGGTGGTGTTTTGACAACAATCCCAAAAGAATCAGGTATACTATGTGTTGTACGGAAGAAGGTTACAGAAGTTTTTCGGAATTTTATGACATCGTCTTCTTTTATTTCAATAAGTTTAGCATTTCGTAATAGACCGTGTTCTTCTAATTTATTTTTTATTAGCCCAAGTGCTAATTTACCGCCATAAATAGGAACATTTACTTCGCGTAATAAATATGGTATCCCGCCAATATGATCCTCGTGTCCGTGAGTAACAAATAGTCCCTTTATTTTATCTTCATTTTTTACTAAGTACGTATAGTCAGGAATCACATAATCAATCCCCAATAGTTCATCTTCCGGGAACTTAATACCGGCATCGATTAAGATAATTTCATCCTGGAACTGTACGCCATACGTGTTTTTGCCGATTTCTCCTAGGCCTCCAAGGGCAAAAACGGCTGTTTGATCATTTTTTACAAATTTCATAAATTATCAAATCTCCAATACTTTATAGTCTTCATTTTGTTGTTCATACTCTAAATACGCTCCGTTTATCTCCTGAATATATTCAATATTAATACCACGATCAGAAAGCTTTGAATAAGCATCACGGACAGACTCAGCTTTAATATATAATGTTCTTGTTTTTTCTCTTACAGGTACTTCAGTAACAGAATCTTGGTAATATACTTTAAAAATCATGACAATTTCGCTCCTTAATTATTCATAACTTTTTCTATTATATAAAACATTATCAGCTTTTTCATTTATTTTCTAATTTTACATGGTGAACAAGAAAATATGTAAGAGGGTACTGTATAACATTACAATAATGAAGGAGCCCTTCGCAACTTTGAAGGGCTCTAATGTTAGGCAATTGATTTTTTTCTAAGCAAATCTTTCCACTGTTTTAAGAGCTTCTTTCTTAGCTTCTTTAACATAGTGGATCATCTCCTTACTTTTATTTTATACCATCCTTGTCCAATGTAAAGACAGTCATGACAAAATATTCAAGAATTTTACCGCTAAATTTCTCATAAGCTAGGATCTGTCTTCCACAAATTGTGAAATAATGAGCGCGATTATTTACGTACTAGGTTTTATAACTAGTATATGGTGATTTTGTTGAATTTTTTCGTGGATATTCATGGAATTATTTTTTCGAGGATTGATGAGGAGAGAATTTGTATTACTTTTGATATAGATAATATTAAAACCCGGTTTCCCGGGTTGTCATTATTATCTGTCAATCTCAATTGCTCCTTCAATATTCCTGAATGGATTAGCTTTATCAATATGATCATAAAACATGATTCCATTTAGATGGTCAATCTCATGTTGAAAACAAATCGAAGGTAATCCTTTTAATCGTATCTTCACTTCTTTGCCATCAATATCATAGCCTTTTACCGTAACTCTAGCATATCTTGGCACAAAGCCGGGAAATGATTCATCAACTGATAAGCAGCCCTCACCAGCTTTTAAATAGGCTTTTTCCACAGAATGACTAATAATCTTAGGGTTAAATAAGGCGTAGCTGTAAAGCTTATCTTTATCATCAGTGACATGAACAGCTATCATTCGTTTCGCAACATTGATTTGTGGTGCAGCCAATCCAATTCCAGGACGTAAGCCGTATTTTTCAGCTGTTTCATTATTTTGGCTGTTAACAACGTACTCCAATAAACTGGCTAATATTTGTTTATCTTCATCAGATGGAGGCATAGGTACCTCTTCGGCAATTTTTCGAAGAGTGGGATGGCCATCCCGAATAATATCATCCATCGTTAGCATAACGATCACTCCCGCGTTTCAATAATAATATAAACAGTCTAGCAGACAAATGTAAAAAAGTTAATAACAGCAATAGTGAAATTGTTTTTCTTTTTAATTGTAAAATGATTCACATATCGATATAGTATAAGTGGTTAGGAGGTTTAATTATTGCTATCAACAAGAAAATGCCATTTTATTATAATAATTTTATTTATTTTTGTCATATTACCAGGATGTACACCCCAAAAAAACACAGTGGAAGAAATTGCGGATGTATTAGAGCATACGGTTTCACTGGAAGAGGGGTTTAATAATCAACAGGAACCGCTTATTAAATTGGAGAAAAAAGAAGCAGACATTTATCAGCAAGTTATTCATTTAGGGATGAAGGAACAAGACCAGATTGTTAAACTTGCGGATGAAGCACTTAACTCTGTTGCCAAAAGAGAAGAATTAATGGAAGCAGAAACTAAAAGCATAAAACAATCGAAAAAGGAATTTAAAAAAATAGCTACTCTTAAGACTCAATTAGAGGATACCAAGTTAAGCAAAATTATAAAAGAGCTGGATGATATTATGCAAGAAAGATATCAGGTTCATGATGTTTTGTACAAGGAATACAAAGATGCGTTAGAGCATGACAAAAAGTTGTATCAAATGTTTAAAAATAAAGATGTACAGTTAAATGAACTTGAGCAACAAGTTAAAGTAATTAATAGTAATTATAAAAACATTAAAGCAACAAATTTAACGTTTAATCAACTGACTGAGCAATTTAATATTAAAAAATCAACCTTTTATAAAAAAGCTGGAATAACCGACAAATAGATATATGACTCCCCTAAGAAATCGGCAAACCTTTGTCGATTTTTTCTATAGTATAACACGATGGAAAACGCTTAAATTTTATATAACAGTTTTGATTTATTTAATGATACAGAGGAACAAAATATTTTTTTGAGTAATTAAGTTGAAAATGATGAAAAATTGTTATGCTAAGTATTTGACGAGGGGAAATGATTGTTGTACACTCATTTATGAGTTCAATAATTGTATTAATTTAATCGCGATAAAAATTGATACAGTATAATTTACACTGGTAAAGTGATTTCTGGGTTTTAACTGTACCTTTATGTGAAAAGATAACTACTAGTTAATTCTTAATCACTGAAAAGCCAATTTATACAATGACCCAATACATAAACAACGTATTTTGGGGTTTAACAGTGCAGAATTTATTTTTTAGTTTCTATAGAAAGGAAGATGTGAACAAGATGGCTTCAAAAACACAAAATGCCTCGTTTGATGTAAAGAAAACATTAGAAGCGGTAGAAGAACAATTTCAAACTCTGCAAATTCTTAATGAAGATGGTGAAGTGGTTAATGAAGCAGCAATGCCTGAGTTGACAGATGAACAGCTTCAAGAATTAATGCGCCGCATGGTTTACACACGGATCCTCGATCAAAGATCGATTTCGCTCAACCGTCAAGGGAGATTGGGTTTCTATGCTCCTACTGCTGGTCAGGAAGCTTCTCAACTAGCTTCTCAGTTTGCGCTTGAAAAAGAAGACTTTATTTTACCTGGCTATCGTGATGTGCCGCAGTTAATTTGGCATGGGCTCCCACTCTATCAAGCATTTTTATTCTCTCGTGGTCATTTTCAAGGAAACCAAATTCCTGAAGGTGTTAATGTACTTTCGCCACAAATTATTATTGGTGCGCAATATGTACAGGCGGCTGGTGTAGCATTAGGAATGAAAAAGAACGGTACAAAAGCTGTTGCAGTCACTTATACAGGTGATGGCGGTACATCGCAAGGCGACTTCTATGAAGGTATTAACTTTGCAGGGGCGTTTAAAGCTCCAGCAATCTTTATCGTCCAAAATAACCGATTTGCGATTTCTACTCCTGTTACTAAACAATCTGCCACAAAAACTCTAGCGCAAAAAGCAATTGCTGCTGGAATTCCTGGGATACAGGTTGACGGTATGGATCCATTAGCTGTTTATGCAGCAACAAGTGAAGCACGGGAACGGGCACTCAATGGTGAAGGACCAACTTTAATTGAAACACTTACTTACCGATACGGGCCACACACAATGTCTGGTGATGATCCAACACGTTATCGTACAGCAGATCTCGATAATGAGTGGGAAAAGAAAGATCCGCTTGTTCGCTTCCGGAAATTCCTTGAAAAGAAAGGGCTCTGGAATGAGGAAAAAGAAAATGCGGTAATTGAACAGGCTAAAGAGGAGATTAAAGAGGCAATTAAAAAAGCTGACGCTGCTCCTAAACAAAAAGTTACCGATTTAATTTCAATTATGTTTGAAGAAATGCCTTATAACTTGAAAGAGCAATTTGAAATTTATCAAGAAAAGGAGTCGAAGTAAGTTATGGCTCAAATGACAATGATTCAAGCAATTACAGATGCACTTCGAATTGAATTAAAAAATGACGCTACTACATTAATATTTGGGGAAGATGTTGGTGTAAACGGCGGGGTTTTCCGGGCGACAGAAGGGCTGCAAAAGGAATTTGGGGAAGACCGTGTATTTGATACACCACTTGCGGAATCAGGAATTGGCGGTTTATCAATCGGACTTGCATTACAAGGATTCCGGCCGATTCCGGAAATTCAATTTTTTGGCTTTGTATTTGAAGTAATGGATTCTATTGCGGGACAAATGTCACGAATGCGCTATCGTTCTGGCGGTCGTTACCATATGCCTATTACGGTTCGCTCTCCATTTGGCGGTGGTGTGCATACACCGGAACTTCACTCAGACAGTTTGGAAGGCTTAATGGCACAAACTCCGGGCTTAAAAGTAGTGGTTCCATCAACACCATATGATGCAAAAGGGTTGCTGCTTTCTGCCATCCGCGACAATGATCCGGTTATTTTCCTCGAGCATTTAAAATTGTACCGTGCATTCCGCGAAGAGGTACCAGAAGAAGAATATACCATTCCACTTGGAAAAGCCGATGTAAAACGTGAAGGTTCTGACCTTTCCATTATCACATATGGGGCAATGGTTCATGAATCATTAAAAGCAGCAGATGAGCTTGCGAAAGAAGGATACTCTGTTGAGGTTGTTGATTTAAGAACAATCAGCCCGCTTGATATTGAAACGATTATTAGCTCTGTAGAAAAAACAGGACGTGCGATCGTTGTTCAAGAGGCACAAAAACAAGCAGGTGTCGCTGCTAATGTCATTGCTGAGATTAATGAACGTGCGATTTTAAGTCTAGAGGCACCTGTGTTACGTGTTGCCGCTGCAGATACTATTTACCCATTTTCACAGGCAGAATCTGTATGGCTTCCAAACTATAAGGATGTTATTGAAACAGCTAAAAAGGTTCTAACATTTTAATGATTTTGGGGAAATGGACGTAGTTTCTATTTCCCCATTACTTCTCAATTAAACCTTAAATATAGATAAAATAGTAGGAGGATGAATCATAGTGTCATTCCAATTTAAAATGCCTGACATTGGTGAAGGCTTACATGAAGGCGAAATTGTGAAATGGTTTGTAAAACCAGGCGATAAGGTAAATGAAGATGATGTTCTATGTGAAATTCAGAACGATAAATCTGTCGTTGAAATTCCTTCACCGGTAGAGGGAACAGTTCTTGAAGTGTTGGTAGGAGAAGGAACGGTTGCAACGGTAGGACAAGTATTGGTTACTTTTGATGCACCTGGGTACGAGAATTTACAATTTAAAGGTGATAATGGTGAGGAAGAAGTGCAGCCTGAAGAACAAGTTGCGCCTGTAGCTGATGAAAATAGTACAGCTTCTGCACCTCAGCCCGAAGAAGTTGACCCAAATCGTCGTGTCATTGCGATGCCATCAGTCAGAAAATACGCCCGTGAAAAAGGGGTAGATATTCGCTTAGTACAAGGAACCGGTAACAATGGCCGGGTTATGAAGGTGGATATTGATGCGTTCTTAAGTGGCGACGCGCAGCCAGCAGCATCTGCTCAAGAACAAGCTGTTACAGTTCCAACTGAACAAACTGTGGAAACGCAGGCAGCAGCAGCTCCAGTAATTCCACAAGGACAATACCCAGAAACTCGCGAAAAACTAAGTGGTATCAGAAAAGCTATCGCCAAGGCAATGGTTAATTCTAAACATACAGCACCACATGTAACTCTAATGGATGAGGTAGATGTCACAAAACTTGTCGCTCATCGTAAAAAATTCAAGGAAGTTGCGGCACAGAAGGGTATTAAACTGACATTCCTTCCATATGTTGTTAAAGCTTTGACGAGTGCTTTACGTGAATATCCAGTTTTAAATACATCGATTGATGATGAAGCTGGTGAGATTGTCCATAAGCATTATTATAATATCGGAATTGCCGCGGATACAGAAAGAGGTCTTTTGGTACCTGTTGTGAAAGACGCTGACCGTAAATCTGTATTTACCATTTCCCAAGAAATTAATGAGTTAGCTGATAAAGCACGCAGCGGAAAATTAGCTGCTGATGAAATGAAGGGTGGCTCATGTACGATTAGTAATATTGGCTCTGCTGGCGGCCAATGGTTTACTCCGGTTATTAACCATCCAGAAGTAGCGATTCTTGGTATTGGCCGAATTGCTGAAAAACCAATTGTCCGTGATGGAGAGATTGTTGCGGCACCAGTATTAGCAATCAGCTTAAGCTTTGATCATCGCATGATTGACGGTGCAACTGCTCAAAACGCATTAAATCATATGAAACGTTTACTAAACGATCCGGAACTTTTGTTAATGGAGGCGTAAAACAATGGTAGTTGGAGATTTCCCAATTGAAACAGAAACTATAGTCATCGGTGCAGGACCTGGGGGATATGTTGCAGCAATTCGTGCCGCACAGCTAGGGCAGAAGGTTACCGTTGTTGAAAGAGAATACATGGGCGGAGTTTGCTTGAATGTTGGCTGTATCCCGTCAAAAGCAATCATTGCTGCAGGACATCGTTATGAAACCGCAAAACATTCTGCTGAATTTGGCATAACTGCAGAAAATGTTCGCGTTGATTTTTCAAAAGTACAGCAGTTTAAAGAAAGTGTTGTCAAAAAATTAACCGGCGGTGTTGAAGGCCTGCTGAAGGGCAATAAAGTTAATATAGTAAAGGGCGAAGCATTCTTTGTTGATAGCAACTCGCTTCGGGTCATTAATGGTGATTCTGCACAAACATATAATTTTAAAAATGCGATTATTGCTACAGGTTCACGTCCAATTGAACTGCCAACCTTTAAATACTCAAAGCGTGTGCTTGATTCAACCGGAGCACTTAATTTGCAAGAAATCCCTGAAAAGATTGTTGTTATCGGCGGCGGTGTTATTGGGGTTGAACTTGGTGGTGCTTACGCAAACTTTGGCACTCAAGTTACCATTTTAGAAGGTGCCGAAGAAATCTTAGGAATGGGTGTATTCGATAAGCAGATGGCTTCACTCGTTAAGCGTAGCCTGAAGAAAAAGGGCGCGGAGATTATAACAAAAGCCATTGCTAAAGGTGTTGAAGAAACTGAAAATGGCGTAGTAGTTACCTATGAGGCAAAAGGCGAAGAACAAAAAATTGAAGCTGATTATGTGTTTGTCATGGTTGGCCGTCGTCCGAACACAAATGACATGGGTCTTGAACAAGCTGGTGTTAAAATGAATGAGCGCGGCTTAATTGAAATTGACAAGCAATGCCGGACTAATGTTGCTAATATTTACGCGATTGGTGATGTTGTTCCAGGACCACAGCTTGCCCATAAAGCTTCATATGAAGCTAAAATTGCCGCTGAAGCGATTGCAGGACATCCTTCGGAAATTGATTATTTAGGTATCCCAGCTGTAGTGTTCTCTGATCCAGAGCTTGCATCAGTTGGATACACAGAACAACAGGCAAAGGATGAAGGTCTAGAAGTAGTCGCTGCTAAGTTCCCATTTGCAGCAAATGGCCGTGCCTTGTCACTAGCAAGCTCAGATGGTTTCTTAAGACTAATTACGCGCAAAGAAGATGGGCTAGTTATCGGTGCACAAATTGCAGGTGCCAATGCGTCTGATATGATTGCAGAACTTGGTCTTGCGATTGAAGCCGGCATGACAGCTGAAGACTTGGCGATGACGATTCACGCCCATCCGACTTTAGGAGAAATCACAATGGAAGCTGCTGAAGTGGCACTCGGAACTCCAATTCATATTATTAAGTAAATGATCTGGTCTCCTTCAAATGAAGGAGACTTTCTATTTGCTATAAAAATTAACATGGAAAAAATCACAACCGCGTACATATATATTAAAATAATGGATTGTAAAGTGGTGATTAATTGTGAAAGTGTATGTTGTAATGTTATTGCAATTTATTATTTGGAGCGGTTATACATTCATAGAGTGGCTGTCAAAATATGATCAACTAATATATAAAGTGTTGATGTTTTTTGTCTTTTATTACTTAGCCTTTATTCTCGGAAACAAGATAACAAATTCGGGGCGGCTAGCACTTTTTATTACTACATTCAGTTTAGTTATTTATACATCATTCCATTATACCATCACACTTTATGTCCATTAAAAAAAGCCCCGTTAGGAGCTGTTATACTATTTACTTTCTTGGATAGAAGTACATTATTCTTTTATTAAAAAGGTGAAGCTCACCTTTCAGCTTTTTAGCGAGAAATTTACAAAATTCATTTGCCTTCCCCTTATCTCCATGGGTTGCTTGCTCAGGCAGTGTCACTTGTATGTATTCCTGCTCTCTTTCTGCGCCTTCTTCGTTGGTTACAACTTCTCGGTCTACCCCTATAAGCATAATATTGTAACGTTCATGATTGGAATGTAAGTAAAACCATTTATCTTTGCCTTGGGCTGTTTCTTTAATTTCATAGGGAAACGCTGCACTGTCATACTGCCAATCCAACAGTTCACCTGTTTTGCCTGTTATTGTTTTATAGTAATGAAATAACTCCTTTACTTCATCGATGGATATGGTTTGTTTAGCTGATGAAGGCACAAGCTTTATGTATGCGTTTTCTGCCACCATCATTCCCCCCTTATTAACCGTAAGTTATATCACCTATTATTCTAGCATTGAAAGGTTACCACTACAACTTATATTAATTATCATTAACTAACACAAAAGACTTAAGCAAATAGTGGAAAAACAGACATATTCAATTTACCATTTTTATTTAATGTGACATACAATTTAGGCTTGAAAAAATAAATGTGATATATTAATATTTTACTAAGGGATGTTAAAACGCTTTCATTTTGTTTTTAATCCAATTGAAAGGGAGATCAGCAAATGGGGATTCTTGTATGTCAAACATGTAATTCAACAATTGACCATTTTGAAGATGAGAAAGTAACTGTGCTTTATGCCAAAGGCGATTGCTGCTGTAACCATCACACAGACGAAGAAGTGTAAAATTACAATAACCTTAATAAAAACAGGATTCCATTATCAAGGAATCCTGTTATTTTTATTGAATGGCTTTATATTCTTTTATGACACGGATGGTTTTCAGAGCCTCATCTTCCGGGCCTTGTACTGGCAGGCCAGCCTCAAGATTTTTTTGAATGTAGTGGAGATTTTCCTTAGTAATAATCTCTCCAGGAATAAAAATTGGAATTCCTGGTGGATAGACCATGACAAATTCTGCAATGATTCTGCCTTCTGACTCCCCAAAGGGAACAATCTCTGTTCCAGCATAGAATGCATCTCTCGGTGTCAAGGCGAGAACTGGAATTTCAGGCAGGAGTACTTCTACAGGATCGATTTTTTCTACACGGTCAGCAAATGTTTCTGCTAAGTCCTTTAGAGCTTTTACTAGCATATCCCCTTCATATTCGGTGTCACCGAAGGTAATAATGCAGAGGATATTGTATAAATCAGATAACTCCACCTCAATATTATGTTTCTCCCTCAGCCATTTTTCAACCTCATATCCAGTTAACCCCAAATCTTTAACGGAAATGATAAGCTTCATAGGGTCATAATCAAATGTTGCTTTAGAGCCCAAAATATCTTCACCAGGACAATAAAGATGATCTATTTCATTTATCCTACTGCGGATGGAATTAGCAAGGTGAATGGTTTTGTCAATTAACTGTTTACCTTTTATGGCTAATTGTTTCCGGGCTGCATCAAGAGATGCTAATAATAAATAAGATGTTGACGTGGTAGTTAGCATACTTAAAATCGATTGGACATGACTCACTGAAACGAGTCCCTCTTTAACATTTAATACGGAGCTTTGTGTCATTGAACCTCCAAGTTTATGAACACTTGTTGCAGCCATATCAGCGCCAGCCTGCATGGCTGACAATGGTAACTCATCATGAAAGTGAATATGAACTCCGTGTGCTTCATCAACTAGAACTGGAACTTGATGAGCGTGGGCAATCTCGACAATTCCTTTTAAATCTGCAGAAAAACCGAAATAAGTTGGATTTATTACTAAGACGGCCTTAGCGTCTGGATGTTGTTTCAGAGCCTTTTCAACTGACTCAGTTGTAATACCATGTGAAATACCAAGTTTCATATCAATCTCTGGATGGATAAAGACAGGGATTGCCCCAGAAAATACAATTGCTGACATCACGGATTTATGGACGTTTCTAGGAACGATTATCTTTTCACCGGGTCCGCAAACAGCCATTACCATTGTGATAATGGCACCGCTTGTTCCTTGGACTGAAAAAAAAGTATGGTCAGCACCGAATGCCGCAGCAGCTAAGTCTTGAGCTTCTTTTATCATTCCTTTTGGATGATGAAGATCATCGAGGGGCCCAATGTTAATGAGATCAATGGATAAGGCATTATCCCCGATGAAATTTCGAAACTCAGGATCAATTCCTGCCCCTTTTTTATGACCAGGGATATGAAATTGGACTGGATTCTTCTTCGCATGTTCTACTAGTCCGCTAAATAGCGGTGTTTGATTTTGGTTCAATTCACTACCACACCTCTGAAAAATAATTTCCTTGAAAAAACAAGTGAATTATAGCATTATTTTTGTTTCATGAATAGAAGTTTTAACAACTTTTAAAGGTAATTAAATTCTATAAATTAGTTTCTCAATGAACACGAGATTTAACCATGGAAAACAAAAAACATATTCCTATTTAAATAAGAGCCGGAAAATAATAAATATTATTATATAGGAAAATAATCATGGTAATATTACTTAGAGGTGAGTGCAATGGAGTACCAATATCCAATTGATTATAGCTGGACTACTGAGGAAATTATTGACGTTATTAGCTTTTTTGAAGCAATCGAAAAAGCTTATGAAACAGGAATTGAGCGTGATTTTCTTATGAAGACATATCGTCGTTTTAAGGAGATTGTACCAAGTAAGGCAGAAGAAAAGACAAAATGCGGAGAATTTGAAGAAATTAGTGGTTATTCCGCTTACAGAACGATAAAAAAGGCAAAGGAAGCGTCACCAGGTGATAAAGTACGTATGTAATAGGCAGAGCTCCCGATAAATAATCGGGAGCGATTTTTTTACTGTATAGCAGTTTGATATAGGGGGGCGACTGTTTTAAATACTTCATCAATTTGATGCAGTAACGCCCTGCCTCCCATATTAATGGCTTTGTCCTTAGCAATGGTGTATCCGCATAGTAATTCTGCTTTCTTCACAGTTTGCAAACGCTGAAAGTAGGATTGCATCTCATCAATTGTTATTTGTTGATGTTCGATTGTTTCAGGTTTCATATGGTCAAGTGACCAAACAAAATCTTTAGGAATGGTCTCAAAAATATCCAGCCCCTTTTGAAGGAATTTTTCGGCGATCACTTCTTTTCGCGGAGCCTCGTAAATGATTGCAAACCAAATAAATAGATGAGTGTGCCACATACCTATCTGGAAATGGGGCAGCATTTTATAACCTCTTCGGTTATTCGCAAAAGCCACCCATGTATCTTTAGGAGGATTAATTGTTCGTCTAGCATGCTTTGCAACATGGACGAACATCTCTTCTCCTGTTAGGGTAGATAATGTTGGTGCGAAATATTGACCTAAGCTTTCAAGTTTTGGCCGAATCTTTTCCTTTAATGCTTTCATACGCTGTTCAAGCCCATCAATTAAGAAAACATCAAAATCCTCTTGCGTAAATCCGTTAAAATCCATTGTATTAACCCTCCCGAACTATTTATAACATAAATGGCAGAATAAGAAAAATTGTAGACATCTTCTGAAACTGACTTTCTAGGTTAATGCACATATTTGTTCCAAGATGTTAGGAAGGCTCATATGATACTGTAAGAAAATTGATTAAAAGGAATTGCATAAGCTAATGGAAGGAGATGGAAGTGTGAAACAATTAATGAATACTTCTTTAAAAAAACCCAATGAAAAGGAAAGAGCAGCGGTATTAAAATTAGAAATGGATTATGAATTAGCTACATTATATGAGGCAATGGAGGAAGAAAACGAGAAAAAAATTAAACTATGTAAACAAAAGCTTGAGAAGATACGCCAAGAATTAGTCCGCTTAAAGGCATTCTAACTTCTTAAGAAGTATTATTTATTAAGGAGAAGCATAGTAGAAATGAAGCGATGCAGAATCATTTTCATATAAACGAACTCCGTAATAAAAAGGGGGAGTTCGTTTATTATTGAGGTTGTATTGACGCAAAAATTTGCCTGGATGATTAATTTTGAATTAAGCTATAGATACATGAATTAATCGTTAATGTTTCAAACTACATATACTACATGTTAGAACGACACTTTTGGAGGACTAAAATGAACTGGGAGACGATTGATAATCAGGCAAAAGAATGGGTTAAAGAGGCAGGGGAGCGGATTCGTTCATCATTTCATAAAACCCTAACAATTCATACGAAGTCAAACCCTAATGACTTAGTTACAGAAATGGATCAGGAGATTGAGCAATTCTTCGTCAAAAAAATCAAAGGAAGCTATCCGGACCATAAAATTATCGGTGAAGAAGGGTTCGGGGATCAATTGAAAACACTGGAAGGGATTGTGTGGATGATTGATCCAATAGACGGAACAATGAATTTTGTTCATCAGCAGCGGAATTTTGCCATTTCTCTTGCTGTTTATGAGGGCGGCATGGGTAAAATCGGCATTATTTACGATGTAGTTCATGATGAAATGTATCATGCGATTAGCGGCAAGGGTGCATACATAAATAACCAGCCCATTCCGGCTTTACATGAAAGAACAGTGAAAGAATCCATTATTGCCTTAAATGCCACTTGGGTGATCGAAAACCCACGAATTGATTACCAGCTGTTAAGTTCTTTGGCAAAAGATGCACGTGGGACAAGATCTTATGGTACAGCTGCGCTTGAATTAGTTTATGTAGCCACAGGAAGAGTCGATGCTTATGTATCTATGCGGCTATCACCTTGGGATTATGCCGCCGGAGCTATTCTTGTTGAAGAATTGGGCGGGCTTGTAACCAACCTGAGAGGTGAAAAGCTCGATTTTCTTTCAAAGGATTCAGTATTTGCCGCAAAACCTGGGCTACATCAAGAAATTCTAGACAAGTATTTAAAAAGTGGCAATTGGTAAAAAGAAGCCTTAACGGCTTCTTTTTAAATTTCTCCTTTTTCCCGGAGCTTTTTTTTCGTCGTGAAACCCATACCCATAACAACGATTACAGCTGCGATACAACTGACGATACCAAGTAGGCTTCTTTCAGCAATAGCAACGCCGATTCCCATCATTCCAGCTGCTGCTAGAATGGAATACAGCAGTAATGTCCACTTTGGTTGTTTCATTGTTTATCCCCTTATCATTCTTTTTATTTCTATTTTACCGAAAAAATTTTTAGCTTTCCACTGTTAATGTGGTATAATGTTTCAGTTGTACATGAAACTAAGAGGAAACAACATTCTTTGCTTCAAGCTAAGGATGTAGATAGATTTTTTTATTAATAGGAGTGGACTACTTTTGAAAGTAAGAGAAGATATTAGAAATATCGCTATTATTGCGCACGTTGACCACGGAAAAACAACGCTTGTTGATCAATTATTAAAACAGTCTGGAATTTTTCGCTCGAATGAACATGTTGAAGAGCGCGCAATGGATTCTAATGATTTGGAAAGAGAACGTGGAATCACAATATTAGCAAAAAATACCGCGATTCAGTATAAGAATAAAAAAATTAACATATTGGATACACCAGGACATGCTGATTTTGGTGGTGAAGTAGAGCGGATTATGCGAATGGTTGACGGCGTTCTGCTTGTAGTCGATGCCTATGAAGGATGTATGCCGCAAACCCGCTTTGTTCTCAAAAAGGCGTTGGAGCAAAATCTAACACCAATTGTCGTTGTGAATAAAATTGACCGTGATTTTGCACGTCCGGCAGAGGTGATTGATGAGGTTATCGACTTATTTATTGAGTTGGATGCAAATGAAGATCAATTGGAATTCCCGGTGATTTATGCATCTGCAATTAATGGTACAGCTAGCACTAATCCAGAAAAACAGGATGATAACATGCAATCCTTATATGAAGCAATTATCGATCATATTCCTGCACCTGTTGACAATAGTGAAGAACCATTACAATTTCAAGTTGCTCTTCTCGACTATAATGAATATGTAGGAAGAATCGGCATCGGCAGGGTTTTCCGAGGAACGATGAAGGTTGGGCAGCAAGTCGCATTAATGAAATTAGATGGATCCGTAAAAAACTTTCGCGTAACCAAAATTCTTGGATTCTTTGGATTGAAGCGTGAGGAAGTACAGGAAGCTAAAGCTGGCGATTTAGTAGCAGTCTCCGGAATGGAAGATATTAATGTCGGAGAAACTGTTTGTCCAATTGAACACCAAGAAGCCTTACCGGTGTTAAGGATTGACGAACCGACGTTACAAATGACATTTGTTGTAAATAACAGTCCGTTTGCTGGCCGTGAAGGAAAATTTGTAACAGCCAGAAAAATTGAAGAACGTCTTAGAGAACAACTTCACACAGATGTAAGCTTACGGGTAGAAAATACCGATTCACCTGACGCCTGGGTTGTTTCTGGTCGAGGCGAGCTTCATCTTTCAATCCTAATTGAAAATATGCGTCGTGAAGGCTTTGAATTACAGGTTTCCAAACCAGAAGTTATTGTTAAGGAAATAGACGGTGTTCGTTGTGAACCAGTAGAAAGAGTCCAGATTGATGTTCCAGAAGAGCATACCGGTGCAGTAATGGAATCAATCGGTGCCCGTAAAGGGGAAATGCTGGATATGATTAATAATGGTAATGGCCAGGTGCGCTTGATTTTTAATGTTCCTGCCCGAGGGTTAATTGGCTATACCACTGAGTTTTTAACTCTCACACGTGGTTACGGAATTATTAATCATTCATTTGACAGCTATCAGCCGATGCTATCAGGTCAAGTTGGCGGACGAAGAAATGGTGTACTTGTCTCAATGGAGTCAGGTAAGGCTTCTACTTATGGTATAATGCAGGTAGAGGACCGGGGAACCATTTTTGTGGAACCGGGTACGGAAATTTATGAGGGAATGATTGTAGGTGAGAATACCCGGGAAAATGATATTGCTGTCAACATTACCAAAGTAAAACATGCTACAAATGTCCGCTCTGCAACGAAGGATCAAACTGCCGTGATTAAAAAGCCGCGGATTATGACGTTAGAGGAATCCTTAGAATATTTAAATGATGATGAATATTGTGAAGTTACACCCAAATCAATTCGTCTTAGAAAGAAAATTTTAGACAAAAATGAACGTGAAAAATTAGCAAGAAAGAAAAAATATGCTGAAATGGGCTAATAACTTAAGGGGTTGCGCGTTGTGGATGATCTAAAATCGTTCTCTCCAAGTTTACGATTTTTCATTGAACTTGCTGCAGGAGATTCTCCAGTGACGAAGCAGGTTATTGAAACAGGAGTTTTGTTACAATATTTCTTTATTGTTATCTTGACAATTATTGTTTACCGACTGGGTTTTGCGAAAAAATTACCGCTGCTAAAAAACATCATTATTTATACATGTTTAGTAGTTGGGTGTTTAATCCTGTTGTTTTTCTCCTACGCACTGCCGATTGCTGAAGGCTTAGCGGTAGCAGCCATCATCTTGGTCATATACAAAATTCGTTTGCGCCAATCGAAAAAACAACACACTGAGGCGAAATAACGGGGGATGGGGAAAATGAAATCAGTTCAGGATGTTTTGTATAATTGGTTAACAATCAAAGTAGTTAGTGATGCACGGCCTGAGGATACTGCTGCAGCAGAGACCAAGAATCACTTCGAAGAGATAATGGCTTCGGAATATGATATATCTGATGTGATGATAACAAAAGATGATGAAATGTATTATCTTTCGTATCAGCATGGCGAAGAGACTAAAAAGACACGTTTTCCGTGTGAATTAATCGAAATTATGTTAAACCAAATCAATCAAGAGCCTGAAAAATATGCAAACTATCCAGATGAGTAAAAAAAGCCTCAAGTCCATAAAAGCGACTTGAGGCTTTTTATTCACCAATTATCTTCATCTACTCTTGTCCGGTAAAGTTTGAAGTTTCCAGAATCTATACGGGCAAGTGTTTTTTCACTTATTCGATCGTGACATTCCTTACACATATATGTATGAATTGGACGATTACGAAGTCGCTTTGCGATAACGGACTCATCGTCAATCGTTTCGATTTTATCACAGATAACACATTTAACTCGCATTTAAGGCACCTCTCGATTTTCTGCAACACTCATTATGTATATTACTATACCATGAGTTGTGGAATCTGCGGAACAGCAAGTGTCTAAGTTGATGAAAAAACTACATAGTAGTATGATAATTGTAACTGTTTTCAATGCAGACTAAGTAAAAACATTAAAGGAGTTTTATAAAATGGCAAACCAAGTAGAACCTCGGCTGATAAAGCCTTTATATGATGAAATGCAAAGAGAAAGATTTGTAACTTTAGCTACTATCGACCATGAAACGGGAGGTCCAAATGTTAGTGCCATTTCATGGGTGCTGGCGAAAAATGACAGTACAATTTATTTTGCCGTTGACAATCGGTCTAGAATCCTGCAAAATATCGCGAAAAATAACAAGGTCGTTATTAATATCATTGCTAATGAATCAACCTACTCTATTCAAGGAGAAGCTGTCGTAAAGGAAGATAGGATAAAGGATGTCCCATTAAAACTTGCGCTTATTGCAGTAAACATTATCGAGGTAAGAGATGTGATGTTTTACGGCTCTAAAATCACCTCTGTAGTCCAGTATGATAAGACATACGATAAAAAGGCAGCTGAGCGACTAGATAAACAAGTAATGGAGGCAATGAAAAAAGCTTAGATTAGTTTCTAAGCTTTTTTCAATCTTATTTGTGGTAATTGGACTGGCTGTTTTGCTTCTTTTCTAGCTGTTTCTCATCTTGTTTAGGAAGTTGTTTATCCTGTTTTTCAGTCGCTTTTTTAGGGCTTGGTGTAATTAAGTCTCCAGGAATTTCTGGCATTAAGCGCCCAGCGACATCGGCTAGCTCTTCTAAAATACCCCTAACTGGACTGCCATTTTTAATATCTGTTTGAATTTCCTTTAATCTCTGTGTCGTATCAGCATCAGCGACCACGACTGCCTTAGCACCGTATGGATCTTTCTTTAGGCTTTCGGCGACGGAATATTTTATCGTACCAACTTGTGAGCGGTCGATTTTTGCATCTACGTCAATCCCAACAATGGCATAGTTTCCTAGAACAACTGCAGTTGCATCGTTTACATGCGGAATACTCACTGCTAATTGCACTAACCGCTTCGATATTTCTTGACCCGATTGTCTGTCCACATTGGGGATTGAACTATTATTAACATTCACCAGAGAGGGATGTTCACTGTCAGCAATTTGTTGATGCCGGTCATTATTGCAGCCTGCGAGGAACATGCAGAATGCTAAACTTAACAAGATTGTTCTCAATTTAGTTGCACCTCCACAATATTAAACCATTATTTTAAAATCATGACACTGTTCTCGTATTTTATTGTGCGGAATTCCTTCTATCTTTATTCCAATAAACATATATTTTACCAATGTCCCTACTGGCCAAGATCATGGTCATCTATTAGGAGTAGCTCTAACAACTTGTGAAGCAGGAGGCGTCGCTTTGAGTAAAATATACGTCTTAGATACTAATGTATTATTACAAGATCCGTATTCCATTTTTTCCTTTGAAGATAATGAAGTCGTGATCCCCGCGGTGGTCTTGGAAGAAGTGGACTCAAAGAAAAGATATATGGATGAAATAGGCAGGAATGCAAGACAAGTATCAAGGTTAATCGATGGGTTGAGAGTTTCAGGAAAACTGCACGAAAGAATCCCGCTTGATAATGGCGGATCAATTAGAATTGAATTAAATCATCGGTCATTTCATGAGCTTCAGGATATTTTTATCGAAAAAACCAATGATAATCGCATTTTGGCAGTTGCAAAAAATTTATATTTAGAAGAACGGACTAAAGAAAATGGAAAGCCGGTAATCCTTGTAAGCAAAGACGCCCTTGTTAGGGTGAAAGCTGATGCAATAGGTTTAACAGCGGAAGATTTTCTAAATGACCGAGTTGTAGAAATGGACGATATCTATCCCGGCTTCTTGGAAATATATGTGGCTGTTGATTTGATTAAACAATTTTATGAGAAGGGTGAATTATTACTAACAGAGTTAGGTGGATACAGTTTTTATCCTCACCAATTTTTGGTAATAAAGGATGCCCTAGGGAGTTCAGCTTCAGCAATAGGAATGATTGAAAAGACATGTCAAAGAGTAAAAAAATTATCCTTGAGCCAGGAGCATATATGGGGAATTCATCCCCGCAATGTGCAACAAACAATGGCAATTGAATTGCTTTTGCGCAAGGATATTCCACTAGTAACACTAATTGGAAAGGCGGGAACAGGTAAGACTTTACTAGCGCTTGCAGCAGGACTGTTGCAGACTGAGGACTTTCAAGAGTATAAGAAGTTATTAGTTGCTCGTCCGATTGTGCCGGTTGGGAAAGACTTGGGGTTCTTGCCCGGAGAAAAACAGGAAAAGCTACGCCCTTGGATGCAGCCTATCTACGATAATCTAGAATATCTTTTCAATACGAAAAAACCAGGGGAACTTGATGCGATTTTAGCGGGGATAGGGTCAATTGAAGTAGAAGCATTAACCTATATTCGCGGGCGAAGTTTACCGAAACAGTTCATCATAATTGATGAAGCGCAGAATCTAACGAAACATGAGGTAAAAACGATATTAACCCGGGTAGGTGAGGGCAGCAAAATCGTCCTTATGGGCGACCCAGAACAAATTGATCATCCCTACCTTGATGCGTACAACAATGGCTTAACTTATGTCGTCGAACGGTTTAAAAATCAACTCATCTCTGGTCATGTAAAGCTGTTAAAAGGTGAAAGATCAAATTTAGCAAGGTTAGCAGCAGAGCTGTTATAATAAAAAATGAGCAAGACGAAGGTTATCTTAATAGCACCTTGCTTGCTCATTATTTCTATTTTACGATAAATTCCCGCACATTTTTAATCGGTTTTTGCAAATTTGAATGATCGCCGTAATAAATATGGACTGGCCCGTCTGATTGCAATGGCTTTCCTGAGTCAGAAAACTTTAAAATAAGCTCATAAGCAATGTTTAATGGAAGTTCAACTTCACCATCAGCAGTCCGTATGGCGAGAACCGAGGCATCATTCAAAGGCTCAGCATTTGTTAAAAATGGTTTAAAAAGTATGCCAAATGTACCCGTAAGAACTTTCTCTTTCTCGAATTTTTTCTCTGTTTTTAATGTTGGCGGGAAGACGGCTCCTTCCATTATTTCCCGATCCCAGTGTTTCGAAACAGCTTTTGTGTACTCTTCCAAGTCATCATGTTCCACTAGTCCATCTGTAAAAAAAGTGGTTAAATCAATGCGTCGATCATCAAAAATCCATGTCCCTGGATCGAGTGTAATCGGATAGTTTACCTTACCTGTTATTGTGATAATTTTCCCCATGCTTGTACCCCCTCATTAACTCACACTCACAAGTATAGCCTTTTTTGGGGCATCTGTCATAATCATAAACTGTTTTCCTTACCGGCCTCATATTCCTTGCAATTTTTAATTGTAAACGGTAAAATTTATAGATAAGTTGAATAATCGCTCTAAAGATGGGGGGATCAATGGTGGCGTCTGAAATGATCGTGAATCACCAAGAAAAAGCATATGCTTTATTACAAGCTGATGCTGAGAAAATATTAAAGCTTATCAAAGTGCAAATGGATAATCTCACGATGCCTCAATGCCCTCTTTATGAAGAGGTATTGGATACACAAATGTTTGGATTATCAAGAGAAATAGACTTTGCTGTTCGCTTAGGCCTGATAGATAGTAAGGATGGAAAAGCAATTATTGATAAATTAGAACGAGAATTATCTGCGCTTCATGATGCATCCCTAAGAAAATAGTGGAGCAAAACTCAAACAGTTCACGAGAATTTGTTTGGGTTTTTTATTAGATTTAGTATTCTGAATATTGAATATTAAAAAAGTATTAACAAGTTATTTTTAACAAGTCATCCTGTTCATTTTCTATTATAATAGAATAGTATAACCAAAAAAGAAAATGAGGACGTCTTATATGGGAAAAAAAATATTAAAATCATATGATTACTCTCTCATCATTGCCATATTTCTATTATGCGCGTTTGGCTTAGTCATGATTTATAGTTCGAGTATGGCATGGGCGGTCGAAAGGTACCAGGTGAATAGCGACTTTTTCTATCAAAAACAAAAAATATGGTTGCTGGGATTTATCGTTATTTTTCTTTTGACTGCAATTATTCCCTATAAGATCATGAAATTCACAAACGTTTTAGTAATCATTGTACTAATCTCGATTTTGGCATTACTGGGTCTATTTGTTTTTGGTGATATCGCAGGCGGAGCCCAAAGTTGGTATAAAATTGGCGGTTTTAAAGTCCAGCCTTCGGAGTTTGTGAAACTTGGGGTAATTGTGTATTTGTCAGCTGTTTATGCAAAAAAACAGGATTACATAAATCAATTTAACAAGGGTGTGCTTCCGCCGCTGGTATACCTATTTATTGTTTGCTTCCTCATTATCCTGCAGCCGGATTATGGAACCGCCAGTATTATTGCCCTCATTGCCGGGACGATTATTCTATGTTCTGGAATGAACTTTAAAAATATTGCTAGATTATTAATCATGGCACTTATTGTAATTTTGCCTCTTGCCTTTGTTTTAAAGGATCATATTTTTTCTGAAAAGCGCGCGAGCCGATTTGCGGTCCTGGATAATCCGTTCGCAGAGGAGTATGTGCAAGGAGCAGGGTTTCATTTAGCTAACTCCTATATTGCCATTGGTTCAGGGGGAATAAACGGCCTAGGACTTGGAAAAAGCATTCAGAAACTTGGCTATCTCCCAGAATCTCATACAGATTTTATTATGGCAGTTATTGCAGAGGAGCTTGGGATTTGGGGAGTAGGTTTTGTCGTACTTCTGCTTTCGTATATTGTTTTACGGGGCATCTATATCGGTTTAGCTTGCAAAGATCCATTCGGAAGTCTGCTGGCGATTGGAATATCAAGTATGATTGGTGTACAAGCCTTTATCAACTTGGCTGGCGTGTCTGGGCTTATTCCACTTACAGGGGTAACCCTCCCCTTTATCAGCTATGGCGGATCATCGCTCTTAATGCTGGCAGCTGCATCAGGGATCTTAGTGAATGTATCAATGTTTGTAAAGTATGAAAAAAAATACAAGGACAAAACAGCGGTAGCTAAGAGTGATACCCGAGAGCGAAATGGCAATGTGTATTATATGTAATGACTCGCAGGACCAAGTGAGGTCCTGCGGTATTAAAATAGATAATTAAAAGAGGTGCTTTAATGACAAGGCAAATAAAAAAAGTGTTAGTTGCTAACAGAGGAGAAATAGCAATCAGGGTTTTTCGTGCTTGCACTGAACTGAATATTCGTACTGTTGCGATTTATTCCAAGGAAGATTCAGGTTCTTATCATCGCTACAAAGCTGATGAAGCCTATTTAGTTGGAGAAGGCAAAAAGCCGATTGACGCTTATCTAGATATTGATAGCATTATTGCTGTTGCCAAAAAAAGCAGGGCAGATGCTATTCACCCCGGTTACGGTTTTTTATCGGAAAATATTCATTTTGCAAAACGATGTGAAGAAGAAGGGATTATTTTTATCGGACCATCAACGAAGCATTTAGATATGTTTGGTGACAAGGTAAAAGCAAGGAGCCAAGCAGAATTGGCGGGTATCCCCGTTATTCCTGGAAGCAGCGGCCCTGTCCAAGATGTGACGGAAGTGCTAGATTTTACTGACTTACACGGTTTTCCAATAATTATTAAAGCTTCGCTCGGAGGCGGTGGCAGAGGGATGCGGATTGTCCGCAGCCGTAACGAGATAGAAGAAGCATTTGCCAGAGCAAAATCTGAGGCAAAAGCAGCATTCGGTAACGATGAAGTTTATATCGAGAAATTAATTGAGAATCCAAAACATATAGAAGTGCAAATCATCGGGGACAGTCATGGAAATATCGTCCATTTGTTCGAGCGCGATTGCTCAGTTCAGCGCCGCCATCAGAAAGTTGTCGAAATTGCTCCAAGTGTGTCTCTGGGCAACGAACTACGAAAAGAAATTTGTGACGCTGCGGTAACTTTAATGAAAAATGTAGAATATGTAAATGCTGGAACAGTAGAATTTTTAGTTTCTGGGGGAAAATTTTATTTTATTGAGGTGAACCCAAGAATTCAGGTAGAGCACACTGTTACGGAAATGGTTACTGGTATTGATATCGTTCATACACAAATTTTTGTTGCCGAAGGACATGAATTACATGGTCCAATCATTGGGATTCCTGCACAAGAAGATATCATGTTATACGGCTATGCAATTCAATCGAGAGTAACAACTGAAGATCCGCTAAATCAATTTATGCCGGATACTGGAAAGATTATGGCATACCGCTCTGGAGGAGGATTTGGTGTTCGCCTAGATGCTGGTAATGGATTTCAAGGAGCGGTCATCACGCCATATTATGATTCCTTATTAGTAAAACTTTCGACATGGGCTTTAACTTTTGAACAGGCTGCAGCAAAAATGGTCAGAAATTTACAGGAATTTAGAATCAGGGGAATAAAAACAAATATCCCGTTTTTGGAAAACGTGGTAAAGCATGAAAAGTTCTTAACTGGTCAGTATGACACATCATTTATTGATACAACGCCGGAATTATTTATTTTCTCAGTTCGAAAAGACCGTGGGACTAAGATGTTAAATTATATCGGAAATGTCACTATTAATGGTTTTCCGGGAATCGAAAAAAAGAAGCGCCCTGTACTTGCTAAACCAAGGGTGCCAAGGCTTTCATTTGATTATCCGCTGAAACCGGGAACAAAGCAAATATTGGATACGCATGGTGCCGAAGGCTTGGTAAAATGGGTAAAACAGCAAAAACATGTTTTAGTCACTGACACAACCTTTCGTGATGCTCATCAATCTTTATTAGCAACTCGGATGAGAACAACTGATATTGCTCATATTGCCGAGCCAACGGCAAAGTTATTGCCGGATCTTTTCTCATTTGAAATGTGGGGTGGTGCTACTTTTGACGTTGCATACCGCTTTTTAAAAGAAGATCCTTGGGAACGATTGTTATTATTACGTGAGAAGATTCCAAATGTGTTATTTCAGATGCTGTTCCGCGGTGCCAATGCTGTCGGTTATAAGAATTACCCTGATAATGTAATTAGAGAATTTGTCCAGTTGTCCGCCTCGGCAGGCATTGATGTCTTTCGGATTTTCGACAGTTTGAATTGGGTAAAGGGAATGGAGACAGCAATTGATGCCGTAAGACAAACCGGAAAAATCGCTGAAGCGACAATCTGCTATACTGGTGATATTCTAGACCCAACGAGACCTAAGTATGATTTACAATACTATAAACAATTGGCTAAAGAGCTTGAAAACCAAGGTGCGCATATTCTAGCAATCAAGGATATGGCAGGTCTGTTAAAACCTGAAGCTGCCTATCGTCTAGTTTCTGAATTAAAAGCCACTGTGGATATCCCGATTCACCTTCATACCCATGATACAAGTGGAAATGGTATTTTCACTTATGCTCGCGCCATTGAAGGCGGTGTTGATATTGTTGATACAGCTTTAAGTACGATGGCGGGACTAACTTCACAGCCAAGTGTAAATTCCTTATATTATGCGCTTGATAGCAGAGACAGAAAATTGGCGGTAAACATTGACGCACTTGAAAAGCTCTCATATTATTGGGAAGATGTGCGCAAATATTATCACGATTTTGAGAGCGGCATGATGTCACCACATTCTGAAATTTATCAGCATGAAATGCCTGGCGGCCAGTATAGCAATCTCCAGCAGCAAGCAAAAGCTGTTGGGTTGGCTGAAAAATGGGATGAAGTGAAAGACATGTATTCACGTGTAAATCAAATGTTCGGTGATATTGTAAAGGTAACTCCTTCTTCAAAGGTCGTCGGGGATATGGCCCTGTTCATGGTCCAAAATAATTTAACCGAGCAAGATGTTTTACAAAAAGGAGATACGCTTGATTTCCCAGATTCAGTCGTTGAATTATTCGCAGGCTATCTAGGACAGCCGCATGGTGGTTTTCCTGCTGAATTACAAAAAGTTATTCTAAAGGGGAAGAAACCACTCGAAGAACGACCTGGAGAATTGCTGGCACCGGTAGATTTTGAAAGTCTTAAGAAAGAACTTTATAAAGAATTAGGTCGACAGGTTACGGAGTTTGAGATCATTTCTTACGCACTCTATCCAAAAGTATTTCTTGACTATTGTAAAACGGTTGAGCGCTTTGGGAACGTCTCTGTGCTAGATACGCCAACTTTCCTTTATGGCCTGCGCTTAGGTGAGGAAATTGAAGTAGAAATTGAAACCGGGAAGACCTTAATTGTGAAGCTTGTTTCTATTGGTCAAGCGCAAGCTGATGGTACTAGAGTGGTCTATTTTGAATTAAATGGTCAGCCGCGGGAGGTTGTCATTAAAGATGATAGTATTAAAGCAACCGTTGCTGCTAGATTAAAGGGCGATCCTAAAAACGAAACACATATATCTGCATCCATGCCGGGTACTGTCATTAAAGTAATCGTTGAAAAAGGTGAAAAAGTGGAACGTGGCGATCATTTAATGATTACAGAGGCAATGAAAATGGAAACTACTGTACAAGCACCGTTTTCGGGAATTGTAAAGGACATTTATGTGGCTAGTGGAGATGCCATTCAAACAGGAGATCTAATGATTGAATTAATCAAGGGATAAGACAATAAAGAGTTGCCGCGATTGGTCGGCAACTCTTTATTTAACTATGATACCGTTTAGAACGTGAGTATAATAGAATGAAATAGCTGAATACCCCAAAAAGTAAGGTGATAAACAAGGCATGTAATAGAGCAATGTAAAGGTTTAAATGTGTAAAGATAATGAGTGCTCCTGCAATGATCTGCAGGGAAACAAGGATTAAGGAAATGATCCATCCCCAATAGAGAACTTTCTGCTCCTGATAGTGTCGAACAGCCATAATGGTAACAGAAACAATCCAAAGAAATAATACTCCTGCAGCAGCCCGATGCCCCATTTGTACCCATTCATATAGATTTTCCGGTAGAGTTGGCCTGTCGTTTAAGCAGAGCGGCCAGTCTCGACAAATCAAACTTGAATTGGTGTGACGGACGAGTGCACCAGTATAAATAACTAGATAACTATAAATTGTAATAGCAACGATGTGAAAGCCCATTTTTTTATCAATGACAAGCTTTTCAGCATCGAACTTTTTATCAATTTCAAAAATTAACAGCGTTAATAAAAAAACAGCTGCAAAGGAAATTAATGAGATACCGAAATGCAATGCCAGCACAAAATCGGATTGTCCCCAAACAACTGCCGCAGCTCCGATTAATCCTTGTAATAGTAAAAAGAAAATCGAAAGAATAGACAGAAATTTCGTTTCACGGATATGGCCGATTGTTTTCCATGACCACAAAGAGAGAATTAATACCATGATTCCGCCAAGACCAGATACGAGGCGATGAGATAATTCGATTACTAATTCCGGTGTAATCTTGGTTGGTAGTAGTTCACCATCACATAAGGGCCATGAACGGCCACAGCCCATGCCAGAATCAGTCTTTGTGACTAATGCCCCGCCTAGTAAAATAAAAATCATCATGATTGTAGTGGCAACTGCCAACCATTTTAAGGATTGCCGCAAAAAAATTCACCTTCTTACCATTAGTTCAAAAATTTGTATTCGCTTACTGTAAAAAGTATAATGATTGCAAACAGATTAGGAAAACCTCTATCAATCATAACGAATTCCGCTAAAAAAGAACAGAATTTCACTCTATTATTTAGCGTTAAATCAATAATTTTTATTTTCTACTATTATTATAGTGAAAACAGTTGAAACTTTGTTGGCAGTTTGTTAGAAATATAAGTAAGGACAGTTAATTTGAATCATTACTTTATAAAAATTTACTTAAAAAGACAATTTAATTTCTTCCCCATTTTTAGATACGCGAAAATCTCATGTGGAAATCTAGTAAAAAAGGAATTAAACAAGTGAAATTTACCCCGTTCACAATTTAGACGAAAATTATTCAAAAAAAGTTCACAAAAATGACTAAAAGTGTGATTTAATATACAGAGAAAGTGTTATTAAAATCATGAGAAAAGAATATCTTCTTTTGCTACAAAGGATTAATGAGATATACAGAGTTTTTTATAGGTTATTGTGATTATATATGAGGAGGAGAATCAGATGTCTAACACAAAGACTGCTACCTCGAATGGAGCAGCAAGTCTTCATACAGATTCTTATAAAACATCTGCATGGAAAGATTTTCTTGCCTTAATTAAGATTGGGATTGTTAACTCAAACTTAATTACGACCTTTACAGGTTTATGGCTAGCGCTCCATTTTACTGGGCAAAGTTTCCTGGATAATTTAAATATTGTGTTTTTTACAGTCGCGGGTTCCTCACTAATTATAGCTGGTTCCTGTGTAATTAATAATTATGTAGATCGCGATATTGATCATTTAATGGAAAGAACAAAATCCAGACCAACTGTAACTGGGAAAGTGATCCCTTCCAGAGTCTTAGGATTGGGTATTTCCTTAATTGGACTAGGAACACTGTCTTTATTGTTAACCACTGTCACTGCAACAGTTATTGGACTGCTTGGAGTTTTTAGTTATGTAGTCCTTTATACTTTGTGGTCAAAGCGACAGCTTGTATCTAATACGATAATAGGCAGCATTTCTGGAGCTGTCCCACCGCTTATCGGCTGGGCAGCAGTAGATGCTAACTTGGATTTAATGGCATGGGCGTTATTCATTCTAATGTTTGCTTGGCAGCCGCCGCATTTTTATGCTCTAGCCATGAGAAGAGTAAATGAATACAGAGCAGCCGGTATTCCAATGCTTCCAGTTGTAAAGGGGTTTAAGACTACAAAACTCCATATTGTGTTATGGGTTGCATTATTATTACCAATACCGTTTTTGCTTATTAAGTTAGGAATCCCATTTCTAATTCTAGCTATGTTATTAAATGTAGGCTGGCTAGCTTTGGGGATTTATGGATATAGGATCAAAGATGACATAAAGTGGGCAAAACTAATGTTTATTTACTCATTGCAATATTTAACAATTATTTTTGTAGCGATGGTTCTAGTTACTTTAATTTAAAATTAGTTTTTGTCTAACACTTCTTTTCTGTATCAATGGGGATGGGAGATGAAACAGAAAAGAAGACCTACATAACTTCTTTGATCGCACAATAAAAGAATACTTGAACGAAAGAGGGGTTTGATGAAGCTATGAAAAGGCTTGCGAAATGGCGACTGATTTCGTTATTTGCGATTTTAGCGCTCGTACTCTCCGGCTGTGGTGAACCATATCTTTCCGCGTTACGGCCTGCCGGTGAAGTTGCAGACATCCAATATGATTTAATGAAGCTTAGTACTTACATCATGGTTGGAGTTATTATTGTTGTTATGGTTATCTTCGCAATTGTTTTTTTCCGTTATCGGAGGAAAGATGACAGAATTCCTAAGCAGGTGGAAGGAAGTCATACATTAGAAATTATTTGGACAGTCATCCCAATTTTGCTTTTGTTAATTTTAGCAGTGCCAACTGTAGCGGCTACATTTAAGCTTGCTGATGTTAAAGAGATGGATAAGGAAAAATCAGATGCACTCGTTATTAACGTTCGTTCTCATTTATATTGGTGGGATTTTGAGTATCCAAAACAAAAGATTGTTACAAGTCAAGACTTGGTTGTTCCTACCAATGAAAAGGTTTATTTTAATCTAAAATCATTAGATGTAAAGCACTCCTTCTGGATTCCAGCAGTAGGTGGAAAATTAGATACAAATACAGATAATGTGAATAAATTTTGGCTAATATTCGATGAAAAGCGTGCCAATGAAGCTGGTAACTTATTCTACGGGAAGTGTGCAGAACTTTGTGGGCCATCGCACGCTTTAATGGACTTTAAAGTCAAAGCGATGACGAGAGATCAATTTGATGCATGGGTAACTGCCATGCAAAACGTTAAAGAGCCGAAAAAAGCAGAAACGGATTTAGCTGCTCAAGGTCAAGAAATATTCAATAAAAGTTGTATTGGCTGTCACGCCGTTACACCTGAAAATAAAATGCCAGATACAGCTCGTGTAGCTCCAAACTTAACAAATTTTGGTGAACGCTCCCGTGTTGCCGGCATCTTAGATCATAACAAGGAAGAGTTAAAGAATTGGATAAAGGATCCTGAAACCTATAAACCGGGCAACGAAATGACGAATAAATATCCTAATATGACAGACGAGCAGCTCGATGCCTTAGCTGAATATTTAATGGGCTTAAAGGTTCAGGAATAGGGGAATTGGAAGAAAGGGAGGTTACATTGTGAGTACCTACGCTCAGAAAAAAGGAATAGGCGCTACTATTTGGGATTACCTAACGACGGTAGACCATAAAAAAATTGCCATCCTATATCTCATCGCAGGTGGATTGTTTTTTTTAATCGGTGGGCTTGAAGCAGTGTTTATCCGAATCCAACTTGCTGTACCAAATAATGATTTTGTTAGTGCTGGTGCTTTTAATGAAATTATCACAATGCACGGAACAACAATGATTTTCTTAGCAGCCATGCCACTTCTTTTTGCCTTCATGAATGCAGTCATGCCGCTGCAAATAGGTGCACGCGACGTAGCGTTTCCATTTGTAAACGCATTAGGTTTTTGGCTGTTCTTTTTAGGTGGTGTTTTCTTAAATCTATCTTGGATTATGGGAGGAGCGCCTGATGCTGGCTGGACATCTTATGCCTCACTGGCACTTCATTCTAAAACCCATGGAATTGACTTTTATGTTCTAGGACTGCAAATATCGGGTCTTGGGACATTAATCGGCGGAATTAACTTCTTGGTTACGATTATTAATATGCGTGCTCCAGGAATGACCTATATGCGGATGCCGCTGTTTACTTGGACAACATTTGTTGCTTCAGCAATGATTTTATTTGCCTTCCCGCCATTAACAGTTGGTTTAACGTTATTGATGTTTGATCGTATGTTTGGCGCTAACTTCTTTGACGTAACAATGGGTGGGAACACGGTTATCTGGGAGCATCTCTTCTGGATTTTTGGTCACCCTGAAGTGTATATCTTGATACTTCCAGCATTCGGTATTTTTTCGGAAATCTTTTCAACTTTTTCACGAAAACGCCTTTTCGGATACTCATCGATGGTGTTTGCCACTGTCTTAATCGGCTTTTTAGGGTTCATGGTTTGGGCACACCATATGTTTACAACTGGATTAGGTCCTGTAGCAAACGCTATTTTTGCTGTTGCCACAATGGCAATCGGAGTTCCTACAGGAATTAAAATCTTTAACTGGCTGTTTACGATGTGGGGAGGAAGCGTAAAGTTCACAACACCAATGTATTATGCGTTTGCATTTATTCCGTCATTTGTAATGGGCGGAGTAACAGGTGTAATGGTTGCTACTGCTGCTGCTGACTACCAATATCATGATACGTATTTCGTTGTCGCCCACTTCCACTATGTTATCGTTGGTGGGGTTGTATTAGCACTCCTAGCCGGTACCCATTACTGGTGGCCAAAAATGTTTGGAACGATGTTAAATGAAACGTTGGGAAAAATTACTTTCTGGTTGTTCTTCATTGGTTTCCATTTAACATTCTTTATTCAGCATTTCTTAGGCCTATGGGGAATGCCGCGGCGTGTATTCACGTTCCTTCCTGGGCAAGGTCTCGATTCCGGAAACTTGATTAGTTCCGTTGGTGCATTATTCATGTCACTTGGTGTACTATTACTGCTTTATAATATTGTAGTGACACAAGTGAAGAACGTAAAAGTCGGCAATGACCCGTGGGAAGATGGAAGAACACTTGAATGGGCGATTCCTTCACCGCCGCCATTTTATAATTTTAAACAATTACCCCTTGTGCGTGGGTTAGATGCACTTTGGCTGGAAAAAATGGAAGGTAAAAAGGGGATGACACCTGCAGAACCACTTGGTGACATTCATATGCCTAATTCATCATTTACTCCATTTATGATATCTCTTGGTCTATTTATTGCTGCATTCGGTGCGATGTATCATCCCGATGATAAACCATGGGCGATACCGCTATTAATATTCGGCTTAGTGATTACATTTGGTTCCATGTTATTCCGTTCATTAAAGGATGACCATGGCTTCCATATTCATAAAGAAGATTTAGATGATGATAAGGGGGCTGAGGCATAATGCAAGCTGAAGAAAAATTAACATATGAAACATGGCCTGCTTCGCCTGAAAGATCCACCCTCGAAGCAAAAAATAAATTTTTAGGTTTTTGGTTATTCTTAGGTGGAGAGACGGTGCTCTTTGCCTCTCTCTTCGCCACATATTTAGCTTTAAAGGATAAGGTTCCGGATTCATCCCATGCATTAGCAAAGGATATGTTTGAGCTGCCGTTAACAATTGTAGCAACGATGCTGTTATTAACTAGCTCACTTACTAGCGTATACGCAATGTACCATATGAAAAACTTTGCTTTTAAAAAGATGATGTTGTGGCTTGGAATTACTGTATTATTAGGCTTTGGCTTTTTGGTACTGGAAATTTATGAGTTTAATCACTATGTTCATGAATACCATCATACGTTTTCTAGCAGTGCATTTGCTTCAGCATTCTATACATTAGTAGGCTTCCATGGTGCACACGTCACCTTTGGATTAGGTTGGATCTTAGCTCTGATGATTCGTAACTCAAAACGTGGATTAAGCCTTTACAATGCACCAAAGTTCTATGTTGCCAGCCTTTATTGGCATTTTATTGATGTCGTTTGGGTATTTATTTTTACAGTAGTATATTTGATGGGGATGGTGGGATAAATATGACGAATCAGCCATTAAACTCAAATAATACACGAGTCGATTTAGAATATCGCCGCAAGAAAAACGCTGAGGAAATGCGTTATCAAATCATTTCCTTTTCGCTGATGTTATTTTTAACCTTTGTGGCGTTTGCAGCAGTTGCCGCTAAAGGATTTACAGCTGCATTTATCGTACCATTTATCCTGTTGTTAGCTACGGTCCAGGTTGTATTTCAGCTGTATTATTTCATGCATATGAGTCATAAAGGTCACGAAGCACCGAGCATGTTCTTATTTACGGGCTTGTTTATGGGCTTAATCATGATATTAGCTTTTATGACCATCATTTGGTGGTAAAAAGTTATCAATGACCAATAGAGTGAAAGAGAGAATCGGCAGCATGCCGATTTTTCTCATTTAATAAAGTCTTCTGTTTTGTCTCTTCATTATGCAATCGGTATAATAGAGACAAGTTCTTTACTAATAATCGAGGTGAGTTGAAAGGTGCCGTTTAATATTTTTGGATTTAAAGCACTTTGGAGCCCATATTTTCTCGTAATTCTGCTTTTTATTGTGATTTTATATTTTTTAGTAACAATTAAATTTCGTTCGAGTTTTGCCAACAGCGAACCGCTGACGACAAAGCAAGCAATATTGTTTGTAACTTCTATCGTGATATTGTATGCAATTAAAGGCTCACCGTTAGATTTAATGGGTCACTTAATGTTTTATATCCATGGGATTACGATGGTTATTATGGTGTTATTAATTCCGCCATTATTGATAAAAGCGATTCCGCCGTGGTTATGGCGTGCTTTATTAAATAAGAAACCTGTTAATGTTGTCTTTTCATTACTGACGAAACCGGTTATAGCCGTTTTGCTATTCAATGGATTGTTTTCTTTTTACCATATTCCAATAGTTTTCGATCAACTTATGCAGCATCGGATTTTGCAAGGCAATTACTTGATTGTGTTATTTATCGCAGCTCTATGTATGTGGTGGTCTTTGTTAAGCCCTATTCCTGAATATCGTTCACTAAGTGGGATTAACAAAGTAGCTTTTCTATTTGTAAATGGAATGCTTTTAACTCCGGCATGTGCAATGATTATCTTTGCCGATACAGCGCTTTATGCGACCTACTACGACCCTGCAGTATGGGGTAAGGTTATGAGCTTATGCGTGGGAACAGCTACATTCACTAATTTGAATTTAAGCGGCCCAGAATTGTTTAGTTCTATGCCAGTTCTTTATGACCAACGTCTCGGCGGTGTTGTCATGAAAATTATCCAAGAAGTTATTTATGCAGTGGTGTTAGCTCAAGTATTTTTTGAATGGTATCGTAAGGATCAAGAAGAAACAGAGAGGGAAAAGGAAATTCAACAACTTTTAAATCCGACACTTCTTAAATAAACTCCCAACTTTTTTGGGAGTTTTTTCACGAAAATATTGGTATGAATTGAAAAAGAAGGGAAACTACTCTAAAATAATTTTAGAGAATATAATAAAGTGAGGCTTATCGATGAATTCTTTACCGATATTACCAACTATTAGTACGTCATTTATTGTCTTAAGTGGTCTTACAGTTGCAGTAGGGTGGTGGCAAATCCGCCAAAGAAACATTGATGCGCACAAAAAGACAATGTTTTGGGCTGCTGTATTTGCTCTTATTTTCTTTATTATCTATGCTTCAAGAACTGTTTTTATTGGGAATACTTCATTTGGCGGACCGGATGATGTGAAAATTTATTATACTGTGTTCTTAATTTTTCATATCACTTTAGCAACGGTTGGTGCTGTTTTAGGAATTTGTTCACTTTACTCCGGTTACAAGAATAATTTAGTTTTTCACCGTAAACTTGGCCCGATTACTAGTATTGTCTGGTTCTGCACTGCTATTACTGGAATCGCTGTTTATCTGCTATTATATGTGTTTTATCATGGGGGAGAAACAACTTCATTAATTAAAGCAATCCTTGGACTTTAAGAGTTTAATAGAAAGGACGCATGGTTTCCCATGCGTCCTTTCTATTAAAGATTATTTATTTGGCAAAAGCTTCAATTTCACTTTTTACTTCTTCAATGATCTTTTTAGACTGATTTACTATGGATGCAGGATAGTTTTCGTCTGCACCATATTCAACTCCATGTGGGTAGTAATGCTTTCCTAACAGTGGTGTCATGAGTTGAATAGTAGCTTTGAACGTATCCACATCTCCATCTATAGCGTAGCCTTGAATTCGCAAATAATAAATGCCTTCACGCATTTCAAATTTACGATCGTATGTAACTCTCTCATAATCCCACTGACCAGCACGGACTAGACCATATTTTTCCATTACTTCATCTAAACGGGTTAAATCAGCTTTTAGTTTTTCAATCCCCATATTCTCGAATTTCATTATGCTCCCTCCTCAAAAACGTTATGAATCCCCTAATTCAATTCTTTTGTAATTAACAAGATTATCATTTTAATAATAGATGAAAACCTGTCAACTTGCAATGGATACAGCTAAAGAATAAAGCAAACTTGTTTGGATATGCTAATATCAAGTACAAACCAATTCATGTATCGAGGTGATATATGTGGAAAAGATAAAGGATATTATGACTACTGAAGTGGAATGCTGCACTTTATTGGATAATGTGTATGAAGTCGCAGTGAAAATGAAGGAATACAACGTTGGTGCAATTCCAATCGTCGATAACGAGAAATTAGTCGGGATGATTACAGATCGAGATATTGTCATTAGAGGAGTTGCTGAAAAAAAACCTCCTTCTTCGAAGGTTGAAAAAGTGATGAGTGAGGAGCTATTCACCATATCACCGGATGCCACGACAAAAGAAGCAGCACAATTAATGGCTAAACATCAAATACGCCGGCTACCTGTTGTTGAAAATGGAAAATTAATTGGGATTGTCTCACTGGGGGATTTTGCCATTCGTGAATTAACAGATGATCAAGCCAAAACTGCACTAACGCAAATTTCAGAAGAATCCTCCCAAAACTCTTTTTATCAACAGTAAGAAAATAGTGACAAAACAGGTACAGAAATGTACCTGTTTTGATTTTCAGGGAGTTAGCTATTTTTATCGTCCTAATAAATGATATAATTATTATATCTATACGTATGATAATTATAGAGGTTGTATAGAGAGGATGAGGACCTCTGAAGAAATTATTTAGAATACTAATTCTTGCTGCAGTTTTTTTGACAGTCGGTTTCTATATTAGTACAAATGAAAATCCCGGAGACAAGGTATTAATAAAAAATAATCAACCAAAGGAATCGAGTCAATCGTGGTCGCAAACTCCTGATTATAAGCAACGGAAAAAAATAGCAACAGAGAATCCAACTCAAGGAATCGGAGTTTTCATTGGGAAAGATATCGCCAGTGTGAAAAAAAAGTTAGGAACACCTTCAAGGGTAGATGAAACAATGTACGGTTATAAATGGCTAATTTATAATCAAGATGGTCATCACTATTTGCAGGTTGGAGTCGAGAATGACCGGGTTGTCACGATGTTCGCGCTTGGAGAAAATTTAGATGTTTCCCCGTTTGAAATTGGCCAGCCTGTAGAAGAAATATTTAATACGCAATATATTGATACCCATATTAATATTGATTATAAGGGCAATTCTTATCGTTTTGAGCTAACTGATACAGATTTGAACCTGCGTCCGATGGTCCAGCTGGGGGATGTTTATGTACAATTGTATATAGATAAGTTCACTGGTGTTCTCTCAAGTGTCCGTTTTTTAGACTCGGAAACAATGATAAAACAACGCCCTTATGAACTCGTTTATCGGGGAAAATTACTTGAATTGCCACCACCAACTGAGGAGAAATGGAACTTAATCCAAGAAGCATCAGAGAAAGAAATATTCGATATAACTAATGTATTACGATTGCGATATCGTGTTAGTCCATTGCTGTGGGATGCGCAGTCAGCTGAAATTGCAACTAAACATAGTAGAGAAATGTCAAAAAGTAACGATATTTCTACTGATTCAAAAGAGCTTGGAAGCCTTGCTGACCGACTAGAAAAGGAAAAAATAACCTACCAATCCTCAGGCGAAAATATTGCAGCAAAATATCCTGATGGACCTGCAGTTGTTGAGGACTGGCTTAATAGTAAAAACCACCGAGAAAAATTATTAAATACGGATTTTACCCATATAGGTATAGGAGTGTATCAACAATTCTACACGCAAATATTCCTTCAAAAAGCGGAGTAAAGATAGAGATCTCATCGTTGTTTCGATGTAGATCTCTATTTAATTATAGGAGTTTTTCACGTTTCTTTATTTTTATCATATTGTATCGTAGGTATGAATACTGCCCGAGGTGAGTAAGGTGACGGAAAAAAAATTGCACCCTTCCGTTTTGCAGTTTAAGGAATTTGTAAAAAATAATCCGAGGCTTATCCAGGAAGTAAGGAAAGGAAAGGCAACTTGGCAGGAATTATATGAAGATTGGTACTTATTGGGGGAAGATGATAAGCGTTGGGAAACAGTTGGAATGGCAAGTGAACATACGGAAAAAACAAATACCGAACAAAAAGGGGATTTTATAGCCAACATTATGGGAATGGTGAAAAAAATGGATGCCAATCAAATGCAATCCCATCTTAATAACTTAAGTCAAGCAGTAGGAGCCTTACAAGGTGTATTAGCGCAATTTCAACAAAATAATAACACCCATAATCGGGGAACTCCACAACAGAAGGGACCTACTAACCCTTTTTCATTCCGGCAGGACTAAATAGGATGTGATTCGTCGGTGCGTAGCGAAGTATTACAATACATTGGAAGACAGCAAGAATTAAAGCGATTTATCCGTGAACAACCAATTTGGTATCGAAAACTATCTAGAAACCCTTATGACCTGGAAGCCTTGGAAGTGGCTTCATTACATTATTATAAAAAAACAATTCCCCACCAAGTTGAAAAGTTTTCTCATGGAGTGCAAATGGCGTCAATGATGTATTCGATGTTTTTAGCAATGAAAAATCAACAGTAGAAAGGGACACTTCAAAGCGTGTGCCCTTTTTTACTGCTTGTAAAAGACTAAAAAGAGCTTAGGAGGCGAACAATACAAGCAAAAGGAGTGATTTCATGTTTAAAGTGATGGTTTACCATTTTATTATTGGACTATTTGTTTTTGTTAACAGTGATACAGGAGTAACAAAAACGGTCACAGACGAAAACCTTGATTCAGTGAGTCAAAATCACAAGATAGAAATGATCAATGTCTACCAACCCCAGACAAATCAAGAGGTATTCCCGTCGTTAGCCGTTCAGCATAAAGTAAGCGGCCGTGATGTTTTCGTTGAATGTATTGTAACGGGAATTACCTTTAGGACGGAAGCTGTTGGAAAGGAAAAGACCGGAAAACTAATCATCACCATCGATGGAAAACGGACGTATGATGTTGCTTCCGCAGCGTTTATTATTAAAAACTTAGAACCAGGAAAGCACAAAATTAAACTAGAAGTGGTCAGCTTAAAAAATGTACCATATGGTTTACATAAAGCATTCATGGTAAATATCGTAAAGTAGCTGAATCTTTGAAATTTCCTTATGCCACATGGTAAAATAAAATTGGAGGTGGCATAAATGCTTGCTACAATAGAACGAGTGCAGTTATTGGATGCTGCCGAAGACCTAGCAAAAATGGTGTTGGAATCTGAAGTTGTCGAGCGTTATTTATTTTGTTTATATAAATTGAAACATGATAAAGATACACAAAGGAAGATTCGCCGCTTTGTTGAGTTAAAAGACCTTTATGAAGAAGTTCAGAGATTTGGTAAATACCACCCAGATTACAAAAAGGTTATGATGCAAGTTCGTGAATATAAGCGAGAGATGGATTTGGATGCAAATGTTGCCCAATTTAAATTAGCAGAAAATGACCTTCAAAGCTTATTGGATGAAATTAGCAAGTTATTGGGCGGCGCTGTATCAGAGCATATCAAAATACCAACCGGAAACCCATTTTTTGATAATGGACACAGTGGCGGGTGTGGCAGCGGCGGAAGCTGTGGCTGTGGCTAAAACCTGGATTGGCGCTTAAGTTGATTTTCTTTTTATTAAGTTTTGAATTGAAAGAATCTAATTTTATATGCTAGACTTATCTAAAAATGATGGTTTTGAAGGGGAAACATGTATGTTTGTACAAAGGCAAGGACTAGTGGTTTGGCTATATTCTTTAAAGCATGCTAAAATGCTTCGGCGCTTTGGTAATGTACACTATGTCTCAAAGAAACTGAAGTATGCAGTCTTGTATTGCAATCAGACGGAAATTCAAGAAATAATGGATAAGTTAAATGCTTTTTCATTTGTAAAAAAAGTCGAGCCTTCATATAAGCCATTCTTAAAAATGGAGTATGAGAACTCAACACCGGATAAAGCGAAAGAATATGACTATAGAATGGGTATTTAAGGACGGGATTCTTCCCGTCTATTTTTTAATCATAAAAAAACCCTGTAGACATAAGCTACAGGGCCCTTCTATATCCCTTTTAAAGGATAGAAGGCAAAGGGAGAGGAGAAACCGGAGGAAGAACTTATGGGGAAACGTAAGTCTTCTCCGCGGTTGGCAACAACATCCTCGATTGATGTTGTTACTATCATTATTTCCACTCTGCTCAAGCTTATACGTATTATTTTCATTTTTCCTGCTGCTTAGATTAAGGTTAAAAAAATAGCTCGTAATTTGTCACTTTTCATTCACATATGATAGGATGGAAAAGAAATTGAACTTTTGATTTATGTGGTGATTTAGATGAGAGTTGTATCTGGCAGTTGCAAAGGCAGACCATTAAAAGCCGTTCCGGGGAATACGACAAGACCTACCACTGATAAGGTAAAGGAAGCTATTTTTAATATGATAGGCCCTTATTTTGACAATGGGATTGGCTTGGATTTGTTTGCTGGCAGTGGCGGCTTAGGTATTGAAGCACTAAGCAGAGGGCTCGAAAAAGTCATATTTGTCGATAGAGATGCGAAAGCAATTAAAGTCATTCATGAGAATTTACAAGCTTGTGGATTTGAATCTAATGCTGAGGTCTATCGTAACGATGCAGATCGAGCTATAAAAGCATTATGGAAACGAGAAATGAGCTTCGATTATCTATTTTTGGATCCGCCCTATAAAAAGCAACAGCTCATTGCACTTATGGAAAAGATGGACAAACATCATGTAGTAAGGGATCAGGCGATAGTTGTCTGTGAACATAGTTTTGACGTAAAATTACCTCATGTAGTAGGAAATTTAACCCAAATAAAGCATGAGCAATATGGTATTATTGCAATATCTATTTACAAGAGGAATCGTGGGGAGTAAGGGGGAGAGGTTTTGGCAAGTATAGCCGTGTGTCCAGGGAGCTTTGATCCAATTACATATGGTCATTTAGATATTATTCGCAGGGGTGCGAAGGTCTTCGATAAGGTATATGTTGTTGTCCTAAACAATTCAGCAAAGCATCCATTGTTTTCGGTGAGCGAACGAATTGACCTTATTAAAGAGGTAACGAAGGAATTTCCTAATGTATTAGTGGATGAATTTTCTGGATTACTTGTTGATTATGCAAAAAGTGTGAATGCAACTGCAATCTTGAGAGGATTACGGGCTGTTTCAGATTTTGAATATGAAATGCAGATTACTTCTATGAATAGATATTTAAATGACCACGTGGAAACTTTTTTTATGATGACAAATAACCAATATTCATTCCTTAGTTCGAGTATTGTAAAAGAGGTAGCGAAATATAATGGTGATATTTCAGCGCTTGTTCCGCCAGTAGTTGAACGAGAGTTGAAAAAGAAATATGGTAAATAAATGGCTAGAGTAAAGAGCTAGGAACAACTCCTAGCTCTTTACATTTTTAGTTGCCTTCTTAATCTAATGAATAAAACGACAACGTAGACAGCAAGAGAGAAAATCGTCAACACCGGTCCAAATTCGAGCATCTTATGGAAAACAATATGTAGCCATGAGCCTTCTGAAAACATACTAACTGGAAGTGTGTCAGTTTGCTGAGCCTGATTATTTAATCCGATATAGATGGGTTTCCATAGGATAAGGGTAAAGAAACTTGCGAAGATTCCTTGCATGATTCTGGCAATAAAAAAGGGCTTAAAACGAATATCTGCTTGTGCCAAAATACTAGCAACTTGAGCTTGAACGCAAAAGCCGCTGAACCCTAAGATAAAACTAGTAATGATTGCTTGCTGCATGAGTGTTGCCTCTTGTACACTGCTTGTTAACTGACTACCTAAGGTAATTTCAAACATCCCTGAGATTAATGGAATACTTAGCAATTCTGGAAATGACAGATTAGAAAGCACTATCTGGATAACGTTTCCCAACAGCTCTGTGATGTGCAAGAGATATAAAATTTTATTTAAGACTGAAAAAATGATAATAAACCCGCCTACAACCAGTAAGGTTTGAATGGAGGACTGGATGGCATCACCTAAAAGTTGCCCAATAGGCCTATGATCGTTGAGCCTCGTTTGATGGAGCTGTGAAAATGCCCTGCGCAAGGAAACTTTTTGATTTCCCTTCTTTTTCTGGGGCTCTTCATTACCATAAAAACGCATGATTAATCCAACACAAATATTACCTAAATAATGGGCTATTGCAAGTATCAGACCTAAATGGGCATTCTTAAAGAACCCAACTGCTACAGCACCAAAAATAAATAATGGGTTAGATGAATTGGTAAATGAGACTAAACGTTCAGCCTCTATTTGTGATAGTTGCCCTTCCTGGCGTAATCTGGTCGTGAATTTTGCCCCAGCTGGGAACCCTGAGGCTAAACCCATCGCCCAAACAAACCCGCCAACACCTGGAACTCGAAACAAAGGTCTCATCAGTGGTTCAAGCAGTACCCCAATAAATTTGACAACCCCAAAACCAATCAATAATTCCGAAACAATGAAAAAGGGTAACAGGGAGGGAAAGACAATTTCCCACCACATTGTGAGTCCGCGAATTGAGGCATCTAATGCTTGTTTTGGAAAAAAAATAAGCGATGCCGCAAGGATTGTGACTGAACCAGATAAAAATAATGTTTTGAATTTACTATGAATCAAATATGAATCCTCCCTCCTCGGGGTGGTGTAACTAGAAAATGTCATAAATGAAATGGTAAAATGGAACTGCCTGTCCCTATATAAAAGAAATATACTCATAGAAAATGAAATTAGACCATAAGATTGAACATGTTTTTCTAATTTCTATTATTAAGTGTAAAAACTGGGCGGGAGGTTATCAGATGAAGCATCCTAAAATCGGTTTGGCGCTGGGGTCTGGTGGAGCACGTGGATTCGCCCATTTAGGGGTGATTAAAGTATTAACAGATGCTGGAATTCCGATAGATTATATTGCGGGAAGCAGCATGGGGGCACTAGTAGCTGCCTTTTACGGAGCAGGTATCGATTTAGAACGCCTATACAAGATCTCTACAGCTTTTAAGAGAAAATACTTTTTAGATTTTACTGTCCCGAAAATGGGGTTGATTTCTGGAACCAGGGTGCATCAATTAATTAGAGTTTTTACTCATGGAAAAAAAATAGAGGAGCTGTCCTTACCAATAGCGATTGTTGCAACTGATTTACTGTCGGGCGAAAAGGTTGTTTTTACTAAAGGCCCGGCCGCAGATGCTGTAAGAGCAAGCATCTCCATCCCAGGAGTGTTTGTCCCAGTAAAGTATCAAGGAAGACTCTTAGTTGATGGTGGTGTAACAGATCGGGTTCCAATATCGGTAGTTAAGAATATGGGGGCAGATATTATTATAGCTGTCGATGTATCAAGGGTGAAGCAGCAGGCGGAAATCACCTCCATATTTGACGTGATTATGCAGAGTATCGATATCATGCAAACTGAAATAATCAATACCCAGGAAAATACAGCAAATGTGATGCTTAGGCCGCCGGTTGAAGGTTTTAGTTCACGCGCGTTTACCAATATAGAAGAGATTATTCAATTCGGAGAGAAAGAGGCATTAAAACACTTGGAACAAATAATTGCAGAAATTGAACATTGGAAGGGAAGAACTTAGCTTGCGAAAAAAAATATCTTATTCAGCGCTTTTGCTGGTATCCATCATGTTAATTGGCGGGCTGTTTTATTCCCTGCCTTTTTATGTTTCGAAGCCTGGAATGGCAAAGGAACTTGCACCCATTATTAAAGTCGAAAATGGTTATAAAGAAGATGGGGATTTCATGTTAACAACCATTCGAATGGGAAGAGCTAATATTTATTCGTATCTTTCAGCAAAAGTAAAAAAATACGAAGAGGTTTATCCACTTCACGCTATTCTAAATGAACAAGAGACAGAGGAGGAATATAATGTCAGACAATTGCAGCTAATGGCTTCATCGAAGCTGAATGCAATTGAAGTTGCTTATCGGAAGGCTGGTTTACCTGTAAATTATCATTATAAAGGTATTTATGTGATGCAAGTGATGGATGATATGCCCGCTGAAGGGGTTCTCGAACCAGGCGACCGTGTTTACAAAATTGATGGGAAGTCCCTTTCATCTTCTGAGAAGTTCATTGCTTATCTTACCAAAAAACATGCCGGTGATAAGGTAACGTTAACCTTCACGCGAAAAAAAGCTGAGAAGACCGCAACATTAACCCTTAAAACCTTTAAACAGGATCGCACACGGGCTGGTATCGGCATATCGTTAGTAGATGATAAAGAAATCATAGTCGACCCTAAAGTTAAAGTAAAAACAGATGATATTGGCGGTCCGTCAGCAGGATTAATGTTTGCATTAGAAATCTACAATCAACTAACCAAGGAGGATTTGACCAAAGGCCGGCAAATTGCCGGAACAGGAACGATAGCAGTTAATGGGGAAGTCGGTCCAATCGGCGGGATTGAACAGAAAATAATTGCTGCTGATAAGGCTGGTGCAGAGATTTTTCTTGCCCCAAATGAAAAGGGGATAAAGAATTCTAATTATCGCGCAGCCTTAAAAACAGCTAAGGAAATTGATTCAAAGATGAAAATTGTCCCGATTGATACCTTTGATGAAGCCGTACAGTATTTAGAGAAACTTCCTATGAAAAAATAAGATGGCCGCTTTGGCCATCTTTATTTGTTAATATATATTGGCGGTTGCGTAAATTCCTGTTGCAGCATTGCCTGTCTAATATTTTGGGGAAAGGCGCAAGCATAAACACGGGCAGCCTTAATATCATGGAGCAATTCGTCTCCTTTGTAGGCAGATGGTTTGGCGACAATTGGCAGACTAAAATGCTTCTTCATTTTATTTAAATACTCTCTGCCTGTTGCTGTCATCCCTAGTAAACGTAAATATGCGGCCTTTTCACTATTTGTTTTCATCATTGCTTTTCCGGCATGTGTTAACACATGAACAGCTAATCTTTGCAATCTAGTCCACGTATATCTTTTTGTTTTGATATTCTCCATAAACTCCTGAAATGATGCTGCTGAATGCGCCGCTGCAATTAGTCTATTTTCAATTCCTTCTTCCATTTCATAAATTTCTTGAAGTTCCTTTGTTGTTGAGGTAATGAGTTGATATTGGAGATAATCCCAATAGTTTCCCCAATGATGAAAACCTCTATATGTAGAGTTGTATTCTTTTAATAATTGCTTGGTAGTATCGGGGATATATTGAGCAATGCTCTCCGCTCCATCTTTATGTCCGGTTGTAAAGATGGCTTTCCGGATACTTGTGGCACTGGCAATCGTTGCTGAGGAGAAGTGTTCATCATGATATTGTGCATTTTTTCTGGAAATTGTTAAAGGTTTAATCCTGCTATCTTGTTGCAAGATAGCCTTAATATACTGAAAACCTAGTATATTATTTGGCTGGGCTAGGTCTAAATAATTTTCCGCACCATTAAGCTTTTGAAAAGAAAGAGCTACTGCCTTAGGATAGCTAACTCCGGTTTGGATAAATCGCTTAATATTTTCATTAAAAGCAGCCTGATGTTTTTCCAGGAAGGTAATGGTTTCGAAAAAGGCAGCGATGTTCCCATTCTCACTGCCAAAGCATAAGTACTCAACTCCAGCTGCTTCTAACAGTGATACTGCACCATTTGCAAAGATTTCCGCCTTTTGCACAGCAAAGCTGTAGGGCAATTCAAACACGAGATCGGCTCCATTTAATAACGCCATCTTTGTTCGATACCATTTGGAAACAAGTGCAGGTTCACCGCGCTGCAGAAAATTCCCACTCATAACGGCAATGACAACATCAGCATCGGCTGCTTCTTTTGAAGCTTGTAAATGGTAGGCATGCCCGTTATGAAAGGGATTGTATTCAACAATGACACCAACTGCTCTCACTTTAGTTCGCTCCCTTTGATTAAATAATTACTATTATAGCAAATTTTTCAAGAATCAAACTTGTTTTGAGATGAAATGTTTGTAAATATATAATCAATGGATAAACTAGGAAGGAGAAATATCATATCTTAAATAAGGAGAATTTCAGATACGGGTGTAAAGAAAAAATATTGACAAAAATAATAGTGAAAGCTATAATTACCTTTGTTGCCTTGGGGTGATTTATTTGAAATGGAGTATTAGTCAGTTACAAAAATATCGAAACAAGGATTTTACCTTCGATGAAGTTATCCAGGTTGATGATCTACAACAAGATGATTCTACTATTCGTAAGGTTTCTCCGATGCGGATTTCAGGCCGTGGAGACATCGATGCAACTAAAATAACCTTTCATTTTAAAATTGAAGGATATTTGATTCTTCCTTGTTCTCGTACATTAGTGGATGTTAAATTCCCGATTAATGTTGAAACAACAGAAACATTTCTCTTACAGGATGCTATCATGCAATTGGAGGAGGATGTTCATCATGTAAGAGGTGAAATGATTGATTTAAAGCCAATCATTCGTGAAATCCTTTTACTTGAAGTACCAATGCAAGTCTTTTGTGAGGATGATCAGTCTGAAGATGCTGCACCTCAATCTGGCAAAGATTGGGAGGTTATCTCAGAAGAAGCAGTCCCTCAAAAAGTAGATCCAAGATTAGCTGGACTTGCTAAGTTTTTTGAAGATAACCAGCAAGATAAAGACTAAGAATCCTTCCAATGGCTTTAAGACTATCTAATTCTGAAAACTATCTAGCTAAAGGTGTTAAGCTTTAAGCTTTTCTTATAAGGAGGTGGGAAGAATGGCTGTACCTTTTAGAAGAACTTCTAAAACTGCAAAAAGAAAACGTCGTACTCATTTTAAACTAAATGTTCCTGGTATGGTAGAATGCCCAAACTGTGGTGAAATGAAACTTGCTCACCGCGTCTGCAAAGCTTGCGGAACATACAAAGGAAAAGAAGTTGTTAACAACTAATATCAGTTTTCCTTACAAAAAAGCACAAGGACTTGTCCTTGTGCTTTTGTTGTTTTCTGATGGATTTTTCCTCTGTGTGCATAGTAAGATGGTAGTAATTAGCTATACAGAAAGGAAGAGGACTTTGTCATATAAAATCGAGCACACAGAAAAGGGGTATTTACTATTTTCAATTGCCAGAGCCGAGAAACGAAATGCTATTAATATTGAAGTGATGGATGGATTGGCTGAAGCGATTGCCCAAGCTTCCGCAGCTGATATTAAAGCATTGGTGATTACTGGTACAGGTGAGCAGGCATTTTGTTCTGGTGGTGATCTATCAGTGTTTCATCGCCTGAGAACTAAAGAGGAAGCAGCACCTATGCTACAGAAGATGGCGAATATTCTTTATTCATTGTTAACCTTTTCAAAACCGACCATTGCGCTGTTAAATGGAACTGCTATTGGCGGCGGTTGCGAGCTTGCAGTTGCCTGTGATTTTCGTCTGGGACGAAAAGGCATACGGGCTGGATTTGTTCAAGGTAAGCAGGCCATTACGACTGGATGGGGCGGCGGGTCGATTTTAGCGGAAAAGCTTTCTGCGGCTGCTGCAATGAGGCTGTTAATGGAAGCCGAGCTGCAAACAGCAGAAACATTATATAAGATTGGCTTCCTCGATATTCTTTTTGAAGGGGATGGAATTACAGCCTGTGAAGCATTCTTGGAAAAGATGTTAGCAGTTGATGGAAACGTGTTACAAGCCTATAAGAAAGTATGGACGGCAAAATGGGAGACAATAAATCTTTATGAAAGAATCATGCAGGAGGTTAACCGATGTGCGGTGCTTTGGGAGAGCGATGCCCATCTCCAATATGTTACATCATTTCTTACGAAAAAATAAATAAATAATCTCAATACACTGCTGTACATAAAGTCTATCTTTTCTATTAGTTGCATATGTATGTTAAAAACACTAATAGGAGGGATATCTTTATGTCATCCACTCGTCAAGATGCATGGTCTCCAGACGAGGACTTGTTGCTTGCGGAGATTGTATTAAGACATATCCGTGAAGGTGGCACTCAACTGCAAGCCTTTGAGGAAGTAGGAAAACAGTTAACAAGAACTGCAGCGGCTTGTGGCTTTCGTTGGAATTCGTATGTAAGAAAACAATATCAATCAGCAATTGAACTAGCAAAGAAACAGCGTAAAGAGATGAAACTGCAATCTCCTGAGGATGAGCAAAATACAAATGTAGTAATTGAACAGGCCAAAAGTAACATCGCTACAAGGGAGAGGGATGAGGAAAATAGTCCATTCTCATTTTCAGCCCTAATGAAATTTTTGCAAGAACTGTATCGAAAAGCAGAGCTGCAAACAGCTATTGAGGAAGAACGGGGACACTTTTTGGAGAGAATAAAAGAATTAGAGAAAAAAACGTATTATTTGGCAGCGGAAAATGAAAGACTGACGAAGAATTTAAAAGCGATTGAAGAAGATTATCGATCGCTCATAGAAATAATGGAACGTGCCCGAAAAATGGTTGTTTTTCAGGAAGAAGACAGGCAACAAAAGGTCAAGTTTCAAATGGACAAAAATGGAAACCTGGAAAGAGTCGAGAAATGACAAAAGCGGACTAAGTGTCCGCTTTTGCTACGAATGATGAGACTGTGCTTTCACACCTTCCGGATACCAAACAAGGGGATTCTCACCTAGGTCGCGCTCCATATCATAATCAACACTGGCAAACCCCATTTTATCCCAAAATTCACGTGATTTCACTCTTGGATTTGTTTTTATAGGCAGGCCGAAGCTTTTGGCGAATTCAACAAGTTGGCTGCCAAAGCCTTTACCTTGGTAGTCCGGTAGTACTTCAAGCTTCCATAATTCTAAATAATCATGTGGTGGATAGAAATATCGGTCAAATCTTGCATCAATTTGATATAAACTCATCCGTGCTACGAGTTTATCACCATAATAGATTCCGTAAAAAGGGGAGTCGCTATCATTGTCCACCATATTAGCTTCTAAATCTTCGAGCATGGAAAGTTCTTGCAGTCCATATTCCTTGAATTTTTTGAATTCTTCCAGTGTTTTAAAATTTATTTTTAATCTTTCCACTTTAATTTCCATATTGCCCCTCCTCGAATTGCAACTATTATTGTATATATTTATTTCCTTTCGAATAATATGAATTGAATAATTTTCATATTATTCTAAACTGATTACTATCATTATATAACAAAGAGATAAAAAATTCTTCTAAATAACTAAAGAAAGCGTTTACTGATTTTGCGTCATCCTCATGAAAGCAGGGAATCAAAACGTATACCTTGATAAGATAACGCGAAGGTAGAAAGGAGTAAGTCGATGAAAAAAATTCTGATAGCAAATAGAGGAGAGATCGCTCTTAGAATCATGAAAAGCTGTCATAAATTAGGGATAGAAACCATAGCTGTCTATTCGGAAGCGGACATAGATATGCCGTTTGTAAAAGCTGCCTCTCAAGCATTTTGTATCGGTAAGCCTCCTGTGAATAAATCCTATTTACAGTCAGATAAAATTCTTGAAATTGCTAAAAGTGAAAGGGTCGATGCCATCCATCCGGGCTATGGGTTTTTATCTGAGAATGCTGAGTTTGCCAGACAGGTTCAAGAAGCAGGGATGATCTTTATTGGCCCCCAACCAGAAACGATTGCGTTAATGGGCGATAAAATCCATGCGAGAAAAACGATGGAAAAGGCTGGCGTACCTGTAGTTCCTGGCAGTGGTGATGGAGTAAAAACGGTTGAAGAAGCGCTTAAGATAGCTGAAACAATCGGGTACCCGGTAATGCTTAAAGCTAGTGGTGGCGGCGGTGGAATTGGGATGGTTCTTTGTGAAAATGAGCATGCGCTAGGTAAAGCATATGCTTCAACTAGATCAAGAGCACAAACATATTTTGGGGTGGATGAGGTGTTCATCGAGAAGTATATCCCTGAGGCAAGACATATTGAAGTTCAGGTATTTGGCGATCAAAGAGGAAACATTATCCACTTGTTTGAGCGGGATTGTTCCATACAGCGCAGACATCAAAAGGTTATTGAAGAAGCACCATCACCTTTTCTGTCCGATGAAACTCGTCAAGCCTTGTATTCGACGGCTGTTACTGCTGCAAGGGCAATAAATTATGCAAATGCCGGAACGATAGAATTTATTGTTGATGAACAGGAAAATTTCTATTTCTTAGAAATGAATACTAGATTACAAGTGGAGCATCCTGTCACTGAATTGATTACGGGACTTGATTTAGTACAATGGCAGATTCTTGTAGCAAGTGGTGAAATTCTTCCTCTATCTCAATCGGATATTCATTTGTCTGGTCATGCCATTGAATTTCGGCTGTATGCTGAAGACCCCGATCGGTTTTTTCCCTCACCAGGAGAAATCAAAAGATGGCGCTGGGCGGATGTACCCCAACTGCGAATGGACACCGGCTACGTTGAAGGGGGGACGGTCACCCCATTTTATGATCCACTGCTAGCCAAATGTATTTTTCATGGAAAAACTCGAGAGGAAGCGCTTCAAGCAGCGAAAGAATTTTTCAAAAGTCAGGAGATAGAAGGGATTAAAACTAATGGTCCATTATTTTTAAGAATTCTATCACAGCAAGACTTTTTAAACGGAAGATATACAACGGGCTTTTTACAAAAAACTTAATGAAGGTGGAGTGGTCAGCGATGAAAGAAATTCCAGCTTTGATGGCAGGAACTGTATTAAGGGTTTTTGTTAACATAGGTGATGCCGTTCAGCCTGGTCAAGAGGTAGTGATGCTTGAGTCAATGAAAATGGAAATCCCAATTGAGGCCAGCAAAGAAGGAACAGTTAAGGACATTAAGGTTAATGTTGGTGATTTTGTTAATGAAGGAGAAATTCTACTTGTCTTAGTCTAGGTGAGGTGAAACAGGGATGGAAATAATCAAGAATTATAATCATTTATTGTCTGAAAATCGACGCGTAATTGAAGCCGGCGGCCTGCCCAAATATCATGAAAAGGCGAAGACACAAAATAAACTTTTTGTTCGTGAACGCCTCACTTTATTGTTTGATGAAGGCAAATACGAAGAAGACGGGAAATTCGCTAATTTTACAGCTGGGAATCTACCTGCTGATGGGGTGGTTACAGCGATAGGAAAAATCAATGGTCAAACGGTGTGTGTAATGGCAAACGATTCCACTGTTAAAGCCGGTTCCTGGGGTGCGCGGACCGTCGAGAAGATTATTCGGATTCAAGAAACAGCGGAGAAATTAAAAGTACCACTCCTCTACTTGGTTGATTCCGCAGGTGCAAGAATCACTGACCAATTGGAGATGTTTCCAAATCGACGCGGTGCAGGCAGGATTTTTTACAATCAAGTAAAGTTATCAGGCATGATTCCTCAGGTCTGTCTACTGTTTGGACCATCGGCGGCAGGAGGTGCGTATATCCCGGCTTTTTGCGATATCGTTATCATGGTTGACAAGAATGCTTCTATGTATTTAGGTTCACCGAGAATGGCGGAAAAAGTTATTGGTGAAAAGGTCAGTCTCGAGGAAATGGGCGGGGCCCGGATGCATTGTTCGGTAAGCGGCTGTGGCGATGTTCTTGCGTATAGTGAAGAAGAGGCGATTGAATCTGCCAAACAGTATTTAAGCTTCATGCCAGCAAGCTTTAAGGAAACTCCTCAATTAGTAACGGGAGTACCTGCAAGAGAGGGGAGAAGCCTGGAGGAGATCATCCCAGAAAACCAAAATGCCCCATTCGATATGTATGAATGTATTGAGCGGCTTGTCGACAGAGGCAGTTTTTATGAGATGAAAAAATTGTTCGCTCCAGAGATCATTACTGGATTAGCAAGAATTGAGGGGCGAGCGATTGGGATAGTTGCCAATCAGCCGAAGGTAAAAGGCGGCGTGTTGTTTGTTGATTCCGCGGATAAGGCGGCAAAATTTATTCAGCTTTGCGATGCCTTCCATATTCCATTACTTTTTCTCGCTGATGTTCCAGGCTTTATGATTGGAACAAAAGTTGAGAGGGCTGGAATCATTCGTCATGGTGCCAAGTTAATTGCAGCGATGAGTTCAGCAACAGTGCCGAAAATTTCCGTTATTGTCAGAAAAGCGTATGGGGCGGGGCTATATGCCATGGCTGGTCCGGCGTTTGAACCAGATGTTTGTATTGCTCTCCCGACGGCACAAATAGCTGTAATGGGACCTGAAGCAGCCGTAAATGCAGTGTATTCAAACAAGATTAATGAGATACAGGATTCAAAGGAAAAACTGGCATTTGTTCAGGCTAAACAACAAGAATATAAAGAACATATTGATATTTATCGACTTGCATCGGAATTGATTGTTGATGAAATTGTTGCCCCGTCTGAACTGCGTCAAGTCTTAAGTGAGCGGTTTAGCTATTATGAAACAAAGGAACTGTCCTTCAGCAATAGAAAACATCCTGTCTATCCTGTGTGAAAAAATAAGCTGCTGTTTATTGCCCATGTATAATCTTCCTGCATGGGTATTTTTTCTGATAATCATTACACCATACCAACATAATTTGATAAACTAGGATAAAGTGAAACTTCCATCAGTGGGGGTTTCCTTCATCCCCCACCTAGATTCCTTATAGACTCGTAATCTTGAGGCGGGGGTCTTACTGCCCGTTAAGGCGGGAAAAAGACTGCAAAAAGAGGGATAGTACATGAAAGTAGGCATAATCGGAGCGGGGTCTATCGGACTATTATTTGCTGCCTATTTAAGCAGGAAATTTGCTGTTACCATTTATACAAGAAGTGAACAGCAAGCGTTGCAAATCAATCAAGCGGGAATACTACTAAAAAACGATTATGGCATAAATAAGGAAATGGTTCATGCATGTCAAGCTGAAATGTGGCGTGGCTCTGAGGATATTACTATTGTAGCGGTTAAACAATATCAGCTTAATCCGATTATCACAGTAATTAAGCAATTACCCGTTAAACCTATAAACTTATTGTTTTTACAAAATGGCATGGGACATTTAAATGAATTGTCCTCTATTCAAGGACATAATGTATATGTTGGATCTGTGGAACATGGGGCACTTAGAGAAACTGCTTATCTTGTCAGTCACAATGGTGCCGGCGTTACAAATGTTGCGGTGTATCAAGGTAACGCAGGACCACTAAGAGAATTTGTTTCCGCTGCTGCTGATGATTTCCCTTTTAAATATCATGTTGATTATTATGAAATGCTGGTAAAGAAATTAATTGTTAACAGTGTGATTAACCCGCTAACCGCGATACTTGCTGTGAAAAATGGGGATCTGATACATAATCATTATTATTATGCGGCAGCGAAGAGTCTTTTTTCTGAAGTTGCGGCGATATTAAAACTAAAAAATGAAGCAGAGTATTTCCGTCAAGTTACCGATATTTGTCTAGCCACAGCAGAGAATCACTCTTCCATGCTCAAAGACTTGCAAGCGAATAGACGTACTGAAATTGATGCGATAGTAGGGTATCTACTAACGGAAGCTCGACAGCATCAGATCAAAGCTCCAATTATTGAAAATCTATATAATCTTATTAAAGGTAAAGAAGCAGGCGAAGGAGGGATGGCTTGATGACAACCTTCCTGACAAATGTGATAACATTATTTTTGGTTCTTCCATTATTAGGTTTTTTTCTACTATTTTTTATTACGAAGCTTGTTTCAAAAAACCAGCGCAAATCTGTGCATATAGCACTTGATTATAGTACAATCTTATTTATTATTTCTGTATATTTTTTAATTAAGATCATCTGGGAACGTTCCTTCTTGGGTGTTATCTTTCTAATTATGATCGTGTTTGCTATTATCCTTGTTTTCGCTCATTGGAAAATAAAAGGTGAAATTGATTATAGAAAGTTATTTAAAGGATTTTGGCGGATTAATTTTCTCTTTTTTTGTATCTCCTATATTTGCTTAATGCTCTATGGGTTGATTTATCGTGCTGTCACGTTTACTATTGCTGGATAAAGTGAAACTTCCATCAGTGGGGGGGACTGCCCGTTAAGGCAGGATAAAAATTTCAGGCAAAGTTTTTTTTCAAAACAGGCGGTGAATGGTATACTTCTAAAAGGAAATGAAATTGGGTATCAGAAAGGAAGTAAATAGATGGAGATGTTAAATCTCTTTTTACCAGCAACGAACCGGTTTGCTTCGCAATATTTGCAGCAGTCGGAAGAAATACGGTCATTTTTTCATTATCGGTTTAATGATTTTAATGAAGACAGCGAACGCTTAAGTGAGTTGCGTGACCGTCAGTTTCCCCGCGTGGAAGTAGCGAAGCATATTGAACAGTTTATGGAACGTTTCCCGGTCTCGAATGCTGTTCAGCACTCACTTGAAAAATTAAAACAAGAAAATAGTGTCGTCGTTATTGGCGGACAGCAGGCAGGGTTATTAACTGGGCCGCTTTATTCCATACATAAGGTTATTTCAATCATTAAACTAGCACAGATAAAGGAACAGGAGCTAGGTGTTCCAGTTGTTCCAGTTTTTTGGATTGCTGGTGAGGATCACGATTTCCAGGAAGTCAATCACATTTATGTACCTGTTGGAGAAAGAGTAGATAAATGGGTCTACCCTGAAAAGATAGTGCAGAAGAAAATGGTTACCGATATCGGTTTAGACAAACAGGCTTGTCTTTCCTGGGTGAAAAATGTGATTGAAACTTTTGGCGAAACTGAGCATACCAATTCATTATTACAATTTGCAAACGAACAAATTGACAACTCGGTTACATTTGTAGACTTTTTTGCTAGGATTGTCATGGCCTTGTTTAAGGAGGACGGACTTCTGCTTGTTGATTCAGGTAATCCTGAATTTCGCCAATTGCAAAGGGACTTTTTTACTCAGCAAATTGCCCATCATGATGCAATCACAGATGCATTGCTTAATCAGCAGGGACTGATTGCCCAAAAAGGGTTTCCTATTACTATTGATGCGAGTGAAAATTCCGCTAATTTATTCTATTATGATCATACACATCAAGAGAGAATATTGTTGGAATATGATTATAGTGAGGATTGTTTTGTGGGGAAAAGTGGTGTGGTTTCTTTTTCCAAGGAGGAATTAATGGCGCTGGCCAATCAACAGCCGGCCTTTTTAAGTAATAATGTGGTGACTAGACCGCTTATGCAAGAATGGCTGTTTCCGACTCTTGCCTTTATTGCTGGACCTGGAGAAATTTCTTATTGGGCAGAATTAAAACAAGTCTTTGAACATTTTCAGATAAAAATGCCACCAATTGTCCCACGCTTGAATATTACATTTCTAGACCGGTCAGTTGAGTCAGATATAAATGAGCTTGGTCTCGATCTTATTCATGTGTTGCAGTCTGGAACAGCATCTGCAAAGGAGCAATTTTTACAGTCCATTAAAGATGAAGAGATTGAAGAATTATTTTCCACTGTTAAACATCAGCTCTTGAGTCAATACGATACAATTGAAGCTAAAACCGTTCAAGTAAACCGGGGACTTGTACCATTATTGAAAAAAAATGAAGCATACCTGATTAAACAAATCGATTTCATGCAAGCAAAATTGGATGATGCAGTTCAGCAGCAACATGATGTTGTCCTGCAAAAATATAGTCGCATTGATATGGGGTTAAGACCTAATGGATCGCCGCAAGAACGAGTTTGGAATGTATTTTATTACTTAAATCAATATGGACTTCATTTTCTCAGGGATGTAATGAATCTCCCCTTTACATTTGACGGTACTCATAAAGTAATCAAAATGTAGTCTCTTTTTTCTCCACAAAGTATGTGGAGTTTTTTTTTTTTTCTAAAAATTTATAACGAAAAAGGATTTTTATGATGTAAGGGCGAATTGTTTAAAAATAGGTGGTGGAAAGTGGGGGAATGTGGTACATTTTTAATAGAAAGTGGGGGTAGTGGGTATGTTTATGGGCGAATACCATCACAACATTGATAATAAAGGCCGCTTAATCGTCCCATCCAAATTCCGCGAAGACCTGGGGGATACATTTATTATTACCAGAGGATTGGATCAATGCTTGTTTGGTTACCCATTATCAGAGTGGAAGCTGTTAGAAGAAAAACTAAAAGCCTTACCACTGACGAAAAAAGATGCCCGCGCCTTTACCCGTTTCTTCTTTTCTGGAGCAACAGAGAGTGAACTCGATAAACAGGGAAGGATTAATATCTCATCACCACTTTTGCAATACGCGAAATTGGATAAGGAATGTGTTATTTTAGGAGTTTCCAATCGAATTGAAATCTGGAGCAAACAGATTTGGGAAGACTATTTTATACAGTCTGAGGAATCTTTTGCAGAAATCGCAGAAAATATGATTGGCTTTGATATATAACGGGAAACTTATATTAATATATTTTCTGAGTTGTCTAGCTCCATAAGATATGATTGGAAAAGGTGGTACTACATGTTTGAACATAGAACTGTATTATTAGATGAAGCTGTAAATGGCTTAAATATTAAGCAAAATGGTATTTATGTGGACTGTACGTTAGGCGGTGCAGGCCATAGTTCGCTTATTCTTTCAAAGTTAGCACCTGATGGCAAGCTGTATGCCTTTGACCAGGATGAAGCAGCAATAGCCCATGTAACGGAGCAATTAGCTCAAACTGGGAAAAATTTTGAAATCATTAATAATAATTTTATTCATTTACGAGAGGAGCTCGAGCGCCGGAGAGTGTTCAAAGTAGATGGCATTCTTTATGACCTCGGAGTATCCTCACCACAATTAGATACACCTGAAAGAGGCTTTAGCTATCATCATGATGCACCATTGGATATGAGAATGGATACAAGTGCACAGATTTCAGCTTATGATGTAATCAACGGCTGGTCATATGAAGAGTTAGTCCGCATCTTTTTCCGTTATGGGGAAGAAAAATTTTCAAAGCAAATAGCGCGGAAAATCGAAGCTGCTAGACAAACAAAACCAATCGAAACAACTCTGGAATTAGTTGAGCTTATTAAAGAAGCCATACCTGCCCCTGCGCGCAGAAAAGGCGGCCACCCAGCAAAACGAATTTTCCAAGCGGTACGGATTGCAGTGAACGATGAGTTAGCGGTCTTTGAACAGTCTCTTCATCAGGCAATTGAATTGCTCAATCCAGGTGGAAGAATTTGTGTGATTACATTTCATTCATTAGAGGATAGAATTTGTAAGACGATATTTAAAAGTGCCAGTGAAACGCCAGCATTACCGCCGGGACTGCCGCTTATTCCGGATGAATATAAGCCAATAATGAAATTGGTTACTCGTAAACCAGTGCTGCCTTCTGAGGAAGAGTTGGAACACAATAATCGTGCAAGGTCTGCAAAGCTACGTATTGCAGAAAAACTATAACAATCGTTTTGGAGGGGAAATATGTGGGAAATCTCGCCAGGAAAATTCAACAGCAACAGTTGAATGAGACAACAATTCAGGAACAAAGAAAAGTAAAAATAAAAAAATCCTGGCTGACTCCAGGGGAAAAAATCATTGGAGTAGCGTTTGCCGGCTTAGTTTGCTTCGGCGCGGTACATTTAATTTCTAATCAGGCAAAGATTTATGAAATGAACAAGGATATTCAAACGGTTGAATCACATATTCGCGAACAAGAAAAGGTGAATAGCGAATTGCAAATGCAGGTAAAGGATTTAAGCAGGTACGAGCGGATTTACCAAGAGGCTAAAAAGATGGGATTAGAGTTGAATAATAATAATGTCAAGGTAGTGCCAGGGCAATGAATAAAAAGCAGCCATATATGAATGTTGGAGCAGCGATATTGTTTGTAATATTCGGTCTGCTCTTTTTTGTAGTACTTTTTCGCTACTTTTCTATTCAATTAACGGGTGAGGCAGCCGGTCAACCGTTAGCTGCAAAAGCACAGCAAAAGTATACCCATCAAGATGTCTTACAAGCATCCAGAGGCAAAATTCTGGACCGAAATGGTGAGATTGTTGCAGAGGATACGACTACTTATAAGCTGGTAGCTATATTGGATAAAAAGATGACAACTGATCTTAAAAAGCCAAAGCATGTGACCAATCCAGAAAAAACTGCTAAAGAATTGGCCAACTATATTGATATGGACGAAACAGATATTTACAGAAATTTAAATTCAGCAATAGAGAAAGATAGGTTTCAGGTTGAGTTTGGCAAGGCCGGGAAAGATATCAGTCTAGAAACGAAACGCAAGATTGAAAAGCTGAAGTTGCCTGGCATTATTTTTCAACGGGATACGAAGCGCTATTATCCTAATGGACTATTTGCCTCGCATTTGGTCGGATATGCTGATCAAATCGAACAGAAAGACGGAACTTATAAAACCGTTGGCAGGATGGGAATCGAGAAATCGTTTGATAAAGTACTATCTGGTAAAAATGGAAAAGTAAACTTTGAAAGTGATGTCTGGGGTTATATTCTTCCAGATGAAAAGCAAAAAATTACCGCGCCGCAAAACGGAAAGGATATCTATTTAACTATCGATAAGAAAATTCAAACCTTCTTAGAAGATGCAATGGAGAAGGTGGCGAAAAAATATAACCCGAAAAAAATGATTGCGATTGTTGCTGATCCGAAAACAGGCGAAATCTTGGCAATGGGACAACGTCCAACATTTGACCCAAAAACCAAGGATGGTATTGATGAAAGCTGGCATAATGAAGCGATAGAAACATCATACGAACCTGGTTCGACAATGAAAATATTTACATTGGCAGCGGCGGTTCAGGAGAAAGTCTTTAATCCGAATGAAACATATATGTCAGGCTCATACCGTGTCACGAATAAAGATCAAGCAATCCATGACCATAACGGCTCAGGCTGGGGCCGTATAACTTATTTGGAGGGTGTGCAGCGATCGTCAAATGTGGCATTTGCAAAGATTGCTAAGGAAAAACTGGGCTTCGATCGATTCCGTGAATACCTGTCCAAGTTTGGTTTTGATAAGCCCACAGGAATTGAGCTCCCAGATGAAACGACAGGCAAAATTCAATTTACCTATCCAATTGAAAAAATCACCACCGCATATGGTCAAGGTACAGCAATTACGGCAATCCAGCAAATTCAGGCAGCAACGGCCATTGCGAATGATGGTAAGATGGTAAAGCCACATGTAGTGCGAAAAATTGCTGATCATGATAATGGAAAAACCATTGAGCAAACGGTACCAGAAGTTGTATCAACTCCAATCTCGGCTGACACAGCGAGAAAGGTTCGCGATTATTTGGAGACAGTTGTGACTTCACCAAAAGGGACAGGTAATCGCTATAAAATAGCTGGGTATAGTGTAGCTGGAAAAACTGGGACAGCAAATATTCCTGGCCCTGGAGGCAGATATTTATATGGTGCCAATAATTATGTTTATTCGTTTTTAGGAATGGCACCAAAGGATGACCCAAAATTGATCGTCTATGTTGCAATTCAGCAGCCACAGCTAACTGGGATAGAAACCGGACAGGGGGCTATTCCCGTATCTGCAGTATTTAATCCGGTAATGCAAAATAGTTTACACTATTTAAATATTCAACCATCTAAACAGACAAAAACAGAATTGAACAAAGTTACAGACTATAAAGGTAAGACAATTGCAGAGACGATAAAAAGTATAAAAGCTGAAGGGTTAGAGCCTATTGTATTAGGAAAAGGTGAAACCGTTACTGGTCAGCTTCCTAAAGCAGGTACGACAATCTTGGAAGGTGAAAAGGTCATCATTCAAACAGATGGGGAGTTAACAGCTCCTGATATGACAAATTGGTCACTCCGAGATGTAATGAAAGTAGCTAAAATTGCCGAGTTAAAATTAAGTACGAAAGGAAAAGGCTATGTTATTGCCCAAAGTATTAAACCGAAAACACAACTTCATGAAGGAGATTTCTTGATTGTTTCCTTAAAGACTCCCGAGGAACAGTGGGATGAAAAGAAATCTGTTGATAAGCAAGACACATCTGAAACGACCGAAGATATAATTCAAGATTAGAAAAAAATCCTGCTAACTGTGCAGGATTTTTTGTGTTCGATAGAGCTTCTATAAAGGAATGTACAAGCATATAAATGAACGATACTGTAAAGAAGGAGCGTTCATACTATGCGTGTTTCCAATGTTACTGTCCGTAAACGGTTAATCATTGCTTTAGTCGTCGGAATCCTTATCTTCCTAATCATTGATGTTCGTCTAGGGTACGTTCAATTTTTTCTAGGTGATAGCCTTACAGCTCGGGCAAAAGACTCCTGGAGCCGTAACATTCCATTTGAACCCGAGCGGGGAAAAATTATTGACCGCAATGGTGTAGAATTAGCTACCAATATTAGTGCCCCTACTGTTTATGTAATCCCAAGGCAAGTAAAAAATCCTGCAGAGACAGCTGCAAAGCTTGCTAAGGCTCTCAATATGTCAAAAGAAAAGGCTTATCGCGAGATAACTCAGAAGAAAAGTATTATCAGAATAAAAGAGGGGAGAAAGATTTCTCACGTAAAAGCGAAAGAAATTCGCTCACTTGGGCTTAAAGGGGTCTATATAGGGGAGGATTCAAAGCGTCATTATCCAAATGGCAGTTATCTTTCTCATGTACTTGGATTTGCTGGAGTAGATAACCAAGGATTAATGGGTTTGGAGAAATATTATGATAAAGAATTAAGCGGTGAAAGAGGATCGGTAAAATTTTATGCCAATGCGAAAGGTGAACGAATGAATGACATGGCTGATGATTATGAACAGCCAAAAAACGGATTAGATTTAAAATTGACGATAGACTCCAAGATTCAAAAGATTGTTGAGCGTGAACTCGATATTGCTGATGCCACCTACAACCCTGACGGCGCAATCGCGATTGCGATGAATCCTAATAATGGTGAAATCCTTGCGATGTCTAGCCGGCCAACTTTTGATCCGGCTAAGTTTCAAAGTGTCTCTCAAGAAGTATATAACCGCAACCTCCCTGTGTGGATGACGTATGAACCTGGTTCTACATTTAAAATTATTACTTTGGCTGCTGCATTAGAAGAGGGGAAGGTAGACCTGGAAAAAGAACATTTTCATGATTCCGGTTCTGTTCAAGTAGCCGGTGCCCGTTTAAAATGCTGGAAGCGCGGCGGCCATGGGGACCAAAGCTTTTTAGAAGTCGTGCAAAATTCCTGTAACCCTGGATTTGTTGAGCTAGGAGATCGGCTTGGAAAAGAAAAGCTATTTAAATACATTAAGGATTTCGGCTTTGGTCAAAAAACAGGGATTGATTTACAAGGTGAAGGGACTGGGATACTCTTTAATCTAGATCGAGTTGGTCCAGTGGAGCAGGCTACCACTGCCTTCGGACAAGGTGTTTCGGTCACACCTATTCAACAGGTGGCAGCTGTTTCAGCAGCTGTAAATGGAGGTACTTTATATCAGCCATTTATCGCTAAGGAGTTAATCGACCCGGTAACAAAAGAAGTGGTTATGCGAAATACCCCGGTAGAAAAGCGTAAGGTAATCTCAGAAAAAACCTCTAAAGAAATTCGCCACGCGCTAGAAAGTGTTGTCGCCCAAGGAACGGGCAGCAGGGCGTTTGTTGATTCTTACCGAGTTGGCGGTAAAACAGGTACAGCACAGAAAGCACAGGGCGGAAGATATCTTGAAAACAATTTTATTGTATCATTTATTGGTTTTGCACCGGCAGATGACCCGCAAATCGTGGTCTATGTAGCGATTGATAATCCTAAGGGAGTAAGGGCATTTGGAGGAACAATTAGTGCCCCGATTGTAGGAAATATTATGAAAGACAGTTTAATTGCTTTAGGCGTTGAACCAAGAAAAAAACAAATACAAAAAGAAATAAAATGGCCTGATTCGCCATTAATAGAGGTACCTGATTTTGTTGGGTTAACAAAAAGTGAACTTCAGCAACAGCTTGATAACTTGAAAATTGATACAAGCGGTGACGGAGATGTAGTTCTAAGACAATCTCCTGAAGCGGGAACAAAGGTGAAAGAAGGTGCGAAAATTAGGATTTATTTTGGAAAGGGGGAGTAACCTAACTTAACAGGCATAAAATAAGCTCAGGGTGGCCAGGATTCATTTTCAGCCTCCCTTTTTTCATATTAAATGGTAAGGAAATAGCAAAAAAATTATTTTTTGTGTAAAATAAGGTGAAACTTTTTTCTGTGAATATGTTATAGTTTTCAAGTAAAAGTATGTAAGGTCATGAGAGGATTTGAGTATACATGAAATTGCAAGAACTGCTCAAACATTTGTATCCTATCGTTCCATATCAAGGCGAAAATCCTGAGATTACTTCGATTGAGAATGATAACCGCAAGGTGCAGATGGGGAGCTTATTTATTTGTATTAAAGGTTATACGGTAGATGGTCATGAGTTTGCCCAATCAGCCGTTAATAGTGGAGCGGTGGCAATTATCGCTGAGAGACCGCTGTCATTGGATGTACCCGTCGTTATCGTAAAGGATACTGTTAGGGCAATGGCGGTATTGGCTGATGCATTCTATGGGCAGCCAACGCAAAAGCTACACTTAATTGGCATTACCGGTACGAATGGAAAAACGACTACCAGCCATTTAATTGAAAAAATATTTACAGACCATGATCAAAAAACAGGTCTTATCGGTACGATGTACACAAAAATAGCTGATAAGACAATTGAAACGAAAAATACAACTCCTGAGAGCTTGACATTACAAAAGACCTTCCAAGAAATGGTGCAAGAAGGTGTAGAGATGGCTGTTATGGAGGTATCTTCGCATGCGCTAGACTTGGGCAGGGTTCATGGCTGTGATTTTAATATTGCCGTATTTACAAACTTAACACAGGATCATTTGGATTATCATAAAACGATGGAGGAATATAAACGCGCTAAGAGTCTTCTGTTCGCACAGCTCGGAAATGCGTTTCCGTTAGATAAACCCAAATTTGCGGTCTTAAATGCCGATGATTCCGCTTCTAACTTATTCAAAAAATCAACCGCGGCACATGTAGTTACATATGGAATTGACCATTCGGCAGATTTACAAGCTGTGAACATAGAGATGTCATCCTCTGGGACACGTTTTGATATCATAATGGGAGATAAGCAATACCCAATTCAATTACAGCTAATTGGAAAATTTAGTGTTTATAACGTGTTAGCAGCTATTACGACTGCGGTCGTGTCTGGTATTACTCTAGAAGACGCCATCAGTTCAATCGAAACGGTAAAAGGGGTTGCTGGAAGATTTGAGCTTGTTAATGCAGGCCAGGATTTCACCGTAATTGTTGACTATGCTCATACACCTGACAGTCTCGAAAATGTATTAAAAACGATAAGATATTTTGCCCGAAAAAGGGTGTTTGTTGTTGTCGGCTGTGGTGGCGATCGCGACCGGACAAAGCGACCACTAATGGCACAAATTGCCTGCCGCTATGCCTCTAATCCGATATTTACATCCGATAACCCACGAAGCGAAGAGCCGCTGGCTATCCTAAGTGATATGGAAGCTGGGGTTATTGGCAAAGAGTACTTAGTCGTTCCTGATCGTAAGGAGGCCATTCATTTAGCTATTAAACAGGCAGAAGCCGGTGATGTTGTGTTAATTGCTGGTAAAGGCCATGAAACCTATCAAATTATAGGCAAGGTTGTTCATGATTTTGATGATCGGCTAGTGGCAAGGGAAGCGATTGAGGAGAGACTGGAATGTATTTAACATTAAAGGATTTAGCTGCATTATTTCCCGAGAAAAGAGGAATTGATGATATACTGTCGTTTCATACTGTGAGCGATCGTGCGGATTTGTCTCAGCCAAAGGGGTTGTTCATTTCTCTCAATAACGTATCTGATCAACTTTCAAAGGCGATTGCAAATGGTGCCATAGCAGCGATTTGGCAGCAAGGGGAGGAATTGCCTCCTTATATACCAAATCAGTTTCCGGTCTTTTATACTGCTGATTTAGCTGAATCAGTAATAAAACTGTTAGAATTCTATATTGACAAATTAAATGGAGAAACAAATAACAAAATGCAGTATACGAACTTTCAATTTTCCAGCAAAAAACTTCATAATAAAAATAATCAAACATATGATATTGCAGTACTATTAAATAAGTTAGTAGCAATTCAAGAAGGGAGGGGATAAAAATGCTGGAACAAGTTATACTTTTTACGATTATTATGGCTTTTTTAGTTACTGTTTTACTTTCGCCGGTTTTTATTCCCTTCTTACGCAGGTTGAAATTTGGACAAAGCATTCGTGAAGAAGGTCCGAAGTCGCACCAAAAAAAATCTGGTACACCAACGATGGGCGGTATCATGATTTTATTTTCAATTGTGATTACCACTATCGTCATGACAGGTAAATTTTCAGAACCGACGGTGAAGACCTACTTGCTCTTACTTGTAACTCTTGGCTTTGGATTACTAGGTTTTTTGGATGATTTTATCAAAGTGGTCATGAAACGTAATCTAGGTTTAACCTCGAAGCAAAAACTATTAGGGCAAATCATCATTTCAGTTATTTTTTATTTAGTATATAAACAAAAAGGTTTTTCAACAGATATTAGCATTCCGTTTACCGAAACCAGTTTCGATTTAGGATGGTTTTTTGTATTTTTTATTGTGTTTTGGCTTGTCGGCTTTTCGAACGCAGTCAACTTAACGGATGGCCTTGATGGTCTATTATCTGGTACTGCGGCAATTGCGTTTGGGGCCTTTGCTGTTTTGGCTTGGAGTCAATCCCAAATGGAGATAGCGATTTTTTCTGTAGCGGTCGTTGGTGCTGTCCTTGGCTTTTTAGTATTTAATGCACATCCAGCCAAGGTATTTATGGGAGATACCGGATCATTAGCTCTTGGTGGTGCAATTGCAACCATTGCCATTCTGACTAAGCTTGAATTATTGTTGATCATTATCGGTGGTGTTTTTGTTATTGAGACATTATCGGTCATCTTGCAAGTGGCGTCTTTCAAATTAACTGGCAAGCGAATCTTCCGGATGAGTCCGTTGCATCACCATTATGAACTGCTGGGCTGGTCTGAATGGAGAGTTGTGGTAACATTTTGGTCTGTTGGATTAATCCTTGCAGTATTAGGAATCTATATCGAGGTGTGGTTGTAATTGAAGCAGATTGAGTCCTTTCATCATAAAAAAATACTCGTGCTAGGTTTAGCAAAAAGCGGGGTAACAGCCGCCACGTTATTACATAAGCTTGGAGCATTCGTTACTGTAAACGATAAAAAGCCGTTTTCGGAAAATCCTGAAGCACAAGATCTATTAGAGCAAGGAATTAAGGTGATTTGTGGGGAGCATCCAGTTGAACTGTTGGACGAAGGCTTTGAGCTAATTGTAAAAAATCCCGGAATTCCTTATGAAAACTCAATGATTCAAATGGCGATTGACAAGGGAATACCGGTTATTACAGAAGTGGAGCTTGCTTATCAAATTTCAGAGGCACCGTTTATTGGCATAACAGGTACAAACGGGAAGACGACTACGACAACCCTAATCTATGAGATGTTGAATACAGGCAACAAACAGCCGCTTATTGCAGGGAATATTGGAACAGTGGCGTCCGGTGTTGCAGAAGAAGCCGTTTCCGATAATACAATTGTCATTGAATTATCTTCTTTTCAGTTAATGGGAGTTGCTGCGTTTCATCCAAAAATTGCCGTTATCACTAATATTTATGATGCTCATCTTGATTATCATGGTACAAAAGAAGCTTATATAAACGCAAAGGCGAATATAACTAAAAATCAAACAGAAGACGAATTTTTAATTGTAAATGCAGACCAACCAGAAACGATGGAAATTGCCCGTCATTCGAAGGCGAAAATCATTCCATTTTCCACGAAGAAAATGGTTGAAAATGGTGCCTATCTAAAGGATGAATGGGTTTGGTTTTGCGGAGAGAAAATTGTTTCAATCCAAAATGCTGCGACCAATACAGAAAATATCTTATCTGCTGTAGCTGCTGCAAAGTTATCTGGTGTGGAAAATCAGGCGATTGAACATGTGCTTAAGACTTTTACTGGTGTAAAACACCGTCTGCAATTTGTGGCAGAATATGATGGTAGAAAATTTTATAATGATTCGAAAGCAACGAATATGATTGCGACCATCAATGCTCTTTCTGCTTTTCGCAGTCCGGTTATCCTGCTTGCGGGTGGACTTGATCGCGGAAATGAATTTGATGAACTCATTCCTTATCTTAAGTATGTAAAAGCAATGATTACTTTTGGGCAAACTGCTCCAAAGCTTGAACGTATTGCGCGAATGGCGGGAATAAATACATTAGAGCGTGTCGATAATGTTGACAAGGCTGTGCCTGTTGCATTCGCTTACTCCGAACCAGGTGATGTTATCCTATTATCTCCCGCATGTGCAAGCTGGGATCAATACAAAACTTTTGAAGTTAGGGGAGACATTTTTATTGAAGCGGTGCATAAGCTTAAGTAAAGGCTTGTCCAACTAAAAGCGGAATGGTTGGTGCTAGACATCTAGACTGCTTAGCTTGGAGCCTGAAAACTCGTTAGTAGAGGTGTATAGCGGTGCCGACAAAGAGAACCACTCCTGACTTTATTTTAATGATTGTTACCTTTACACTGCTCGCGGTAGGACTGATTATGGTCTATAGTGCAAGTGCGATTTGGGCCGAATATAAATTTGACGACTCATTTTTCTTTGCGAAAAGACAGATTCTGTTCGCCGCAGTCGGAATCATTGCGATGTTTTTTATTATGAACATTAACTACTGGACATGGCGAACATGGGCGAAAACGATTTTAATTGTTTGTTTCGTTCTCTTAATTCTTGTTCTTATTCCTGGAATCGGCAATGTACGCAATGGTTCCCGCAGTTGGATCGGGGTTGGAGCTTTTTCCATTCAGCCTTCTGAATTTATGAAGTTGGCAATGATAGCTTTTTTGGCAAAGTTTCTATCTGAACGACAAAAGTTAATTACATCCTTTAAAAAAGGATTAATTCCATCATTAGGGCTTGCTTTTGTCGCTTTTGCGATGATTATGCTACAGCCTGACCTTGGGACAGGAACAGTAATGATGGGGACATGTGTAGTAATGATTTTTATTGCTGGGGCAAGGATTCGTCACTTTGTTTTCTTAGGCTTAGTAGGGGTAGCAGGCTTCGTTGGCTTAATTGCCTCAGCTCCTTACCGAATTAAGCGGATTACTTCGTTTCTTGACCCATGGTCTGACCCGCTGGGAAGCGGATTTCAAATCATTCAATCGCTTTATGCGATTGGACCGGGCGGCTTATTTGGTCTCGGTTTAGGTGAGAGCCGGCAAAAATTCTTTTATCTTCCTGAGCCGCAAACTGATTTTATTTTTGCGATTCTTTCTGAGGAACTCGGTTTTATTGGCGGTTCCTTTATCATTCTCCTGTTTGCTTTGTTGTTGTGGCGGGGGATACGAATTGCCTTAGGAGCTCCAGATTTATACGGGAGTTTCCTCGCTGTCGGAATCATCGCAATGGTTGCCATTCAAGTGATGATTAATATTGGTGTTGTTACTGGGTTAATGCCGGTAACAGGGATTACATTGCCGTTTTTAAGTTATGGTGGATCATCGCTAACGTTAATGTTAATGGCAATCGGTGTTCTTTTAAACATTAGCCGATATTCCAGATACTAAACAATACCCTGTTTCGTAACAGGGTTCTTTTTGTGTTAATATAAGGAAAAATACTAAGTATTCCATTACATTTCAATAACATTATTTTTTCATAGGCTTTTTTTCATTTGTTTTTATAGTAGAATGTGTTTAGCAACTTTTTTGAGGTGAGAAAATGAAAATAGTAGTCAGCGGCGGTGGGACCGGGGGTCACATTTATCCTGCTCTCGCACTAATTAGGGAAATTCAAAAGGTAAATAAAGATGCTGAGTTTTTATATATAGGTACACAAAATGGATTAGAAAGTCAGCTTGTTCCACGGGAAAATATCCCTTTTAAGTCCATTCATATCACTGGATTTAGGCGAAAACTGTCAATTGAGAATGTAAAAACGGTTGTCCGTTTTCTTAAAGGAGTGCGAGATAGTAAGCAATATTTAAAAGCCTTTAAACCTGATATTGTGATCGGAACTGGTGGTTATGTATGCGGACCCGTAGTGTATGCTGCGGCAAAACTAAAAATTCCAACTATGATTCATGAACAAAATAGTGTACCTGGGCTGACAAATAAATTTTTAAGTCGCTATGTAAATAAAATTGCGATTTGCTTTGAGGAAGCAAAAGATTTTTTCCCACGTGAAAAAACCATTTTTACGGGCAATCCGCGTGCTTCGGAAGTAATTGGCAAGGATGGAATTAAAGGGCGGCTTTCAGTCGGTCTTAAGCCGACAACACCTGCTGTATTAATTTTTGGCGGCAGCCGCGGAGCTCGACCTATTAATGAAGCGGTTGTTAAATCATTACCACAATTTGTTGGTAAACCGTATCAAGTGCTCTATGTAACCGGGGATGTTCATTATGAAGACATTAAAAAGGAAGCAGAGCTTGTCGGCAACCCTGACAATGTTGTCATTAAGCCATTCATTCATAATATGCCGGAAGTGCTGGCGGGAATGGATTTAGTTGTTTCACGGGCGGGAGCGACAACACTTGCTGAGCTTACGTCATTAGGAATTCCAAGCATCTTAATTCCTAGTCCATATGTAACTAACAATCATCAAGAAAAAAATGCCCGCTCGCTCAGTGAGCACGGGGCGGCAGAATTAGTGATTGAGAAAGATTTAACGAGTAATTCATTGATTGCTCATATTGAACGGATTTTATTAAATAAACAAACAATTGAAGAGATGAAGCTGCAGTCAAGAAAACTCGGTGTTCCCGACTCTGCTTCAAGGCTATATAAAGTTATTCAACAGCTGGGAAAAGAAAATCAAAAGTAGTCCCAGTTCATTTCTTGCATACATTACAGTAAAAAGATTGAATTGAAAGAGAGGGTGGTTTAAGTGAAAGAGATAAAGACAGAATTACTTGCACTGGATGTCGGCAAAGTAAAGGAAAACGAACCACTTGCAAGTCACACGACAATAAAAATTGGCGGGCCGGCCGCCTTATTCATTGAGCCATCATCAATTGAAAAATTGCAAAAGGTCATGGGCGTTATCAAAAAGCATGGAATTAATTGGCGGGCTATTGGCCGAGGCTCCAATCTGTTAGTCTCTGATAAAGGAATCGATGGGGTTGTAATAAAGCTTGGTGCTGGTATCAACGGTCTGGAAATAAATGGGACAGAAATAACAGTTGGCGGTGGATACTCGCTCGTTAGTCTAGCAACATTAATAAGCCGAAAAGGACTCTCCGGTTTAGAGTTTGCCAGCGGCATCCCTGGTTCAGTTGGCGGTGCTGTTTATATGAATGCCGGAGCGCATGGCTCTGATATTAGCAAAGTATTAACGAAGGCGCATATCTTATTTGCTGATGGAACGATGGAATGGCTGTCGAATACTGAAATGGACTTTTCCTATCGAACATCAGTCCTTCAAAAGAAACGTCCAGGGATTGTTGTTGAGGCGGTGTTTCAGTTATCTGAAGGGAACCGCGAAGAAATTGTTGCCCTCATGCAAAAAAATAAAGATTACCGAAAAGTGACGCAGCCTTGGAACTACCCTTGTGCTGGCAGTATTTTCCGCAATCCGCTGCCTAATTTTGCCGGGAAGCTTATTGAGTCTGCCGGTTTAAAAGGGCATAGAATTGGTGGGGCGGAAATTTCCACGATGCACGGTAATTTTATTGTGAATGCTGGGAATGCTACGGCCAATGATGTTCTCGCCCTCATTGATCATGTTAAGGATACCATATTCAATCTGTATGGTGTTAAAATGGAAACTGAGGTAGAAATAATCGGGAGAAAATAACTCGAAAACATCTCAAAGATGACAAATTTTATGCTATAATTAATGATATTATTTTGTTTGCAATCACTATGAAAAAACATGACGGCATGAATCTTCGTGCCGTTTGTTTTCTCTTTATAGTAATGGACAAGCTATACATCACCACTTAAGGTGGAGGTATTTTTGATGGAAAAAGGAAAAATCGTTGCACTTGAGGATCGCATTCCAAAATTAAAGGAACAGAGAAGGAGAAAGGCAAATAGAAGACTTGTTTTCTTATTAATCATGTTTTTTGCCATGATTTCCATTATTGCCTACATCCAATCTCCTCTAAGCCGGGTTAAATCAATTCATGTTGTCGGAAATGACATCTATTCCGATCAGGAAATTATTCGTAAAAGCGGATTGACACGAAAGACTAATATTTGGAAAGTAAAGCAGCAGGAGCTTATTGCCAAGCTTAAGCAGCTCTCAGAAGTAAAAAATGCTGAAATTACGATTCAGTGGCCTAACACTGTTACTATTAAGGTAAAAGAACATAAGCGTATTGCTTACTTAAAAAAAGAACAATTTTATTATCCAATAATGGAAAATGGCAAGGTGATAACAGATAAAAAGACTAGCAGCATTCCGATTAATTCTCCGATTTTATTCGAGTTCAAAGAAGGGGCTGCCCTAAAGGAAATGACAAACAGTTTACAATCACTTCCTAATGAAATTGTAAATTCTATTTCCGAAATTCATTTTACTCCATCCAAAACAGACCCATATCATATTTCCTTATTCATGAACGACGGTTTTGAGGTCAGTGCAACATTACGAAGTTTTAGTGATAAAATGAAACATTATCCTGCAATTATTAGTCAATTGAATCACAATAAAAAGGGCATTATCGATTTAGAAGTAGGTTCATATTTTAAAGCCTTTGAAACTGAAGATGAGGAAAAAGAGGTTAATTAGATGAAGGTAAAAGGGAATCATGTTATTTTGTCCCTTGTTAGTCTGGTTCTCGGCTTTATGATAGCCTTCTCCTACCATTTGACAAATACAGAAAATGAACAACCGAAACTGACTGATCAGCAATATAAACAGACTCTTGAGCTGAGAAATAAATTAATAGAGCAAGAGGAAGAAAACCGACGGCTACAAAAAGAATTATCACAAAAACAAGTCGAAGTTCAACTAAATGAAAAGGAATTCGCGAAAGAGGCACAGGTATTTTCAAATTTGGCAGAGGATGCAGACAAGCTTCGCCTGTATTTAGGTAAGGTGAAGGTAAAAGGAAATGGAGTAAAAATTACATTATCTGACGGTGCGTATAATCCCAATGATGAAAATGTGAATAATTATATTGTTCACGAATCTCACGTTTTCAAAGTTGTTAATGAACTATACATATCGGGAGCTGCAGCGGTAGCCATTAATGGACAAAGGTTATCAAGTCATTCGTATATTGTCTGCAATGGTCCGGTCATAACAGTAGATGGCGTACCTCATCCGGCACCGTTTGAGATTTCTGCCATCGGAGACCCTGACATCCTCGCCTCTTCATTAAATTTAACTGGGGGCGTGAAGGATCAGCTGGTGAATGATCATATTATTTTTAAACTAGAAAAGGTTGATCAATTGATCTTTCATCCTATCTTAGGAAATTGATTCCGGCACCATAGGTTTTAATAAAGGTTAGGTGAAAAAAACTGGAAAAGAAAAAGGTGATGGTAACTTTTACTTTCATTACTGTAGTCATCGGTTTTATGCTGGCTGTACAATTCCAAACAGTCCAGCAACCTGTGGAGCGGGATACGCGTGATATTTGGCAGCTACGGGAAGCGTTATTAAATGAGAAAGAAGTTCAAAGTAACTTGTTAGCGGAAATTCGCCTAACGGAGGAAAAGCTTGCTGCCTACGATTCTAAGCGAAAACAAAATAAGGAGCAGGCATTGAGAGATACATTAGAAGAATTAAAGACAGAAGCAGGGGTAACGGATATTACAGGACCAGGGATTACCTTAATAATCGAAGCGGCAATCGAAGCAACGACTGAAGGTAAACCAATGGCAAATACTATATCGCCGGAACTGCTGCAAAGATTATTAAATGAATTAAATATGTATGATGCAAAATATGTAGCGATTGATGACCAAAGAATCATAAATACTACGGTCATCAGAGATATAAATAAAGAAACAAAAATTGATGGTCATACAATAAACAAGCTACCGCTAGAAATTAAAGTCGTCGTAAACGATCAGGCTACTGCAGAGAAGTTGTACAACCAGATGACCGTCTCAAAAGCCCAAGATGAGTTTTTTATAGAAAGTTTGCGGCTGAAAGTAGGGAAACCTTCTGCCAGTATCAAGGTCCCTGCCTACAGCAATCCAATTAGGATTCAGTATCTCGAGCCGGTTAAAGAAGGGGGCGGTTCATAATGTGGCTGCCGTTTATTGGTTTAATAGTTGGCATTACTCTGGGCCTTTTAACAGATTTTCGCATTCCAGAAGAATATTCTAATTACTTGTCGATTGCTGTACTAGCAGCACTAGATACATTATTTGGTGGGATTAGGGCATATTTACAAAATATTTATGACGAAAAAGTATTTGTTTCAGGTTTCTTTTTTAATATAATACTAGCTGCAAGTTTAGCTTTTCTCGGTGTACATCTTGGTGTAGACTTATACTTAGCGGCTGTATTTGCATTCGGGGTTCGCCTGTTTCAAAATATAGCCGTAATCCGTAGAATATTATTGACAAAATGGTCAACAGACAAAGAAAAAATAGAAAAAAGTTGAAAATTTTTAAAGGGAATCATTCAGTTGTGACGAATAATTTTATAAGATATGAATATAAGAGTTCACAAGTTTACCTGAGAAATTGTTGTTCGACTGAAAGGAAATCTTAAGGAGGTGCCAGAGAATGAACAGCAATGAAATATATGTTAGTCTTGACATCGGTACATCCAGTGTAAAGGTTATCATTGGTGAAATGGTCAACGACTCGGGAAAAGGCTCGTTAAATATAATTGGTGTAGGCAATGTAGATTCTGAAGGCTTGCGTAAAGGGTCAATTGTTGATATGGATGACACCGTTCATTCTATTAAACGGGCGATAGAGCAAGCGGAAAGAATGGTCGGATTGGAGATTAATGAAGTAGTTGTCGGCATTCCTGGACATAATATTATGCTTCAGCCATGTCATGGCATCGTTGCTGTATCCGGGCAAAATCGTGAAATAACCAATGAGGATGTAACCCGAGTCATTGAAGCTGCTTATGCAGGATCCATACCACCAGAGAGAGTAAATATGGGAGTCATTCAAAAGCAGTTTATTTTGGATGGTAAAGACGAAATTAACGATCCGCGTGGGATGATTGGTGTTCGCTTAGAGATGGATGGTATCCTCGTAACCGGTTCGAATTCGGTTCTGGCGAATATCATCCGTTGTGTTGAACGTGCGGGTCTAAGTTTTTCTGATATAATACTTCAGCCGCTTGCTGCCGGTGATTATGCTCTGTCAAGAGATGAAAAAAACTTAGGCGTTGCCCTAATTGATATTGGCGGGGGATCGACAACAATAGCAGTGTTTGAAGAAGGGTTTTTGAAAGCAACCAGTGTAATTCCAGTAGGCGGTGATTTAATCACGAATGACCTATCAAAAGTTTTACACACGTCTACAGAGGATGCAGAAAATATTAAGGTGAAGTATGGACATGCCTTTTATGATCACGCTTCGGAAGAAGAATTTTTCAGCGTACCGATAATTGGAAGTGATCAGCATCAACAGTTTAACCAACTTTATGTTTCTGAAATTATTGAGGCAAGAATGGAAGAGATATTTGAACTTGTTGCTAACGAATTAAAACGCATGGATGTGAAAGAATTACCAGGTGGATTCGTCCTAACAGGTGGAACCGCAAACATGCAAGGGGTATTGGAGCTTGCTCAGGATATGTTTAATAATCCTGTACGGCTTGCCCGGCCTGATTATATTGGTGTGAGAGAACCTCAATATACGACTGCAGTTGGCCTAATTAAATATGCTTATAAGAATGCTAGATTGCCAGGGGGAACTGTCAGCTCGCAGGAACCTGTTTCTGTAACGAGCGAAAAAAAATTACCAAAGCAGCAGCCAAAAGCAAAGGTAGAAAAACATCCTGAAGAAAAAATGACATCAAAAGTAAAAAAATTCCTTGGTTACTTTTTTGAATAGGATACGCGAAAAGGAATATCGACGAATTAGGAGGATTTTTCATGTTGGAATTTGATACGAATTTAGATTCTCTGGCAACGATAAAAGTAATCGGAGTGGGCGGCGGCGGCAATAATGCAGTTAATCGAATGATTGAACATGGTGTCCAAGGTGTCGAATTTATTGCTGTAAATACCGACGCTCAAGCGTTAAATCTATCAAAAGCAGAAGTAAGAATGCAAATTGGCGCGAAAATAACCCGGGGGTTGGGAGCCGGAGCAAATCCTGAGGTTGGAAAAAAAGCCGCGGAAGAAAGTAAGGAACAACTTGAGGAAGCATTACGCGGTGCTGATATGGTGTTTGTTACTGCAGGTATGGGCGGCGGCACTGGAACTGGTGCAGCTCCAGTCATTGCCCAAATTGCTAGAAATCTGGGCGCATTAACTGTTGGTGTAGTAACTCGTCCATTTACATTTGAAGGTAAAAAACGAGCAAATCAGGCTTCTGGTGGAATTGGTGCGATGAAAGAAGCCGTGGATACGTTAATCGTTATTCCGAATGATCGTCTGTTAGAGATTGTAGATAAGAGTACACCAATGCTTGAAGCGTTTAGAGAAGCTGATAATGTCCTCCGACAAGGGGTACAAGGGATTTCTGATTTAATTGCTGTCCCTGGCTTAATCAACCTTGACTTTGCAGATGTTAAAACGATTATGTCAAATAAAGGCTCTGCCTTGATGGGAATTGGTATGGCATCGGGAGAAAATCGTGCCGCCGAGGCCGCCAAAAAAGCGATTAGCTCGCCATTGCTTGAAACCTCAATTGACGGTGCCCAAGGTGTTTTGATGAATATATCTGGAGGCTCGAACCTAAGTCTATATGAAGTACAGGAAGCAGCGGACATTGTTGCTTCAGCGTCTGACCAAGAAGTAAACATGATTTTTGGTTCCGTTATTAACGAAGATCTTAAGGATGAAATCATTGTTACTGTGATTGCAACTGGCTTTAATGAAGAAGTGGTACAGCCAAAAGCAGTCCGGCCTACTTTTGGACAAGCAAAAACACAGGTAAACAATTTAAAGCGTGAACAAAAGCGTGAAGAACCAGTACAAGAACCGGTCCGTACTAACAACAATAATACATTTCAAGAAGAAACATTAGATATTCCAACTTTCTTACGCAATCGAAATCGCAGAAGATAATAGTTATAACAGGAACACTTGAGGCATGGTCAAGCTAACGACCATGCCTCAAGTTTTTTTATTAGTGCTTTTGACTTTCTCTGACATTTTCTGCCGTTAATAGTGGAAATTTCTGATTTTTTGGTTACAGAAAGTGACACACTTCAAGGCTAATGGTAGGTTATACTTTTTCATAAACGTAGTAGCGCCTCATTCCAGAGTATGTTAGAGGAGGAAGCTTGGTGGTCGTTTATTTGGATATTATCTGGGCTCTGAATTTCTTATTTGACAGCCTCCTTCTGTATTTAACAGCTATTATTCTCAAAAGAAGAACCCGGTTATGGAGAATAGCAGCGGGAGGATTGGTTGGTTCATTGATTATTTTATTGTCGTTTACGCCATTAAATGTCTATTCCACTCATCCTATCGCCAAATTATTTTGTTCGCTAGTCATGGTGCTTGTAACATTTGGATATAAACGACTCACATTCTTTTTAAAAGCTGTAATGACGTTATATGTGACAACGTTTTTAATCGGCGGGGGATTAATTGGAGCCCATTATTTCTCTCAATATGATGACAGCCTTACTGAAGAGCTCCTTTTAGCAAGTGTAAAGGGGTTTGGCGATCCGATTAGCTGGCTTTTTGTTTTGCTTGGTTTCCCAATTGCCTGGCATTTTTCCCAAAAAAATATTCAAATGATGGAAATGACAAAAATTCAATATGATCAGGTTGTTTATGTTCAGGTGGTAATTGATAAAGAAACTTATTCCTTTAAAGGTCTCATTGATAGCGGAAATCAGCTTTACGACCCAATGTCCAGACTTCCGGTTATGTTTGTTTCCATCAACCGTCAGACGGATTTGTTTCCGGAACATATTCAAAAATTAGCAGCAGATCCAGAAGCACTCATCATGGCTAGTGAAGAATTACCGAATGAATGGCAAGGTCGATTAAGAATTGTTCCCTATAGTGTGGTTGGACAAGAACACCAGCTTTTAGCTGCTGTTAGACCAGATAAGATTATCATTCAACATCAGGACACCGAATATGTCTGTTCGAAGGGTTTGGTCTCATTTACGATGCAACAATTATCTAGGGATGATACATTTGAATGTATTGTTCATCCAAAGATGCTGACAGGTCTAGGGAATCAAGCGGACAGTGAAAAAGTGAGTTAATACTACTACTATACTTACGCTTTATGTATTTTAGAAGGGGGAGCACATGATGAGGAAGTGGAAATTTCGCTTAACCTATTATTGGTATAAACTATTAACAAAATTAGGATTAAAAACAGATGAAGTCTTTTATATTGGTGGAAGCGAAGCATTGCCACCTCCCTTAAGCAAAGATGAAGAGGAAGTTTTACTAAAGAAACTTCCGGAGGGGGATAAAGCAGCAAGATCAATGCTGATTGAGCGGAATTTGCGCTTAGTGGTTTATATCGCCCGTAAATTCGAAAATACCGGTATCAATATTGAAGATCTAATCAGTATTGGTACTATTGGTCTAATAAAAGCTGTGAATACGTTTAATCCAGAAAAAAAGATTAAACTAGCTACATATGCTTCAAGATGTATTGAAAATGAAATCCTGATGTACTTACGAAGAAATAATAAAATTCGTTCCGAGGTTTCTTTCGACGAACCATTAAATATTGATTGGGATGGAAATGAGTTATTATTATCTGATGTTTTAGGGACAGATGATGACATTATTACAAAAGATCTGGAAGCAAACGTTGATAGAAAACTTTTAGCAAAGGCATTGCATCAATTGACGGATAGGGAAAAACAAATTATGGAGCTGCGTTTTGGGCTGAAAAATGGAGAAGAAAAGACTCAAAAGGATGTGGCGGATATGTTGGGAATATCCCAATCCTATATCTCACGCTTGGAGAAAAGAATCATTAAACGCTTACGAAAAGAATTTAATAAGATGGTCTAAAGACTAACTATTTTAAAAAAATAAAAATGCACCCATCTTGGTTTAGATTTGAAAAATATAAAAAATTTTCCACATAGAAAAACCCTAATATCTCGTGATTTTGACAGCGATTTTCTATCCTTTCTGTCTTGCCGCAAAAATGGACAGGTGCATATTTTTCCTTTCCTAGGAGATACTGTTTTTTGTACAGCAGCTCCTGTGAGGAGGGAACAGAATTGACTCGAAATAAAGTAGAAATTTGCGGTGTAGACACATCAAAACTTCCAGTATTAAAAAACGAAGAAATGAGAATACTCTTCAAGCAAATGCAAGAGGGCGATTTATCTGCTCGCGAGAAACTTGTCAATGGGAATTTACGACTCGTCTTAAGTGTCATCCAAAGATTTAATAACCGAGGGGAGTACGTTGATGATCTATTTCAAGTTGGCTGTATTGGATTAATGAAATCGATTGATAACTTTGACTTAGGACAAAACGTAAAGTTTTCCACCTATGCTGTACCAATGATTATTGGTGAAATACGGCGCTATTTACGTGATAACAATCCTATTCGTGTCTCTCGCAGTTTAAGGGATATTGCCTATAAGGCTTTACAAGTGCGAGAAAAGTTAATGAGTGAAACTTCACGAGAACCAACCGCGGAGGAAATTGCCAAGGTGTTGGAAGTGCCGCACGAAGAAATTGTTTTCGCATTAGATGCAATTCAAGATCCAGTTTCGCTTTTTGAGCCTATTTATAATGATGGCGGTGACCCAATTTATGTCATGGACCAATTAAGCGATGAGCGGAACAAAGATATTCATTGGATTGAAGAAATTGCGTTAAAAGAAGGTATGAGAAGGCTAAACGAGCGTGAGAAATTAATTTTACGCAAACGGTTTTTTCAGGGCAAAACACAAATGGAAGTCGCCGATGAAATCGGGATTTCACAAGCACAGGTATCACGCTTAGAGAAAGCGGCAATCAGACAAATGAATAAAAATATTCAAAGCTAAGCTGCCTCGAGGGCAGCTTTTTCTTATGATTATTTTCTGATTGTAATCATATATTTAGTTATAGCATAGGGCTGGGGAGTGGTAATGGTGGTAAAAATTTCTGAATTTCAAATTAAGGATGTTGTAAATGTTTCGGATGGAAAACGGCTTGGTAATATTGGTGATATTGAAATTGATGTTACGACTGGAAAAATTCTGGCTGTTGTCATTTCTGGAAATGGGCGCGTATTCGGCTTTTTCGGAAAAGAAGAAGAAATTGTAATACCCTGGAAAAACATTATTAAGGTTGGTGAAGATGTAATCTTGGTACGATACAAAGGAATGGAAGACATTAAGCCGACAGAAGGTTAGGATGCACAATTAAGCTTTTCATGGTAAACTATAGAAAAACTAAAAGAGGTAGTGGAATGGAACCTTTTGTTCATAAAGATCAGTCATTATTGTCGATCGAAAGCTGGGAAGAACGTTTTCCAGATCTCACCGCAGGCATGACAACGAAATTAGACGGTGTCAGCCACGAACCATATGCGTCGCTGAACATGGGCTTTCATGTAAATGACAATGCGAATGATGTCTGTGCTAACAGAGAGAGGGTCGCTGCCAAGTTGAAATTACCCTTACAGCAATGGGTAGGAGCCGAGCAGATTCATAATACCTCAATCAAAAAAGTTTCCAAGTCTGATCGAGGGAAAGGAGCCAATAACTATAGTGATTCTTTTCAAGGCACTGACGGCTTTTACACAAATGAAGAAGGAATTCTGCTAACTCTTTGTTATGCAGATTGTGTTCCGCTTTTCTTTCACGCACCAGAGAAAAAAATGATTGGGGCAGCACATGCAGGCTGGAAAGGTACAGTCGCGCAAATTGCCAAGGAAATGATTCAATTGTGGGAGCTGGAGGGCATTCAAGCCAAAGACATTCATGTCGCCATCGGACCATCCATTTGCGAAAAATGTTATATTGTAGATAATCATGTCGTGAACTTAATTGAAAATATACTAGAAGATGTCGATAGAAAACCATATAATTTAATTAGTGCCGGGCAATATTCGTTGGATTTGCGTTTGCTAAATAAGCAACTCCTCATAAAGGCCGGTGTTCCAGAAAAGCAGATTATCGTGTCCAATCTATGTACCAGCTGTGAGCAGGAACTGTTTTTTTCATACCGTCGTGACCAAGGAAAAACAGGGAGAATGTTAAGTTATATTGGTTGGAAGGAGAAATCATTCGTTGAAGAAGGTAGCAGATAATATTGAACAAATTAACCAAGTCATCAATCAGGCATGTCAAAAATCCATGCGTAATCCGGATGAAATTCGCATAATCGCTGTGACAAAATATGTTAGTATTGACCGTGCAAGCGAGGCGTTGGAAGCGGGGGTTGCCGATTTAGGTGAAAACCGTGATGAAGGCCTGTTACAGAAGTGGGAGGTTCTTCGGGACAAGCCTGTATGGCATTATATTGGTACCCTTCAATCACGAAAAGTGAAACATATTATCGATAAAGTCGAATATATTCATTCATTAGACCGCCTTTCATTAGCACAAGAAATAAACAAACGTGCCAATAAAACAGTCAATTGTCTTGTACAAGTGAATGTTTCCGGAGAACAATCGAAGCACGGTTTGTCTTCTGAGGAGGTTATTCCATTTATCAAATCGCTTCGTCCATTTGAGAACATCCGGATTGCCGGTTTAATGACCATGGCACCTCTCACTGATGATGAACATGTTATTCGAGAATGTTTTTCTACATTAAGGGAACTCCGTAATGAAGTTCAGAGGCTGAATTTAACATTTGCACCGTGCCAAGAACTGTCAATGGGGATGTCAAATGATTTTGCCATTGCTATTGAAGAAGGCGCCACAATGATCAGAATCGGTACGGCACTAGTTGGTGAAGAGGATTAGGGGAGAAAAAGATGACGTTAAAAACAAAATTAAAAACATTTTTCTTTTTAGATGATGAATATGATGAAAATGATGTTGGCGAACAAGAAACGGACGAAAAAAAACCAACAAAAATGCAACCTAAAACTCAAAATGTTGTAAGTCTTCAAAGCGTTCAAAAGGCTTCAAAGGTAATTCTCGCGGAGCCAAAATCCTATGATGAAGCCACTGACATTGCCGATCATTTAAAGAACCGACGCGCTGTTGTCGTCAATTTACAACGCATAGATCATGAACAAGGACGGCAGATAATCGACTTTTTAAGCGGTGTTGTTTATGCACTGGGAGGCGATATGCAAAAGGTTGGTATGAGTATTTTCTTAGTTACTCCAGACAATATCGAAGTATCAGGCAATATTTCTGATCTTCTATCAGAGCAAGAAATCCAAAAAGTGAGGTGGTAGAAAAAATGTATTTGGTTATCAGTATCCTCCAAAAGGTAATTGAAATTTATTCATGGGCTTTGATTATTTATATATTGATGTCATGGTTTCCCAATGCTAGAGAAACTTCCGTTGGGCGTTTTTTAGCAAGAATTTGCGAACCATATTTAGAACCGTTTAGAAAAATAATTCCCCCGATTGGTATGATTGATATTTCACCAATTGTTGCTTTTCTAGTATTGAATTTTGCAAATAGAGGCCTGTATAGTCTTTATCATATGATTGGTTAACATTATTTGATTAGGTGTGTTTTGTTTAATGAATATTTACCAGCATTTTCGCTCCGAAGAAAGAGAGTTTATTGACCACGTATTAGATTGGAAGGATTATGTGGCAAAACAATATGCCCCTAAATTGTCCGATTTTCTTGACCCGAGAGAGCAGCATATTTTAAAAACAATTATTGGTGAACACGGAGAAATCAAATATTCCTTTTTCGGGGGGACACTAGGGGTAGAGAGGAAGCGAGCCCTTTTATATCCTGATTATTTCAAACCTGCTGAAGAGGATTTTCAAATTACTCTTTTTGACATCATGTATCCGCAGAAATTTGCCACCATTGAACATCGACAAGTATTGGGGACATTGATGTCATTAGGATTAAAACGAGGGAAATTTGGCGATATTCTGCTTGACGGATCTCGTGTTCAGTTTTTTTCTGCAACAGAAATTAGCAGCTTTATTCAATCTCATATTGATTCAATTGGTCATGCAGGTGTAAAATTGGTAGATAAGCCGTTTGAATTTGCGCTTCCTGTTAAAGAAAGCTGGAAAGAGATTACTATAACTGTTTCTTCTCTCCGCTTAGATGCGGTCATTTCTAGCGTCTTTCACCTATCACGACAGAAATCGCTAGCTTTAATTCAACAAGGTATTGTAAAGCTCAATTGGACAACTATTGCGAATCCAGCCTTTACTTGCGAAGAGGGAGACATCATTTCTGTTCGTGGTTTTGGAAGGATAAAAATCAGCCAAATCGAGGGGCAAACAAAGAAAGAAAAATGGCGAATCATTGTGGGGCAGCAAAAATAGTCGCTGCTTTTGCAGGATTTTTAAAAACCTTGTCGAATATTACCTAATACATATACAGAGTTTGTTGGAGGTGGCAGCATGCCGTTAACGCCGTTAGATATTCACAATAAGGAATTTAACAAAGGGTTTCGTGGGTACGACGAGGATGAAGTAAACGAATTTTTAGACCAAGTAATCAAAGATTATGAAATGGTTCTACGCGAGAAGAAGGAGCTTGAAGAGAAATTAAGTGATTTAAATGACCGGCTTGGCCATTTTTTAAATATTGAAGAAACATTAAACAAATCGATTGTGATTGCTCAAGAGGCTGGGGAAGAAGTCAGGCGTAATGCACAAAAAGAAGCAAAATTGATTATTAAAGAGGCTGAGAAAAATGCAGACCGCATAATCAATGAATCACTGTCAAAAGCCAGAAAAATCGCACTTGAAATTGAAGACTTAAAAAAACAATCAAAAGTATTTCGCACCAGGTTTAAAATGCTAATCGAAGCACAGCTTGATATGCTTAATACTGATGATTGGGATCATTTGTTGGAGTATGAAGTAGATGCCTCAGAGTTAAAGCTTCATGAAGAAGAAGATTCATTGGCTTGACGAACGCTGCTAGAGTAGCATATAATTTGTTAACAGATTTATTTGAATAGAATGCGGACTATGACAGGGACAGTATAATTTTTCAATGCTTTTAATAGCGAACCAGGGACGGTGGAAGCCTGGAAAAGTGGATAAATTAGAAGATCACCCTTGAGTTCCGAGCTGAATCACTATTACTTGGTTAAGTAAGCTTTGGCGTGTCATTCATGTTACGAATGAAAAGTGGATGGAAAATCTTTTTTCTGTCTAACAAGGGTGGTACCGCGGGAAACCTTCTCGTCCCTATTTAGGGATGAGAAGGTTTTTTTATTTTTCAAAATGTCTATTCTATTCATTAGAAAGTTAATGGAGGAAGGAAAATGGATTACAAAAATACGTTGTTAATGCCTAAGACAGAGTTCCCAATGCGTGGTAATCTTCCGCAAAGGGAACCACAAATTCAAACTAAATGGGAAGAAATGGATATTTATCAAAAGGTTCAGGAGCGGACAAAAGGACGACCAATCTTTGTTCTTCATGATGGCCCACCATATGCCAATGGTGACATCCATATGGGGCATGCCTTAAATAAAATTTTGAAGGATTTTATTGTCCGCTATAAATCAATGAGTGGTTTCCATGCGCCATATGTTCCTGGCTGGGACACTCATGGTTTGCCAATCGAACAGGCATTAACCAATAAAGGTGTTAAACGCAAGGAAATGAGTGTAGCAGAGTTTCGTAAGCTGTGTATGGAGTATGCATACAATCAGATTAATAATCAACGGACACAATTTAAACGTCTAGGTGTTAGAGGTGATTGGGAAAATCCATATATTACGCTAAAGCCGGAATATGAAGCACAGCAAATTAAAGTTTTTGGCGAAATGGCGAAAAAAGGCTATATCTATAAAGGATTAAAGCCTGTTTATTGGTCTCCTTCCAGTGAGTCTGCACTTGCTGAAGCGGAAATCGAATATAAAGATAAACGTTCTCCATCCATCTATGTTGCCTTTAAAGTAAAGGATGGTAAAGGTGTCCTTGATCAGGAAACAGAAATCGTCATCTGGACAACTACTCCATGGACAATTCCGGCAAACTTGGGGATTTCAGTTCATCCAGACTTAAGCTATGTTGTTGTGGCTGTTAACGGTCATAAATATCTCGTTGCCCAGAGCCTGCTTGAGTCGGCCAGTAAGGAAATCGGCTGGGAAGACCCACAGGTAGTACAAAAAGTAAAAGGCACCGAATTAGAATTCATTGTTGCCAGCCATCCAATTTATGGACGTGATTCCTTAGTAATGTTAGGCGAGCATGTCACGACAGATGCAGGAACGGGCTGTGTTCATACAGCGCCAGGTCATGGGGAAGATGACTTCTTAGTTGGTCAGAAATATGGTCTAGATGTACTTTGTCCTGTTGACGATAAAGGTTATATGACTGAGGAAGCACCTGGTTTTGAAGGCTTATTCTATGAGGATGCCAATAAACCTATTGGGCAAAAATTAGAAGAACTGGGTACTTTGTTGAAACTGTCATTCATTACTCACTCTTATCCGCATGACTGGCGGACGAAGAAGCCGGTAATTTTCCGGGCGACTGCACAATGGTTTGCATCTATTAAAGACTTCCGTGAACAATTGTTGGAAGCTGTGAAGGAAACGAAATGGGTTCCTGCCTGGGGAGAAACTCGTCTGTTCAATATGATTCGTGACCGTGGTGACTGGTGTATCTCAAGACAGCGTGTATGGGGTGTACCGATTCCAGTATTTTATGCGGAAAATGGCGAAGAAATTATTACCGACGAAACGATCCAACATATTTCTGATCTGTTCCGCCAGCATGGGTCAAATGTCTGGTTTGAACGGGAAGCAAAAGATTTACTTCCAGAAGGATTCACCCATCCTGGGAGTCCCAACGGTATTTTTTCAAAAGAAACTGATATTATGGATGTATGGTTCGATTCTGGTTCTTCGCACCAGGCCGTTCTTCTTGAAAGGGAAGACTTGGTACGTCCGGCTGATTTGTACCTTGAAGGCTCTGACCAGTATCGCGGCTGGTTTAACTCATCGTTATCAACAGCGGTTGCCGTAACTGGTAAGGCACCATACAAAGGTGTATTAAGTCATGGCTTTGCCCTTGATGGTGAAGGAAGAAAAATGAGTAAATCAATCGGCAATGTCGTTGTTCCAGCTAAGGTCATGAATCAATTAGGCGCGGATATTCTCCGTTTATGGGTTGCCTCTGTTGATTACCAAGCTGACGTGCGCGTCTCTGATGCAATTTTAAAACAAGTTGCTGAAGTATATCGAAAAATTCGCAATACATTCCGTTTCTTATTAGGAAATTTGGCTGACTTTAATCCAGAAACTGATAAGGTTGCTTACGAGAACCTAAGAGAAGTTGACCAATTTATGCTCGTGAAGCTGAACAAGCTGATTAAATTGGTTCGCAATGCTTACGAAAACTATGATTACTCCGGTATTTATCATGCTATCAACAATTTCTGTACATTAGATTTAAGTGCGTTTTATCTTGATTTTGCGAAAGACATTTTGTATATCGAAGCTTCTGCTCATCGGGATCGTCGCGCAATTCAGACTGTTTTGTACCAATCTGTTGTTTCTTTGGCAAAATTAGTGTCACCAATCCTTTCACATACGGCTGATGAGGTATGGCCTTACATCCCTGGTGTTACCGAGGAAAGTGTGCAATTAACTGATATGCCTGAATACCAAGAACTTGCGGGTGCCGAGGCTTTAGAAACAAAATGGACTGCCTTTATGGAACTCCGTGATGATGTTCTAAAAGCTCTGGAGGAAGCTCGTAATGAGAAAGTAATTGGTAAATCATTAACAGCTAAAGTTACTCTTTATGGAAACGAGAACACAATGGAATTGTTGGCATCAATCACAGAAAACATTGCTCAGTTATTTATCGTTTCCTCGTTCGAAATTGCCGGGACTTATCAGGAAGCCCCTGAAAATGCAATAAAATTACCATCAGCAGCAATTGTTGTCTCAAAAGCCGAAGGTGAAACATGTGAACGATGCTGGGTCGTTACCCCTGAAGTTGGTCAAGATCCTGACCATCCGACCCTATGCCCACGCTGTGCTCATGTTGTAAAAGAAAATTATTAAAAAATTGTAGCCCTGTACTCCGAAGTACGGGGCTTTATAATTTTTTCCTGCTCCGTTAATTGTTGTTCATGATGTCAAATGTTATTAAGTGTTTACAGTAAATACAGGGACATAATATAACAAATGACGAAACGGAGGTAAACAATAATGATTGCGAAGCAGGAAGAAATGTTTATGGAACTCCGTCAAACGAAAGCAGACTTATTGAAAGCATTAAAGGTGAGACAGAAAAACGATTGGTTAACCGATATCTTACAAGAAGAATTAGATGATGTTGAAACGGCGCTTGCAAAAATTCAATCAGGTCAATTTGGCCAATGTGAAATTTCCGGTGAACTAATACCGGAACAGTTATTGACCATGCTTCCCACCATTAAATCCGTTAAAGACTCCAATACATTAGCAACCTTTTATAAAAAGCCACTACAACCGCCCTTTTTATCACCTTAAATTGTCGTTTTGCGGTTAAATATGCTAAAATGCAAAAGAAATCAGAAAAACAGTTTGCCGGAAAAAGGTGAACCGTTTAGGGATGTGGAGGTTATTTTGTGTTTTACTATTATTTAATCGCAATGTTTGTAATAATGCTTGATCAGGTTACTAAATGGTTCATTGAACACTATATGTATGTGGGGGAAAGTATCCCTATTATTGATAATTTTTTTTATATCACCTCTCATCGCAACCGCGGTGCTGCATGGGGAATATTACAAGGTCAGATGTGGCTTTTTTACGTTATTACCGTTGTGGTGATTATTGGCATAATAATCTATCTGCAGAAAAATGCCAAAGGAAAGAAATTGCTTGGCGTATCCCTAGCTCTGATGCTTGGCGGTGCGATTGGAAATTTTATTGATCGTGTATTTCGGCAGGAAGTGGTTGACTTTATTCATACATATATTTTTAGCTACAATTTCCCTGTCTTTAATATTGCCGATTCCGCTTTGGTTATAGGTGTAGGCCTATTAATAATTCAAATGCTACTTGAGGAGAGAAAGTCAAAGGAGAAAACAAATGGATAAAATCGAATATATCGTTCTTGAAGAACAACGAGGCGACCGCATCGATAAGGTTATTACCGGAATTGATGATGAGTGGTCAAGGACACAGGTTCAACAATGGATTAAAGAGGGCAATGTCCTTGTAAATGGCAAAACGGTAAAAACAAATTATAAATGCAGCACAAATGATGTTATAAACATCTCTATTCCAGATCCTGAAGAGTTAGATGTAGTACCAGAAGAGATGGCTTTAGACATATATTATGAAGATCGTGATGTGTTAGTCGTCAATAAGCCTCGAGGAATGGTGGTTCATCCCGCTCCAGGGCATATGACAGGTACTTTAGTGAATGGCTTAATGGCCCATTGCAAAGATTTATCGGGAATTAATGGTGTGCTTAGACCTGGTATTGTCCATCGGATTGATAAGGATACTTCTGGTTTATTAATGGTTGCGAAAAATGATCTTGCCCATGAAAGTCTCGTAAATCAGCTTGTTGAAAAAACGGTTACCCGTAAATATAAAGCGATTGTCCACGGTGTCATCCCACATGACTATGGAACGATTGATGCACCGTTAGGCAGGGACAGCAAAGATCGCCAGAGTATGGCAGTTGTTGATAAGGGAAAGCACGCTGTTACTCATTTTCAAGTATTGGAACGGTTTAATGATTTTACCTTTATAGAGTGTCAGTTGGAAACAGGAAGAACTCATCAGATTCGTGTCCATATGAAATATATTGGCTATCCGCTTGCGGGGGATCCAAAGTATGGACCGAAGAAAACATTATCGATTGATGGGCAGGCTCTGCATGCCGGCATACTTGGCTTTCAGCATCCTCGGACTAATGAATATTTAGAATTCGAAGCACCACTTCCAGCAGACATGGTAAAGCTATTAGCACAATTGCGAAAATAATCGTTGACATGCATGAGAATTTAAAGTACTATTTCTTTAGTTGAATATGCCTTTAAATTCAGTCCAGTGAGGCTGAGAAGGAAACGGTTTACAATCTTTAAGAAGGACAAAGTCAACGTTTACCCTCTCGCCGAAATGGTGAGAGGGTTTTTTTACATTATGAAAAAGAAGGTGGGACATGTGAGCCAAAAAGCTCTTGTTCTCGATGAGCAAGCTATCGGACGTGCCATGACTCGGATTGCTCATCAAATCATTGAGAAAAACAAAGGAATTCAAGATTGTGTACTCGTCGGAATAAGGACCAGAGGTATTTATTTAGCCAAACGTTTGGCAGCAAGAATCGAACAAATTGAAGGAGAAGCCATCCCTGTTGGAGAATTGGACATTACTCTGTACCGTGATGATTTATCAACAAAAACGGCTAACCAAGAACCTTTGGTTAAAGGATCAGATATTCCGTTTTCGATTAATAATCAAAAGGTAATTCTTGTTGATGATGTTTTATATACTGGGCGGACAGTGAGGGCAGGTCTCGATGCCTTAATGGATTTAGGGCGTCCGGCAGCAATTCAGCTTGCTGTGCTGGTTGACCGTGGTCATCGTGAGCTGCCAATTAGAGCTGATTATGTTGGAAAAAACATTCCCACATCGAACAGTGAAAAAATTGTTGTTGAACTGTCAGAAGTTGACAAGGTAGATCAAGTAAGTATATATGACAAATAAATAGCCACCCTTTTAATAGTAGTCCTGTGAGGCTGACAAAGGGGGAATAATACAGTTATTAATTATCTGTACTTACAAACCCTCTTTGCCTCACAGGTGAAGAGGGTTATTTAATTTAGTACAAGGGGAGATTAAGGATGAACAACCAGCCAATCTTAGATGTAAAAGATAAGCCAAAGACAGCTCAATGGCTTACATTAAGTATTCAGCATTTATTTGCCATGTTTGGAGCAACAATTCTAGTTCCATATCTAGTCGGTTTAGACCCTGCGATTGCCCTCATCTCAAGCGGGCTCGGAACACTAGCATTTCTGCTTATCACAAAATTTCAAGTACCCGCATATCTCGGTTCATCGTTTGCTTACATCATTCCAATCAAATTTTTAAATGAGTCATTTGGTCCTGGCGCTGCGATGATCGGTACCTTTCTTGTTGGATTCGTCTATGGAATCGTTGCTCTAATCATCCGTAAAGGCGGCTATCGCTGGATTATGAATCTCTTGCCACCGGTTGTTGTCGGACCAGTTATAATTGTTATCGGTTTATCGGTTGCCTCAACTTCAGTTGGTATGGCGATGAATAACCCGGATGGTAAGTACAGTGTGCTCCACTTCTCCGTTGCTTTGGTCACTTTAGCGGCCACGATAATTTTCTCAATGTTTGCGAAAAAAGTACTTAGTATCATCCCAATTTTAGCAGGGATTGTGGTTGGTTATGTTTATGCCCTGGTTGTCGGCATTGTCGACTTTACTCCAGTAGTTAAAGCAAATTGGTTTGAAATGCCGAAATTCATTATTCCGTTTGTCAGTTATAAAGTGTCGTTCACGTGGGATATATTCTGGCTGATGGTCCCGGTAGCAATCGTTACCATCTCGGAACACATCGGTCACCAGCTTATCTTAAGTAAAGTGGTTGGCCGTGATTATATTAAAGAGCCAGGTTTACATCGCTCGCTTCTTGGAGATGGAATGGCCTCCATTGTCTCAGCACTTGTTGGCGGGCCGCCAAAAACAACATATGGAGAAAATATTGGTGTCTTGGCCATCACCCGTGTCTACAGTGTATATGTTCTTGCTGGTGCCGCGGTTTTCGCTATCTTGTTCGGATTTATCGGAAAAATAACTGCCCTCATTCATAGTATTCCAACACCTGTTATGGGTGGTGTATCGATTCTATTGTTTGGAATTATTGCTTCATCAGGCTTGCGAATGCTGGTTGATAGCAAAATTGACTTTGATGATAAACGCAATCTAGTGATTGCCTCTGTGATTCTGATCATCGGTATTGGCGGGGCTGTACTTAAACTGCCGTTTAAAGATATTCAAATTCAAGGAATGGCACTGGCAGCAATTTTTGGAGTATTGCTAAATGTAATCCTGCCTGGAAGACCACAAGTTGATGATGATATGTTCAAAACCGATGGAACAACAAATGAAAAAAGAACTGCCTAATAAAACCTTTTAAATGAAGTCCGGAGAGGCTTCCAAGGGTGTGACAAGCGAGTTTAAGCTGTTATTTCTTAAACTTGTTTTGGCGTATGAATTTACACCCTAGTCTATTGATTAGGGTGTTTTTTTGAAATTAAAACAGGGGGCGCATTTATGATTACACATTTACTAACAACGAATGAGTTAAAAGTGGGAGAGATTTTTCAAATTTTAGAGGACGCTAAGAAATTTTCAGAAGGCTTGGTTTGGAAGCCTGAGGGACAATTATTTGCTGCTAATCTTTTCTATGAAGCAAGCACAAGAACGAAATGTAGCTTTGAAGTGGCAGAAAGACGGCTGGGGATGAAAGTAATACCATTTGAAATCGGAACCTCAAGTGTGCAAAAAGGCGAAACCTTATATGATACGGTAAAAACCTTAGAGGCGATTGGTGTCAATACTATGGTTATCCGCCATGGTCAAGATCGTTATTTTGATGAACTTGTTGATAAGGTTAACATTCCAATTATTAATGGAGGTGATGGGTGCGGTCATCATCCAACTCAATCATTATTAGATTTAATGACGATTTACCAGGAGTTTGATGATTTTACCGGCTTGACGGTAGCAATCATCGGTGATATTCGCCATAGCCGGGTAGCTCACTCCAACGCAGATGTTTTAACAAGATTGGGTGCCAACGTGATTTTTTCCGGTCCCGAACCATGGTTTGATCGCAGTCTTGATGTGTCACGCTATGTATCAGTGGATGAAGCGGTTAAACAAGCTGATGTTGTTATGCTGCTGCGCGTCCAACATGAGCGTCATGGTCAAAAAGGTAGTTTTACTGCGAATGAGTATCATCAGCAGTTTGGCTTGACAGTGGAGCGAGAAAAAAATATGAAGCATGGTAGCATTATCATGCATCCGGCACCGGTAAACAGAAATGTTGAGATTGCTGATAGCCTTGTCGAATGTAGTCGTTCTAGGATTTTTAAACAAATGGAAAATGGCGTTTATGTTAGAATGGCTGTTATCAAACGAGCACTTGAGGGTCAGAAGGGAGGAAACGTAAATGCAACTGCTTATCCAGAACGCATCATACATAGCATCTAATGGTAAAACTTGCCAACCTGATATTTTAATAGAGGATGGATATATTGCCGAAATCGCTGAAAAAATTGAGGCTGTCGTTGATTTTAAAGTGAATGCAAGTGGTTTGCTAGTTGCACCAGGGTTTATTGATCTTCACGTACATTTGCGCGAGCCGGGAGGAGAGCAGAAGGAAACGATTGCTACAGGAACAAAAGCAGCTGCTCGCGGCGGATTCACAACGGTGGCGGCAATGCCTAACACAAGGCCTGTACCAGATACGAGCCAACAAGTGGAATGGTTGCAAAATCGGATTAATGAAACGGCACATGTCCGGGTCCTGCCATATGCATCAATTACTAAAAGACAGCTAGGGCGGGAGTTAACTAATTTTCACGCGCTAAAGCAAGCAGGGGCGTTTGCATTCACAGACGATGGGGTCGGCGTTCAAAACGCTGACATGATGTTTCAGGCAATGCAGCATGCTGCAAAGGAAAATATCGCTATCGTCGCTCATTGCGAGGAGAATAGCCTCATTCATAGAGGCTGTGTTCATGAAGGGGAATTTTCTCGAAAAAATGGCTTGAATGGAATTCCTTCTATTTGTGAGTCAGTCCAGATTGCTCGCGACGTCTTATTAGCTGAAGCAACTGGTTGCCACTATCATGTTTGTCATATTAGTACAAAGGAGTCTGTCCGCGTGGTAAGAGAGGCGAAACGGGCAGGAATTCACGTGACAGCAGAGGTTACACCGCATCATTTATTATTATCTGATGAAGATATTCCTGATTTAGATGCCAATTTCAAAATGAACCCACCGCTTAGATCTGTTGCCGATCGTCAAGCGTTAATTGACGGCCTCTTAGATGGCACGATTGATTTCATCGCAACCGATCATGCACCGCATACGACAGAAGAAAAGCAGTTAGGTATGGAGTTAGCTCCGTTTGGCATTGTCGGTTTGGAGACAGCCTTCCCATTACTGTATACCTATTTAGTCAAAGGAAATATTTTAACTCTTGAGCAGTTGATTAGCTTTTTAACGAGAAAACCAGCTCAAGCATTCGGGCTTCCATATGGAAGGATTGAGGTAGGAGCTCATGCCGACCTAGTGCTAATAGACTTAGCAGAAGAACGTTTGATCAATTCGCTGGAGTTTTTCTCAAAGGGGAAAAATACTCCGTTTAATGGCTGGAAATGCAGCGGCTGGCCAGTCATGACTATTTATAACGGTCAGATTGTCTGGGAAAAAGGATGTGTCATCGCATGAAAAGGCAATTGATTTTAGAAGATGGCTCGATTTTTATCGGTGAGGGCATTGGCGGTAACGCAGAGGTAATCGGTGAAGTTGTTTTTCAAACAGGAATGACAGGATACCAGGAGATTCTCTCTGACCCATCCTATTGTGGTCAGATTGTAACACTGACATATCCGTTAATTGGAAATTATGGAATCAACCGTGATGACTTTGAGACGATTCATCCAGCTGTTAAGGGATTTGTCGTTAAAGAGGCCGCCGATTACCCTTCAAACTGGAGAAGTGAATTTACCTTATCTGAATATCTTGAATTGAAAAAAATCCCTGGAATTACAGGCATTGACACCCGAAAACTAACGAGGATTATCCGCCAATATGGAACATTAAAAGGCGCAATTTGTGGAATTGACAAGAATCCGCAGGAAGTAATTGATTTATTAAAGCAAACCAGGCTGCCAATTGATCAAGTAAGACAGGTATCAACAAGGAACGCTTACCCAAGTCCTGGGCGGGGAAAAAGAGTGGTACTTGTTGATTTTGGAATGAAGCATGGCATTTTAAGAGAGCTAAATAAACGCGACTGTGATGTGATTGTCGTTCCGTATTACTTTAATGCTGAAGAAATATTCCAGTTCCAGCCAGATGGAATAATGCTATCAAACGGGCCAGGAAATCCAAAAGATGTACCAGAGGCCATCGATATGCTTCGTGGTGTATTAGGAAAAGTGCCGCTGTTTGGCATTTGTTTAGGTCACCAATTATTAGCGCTTGCCTGTGGTGCGGAAACTGTAAAAATGAAGTTTGGACATCGTGGATCAAATCATCCTGTAAAAGACCTTGCAACGGGGAAGGTGTTAATCACGGCACAAAATCACGGGTTTAAAGTAGAGGCAGACTCGATCAAACATACTAGATTAGCAGTGACTCATGTTGCTTTGAATGATGGTTCTATCGAAGGATTACAACATTTAGATTATCCAGCATTCACGGTTCAATTTCATCCGGAGGCTTCACCTGGACCTGAAGATGGGAATCGGCTTTTTGATCAATTCCTGCAAATGATGGAAGAAAAGAAACTGGGGGTATCAGCACATGCCTAAACGCTTAGATATTGATTCCATTCTCGTCATTGGCTCTGGTCCAATTGTCATCGGACAGGCAGCAGAGTTTGATTATGCAGGGACTCAAGCCTGCATTGCCCTTAAAGAGGAGGGCTATCGAGTAATTCTCGTAAACTCTAATCCGGCAACAATTATGACAGATACAGAGATTGCTGATGTTGTCTATATTGAACCATTGACGCTTGAATTTGTCAGCAGCATAATTCGAAAAGAACGACCGGATGCGATTTTAGGAACTTTAGGAGGGCAGACAGGACTAAATTTAACAGTCGAATTAGCCAACTCTGGTGTCTTGGAAGAATGCGGTGTTGAGATACTAGGGACAAAGCTGTCAGCGATACATCAGGCAGAGGATCGAGAACTATTTCGTAATTTAATGAATAGTTTGGATGAACCGGTTCCGGATAGTGCGATAATTCATGATTTAACAGAAGCAAGAACATTTGTGGAAATGGTCGGTTTTCCAGTTATTGTTCGCCCTGCATTCACACTTGGAGGAACTGGGGGAGGTATTTGTCGTCATGCTGAGGAACTTGAAGACATTGTTGCCAGCGGATTAAAATATAGCCCTGTGCAACAATGTCTGTTGGAAAAGAGCATCGCCGGATATAAGGAAATTGAGTATGAAGTGATGCGTGACTCCAATGATAACGCTATTGTCGTCTGTAATATGGAAAACATTGATCCTGTAGGTGTACATACTGGGGATTCGATTGTTGTAGCTCCAAGTCAGACTTTGAGTGACCGCGAATACCAGTTATTAAGAAATGTTTCACTAAAAATTATCAGAGCACTGGGAATCGAAGGCGGTTGTAATGTCCAGCTGGCATTGGACCCTGAGAGCTTCAACTATTACATAATTGAGGTTAATCCTCGAGTAAGCCGTTCTTCTGCACTGGCCTCAAAAGCAACAGGATATCCGATTGCCAAGCTGGCAGCAAAGATTGCGGTCGGCTTAACTCTCGATGAAATGCTCAATCCTGTTACTGGTAAGACTTTTGCTAGCTTCGAACCAGCACTTGACTATGTGGTAACAAAAATTCCTAGGTGGCCATTCGATAAATTTGAATCTGGAAATCGTTCATTAGGAACGCAAATGAAGGCAACCGGCGAAGTAATGGCAATTGGTCGTTCCTTTGAAGAATCACTGTTGAAAGCAATCCGTTCTCTTGAGGCAGGGGTTTATCATTTTGAATTACTAGGCGCTGAAGACATCACAGATGAATTGTTGGAAAAGCGAATCAAAAAGGCCGGTGATGAACGTCTTTTCTATATTGCAGAAGCCTTAAAACGTGGGATTACAATCGAAGCAATCAATCAATGGAGCGGAATTGATCTATTTTTCTTACATAAATTGCAAGGCATCATCGAGCTCGAAGATAAGTTGAAGACAAACCGTTATAATTTGGAATTATTGTTTGAGGCAAAACGGAAAGGCTTTACCGATAAAAAAATTGCTCAGCTCTGGAACGATAGTGAATCGGCAATCTACCATTTACGCAAGCAACATGACATCATTCCCGTTTTCAAAATGGTCGATACTTGTGCAGCGGAATTTGCATCAGAAACACCATATTACTATGGAACATACGAAGAAGAAAATGAATCGCTTGTCAGTAATAGAGAAAGCGTTATTGTATTAGGGGCGGGGCCGATTCGGATAGGTCAAGGGATCGAGTTTGATTATGCGACCGTTCACTCTGTTAAGGCCATCAAAGAGGCTGGGTATGAGGCCATTATAATTAATAACAATCCAGAAACGGTTTCAACGGACTTCAGTATTTCCGACAAGCTTTATTTCGAACCGTTGACAATTGAAGATGTAATGCATATCGTCGAGTTAGAGAAACCAATTGGTGTAGTCGTTCAATTTGGCGGGCAAACCGCTATTAACCTAGCGGCTAAGTTAGCAGAACGTGAAGTAAATATTCTTGGAACTAGTTTGGATGATTTAGACCAGGCTGAGGATCGTGATAAGTTTGAACAAGCGCTTCAGGCATTGGAAATTCCGCAACCACTGGGAAAAACAGCATTATCAGTTGCAGAAGCGTTGCTGATAGCTGAAGAAATTGGCTACCCAGTCCTTGTTCGTCCATCCTATGTTCTTGGCGGAAGAGCAATGGAGATTGTTTATTATAAAGAGGAATTGCTCCGCTACATGAAGGACGCAGTAAAAATAAACCCTCATCACCCTGTATTAATTGATCGTTATCTAACTGGAAAAGAAATTGAAATTGATGCGATTTGTGATGGGCAAAATGTAATGATTCCGGGAATTATGGAACATATTGAACGGGCTGGAGTCCACTCTGGGGATTCAATCGCGGTTTATCCGCCGCAAACGATTTCCAAGCAAGTACAGCAAACCCTTGTTGAATATACGGAAAAACTCGCTAAAGGATTGAACATTAAAGGGCTGTTAAATATTCAATTTGTGTTAGCAAGCGACCAGGTTTATGTATTGGAAGTTAATCCACGGTCAAGCAGAACGGTTCCATTCTTAAGTAAAATCACCGGTGTTCCAATGGCCAAGATTGCAACGAAAGTAATCCTCGGAACTTCGATTATGGATCAGGGATATACTCCAGGTCTGGTGGAGGAGGTACCGGGTGTGTACGTGAAAGTACCCGTATTCTCTTTTGCAAAACTGAAAAGTGTTGATATCTCCTTAGGACCAGAAATGAAGTCTACAGGTGAGGTTATGGGTAAGGATAGTACCCTGGAGAAGGCTCTTTATAAAGGCTTGGTTGCCTCCGGGATGAGAATTCGGCAGTTTGGGACAGTGTTGTTTACAGTTGCTGATAAAGACAAACACGAAGCGTTAAGGCTGGCGGAGAGATTTGCAGCAAATGGCTATCTCTTAATGGCTACGAAAGGTACGGCAGCTATTTTGAAAGAGGCAGGTCTCAACGTAAGGGAAGTGGGAAAAATTGGCTCTGATGGCCAGACGGTGTTAGATGTTATTCATCAGGGTGAAGTGCACTTTATTATTAATACGTTAACAAAAGGCAAGCAGCCACAGCGTGATGGTTTTCGAATTCGCCGTGAAGCTGTTGAAAATGGCATTCCTTGTTTAACCTCTTTAGATACAGCTAATGCAATTCTTCAGGTAATTGAATCAATGAATTTTTCTACAGAAGCTATGTATACGGAGAAAAAGGAGGCATTGTTTAATGGTGAAAAAAGAATTGTGCGAAATTATTAGTAATCGAGAAATTGCATATCGCATCTATGAAATGAAGGTTAGCGCACAATTAGCAGCGGATATTAATGCCCCGGGGCAATTCGTTCACATTCGCATCACTAATGGTCTTGATCCGCTGTTGCGAAGACCGATTAGTATTTCCTCCTTTGATAAAAAAAATAAGGAAATCACTTTTGTTTACCGCATTGAAGGCCGTGGTACTGCATTGATGGCAGCCATGCAGCCTGGTATGTCCCTTGATATCCTCGGCCCACTGGGCAATGGTTTTCCAATTGAAGCAGTAGATAATGGTGAAACAGCTTTGCTTGTCGGCGGTGGAGTTGGTATCCCACCCCTTTTGGAGCTTTCTAATCAGCTTGCTTGTAAAGGGGTAAATGTAATCCATGTCCTTGGGTTTCAAACAAAGCAGGTGGTTTTTTATGCCCAGGAATTTAGCAAAAATGGTCTGACTTACGTTACGACAGCCGATGGTTCTTATGGAAAGAAGGGGTTTGTTACAGATGTAATCAAGGCATTAAGCTTTGACTGTTTGTATACATGCGGTCCACTGCCAATGTTAAAGGCGATTTGGCAAGAGTATCAAGAAAAGAAAATCTATTTATCAATGGAAGAACGGATGGGCTGTGGTATCGGTGCCTGCTTGGCATGTGTCTGTAAAAGCAAGGATGATGGTTTAGCAGTTTCATATAAAAAAGTCTGCAGTGATGGTCCGGTATTTCGGGGTGGGGAGGTACTGCTTTGAGTAAATTAAATATGCAATTACCCGGTTTGAATTTAAAAAATCCAATAATGCCAGCATCAGGATGTTTCGGGTTTGGCCGTGAGTTTAGCAAATTTTATGATTTAAGTTTGCTAGGTGCGATTATGGTTAAAGCAACTACCGTTGAACCTAGGTTTGGCAATCCAACCCCACGAGTGGCTGAAACAGCAGCAGGAATGTTAAATGCAATCGGATTACAAAACCCTGGGTTGGAAAAGGTTTTGTCGGAGGAACTGCCATGGCTATCCCAGTTCGATGTGCCAATTATCGCCAATATTGCTGGATCCATCGAGGAAGATTATGTTACCGTTGCCAAGGAAATCTCCCAAGCTCCGAATGTAAGGGCACTTGAATTAAATATCTCCTGTCCAAATGTGAAAGCGGGAGGGTTAGCTTTTGGAACGATTCCCGAGATTGCAAAGGAATTAACAAAAAAAGTAAAGGAAGTCTCCGCTGTTCCGGTCTATGTCAAACTATCACCTAATGTCACCAATATTGTCGAGATGGCTAAGGCAGTGGAGGCAGGCGGTGCAGATGGTATCACGATGATTAATACGCTAATTGGCATGCGTCTCGATATAAAGACTGCGAAACCGATTATTGCCAATGGGACAGGCGGTCTTTCGGGGCCAGCGATTAAGCCGGTTGCCATTCGGATGGTCTATGAAGTGAGTCAGGCTGTTACAATACCAATCATCGGAATAGGGGGAATCCAGTCAGCTGAAGATGTGATGGAGTTTTTCTATGCTGGTGCCAGTGCTGTTGCAATAGGGACGGCAAATTTCATCGATCCGTTTATTTGCCCGACGATAATAAATCAACTCCCCCTATTATTAGAGAAACTTGGATTTGACCATATAGAGGAATGTGTTGGAAGGAGCTGGAAACAACATGAATTCGCTTATCATCGCGCTTGATTTTTCCAATGCGGCAGAGGTTGAGCAATTTTTACGGCCGTTTGCAGGTCAACAGCTGTTTGTTAAAGTGGGGATGGAGTTATTTTACCAAGAGGGCCCAGCCATTATTCATCAATTAAAGACTGCGGGACATCGTATTTTTCTAGATTTAAAGCTTCATGATATCCCGAATACCGTCATGCAGGCGATGAAAGGCCTAGCCCGGCTGCAATGTGATCTCATTAATGTTCATGCTGCTGGGGGAAAAGAGATGATGGAGGCAGCGCTTGAAGGATTGGAGGCAGGTACAGCTGCCGGAAACAAACGTCCTGGCTGTATAGCTGTAACACAATTAACAAGTACTTCTGAAACACAAATGAAAGAAGAACAACTGATTCCAATTTCTTTAACTGACTCAGTGCTGCATTATGCAACTTTGACACATGATGCTGGTTTGGATGGAGTAGTATGCTCTGCCTGGGAGGCGGGGCTGATTCGCGAAAAATTGGGTTCGCAGTTCTTGACTGTTTGTCCGGGGATTCGAATGTCGGCCGATAAGACTAATGATCAAAAACGAATCGCTACACCAGAATTCGCCAAAACAGAAGGGGTCAGTTCTATTGTGGTTGGACGTTCAATCACGAAGTCAATTGACCCGCTTGCAAGCTATTATAAATGGATGGAGGTATGGAATAGTGGTTATAACCATGAAGCAGAAAATTGCTGAAGATTTATTAAAAATCAAGGCTGTCACATTAAAACCAACAGAACCATTCACATGGTCTTCTGGGCTTCGGTCACCAATTTATTGTGACAATCGCTTAACATTGTCCTATCCGGAGGTAAGGAGAGAAATTGCGCAAGGATTGGTACAACTGATTCGGGAACATTTTCCTGAAACTGAGGTAATCGCAGGAACGGCAACAGCGGGAATTCCTCATGCAGCATGGGTCAGTGAATTAATGAACTTACCAATGTGCTACGTTCGCTCCAAAGCAAAAGGTCATGGTAAGGAGAATCAAATAGAAGGAAGAGTAGAGAAGGGGCAAAAAGTTGTAATTGTTGAGGATCTAATTTCTACCGGAGGAAGCGTAATTGTTGCAGCCGAGGCTCTGCGATCTGCAGGTTGTGAGATCGTTGGCGTCGTTTCGATTTTTACGTATGAACTTCAAAAAGGGAAGCAGGCACTTATGCTGGAAAACTTGCCTAATTATTCGTTGACAGACTTTTCAACCCTAGTAACCGTATCAATTGAAAAAGCTTATATAAGTGAAGGGGATCGTGAAAGTCTGCTATCTTGGAGCAAAGATCCTGAACACTGGAGTATCCAACAATTTTGTTAACTAATTGAAAAAGGAAAGCCTTGGAGCTTTCCTTTTTCATATCATTTATTGTTTATCAATGTAACAACTAATTCTTCATCAGGTGTTACATAAATTGTCTGTTGGTGGTCATAGATTACAAACCCAGGCTTAGCACCATTCGGCTTTTTTACATATCTTACTTTTGTATAGTCAACAGGGACAGAGCTGGAACTCCTCGCTTTACTATAATAGGCCGCGAGTATCGCTGCTTCCTTAAGTGTTTGTTCCGGCGGATTTTGGCTGCGAATCACAACATGTGAACCAGGAATGTTTTTAGTATGAAGCCAAATTTCATCCCTGCCTGCTAATTTATTTGTTAAATAATCATTTTGCTTATTATTTTTCCCGACAATGATGTCAATAGCATCAGAAGATTGGAAGACATCAAGTAACGGTTTCGTGCGTTGATTTTTTTTGCTATTTTTTCGCTGGCGTTCGCGAATATAGCCTCCTTCAACTAGTTCCTCACGAATCTCTTGTAAATCCTTCGGTGAAGCTGATTGTACTTGCTGCAGCAGATTATCAAAATAGGCGACCTCTTCCTCGGCCTGTTGGATTTGTTCGTTAACGATAGTTATCGCCTTTTTTGCTTTCTGGTATTTAGAAAAATACTTTTGGGCATTGTCTGAAGGTGATTTCTGCGGATTGAGGGGAATGGTAATCGTTGCCCCTGTTTCATCATAATAATTGACGACCGTCAGTTCCTTCATTCCTTTTTTGGCAGAATAGAGGTTGGCAGTTAATAACTCACCATAGAGTTGGAATTGATCTGCTTGCTCCGCCTCCATTAAAGTAGTGTTCAGCTTTACAATTTTGTTTTCATTTTTCACTTTTTCATTGATGATCAGACGTTCAATATCATGGCCTTGTTGCTTTACCCGATCACGCTCAGCTTTGCCAAAATAAAAGCGGTCTAACAACTCGCTAAGAGACGGGAAGGTTTTTACCTGGCCGTTCAAATGCTGAAGCGGGAATAAATAAAATGCTTCCTTACTCGTTGTTGTGATAATCGCAGGCTCAATTTCACCCGCTTTAATCTTTTGTACCATGGCTATTAAGGTTTTTGGAACTGTTACCCGGTTTGCCAGACCGCTTTGATAAATCACCTCTTTGGCAAACAGTGGGGAAATACCTGCGTAGCTGTCTACGATTTGCCGATCTAATTTTCCACCATTGTAATCTAATTTTTTGGTTACATCTGCTTCGGTAGCTGCGAAAGGATTATCCTTATCCTGCTTTGGCGGAAAAATATAAGTCTGCCCGGGCAAAAGTGCACGATAGCTGTTAACTGCGAAGGAAACATGCTTTATACAATCGAGAATCAGTTGGCGTGACTTATCAACCAGGATAATATTACTATGTCTTCCCATGATTTCGACAATGACCTGTTTCAAGCTGATATCGCCAATCTCATTTCGTCCTTTAATTTCCAAAATAATCATTCGCTCATTTTCAAGCTGATATAAATCCTCAATAATATGTCCTTCAATATGTTTGCGCAAGAGCATACAAAACATCGGCGGTTCACTTGGATTTTCATAGACTTCATTCGTTAGTTGCGCTCTTGCATAGCTTGGATGGGCCGACAGCAGTAACTTGTGGTTTACCCCATTAGCACGCACGACTAAAATAATTTCATTTTTATAAGGCTGATGCACCTTGTTAATACGTCCGCCTTTTAAGGCATGTGATAATTCACGTACCATTGCTGTTGTAAATAATCCATCAAATGACATATGTAAAACATCCTTTTTTAAAACGATAATGATTTTATTATATCCTACTTAGTTTGTTTCTGCCTTATTTACTTCACTGCCAACTAATATAGCATTTTTTTGGACGACCATGAATAAGCTGTCTTTAGAGGTCAAGCGATAGGTGAAATCAATCTTGACTGTTATCTGAGAGTGAATACAAGGGGGAAGTGAGATGGTCGGATGAAGTTCCATGAGATGGAGATTACACAAGTAGAAAAGGCTTTAGAAACCGACTTTTCATCAGGTTTAACAGTAAATGAAGCTGAAAAAAGGGCGAAAAAGTATGGGTTAAATGAATTAGAAGAGGGGGAAAAACAATCAGCCCTGCTGTTATTTTTCAGCCAGTTTAAGGATTTTATGGTACTGGTTCTGTTGGCGGCGACGTTAATTTCAGGGCTATTAGGGGAATATATTGATGCTATTGCCATTATCGCCATTGTAATTTTGAATGGAATTCTCGGCTTTTATCAAGAACGGCGGGCTGAAAAATCACTACAGGCATTGAAGGAATTGTCGGCACCGCAAGTATCAGTCTTAAGGGATGGCCACTGGGTAAAGATTCCATCAAAAGAAGTAGTAATTGGTGACATCTTGAAATTTTCCAGTGGGGATCGTATTGGTGCAGATGTTCGCATTATTGAATCCAACAGTTTGGAAATTGAAGAATCGGCTTTAACAGGTGAGTCTGTCCCTGTGGCAAAGCATATTGAAATCTTAACAAATCCGCATCCTGGGATTGGCGATATGGAAAATATCGCCTTTATGGGAACTATGGTAACACGCGGAAGCGGCACTGGAGTCGTGATGGCCACTGGGATGAAAACGGCAATGGGACAAATTGCTGGACTTCTCCATAGCGCGGAATCACAAGAAACCCCGTTACAACGCCGTCTAGAACAGTTAGGCAAAATATTGATAACCGTTGCATTATTATTAACAGTCCTTGTCGTAGGAATTGGTGTCCTTCGCGGTCATGATATTTATACGATGTTTTTAGCAGGTGTTTCCTTAGCTGTTGCAGCGATTCCGGAAGGATTGCCCGCCATTGTTACCGTAGCCTTATCGCTTGGGGTACAAAAGATGATCAGGCAAAAGGCGATTGTCCGTAAACTCCCGGCCGTTGAAACATTAGGGTGTGCTTCCGTTATTTGCTCTGATAAGACGGGGACGATGACCCAGAATAAAATGACTGTCACCCATTTATGGAGCGGTGACAAAACATGGACAGTGGATGGTACGGGGTATCAGCCAACAGGTAGTTTTTACGAAAATAAGCAAAAAGTTAATCTAAAAGATGAAAAGGCATTGCAGCAAATGCTGCTTTTTGGAATGTTGTGCAATCATTCCGAAATATACGAACATGAGGGAGACTATATTCTTGACGGAGATCCGACAGAAGGAGCGTTGTTAGTAAGTGCAATGAAAGCAGGTTTTAATCGCTCCGCACTACTAGAGGAATTTACGATAATTAAAGAATTCCCATTTGATTCCGCAAGAAAAATGATGAGCATCCACGTAAAAGACAAGCAAGGCAAAGAGTTTATTGTTACAAAAGGTGCTCCAGACGTACTCTTGGGAGTATGTGACTCGATTCTCTGGGATGGGCGATCGCAAATATTAAACGCAGAGAAACAAGCGAAAGTGCAGGACTCCATTAATCACCTTGCTTCTAATGCCTTAAGAACCATTGCGATTGCTTATAAACCAGTCACAGCAAATACGATTATCTTACGTGAAGAAGAGGCAGAAAAGAAATTAACATTAATCGGTATTCAAGGAATGATAGATCCGCCTAGACCAGAAGTGAAAGATGCGGTAAGGGAATGCAAGCAAGCAGGAATCAAAACAGTCATGATTACTGGTGACCATGTCATCACCGCTAAAGCAATCGCTGCCCAGCTTGGGATTTTAACGAAAAAAAGCAAGGTTCTTGATGGCAATACTTTATCACAAATGACGGTAGAAGAACTGGAGAATGTTGTAGATGATGTATCTGTTTTTGCTAGGGTTTCACCAGAGCATAAGCTGAAGATTGTTAAAGCATTGCAAAATCGCGGGCATATCGTCGCAATGACTGGGGATGGTGTCAATGATGCCCCGGCAATCAAAGCAGCCGATATTGGCGTCGCCATGGGAATCACCGGAACAGATGTGGCAAAAGAGGCCTCGTCACTCGTGCTGCTTGATGATAATTTCGCGACGATCAAAGCTGCAATTAAAGAGGGCCGAAATATTTATGAAAATATTCGTAAGTTTGTCCGTTACTTACTAGCATCTAATGTCGGTGAAATTTTAGTGATGTTGTTTGCGATGATACTGGGATTACCATTACCATTAGTACCGATTCAAATTCTTTGGGTTAATTTGGTGACTGATGGACTGCCGGCTATGGCGCTCGGACTTGACCAGCCAGAAGAAAATGTAATGAAACGTGGGCCGAGAAGTCCGAATGAAGGCGTTTTTTCCCGCGGTTTAGGGTGGAAGGTGATCTCGCGCGGCTTCCTTATCGGAATCGTTACTTTAATGGCATTTATGATTGTGTACCATAATGATCCGGCGCAATTGGAGTATGCACAGACTGTTGCCTTTGCAACACTTGTAATGGCTCAGCTTATTCACGTGTTTGATTGCCGCAGTGAAATTTCTGTGTTATCGCGAAACCCGTTTGGTAACCAATACCTTGTATGGGCCGTAATTTCCTCCATCCTATTAATGTTTGTTGTTATCTATTATCCACCATTGCAACCAGTGTTCCATACTCTGCCTATTAAAGCAGCTGACTGGCTATTAATACTTGGCTTATCCGCGGTACCAACTTTTTTATTAGCCGGTTCATTTTTATTAAGAAAATCGAAATAAAGTATGTTATAATCCAAAAGGGTATAGAGCAATCTATTCCTTTTTGGATTTTTTTGGCCTTTCAAAGATTGGCAGATTGGATGTGCTAAATATGGTAATCAGTATGACGGGCTTTGGAAGAGGAAGGGCAGAATCGGACTTATATGTTGTAACGGTGGAAATCAAAACAGTCAATCATCGTTTTAGTGAAATAAATATCCGGATGCCAAGACAGTTACTAAAAATTGAAGATAAAATGAAAAAGAAAATAAACCAGTATATTCGCCGCGGCAGGGCGGAGGTTTATGTCAGTTTAGAAGGAGACGGAGTTATTACTCGTAAACTTCATGTGGATTGGCACCTGATTGACGAGTATGTTCAATTTCTGAAACAAGCACAGAGAATGTTTGCCCTAGAAGATAAGATAACTTTGGACCATTTATTAAGTCGTCCAGACCTTGTACATATAGAAGAAAATGAAGCAGAAAATGAAGGGTTAGAGGAATTGGTTCTGCTGGCAACAGAAGAGGCCGCAAGACAACTCATCCAAATGCGTTTAGCTGAGGGTGTAATACTTAATAATGATTTGCAATTGATTACTAAAAAGTTAGAAAAGGCTGTAGCAGAATTGCAAACACACGCACCAAAGGTTGTCCAGTTGTATAAAGACCGAGTGTCAAAACGACTACAGGAGTACGTGAATGGCCAAGTAGATGAAGGAAGAATTTTGACAGAGGTAGCCATATTTGCTGAAAAAGCTGATATAAACGAAGAAATAACAAGGCTAACTAGTCATATTCAACAATTTACCCAAACGTTAAATATGGACGAACCTATTGGCCGAAAGCTTGATTTTCTCGTCCAGGAAATGAATCGTGAAGCAAATACGATTGGTTCAAAGGCAAATGATGCTGCGATTGCCAAAAAGGTCGTTGAAATAAAAAGCTATCTCGAAAAATTAAAGGAACAAGTACAAAATATTGAGTAGTGGTTTACAAAAAGTTTGACACGGTCAAAATATTAATAAGATGATGGGATGGTTACCATGGGTATTAAATTGGTTAATATAGGATTTGGAAATATTGTGTCAGCAAATCGAATTATTTCAATTGTCAGCCCGGAGTCAGCGCCAATTAAGAGAATTATTCAAGATGCACGTGACCGTGGTTCATTAATTGATGCTACATACGGAAGACGAACTCGTGCGGTTATTGTTATGGACAGCGACCATGTGATATTATCAGCAGTACAGCCAGAAACGGTTGCCCATCGCTTATCGGACCGTGAAGAGACTATTGAGGAAGGGTAGGATTTTTACATGCAAGAAAAGGGATTGCTCATTGTCCTTTCTGGACCGTCTGGGGTTGGAAAAGGTACCGTACGAAAAGAGATTTTTTCTCAGGCTGATACCGCCTTTGAATATTCTATTTCGGTTACGACTCGTAAACCTCGAGAAGGCGAAGTCGATGGAGTGGATTATTTTTTTAGAACAAGGGAAGAGTTTGAGTCGTTAATTGCTAATGAAAAACTGTTGGAATACGCTGAATTTGTCGGGAATTATTATGGCACTCCTGTTGATTATGTCCGTCAAACATTAGATAATGGTAAGGATGTTTTTTTGGAAATAGAAGTAAAAGGGGCCCGTCAGGTTCGGGAAAAATTCCCAGAGGGGCTGTTTATCTTTCTGATGCCGCCAAGTTTATCAGAATTGAAAAATCGAATTGTCACCAGAGGGACTGAGTCTGAGGAAGTTATTCATAATCGAATGCTAACGGCCCGTGAAGAAATTGAAATGATGGAGCTGTACGATTACGTTGTTGTGAATGACCAGGTTGAACTTGCTTGTGAGCGGATTAAAGCGATTGTTGTCGCAGAGCATTGCCGCCGCGAACGAGTTGAACATCGTTATAAAAAATTGCTGGAGGCTGAATAAAATGTTATATCCTTCGATTGATTCTTTATTAGAAAAAATTGATTCCAAATATTCGCTTGTTTCTGTTGCGGCGAAGCGTGCACGTTTAATGCAACAGGATAAGGATGAAAGATTACCGAAGTATGTCTCTTATAAATATGTTGGGAAAGCTTTAGAAGAAATCTATAAAGGCGAACTGACATACAGAATTGCGAAAAAAGCAGATTCATCCCAACAGTCATTGTAAGTAGCGTTAAGAAGTTTGAAAGGTCTGACGGCTAAGGAGGACATCCTTAGACCGCCAGACTTTTTTGTTTTACTTGAAAAATGTCGAAGTCGGGCGGAAAATAGTGAAAAAAATATTTTATTCCAGCATAATAGAAAGAGAGATAAAAAGTGGGGGGATGTAAAATGACAAAGGATAAAAACATTTTATTATGTGTCACAGGGGGAATAGCTGTTTACAAAGCTGCTGCTTTGACAAGTAAATTAATTCAGGCTGGTGCAGCCGTCAAGGTCATCATTAGCGAATCAGCCGCAAAATTTGTTACCCCTTTAACTTTTCAAGCATTATCCCGCAATGAAGTATATACGGATACCTTTGATGAAAAAAATCCGCAAGTTATTGCCCATATAGATTTGGCGGACTGGGCCGACCTAATTTTGGTCGCTCCGGCTACAGCCAATACAATTGCGAAATTGGCTTCAGGAATCGCTGATAACATGATTACGACAACGATACTCGCTTCAACGGCACCAGTATGGATTGCGCCCGCGATGAATGTCCATATGTATGATCATCCAGCTGTTAAAAAAAATCTTGCAGTTTTAGCAGAGTACGGCTACCAATTTATTGAGCCAGGTGAAGGCTATCTTGCTTGTGGTTATGTCGGCAAAGGGCGCTTGGAGGAACCAGAAAAAATCGTGGAGCTTCTCCGTTCCTATTTTTCAAAAAGCAAGCCGCTTAAGGGAAAAACGGTGTTAATTACTGCCGGGCCCACACGGGAGAGAATTGATCCAGTAAGATTTATTTCTAATCATTCCAGTGGCAAAATGGGGTACGCCCTAGCACAAGAAGCAAAAAATCAAGGTGCTCGTGTTGTTTTAGTTTCTGGCCCGGTCCAGTTGCCAAGACCTGCTGGGATAGAGGTTATCGATGTTGAAAGTGCTGAGGAGATGTACAAAAAGGTCTTAGCGTATTTTGCTGATGCCGACATCGTGATTAAGACAGCAGCTGTTGCCGATTACCGCCCAAAAAAGGTATTTGATTATAAAGTAAAAAAACAAGCTGGCGACACGATGATTGAACTAGAGCGGACAAAGGATATTTTATTTGAACTTGGACAACGGAAAACACATCAGCTCCTCGTTGGCTTTGCAGCTGAAACGAATGATGTTGCTACCTATGCTAAAAAGAAACTGGCTGGCAAAAATGCCGATATGATTGTTGCTAATAATGTAAAAACAGCTGGTGCAGGGTTTGGAACTGATACAAATATTGTCACCATTTATAAGAGGGATGGGTCTGAAATTGAATTACCAAAAATGACTAAATCTGCAGTTGCCGGAAAAATTCTTGAGGAAATTATTTCTTTTTCAAAAGGTTTGAGTAAAGAATGAATGTTGCTAGTGTGATTGTTGATGTTCCAACAAAACAAACCGACAAACCGTTTGACTATCTTATTCCAAGCGAATTGGTAGATGTGATAAAGCCTGGGATGCGTGTAGTTGTTCCGTTTGGGACGAGAAAGATTCAAGGTTTTGTTATGGAGATAAAGGGAAATTCAGAATTTCCCCAACTCAGAGAAATAATCGAGCCGATGGATCTTGAACCGGTCTTGAACAAGGAATTGCTTCAGCTTGGCGAATGGCTAACACAAACAGTACTTTGTTTTAAAATCTATGCCTACCAAGCAATGCTTCCAGCTGCATTAAAAGCAAAATATGAAAAAAAAGTAAGACTTATCTCCGGGATAAAGGAGACTGAACTGCCGCTAGAATTGCAACCATTATTCGCCAATAACAAAAGCATTAGCTGGGCAGATGTGGTGAAAGAGGGCTTAGTAAGTCAGTTACAGCGTGAAGCAGCTGCAGGGCGTTTAGAGGTTATTTACCAAGTTAAAGAAAAAGTCAGAAAAAAAATGGTAAAGGTAATCGTACCGCAACTAAATACTGATGAATTAATGACGAAGCTAGAACAGCTTCCAGCTAGAGCTGAGAAACAAAGAGAAGTATTACGTTATTTTCTTGAGCATCCTCAGCCAATTGAATTAAGGGAGCTGTTAATAAATAGTAAGGCCTCGGCAGCTACTGTAAAGGGATTGGTTTCTAAACAAATTCTGCTGGAACAAGAAATGGAGGTCTATCGAGATCCGTTTGAGAACCATACCTTTAAACGGACATCTTCACTGCCGCTGACAGAAGCGCAAATAACAGTCATCAAACCCATTCTTCATACCTTGGAAACAAAGCAGCATGAAGTATTTTTACTATATGGTGTTACTGGAAGCGGGAAAACAGAAATTTACTTGCAATCGATTCAACAAGTGATTGCACAAGGGCAAGAGGCGATTGTGCTAGTCCCAGAGATTTCGTTAACGCCGCAAATGGTCAACCGTTTTAAAGGCAGATTTGGAGATTTGGTTGCGGTGCTACACAGTGGCCTATCGGCTGGAGAGAAGTATGACGAATGGCGTAAAATACAACGAAAAGAAGTAAAGGTAGTCGTCGGTGCGAGGTCAGCGATTTTTGCTCCATTTGAAAATATTGGCATTATAATCATTGATGAGGAACATGAAACAAGTTATAAACAAGAGGATATGCCGCGATATCATGCCAAAGACGTGGCTATTGAAAGAGCAAAAACATATAATTGTCCAGTCGTATTAGGGAGTGCAACACCATCACTAGAATCCTTTGCGAGGGCGCAGAAAAAGGTTTACCATTTGCTAACCTTATCGAGCAGAATGAATCAGCAGCCGTTGCCCTCTGTTGAAATTATTGATATGCGTGAGGAATTGCGGGCTGGAAACCGTTCAATGTTTTCGCGAAAACTGTTTGACAAGCTACAGGATCGGCTCGAAAAGGGCCAGCAATCCGTTTTATTTTTAAACAAACGGGGACATTCATCGTTTGTTATGTGCCGTGATTGCGGGTATGTCGTCAGTTGTCCAAATTGTGATATATCCCTCACATATCATCGGGCAGGCAGCATAATGAAATGTCATTATTGTGGCTATGAGGCGGTAACTCCTGCAGTTTGTCCTGAGTGCTCCAGTGAATATATTCGGTACTTCGGTACTGGAACCCAAAAAGTTGAGGAAGAACTGGGGAAAATTTTCCCACAGGCACGGGTTATCAGAATGGATGTAGATACAACTGGACGAAAGGGTGCCCATGAACGATTATTGCAAGAGTTTCAGGATGGTAAGGCTGATATATTATTAGGTACACAGATGATTGCGAAGGGATTGGATTTTCCTAATATTACTTTAGTCGGTGTCCTTTCTGCTGACACGATGCTGCACCTACCGGACTTTCGCTCCTCCGAGAGAACGTTTCAGTTATTGACCCAAGTAAGCGGACGGGCGGGGAGGCATCAATTACCGGGGGAGGTTGTCATTCAAACATATACACCTGAACATTATAGTATTGAACTCGCTGGTACACAAAACTATGACTTGTTTTACCAGCATGAGATGATGGTTCGCAAGCTTCATCATTATCCGCCATTTTACTACTTAACGCTGATCACTGTTACACACGAACATCTTATGACAGCCGTTACTGAAACTGAAAAAATCGTTCACTTTCTTAAGGAATATGTTTCCAATCAGGCGGTTATTCTTGGGCCGGCGGCATCGCCGATTGCAAGGATTAATAATAGATATCGCTATCAATGTTTGATAAAATACAAACGGGAACCGAACCTAACGACATTACTTAAAAAAATTATAGACCACTATCAAAACGAAACTAGAAAAGGTTTGCAAGTATCGATTGATGTCAACCCGTTTATCTTAATGTAATTCGGGCGAAAATGATAAATAACCATTCATATTTAGAATAAGAGCGGTGGAGGAATAATATTGGCAATACGAAAAATAGTAAATCATCCAGCAGAGATTCTCGAACAAACATGTAAAGAAGTTGTTAAGTTTGATAAAAAACTTGGGAAAGTGCTTGATGATATGTATGATACGATGATTGAATTTGACGGGGTAGGTCTTGCTGCACCGCAAATAGGTTTAGATGCAAGAATTGCCATTGTAGATATTGATGATGACTCGGGTACAATTGAAATGGTTAATCCGCGTATTCTTAAGCAGGAAGGGGAACAAACCGGCCCGGAAGGCTGTTTGAGTTTTCCTGGACTATATGGAGAAGTAACAAGACCGTATTATGTAAAAATAGAAGCATTCGATCGGAAAGGAAGAAAATATACGCTTGAAGCTGAGGACTTTCTTGCCAGAGCGATTCAGCATGAAATTGATCATCTTGACGGAATTTTATTTACGACAAAAGTGACCAGGTATCTTGATGAAGATGAGTTAGAAGGAGGAGTAACGGAATAATGAGAATTGTGTTTATGGGTACTCCAGATTTTTCTGTTCCTGTGTTAACGCGGATTATAAATGACGGTTATGAAGTCATCGCAGTAGTTACCCAGCCGGACAGGCCAGTAGGTCGGAAAAGGATCCTTACTCCCCCTCCCGTTAAGGTTGAGGCACTAAAACAAGGGATTCCGGTTTTACAGCCAGAAAAAATACGTCAGCCTGAGGAATTGCAAAAAATTCTTGATCTTCAACCTGATATCATCATTACCGCAGCATTTGGACAAATTTTACCAAAAAAGTTACTTGAAGCACCTAAATATGGCTGTATTAATGTTCATGCTTCCCTGCTCCCTGAGCTCCGCGGAGGCGCTCCGATTCATTATGCGATTTTGCAAGGAAAAACAAAAACAGGAATTACCATCATGTATATGGCTGAAAAACTGGATGCTGGTGATATTTTAACGACGGTTGAAATCCCTATTTTGGAAGAAGATAATGTTGGCACATTACATGATAAGTTAAGTGCTGCCGGTGCCGAGTTATTAGCTGAGACGCTGCCAAAGCTTATTGCAGGAAAACTAACGCCAACTCCGCAGAATGATACAGAAGCAACATTTGCACCAAATATAAAAAGGGAACAAGAAAAGATTAACTGGGAAAAAAGCGGTGAAGAGATATACAATCAAATCCGCGGTTTAAATCCATGGCCAGTAGCATTTACGACGATAAATGGGCAAGTCTTAAAAGTTTGGCAGGCAAAGAAAGAAACTGCTCAGGAAAAAGGACAGCCAGGGACAATCATTAACATTGAGCAGGATGGCTTAACGGTAAGCAGTGGCAACGATACAGCGATTAAAATTACTGAATTACAGCCTGCTGGCAAAACAAAAATGACTGCCGAACAATTTTTACGGGGTTCGGGTGGAAAAATTTCAGTTGGCAGTAAATTAGGAGAGTAATATGACGACAAAAGCCAAAAAGAATGTTCGCGAGACGGCATTGGATCTTCTCGTAACGATCGAGAAAAGTCAGTCATACAGCAACTTGTTATTAAACCATGAAATTAAAAAACAACAGCTGCCACAAAAAGATGTTGGTCTACTGACTGAACTTATTTATGGAACTTTGCAAAGAAGAATGACATTAGACTATTTTATAAAGCCATTTGTAGTAAAGAGTAAAAAATTAGAGCCATGGGTCTTACATTTATTAAGGATGACCGTTTATCAATTGGTCTATCTTGACCGCATCCCTGATCATGCAGCGATAAATGAAGCAGTTGAACTGGCAAAGAAACGTGGCCATCGCGGGATAGCTGGCCTTGTAAATGGTGTATTGAGATCGATGCAGAGAGACGGGTTGCCAGCTCTGGATGCCATTGCTAATCTAGTGGAACGGTTATCGATTGAAACCAGCCATCCACAATGGCTGGTAGAACGCTGGATTCAACAATTTGGCTATGAGAAAACAAGAAAAATGTGCGAGGTAAATCTAACAGCGCCCTTGCAAACAGCTAGGGTAAATCTGGTAAGGATTTCACGCGATGAATGTGTGAAAATCCTTGAAAATGAGGGATTTATGATTGAGAAAAGTCCCGTTATTCCCGAGGCAATACGTTCTTTAAAAGGAAATTTAGCCGCCTCAACTGCTTTTAAACAGGGATTCATAACGATTCAGGACGAAAGCTCCATGTTGGTTGCTTATGCGCTTGGCCTGAAAAAAGGCGAAACCATCCTTGATGCCTGTGCGGCTCCAGGAGGAAAAAGTACACATATAGCGGAAAAATTACAGCAAACTGGAACGGTCATCTCGATTGATTTGCACGAGCATAAGGTAAAATTAATAAAAGAAAATGCGGCCCGTTTAGGGTTAACAAATATTGATACTCATGTTTTCGATTCTAGGCAAGTTGGAGAGCATTTTTCCACGGAATCTTTTGACAAGATTTTGCTTGACGCCCCATGTTCTGGATTTGGGGTCATGCGGCGAAAACCGGACATTAAATATAGTAAAAAGGAACAAGACGTTAGCCAGCTAAGTAAAATTCAGGTTAACTTGTTACAGGCAGTAGCTCCGATGCTAAAACAAGGCGGTATTCTTGTATATAGTACATGTACGGTGGATAAACAGGAAAATGAACAGACGATGCAAGCATTTTTGCGCGATCATCCTGAATTTGTAGAAGACACTGAATTAAAAGAGAGAATGCCTGAAGCGATACAGCCACTAATAACACACTTTGATTTACAAATATTTCCCCAGGATTTTGGCTCAGATGGTTTTTATATCGCTGCTTTAAGAAAAATAGGAGCTTCCTAACAAAAATGAAAGAAGGTGTAACAGTTGACTGAATTGCAAACAACTGAGAAGAAGCCAACGACGCTGGAAAGGAAAAAGTCGATCTACTCACTCCAGCTCCATGAATTAAAGGAATGGCTGCAAGAAAATAATGAAAAGCCCTTTCGAGCACAGCAAATTTTTGAATGGTTATATAAAAAACGCGTCATGTCTTTTGCTGATATGAGTAATTTATCAAAGGAACTAAGAAAAAAACTGGAAGACCAGTTTGAAATAACAACATTACAAACAGTTATTCAACAAACATCTGCTGACGGAACAATCAAATTTTTATTTGAGCTTCATGATGGGTTTTCGATTGAAACAGTTTTGATGCGACATGATTATGGTAATTCAGTCTGTGTCACAACGCAGGTGGGGTGCCGAATCGGCTGTACATTTTGTGCCTCTACACTGGGCGGACTTAAACGTCATCTCGAGCCTGGTGAAATTGTTGCCCAGGTTGTAAAGGTACAAAAAGCACTTGATGAAACTGAGGAACGAGTTAGTTCGGTTGTAATCATGGGAATTGGCGAACCGTTCGATAATTATAATAATATGTTGGCGTTTTTAAAAATTATTAATCATGATAAAGGCCTTAATATTGGGGCACGTCACATCACTGTTTCAACAAGTGGAATTATTCCGAAAATTTATCAATTTGCTGATGAAAATATGCAAATAAACTTTGCCATTTCATTACATGCCCCAAATACTGAACTGAGAAGCCGACTGATGCCGATTAATAAAGCTTATAAATTGGATGACTTGATGAAGGCAGTAAGGTATTATATTGATAAAACAGGCCGCCGTGTCAGCTTTGAGTATGGCCTTTTTGGCGGGGTTAATGATTCAACTGACCACGCGGAGGAATTAGCGGAATTAATTAAGGGGCTGAAATGTCATGTCAATCTTATCCCGGTTAACTATGTACCAGAGAGGGACTATGTTCGTACACCAAGAGAAAAGATTTTTGCGTTTGAAAAAACTCTGAAAAATCGGGGAATAAATGTGACCATTCGCCGTGAGCACGGTCATGATATTGATGCAGCATGTGGACAACTTCGTGCCAAGGAGCGGAAAGAGGAGACGAGGTGAAAGGATGAAAGCAGTATTTAAAACAGATAAAGGAAAAGTTCGTCTTCACAACGAGGATGCCGGTGGAATTTTTATCAACCGGAATGGAATCCGTCTAGCGATTGTAGCCGATGGAATGGGCGGACACAGGGCTGGAGATGTAGCAAGTGACATGAGTGTTTCTCACCTCAAACAGGAATGGGAGGCAGCTAATGGAATCAGCACTGCAGATGATGCTGAAAGATGGCTTAGCGAGCAAATTACCGTTGTGAACCAGATTCTCTTAGAACACTCCGCTAATAATTCTGATTGTGACGGGATGGGGACAACGATCGTTGCAGCGATAATTACCGAAAACTTTGCAACACTAGCAAATATTGGCGACAGTAGAGGCTATATCTTAAATGAATCAGGTTTTAATCAACTTACTGAGGATCATTCACTTGTTAATGAACTGGTTAGATCAGGTCAAATTTCTAAGGAAGATGCAGAAAAGCATCCGCGAAAAAATGTCTTGCTGCGAGCGTTAGGAACCGAGAAAAACGTTGAAATTGATCTTAAAACGATTATTTTTGAAGAAGGTGACATCCTTCTATTATGTTCGGACGGACTTTCAAATAAGGTTAGTGAAAAGGAAATGAAGGATGTCCTATTAAACCCACAACATATTGAAGAGAAGGCTGAATCCCTTATTTCACTGGCGAATGAATATGGCGGGGAAGATAACATTACCTTGATTATTACGGAGTTCTCTCGAGGTAGTAAGGGGTGATGTTAGATGATGATTGGTAAAAGATTAAACGGCCGCTATAAAATCAATAGTATTATTGGCGGTGGGGGAATGGCCAATGTTTACCTCGCACATGATATGATTCTCGATCGTGACGTAGCGGTAAAAATGCTAAGGCTTGATTTTGCCAATGATGAAGAATTTATTAGAAGATTCCATCGTGAAGCTCAGTCAGCTACAAGTCTAACACACCCAAATATTGTTAATATTTATGACGTTGGTGAAGAAAACGAATTATATTATATTGTGATGGAATATGTCGACGGTCAAACTCTTAAACAATACATACAACAAAATTCTCCGTTAAGAGTTGAAGAAGCCGTTGATATCATGAAACAGCTAACATCAGCTATTTCCCATGCTCATCATAACCATATTATTCATCGTGATATTAAGCCGCATAATATATTAATAGACCGAGCGGGAAACGTAAAAATTACCGATTTTGGTATTGCTGTGGCGCTAAGTGCAACAGCCATCACACAAACGAATTCAGTATTAGGGTCGGTTCATTATTTATCACCCGAGCAAGCTCGCGGAGGTATGGCAAATCGAAAGTCAGATATTTATTCTTTAGGAATTGTGATGTTTGAACTTTTAACAGGAAGATTGCCTTTTTCTGGTGAATCAGCTGTTTCCATTGCGTTAAAGCATCTCCAATCCGAAACGCCGTCGGTAAGACGCTGGAATCCCAACATACCGCAAAGCGTTGAAAATATTGTACTAAAGGCCACGGCAAAGGATCCATTCCATCGTTATGACAATGCTGATGAAATGGAGGAGGATTTAGAGACAGCGCTTGACCCCGATAGAATAAATGAACCAAAATTTGTTATTCCTGCTGATGATGAGGCAACGAAAGCAATTCCTGTTATTACAAATGATAAACCGTTAAAAAACCTCGATGAAACATTGGTTCATCAAATTGATAAAACACCAGAGAAACCGAAAAAAGAAAAGCAAGAGAAAAAAGATAAACATCATGGAAATAATAAAAAACGAAGAAAATGGCCTGCGATTATTATCTCTATTTTTGTTTTTCTTAGTTTACTTGGTCTATTAGCGTTTTTATTCCTCCCAGACCTGTTATCAGCGAAAGAGGTTAAGATTCCAGATGTAAGCGAAATGTCTGTGGACGATGCCATATCTAAATTGAAACTAAAAGGGTTAGCAATTGATAAACAAATAAAAATTACTAGTGAAGATGTTAATGAAGGTTTAGTTATTAAAACTGACCCGGAAGCAGGAGAAACTGTCAAAGAGGATACTAAAGTTACCATTTATGTTAGCTCAGGTAAAGAAAAATTAGAGCTTGCTAATTATGTTGGACGGTCTTATGACGATGTATTACGTCTATTAGCAAATGATAATTTTAAAGATATTAAGAAGATAGAGAAGCATGATGACAGCGACCCTGGTACGATACTTAGTCAGAACATACCTGAAGGCGAGGAAGTAGTACCTGAAGAGACGGTGTTGGAATTTGAGGTTAGTCAAGGGCCAGAAATTATTGTACTGAAAGATTTAACTCAGTACAGCTTAAAAGGTGCGCAAGACTATGCTGCTTTAGTAGGTCTTACCTTAGATGCATCACAGGAACAATATGATGAAAAAGTTCCAGCAGGTATGGTCATTTCTCAATCTCCTAAGGAAGGAACAGCTTTGAAAAAAGGCGACAAAGTATCAGTTGTAATTTCCAAAGGTGAAAAGCCGCCAAAAAAGGTGGTCAAAGAAATTACTATCCCATATGAACCAGATCCGGAGAATCCAGAGAAGGAACAGGTTGTTCAGATTTATATCGATGACATGAACCGCAGTATGACGGAACCATCCGAGACATTTACGATTAAAGAAACAAAGAAAATTACCATTGAATTAATTATTCCGTATGGAAAAAAGGCGGGTTATCGGGTAATGAAGGATAAATCAGTTTTCACGGAAGAGGTCATTAACTATTCTGATGTAGACTAGGAGTATCTAATATGGGAATAAAAAGGTTGATAAGGTTTGATAAGCGAGGAGGACTGCAATGCTAGAAGGGAAAATTATTAAAGCATTGAGCGGTTTTTATTATGTGCTTTATGACCAACGATTAATCCAGTGTCGCGGACGAGGTGTTTTCCGAAAAAATAAAATTACCCCTCTTGTCGGGGATGAGGTTGTCTTTCAAGCTGAGAATGACCAGGAAGGATATATTCTAGAAGTCAAAGACCGCAAAAATGAATTGGTGCGGCCACCAATAGCTAATGTAGATTTGGCTATTTTGGTGTTTTCTGCCGTTGAACCTGATTTTAGTCCGGTCTTGTTAGATCGTTTTCTCGTTTTGGTTGAATTTAATCATATCAAGCCATTAATCTGTATAACGAAAATGGATTTAACAAATGACGAGCAAAAGCGCTCCATTTTCAATTATGCAGAAGAATATAAACGAGCTGGTTACGAGGTGATTCTTACTTCTTCAGAAACGGAAGCAGGTATTGATAGGTTAACTCCACATCTAAATGATAAAATCTCTGTTTTTGCCGGTCAGTCAGGGGTAGGTAAGTCCTCTTTGTTAAATGTCCTTAAGCCTGAACTAGAGTTGAAAACAGGCCATATCTCATCTTATCTAGGGAGAGGTAAACATACAACTAGGCATGTGGAATTAATCAAGATAGGAAATGGACTTGTTGCAGATACACCTGGTTTTAGCTCATTGGATTTTTCCGGGATTGAAGCCGAGGATTTAACCTATTGTTTTCCTGACATTCAACAAGCAAGCGATTTATGTAAATTCCGTGGCTGTCTTCACGTTAGTGAACCAAAATGCGGTGTAAAGGAAAAAGTAGAAGCTGGAGAGATTCCAAGGTATCGCTATGAGCATTATCTTGATTTTCTTCAGGAAATTAAAGACAGAAAGCCGAGGTATTAATGATGATAAAAATTGCACCTTCTATTCTTTCAGCGGATTTTTCCAGGCTTGGGGAAGAAATTAAAGCGGTTGAAAAAGCTGGGGCAGACTATATTCACGTTGATGTAATGGATGGTCATTTTGTGCCAAATATTACGATTGGACCGTTAATCGTAAATGCAATCCGTCCGGTTACAAAGCTGCCTCTCGATGTCCATTTAATGATAGAGAATCCTGATCAATATATTGAAGCATTTGCCAAAGCAGGTGCTGATTTTATAACGGTTCATGTGGAGGCATGCCGTCACTTACACCGTACCATTCAGTCGATTAAATCGTTTGGCATAAAGGCCGGTGCAGTACTGAATCCGGCAACCCCTGTACATGCGATTCAACATGTTATTGGTGACCTTGATATGGTCTTGTTGATGTCGGTAAATCCTGGGTTTGGCGGGCAGAAATTCATTCCAGAGGTCCTGCCTAAAATAAAGCAAGTAAAACAACTGATAGAGGAAAAAGGCCTGGATATTGAAATTGAGATTGATGGCGGTGTCAATCCGGAAACAGCTAAGCAATGTAGTGAGGCAGGTGCGAACGTCCTTGTTGCCGGTTCGGCAATTTATAATCAAGAAGATTATGCCAAAGCCATATCACTAATTAGAGGATAAGAAAAGCCGGGCACAATGCTCGGTTTTTTTCTTGGCGAAAGGAGCAACATTAATGATTATTAATATTTTAGCAGGAGGGCCAGAAGGACAACTTTCTGATTTAACTGAATATACCCAGAAGGATAGTATCTGGGCTGGTGTGGATCGCGGTGTGTTCCATTTAATTAACAGAGGGATTCGACCTGTCATTGCTTTTGGTGATTTTGATTCCGTTTCGGATCATGAATGGCTTATGATTGAAACAGAAGTCGCAGAAATCAATCGTTTCCGTCCTGAAAAGGATGAAACAGATATGGAACTTGCACTAAACTGGGCCTTAAAACAGCAACCCCAAAAGATTAGAATTTTCGGAGCAACCGGGGGAAGATTGGATCATTTATTGGCCAATATCCAGCTCTTACTTTTGCCTTTTAATCAAAAACATCACGCAGAAGTATATCTAATTGACCGCTATAATGAAGTGTTTTTAACAGGACCGGGGATGTACACATTAAGGAAACAAGCGAGTCATAAATACATTTCTTTTTTACCCCTCACTCTTCAGGTTGCAAATCTAACGTTAGAAGGTTTTAAATATCCTTTGAAAAATCGGCATATTTCCATCGGTTCCACACTATGTATTAGTAATGAACTTGTTGATGATTATGGTACTTTTTCATTTTCTGAAGGCATATTAATAGTGATAAGAAGTCATGATTAATGGGCAACACAATCATGGTACTGATTTCGTTCGTTTGAATAATATGGTATTGGCGTACGAAACCATAGAAGTGGAAAGAGAGAAATGTTAGAGTTATGAGGAGGGACAGTATGAAATTTTATACAATTAAACTGCCGAGATTCCTAGGCGGCATTGTCCGAGCTATGATTGGTGTGTTTAATAAGAAAGAATAAGGGAAAAAGACCTGGGGTCGCAATCAACTCTTTTAAAACAAATAAAGTACCCATTTGGGTGCTTTTTATTTTGCATAATTGGTAACAATAACAATAATAATGGACAAAAAACAAGGATGTCCTTTGATGGGACATCCTAAAGAAATTAAACACGTTCAACTTTACCAGATCTTAACGCTCTTGCAGAAACCCAAACACGCTTTGGTTTTCCATCAACAAGAATACGTACTTTCTGTAGGTTGGCACCCCATGTACGCTTATTAGCGTTCATAGCGTGTGAACGAGCATTACCAGTTGTGGTTTTTTTGCCTGTAACAACACATTTGCGTGGCATAATTTTCCCTCCTAACTATCAACAGCTTATTCAGCAATGTTATAAACAGAATTAGATATAGAAAAATGGCAAAGCCAGCTTTCTAGCCTTCACATACTTTAATAATTTATCATACAACGAAGGGGATTGCAATACTTGTAATTGAAGCTTTCAAGAAAAAAACCTTGACATTGACTGTTTTAAAATGCTCTTATAGTATAAGGAAGGTATGACTTTTAATCTCGCTTTACCTATAGTAAAATGACTGTAGCCAAGGAGTAATAATCCAAAGGGGGAACGATTCATGTCCATCGATATCCAAACGAAATACGGACAAATTGAAATCTCAAATGAAGTGATTGCTACCATTGCCGGAGGAGCAGCAATAGAGTGTTATGGAATCGTCGGTATGGCTTCGAAAAATCAAATTAAAGATGGTATTACTGAAATACTTCGTAGAGAGAACTTTACTCGCGGGGTGATCGTTCGCCAAGAAGATGAGGCGGTACATATTGATATGTATATAATTGTCAGCTATGGAACGAAAATTTCCGAAATTGCCCACAATGTGCAATCAAAAGTAAAATACACCTTAGATCAAACAGTTGGAATTGCCGTTAGTTCGGTAAATATTTACGTTCAGGGGGTTCGTGTGACGAACCCGTAGTGAGGAGGAAGTTTTGTGTCAATAACATCTTTAGATGGAAAACGTTTTGCTGACTTGGTGATTCATGGTGCGAATCATCTGTCAGTAAATGCAAAAATGGTGGATGCGTTGAACGTTTTCCCTGTGCCGGATGGAGATACTGGAACAAATATGAATTTGTCTATGACCTCCGGAGCAAAAGAAGTAAAGAATAATGTTCAGGAGCATGTTGGCAAGGTCGGTGTTGCTCTATCGAAAGGTTTATTAATGGGAGCGCGAGGAAATTCAGGGGTAATTTTATCACAGCTTTTTCGCGGTTTTGCCAAAGCGATTGAAAATAAGGCAGTAATTTCAGGAAAAGAGTTTGCGCTTGCTTTGGAAGCAGGTGTTGAAACCGCCTATAAGGCAGTAATGCGTCCAGTTGAAGGGACAATCCTGACGGTTGCAAAAGATGCAGCTAGAAAAGGTGTGCAGGCTGCAGAAAAATCAGAGGATATCGTCGAAATTATGGAAGCCATTGTCACGGAGGCCAAAGCATCATTAAAGAGAACTCCTGATTTGCTGCCCGTTTTAAAAGAAGTGGGAGTTGTTGATAGCGGCGGACAAGGTCTTGTTTGCGTATATGAAGGGTTTCTTGCTGAGTTAAAGGGCGAAAAGCTTTCTGATACGGCCATTCTTCCTTCAATGAATGAGCTGGTTAATGCTGAGCATCATAAAAGTGTTCAGGCTCATATCAATACCGAAGATATTGTTTACGGATATTGTACAGAATTTATGGTGAAATTCGAAGCCGATAAAGTTGTAAAACATCCGTTTAAAGAAGAAATGTTCCGTAATGACTTAAGTGAATTAGGGGATTCCTTATTAGTAATTGCTGACGATGAACTTGTAAAAGTGCATATTCATTCAGAGCAGCCTGGAGAAGTGTTAACGTATGCACAGCGCTACGGCAGTCTCATTAATATGAAAATAGAAAATATGCGTCAGCAGCATTCTAATATTGTCGGTGAAACAAAAACCGACTTGGTCTCGAACCGCCAGACAGCCCCTAAGGAACAACAGGAGTATGGCATTGTCACGGTCTCAATGGGCGCCGGGATAGCTGATCTTTTTAAAAGTATCGGTGCCCATGCGGTAATTGAAGGCGGACAAACGATGAATCCAAGTACTGAAGATATTGTTAAAGCTGTTGAACAAGTCAATGCTAAGAAGGTTTTCATATTACCTAATAATAAAAATATCATTATGGCTGCTGAACAGGCTGTTCAAGTGTCTAATCATGAGATTTATGTCATTCCGTCGAAAACAGTCCCGCAAGGACTTTCTGCATTATTGGCGTTTAATCCTTCAGCAGATGTGAAAACCAATGAAGCCGCAATGAATGATGCTCTTAGTCATGTTAAAACTGGGCAATTAACCTTTGCTGTACGTGATACACAAATAGACGGTCTAGAAATTGAAAAAGATGATTTTATGGGTATTGCAGAGGGAAAGATTGTCGTTAAAAATAAGGACAAACTAACTGCAGCACAAGAGCTGTTATCACAAATGCTTGATGAAGACTCCGAAATTTTAACCGTTATTTATGGTGAGGACGTAACCAATAAGGAGATCGAGAGCCTTTCACGCTATATTGAAAAACATTATGCTGACCTCGAACTTGAAATTCATAATGGCAAGCAGCCATTGTATTCTTTTATCTTTTCAATTGAATAAGGAACAGATACAATAGAAGGTGGTTCTCTATGTAGAGATCCACCTTCTTTTTTTGAATCGCAGATGAACAATTTGCTGATATTGAATAAACATAGTAATAGATACATGTGTACAACAAAGGGAGGAGAAACTTTGTGAAGTATAGAAGTGTGTTTGATATTATTGGGCCTGTAATGATCGGGCCGTCAAGTTCACATACAGCCGGGGCAGCGAGAATTGGACGAGTCGCACGAGGTTTATTTGGCAGAGAACCGAAATGGGCGAACATTTCCTTTTATGGCTCATTTGCGCAAACATATAAAGGACATGGAACAGATGTTGCCATTATTGGTGGATTGCTTGACTTTGATACAGATGATAAGCGGATTATTGACGCTATTAAGATTGCTGAAGAACGAGGAATGAAAATAACCTTTTTAGAAGAAGATGCCATACCAGATCATCCAAACACTGCACGAGTAATGATTGGCGACCATAATGGTGAATTAGAGCTTGTAGGCATTTCAATTGGCGGCGGCAAAATTGAAATTACCGAGTTAAATGGCTTTCAGCTGCGGCTTTCTGGGAATCATCCCGCTATCCTTGTTGTTCATAATGATCGATTTGGAGCAATTGCCAGTGTCGCTAATATCTTAGCGAAATATGAAATTAATATCGGCCATATGGAAGTTGCCCGAAAAGATGTGGGAAAAATGGCATTGATGACAATTGAAGTCGATCAAAATATTGATAATAAGTTAATCGAGGAATTGGAACAGCTGCCCAATATTTTAAAAGTTGCGCGGATGGTAGATTAATCCATCGATACTAGCAAAGAGGAGGATTTGAGGTGTTTCGAAACGTAGCTGAACTAGTGGAACTTGCAGAGAAAGAAAATAAGAAAATCTCGGAAATTATGATCGAGCAGGAAGTTACGGTGAGTGGTCGCTCCCGTGAAGAGGTCATCGCTCTTATGGAGAGAAACCTGACCGTGATGGAAGAGGCTGTTGAACGTGGGATAAACGGGGTCACATCACACTCCGGTTTAACCGGCGGGGATGCTGTCCTCTTGCAGAAATACATCGAAAAAGGGGATTTTTTAACCGGAGAAACGATTCTTGATGCTGTCAGTAAAGCGGTTGCAACGAATGAAGTGAATGCGGCAATGGGTACTATTTGTGCGACACCGACTGCAGGCTCGGCAGGGGTTGTCCCTGGAACATTGTTTGCTGTAAAGAAAAAGTTAAAGCCATCAAGGGAACAAATGGTTTCCTTTCTCTTTACAGCTGGAGCATTTGGCTTTGTTGTAGCCAATAATGCCTCCATTTCCGGTGCAGCTGGCGGTTGCCAGGCTGAAGTTGGCTCAGCAGCTGGGATGGCGGCGGCTGCGATTGTGGAAATGGCAGGAGGAACACCACAGCAATGTGCTGAAGCAATGGCCATTACGTTAAAAAACATGCTAGGTCTTGTGTGTGATCCTGTTGCCGGCTTAGTAGAAGTTCCTTGCGTAAAGCGTAATGCCATGGGCGCTGCGAATGCAATGGTTGCTGCTGATATGGCGTTAGCTGGAATAACCAGCAGAATTCCATGTGATGAAGTGATTGACGCGATGTACCGGATAGGTCAAACCATGCCGACTGCCTTAAAAGAAACAGCACAGGGAGGGTTGGCGGCAACCCCAACGGGAAAGGCACTTGAGACAAAAATTTTCGGGCTGCCGTTAAAGGAAAAGTGAGTAATGAATTGAATCAAACCGTTACAGTTTTAAAAGGAATTGGTGAAGAAACGGCAGAGAATCTAGCAGAGATGAATATCTATACCATTCGGGATTTATTAGAATATTTTCCTTATCGGTATGAAGACTATCGTCTCCGTGATCTGGCAGAGGTTGGACACGATGAGAAAGTGACAGTTGAAGGGAAGGTTCACGGAGAGCCTTCTCTTGTCTATTATGGTAGAAAGAAGTCGAAGCTGACGTTTCACTTGCTAGTTGATAGGTATTTAATAAAAGCAGTTCTTTTTAATCAGCCTTACCTGAAAAATAAACTTTCTCTTGGTGATATTGTTACCGTAACTGGCAAGTGGGATGCTCACAGACAGACAATTACCACTAATGAACTTCATGTTGGGACAAATATGAAGCAAAATCAGTTTGAACCCGTTTATTCTTTAAAAGGAAAGATAACGACAAAAGGGATGCGTAAATTTATTAGCTTAGCCTTTCAACAATTTGCCAATTGCATTGAAGAAACATTACCTGCCGCCTTTTTACAAAAATACCGGCTCCTTCAGCGCAGAGAAGCAATTAAGGCGATGCATTTTCCGAGTACACAAGAAGATATAAAACAGGCAAGACGGCGTTTGGTCTATGAAGAATTCCTGCTTTTTCAATTAAAGATGCAGGCATTAAGAAAATTTGAACGGGAACATTCTCCTGGGATTAGAATGGACTATAATTTATCGAAGCTACGAGAATTTATAGACCATTTACCGTTTCCGCTGACCACCGCCCAAAAGCGAGTAGTAAATGAGATTTTACGGGACATGTTATCTCCTTATCGAATGAATCGCCTATTGCAGGGGGATGTTGGTTCGGGCAAGACCGTTGTTGCCGCTATTTGTCTTTATGCCGCCGTTACGGCTGGTTTTCAAGGTGCACTCATGGTACCAACAGAAATACTGGCTGAGCAGCACGCGCAAAATCTACGGGAATTGCTTGAACCTCTTGCTGTTAGATGCGAACTGCTAACTAGTTCAGTCAAAGGTAAACGGAGAAAAGAGATTCTAGAGCAGCTTGCCAGAGGAGAAATTGATATTTTAATTGGTACACATGCCCTTATTCAAGATGAAGTTACTTTCCAGCGCTTGGGTTTCGTTATAACTGACGAACAGCATCGCTTTGGTGTTGAACAGCGGCGGATTCTCCGTGAAAAAGGTGAAAATCCAGATGTGCTATTTATGACGGCAACACCAATCCCAAGAACTCTAGCAATAACTGTCTTTGGCGAAATGGAGGTTTCGGTCATTGATGAAATGCCTGCGGGGAGAAAACCAATTGAGACTTATTGGGCAAAGCCGGAAATGTTGGAACGAGTCCTTGCTTTTGTTGAAAAGGAACTCATAAGGGGTCATCAGGCGTATGTTATTTGCCCCTTGATTGAAGAATCGGACAAGCTTGATGTTCAAAATGCGATTGATGTGTACGAAACCTTAAGTCATTATTTTCAAAGCCGCTTCCGTGTGGGACTCATGCATGGACGTTTGGGTGCTGAAGAAAAAGATGCAGTCATGAAGGCTTTTAGTCTTAACGAAATTCAGATACTTGTGTCAACTACTGTAGTTGAAGTTGGGGTTAATGTCCCTAATGCGACGATGATGGTGATTTATGATGCAGAAAGATTTGGGCTATCTCAACTTCACCAGCTGCGCGGGCGAGTAGGACGCGGCAGTGATCAATCTTTTTGTATTCTTCTCGCTAATCCTAAGTCGGACACAGGAAAAGAAAGAATGCGGATTATGACGGAAACCAATGATGGTTTTGTCCTAAGTGAAAGAGATTTGGAATTACGCGGACCAGGTGATTTTTTTGGCAAAAAGCAAAGTGGGGTACCTGAATTTAAAGTTGCTGATATGGTTCATGATTACCGAGCGCTTGAAACAGCGAGAAATGATGCAGCAACTCTAATTCAATCGAGCTATTTTTGGACTTCACTGGAGTATGATTACTTGCGAGAACAATTAAAATTATCTGGCGTTTTGGAAGGGGAGAAGCTTGATTAAGTAGGGGCAGGTTGGAAGAAGGAAAAGTTATTCTTGCAATCTGCTCTGTTAAATTTTATACTACTCTTAGTACCTAGTCATAAGAACTCGGACGGTGTCTTATATGCGAAGAAATAAAAAAGAGCGGCAGGCCTTGCTTGCGGCAACAATTAACGAAAACCCATTTGTAACGGATGAAGAACTTGCAGATAAATTCAATGTGAGTGTACAGACAATCCGGCTTGATCGCTTGGAATTGTCGATACCTGAGCTGCGTGAACGGATTAAATCAGTAGCGGAAAAAAGATTTGAAGATGAAGTTCGCTCGTTACCATTGGATGAAGTAATTGGAGAAATTATTGATATAGAGCTTGATCATAGTGCTATTTCTATTTTTGATGTAAAGCAAGAACATGTTTTTAAACGAAATCAAATTGCTAGAGGGCATCACCTATTTGCGCAAGCCAATTCACTAGCAGTCGCTGTTATCAATGATGAATTAGCGCTGACAGCCAAAGCAAGTATTCAATTTAAGCGTTCGGTAAAACTAAATGAACGTGTGGTGGCTAAAGCGAAAGTACATAAAATCGACGAAAGTAAAGGCAGAACTTATGTAGAGGTTACAAGTTATGTCAATAATGAACCTGTATTTACAGGAGAATTTGAAATGTTCCGTTCGAATACTAACTAAAGGATGAGAATGATGAAACTTGCAATTGATGCGATGGGCGGGGACAATGCTCCAAAAGAAATTGTCTTAGGGGCTATGAAAGCCGTAGCAACCTTCCCAGATGTGGAGATTATCCTAGTCGGGGATGAAGTGAAAATAAAAGAAACCTTAAATAATCATGAAAGAATTTCCGTAATTCATACAACAGAGACGATTTTAGGGACAGATGAACCAGTCAGGGCGGTTCGCCGCAAAAAAAACGCATCAATGGTGTTAGCGGCACAGCAAGTAGCCGAAGGTGCTGCAGATGCCTGTCTTTCAGCCGGCAATACAGGTGCGTTAATGGCGTCTGGCCTATTTGTAGTAGGAAGAATCGAAGGGATCGACCGTCCAGCACTGGCGCCGACCTTGCCTACAATTGGCGGTGAAGGATTTTTACTATTAGATGTGGGTGCCAATGCTGATGCAAAGCCTGAACATATCTTGCAATATGCGATGATGGGTTCTATCTATAGTGAGAAGGTTAGGGGAATTGCTGCCCCTCGAGTAGGTTTATTAAATATTGGAACAGAAGAGAAGAAAGGTAATGACCTTACGAAGCAAGCTTATGGTTTATTAAAAACAGCCAACCTTAATTTTATCGGCAATGTAGAGGCACGAGATTTGCTTGATGGTGTCGCTGATGTTGTCGTGACAGACGGATTTACCGGCAATATGGTGTTAAAAACAATCGAAGGTACCGCGTTGGGAATGTTTAAGATGTTAAAGTCGACATTGATGAGTAGCTTTAAAAGCAAGCTCGCTGCTGCTGTCCTAAAGCCAAACCTCCTGGAATTGAAGAGCACGCTAGATTATTCAGAATATGGTGGGGCGGCCTTGTTTGGTCTAAAGGCTCCGGTCATCAAAGCACATGGTTCTTCAAATGCTCAGGCGCTTTTTAGTGCCGTTAAGCAAACAAGAGAGATGGTAACCAATAATGTTGTTGGTTTAATAAAACAAACCGTGGAAGAAGAGAAATCAACGCTAGGGAAGTGATTCAATGAAAAAGGTAGCATTTGTATTTCCTGGGCAAGGCTCGCAAACAGTGGGAATGGGAAAAGAACTCGCAGAGAAATATCCTGATGTTATGGCGTTTTTTAATCGTGCAGATTATACGCTGAACAGTCAATTAACTCAGCTGATTTTTGCAGGCCCAAAAGAAGAATTGAAGCTAACTGTGAATACCCAGCCTGCACTGTTAACGACAAGTATTGCCATTTTGAAGTATTTCCAGCAATTTGGTATAGCCGCTGATTTTGTTGCTGGCCATAGCTTAGGAGAATATACCGCTCTCGTAGCTGCAGGTGTGTTAAGCTTTGAAGACGGTGTCTATGCAGTTAGAAAAAGAGGAGAATTTATGGAAAATGCCGTCCCAAATGGCGAAGGTTCAATGGCTGCTGTTTTGGGGTTAGATCGTGAAAAATTAGCGGTTATTACGGATGAGGTTACGGCATTAAATCATCCTGTAGCGCTGGCAAACTTAAATTGTCCCGGGCAAATCGTCATTTCTGGCTCCAAAACAGGGGTAGAAATGGCTGGAACTAAGGCGAAAGATGCTGGAGCAAAGAGAGTAATGCCACTTGAAGTGAGCGGGCCGTTCCATTCACCATTAATGAAGCCGGCAGCTACCGAACTTCGAAATGTGCTAGATAGAATGGAGATGAAGGAAGCTCAGATTCCGGTTATTGCCAATGTGACTGCAGAGCCGGTCACTAGTGCTACTGTCATTAAGAATCAATTAATCGAGCAGCTTTACTCTCCTGTTTTATGGGAAGATTCAGTCCAAAAGATGATCGCTTTAGGCGTTGATACATTTATCGAAATCGGTCCTGGAAAGGTCCTTTCCGGCTTGATTAAAAAGATTGATAAAACGGTTACGATCTATTCGATTTCAGACGAGGCAAGTGCTCTTGCAGTAGTTGAAGCTATAAAGGAGGGAAAATAATGAGTTTAGCAGGGAAAACAGCATTAGTAACTGGTGCCTCTAGAGGAATAGGCAGGGAAATTGCACTAGAGTTTGCGCGCCAAGGTGCTAATGTTGTCGTGAATTTTGCTGGCAGCGAAGCAAAGGCAAATGAAGTTGTTGATGAAATCAAAGCGCTGGGAATGGATGCTTTTGCGATTAAATGTAATGTCGCGGACGCAGCTGAAGTAACGGAAATGGTGAAAGCTGCTATCAATCATTTTGGCAGTCTTGATATTCTTATCAATAATGCCGGAATCACAAGAGATAATCTCTTAATGAGAATGAAAGAAGAAGAATGGGATGATGTAATCAGTATCAACCTGAAAGGTGTTTTCCTTGTCACAAAAGCAGTAACGCGGCAAATGATGAAGCAGCGTAAAGGCAGAATCATTAATATTGCTTCAATTGTCGGTGTCAGTGGCAACCCTGGACAAGCAAACTATGTGGCTGCGAAAGCTGGCGTCATTGGTCTGACTAAAACAACGGCAAAGGAACTTGCATCTCGCAATATTACTGTTAATGCAATTGCACCAGGATTTATTACCACCGACATGACAGATAAACTACCAGAAGATATCAAAGCGGAAATGTTAAAGCAAATACCGCTGGCCCGCCTAGGTGAACCGAAGGATGTTGCTAAAGCGGCAGCATTCCTTGCCTCTGATGACGCAGCCTATATCACGGGGCAGACAGTCCACATTGATGGCGGTATGATTATGTAGTTGTTTATTTTTAATAAATACATTATTATAACTTGAGGGGAGGTGAAAAGCATGGCAGAAGTATTAGAACGTGTAACAAAGATCATCGTTGACCGTTTAGGTGTTGACGAATCTCAAGTTACTCTTGAGGCTTCATTTAAGGATGATCTTGGTGCTGATTCCCTTGATGTTGTTGAACTAGTAATGGAATTAGAAGATGAGTTCGATATGGAAATTTCGGATGAAGATGCTGAAAAGATTAGCACAGTAGGTGATGCTGTGAACTACATAAATAGCAAAAAGTAATTTCGTTCGAACCATTCATCAAAAGCCCCGTTTTCAAGCGGGGCTTTCTTCTGTAAAATAGACTTGGCAGATTCGAAATTCGTTGCCAAGTTTCTTTGCGTTTTGACCATGTTTTACTTAAACTAAACAGTAGCAGGTGAAATTTGATACAAGGTGGAGACATGAATGACCAGGAATGGTAAAGAAAAGGAAGTTAGCAGTATTACTAGACATTCACAATTTAAAAATCTGCAAGAAAGCATTGGTTTTTCATTTGCAAATGAAAACCTGCTAGTCCATGCGTTTACACATTCATCCTATGTGAATGAGCATCGTAAAAAGCCGTTTCAAGATAATGAACGGCTGGAATTCTTAGGTGATGCTGTCCTTGAACTGACTGTGTCTCAATTCCTTTTTAAGAAATACCCAACCATGTCAGAGGGAGAACTGACAAAATTACGAGCAGCAATTGTCTGTGAACCGTCGCTCGTAACCTTTGCTAATGAATTGGAATTTGGAAAGCTAATTCTGCTTGGTAAAGGGGAGGAAATGACAGGCGGGAGGGAACGACCGGCCTTGTTGGCGGATGTTTTCGAAGCCTTTATTGGTGCTCTTTATCTCGACCAAGGAATTGATACAGTCATCAAGTTTTTAGAAAAATATGTATTCCCTAAAATAAATGCCGGTGCTTTTTCTCATGTGATGGATTATAAAAGTCAATTACAGGAACTTGTGCAGCGAGATGGGACAGGTACTATTGAATATCGGGTCCTTCAGGAGAAAGGTCCTGCCCATAATAAGGAATTTGTCTCACGAGTAACATTAAATGGTAAAGAACTAGGTGTCGGGACAGGTAGGTCAAAAAAAGAAGCGGAACAGCATGCGGCGCAAATGGCTTTATCACGCTTAAATGAGCAGTAATCGTGCAGCAGTATGCTTTTGGTTTTGAAAAATGACAACTTAGAATCAACAATGTTTAAAGAGGAGAAATCCCTTAGCATTAGGGAGGATTAAAAGAATGTTTTTAAAACGGCTGGATATTATTGGTTTTAAATCGTTTGCCGACCGAATCGGGGTTGATTTTGTCAGCGGAGTAACAGCGGTTGTCGGCCCCAATGGCAGTGGAAAAAGTAATATTACCGATGCAATTCGCTGGGTGTTAGGTGAGCAGTCAGCTAAATCACTGCGGGGCAATAAAATGGAGGATATCATTTTTGCCGGGAGTGAAACAAGGCGTCCCCTTAATTATGCCGAGGTTACGTTAACACTTGATAATGAGGATCAAGGTTTGGCGATTGACTATAACGAGGTCAGTGTGACAAGAAGGGTATCCCGTTCAGGTGAAAGTGAATTTCTCATTAATAAACAGTCGTGCAGGCTGAAGGATATTATCGACCTGTTCATGGATTCCGGTTTAGGAAGAGAAGCTTTTTCTATTATTAGTCAGGGAAGAGTGGAAGAAATCCTAAATAGTAAGGCAGAGGATCGCCGGGCAATTTTTGAGGAAGCCGCCGGGGTGCTAAAATATAAAACCCGCAAAAAAAAGGCTGAAGGAAAGTTGGCGGAAACACAGGATAATCTTAACAGGGTAAATGACATTCTTTATGAACTCGAAAGTCAAGTGGAGCCACTGAAGATTCAGGCCTCGATGGCGAGAGATTTTTTAGAGAAAAAGGAAGAATTAGAAAAGTTTGAAGTGGCTTTAACTGTTTACGAGATTGAAGAATTAAATCATAAGTGGGAGCTGCTTTCACAGCAGCTCAAGACCCATCAGCAAGAGGAGCTAACATTATCTAGTGAGCTGCAGCTGAAGGAGGCAAAAATAGTTGAAACACGAGACAGAATCTCGGCACTTGACGAGTCAATCACAGAGCTGCAGAATGTTCTTTTGCATGCGAGTGAAGAACTTGAAAAACTAGAAGGACGCAAAGAAGTTTTAAAAGAGCGAAAAAAAAATGCTGTCCAAAATAAGGAGCAGCTGCAGGCAAATATTACTGAGTTAACAGAACGAATCAGCTCCCTTAGTCTGGATCGTAATCGACTTGCTGAGACTACTAAGGTCTTGGAGGAGGAAGTTCAAAAGCTTCAGATACTCCTGACCGAAAGACAGGCAAAATTACAGTTGTTTGGTGAGGATATTGAAGAAAAGATTGACTCATTGAAAGATGAATATATTGAGCTTTTGAACGAGCAGGCAAGCTCGAAAAATGAGTTAAAAAATATAACTGAGCAAATTCAGCAGAAAGAAAGAAAAAGCCAGCGTCTTGACGAAGAAAATAAAAAATTTCTTCTCGACCGGCAAGAGATAGAAGATAAACATGGTGAAATTAGTACATCACTAAAAAATATCAATGAAAAGCTTCATCAGCAGGTAAGCGGATATCGCGACCAGCAGCGAAAGCTGGAAACATTGAAAAATCAATACCAGAAACAAGAATCTATGGTATATCAAGCTTACCAACTTTTACAACAAGCAAAATCAAAGAAAGAGATGCTGGAGGAGTTGGAGGATGATTACGCAGGATTTTTCCAAGGCGTAAAAGAAATCTTGAAGGCACGCGGAACCAAGTTACAGGGGATTGAGGGAGCGGTCGCTGAGCTTATAACCGTTCCCAAAAACTATAGCACTGCCCTTGAAACTGCTCTCGGTGGTTCCTTGCAGCATATTGTTGTTGATTCAGAGCAAAATGCCCGCACAGCAATTCAATATCTTAAACAACATTCGTTTGGGCGGGCAACATTCCTGCCCTTATCGGTCATAAAGGGCCGGGCTTTATCTACGAGCCAATTAGCAGCAATTGGGAGCCATCCCGCATTTATTGGCACTGCCGTAAGCCTAGTTCAATTTGATGACAAGTATCGAGAAATCCTGAACAATCTTTTAGGACAAGTGGTTATAACGAAGGACTTAAAAGGGGCCAATGAACTAGCGAAAGTCTTGCAATACCGTGTCCGCTTAGTGACGCTTGATGGTGATGTAGTGAATCCTGGCGGTTCGATGACAGGTGGTGCCGTCAAACAAAAAAATTCTTCGTTATTAACAAGAAAAGGTGAACTTGAGGATATCAAAGATAAACTTGTTATGATGGAGGAAAAGACAGCAGCGCTCGAAAAAACCGTAAAATCATTAAAAAATGAAATAAAAATAGAAGAAGAAAAGCTAGAAAGCATGCGAAAGTCAGGGGAAGAGCTGCGATTACTCGAACAATCATTAAAAGGAGACCTTCGTGAAGCTGAGCTTGAATTAAAGAATATAAATGAGCGACTAGCCATCTATGACCTTGAAAAAGGACAATATCTTGAGGATATGAATTCCTTGTCCAATCGTAAAGCAACCATCTCAGCAGTGCTAGTAGAGTACCAGGCAAAAATAGCATCTTTAGATCAAGAAATAGCGAAATTAACAGAGCAGCGATTACATGATAAAACCTCAAAAGAGGAGCTTACTACAGAAATAAGTGAGCTAAAAGTGAACTTAGCTGCTAAAAATGAACAGTTTGTACATGCAAACGGTCAGTTTACCGCAGTTCAAAAAGAATTACAGGAAAATGAACAAAAGTTAACTATGCTGCGAGAAGATTTACAGTTTTTATCATCAGAAATGTCCAATAGTTCATCGGGTGAGCTTCAGCTTGAAGAAGCGGCAAAAAGAAAACAGCAGGACAAAGAAGCAACTCTACAGTTTATTACCACAAGGCGTCAGGAACGATTGGAACTGCAAAACGAATTAGAGACACTCGAGGTCGATGCAAAGGAATTAAAACGGCTCCATAAAGGCTTAACAGTTGTGCTAAAGGACGAGGAAGTAAAGCTAAACCGTTTGGATGTGGAGCTAGAAAATCGCCTTGATCATTTAAGAGAGGAATATTTGCTTACTTTTGAGGGAGCGAAAGAACAATTTCCGCTACATGTTCCTGTAGATGAAGCGCGGAAAAAAGTAAAGTTGATTAAGCTGGCGATTGATGAGCTAGGTCAGGTTAACCTTGGAGCCATTGATGAATATGAGCGCGTTTCTGAACGTTATCAATTTTTACTTGAACAGAAGACGGATTTGCAAGAAGCAAAGGATACCCTGTTTCAAGTTATTGATGAGATGGATGAGGAAATGAAAAAACGTTTTACGCAAACATTTGATGGAATTCGGGAACAGTTTGAGCCTGTGTTTCGTGTATTGTTTGGTGGTGGCCGTGCAGATCTAATTCTGACACAGCCGGACGATATGTTAAATACAGGAATCGAGATTGTTGCTCAGCCTCCTGGAAAAAAATTGCAGAATCTCGGCCTTTTATCTGGCGGTGAACGGGCTTTAACAGCGATTGCCTTATTATTTGCGATTCTTAAGGTACGACCTGTACCGTTTTGTATTTTGGATGAAGTAGAGGCAGCCTTAGATGAGGCAAATGTTCAGCGCTTTAGTCAATATTTAAAACGCTATAGTCAAGAAACTCAGTTTATCGTTATAACCCATCGCAAAGGGACAATGGAGGAGGCCGATGTCCTTTATGGCGTTACCATGCAGGAATCTGGTGTCTCAAAATTAGTGTCAGTTCGTTTAGAAGATACGAAGGAACTGGTTGAAATATAAACTAAGGAAGTGATGTCATGAGTTTTTTTAAAAAATTAAAAGAAAAAATTACAAAATCAACCGACTCTGTTACAGAAAAGTTTAAGGAAGGTCTAACCAAAACACGGGATAGCTTTTCTGGAAAAGTGAATGATCTTATTGCTCGCTACCGCAAAGTAGATGAGGAGTTTTTTGAGGAATTGGAAGAAATACTGATTGGAGCCGATGTTGGTTTTGAAACCGTAATGGAGCTGATTGATGAGCTGAAGATGGAGGTAAAGCGGCGTAATATTCAGGATCCGCAGGAGGTCCAAGGTGTTATTTCGGAAAAACTTGTCGAGATATATAATTCCGGTGAAGCTTCCACTTCAAAGCTGAATCTACAGTCAGAGGGGCTCACTGTTATTCTATTTGTTGGTGTCAATGGCGTTGGTAAAACAACAACGATTGGAAAATTGGCGTATAAGTTCAAGAATGAGGGCAAGAAGGTACTTCTAGCTGCAGGCGATACATTCCGTGCCGGAGCAATTGAACAGCTTGAGGTTTGGGGCGAGCGAGTTGGTGTGGAAACCATCAAACAGGCTGAGGGGTCTGATCCTGCAGCGGTTATGTTTGATGCGATTCAGGCGGCTAAATCACGGAAGGTGGATATTTTACTATGTGATACGGCAGGCCGACTGCAAAACAAGGTTAACCTAATGAAAGAATTGGAGAAAGTTAAGCGCGTCATCGAAAGGGAAATTCCGGGAGCACCGCATGAGGTCCTGCTTGTTCTTGATGCGACAACAGGGCAAAATGCGCTAATCCAGGCGAAAACTTTTAAGGAAGCAACAGATGTGAGCGGAATAGTGTTATCTAAGTTAGACGGAACGGCAAAAGGCGGCATTGTTCTCGCCATTCGTAAAGAATTGAATATTCCTGTTAAATTTGTCGGACTTGGTGAAAAAATGGATGATTTGCAGGAATTCGATGCTGAAAGGTATGTCTATGGTCTATTTGCAGACCAAGTCGAAAACGCAGAATAAGAAAACATTACAGCAGTCAAAAAAAGGCTGCTGTTTTTTTGTATAAAATTTAATGTAACTCAGCACGGAAAAAATTTTTTTGAAAAAATTGGAGTGATTTTTTGAAAATCTTCGTCTATTAAATAGAAAGGTTGGAGGAGGTATAAATTTGCTGAAGAGTAAAGGATTGTTAATCTTATTTTTATCATTATTAATATTAGGAATTACAGGCCAGTCAGCCCAAGCTGATAGCAATGATATAAAACTATCAGTGGAACAAGGTTTTGCCGGGAAGATAAAAAGCGGACACGGCTTTCCTGTCAAGATAACAATTGAAAACAGCGGAGCTGATTTTCGCGGGGATGTGTTGATTAATTACTCAGCTTCTTATAATACAAGCGGTGCGAAGGCAATATCTGTAGATGTTCCTAAAGGAACTGCGAAGACATACACGCTGTCATTGCCAGCTATGTCTGAAGATTTCTATTCCGGCAGACAAATCACGCAATCTATCTTTTTGTATAGTGGCAACTGGCAGCAAGGCCATGAACAAAACTTTCGCGGCGATAAAATTCTAAAGCCCAAATTTATTGATCGTGATGCCGAAACTCTAGGGATATTAAGTGAAGATGGCGACCGTTTAAAAGAATTAAAGCTGATGCCGACGCCTACTGCAATGGAAACGATTGTGTTAACAGAAGAGATGCTGCCAGATGAGGGCTTAGGTCTTGAAACTCTTGACTATTTACTTATTGATGAGTATCCAATCGCAAAGCTGAAAAAAACCCAGCAGGAAGCAATCCTAAAATGGGTACAAAATGGGGGGATACTGATTGCTGGTGCAGCCCCGAATGCAGAAGGTATATACGGGAGTCTTTATGCAAGCCTGCCGATGAAAGCTGATCAAGAGGTTGTTGCAGATACAAGCTTTTTTCAATTACCTAATAAGAAAGAGCTTAAAGATAAGCAAATACCCTTTTTCATTGGAGCGATTGAAAAAGATGCAGAAGTGGACGTAAAAAGTAAAAAACTGCCTGCAATTGTTCATAAAGACTATGGTTCTGGAGAAATATGGCAAACAGCATTCTCCTTAGGGGACGAACCGCTTTCTTCTTGGAATGGTTATGCTGAGTGGCTGGCGGGCAGTTCTCTCCTTTCTGGCTCAGGTAAATGGAAATCGAGTCAGGGGGGTGGGCCTGACCCATATGACATGATTTTTAGTGAGTTTGCCGAAATAAATGAATATTTTTCGGCCTCTCATTTTTCGATTGGGCAAATTAGCATTATGCTGATTCTTTATCTGTTACTGATTATTCCGGTACTATATCTTATCTTGAAACGGTTGGACAAGCGTGAGCATGCCTGGTGGACGATACTGTGTTTCGCCTTCCTATCATCTGCGGTCATTTTTGCCATTGGTGCAAAAGACCGGCTGGCGAAACCACAGTTAAATCAAATGGGGATTTTTAAGGCAGAAGGAAACCAGTTAAGCGGTTATGAAGCAATTACATTCCTCTCGAATACAGGTGGAGATTATGAAGTAAATGTTACTAATGGCGAGCTTTATGGTGTGCCTGGCGCGTCTTCAATGGTGAATAGCAGTGATGGCAAGCGTTATGCAGTAATTGAAAACGGCCGGAAAGCAGACAGTGTTACATTCCCTAATGTGGAATACTGGTCAGCCAGAACCTATTTTGGACAGGCCTTTAAGAAGGATGCAGGCAGTTTCGCAATAAAGCTAGACTATAAAAATAAAAGACTAATGGGAGAAATTAATAACCAGTTTCCATATGATTTTTCGGAAGTTTACCTTTGGACTGGAACAACCAAAGTCAAATTAGGTGCGTTAAAGAGCGGGGAAGCTCTTAAGGTGGACAAAAAATTACAGACAGACTATTTGTCAAGGCCTTATACATCTGGAAGCGGCTATTCCATGCCTAGAACCAAAAAGGGACTTGAAAAATTGAGGAAGCAACGAATGGAGTATAGTGCCATGGAGTTTCTGTATAGTCAAGCTGGTAATGATTATCAACCGATTGTGTACGGTTATACAAAAGACTCAGTTATAACAGCGAATATAAAAGAGAAAAAAGAACTGCGCAGAGCAAGCAGTATGATTTATCAAACTGTTGACTTAGAGCCGATTACCGATGGACCTTTCACAATTAAGGATGATTTATTACAAGCTGAAATTAATACCGTTCGGGGGGCAGTCTATGGGGATTGGCAAACGAGTGTAGCTAATCATGAGTTAGGAATTGAGGATGGAGAATATGATTATGTTCTACAAATCCCCAAAAATATCCTTGCCAAAAAACCAAACTTCCAAGTCCTAAATATTACATGGTATGGCAGGAATGTCAGTTATTCTTTAATGAATCAAAAAACCGGAAAATTTACGCCATTATCTAAGCAAAAGACAACGATAAACCAACAGCTGGATCAGTATGTATCTCCTGAAGGAAAGATAACGATAAAACTTGTTAAAGCCGGTCAAGGGGAAACACAGATTAAATTGCCTTCAGTCCTGCTAAAGGGGGAAATCAACTGATGATTGAAATAATTGACTTAACAAAAAAATATGGAAAGTTTACCGCTTTGGATAAATTAAATTTAACGATTGAAAAAGGCTCCGTGTTCGGCTTTGTTGGTCAAAATGGTGCGGGCAAATCAACAACCTTTTCAATATTGGCGACATTGCTTTCCCCAACCGCTGGTACAGCTTATATTAATGGTTTCAATATTACAAAAGATCCTAAAGCAGTTCGCAATCAAATTGGATATATGCCCGATTTCTTTGGTATATATGACCAATTAAAGACTGTCGAGTATTTGGATTTTTACGGTGCAAGTTATGGCATTAGCCAAAGTGAGCGAAAAAAATTAATTCCGCAGTTGTTGGAATTAGTTAATTTAACACATAAACAGGATTCATATGTTGACGTTCTTTCAAGAGGAATGAAACAGCGGCTGTGTTTAGCTCGCTCATTAATCCATGATCCTGAAGTGCTAATTTTAGACGAGCCGGCATCAGGTCTCGATCCACGAGCACGGGTGGAAATGAGGGAAATTCTAAAAGAATTAAAGAGTATGGGAAAAACTATCTTGATTTCTTCCCATATTCTCCCTGAATTAGCGGAAATGTGTGATACGATTGGGATAATCGATCAGGGACGCTTGGTTGCACAAGGTTCAGTTGCTGAGATTCAACAACGCCTAGAAGGGGATAAATTAATTATTGTGAAATTGCACAGCAATTTGGAGAGGGCAATTCAATTTTTTGAAGATCAACCAGCTGTTTCTAGGCTAGTAAAAGGTGAAGACGGCAATTCGTTTCAATTTATCTTTACCGGTAATGCAGAGGAACAGATGCAATTATTAAAAACAGGGCTTAATCATGATTTAGCGATTGTTAGCTTTGCAGAAGTAGAGACAAACCTTGAGGATATCTTTATGGAAATTACCAAAGGAGTGGAGCTTACGTGAGAAACCTGCTTGTTAATCCAGTATTAAATAAAGAGTTTAAGCTAAGGTTTCGCACCTTTAAAAGTTTTCTGGGACTCGGGTTGTATTTACTTGCTGTATCAGTCTTAATCGTCGGGTTCATCTTTCTAGAATCACAAGGTTCACCGATGGGACGATTCCGCCCCGATCAGAGTAAGGACATGTTTATGCTGATGTCCTTTGTACAAATGGGCTTAATTCTGTTTATAACTCCGGGATTAACGGCCGGAGTTATCAGTGGAGAGCGGGAAAAGCAGACATTAAATATTTTATTAACGACCAATCAAAGTTCAGCGAGTATTATTTTAGGGAAATTACTATCATCGATTTCGTTCCTATTGTTAATGATTATTGCTTCATTGCCGATTTACAGCATTGTATTTCTGTATGGAGGTATTTCCCCTGGTCAAGTACTGGTCAATCTAGGTTATTATATGTTTATTATTTTAGCCTTTGGCAGCATTGGAATCTTCTTTTCAACCATCATTCGCAAAACAATTATTGCGATGGTGTCGACCTATGGAGTGACACTGTTTCTGACCGCGGGTACGGCGTTCTTGTTTATTGTCTCGATGTCAATTCAGCAAAATGGGGTTACCCAATATAATCCAGCTGGCTATCTCTTTACGATGCTGAATCCTGCGATGATACTATTTAGTTTTCTCGAACCTGATGCGTTTAGTGAATTGTCAAACCAAATGTGGGGAGGATTTGCCTTTCCGCTTTGGGCTGCTAATTTGATAATGTATTCCATTATTATTCTTGTATTGAATACTATTAGTATTAAAAAGCTGCGACCCAATATGAAGGTTAAAGCAAAGAAATGAGGTGAGGGAGAATGGAGGATCAGAAGCAGTTTTTTCTGCTTTTAAAGCCGCTACGCCGCCAATTATTAATGAACAAAATGATAACTGAAGCCCATTTTGGGCTGTTAGCTGCAGCTGTTTTGTCCGTGGCGATGCTGGCGGCTGCAAGATTATTTGTCATCCCATTTTACCATGAAATGATTTTTTATAGCTGGTTCCTCCTGTTCCCTATCTTTAGTTTCCGTATTTGGCGGCAGCGGCCAATGTGGAAGGATGCTGCCACAATCTTTAACAGCTATATTCCTGAGGATAGAGTCCTGACTACATTGTCATTTATCCAAGAAAAGGGAATCATCCCGCAATTACAGCGGGCCGAAACAGTACGGATGATGAAAGCAGAGTTGGAAAGGGTAATTTCACGGAAAAGGCAATACTTTCTGCCAAAGTGGCTGTTCGCTGTTGCTGTAACATTCGGGATTGCGGCACTGCTGAATTTTTTTCCAAATCAAACACAGCAACTAGCTAATCAAGAGGAAACTAAGTTAGCTATTCTGAAAAAGGTTGAAAAAGAACTTGAAAAGAAAGCGATGCGGGAAAAAAGTCCAGAGACGAAACAAGCATTGTTAACAGCCCAAGAGATGCTGGCCAAAAAACCGGATGTAAATGATGCGTTAAAGAAATTAGTAAAGCAGCAAAAAGAGCTGGAATTAAAATTATATAAAGCACAGCAGCGTCTGCAAAAGTTAACAGACTGGCAAAAAAGTCTTGAGCAAGCAGGGCTAAACCAATTAGCTTCAGCACTTGAAAAGAAAGATGAAGAAAAAGTTAGACAAGAGCTGGAAAAATTAAAGCAACAGACATTAACTGAGCAGCAAAAAAAAGCCCTTAGCCAACTAAATGGGGCGAGCGGAGAATTTTCTAAACAAGAGTTGGCTGAGTTAATGAAGCAGGTTTCTGAAGCTCTTGAGGCAGAAAAAATGATGGCTGAGTTGTTCAACGCCCAAACGACAGTTGCCCAGGCAGTTGCTCAGCTGCAGCAAGAAATGGCGGCAAACGGTATAAAGCCAGGACAATTTGCCGTTCAATCCAGTCCAGCAGCGCCTACTGGTAAAACTAATACCAATACTGGGAACCCTTCTAAACAGTCAGCTGGCGGTAATCAAGGGGGGAAGCAGAGTCCAGCAGCCTCTGGAAAAGGCAACAGTAGGAATGGCGGTTCGGGATCTGGTCAAGTAACAATGCAAAATGGGCATAGTTCTGGTGGGAACGGGCGTGGCAGCGGCGGTTCTGGAAACGGTGCTGGATTTGGTGCTGGGTCAAGGGAGTATTTGACGATTCCGGAACAAATAGCAGGTAAAAGAAACGTTGAAAACGACAATGGCAGCATTGGCCAAGGTAATAGCCTACAAGAATTTTCAGGAGACGGGCCTGTTTTGAAAGGAAGTCTCCGTCCATACGAAGAGGTTTATCAGGAATACCAGCAAACCTTTCGTAATCAAACCGAGCGAGTAAAACTTCCTAAGGATTTAGAGGAGCTTGTTAAAAATTATTTCCTGGAAATTGACCCAACGAAGGAGTGACGGTAATTGTCCCAGCTTAAAGAAAAAGAACAACAATTTTTAACCGCTGCCGAGCAGTTGAAACAAATTAAACAAGAATTAGCTAACTTTATTGTTGGCCAAGAGGAGGTCATCGATCAAGTTCTTTGGAGCATTTTTTCCGGCGGTCATGTCTTACTTGAAGGATTGCCTGGATTGGGGAAGACGATGCTGGTGCGCTCCATTTCGGAATGCTTGAATTTGTCATTTAAACGGATTCAGTTTACACCTGATCTAATGCCTGCTGATATTACTGGCACGATGATCTTGCAACAAAATGAGACCGGCAGACAGGAATTCATCTTTCATCAGGGGCCGTTATTTGCCAATATAATACTTGCAGATGAAATCAATCGTGCGACACCGAAAACACAGAGTGCGTTACTGGAGGCTATGGCTGAACATACGGTGACAATCATGTCAGGAACAAAACAGCTACCGCAGCCATTCTTTGTTCTGGCAACGCAGAACCCAATTGATATGGAGGGGACCTACCCGCTTCCAGAAGCACAGATGGACCGGTTTATGTGTAAAATTCTTGTTGGCTATCCTTCAAAACAGGAATTAAAGGAAATCGCACTGCGAACGACTGGACTTGCTAGCCCAATGCTGCAAAAAATAGCAGGTGAAGGAGATGTTCTTGGCCTGCAGCAGTTAGCAAAAGAAATCATTGTTGCTGATGAGTTATTAGATATTGCCGTATCAATCATTGCTGCCACACACCCTGCTTCTGCCGATGCCCCTGAAAAGGTTAAACAATTTGTTCAGTTTGGCAGTGGTCCAAGGGGCCTGCAAAGCCTGTTGCAAATGGCAAAAGCACGTGCGTTATTCGCGGGAAGATTTCATCTTTCTTTAGGTGACTTAAAACAAACAGCAGTTCCGGTGCTGCGCCACCGACTTCTTTTGAACTTTGAAGGGGAGGCTGGCGGAATTACTACGGATGAGCTAATCCTGGAAATTATCGAGGACCTTGGAAAGGATGGCAGGCGAAAATGATACCTGCCGTTAATCCGTTCGTTTCAAAACTGCAAATGTTCAAATTATCTGCAAAGGTACGAAGACGGGGAATTCATAAAGGGGGAAGGGTGACCAATAAGTTTGGTTCTTCACTGGAATTCTCTGATTTTCGCCTCTATCAGCCAGGTGATGATATTCGCCATATTGATTGGAACTTGTATGGGCGGACACAGAAACATTATATAAAAAGGTTTTTGGATGAGCAGGAGATGTCTGTCAGTGTTTTTCTGGATGGCTCCCAATCAATGCAAGTCATTGGCTCGAAATGGCAAAAAGCAAAAGAGCTGGCTGCCGTGTTTAGCTATATTGCATTAGCAGCTGATGATCGCTTGTCCTTTTCACCAGTTACTCTTGAAACAAGTAAACAGGTCAAAAGAAAAGGTGCTGTTTATGGAAAACAGTTGTTTTTAGAGGTTCTCCAGCTTAAAGAAAAAGAGAGCAATGGAACATTTACGGAAAACTTTCCAACACAACTTTTAAAACATAATCAACTAGTAATTATAATTAGTGATGGTCTGGAAGAGCTGGAATCGTTTGCAGCGTTGTTTCACAAGCTTGCTGCTGCCAAACAGGAGGTTCGCTTTATTCAGCTTTTATCAAAGCAAGAATTGGAACCAAGCATCAGCGGAGATGTCAAACTGATTGATAGTGAAACAAAAGAAAGTGTGAATCTTACTTTGAATAATTCTACACTAGCAAACTACCGACAGAGAGTAAGCAGGCATTGCAAACAGCTGGAGCACTTATGCCGCCGCTATGGTTTTACATATTTATTCACTACTGATGAGAGTGATGTCCTTCAGTTTTTACTGCATGATTGCAAGGCAAAGAAAGTAGTTTATTAACAAGAGGTGATGAAAATGTCATTTGCAAATCCGATTTTTTTTAGCTTAAGCCTTTTTATCGCCTTTTTTGTCCTCTTATACTTTTTTCGAAAACAATATGATTCTGTTCTTACACCTTCCAATCTATTGTGGCAAGAGGCAATGAATGAGTGGAAGGCTTCACCCTGGCTGCAAAAGCTGCAGCGAAATGTCTTATTTTGGCTGCAATTTGCTATTCTACTTTTCATGATGTTTGCTTTAGTTAAGCCGTTATGGTTTTCAGAGGAGGTGGCTGGTGAGCATCTCATTTGGGTTATCGACACATCGGCATCTATGTCCGCGGTCAATAAAAAAAATACATTAATGGAAGAGTCAAAACAAGAAATGAAAAAGCTGTTACAACAGTTAGATGGCCAGAAAGTTACAATAATTATGGCAGCGGAAAAGCCGGTCATTGCCGTAAGCAATGAGAGCAGCCGGGAATTGATTGAACAGGCAGTAGAACAGCTACATGTTACATACGAACATGAAAATATTGCTAAAGCTGTTAGATTAGCAGAATCATTAGCCCAAAAGGAAGGGACAGTAATCCATATATTTTCTGATTCTGTAAAAAAAACTGATGTTGTCCGCCAACGGAAGGATGTTAGCTATTCTATACATAATACTGGTGGAATAAATGACAATATCTCATTACAATCGTTTGGAGTTGCTGCAAAAGGCCGAAAAATTTCCGGGCTGGCCGTGGTCAAGAATCAGGGCCAATCTAAGGAGAAATCTACTTTTACGGTTAAGAGTGAAGAAACGCAATTATTTACCAAAGACATCGTTCTCAAACCAGGGGAACAAACAGTTGTCATGGTACCTAATCTTCCAGAGCAACGTTTTTATCAGGCGATAATTACGGCAAGAGATCAATATCAGGTTGATAATGAATCAACTGCGGTCCTGACATCGATAGATCCCCCTGTTTATACTTATGGAGAAGTAAATCCTTTTATCGTCAGAGGCTTGAAAACAATCGGCGTGAACCCGATCCAGCTTGAAAAGAATAACAATGCAGATATTGCCAAAAATGCTCTGATTATCGTTGAAGATGTCCCAATTGATAAGCTGCCGCAGCGTCCGCTCATTTATATTAATACTGTAAATAAACATGGCAAATCAATAGAAGTGAAGCAGCCTTATAAACATAAAGACACACCACTGTTAAAGTATGTTGATATCGATAAAACTTACATAAAAACGGCAGCAGCACCTGTAGCTGGTGATTGGGAAAATCTCGTGATGAGCGGCCATAGTCCGCTGATACAAACAGGAATGATCAACGGGCAGCAAGCGATTTTGTTGAATTTTTCCATAAATGATTCGGATTGGCCACTTCATCCTGGTTTTCCTATTTTTCTCTATAACTGTTATCAATGGTTATCCTCACAAACTAGTTTTCTTGGTTATTTTCAGCCTGGTGAGGAAAAGTACCTGCAAATGGAGCAGGTTCAAGGAAATTTAGAAATATATAATAATGATGGCCAACATGTCACCTCACTCCAGCTTAACAAAGAAAATTTTACTGCTCCATACATTCCAGGAATGTATCAAGCAATCGCTGGGGAGCAAATGTTTCATTTTTCCGTCATGCTAGATGACCGCGAAAAAGAACCTGCAAAAGGAGCAGCACCCTCCTTTACGATAGAGACAAAAAATAAATCTAATGGAATGACTGTAAGACAGCATGATTCTTTATGGCACTGGTTTGCACTTATGGCACTGGCTTTGCTGATGGCTGAATGGGAGGTGTACCGCCGTGGCATTAGAGTTTAAATATCCACTCCTGCTACTGCTATTCTTGCCAGCAATACTATTGATCTTCCTTTATTTTAGACAGATGCATAGGCATCGTAATGCAGAAAAAACACTCATCGGAGGATTGCGGGCGGCTGTATTTATCTTATTAATCACTGCTTTGGCTATTCCCCAAATTGTCTTCCCGGTAAAAGCGGAAAATATTATTTTTCTTATCGATCGCTCTGCTAGTTTTGCAAGTACGGAAGAAAATGTGTTAGATTGGCTAGATGTAGCGCTGGAGGCAAAGAAGGTCAACCAATCGTTTTCTATTATTTCTTTTGCAGATGGTACGGCAATTGAACAATCTATGGACAATAAGAAAGCAGAATTGGTTTCCTTTACTGGGACAATAGATAAAGGTGAAACCAACATAGAAGATGCAATTGATTTTGCACGTAATATGCTTGGACAGAATAACAGTGGACGAATTGTCCTGGTAACAGATGGGAATGAAACAGCCGGCAATAGCAAAGAAGCAGCCAAGTTGTTAAAAAATCAACAGGTAGAACTGGACTATGTTGAAGTGGAACAGAAGTTTCGGGAAGATGTGGCTGTCAGCAATTTTGAGACATCTCCCACTATATATGAAGGTGAAAAGGCAAAGTTAACCGTAACCATCGATAGTAATGCAGACAAAACTGCAGAATTAAGGATTTCGTTTAATAATCGTGATATCAAGCGAAAAAAAATCACGCTTAAACAGGGAAGAAACGAATTTTCTTTTTCCCATATAGCGACTGAACCGGGGCTGTCAATCTATAAGGCTGAAGTTATCGCAAGTCAGGATGCTTATGTTGAAAACAACAGCCTTTATGCGGTTTCCCAAGTTAAGGGAACACCGAAAATCCTAGTAGTGCAGGGAAATCAACAAGATTCACTGGCAAAACTGTTAACTTCCTCCGGGGTAAAGGTTGATCAGCTTATTCCGGAGAAGCTGCCGACAACGATGACCGGTATGCTCCAATACCAGTCGATTATTTTTAACAATGTACCGGCAACGAAAATGACAGAACAGCAAATGTTATTAATTGAAAAAGCGGTAAAAGAATTTGGTACCGGGTTTATCATGCTTGGTGGGGAAGAAAGTTTTGGCCTTGGAGGTTATTTTAAAACCCCAATTGAGAAACTGTTGCCGGTTAATATGGACATTAAAGGGAAGAAACAATTGCCGTCACTTGGGCTTGTTATTGTTATCGATCGTTCTGGCAGCATGGGAGGCAATAAGTTGACTTTAGCTAAGGAGGCGGCGGCACGGTCTGTTGAATTGCTGCGTGAAGATGATCATCTCGGCTTTATTGCTTTTGATGATCGTCCTTGGGTAATTGTTGAAACTGCTCCGCTTAAGAACAAGAAAAAGACCATTGACAAGATCCGCACTGTGTCTGTTGGCGGCGGTACCAATATTTATCCAGCATTGGAAGAGGCTTATCAGCAATTAAACGAGCAGAAGCTCCAGCGAAAACATATTATTCTCTTAACCGACGGTCAATCAGCAGCTGACGGTGACTATGAAGGGTTGATTGCTACTGGGAAGAAACAAAATATTACTCTATCCACTGTTGCCCTTGGTGCGGATGCAGACCGTCTGTTATTAGAGGAACTTGCCGTCCAGGGAAGCGGCCGGTTTTATGATGTGACTGACGCATCTGTAATACCAAGTATACTATCAAGGGAAACAGTGATGACGACAAGAACCTATATCGAGGATAAGCCATTTTATCCGCAGATTCAGCCATATCCCGGTTGGTTGGAGTTGTTTCAACAAGGTGTCCCCAAAATGAATGCCTATATTGCAGTAACGGCAAAAAATAGAGCAGAATTACCGCTGCTCAGTGAAAAGAAAGACCCTATTCTTGCCGAGTGGCAATATGGTTTGGGTACGACTTTAGCTTATACATCTGATGTGACAGGTAAATGGTCAGGGGATTGGCCTAAATGGGGAAATTGGTCAGCGTTTGTCAACCAAATGGTGACAAAATCGCTGCCGAAATACGAAAGTGAACCCGTAGATCTAACAGTTGCGAAGCAATCGGATCAAGTTATTGTTCACTTAACATCAGCTAACAACCAATACCCACCTAAAGAAGTAATGGTTGTCTCCCAAGCTGGTGAGGTAATGGATACGAATTTGAAACCAACTGCACCTGGGGAATATGATGTCAGTTTCCCGCACAAGCCGGGAATGTATTTTTTTCGAAGTAAGCAGATTACTGCAGCGGGAAAAGAAACACTTTTTCAAACGGGATTTTCAGTACCCTATTCAGAAGAGTATTTGTTATCACCGCGTAATCAAGTTTTACTCCGAGAATTGACGACAATAAGTGATGGAAAAAAGCTTATGTCTCCAAAAGAAGCATTTAGACCGCTCAAGTACAAGCAACAGAAAACTATAACGATAAGTACACCAATATTACTTGCAGCCTTTTTATTGTTTTTTGTTGAAATATTTATTAGGAGACTGGGACTCCAGCCATTTTATCCACTTGTAAAGTTATTCAAATCAGTGCGACAGCCATTAAAGCAGGGACAAACAATGACAGCAGCGCAAATGTCTACAGTTGCAGTCGCTAAAGACAAGTCAAGTTTCGAGCAAAAGCCAACAGCAATTCAAGAACAACAAGCTGCAGGCGAAAAGCGTAAGCTGCAAGCACAAAAACAGGACAAACAGGAATTAATGTCATTCAAATCAAGTGAAGACAAATCGGAGCGATTAAAACGCCTGTTGGAGGCGAAGCAGCGGAGACACTAGTGTGAATTTCCTCACTTGAAGTGGTAAAGATAATTTCTTGACAGAAAAAGCTCCGCTGTGTAAACTCATTGTAAAGGCTTTTCACTTAACAAGGAGAGGGGGACACCAGGATGCTGGAGAAAACAACTAGAATGAATTACTTGTATGATTTCTACCATTCCTTGTTAACACCCAAACAGCAAAGCTATATGTCTCTCTATTATTTGGATGATTATTCACTTGGTGAAATTGCCGAAGAATATGAGGTCAGCCGTCAAGCCGTTTATGATAATATTAAGCGGACAGAAGCAATGCTCGAGGAGTATGAAGGGAAGCTATCGCTGTTGCAAAAATTCCAAGAGCGCACAGAAATAATTAAAAGATTGAAAAACATCCTGAAGGAAGACCATCCTTCAAAACAGGCAATACTGGAAGCTATAACTGAGTTGGAGAATTTGGATTAGGAGGCGGCGTTAATGGCATTTGAGGGACTAGCCGACCGACTGCAAAGTACGATTCAAAAAATCCGCGGAAAAGGAAAAGTTTCCGAAGCGGATGTAAAAGAAATGATGCGTGAGGTCCGTCTTGCCCTGCTTGAGGCAGACGTTAATTTTAAAGTTGTCAAGGACTTTGTCAAAAAAGTCAGCGAACGGGCAGTGGGCCAAGAAGTGTTAAAAAGTTTAACACCGGGGCAGCAAATAATTAAAATCGTAAACGAAGAGTTAACAGCATTAATGGGCGGTGAGCAAAGTAAAATTGGTGTAGCTAATCGCCCGCCAACTGTCATTATGATGGTCGGACTGCAGGGTGCAGGTAAAACAACAACGACAGGTAAGCTTGCTAATTTACTGCGTAAAAAGTATAACCGCAAGCCGCTCTTAGTAGCTGGAGACATTTATCGTCCGGCAGCGATTAAACAGCTGGAAACATTAGGGAAACAGTTGAATATGCCGGTTTTCTCACTGGGAGATCAAGTTAGTCCGGTTGAAATTACTAGACAAGCTATTGCTATGGCAAAAGAAGAACATCATGATGTAGTTCTAATTGATACTGCCGGTCGATTGCATGTCGATGAAGCGTTAATGGACGAATTGAAGGACATTAAAGAGCTGACTAAGCCGGATGAGATTTTTCTTGTTGTTGATGCAATGACAGGTCAGGATGCAGTCAATGTAGCGCAAAGCTTCAATGAGCAGCTGGGGATTACCGGAGTCGTGCTAACAAAACTTGACGGCGATACCCGCGGCGGTGCTGCACTTTCGATTCGCGCAGTTACAGAAAAGCCGATAAAATTTGTCGGTCTAGGCGAGAAAATGGATGCACTTGAACCTTTTCACCCAGAAAGAATGGCATCGAGAATTCTCGGTATGGGTGATGTGCTGACATTGATTGAAAAGGCTCAATCGAGCATCGATGAAGAGAAGGCGAAAGAACTTGAGCAGAAAATGCGGACAGCTTCATTTACGCTTGATGATTTCTTAGAGCAACTTGGTCAAGTTCGCAAACTCGGTCCGTTAGACGAATTATTAAAAATGATGCCTGGTGCCAATAAAATTAAAGGCTTGAACAATATTCAAATTGATGAAAAACAAATTTCTCATGTCGAAGCCATCATCCAATCGATGACAAAAGAAGAGAAACTTCGTCCAGAGCTTCTAAACTCAAGCCGCAAACGACGAATCGCCAAAGGAAGCGGACGTACTGTTGCAGAGGTCAATCGGCTACTAAAGCAGTTTGAAGACATGAAAAAAATGATGAAGCAAATGAGTGGCATGCAGCAAAAAGTGAAAAAAAAGGGCGGATTCAAATTCCCTTTTAACCCATTTTAATGTATTTTTTGGATGTAAAGAGAAAAACCTTTACAAAGGCAGTGACTATCTGCTAATATTATTTCTTGTGTGAAACTATTCGGAGGTGCTTATTAACATGGCAGTAAAAATTCGTTTAAAACGTATGGGAGCGAAAAAAACTCCTTTCTATCGTATCGTTGTAGCAGATTCTCGTTCACCACGTGATGGACGTTTCATTGAAACAGTTGGTACTTACAATCCTGTTGCAGAACCAGCAAAAATCGAAATCAATGAAGAACTTGCATTACAATGGTTACAAAATGGTGCAAAACCATCTGATACAGTACGTAACCTGTTCTCAAAACAAGGCATTATGGAGAAATTTCATAATGCAAAATTGAGCAAGTAGAATTACCGCTATGAAGGAATTAATTGAAACAATTGTTAAACCCCTCGTTGATTTTCCTGACGAAATTCGTGTCGATGTCGATGAAGACGCGACCCGGATTACCTATCACTTAACAGTTAACAAGGCTGATATGGGAAAGGTAATTGGAAAGCAGGGGCGTGTTGCAAAGGCCATTAGGACTGTTGTTTACGCAGCAGGATCATCACAGCAAAAGAAAATTTTTCTTGAAATTGGTGAATAGGGCTGGGAACGACAATTGAAAAGCAAAAAAGGGAGGATTGATGCCTCCCTTTTTTGCTATAGAAATGCCTAATACCCTAGAGGAGGGACCTTCATGCAGCTCATACAAACTGTCGTAGTTAAACAAATCTTAACAGAAAACAGTAAACAGCAGCTTTTCGATCAATACCAGTCGCGAAAATTACAGCTTCAAAAAGAATGTGACCAGCTTCAATTTGAATTAAAACGTTTAGAAAGAACAAAGAGTTTTTCGCCACAAACCCTTAAAAAGCACTTTGAGAAGGAAATTCAAATGCGTAAGGAAAAAGTCAAACTAATAGAGTTTCAAATTGAACAATTACATATCCTACCTTTAGGAAGTGAATTAAAGGAAAAGGAAGTTCAAGCACTGATTGAGGTAAATATTGGTGACTCATGGACTGATGCTGTCAAGAAGCCCACGATTATCATTAAAGATGGGATTATTGAGGATATAAGATAGAAGGTGATAAACAAATGTTGAAATGGTTTAATGTTGGGAAAATCGTTAACACACATGGGCTAAATGGAGAGGTACGGGTCATCTCGAAGACAGATTTTCCTGAGGAAAGATATAAAGTTGGAAATACATTATATTTGTTCCTGCCTAAAGCAGACACACCAGTTGAGCTAGTTGTAAAGAGTCATCGTACCCATAAAAATTTTGATTTGCTTACTTTTGAAGGGTATGAAAATATCAATGTTGTAGAGAAATTCCGCGATGGGATTTTAAAAGTCCCGCAATCGCAATTAACGGAATTGGAAGCAAATGAGTTCTATTTTCATGAGATTATCGGCTGCCGGGTTATCCTTTCAGATGGGGAAGAAATTGGGAAAATTAGTGAAATCCTTACCCCAGGGGCAAATGATGTTTGGGTAGTTAAAGGCGAGAGCGGTAAAGAAATCCTCATCCCATATATCGAGGAGGTCGTGAAGAAAGTTGATATACAGGCGAAAACCGTGGTGATTGAACCGATGGACGGGTTATTATCATGATGGTCATCGACATTCTCACGCTGTTTCCCGAGATGTTTTCCGGTGTGCTCGGACATTCGATCTTACATAAAGCTGCCGAAAAACAGGCAGTTCAATACAATGTCGTGAATTTTCGCGAATTTGCCGCTAACAAACATTCCTCCGTTGATGATTATCCTTATGGCGGTGGTGCGGGAATGGTATTAACGCCACAGCCAATCTTTGATGCCGTAGCTGGACTTAAACAGAAAGCCGAAAGCAAGCAGCCTCGTGTTATTCTCTTGTGCCCACAAGGAGAACGTTATGATCAGAGAAAAGCAGAGGAGCTGGCAAAGGAAGAACATCTCATCTTTATTTGTGGACATTATGAAGGCTATGATGAACGAATCCGCGAACACGTTATCACTGATGAAATTTCAATTGGTGATTACGTTTTAACCGGTGGCGAGCTTGGTGCCATGGTTGTCATTGATAGTGTAGTTCGGTTATTACCTGAAGTACTGGGAAATCAGGAATCACACCGCAAGGATTCTTTCAGTACAGGGTTATTAGAACATCCTCATTATACTAGACCGGCAGATTTTCGCGGAATGAAGGTTCCCGATGTCCTATTATCAGGTAATCATAAATTAATTGAAGAATGGCGAAATAAAGAAGCTTTGAGACGCACCTATGTTAGAAGACCAGACTTGCTTGAAAAAATCAACTTAACACCAGAACAGAAAAAATGGCTGCAAGAAGTAAAAAAAGAGTATAGCTAGTGTTGCGGCTTTAAAGAAATTATGATAAGATACTACTTGTGACTTTAGCTGAAATTATTTCAGTAGGTCTGTATAACGATGTTCCGCTGCAATCAAAATAGCAATATTTGCATGAGCATCTGTTGGAAGGAGTTGAAAACGATGCATAAAATTATTGAAGAAATCACAAAAGAGCAATTGCGTTCTGACCTTCCTGCGTTCCGTCCTGGAGATACTGTTCGTGTACACGTAAAAGTTATCGAGGGAACTCGTGAGCGTATTCAGATTTTTGAAGGTGTTGTGATTAAGCGTCGTGGTGGTGGAATCAGCGAAACTTTCACGGTTCGTAAAGTTTCTTACGGAGTTGGCGTTGAACGTACATTCCCTGTACACACACCAAAAATTGCGAAGCTTGAAGTTATTCGCCGCGGTAAAGTTCGCCGTGCGAAACTTTACTACTTACGTGGTCTTCGCGGTAAGAAAGCTCGTATTAAAGAAATTCGCTAATATGAACAAAAAAGGGCTTGCTTTGCAAGCTCTTTTTTTCATACATATCTATCTTCTTCCGATGAAGCAATGAAAAGATAAAAAAATTAATATAAACAATAACATCAATGTTTTTAACGGGTGAGAAGTTATGTAAAATAAGCTGTATAAGACTTTATTGCAGGATGGGTGGTAATGTATGACGACAAAGAAGAAGAATGAACTTTGGGAGTGGACCAAAGCTCTATTAATTGCAGTAGCTTTAGCAGCAATTATCCGTTATTTTCTATTCGCTCCCATTGTTGTTGATGGACTATCGATGATGCCAACATTAAAAGACCAGGATCGAATGATTGTGAATAAATTAAGCTATAATATTGGCGACCCTAAACGTTTTGATATAATTGTTTTTCACGCACCAGAACAAAAAGATTATATAAAGCGCGTCATTGGGCTCCCAGGGGATCATATTGAGTATAAGAATGATACTTTATATGTGAATGGCAAGGCCTATAAAGAACCATATTTGGACCAATATAAGAGCCAAGTAGAGGATGGACCGCTTACGGATGATTTCACTCTAGAGGAAAAAATAGGACGTACAACTGTTCCAAAAGGTGAGCTGTTTGTTATGGGTGACAACCGTCGTTTTAGTAAAGATTCTAGACATATTGGGACGGTTCCAATGAGTAAGGTCATTGGCAAGGCATCGATTGTTTTTTGGCCGATAAAAGATGCAGGGATTGTAAAAGTCGAACAGTAAGGAGGTGGCCGGTTTGACAATTCAATGGTTTCCTGGCCATATGGCAAAGGCACGCCGCGAAGTTACGGAAAAGTTAAAGCTAGTCGATATCATTTTCGAATTAGTTGATGCGCGAATTCCTTATTCTTCAAGGAACCCAATGATTGATGAGATCATTCAGCATAAACCAAGGCTGGTGTTATTAAATAAAGCTGATATGGCTGATGTGAAGATAACCAAGGATTGGATTGCTTTATTTGAGAAACAAGGTGTAAAGGCGTTGGCAATCAATTCTCAGGCTGGGGAAGGGATGAAGCAAATAACCATCGCTTCTCAGGCAATCTTGAAGGAAAAATTTGACCGCTTAAAAGCAAAGGGTGTTAAACCCCGGGCAATCCGAGCTATGATTGTTGGAATTCCCAACGTTGGGAAATCAACGTTAATTAACCGTTTAGCGAAGAGGAATATTGCGAAGACGGGTAACACGCCAGGAGTAACAAAATCACAGCAGTGGATTAAAGTTGGAAAAGAAATGGAACTGCTTGATACACCTGGTATTTTGTGGCCAAAGTTCGAGGATCAAGAAGTAGGCATGAAACTGGCGATTACCGGTGCCATTAAGGATACATTATTAAATCTTCATGATTTAACACTCTTTGCTCTTAAATTTTTAGAGCGAGAGTACCCAGACCGCTTGTTAGAACGTTTTAAACTTTCTGTGCTGCCTAAAGATGCCGCGGAACTTTTTGACCATATCGGCCGGCTTCGCGGTTGTTTAATGGGCGGAGGTTTGGTTGATTATGATAAGGTAGCAGAATTGGTTATTCGTGAAATTCGCTCAGAAAAATTTGGCCGTCTGTCTTTGGAGAAACCAAGCGATTTTTACAATTAATAGGTGACAAACAATGATAATGAAACGACTTTCTGCGCTACAAATTGAAGAGAAATTAGCACACATTCATGATGAGTCAGATCCGTATATTTTAGAGATTGAACAAGATACAAGACTAAGCGTGCAAAGAAGCCTGGCTAAATGGAAACGGATGCGTGAAAAAGAACGGCTTCTACAGAAAAAATTTCAACAAATGACAAAGTATGAAGAAAGAGTGAGATCAAAGGGGTTTCAACTTATTGCAGGGGTAGATGAAGTAGGCAGAGGCCCTCTGGCTGGGCCAGTTGTCGTTGCCGCAGTCATCTTACCGGCAGATTTTTATTTGCCAGGAATTGATGACTCCAAGAAATTATCTGTAAAGAAACGTGAGGAATTTGCCGATATTATACGAAAGGAGGCAATTTCCATAAGCACATCCATGATACACGCAAATGAGATAGATGAAATCAATATTTATGAAGCGACGAAGAAAGCCATGAAGTCAGCGGTGGCCTCTTTACATACTGCCCCAGAATTTATCCTCATTGATGCGATGAAATTGGATTTACCATATCCATCAGAATCAATAATCAAAGGAGATGCTAAAAGCGTTTCGATAGCCGCCGCATCCATTATTGCTAAAACAACAAGGGATCACTTTATGGAGGAAATTTCGCAATCATTTCCCGATTACGGATTTCAACATCATATGGGATACGGGACGAAAGAGCACTTAGAGGCAATCCAAAAATATGGGATAACGCCCTATCATCGAAGGTCCTTTGCCCCAATAAAAGAATTAATCACACCAGATTTGTTCTCATTTGATGAATCACAATAATAAAAACAGGCATTTAGCCTGTTTTTATTATTTTTAGATAATATTTTTCTATCGAATTAAATGAAGTGAATAATAGAATAGTGACTATAAAATTAATGCTTAAATGTAGACAATGCTTATATCATTATATAAAATGAAAACGGAGTCAATTTTTTGAAGAGTAAGATTTAGGAGGATGGGGAAATGAATATCCATGAGTACCAGGGGAAAGAAATCCTCAGAAAATATGGAGTTACAGTTCCAAATGGAAAAGTAGCTTTCACGGTTGAAGAAGCAGTCGAAGCTGCAAGGGAATTAGGAACAGAAGTATGTGTTGTAAAAGCGCAAATCCACGCTGGCGGTAGGGGGAAAGCCGGGGGTGTTAAAGTTGCAAAAAACCTGGATGAGGTGCGTACATACGCGAGCGAAATACTTGGTAAAACGCTTGTGACACATCAAACAGGGCCTGAAGGAAAAGAAGTAAAAAGATTACTGATTGAAGAAGGCTGTGACATTAAGAAAGAATATTATGTCGGGTTGGTATTGGACCGGGCAACTTCTCATGTTGTATTGATGGGTTCGGAAGAAGGCGGAACAGAAATTGAAGAAGTTGCTGCTAAAACCCCTGAGAAAATTTTCAAAGAAGAAATTGATCCAGTACTTGGTTTAATGCCATACCAAGCACGCCGTCTTGCTTTTAACATTAACATTCCTAAAGAGCTGGTTAATCAAGCAGTTAAATTTATGACAGGTTTATATAATGCATATATTGACAAGGATTGCTCCATTGCGGAAATTAATCCTTTAGTAGTTACTGGCGATGGTAAGGTAATGGCGTTGGATGCAAAATTAAACTTTGATTCCAATGCTTTATATCGTCAAAAAGATGTTTTAGAATATCGTGACCTTGAAGAAGAAGATCCAAAGGAAATTGAAGCATCAAAATATGACTTAAGCTATATTGCCCTAGATGGAAATATCGGCTGTATGGTTAACGGTGCCGGCCTTGCGATGGCGACAATGGATATTGTCAAACATTACGGCGGTGAACCGGCGAACTTCCTTGATGTTGGCGGCGGTGCCACAGCAGAAAAGGTAACGGAAGCATTTAAAATTATCCTTTCTGATCCAAATGTTAAAGGGATTTTTGTCAATATCTTTGGTGGAATTATGAAGTGTGACGTCATTGCAGAAGGTGTTGTCGAAGCAGCTAAGCAAGTGGGTCTATCGATTCCGCTTGTTGTCCGCTTAGAGGGGACAAATGTTGAATTAGGAAAGAAAATACTTGCCCAGTCAGGATTGAATATCACTTCTGCTGAATCAATGGCCGATGGCGCACAAAAAATCGTTTCACTAGTTAAATAGGATCGAAGGAAAGGGGAATTAACGTGAGCGTTTTTATTAATAAAGATACGAAAGTAATAGTTCAAGGGATTACCGGCGGCACTGCACGCTTTCATACGAAACAAATGCTTGATTATGGTACAAAAATTGTTGGCGGTACATCACCAGGTAAAGGCGGTCAGGAAGTAGAAGGGGTTCCTGTCTTTAATACTGTAAGGGAAGCGGTTGAGGCAACAGGTGCAAATGCTTCTGTTATCTATGTTCCTGCACCATTTGCGGCAGATTCAATAATTGAAGCTGTTGATGCCGAGCTTGATCTTGTTATTTGTATTACGGAACATATTCCTGTTCTCGACATGGTTAAAGTTAAGCGTTATATGGAAGGTAAGAAGACTCGTTTAGTTGGTCCTAACTGTCCAGGAGTAATTACAGCAGATGAGTGTAAGATAGGTATTATGCCTGGTTATATTCATAAAAAAGGCCATGTGGGTGTTGTTTCCCGCTCTGGTACCTTAACATATGAAGCAGTCCACCAATTAACTCAAGCAGGGATTGGTCAAACAACGGCCGTGGGTATCGGTGGTGACCCTGTTAATGGTACAAACTTCATTGATGTTTTAGAAGCGTTTAATGAAGACCCTGAGACATATGCTGTAATTATGATTGGTGAAATCGGCGGTACAGCCGAAGAAGAGGCCGCAAAATGGGTCCAAGCAAATATGAAGAAACCTGTTGTCGGCTTTATCGGCGGCCGTACAGCACCTCCAGGAAAGCGCATGGGTCATGCTGGCGCAATTATTTCCGGTGGTAAAGGAACTGCAGACGAAAAAATCCGCGTCATGAATGAATGCGGGATTAAAGTTGCTGAGACTCCATCTGTAATGGGTGATACACTGATTGAAGTCCTTAAAGAAAACGGTCTATACGAAAAGTGTAAAACCCACTAAATCTTAATAACCATGACGACAGCACGGTCTTTAGCAAATAGTCCCTCTTATCAAGAGGGGCTATTTATCATAATCATATAATGGGAGGAATGTTGACGAATGAATCAATTTAAAGAAAAATTAATTGCTTTACTTCATTATCCCAACTGTTCTTGGAATTATGTGTTCCAGCTGTTAAAGAAAGATCCCACCTTAACGTCCTTTCTGCCGTATCAACCGATTAAGCTATCCCACTCTGTCTCTTCTACCTCCGAAAAGATATCTTCCCAGTCTTCACGCAGCTTCTTTTACCCCGAAGCTATTCATGATCAAATCCGCCAATATAAAACAAATGATATCTATGTAATTACCTATTTTGATAAAGAATATCCCCACTATTTAAAAGAAATCTATCAACCACCATGGGCATTATTTGTTAAGGGAGATTTATCAATACTAAAAAAAGAACCAAAACTTGCGGTGGTAGGGTCACGACAGGCAACACAGTATGGAAAAAATGCGATACGGCTGTTATTTCCCAAATTAGTAGAAAATAATGTTATAATTGTAAGCGGTTTAGCTAAAGGGATTGATGCGCTTGCACATGAACATGCAATAAAAAATGGCGGCCAAACAATTGGAGTAATTGCTGGTGGGTTCTATCATCTTTATCCAAAGGAAAATCAACAATTAGCATTAGAGATGATGAGGACTCAACTTGTTGTCTCAGAGTATCCCCCAGATACAAAACCGCAAAGATGGCATTTTCCAGCTCGTAATCGCATCATAAGCGGTTTATCAAGGGGAACGTTGATTGTTGAAGCAAAACAGAAAAGCGGCTCATTAATTACAGCAAACTATGCTGTTAATGAAGGAAGGGAAGTATTTTCTCTCCCTGGAAGTATTTTTAATCCTTTTTCACAAGGTACTAATGATATTATCCAGCAAGGGGCAAAACTTATCACAAAAGCAGAGGATATTTTGGAAGAAATTAGATAAAAATTTCAGTAAAATGATAAAAAAATAATGAAAAACTCGTAGTTATTTCATTAATAAAAGAAAATTTAGTATAAAAAGGTTGAAATTATTTCAAATCTGTTATACATTTTCCAACAGATGTGCGAAAAAAAGAATAAGTATAAACTAACGAAATAATAATGTATTTAAAGCGAATAGTAGTTACCGATTTTGGGATTAAAGGGAGTTTTGTACTATTTTCTCTGTACCATCGACCTTGAAATTTAGAAAACTCTTTTATTGTGAGGCACTATAGACAAAGGCAAACGGCCGCAATCTAGAAGCTTTCATATTTTCCCTCTTATTTTTAAGGAGGACTTTGACATGAATGACTATCTTGTAATCGTTGAGTCGCCGGCAAAGGCGAAAACGATTGAGCGATACTTAGGAAAAAAATATAAAGTAAAGGCTTCAATGGGCCATGTCCGTGATTTACCCCGCAGTCAAATGGGGGTTGATGTTGCGCAAAACTTTGAGCCTAAATATATTACAATTCGTGGGAAAGGGCCTGTACTAAAGGAATTAAAAACAGCAGCCAAAAAAGCAAAGAAAGTTTTTCTTGCAGCCGACCCTGACCGCGAAGGGGAAGCCATCGCATGGCATTTGGCGCATAGCCTTGGTGTAGATGTTGATTCGGATTGCCGGGTTGTCTTTAATGAAATTACTAAAGACGCGATTAAGGAATCATTTAAACATCCACGTTCCATTAATATGGATCTAGTCGATGCACAGCAGGCACGAAGAGTTCTCGACCGCTTAGTTGGTTATAATATCAGCCCGCTTTTATGGAAAAAGGTTAAAAAGGGGCTTAGTGCCGGAAGAGTGCAATCAGTTGCAGTCCGATTAATTATTGATCGGGAGAAGGAGATTCAAGCTTTTGTACCGGAAGAGTATTGGACAATTGAAGCTGATTTTGTCAGAGACGCAAATGTTTTCAGCGCTTCATTCCATAGCCTACTTGGTAATAAAAAAATTGAATTAAAATCTAATGAGGATGTACAACATATCTTACAAGAACTGGATGGACCTGAATGGAGGGTTATTTCCGTTTCAAGAAAAGAGCGAAAGCGGAATCCAGCGGCTCCCTTTACCACCTCATCTTTACAGCAGGAAGCAGCAAGAAAACTAAATTTCCGTGCAAAAAAGACGATGATGCTGGCGCAGCAGCTATATGAAGGTATCGAGCTAGGCAAAGAAGGGACTGTTGGTCTGATTACGTATATGAGAACGGATTCAACACGGCTTTCAGAAGTGGCTCAAGTTGAAGCAGCCGACTATATTAAAGGCACCTTTGGTGATTCATATCTCAGATCAGGACAAATAAATGAAAAGAAGCAGACAAATGCACAGGATGCCCACGAAGCTATTCGACCAACAAGCGCCTTTCGGGATCCGAATAGTCTGAAGGAATTTTTATCCCGAGATCAGCTTCGACTATATAAATTGATTTGGGATCGATTCTTAGCAAGTCAAATGGCTCAGGCCGTAATGGATACGATGAGTGTTGATTTACAAAATGGAAATGTCCTTTTTCGCGCAACAGGATCAAAATTAAAGTTCCCTGGTTTTATGAAAGTATATGTTGAGGGAACGGATGATCAAGTGGATGAAATCAATAAGATGCTCCCTGACCTTTCAGAAGGAGACATTGTATATCAAAAAGATATCGATCCGAAACAGCATTTTACCCAACCGCCGCCTAGATACACTGAAGCAAGGCTGGTAAAAACGCTTGAGGAGCTCGGAATTGGCAGGCCTTCAACATATGCCCCGACGTTAGATACGATTCAGAAGCGTGGCTATGTGGCCCTTGATAATAAACGTTTTGTTCCTACTGAGCTAGGGGAAATTGTTCATGATGTAATGGTAGAATTCTTTCCAGAGATTATTGACGTGGAATTTACAGCTAGATTAGAACAGGGTTTGGACCACGTAGAAGATGGCGAAGTGCCTTGGAAAAAACTCATTGATGCGTTTTACAAAGAGTTTGAGAAACATTTAGCTATAGCCGAAAAAGAAATGGAAAAGGTTGAGATCAAGGATGAACCCGCTGGCGAAGATTGCGAAAACTGCGGCAGTCCAATGGTGTTTAAAATGGGCCGTTATGGGAAATTTATGGCTTGCAGTAACTTTCCAGAATGTCGAAATACGAAGCCAATTGTGAAAGAAATAGGCGTTACTTGTCCGAGTTGTAAAGAGGGTACTATTATTGAGAGGAAAAGTAAAAAGAAACGGATATTCTACGGTTGTAGCCGCTATCCTGAATGTGATTTTATCTCTTGGGATAAACCTCTGCCGCGTAGCTGTCCGAAATGTGACGGAATGCTAGTGGAAAAGAAGTTAAAAAAGGGCGTCCAGGTGCAGTGTGTGAATTGTGATTACAAGGAAGAACAGCAGAGCTAAGAGTGGATACAGGTCCACTCTTTTAAAATTTTTTAAAAATAAAACTTTTTTGTTTGAACAACGTATAGTACAATGCAAGATGGACCTAAATAAGGGATAGGTATACATAAAGTATCTTGCTAGATGAAAGAACTTAAGGAGGTTCAATATGAGTAATCCAACTGTTAATGTAGTTGGTGCAGGGCTTGCTGGAAGTGAGGCTGCTTGGCAGCTAGCCAAACGAGGCATTAACGTACGGCTTTATGAAATGAGGCCTATCAAGCAGACCCCTGCACATCATACAGATAAATTTGCTGAACTAGTTTGTAGTAATTCATTAAGAGCCAATACGCTGACTAATGCTGTCGGTGTTCTAAAGGAAGAAATGAGACGACTTGACTCAGTGATTATTGCTGCTGCAGATGCTTGCGCTGTACCTGCAGGCGGTGCTTTGGCTGTTGACCGCCATGAATTTGCGGCAAAAGTTACCGACATGGTTAAAAATCATGAAAATGTGACAGTTATTTCCGAGGAGGTAACAGATATTCCTGAAGGGCCGACAGTGATTGCTACAGGACCGCTGACTAGTCTAGAACTGTCAGAAAAGCTGCAACAGCTAACTGGGGAAGAATACCTATACTTTTATGATGCAGCGGCACCGATTATTGAAAAAGACAGTATTGATATGAGTAAGGTTTATTTAAAGTCTCGTTACGATAAGGGGGAGGCTGCATATCTAAACTGTCCAATGACCGAAGCAGAATTCGACCGTTTTTATCATGCGCTTGTAACTGCAGAAACAGCACCGTTGAAAGAATTTGAAAAGGAAGTATTCTTTGAAGGCTGCATGCCAATTGAAGTGATGGCAGCTCGTGGCAAACGGACAATGCTGTTTGGTCCCTTAAAACCGGTTGGTCTAGAAGATCCGAAGACCGGGAAGCGTCCATTTGCTGTCGTGCAATTACGTCAGGATGATGCGGCGGGCACCTTATTTAATATTGTCGGTTTCCAAACCCATTTAAAATGGGGAGCACAGAAAGAAGTAATTCACTTGATTCCTGGGCTGGAAAATGCTGAAATTGTTCGTTATGGGGTTATGCATCGTAACACATTTATTAACTCACCGAAAGTATTAAAAGCTACCTATCAATTTCGCAACCGTGATGATTTGTTTTTTGCTGGACAAATGACTGGGGTTGAAGGATACGTTGAATCAGCGGCGAGTGGTTTAATTGCCGGAATCAATGCAACTCGTTTAGTTCAAGGCACAGAACCGGTTGTATTTCCGAAGGAAACGGCGATGGGGAGTATGGCAAATTATATTACAACCACAAATGCGAATCATTTCCAACCAATGAATGCAAACTTTGGGTTATTTCCTGAATTACCTGTTAAGATTAAAGGGAAGCAGGAGAGAAATACACAACATGCAACAAGAGCGCTAGAAACAATTCAGAACTTTATGAAATTTTTGTAAAATATCTTGTGTGTACACAGAAATTGTGATACTATTTAATAGCTCTTGGGGAAATAAACCTGCAATTTGTGAAAGTTTTATTAAAGTTTTACCTAGCGTCTTTACAATTGTTGTGTGATTATTCAAAATATACAATTGAGTCATTGGCGCTATACGCTTATTAAAATGTATTGTTCATGGTTGAACATAATGAAGTGACTGTCAAGGATGGTTGTGTGTTTAGACAATTTATCCAATAGCTGAAAGCTTCATTAGTTAATGATAATTTCAAAAAAATTTACATAAGTTAAATTGAATGAATCCGTGAATGGCCAATTATATTACTCCAAATAAGGGAGGACCAGCTTAAATGAGTCAATTTCATGCAACAACCATATTTGCAATACACCATAATGGTGAGTGTGCCATGGCAGGTGATGGTCAAGTAACATTTGGCAATGCAGTTGTGATGAAGCACACAGCGAGAAAAGTAAGAAAGATATTTAATGGAAAGGTATTAGCTGGTTTTGCAGGCTCAGTAGCAGATGCCTTTACACTTTTTGAACTATTTGAAGGAAAATTGGAAGAGTTTAATGGCAATCTGCAGCGTGCCGCTGTTGAGCTGGCAAAAGAGTGGAGAAGTGACAAGGTATTAAGAAAATTAGAGGCCATGCTGATTGTCATGGATCGCGAAAATTTATTACTAGTGTCTGGTACAGGCGAAGTCATTGAACCAGATGATGGCATTCTCGCCATTGGTTCTGGCGGCAATTATGCCTTGGCTGCAGGTCGTTCCTTAAAGAATTATGCTGGCAACCATTTATCAGCGAGGGAAATCGCTAAAGCATCATTAGAAATGGCAGCAGATATATGTGTCTACACAAACCACAACATTATTGTTGAAGAGCTATAATGGGAAGGAGACATGAAATGGGTAACACAACTAATTTAACCCCGCGCCAAATTGTTGAGAAACTTGATCAATATATTATTGGGCAAAAGGACGCAAAAAAGGCAGTAGCTGTTGCACTTCGGAATCGATATAGACGAGGATTGTTAAACGAACACCTTCGCGATGAAATAATTCCAAAAAACATTCTCATGATTGGTCCGACCGGTGTGGGTAAGACAGAAATCGCGCGGAGAATCGCCAAGTTAGTGGGTGCACCGTTTGTAAAGGTGGAAGCAACAAAGTTTACAGAAGTCGGCTATGTTGGGCGCGATGTCGAATCAATGGTTCGTGATTTGGCTGAAACTGCTGTTCGTTTAGTAAAAGAAGAACGAATGCAAAGTGTAAAAGAAAGAGCCGAGGAAAATGCTAACAGCAGACTTGTGGAATTGTTAGTCCCATCCGCCAAAAAATCAGCTAATTACAAAAACCCATTAGAGATGTTATTTGGCGGTGGAAATTCACCAAGCGAGCAGGAAACACCCCAAGAGGATTACTCAATTCAAGAAAAGAGAAAGATTGTAAAGGAAAAATTAGCACTCGGTGAACTAGAAAATGAAATTGTGGTTGTCGAAGTGGAAGAGCAAACTTCTTCTATGTTTGACTTACTTCAAGGCTCTGGAATTGAACAAATGGGGATGAACATGCAAGATGCCCTTAGCAATCTCATGCCGAAAAAACGCAAAAAAAGAAAACTAACAGTTCGGGAAGCTAGAAAAGTTTTAACAAATGAAGAAGCAGCAAAGCTGATTGATATGGATGAGGTAACAACTGAAGCTGTCTACAGGGCAGAACAAACAGGAATTATTTTTATTGATGAAATTGATAAAATTGCCAGCAAGAACACTGGCGGCTCTTCTGCTGATGTTTCCAGAGAAGGGGTTCAGAGAGATATCCTGCCTGTTGTTGAAGGATCAACAGTTGTGACAAAATATGGCCCGATAAAAACTGATCATGTGTTATTTATTGCTGCAGGGGCTTTTCATATGGCAAAACCTTCTGATTTGATTCCTGAACTTCAGGGCCGGCTGCCGATTCGGGTAGAATTAACCAAGTTAACGATTGAAGATTTTTACCGTATCTTAGTGGAGCCTGATAATGCATTAATTAAACAATATAAAGCATTATTAGAAACAGAAGGTATACAAATTGAATTTTCTGACGATGCTATTCGTAGAATCGCAGAAATGGCTTATGAGGTAAATCAAAATACTGATAATATTGGAGCAAGACGTCTTCACACAATCTTGGAGAAACTATTGGAAGACCTGTCATTTGAGGCACCAGATATTACGATGGAACAAATTACGATAACATCACAGTATGTTGATGAAAAACTTGGGGCTATCTCAAAAAACAAAGACTTAAGTCAATTTATTCTTTAAGCAGTCACTTTTTTACAATCGAAGAACACAAAAATTTAATACTGGTTGTAGTTATTTAGGAGGAAGAAACAGATGGATTTACTAACAAAGTCGAGAAGAATTAATGTATTATTACAAAAAGCAGCAGGCAAGCCGGTTAACTTCAAGGAAATGGCTGATACACTTGGAGAAACAATTGAAGCCAATATTTTCATTGTCAGCCGTCGCGGCAAACTTCTTGGTTTTTCAATCTATCAACAAATTGAAAACGAGCGGATGAAAAAAATGTTTGAGGCACGCCAATTTCCCGAGGAGTACACAAATAGCTTATTTAATATTACGGAAACTTCACCAAATCTTGGTGTTGAAAGCGAACATACTGCCTTCCCTGTAGAAAACAGAGAACTATTTCGTGAAGGTTTAACAACAATTGTCCCTATTATTGGCGGTGGAGAACGGTTAGGAACATTAATTCTTGCAAGACTGCATGATAATTTTTCGGATGATGACCTCATTCTTGCTGAATATGGAGCAACAGTAGTCGGCATGGAGATTTTACGGGAAAAATCAGAAGAAATTGAGGAAGAAGCAAGAAGTAAAGCGGTTGTTCAAATGGCAATCAGCTCCTTGTCTTATAGTGAGCTGGAAGCTATTGAGCATATCTTTGAGGAGTTAAATGGACACGAAGGTCTATTAGTTGCTTCAAAGATTGCTGACCGTGTTGGAATTACACGTTCAGTTATTGTCAATGCCTTGAGAAAACTTGAAAGTGCTGGCGTTATTGAATCTCGTTCATTGGGTATGAAAGGAACATATATTAAAGTCCTTAATGATAAATTCCTAGTTGAACTTGAAAAACTAAAATCTCATTAATGAAAGAAAAGGTGACGGCCCATTTGGTGTTTGTCACCTTTTTTTGAAAGTAAAACTTGATTGTTTATTTTGTCTATGCTATATTATTTCATGGTGTTAATACACACGCTTATTGATTTGAATGGAATGGTGCTGTTTTTAACAGTTTCTGTTTAAAGATGAAATAAGCGGAGGAATTCAAACCAAATAGGAGGCAAAACCATGTCAGTTATTTCAATGAAACAATTGCTTGAAGCTGGTGTACACTTTGGACACCAAACTCGCCGTTGGAACCCTAAAATGAAGAAATACATCTTCACAGAGCGGAACGGCATCTATATTATCGACCTTCAGAAAACCGTTAAGAAGGTAGAAGAAGCTTACAACTGGGTAAAAGAGCTTGCAGCTAACGGCGGCAGCATCCTTTTCGTTGGTACAAAAAAACAAGCGCAAGATTCTGTTAAGGAAGAAGCAGAGCGCTCAGGAATGTACTATGTAAATCATCGCTGGTTAGGTGGTACATTAACAAACTTTGAAACCATTCAAAAGCGTATTGCTCGTTTAAAAGATATCGAGAGAATGGCCGAAGATGGAACATTCGATGTTCTTCCGAAAAAAGAAGTTGTTCAATTAAGAAAAGAACAAGAACGCCTTGAGAAGTTCTTAGGCGGAATTAAAGATATGAAACAGCTTCCAGATGCTCTATTTATCATTGACCCTCGCAAAGAACGTATTGCAGTGGCAGAAGCTAAAAAATTAAATATTCCAATTGTAGGGATTGTTGATACAAACTGCGATCCTGATGAAATTGATGTTGTAATTCCTGCAAACGATGATGCTATTCGTGCGGTTAAACTATTAACATCAAAAATGGCAGATGCCATTTTAGAAGCAAAACAAGGTGAGGAAGCAGTTGTAGAAGAAGCTTAAATCCTATACTGTAAACTACTAAAAAGGTGATAAGAGGGAGACCCTTTATCACCTTTTTTTAAAGAAATGATAAGAGGATATTGTTTCACCTTACGCTCTATTGGTAATGATATGTATACATAGTAAATTAAGGAGGATATATAATATGGCAATTACTGCTCAAATGGTTAAAGAACTACGTGAAAAAACTGGCGCTGGGATGATGGATTGTAAAAAAGCGTTAACTGAAACAAACGGTGACATGGATAAAGCAATTGACTTCCTACGTGAAAAAGGTATCGCTAAGGCAGCGAAGAAAGCAGACCGCATTGCTGCAGAAGGATTAACATCCATTGTAACAGAAGGCAATGACGCTGTTATCCTTGAAGTGAATTCAGAAACTGACTTCGTTGCAAAAAATGAAGGCTTCCAAACGCTTGTGAAGGAACTTGCAGCTCATCTTTTGAAAAACAAACCAGCTACTGTTGAAGAAGTGTTAGCTCAAACGATGGACAACGGAGCAACTGTGGCAGACCACATCAATGCTGCGATTGCAAAAATCGGTGAAAAATTAACTCTTCGTCGCTTTACGGTACTTTCAAAAACTGACAATGATGCTTTCGGTGCTTACCTTCATATGGGTGGACGTATTTCTGTTCTAACTGTATTTGAAGGTTCAACTGATGCTGACGCAGCTAAAGATGTTGCCATGCATATTGCTGCACTTAATCCTAAATATGTTTCACGTGAGCAAGTGTCTCAAGAAGAAGTGGAGCATGAGCGTCAAGTGTTAACACAGCAAGCCCTTAATGAAGGCAAACCTGAAAAAATCGTGGAAAAAATGGTTGAAGGGCGCCTAGGCAAATATTTCGAAGAAGTTTGTGTTTTAGATCAAGCATTTGTTAAGAATCCTGACCAAAAAGTTGGTCAATTCGTCGCATCCAAAGGCGCAAAACTTCGTGAATTCATTCGTTATGAAGTAGGCGAAGGTATTGAGAAGCGTGAAGATAACTTTGCAGAAGAAGTTATGAATCAAGTGAATAAACAATAGTCAACTTTTCTCAAAGGAAATGCAATCAGTTTTTTAAGGAAATGTTACTGTAGATGTTGAATAGGGGACACGGAGTGTGTTCCCTATTTTTAAAGAAAATATGTTAAAAATAGCAAACGGCAGTGCCTAGCCTCTCGGGGACGACCACTGAGGAAAGGTCCTTAGGATCATCATCGCAGGAACAAGCTGTGCTTGTTCCGGGCACTTACGCTTTCAAATTTACATACGGAGGGTTATATGAGTAGTCCAAAATACAAACGCGTAGTTTTAAAATTAAGCGGGGAGGCACTTGCTGGTGATTCTGGCTTTGGAATCAAACCTTCTGTTATTAAATCAATTGCTGAACAAGTAAAGGAAATTGCTGAACTTGGTGTCGAAGTAGCAGTTGTAGTTGGCGGCGGTAATATCTGGCGTGGGAAAATCGGTAGTGAAATGGGAATGGACCGAGCGACTGCAGATTATATGGGGATGTTAGCCACCATCATGAATTCATTGGCACTTCAAGATAGCCTTGAGCATTTAGGGGTTGAATCCCGCGTCCAGACCTCTATTGAAATGCGTCAGGTTGCTGAACCATATATTCGCCGCCGAGCCATTAGACACTTAGAGAAAAATCGAGTGGTTATCTTTGCAGCAGGTACAGGAAATCCATATTTTTCAACAGATACAACAGCAGCGCTTAGAGCAGCAGAAATCGATGCGGAAGTTATTTTAATGGCAAAAAACAATGTTGATGGTGTTTACTCTGCTGACCCGAGAACGGATGCCAGTGCTACTAAATACGAGGATCTATCATTCCTCGATGTTATTAAGCAAGGTTTAGCAGTGATGGATTCCACTGCATCGTCGCTATGTATGGATAATGATATCCCACTTATTGTCTTCTCTATTACAGAGCCTGGAAACATTAAAAAAGCAGTCTTAGGTGAAAAAATTGGTACTATTGTTAGGGGGAAAAAATAATGCCAAAACAAGTCATTAATTCGGCGAAAGACAGAATGACAAAGGCTATACAAGCTTACACGAGAGAGCTAGCAAGTATTCGTGCCGGAAGAGCGAGTGCATCATTACTAGATCGTATTTCTGTAGATTATTATGGCGCGCCAACTCCAGTTAATCAATTAGCCGGAATTACCACACCAGAAGCTAGGCTTCTTGTGATTCAACCTTATGATAAATCCATTATGGGAGATATTGAAAAAGCAATCTTAAAGTCAGATTTAGGATTAAATCCAACTAGCGATGGGTCAATTATTCGTATTGCGATCCCGCAATTGACAGAAGAACGCCGCAAAGAGCTTGTGAAAATTGTGAAAAAAGAAGCTGAAGAGGCCAAAGTTGCTATCAGAAATATCCGCCGAGATGCAAATGATGATTTGAAAAAACTGGAGAAAAATGGCGAGATTACTGAAGATGGTCTTAGAGGTTATGTTGATGATATTCAGAAGTTAACAGATGAACATATTACTAAAATTGATCAAGTTACCAAAGACAAAGAAAAAGAAATTATGGAGGTGTAACAGATTCTTTTGGAATCTGAACCTTCTGATGGATGATAATTAACCCTCTTTTTAGGGGGTTTTTTTTCCTATTTTTTAATTTGGTTGATAAGATGTTAGTCAATAGTCTGAATTTCGATTCTAATACATAAGTTATTTTATAGAGATATCTTTTGGATTTTTTGGTATGATATAAGCAATGCCACCAAGATTGGCCAATACATACATTCAATTCGTAGGATGAACGAATTTTTTTTCGGAGGAAATCATTACTTATTTGGAGGAGCAATATGATGTTTAATAAAATGAAACTTTGGAAGAACCAAAATAACTCTTCCATACTCCGAGATAAAATAAACAAAATTAAGGAATTACCCGTACCTGAACATGTTGCCATTATCATGGATGGAAATGGCCGTTGGGCAAAAAAACGAGCATTGCCGAGAGTCGCTGGACATCATGAGGGGATGAAAGTTGTTCGTAAAACGACAATGCTTGCAAATGAACTTGGAATCAAAACATTGACGTTATATGCTTTTTCAACCGAAAATTGGAAACGGCCGAAAAATGAGGTAGATTATATTATGAAGCTTCCAGAGGAATTTTTAGGCACTTTTCTTCCAGAATTAGTTGAAAATAATGTCCAGGTAAAGATGATTGGCTATAAAGATCAACTACCGGGACATACACTTCGAGCAATTGAAAAAGCAATGGATCAAACAAGAAATAATAATGGATTGGTATTGAACTTTGCATTAAATTACGGAAGTAGATTAGAGATTGTTGATGCCGTTAAAAAAGTAATAATAGATACACAAAATGGAAAACTACAATCATCAGAATTAGATGAACAAGTATTTTCTTCGTATTTAATGACGGCAGGTTTTGCTGACCCGGATTTATTAATCCGGACAAGCGGTGAGATACGTTTAAGCAATTTTATGCTTTGGCAATTAGCCTATTCTGAGTTTTGGTTTACGGATGTGCTTTGGCCAGATTTCAGCGAAGAACATTTACTGGAGGCAATTGAGGTATTTCAAAAACGTCAGCGCCGCTTTGGTGGTATTTAAGGACCTACAATCTAAGCCTTGCTGATAATTAAAAGGCAGGCTATCTTCTGCAAAACAATAAAGGTGTTGAAAGAATATATGAAGCAAAGAATTATAACAGGGGTTGTTGCAGCAGCGTTATTTTTGCCTATCGTTTTTTACGGTGGTTTTCCGTTTTTATTATTAACCTATGTGTTAGCCAGCATTGGATTATATGAATTAATCAGGATGAAAAAACTTAATATCTTTTCACCGTATGGATTACTGGCTATTTTGTTTCTTTGGGTTATTTTGCTGCCTCCAGGGGTAATGGATGATTTTTATTATTCGAAGGTAGAAGTTTGCATCGCCTTGCTACTATTGATATTAACCTATACCGTTGTAACGAAAAATCGCTTTCATTTTGAGGATGCTGCTTTTGCTATTTTATCCGCTATCTATGTCGGTATCGGCTTTTATTTTTTCTTAGAAACACGTCAAGCGGGACTCGTTTATATTTTTTATTCATTATTTATTATCTGGGCAACAGATTCGGGCGCATATTTTATCGGAAAGGCATTTGGAAAAAACAAACTCTGGCCAGAAATCAGCCCGAATAAAACGGTAGAAGGCTCGATTGGCGGGATATGCTGCGCAGTAGTCGTTTCACTATTTTTTGGCTTTCTCACAGATATGAATGCGACAATGATAACATTAATCGGAATGACTATCGTGCTATCAATTTTTGGACAAATTGGTGATTTGGTACAGTCTGCATATAAACGCCATTTTAATGTGAAGGATTCAGGAAATATCTTGCCAGGACATGGTGGAATTCTTGATCGCTTTGATAGTTTGTTATTTGTCCTGCCCTTGTTGCACTATTTTTACCTTTGGCCGTAAATCGCTTAAATAGGAGATGACATCGTTGAAAATCATTAGTTTACTGGGGGCGACAGGTTCCATTGGGACGCAAACCTTGGATATCATACGCGAACATCCTGACGAATTTCAATTGGGAGCCATTTCAGTTGGGAAAAATATTGATTTAGCACGAAAAATTATTGGAGAATTTCAGCCTGAGCTTGTTTCTGTACAAAACCCAATGGATTATAATAAATTAAAAGGAGAATATCCCCATATTAAGTTCACATACGGTGATGATGGCTTAATTGAAACCGCTGTTTATGACAAGGCGGATATTCTTGTAAATGCTGTCCTTGGCAGTGTTGGCTTGCATCCAACTCTACAAGCAATTGAAAGTGGAAAAACCATTGCCATTGCAAATAAAGAAACACTTGTTACAGCTGGGCATTTGGTAACGGAGGCTGCCAAAAGGCATAATGTAGCACTCCTTCCTGTTGATAGTGAGCATTCAGCAATCTTTCAGGCATTGCAGGGCGAAAAGACGAAAAATATCGAACGTTTGATTCTTACAGCATCAGGCGGTAGTTTCCGTGACCGTACTCGAGCTGAATTAGCAGATGTAACAGTGGAAGAGGCGTTGAATCATCCGAATTGGTCGATGGGCGCAAAAATTACCATCGATTCGGCAACCATGATGAATAAGGGGTTAGAAGTTATTGAGGCTCATTGGCTTTTCGCTATGCCTTATGACAAAATTGATGTACTTATGCATAGAGAAAGCATCATTCACTCCATGGTCGAATTTCATGATTCCAGTATCATCGCCCAGTTAGGGACACCTGATATGAGAGTTCCAATACAATTTGCACTTACATATCCTGATCGCGCGCCGCTTAAATCGAGCCAGCGGCTTGATTTGGCAAAAATCGGTCAATTGCATTTTCAAGACATGGATCTGAACCGTTTTCGCTGTCTGCACTTTGCCTATGAAGCAGGAAAAGCAGGCGGAACAATGCCAACCGTGTTAAATGCTGCTAATGAAACAGCTGTAGCAGCGTTTTTATCAGGTAAAATACGATTTTTAGAAATTGAAGATTTAGTTGAGAAGGCACTAAGTAAACATAAGACAATCACATTCCCAAGTTTACAGGTAATTCAAGAGGTAGATAAAGAAACGAGACAGTATGTTGATTCATTAGTATAAAACATGTAAAAACCTTATTGACTCAATTCATTATGCGACAAGCTTTCCCCTACCCCAAAAAAAGGTGGTTATATTTTTGAGTACAGTTATTGCCTTTATCATCATATTTGGTGCACTTGTTTTCTTTCATGAATTTGGTCACTTTATTTTTGCAAAAAGAGCAGGTATTCTCTGCCGTGAATTTGCAATTGGAATGGGACCAAAGGTGTTCTCTCATAAAAAAGGTGAGACGACCTACACCATTCGGTTACTCCCGATCGGCGGCTTTGTCCGAATGGCAGGAGAGGACCCAGAAATGGTGGAGATTAAGCCGGGCTATCGTATTGGGCTCCTTTTCAATAAAGCTAACCAAGTTTCAAAAATCATTCTGAATAATAAAGATAAATTTCCGAATTCGCGAATTGTTGAAGTGGAATATGCAGATATTGAAAAGGATTTATTTATTAAAGGATATCCAGATGATGACAATGAAAATCTACACACGTTTGCCATTCATCCTCAAGCAGTTATCGTTGAAAATGGCGTAGAGACACAGATTGCACCAATTGACAGACAATTTGCATCTAAATCATTAGGGCACAGATTTATGACGATATTTGCTGGTCCGATGATGAACTTTGTACTTGCTTTCATTGTCTTTGTCATAATAGCTCTATTACAAGGAGTGCCTACAAATGAACCGAAGTTAGGTGTCATTACTCCTGATGGGGCTGCTAAAGCGGCAGGACTGCAAAAAGGGGATATTATTCAAAGTATTAATAGTTCTGAGGTTACAAGCTGGTCTGATGTCGTTGAAATTATTCGTAAGAATCCAAATGAGACGTTGGAATTCTCGATTGTCCGCGACGAACAGGAAAAAAACATCAAAGTAACACCGCTTGAAAAAACAGTTGAAGGAAAGAAAATGGGGATAATCGGTGTATACAGTCCTGTTGAAAAATCCCCGATTCAAGCAATTACAGCAGGAGCAAAGGAAACTTATTTCTGGACTACCCAAATCTTCGTGATGCTCGGGAAATTAATCACGGGTCAATTCTCAATTGATGCGTTATCGGGCCCGGTTGGAATTTACAATTCCACTGCTGAAGTTGCAAAATCAGGTATTTATTACTTGATGAAATGGGCTGGAATTCTAAGTATTAACCTTGGAATTATGAATTTATTGCCTATTCCAGCACTTGATGGCGGGCGATTAATGTTTTTTGCCGTTGAAGCGGTTCGCGGGAAGCCAATTGACAGACAAAAAGAAGGAATGGTTCATTTCATTGGTTTTGCTTTACTAATGCTATTAATGCTAGTTGTCACTTGGAATGATATACAGCGATTTTTCTTGAAATAAGGTCAAGAGGAACCAATTTAGGTTCCTTTTTTTCATGAATGAAGGTTTAGCGAAAAATGGATAAAGGTTTTTGATGTTAAAAGACTAATCGCGCCTAAATGGTGTGTTATAATAACATTTTGAGAGAAAAAGACAGAGATCATTAGGATGGGAGAGAGAACGATGAGCGAACGTGCCATAGGCAATCAAGAGCGATTCCAACTCTTACTCCAGCAGCTGCAATTCGTTGAGGACGCTGTGGTAGTGTATTTTCACAATGCGCAAATAGAAAGATTGCTTGTTGAAAAGAAAACAAAAAAATGGCATTTTAAATTTATTTTGGAAAATATCTTACCTTTTCATGTGTTTTTTCAATTTGCAACACGGCTAGAGAAGACGTTTGCCAACATTGCCATAATTTCCTTTGATATTAATGTTGTCCATCCTGTCGTGACAACTCAATTACTAAGTGATTACTGGAAATATTGTATTCAACAAATTGACGGGATTTCGCCCCCATTGTTAAAGCTTTTACATGAACAAATCCCGCAAATGAATGGTCATAAGTTAACGATATTAGTTCATAATGAAGCCGAAGGGATGGCCTTAAAAAGTAAGTATGGTGCGGTAATTGCACAAATTTTTCAATCGGTTGGATTTCCTTTATTAACCATAGAAACTGAAATAAAGCCGGAAGAAAAAAACGAAGAATATCAACAATTTCTCCGTGCTAAGGAGAAAGAGGATCAGGAACGGGCTCTTATGGCGATGGTTGAAATGCAGAAGAAAGAAGCTGAAAGTGCTGAGAACCCTCAAGTTGCCGAAGGCCCTCTGTCGATTGGACTATCGATTAAGGATGACTTAGAGATTCAAAGCATGATTGATATCATTGATGAGGAAAGAAGAGTTGTCATCCAAGGCTATATTTTCGATGCCGATATCCGTGAGTTACGCAGCGGCCGTTCGCTATTGACCTTTAAAATCACAGATTATACCAGTTCGCTGATGGTCAAAATGTTTTCACGTGATAAAGAGGATGCGACTCAATTCCAACGTATCAAAAAAGGTATGTGGGTGAAGGTCCGCGGCAGTATTCAAAATGATACGTTTGTCCGTGACCTCGTCATGATTGCCAATGATATTCATGAAATCAAGCCCGCAGAACGTAAGGATTTAGCTCCAGATGGGGAGAAACGGGTTGAATTACATCTACATTCACCAATGAGCCAAATGGATGCTGTTACACCTGTAAGCACCCTTGTTGCCCAGGCGAAAAAGTGGGGCCATAAGGCGATTGCGATTACTGACCACGCTGTTGCCCAATCATTTCCTGAAGCCTTCAATGCAGGCAAGAAAAATGATATTAAGATACTTTATGGAGTTGAAGCGAATTTAGTCGATGACGGGGTCCCTATCGCTTATAATGATGCACACCGCTTGCTTACAGAGGATACATTTGTTGTCTTTGACGTAGAAACAACGGGACTATCTGCTGTCTATGATACAATTATCGAGCTTGCCGCAGTGAAAGTCAGGGACGGCGAAATTATCGACAGATTTGAATCGTTTGCCAATCCGCATCACCGCTTATCCGCGACAACCATTAATTTAACGGGGATAACGGATGATATGGTACAAACTGCACCGGAGGTTTCGGAAGTATTACGCAGGTTCCATGAGTGGGCAGGCGATTCTGTGCTTGTTGCCCATAATGCAACCTTTGATATGGGCTTCTTAAATGTTGGTTATAAAAAAATGGGACTAGAAAAAGCTAAAAACCCCGTTATTGATACATTAGAGCTTGGCCGCTTTCTTTATCCAGAATTAAAAAATCATCGCTTAAATACTTTGGCCAAAAGATTTGATATCGAATTAACTCAGCACCACCGGGCTATATATGATGCAGAAGCAACTGGTTATCTGCTGATGAAGATGTTAAAGGATGCAGGTGAAAAAGGAATTGAATACCATGACCAGTTTAATGAGAACATGGGTAAGGGTAATGCCTACCAGCGTGCACGTCCGTATCACTGTACACTCTTAGCACAAACTGAAGCTGGTTTGAAAAATCTGTTTAAATTAGTCTCGATTGCCCATATCGAATATTTTTATCGTGTACCGAGGATTCCACGTTCCATTCTGCAGAAATATCGTGAAGGAATTATCGTTGGCTCCGCGTGTGATAAAGGGGAAGTTTTTGAAGGTATGATGCAGAAGGGGCCTGAGGAAGTTGAAGAAATCGCTCGTTTTTATGATTATCTTGAGGTCATGCCAAAGCAAGTATACGCGCCATTAATTGAAATGGAACTAGTCCGTGATGAACAAGCACTTGAGCACATTATTGGCAACATCGTATCGTTAGGCGACAAATTAGGTATCCCGGTTGTAGCGACTGGTAATGTTCACTATTTAAACGAAAATGACAAGATTTATCGAAAAATCTTAATCAATTCTCAAGGCGGTGCAAACCCGTTAAACCGCCATAAGCTCCCGGATGTTCACTTCCGAACAACAGATGAGATGCTTGACGGCTTCGCTTTTTTAGGCAAGCAAAAGGCAAGAGAAATTGTTATTACTAATACAAACAAAATCGCTGATATGATCGACGAGATTAAGCCGATAAAAGATGACTTGTATACTCCGAGAATTGCAGGCGCTGAAGATGAGATGCGACAAATGAGTTATCAAATGGCGCATCAAATTTATGGCGATCCATTACCGGAAATAGTTGAAGCAAGATTGGAAAAAGAACTAAAAAGTATTATCGGCCATGGCTTTGCGGTTATCTATCTAATCGCCCATAAACTCGTAAAGAAATCATTAGATGATGGTTATCTAGTTGGTTCACGTGGTTCTGTTGGTTCTTCATTCGTTGCAACAATGACAGAAATTACCGAGGTTAATCCACTGCCGCCGCATTACATCTGTCCGACTTGTAAGAAGTCAGAGTTTTTCAATGATGGTTCTGTCGGTTCTGGCTTCGATTTACCTGATAAGGATTGTCCAAATTGCGGAACGAAATACCGTAAGGATGGGCATGATATTCCATTTGAAACTTTCTTAGGATTTAAAGGGGACAAGGTTCCTGATATTGACTTGAATTTTTCGGGTGAATATCAGCCACGCGCCCATAATTATACGAAAGTTCTCTTCGGGGAGGACAATGTATATCGCGCAGGGACAATTGGAACGGTTGCTGATAAAACTGCATTTGGATATGTAAAGGCATATCAGCAAGATCATAATCTTCATATGCGCAATGCGGAAATTGAAAGACTTGCGGCTGGCTGTACAGGAGTTAAGCGAACAACAGGCCAGCACCCAGGGGGGATTATCGTTATCCCAGATTATATGGATGTGTATGATTTTACCCCAATCCAGTTCCCGGCAGATGATCGCAATTCTGAATGGCGGACAACCCATTTTGATTTCCATTCCATTCATGATAATGTGTTAAAACTGGACATATTAGGTCACGATGATCCAACAGTCATCAGGATGCTTCAGGATTTGAGCGGGATTGACCCGAAAACGATACCGACGGACGATCCGGAAGTAATGAAAATTTTCAGCAGCACTGAATCATTAGGAGTAACAGAGCAGCAAATTATGTGTAAAACCGGAACATTAGGAATTCCGGAATTTGGAACAAGATTTGTCCGGCAAATGCTTGAGGACACAAAACCAACCACCTTCTCGGAATTAGTGCAAATCTCAGGATTATCTCATGGAACTGACGTATGGCTTGGAAATGCGCAGGAATTGATTCACAACCAGACATGTACCTTAAGTGAAGTAATAGGCTGTCGTGATGATATTATGGTCTATCTAATTTATCAAGGATTAGAACCCTCTTTCGCCTTTAAAATCATGGAGTCTGTCCGTAAAGGTAAAGGCTTAACGGAGGAAATGGAAGCGGAAATGCGCAAGAATGAAGTGCCTGAGTGGTATATTGATTCTTGTAAAAAGATAAAGTATATGTTCCCTAAAGCGCACGCAGCTGCCTATGTATTAATGGCAGTAAGGATTGCTTATTTCAAGGTACATTTACCGCTTTTATACTATGCTGCCTATTTTACCGTTCGCGCGGAAGACTTTGATATAGAAACAATGACACGCGGGTCCGAAGCAATCCGTGCCAAGATCGAGGAAATCAATGCTAAAGGGTTAGAAGCATCGAATAAAGAGAAGAACTTATTAACCGTATTAGAGTTAGCTCTAGAGATGACGGAGCGAGGATATTCCTTTCAAAATTATGATTTATATAAGTCTGATGCGTCTGAATTTATAATTGATGGTGATTCCTTAATTCCCCCATTTAATTCAATCCCGGGTTTAGGGACAAATGCGGCCATTAATATTGTTAAGGCTCGGGAGGCAGGGGAATTCCTTTCTAAGGAAGACCTGCAGCAACGTGGCAAGGTATCCAAAACCATCTTGGAATATTTAGACCAGCAAGGTTGCCTGGAATCTCTCCCTGAACAGAATCAGCTTTCCTTATTCTAGGGTTTGCAATATACGATACGGTTATGTTATAGTTTTATTGGAAATACTAATGATTACTCTCGTGTTAAAGAGTGGGGACCCTCCCACTCTTTCGTGTTGTTTGCAACGGTTTTTTGTTACTATTATAAGGTTTCCTTAACTACATAGGTATTGATAGGCAAAGGAGGTATGGCATGAGTAAAGTAACCGAAGTGGTCGAAGAACTGGTGACACCGATTTGTCAAGAGCTCCAAATTGAATTAGTTGATATTGACTATGTGAAGGAAGGGAAAAGCTGGTTTCTTCGTGTATATATTGATAAGGAACATGGTGTAGATATTGAAGATTGTGGCCTTGTAAGTGAGCGGCTAAGTGAAAAACTTGATGAGATTGATCCGATTCCACATAACTATTTCCTTGAGGTATCTTCTCCGGGGGCTGAACGTCCTTTAAAAAAACAAAAGGATTTTACAAAGGCCAAGGGGAAAAATATATATGTTAAAACGTTTGAACCTATTGATGGTGAAAAAGAATTTGAGGGTACTCTATTAGAATTTGATGGTCAAACCATAAAAATTGAAATCAAAATGAAAACACGTAAAAAGACAATTGACATTCCTTATGAAAAAGTGGCAAATGCCAGATTGGCTATAACCTTTTCGTAAATAGGAAAAATCCAAAGATTAGGGGGATACACAAAAATGAGCAGCGAATTATTGGATGCTCTTACGGTACTGGAAAAGGAAAAAGGTATTTCCAGAAATGTTTTAATCGAAGCAATTGAGGCAGCGCTTGTATCAGCCTATCGCCGCAATTTCAATCAAGCTCAGAACGTTAGGATTGATTTGAATTTGGCTACTGGATCAATGCGCGTTTTTGCCCGCAAAGAGGTTGTGGATGAAGTATTTGACCCACGACTAGAAATTTCACTTGAAGATGCTAGGCGCATTAATCCTAACTATCAAGTAGAAGATGTTGTCGAAATGGAGGTAACTCCAAAAGATTTCGGAAGAATTGCAGCACAAACAGCAAAGCAAGTCGTAACCCAGCGCGTAAGAGAAGCAGAGAGAGGGATTATTTACTCCGAGTTTATTGATCGTGAAGAAGATATCATGACGGGGATTGTCCAACGACTTGATTCGAAGTTTATTTATGTGAGTTTAGGAAAGATTGAAGCTTTGTTGCCAGTGAACGAGCAAATGCCGAATGAACGCTATAAACCTCATGACCGAATTAAGGTTTTTATTACCAAGGTTGAAAAAACAACAAAGGGCCCGCAAATTTTTGTATCCCGGACGCATCCTGGTTTATTAAAGCGATTATTTGAAATGGAAGTACCAGAAATTTATGATGGTACCGTTGAAATCAAATCTGTTGCACGTGAAGCAGGAGATCGTTCCAAAATATCTGTTCATTCAGATCATGCTGAAGTTGATCCTGTCGGTTCTTGCGTTGGACCAAAAGGGGCACGGGTTCAGGCGGTTGTCAATGAATTAAAGGGTGAAAAAATTGACATCGTCAAATGGTCAGATGATCCAGTTGTTTTTGTTGCAAATGCTCTTAGCCCTTCAAAGGTCTTAGATGTGATTGTAAATGAAGAAGAGAAAGCGACTACAGTCGTTGTACCTGATTACCAACTTTCGTTAGCGATTGGCAAGCGAGGCCAAAATGCCCGGCTGGCTGCCAAATTAACTGGGTGGAAGATTGATATTAAATCGGAATCAGAAGCACGGGAACTTGGAATTTATCCCCGTGAAGAGGTCATTAAGCTTTTTGATGATTCAGTTGCCACTGATTTTGAATACGAAGAAGAATTAGATTAAAGGAGAGGGTGAATGATGATGAACAAAAAGAGAAAAGTTCCAATGCGCAAATGTGTAGCTACCGGTGAAATGAAGCCGAAAAAAGAACTCGTTCGCATCGTTCGCACAAAAGAAGGGGATGTCTCCATCGATTTAACTGGAAAGAAAAACGGGAGAGGAGCATACCTTTCAAAGGATAAAGAAGCAGTTCTTCTGGCAAAAAAGAAAAATATCTTAGCTAATCATTTAGAGGTTGCTATTGGTGATGAGCTATATGAAGAATTGCTAATGTTAATAGAGAAGGAGAACAAGTCAATCTAATGAACGATAAACAATGGACTTCATTACTTGGATTGGCGAATCGAGCACGAAAAATTATCTCGGGTGAGGAGCTTAGCATTAAAGAAATTCGCAGTGGAAAAGCAAAGCTCATTTTATTATCCAAAGATGCCTCTCAAAATACAATGAAAAAAATTACTGATAAGTGCAATTCCTATCATATTCCATTAAAAATGGTGGAAAACCGTCATCTTCTCGGTCAGGCAATTGGGAAGGAAGCCCGCGTTGTGGTAGCAGTGCTGGATGATGGATTTGCAAAGAAACTTGAACAGTTGCTCGATTAATTCTAGCGGGGGTGAAAACAAATGAGTAAACTACGTGTTTATGAATATGCAAAAAAACACAATCTCTCAAGTAAAGAAATCATCACGAAATTAAAAGAAATGAACATTGAGGTTACAAACCATATGGCAACATTAGAGGAAGCAGAGATTAAAAAACTTGATGCAGCTTATAACATTAATGAAGGTACGCAGCGCGTCAATCGATCTAATAACGCACAGCAGAAATCAGGGAATACATCCCAACAAAAGAGAAATAATAAAGTTCAAACGAAACAACCTAATAAGGCAAATGGACAGCCTAACGTGACTGCAAAAACTACTGCAAAAGCATTTGAAGATGAAGATGAAAAGCTAGTTGTTCCAAGCAAAGTAAAGGTGGTTGCTCCTCCGAAAAGCAAAGAAGGGAAAAAGCACGACCAAGAATATCAATCCAAAGAGAAAAAGGCTTTTCAAGCTGGTAAGGGAAAATCAAAGCCTCAACAGCATCAAAATCGCAACCACAACCACAACAAGCGAAACAACAACCAATCACATAACGTACAAGCGGCGCCACAGAAGAAGAAAGAAAAAGAACTTCCTGCAAAAATTACCTTTACGGAGTCTTTAACTGTTGCTGAGCTTGGAAAGAAATTACACCGTGAGCCATCTGAAATCATTAAAAAGCTTTTCTTATTAGGTGTAATGGCAACTATTAACCAAGAATTAGACAAGGATGCCATTGAACTAATTTCTGGTGAGTATGGTGTAGAGGTAGAGGAAGAAATTAAAATCGATACAACTGATTTAGAGGTTTATTTCACAGAGGATGCCCCGGAGGATCTCAGTGAAAGACCAGCAGTTGTAACAATTATGGGCCATGTTGACCACGGGAAAACAACTTTACTCGATTCAATTCGCAATACAAAAGTTACTGAAGGCGAAGCAGGTGGAATTACCCAGCATATTGGTGCCTATCAGGTAGTGGAAAACGGTAAAAAAATCACTTTCCTTGATACACCGGGACACGCAGCATTTACAACAATGCGGGCTCGTGGTGCTCAAATTACCGATATCACTGTCCTAGTTGTTGCGGCTGATGATGGTGTAATGCCCCAAACAGTTGAGGCAATTAACCATGCGAAGGCTGCCGAAGTACCAATTATTGTTGCTGTTAATAAAATGGATAAAGAGGCTGCAAATCCAGAGCGAGTTATGCAGGAGTTAACAGAACATGGTCTAGTAGCGGAAGCTTGGGGCGGAGATATCATTTTTGTTCCGATTTCTGCTAAGAAAGGTGAAGGAATTGACAATTTGTTGGAAATGATTCTGCTTGTCAGTGAAGTGGAAGAATTAAAAGCCAATCCTAATCGTAAGGCACTGGGTACCGTTATTGAGGCCCAATTAGATAAAGGCCGTGGCTCAGTTGCCACATTGTTAATCCAAAATGGAACATTAAAAGTTGGCGACCCAATCGTTGTCGGAAATACCTTTGGCCGTGTCCGTGCGATGGTTAATGATAAAGGTCGTCGCGTTAAGGAAGCTGGTCCGTCTACTCCTGTTGAAATTACCGGTTTAAATGATGTACCGCAGGCTGGAGACCGCTTTGTTGTGTTTGATGATGAAAAAACAGCTCGTCATATTGGAGAGGCTCGTGCGCAACAGGCCTTAGCGGCTCAGCGTGGTGAGAAAACCCGTGTTAGCCTAGATAATTTATTTGAGCAATTAAAACAAGGTGAAATGAAGGACCTGAACGTGATTATTAAAGCTGATGTTCAAGGTTCAGCTGAAGCAGTTGCCGCTTCACTGCAAAAAATTGATGTTGAAGGAGTAAACATCAAAATTATTCATAATGGAACTGGAGCCATTAATGAATCCGATATTACCTTAGCAGCCGCTTCGAATGCAATTGTGATTGGTTTTAATGTCCGTCCTGATGCAAATGCTAAACGTGCTGCGGAGGCTGAGAAGGTCGATGTTAGACTGCATCGGATTATTTACAAGGTCATCGAAGAAATGGAAGCTGCGATGAAAGGACTGCTTGACCCTGAGTTTGAAGAAAAAATTATTGGGCAAGCGGAAGTACGTCAAACATTTAAAGTATCGAAGGTTGGCACAATTGCTGGTTCTTATGTGACAGACGGTAAAATTACCCGTGACAGCGGTGTTCGTGTCATCCGTGATGGTGTAGTTATTTTCGAGGGAGAAATCGATGCTTTAAAACGCTTTAAAGATGATGCCAAAGAAGTAAGTCAAGGGTATGAATGTGGTGTCACCATTAGGAATTACAATGATATTAAAGAAGGAGATATCATTGAAGCTTATGTGATGCAAGAAGTAGAGCGGGCCTAAATGGTAATTAGCGTGGCCAGCTAACTGAAATTGAATTGGCTGTAGTGAAGAGGTGAATAAGATGAGCCATCGACCTAATCGCGTTGGGGAACAAATGAAGAAAGAACTTAGCGACATAATTGGGCGCAAAATTAAGGACCCGCGCATTGGATTTGTTACCGTAACAGACGTACAGGTTACTGGAGATTTGCAGCAAGCCAAGGTATATATATCGGTACTAGGTGATGACGAGCAAAAGGAAAATACCCTAAAGGGCCTGGCAAAGGCAAAGGGTTTTATCCGCTCTGAAATTGGCCACCGTATTCGGCTTCGCAAAACACCAGAGATTATCTTTGAATTTGATGAATCAATTGATTATGGCAACCGAATTGAGAATCTTCTTCATCAACTTCAAATGGATGATAAACCTATGGAATCAACGGAAAAAGAGGATAACCAATAGGAAGCGCCTCTGGATGGATAGACATTTGTCTATCCATTTTTTTCGGAGTGACAGAAGAAAGGAGGAAGAAAAAATGGAAGGTATTTTACCTTTGTTTAAGCCAAAGGGCATTACCAGCCATGATTGCGTTTTTAAATTACGGAAAATCTTAAAAACAAAAAAAATTGGTCATACCGGCACACTTGACCCTGATGTTACCGGTGTTCTTCCAATTTGCATAGGAAGGGCTACTAAAGTAGCGGAGTATATTACTGATGCGGGCAAAGCTTATGAAGGCGAAGTAACGATAGGTTTTTCGACGACAACAGAAGACGCTACTGGTGAGCTTGTTACAAAAAAGGCAGTAACACGGCTCATATCCCGACAAGAAATTTTAGCAGTCTTACAATCTTTAACGGGTGAAATTGTTCAGACTCCTCCGATGTTTTCGGCGGTAAAGGTAGGAGGAGTTCGCTTATATGAGTATGCACGTAAAGGAATTGAAGTAGACCGGCCATCGCGAAAGGTGAACATATATTCTATTGAACTTCTTGACAAACAGGAAGAATGGATGGGAGAAACAATCTCTTTTAAATTTAAAGTACAGTGCAGTAAAGGAACGTACATTCGAACGTTAGCCGTAATGATTGGAGAACAACTAGGTTATCCCGCACATATGTCAAGCTTAATTAGAATACAATCTGCTTCGTTTACGTTAGAGGATTGTATTACATTGGAGGAAATTGCTCAATTAGCAGAAGAAGGCCGAATTGGAACGGTTTTAAAACCATTGGAGACTGCGCTTTCTCATTTGCCGAAACTAAAAATAAATGATAAAGTAGCAGAGAAAGTGAAAAATGGTGCACTCTTACCGGTACCAGAATCCTTAATAAAGACAAATGAACCAATTGTCTTCGTAGCAAGCAATGGAATAGCACTTGCTATTTATGCAAAACATCCCACTAAGCCTAACGTGCTTAAGCCGGTAAAAGTATTACGGAATGAATAAGTACAGGCTACGGATAGAAAAGGTGAGTTTCAATTGGAAGTAATAATGCTAAAGTTTCCTTTAAACATAGAGAAACACAATTTTCCACCATTAGCAATGGCCCTAGGCTATTTTGATGGAGTACACCGGGGACACCAACAGGTTATTCTTGAGGCTAAAAAGAAAGCAGAAGCCGACGGAATCAATAGCGCTGTTATGACTTTTGACCCGCATCCTTCTGTAGTTTTAGGGAAAGAGAAAAAACATGTTAAATATATTACCCCTTTACATGAAAAAGTTAGATTGATTGAAAAGCATGGGATTGATTATTTATTTATTGTTCAGTTTACTGAGAATTTTGCCAATCTTTTGCCACAGGAGTTTATCGATCAATATGTGATTGGTCTTAATGTAAAACATGTCGTCGCCGGTTTTGACTATACGTATGGCCGTATGGGCAGAGGAACCATGGAAACATTGCCGTTTCATTCACGAGAGCAGTTCTCCTATACAATCGTTCCAAAATTCTCTGAAGGATATGAAAAAGTGAGTTCTACAAGAATTCGTCATCTAATTAACGAAGGAGCGACAGATAAGCTTCCCTCCCTGTTGGGAAGGTATTATACCACGACAGGTATAGTGGTCCATGGTGACAAACGTGGCAGAACAATTGGTTTTCCAACAGCAAACATTAACAATGATGATGAATATTTAATGCCTCCAACCGGAGTATATGCAGTTAGAATGAAAGTCAATGACGTATGGCATGAGGGCGTATGTAATGTAGGCTATAAACCTACATTCAATCATGAAGCCTTGAAACTTTCAGTTGAAGTACATTTGTTTGAATTTAATCAAGACATTTATGAGGAAGAAGTTATCGTTGAATGGCATTTGTATCTTCGAAAAGAACAGAAATTTTCCGGAATAGAGGAATTAGTCAAGCAAATTGCAAAAGACAAGCAACATGCTCTTGATTACTTTAAAAAAAGTTGACAAATCGCTGATTATCTATTGATTTTCTTACTGATAGAACTTGCATTTTGTACAGAAACGTTGTATTCTTAACTACGTATTAAAAATAACCTTTGCTTGGCAAGTCGAATCACCGACGCTTGCTCGGTAACAGGGGATTTAGAAATAGGAGGTGAATATGGATGGCAATCACACAAGAACGTAAAAACGAACTCATCAATGAGTTTAAAACTCATGAGAATGACACTGGATCTGCTGAAGTACAAATCGCTGTCCTTACTGAACAAATCAACAAATTGAACGAGCATTTACGCGTTCATAAGAAAGATCACCACTCACGTCGTGGTCTGTTGAAAATGGTTGGTAAGCGTCGTAATCTTTTAACTTACCTACGTAACAAAGATGTTCAACGTTACCGTGAGTTAATTAATAAGCTTGGTCTACGTCGTTAGTTTACAGAAGCGGGATTTTTCCCGCTTTTTTGTTAGTTTAAAATTATATACATATTTTTAAGTCAGGACTTTTCTGTGCATACTAATAATAATTTGAATGAATAAATAAAGTATTTTTCCATTATTTATATTTTTTAAATTTAGAAAGATGATTTCAGTGAAAGTATTCACATCATCCTCTAAGTAGTTGAAATGAGAGGGGTAAATTATATGGACCACCAGAAACATGTGTACTCCATTGACTGGGCTGGACGAAAGTTAACAGTTGAAATCGGTCAGCTCGCGAAGCAAGCCAATGGAGCAGTTTTAGTTCGCTATGGTGATACAGCAGTATTAAGTACCGCAACAGCTTCGAAGGAACCAAAAAATCTAGACTTTTTCCCATTAACCGTTAACTATGAGGAACGTTTATATGCAGTTGGAAAAATTCCAGGTGGATTTATTAAACGGGAAGGGCGCCCAAGTGAAAAAGCCATTTTAGCAAGCCGATTAATTGACCGGCCAATCCGTCCGCTGTTTGCTGATGGATTCCGTAATGAGGTTCAGGTTATTAGCATTGTCATGAGTGTTGATCAAGATTGTTCATCTGAAATGGCAGCTATGTTCGGATCATCCTTAGCCCTTAGTGTTTCTGATATCCCATTTGAGGGCCCAATTGCTGGTGTAGTTGTTGGTAGAGTTGATAATCAGTTTGTTATTAATCCAACTGTAGAACAATCCGAGAAAAGTGATATTCATCTTACGGTAGCTGGAACTAGGGATGCTATTAACATGGTTGAGGCAGGCGCATTGGAAGTTCCTGAGGAAACGATGTTAGAGGCCATTATGTTTGGTCATGAGGAAATTAAACGCCTTATCGAATTCCAAGATAAGATTGCAGCTGAAATTGGCAAGGATAAATTACAGGTAAGCTTATATGAAATTGATCAAGAACTTGAAGCAGAAGTTAGAGAACTATGTGAAACAGATATGATTAAAGCAATTCAAGTTCAAGAAAAGCATGCGCGTGAAGATGCCATTAACGATGTAAAAGGCCGAGTTTTAGCGAAATATGAAGAACAGGAAGCAACTGAAGACGATCTTAAGCAAGTCAAACAAATTTTAGATAAAATTGTTAAAGGTGAAGTTCGTCGTTTAATTACAGTTGAAAAAATCCGTCCAGATGGGCGTAAAATTGACGTAATTCGTCCACTCTCTTCTCAAGTAGGGATATTGCCACGGACACATGGTTCTGGCCTATTTACTCGTGGACAAACCCAGGCACTAAGTATATGTACATTAGGGGCATTAGGGGATGTACAGATTCTAGATGGTCTTGGTATTGAAGAGGAAAAACGCTTCATGCATCATTATAATTTCCCATCTTTTAGTGTCGGCGAAACAGGGCCAATTCGTGGACCAGGTCGTCGCGAAATCGGTCATGGCGCACTTGGTGAACGGGCATTAGAGCCGGTTATACCATCAGAAAAAGACTTTCCGTATACAATTCGTCTTGTATCAGAAGTATTGGAATCAAATGGTTCAACATCACAAGCAAGTATTTGTGCAAGTACTTTAGCTATGATGGATGCTGGTGTACCGATTAAAGCACCTGTGGCTGGGATTGCGATGGGGCTTGTTAAGTCTGGTGAACATTACACAGTTTTAACCGATATCCAAGGCATGGAAGACCATCTTGGTGATATGGACTTTAAAGTAGCTGGCACAGCAAAAGGTGTTACTGCCTTACAAATGGATATTAAAATTGCAGGACTTTCACGTGAAATCTTAGAAGAAGCCTTGCAACAAGCGAAAAAGGGCAGAATGCAAATATTGGATTCTATGCTTGCGACACTCGCAGAACCAAGAACGGAACTATCGAAGTTTGCTCCGAAAATTTTAACAATGACAATTAATCCTGATAAAATTCGTGATGTTATTGGACCGAGCGGTAAGCAAATCAATAAAATCATTGAAGAGACCGGAGTTAAAATTGATATCGAACAAGACGGGACCATTTTCATTGCTTCTGCTGATCCGGAAATGAACCAAAAGGCGAAAAAAATCATTGAAGATATTGTACGTGAAGTGGAAGTGGGGCAGTTATATCTTGGAAAGGTAAAACGAATTGAAAAATTCGGTGCCTTTGTTGAAATCTTCCCTGGAAAAGACGGTCTTGTTCATATTTCCGAACTTGCTGAAGAACGTGTTGGAAAAGTAGAAGACGTCATTAAGCTTGGAGATGAACTTTTAGTAAAAGTAACTGAAATCGACAAGCAAGGCCGTGTAAATCTGTCGCGAAAAGCAGTCTTAAAGGAACAGCGTGAAAAAGCGGAAAAGAACCAATAAACGCATCTATATGATAAGGTGTAGGTCAGGGGAAAATGCCTCTGGCTTTTTTCTATTTACGGCAATGATCAAGGCACCTGCGCTTTTTGTTCTACCTTGTCCTTCTTGTACATAATTTGTATGGAAGGGGGAAAATTAATATGAAAAAGGCAATTATGTTACTTATCATTTGTTTTGCTGCATGGACAATTGTTAATACACCAATAGTAAATAACTATGTAACAGGTCTACAGAACGAGAGTGCACTTCCAGTTGTTAAAGAATCTGATTCCCTATATAACACCATAAAAAAAAATGCGCCTACATATGAAAAACAACCTTCTAATGCAAAGATAGACCCGGTTTGGAAAGCTATGCCTGGATATAATGGGTTAAAAGTAAATCTGAGTGCATCATATAAAAATATGAAAAAATCTGGTGAATTTGACGAGGACAAACTTGTTTATCAGCAGATTTCTCCTAAAGTACATTTAGAGGATTTATCCCCCAGTCCAATTTATCGCGGACATCCGGACAAACCAATGGTTTCCTTCATTATAAATGTAGCATGGGGGAATGAATATTTATCAAGTATGCTTGCAACGTTAAAAAAGCATCACGTTTCAGCTAGCTTTTTCTTAGAAGGGAACTGGGTTAAAAAAAATCCGGAACTAGCAAAAATGATTGTAAGTGCTGGCCATGAAGTTGGAAATCACTCATATTCGCATCCGGATATGGCTAAATTAACAGCAGCACAAGCAAGAGAACAAATACAACAAACTAATGAGGTTATTGAGGCAGCTACCGAGAAAAAACCAACACTATTTGGACCGCCAAGCGGAAGTTACCGAGAGGAGACGGTTAAGGTCGCGCATAAATTAAAGATGAAAACGATAATGTGGACAGTCGATACGGTCGATTGGAAAAAGCCTACACCTGAAATACTTATAAATCGCGTTATGAAAAAAATAGACAATGGCTCAATGGTCCTTATGCATCCAACCGAATCTACAGCAACCTCACTTGACCGTTTAATCAAGCAAATCAAACAAAAAGATTTACAAATCGGTACAGTTTCTGATTTACTAGGTGAAGAGCGAATAATGAAATAGATAGCAAAAAGTTGGAGAAAATAGCTATAAAAGGTATAATAACAGTGAAATAGAAGCATCTGTTGTTTAAGACAGGAGGAAGTTGATGATTAATAAATATACTTGCAAAAATGGAGTACGGATTGTATTAGAACAAATTCCTACCGTTCGTTCTGTCGCTATTGGGATTTGGATTGGAACAGGGTCTAGGAATGAAATCCCTGAAACAAACGGAATCTCACATTTCCTTGAGCATATGTTTTTTAAAGGTACAACCACCAGATCTGCTAAGGAGATTGCTGAAGCCTTCGATAGCATTGGCGGTCAAGTAAATGCCTTTACCTCAAAGGAGTATACATGCTATTATGCAAAGGTTTTAGATACCCACGCAAAATTAGCCTTAGATGTTTTGGCTGATATGTTTTTTAATTCAACATTTGAAGAATCGGAGCTAGAAAAAGAAAGAAATGTTGTTTTGGAAGAAATCAAAATGTATGAGGATACCCCTGACGATATTGTCCATGATTTACTAAGCAGGGCTGTTTATGGTGAGCACCCTCTAGGGTATTCAATACTGGGAACGGAAGAAACGTTAAATACATTTACGGGAGACTCCTTAAGGGAATATATCCATGAGAGATACACTCCGGAAAATGTCGTCATTTCGATTGCCGGAAATGTCCCTGAGACATTTATCCAGCAAGTTGAACAATATTTTGGTGCTTATCAAGGTGGAAATACAAATCAACATGAACAAATTCCGTCTTTCCATGCAAATAAAATCTCTCGAAAAAAAGAAACGGAACAAGCCCATTTATGTATCGGTTTTGAGGGGTTAAAGGTCGGCCATGAAGATATTTACAGTTTAATCACCTTAAATAATATTTTAGGAGGGAGCATGAGTTCACGATTATTTCAGGATGTTCGCGAACAAAAGGGCTTAGCCTATTCTGTTTTTTCTTATCATTCTGCATACCAGGATAGCGGTATTGTGACTATCTATGGAGGTACTGGTGCAAAACAATTAAATGTTTTGTTTGAGACAATCCAGGAAACTTTGCAGAAGTTAAAGCAGGAAGGTATCACCGAAAAAGAATTAACCAATAGTAAAGAACAATTAAAAGGAAACCTGATGTTAAGTTTGGAGAGTACCAATAGTCGCATGAGCAGAAACGGCAAAAATGAGCTACTTTTAAAACGTCACCGTTCTTTAGATGAAATTATTGAACAAATTGATATAGTAACTAAAGAAAGCGTCGATAAAATGGCGAGAAGCTTATTTACGGATAACTATTCAATATCACTAATTAGTCCTGAAGGAAATATTCCAAAAGGCATTGCTTAATTAAAACAGTTCGATTCACGAACTGTTTTTTTCTATAGTCTAATTTTGAAACTTTGCCGATAAAATATATATAAACGAAAAAAGTGGGGGGAACTTAATAAATGCGATTAAGTGAATTAAGCGGCAAAGAAATCGTTGACGTAAAACGAGCGGAAAGATTAGGTGTATTAGGCCAAACAGATTTAGAAATTAATGAAACAACAGGTCAAATCCAGGCACTTTTAATTCCATCTATCAAATGGTTTGGCTTCCGTAAAGAAGGTAAAGAAATAAAAGTACCATGGAATCATATCAAAAAAATTGGTCCAGAAATGATAATAATTGATGTACCTGAAGAGGAATAACTAATGAATTAGCCCAAGCAACGCTCTGTTGCTTGGGCTAATTTTTTTCCTTAAGGTGGAAAACTCACAGATTGAGGCGTCCTTACATAATATGGTGAAGTAATTAGATGAATTGGTCTTCCTTGAAAGGATTTTTACAAAAAGAAGGTGAATGTTTTCATGCTGACAGGGATGCAGATAGCTGTGATTGGTGGGGATGCTAGACAGCTGGAAATTATCCGCAAGTTAACGGAGTTAGAGGCGAGACTGTCACTTATTGGATTTGAGCAGCTTGATCATGCTTTTACTGGAGCTGTAAAGGAAAAAATAGATGAGGTTGATTTTACTAAAATAGATGCCATCATTTTGCCGGTTGCTGGTACGAACTTGGAAGGACAGATTGAAACCATTTTTTCAAATGAAAAGGTCATCTTATCGGAGGAAATCCTGAAAAAAACGCCAAAGCATTGTACGATTTATTCGGGGATTAGTAATGAATATTTAAATGATTTGGTAGTAAATACAGGTAGGACACTTATTCAATTGTTTTCCAGAGACGATGTAGCCATTTATAATTCTATTCCTACGGTGGAAGGAACGATTATGATGGCAATCCAACATACAGATTTTACGATTCATGGTTCGAACGTTACAATCCTTGGCCTAGGCAGATGTGGTATGAGTATCGCACGGGCCTTCCATGCTCTTGGTGCAAAGGTAAAGGTTGGTGCTCGGAAAAGTGAACATCTTGCCCGTATCACTGAGATGGGGTTAGCACCTTTTCATTTGAGTGAAATTGAGATGGAGGTCATCGACGCAGATATCGTTATAAATACAATTCCGCAGTTAATTATTAATGAGGGCGTCATTGCCAAATTACCGCCGCATACGTTAATCATTGATATTGCGTCAAAACCCGGTGGAACCGACTTTCGCTATGCTGAGAAGCGAGGGATAAAAGCACTACTAGCCCCTAGCTTACCGGGAATAGTTGCTCCGAAAACAGCAGGTCAAATTTTAGCAGATGTTCTCACACAGCTGCTGGAAGAGTTGAAGAATATTAGAAAGGAGAATGCAAAATGAGTGTAAAAGGTAAGAGAATTGGTTTTGGATTAACAGGTTCTCATTGTACCTATGATGCAGTTTTTCCGGAAATTGAGAGATTGGTTCAAGCTGGTGCAGAGGTTATCCCTATTGTAACTTTTACGGTAAAAAGCTCAGATACCCGCTTTGGTAAAGGTGAGGATTGGGTACAGCGAATCGAGGAATTAACTGGCAATAAGGCCATTGACTCAATCGTAAAAGCTGAACCACTTGGCCCGAAAATGCCTTTAGATTGTATGGTTATTGCCCCGTTAACTGGAGTATCTATGAGCAAGTTTGCTAATGCGATAAATGACAGTCCTGTCTTGATGGCTGCAAAGGCAACATTGCGAAATCAAAAACCAGTGGTGCTGGGAATATCAACCAATGATGCGCTTGGCTTGAATGGTGTTAATTTGATGAGATTAATGTCTACGAAAAATATTTACTTTATTCCTTACGGCCAGGATGATCCAGTTAATAAACCAAATTCAATGGTTGCGAGGATGCTTCTTTTAAAAGAAACAGTGGAAGCAGCAATGGAAGGGAAGCAAATCCAGCCAGTTATTATTGAAAAGTATAAAGATAGTGAATAATTCTAATCCCCTTGACAAAAAAGGTTATTTCTTTATAAGAATATGATAAAATAAATTAATCATTTATCGGTAGGAAATTCATTGATTCCTATTGGTGAACTACTTCAAAAAGTAAATCTGGCAAAATAGATGAAGAAATAATCAGCCAGTGCAGATGAAAGGGGAACGTAAAATGAGTCAGCAAAATGGGTTTCATGTTGCCGTAGTAGGAGCAACAGGAGCAGTTGGACAACAAATGGTTGAAACATTAGTAAAAGAGAAATTCCCTATTAAAAAACTTACATTACTATCATCCGCGCGTTCTGCAGGGAAAAAGGTAGTAGTTAATGGAGAGGAAATTATCGTTGAGGAGGCAAAACCAGAGAGTTTTGAAGGAATCGATATAGCCTTGTTTAGCGCCGGTGGCAGTGTTTCAAAAGAACTTGCCCCTGAAGCGGTAAAACGCGGTGCAATTGTTGTCGATAACACGAGTGCGTTCCGGATGGATGAAAATACGCCATTAGTTGTTCCAGAAGTGAACGAAAAGGATTTGCATAATCATAATGGAATTATTGCTAATCCAAATTGCTCGACAATTCAAATGGTTGTTGCATTAGAGCCAATTCGCCAGAAGTATGGATTGAAAAGAGTGATTGTATCCACTTACCAGGCTGTTTCAGGTGCAGGGGCATCGGCTGTGGAAGAATTAATGGAGCAAACAAAATCGATTCTAAATAATCAAGAAGTTAGTGCCAACATATTACCGGTAAAATCCGATCAAAAGCATTATCAAATTGCCTTTAATGCAATCCCGCAGATTGATAAGTTTCAAGATAATGGATTTACATTTGAAGAAATGAAAATGATTAATGAAACGAAGAAAATTATGCACTCTTCTGAGCTTCAAGTGTCGGCAACCTGTGTCCGTTTGCCTGTAGCGGTAGGTCATTCGGAATCGGTTTATTTCGAAATCGAAACTGACAACGTTCAGGTAAATGAAATTAAAGCTCTATTAAAGGATGCGCCTGGAGTCATTTTACAGGATGATCCAGAAAACCAATTCTATCCGATGCCAGCTGATTGCGTTGGCAAAAATGACGTTTTTGTTGGTAGAATTCGTAAAGATCTTGACGAGACCAAAGGTTTTCATATGTGGGTCGTTTCCGACAACCTACTGAAAGGGGCAGCCTGGAATTCAGTTCAAATTGCTGAAAGATTGGTTGAATTAGGAATTGTAAAATCTAAGTAACATCAAAAAAGGCAGGTTTAGGTGCACAATGAAAATCATTGTTCAAAAGTTTGGCGGAACATCCGTAAAAGATGAAAAAAGCCGTAAACACGCACAGAAACATATTGAAAAATCATTAGCAGACGGATATAAAGTGGTTGTTGTCGTTTCAGCGATGGGAAGAAAAGGTGAACCATATGCAACCGATACTCTATTGTCATTAATCAACGGCAGCTCAAGTAAGCTGTCTAATCGGGAACAGGATTTGTTAATGTCCTGTGGTGAAATTATTTCAAGTGTCGTGTTTACGAATATGCTGCTTGAAAGTGGTATAAATGCGATTGCACTAACCGGTGCTCAAGCAGGTTTTCGTACAAATAATGATCACACTAATGCCAAGATTGTTGAGATGAAATGTGATCGGTTAGTTCGGGAATTAGAGAATCATGATGTAGTAGTTGTTGCCGGTTTCCAAGGGGCTGCTAAAAATGGCGATACGACAACGATTGGCCGCGGTGGCAGCGACACGTCAGCGGCAGCTTTAGGGGCAGCACTCAATGCAGAGTGGATTGATATTTTTACTGATGTGGAAGGAATTATGACAGCTGATCCGCGGATTGTGGAAAATGCTCGGCCACTTTCCATCGTGACCTATACCGAAGTATGTAATATGGCTTATCAAGGGGCAAAGGTTATTCATCCACGCGCTGTAGAAATAGCGATGCAAGCTAAGGTGCCCATTCGAATTCGTTCCACCTATTCTGACAGTAAAGGAACACTAGTAACGACATTAAATCGAAATAACCGCGGGAGCGATATTAAAGAGCGTTTGGTAACTGGGATTGCCCATGTATCCAACGTTACGCAAATTAAAGTATTTGCCAAGAAAGACCAATATTACCTGCAAGCAGAAGTGTTTAAGGCGATGGCCAATGAAAAAATTAGTGTCGACTTTATCAATATCTCTCCTAATAGTGTCGTATATACTGTTACGGAAGAAATGACTGACCGTGCCGTTCGTGTGCTGAAAGAATTAGGTCATGAGCCTATTGTAGAACGCCATTGTGCTAAAGTTTCGGTTGTTGGGGCAGGTATTGCTGGGGTGCCTGGAGTTACCTTTAAAATTGTGACTGCATTAGCAAACAAAGGAATTCGTATTTTGCAGTCTGCGGACAGCCATACAACAATTTGGGTATTAGTAAAGCAAGAGGATTTGGTTCAGTCCGTGAATGCCTTGCATGATGCCTTTCAATTAGAAGAAGAATCACCTGATTTTGATTCAATTGATTTAGAGGCCTCAATAAAAAATATGGACCAATAGACTGTCGCGAGTAACAAGACTGATTTTGGAGGGAGTAAAAAAATAATGGTTCATTTTGGTCGTGTTTCTACTGCCATGGTGACTCCTTTTAATAGTAAAGGTCATATTGATTTTGCAAAAACGACGAAATTAATTAATTATTTAATTGATCATGGAACGGAATCACTTGTTGTTGCTGGTACGACGGGTGAATCCCCAACATTAACAAAAGAGGAAAAACTTGCCCTATTCGACCATGTAGTAAAGGTTGTGGAAAAGCGTATTCCTGTTATTGCTGGTACTGGAAGCAATAATACCTATGCTTCAATTGAATTAACGAAAAAAGCAGAACAGCTAGGTGTAGACGGGGTCATGTTGGTTGCCCCTTATTATAATAAACCGAACCAAGAGGGGTTGTATCAGCATTTTAAAACAATAGCCCAATCTACAACGCTGCCAGTAATGATTTATAATATCCCTGGACGGACAGCTGTTACTATTCAGCCTGAAACGGTCATTCGCCTTTCACAGATTGATAACATTACGGCGGTGAAAGAAGCAAGTGGCGATTTGAATGCTATGTCACATATCATCCGGCAAACAGGCGACGATTTTCTTCTTTATAGTGGGGATGACAGTCTGACATTGCCTGTTCTTGCGATTGGCGGTGCAGGAATCGTGTCGGTTGCTTCACATGTTATCGGGAATGAGATGCAAACAATGATTCAGGCCTTCTTGAGTGGGGAGCATACTGAGGCAGCAAAGCTTCACCATAAACTTCTGCCGCTAATGCAAGGGTTATTTGCTGCTCCTAGTCCGGCTCCGGTAAAAACAGCCTTACAGTTAAAGGGGCTTGATGTAGGTTCTGTAAGACTCCCGCTCGTTGGGTTAACCGAACAAGAAAGAACGAAGCTAGTTTCATTAGTAAACGAACTACAATAGATTTTTAAAAAGTCAGCGAATTCAAGCTCGCTGACTTTTTATGTTGTCAAAAATGATATAAGGCAAGTGTACATCTGCTGACCTAATTTCGTGTTGGGTACAGATTTTAATTTTTGTTGTAAAGGTTTTTAAATTTCAAGTATAATAGTCATAACTGATTGCGACCGGACACAAAAAGATGATGCCCTAATACTGAAAAGTGTATAAAGCGAGAAGTGAGCTAGTAAAAATATATAACTGCAGCATAGGAGGAGTTCAAATAGTGATAAAGAAAAAGAATAAATCCATTAAGGTTATAGCCCTTGGTGGTGTAGGGGAAATCGGGAAGAATATGTACCTTGTGGAAGTGGACAAGGACATTATTGTCATCGATGCCGGGTTAATGTTCCCCGAGGAAGAAATGCTTGGTATCGATATGGTCATTCCTGATATCACTTACTTAGAGGAAAATAAGGACCGGATCAAAGCTATTTTTTTAACTCATGGCCACGAGGATCATATCGGGGCACTGTCTTATGTGTTGGGGAAAATAAATGTCCCGGTATATGGGACCAAGTTAACACTTGCATTGGCCTCGGCATTGCTAAAGGAACAAGAATATAAAGGGCAACCACATTTTATTGAAGTAAACTCATCTTCCGTAATTCACTTAGATAAGGTGAATGTTAGTTTCTTTAAAACCAATCATAGTATTCCGGATTCAGTTGGTATTTGTATCCATACCTCAGAAGGTATTATTGTCTATACTGGCGATTTTAAATTTGATCAAGGAGCAACCAAGTTTTATAAACCCGAAATCGGAAAAATGGCAGCTATTGGTGAACAAGGAGTTTTATGCTTGCTTTCAGATAGTACAGAGGCAGAAAAACCGGGCTATACTACTTCGGAATCAATTGTCGAACGTGAAATGTCAAATGCTTTCTATAATGCACCTGGAAGAATTATTGCAGCCTGCTTTGCCTCAGATCTTAATCGGGTTCAGCATATTTTCAATGCTGCGAAAGAGAATAACCGTAAAGTCGCTGTGGTAGGTAAAAGTTTGGAACGCGTTTACCATATTGCCCTTGATTTAGGTTATTTAGAAGTTGACGATGATTTAATTATCCCAGTCGCTGCTATTAATCAGTATGATGATAGTGATGTTGTTATTCTAATGACGGGTAATCAAGGTGAACCAATTGAAGCCTTACAAAAAATGGCCAAACAAACGCATAAGCTTTTAAATATTAAACAGGGGGACACTGTTTTAATTGCAGCATCTCCGTTAAGAGGCAGTGAACTTTTTTTAGCCAAAACAGTCGATATGTTGTTTAGGGCGGGTGCTAACGTTGTATCAGGCAAGCGTACCGTTCATGTTTCAAGCCATGGAAGTCAGGAAGAACTAAAATTTATGATTAACTTAATGCAGCCCAAGTATTTAATTCCTGTTCATGGTGAATATCGAATGTTGATGGCACATCGCAAACTAGCATTGGAAAGTGGCCTACAGGAAGAACAAATTTGTATTCCTAATTGTGGCGATGTCCTTGAATGGAAAGACGGAAGAATTACGTTTACAGGCAAGGTTCCATCCGGTAATGTTTTAATTGATGGTATCGGTGTTGGCGATGTGGGCAACATAGTGCTAAGAGACCGCAAACTATTATCACAGGACGGCATTCTAATTGTCGTAGTGACCTTGACGAGGCAGGATAGAAAAATTGTTTCAGGTCCAGAGATTATTTCAAGAGGGTTTGTGTATGTGCGTGAGTCAGAAAAATTAATGGATGATTCCACGAAACTAGTCAAAGAAATTGTGGAAAGAAATATTGTAAAAGATTCATTTGAGTGGTCAAGTCTTAAACAGGAAATTCGCGATGATTTAAATCGTTATCTATATGACAAAACAAAAAGACGGCCAATGATTCTCCCAATTATAATGGAAATTTAATGAACAAATAGATAGAAACACTCATTTGTTTTGGAGGAAAGTGTATTCCCCCTCAGACAAATGAGTGTTTTTTCGTTTGTATGTTTTTGTCTCCCAATCAAATACTAACAATATCATGTTTTGAAAGGGAGTAATAGAATGGACCGTGACGTGCAAATTCCGGCAAACAATCAGCAGGAAGGCGGCAAGGAACCCCAAAAAGAAGATAATCCATCATCGGCAATCATTGAAAAAATTCAACAATTAGGGCAAACGAATGTACCGCAACTATCCAACGATTCGAAAATTCACTGTTTGACCATTGTTGGACAGATAGAAGGGCATTTGGCACTTCCCCCGCAAAATAAAACAACAAAATATGAACATTTAATTCCCCAGCTTGTAGCAATTGAGCAGAACCCAAATATTGAAGGTGTTTTGATCATTCTAAATACAGTAGGAGGGGACGTTGAAGCAGGTTTAGCTATCTCCGAAATGCTAGCGACTCTTTCAAAGCCAACCGTTTCAATTGTTTTAGGGGGAGGCCATTCAATAGGAGTACCGATTGCTGTATCATGCGACTATTCCTTTATTGCAGAAACCGCAACCATGACGATTCATCCGGTCAGGCTGACGGGTCTAGTTATTGGTGTTCCCCAGACGTTTGAGTACTTAGATAAAATGCAAGATCGCGTAGTGAATTTTGTTACAAAGCATTCATCGATTACAGAAGAAACATTTAAAGATTTAATGTTTGCCAAAGGCAATTTGACAAGAGATATTGGGACAAATGTAATTGGTGCCGATGCCGTAAAATATGGGTTAATAAATGAAGTTGGTGGTATTGGTCAGGCAATGAAAAAATTAAATGAACTTATCGACCTAAAGAAGGAAACGAAAGAGGGGCTGATTCAGTGATATGGTATACGATGATGCCGCATGAATTAATGTTCCCAACGGAAATGAATCAATATGAAAGTCAACAAAGGGTGATATTTCAGGGAATCCCACTATTAGTGGAGAAAACTGATTCACAATATGTACAAGTAATTCAGGTGTTAAGCAGTGATCCACAGCATTTTTTGGATATGCGAGTTTGTCCAGGTTCTAAAATTTCTTATGCTAGTCTAGATGGAGCTATCTCTTAAAGTAGATAATTATGGTATAATGTAGAAAGGTAGATTAAGCAGCCACTGGGCTGCTTCTTCCTTTTTCATAGAACCTTTTGAATAGCTGAATATCTACCCATATTCTATATTTCAGGTGATTAGATGGCAAAAAAAAAGAAGAGGCAAGCAAAAAGACGAGAAAATAAACTCAAACGAACCATCCAATACGAATTATCAGCTTTAGCTATTTTAGGCATTGCCATTATATCGATGGCCAAATTAGGGGCTGTAGGGCGAGCAGTTGTCTTGTTCTTTCGTTTTTGGTTTGGAGAATGGTACATGATTGGCTTAATCGGGCTTGTATTATTAAGTGTTTACTTAATGTGGAAAAGAGAATTACCCTTTTTCTTTCATGCAAAATTAATTGGTAGTTATTTTATTATTTCAGCGATTTTGTTATTGAGTCACGTAACTTTATTCCATTTGTTAACGAGTGATGGTAATTTTAGAAACCCTAGTGTGATAGCTAATACATGGGAATTATTTATGATGGATGTTAAGGGGGAAACAACTACAACAGACCTTGGCGGGGGAATCCTTGGCGCTATTTTATTTGCCATGTTTCATTTTCTTTTTGCAGAAACAGGGACAAAAATCGTTGCTTTTATCTTCTTTATTATTGGGTTTATTTTATTAACAGGAAAATCTATCGGGGATATTGTGGCGAAGTTGTTGACGGCGTTCCTTAGTTTTATTAAAAATCAATGGGAAGCCTTTAAAAATGATTTGGTAACATGGAAACAAGACCGGCAAGAGAGAAGAAATGAACGGAAATTGCAGGAAAGACAAGCACAGGAACATCGGCAGGAGGATCAGCATCTCTCTTCTTCCGCTGAATTAACTTCGTTAGCGGAGAGAACAACCCCTGAGCCAATCATCTCCAGCTTTACCGATCGAGCATATAGCGACGAGGAAGCTGAAGCTGTTAGACAAACGAGTGATAATAACAGGAATCAGCACCCCGCTCATGATGATGTTGATGATTTTGTGCCACCGATTACCTTCACAGAAGTAGAAAATGTCGATTATCAGTTACCTCCATTTAGTTTATTGAAATTACCGAAAAAAACAGACCAAACAGGGGAGTATGAGTTGATTCATGCAAATGCTGCAAAGTTAGAAAGAACCTTTCAGAGCTTTGGAGTTAAGGCAAGAGTAACGCAAGTTCATTTAGGACCAGCTGTAACAAAATATGAGGTACATCCTGATGTTGGCGTAAAAGTTAGTAAAATTGTAAGTCTTAGTGATGACTTGGCTTTAGCACTTGCTGCTAAGGATATTCGAATTGAAGCACCTATCCCAGGCAAGTCGGCGATTGGAATTGAGGTACCTAATTCTGAAGTTGCCATGGTCTCGTTACGAGAAGTATTGGAAGCTACACAGAATGATAAGCCAGATTCAAAACTACTTATTTGTTTAGGTCGAGATATTACCGGTGAAGCAGTGGATGCGGAGCTGAATAAAATGCCCCATCTGCTTGTTGCAGGAGCCACAGGAAGCGGAAAAAGTGTTTGTATTAATGGGATTATTACCAGTATCTTAATGCGTGCCAAGCCTCATGAGGTAAAATTAATGATGATTGATCCGAAAATGGTTGAGTTAAATGTTTACAATGGGATACCTCATCTTTTGGCTCCAGTAGTTACTGATGCAAAAAAAGCGTCACAGGCATTAAAAAAAGTTGTCAGTGAGATGGAAAGACGTTATGAATTATTCTCCTCTTCGGGAACGCGCAATATCGAAGGCTACAATGAATATATTAAAAGGCATAATCTCGAAGAAAATGATAAGCAGCCATTACTGCCTTATATTGTCGTGATTGTCGATGAATTGGCTGACCTGATGATGGTGGCATCATCTGATGTAGAAGATGCAATTACGCGCTTAGCGCAAATGGCGCGAGCGGCTGGTATTCACTTGATTATTGCGACGCAGCGACCTTCAGTAGATGTTATTACTGGGGTAATTAAAGCAAATATTCCATCACGAATTGCCTTTGCAGTCTCTAGTGCAACCGATTCTCGAACGATTCTCGATATGGGTGGAGCAGAGAAGTTACTAGGCCGCGGGGATATGTTGTTTATGCCAGTAGGCTCCAATAAACCTGTTCGTGTTCAAGGCGCGTTTTTGTCGGATCAAGAGGTAGAAGATGTTGTTGAATTCGTAATTTCCCAGCAGAAAGCACAATACCAAGAAGAAATGATTCCAGATGACATCCCAGAAGTGACCAGTTCTGTAGATGATGATTTATATGATGAAGCAGTTGAATTAGTGGTGGAAATGCAAACAGCCTCCGTTTCTATGCTGCAGCGTCGTTTTCGTATAGGATATACAAGAGCTGCACGGTTAATCGATGAAATGGAAGCTCGCGGTGTGGTTGGTCCATATGAAGGAAGTAAGCCCCGGGCAGTACTTATTTCCAAAACAAGCCATGAAGAACAAAGCTCATAGAAGAACTGCAATAAGACAGTAGAAATCCTAGAAGCGCCTTGGAGCAAGCACCGCTTGCTTGTTCCTTGGAAAGCTAATTCTCCCAGTAGCTTTCCTTAATATTTTTAGCTTTAGAACAGGTACTTTTTAGGGGCAAATTAAAATTATACCAGTATTTTGTAAAAAAACTATGGAAATTTTTTGACGGCTGCTATACATTCCTCTTTTTTCGACAAAATCTTGAAATGCTATTTATTTATTTATGAAATAATGGTAATATAGTCTCGATTAGTAGGGATGATATCAGAGGTCTGATGTCTTAGAAAAAAGGCTGGGGGAAACAGATGTTTATTAAGTCAGATAGTCGGCATTTGTATTTACAAGTCATAGACCGCCTTAAACAGGATATTGAACGAGGGGTATATAAGGAAAAAGAAAAATTACCCTCTGAATTTGATTTAGCCAAATTGCTGGGCGTCAGTAGAGCTACTCTTCGAGAAGCACTTCGCATTCTTGAGGAAGAAAATATTATTATTCGACGCCATGGGGTAGGGACTTTTGTGAACTCAAAGCCGCTATTTACTTCAGGTATCGAACAGTTAAATAGCGTTACTGACATGATAAAACAAGTTGGAATGAAACCTGGTACCATTTTTCTAAGATCTTTAAAACAAGAAGCAACGGAAGAGGACGTTCACCGCTTCGCATGTTCTAGGCATCAGGATTTTGTCGTGATTGAAAGGGTAAGAACAGCCAATGGGGAACCTGTTGTATATTGTGTTGATAAAGTTCCGGCGCATATTTTACCCGAAACCTTCTCACACGGAGAGGAGTCCATCTTCCATATTCTTGGTGAAGAGGCCAATAGAAATATTACATATGCAGTCGCTCAGATTGAGCCAATCGGTTATCACGATAAAATTTCTCCTGTGCTTGAATGTGATCCGGAAACTGCATTGTTAGTACTCAAACAAATGCATTACGATGAAATGGATGAACCCATCCTCTATTCGGTAAACTATTTCAAAGCAGATAAGTTTCGTTTTCACGTATTAAGAAAACGCGTTTAGAGCTTCTTGTTTTTTTGAAAACGATACCAGACGCTGATTATCACATTTTCTACCTAATCAAACAACAATCATAGGGGGTAAATACCTTGAAAAAGCGTAAAATTGGCGTAGCACTATCATTAGTTCTTGCTGCTGGTACTTTATTAGGTGCTTGTGGAAAGAGTGATGACAAAGGTGACACATCAAAAGGTGGAGATAAAGAGAAGGCATTCTCTGTAGCGATGGTTACCGATGTCGGTGGTGTTGATGACAAATCCTTTAACCAATCTGCTTGGGAAGGTCTGCAAAAGTTTGGTAAAGATAACGGCCTAAAAAAAGGTAAAGGCGGTTATGATTATCTTCAATCCAAATCTGATGCTGACTATGCAACTAACTTAAATACGCTTGTACGTCAAGATTTTGATTTAGTATACGGAATTGGTTTCTTAATGCAGGGTGCTGTTGATGAAATTGCGAAGCAACAAAAAGATGCTCACTTTGCCATTGTTGATGCTGAAGTTAAAGAACCAAACGTAGCGAGCGTTCTTTTCAAAGAGCAAGAAGCTTCTTTCCTTGCTGGGGTTGCTGCTGCGATGACTACTAAAACAAATAAAATTGGCTTTATTGGTGGAGTTGAAGGAGCGGTAATTGAGCGCTTCGAAAGTGGATTCGTTGCAGGGGTAAAAGCTGCAAATCCAGATGCAAAAGTTGATGTTCAATATGCTGGCGCATTTGACAAAGCTGAGCTCGGTCAATCCATTGCTTCTAAAATGTACTCTTCAGGTTCAGACGTAATCTTCCATGCTTCTGGAGCAACTGGTAACGGTTTATTCAAAGAAGCATCTGACCGTAAAGCAAAAGATCCAAGCAAAGATTTCTGGGCTATCGGGGTTGACCGTGACCAAGCTGATATGGGACCAGATGTTGTCCTAACATCCGCACTAAAACGTGTAGACGTTGCTGTACAAGACTTATCTAAAAAAGCAAAAGATGGCAACTTCCCTGGTGGAGAGATTGTATTATACGGCTTACATGAAGATGGTGTAGGTTTAGCAGCAATCAATGACAAAGCACCAAATAAAGACGCAATCGAAAAGGCTGTTAAAGACTGGACAGATAAAATCAAATCTGGAAAAGTTAAGGTTCCAGGAACTCGTGCAGAATTAAAGAACTTCAGTGCAAAATAAAAAATGAATTAGTGTGGGAATAAGTGGGGATTACTGCTTATTCCCTCTTAATTGAATCTTAATTGAAGTGCAGAAATTATCTACATTTCACTTAAGATTTAAGTGAGGGAGGTTCCCTATTTTTTAAAAAGTTTAAAAGGTCTGACCTCATACTACAATTGGTCGAATTTTCCTTTACCTTAGCACAGGGAGTGAAAAAAATGGATTATGTAATTGAGATGCTTAACATTCGCAAGGAATTCGGCAATTTCGTTGCAAATGATAACATTACTTTGCAATTAAAAAAAGGCGAAATTCACGCATTACTCGGCGAAAATGGAGCAGGCAAATCAACATTAATGAATGTTCTCTTCGGATTGTATCAACCAGAAGCTGGAGAAATTCGTGTAAAAGGAAAACCAGTCAAAATTACCGACCCTAATGTGGCTAACGATCTCGGGATAGGGATGGTACACCAGCACTTTATGCTCGTTGATGTATTTACAGTCACGGAAAATATTATCCTTGGGCGTGAAATAACAAAAGCAGGCCGAATCGATATTAAAAAGGCTGAACAAGAAGTACGTGAGATTTCTGAGCGATATGGTCTAGCAGTTGACCCACAGGCGAAAATATCTGATATCTCTGTAGGGATGCAGCAAAGGGTAGAAATTTTAAAAACACTCTACCGTGGTGCCGACATTCTCATCTTTGACGAACCAACAGCAGTATTAACACCTCAAGAAATAAAAGAACTTATGCAAATTTTAAGAACCTTAATAAAAGAAGGCAAATCAATTATTTTAATAACCCATAAATTAAAAGAGATTATGGAAGCAGCCGACCGCTGTACAGTAATCCGTAAAGGTAAAGGCATTGGTACGGTAAATGTGAGTGAAACCAATCCAAATGAGTTAGCAAGTCTGATGGTTGGCCGTGAAGTAGTGTTTAAGACAGAGAAAACAGAAGCTAAACCAAAGCAAGATGTGCTAGAGGTAAAAGATCTCGTTGTGAAGGATTCCAGAGGAATTACGGTTGTTGATGGATTGGATTTATCTGTTCGCTCAGGTGAAATTGTTGGGATTGCCGGTGTTGATGGCAACGGACAAACAGAATTAATTGAGGCAATTACCGGTTTACGTAAATCAGAAAGCGGCAGTGTTAAAGTTAATGGAAAAGAATTATTTAATCTTTCCCCTAGAAAAGTAACTGAGGCTGGAGTCGGGCATATTCCTCAAGACCGCCATAAACATGGCCTGGTGTTAAATTTTCCGATAGCGGAAAATATGGTTTTACAAAACTATTATAAAAAGCCATTTTCTAAAAACGGAATTTTAGATTTTAAAGCAATCTATCAGCAAGCCAAGCGATTAATTTCTGAATTCGATGTTCGGACCCCAAGTGAGACTGCATTGGCGCGCGCCTTATCTGGAGGAAACCAGCAAAAGGCGATAATCGGACGTGAGATAGACCGAGATCCAGACTTACTAATCGCTGCCCAGCCTACCCGTGGTTTAGATGTTGGGGCTATTGAATTTATCCATAAACGGCTGATTGAACAGCGTGATCATGGAAAAGCTGTTTTGCTAGTTTCGTTTGAGTTAGATGAAATTATGAATGTTAGTGATCGAATTGCGGTTATTTATGAAGGGAAAATTGTTGCCATTGTTGACCCGAAAGAAACGGACGAACAAGAGCTTGGATTATTGATGGCCGGATCGAACAGAAAGGAAGCGGGTGCAAATGTCTAATCGCTTAAAAGGTATTTTAACACCTATCATTGCCGTCATTTTAGGTATTATTGTCGGCACAATCATTATGTTAGTTAGTGGGTACAATCCGATTACTGCCTTCACAGCCTTGTGGAATGGTGCCTTTGGAGATGTTTATTATTTCGGAGAAGTTATTAGACAATTTACTCCCTACATCTTAGCTGGTTTAGCAGTAGCCTTTGCTTTTCGAGTTGGCCTCTTTAATATCGGGGTTGAGGGACAATTCCTTGTCGGCTGGCTTGCAGCTGTATGGGTCGGTGTTGCCTTTGACCTTCCAAAAATCATTCATTTACCTTTAGCTATCTTGGCGGCAATGGCAGCAGGTGCCTTATGGGCATTTTTACCGGGTTTACTTAAGGCACGCTTTCGTGTCCATGAAGTAATTGTTACCATCATGATGAACTATGTAGCCTTGCACGTTTCTAACTATATTATAAAAAACATCATCTCGGATAATAAAGATAAGACGGACATTATTAAGGATTCAGCCTCTTTACGGTCAGAATGGTTACAAAGCTTAACTGACTATTCTCGGCTTCACTGGGGAATTATTATTGCAATTATCTGTTGCTTTATCATGTGGTTCCTGCTTGAAAGAACTACCCGCGGCTTTGAGTTAAGAGCTGTTGGATTTAACCAGCATGCAGCTCAATATGCTGGAATGAGTGTTAACAAAAATATCATTTTATCAATGGTCATTGCTGGTACTTTTGCTGGTTTAGCTGGTGCCATGGAAGGACTAGGTACATTTGGTTATGCTACTGTTAAAGGCGGGTTCACTGGTGTTGGATTCGACGGTATTGCGGTCGCCCTATTGGGGGGTAACACATCACTAGGGGTATTCTTCTCGGCGATATTATTTGGTGCGTTAAAAGTGGGAGCATTAAATATGCCACTTGAAGCAGGAGTACCTAACGAGCTAGTTGATATTATCATTGCCTTGATTGTGTTCTTTGTAGCATCCAGCTACATCATCAGAGTATTTCTTGATCGATTCAACAAAAAGGGGGTGAAGTAAGTGAGCTTAATGGATGTTTTAACTATTGTTATTCCATCAACATTACTATGGGCTGCTCCACTTATCTTCACTGCATTAGGCGGCGTTTTCTCGGAACGATCCGGAGTAGTCAATATTGGTCTTGAAGGTTTAATGGTAATTGGTGCCTTTTCGTCAATCGTATTTAACCTGGCTTTCGTTGATGTATTTGGGAAGGCGACTCCATGGGTTGCTATCTTGGTAGCCATGGCTGCAGGCGCATTATTTTCCCTTCTGCATGCTGTCGCAGCGATTACTTTCCGTGCCGACCATACTGTATCTGGTGTTGCCATTAACTTGTTGGCTGTCGGATTAACGATGTTTTTGGTAAAACAGATTTATGGAAAAGGCGAAACAGGAATTATTAGTGAAGGATTTCGTAAGATTGATATCCCAGTGTTGAAAGATATCCCTATCATTGGAGAAATATTTTTCCAAAATACGTACTGGACTTCATTCGTTGCTATAATTGTTGCTGTTATCGCTTGGTATGTTGTTTATAAAACACCATTTGGTCTTCGCCTGCGTTCAGTTGGTGAGCATCCAATGGCAGCTGATACGATGGGGATTAATGTTACAAAAATGCGCTATATTGGTGTCATTATCTCAGGTGCATTAGGTGGTATTGGCGGTGCAGTTTACGCACAGTCGATTACATCAAACTTTAGCCACGCTACCATTAGTGGTCAAGGTTTCATGGCCTTGGCAGCGATGATCTTTGGTAAATGGCATCCGCTTGGTGCACTTGGGGCTGGTTTATTCTTTGGATTTGCCCAAAGTATTAGCATTATCGGCTCAAGTTTACCATTCTTAAAGGAAATTCCAAATGTGTATTTGTTAATAGCTCCTTATGTGTTAACCATACTTGCACTAACAGGATTTATCGGCCGTGCTGAGGCACCAAAGGCAGATGGAACACATTATATCAAAGGAAGCAGGTAAGCCCTTTTTACAGAAACTCTCAGTGCAAACTGAGGGTTTTTTTACATCTGCGAAAAATGGTATAGTTTTCCTGAGGGAGGTAAAAATAAAAGGAAAAGTGCTTACATATGTTAAGTTAAGCCTGCTAGCAGTGAAGGAGGAAAGAAAATGAATGAAGTCAATGAAATTAAAACTGAAATGAAAGGCTATACACTCCATATTGTTGAAACGGATAAATATAAAACAAACACACTGGTCTGGAGAATGAAGGCTCCATTAGCGAAAGAGAATCTTACGAAACGCGCCTTATTACCGCAAGTACTGCAAAGCAGCACGAAAAACTATCCAACCACGACAAAATTACGAGCGTATTTGGATGACCTATATGGTGCCAGTTTATATGTGGATTTAGCAAAAAAAGGTGAATATCATGTGATTAGTTTTTTAATAGAAATCGCAAATGAAAAATTTCTTGCTTACCCCAATCCACTATTAAAAAAAGGCTTCGAGTTATTAGCAGAAATTTTAATGAATCCACATGTATCGGGTGACGGGTTTGAAGCCGAGACAGTGGAGAAAGAAAAACGGACGCTTAAGCAGCGTATTCAATCAGTCTATGATGACAAAATGCGTTATGCAAATGTTCGTCTGATTGAAGAAATGTGTCAAGGTGAACCGTATGCGTTTCAGGTAAACGGTGAGCTGGATGCGGTGGATGAAATCACTCCTGAGTCATTATACGCTTATTATCAATCCGCTTTTAAGGAAGATGAAATGGATCTGTATGTGGTTGGTGATGTAAAAGCAAATGAGGTGAAAGAGATTGTCACCAATCTGTTCTATTTCGAGCCTCGTACAGCTAAACTGGCTTCAACACCAGACATACGGAAAAAAAGTGAGGTACATGAGGTCAAGGAAGAACAAGATGTAAAGCAAGGGAAACTGAATATTGGTTATCGGACAAATATCATATATGGGGACCCTGATTATTTTACGCTTCAAGTTTTTAATGGCATTTTTGGCGGATTTTCGCACTCAAAATTATTTATAAATGTTCGTGAAAAAGCAAGCCTTGCGTATTACGCAGCGAGTCGTTTGGAGAGCCATAAAGGATTATTAATGGTCATGTCGGGAATTGATTCAAAAAATTATCAACAGGCTGTAAGCATTATTCATGAACAAATGGATGCAATGAGAAAAGGTAATTTTACTGATGAGGAATTATCACAAACAAAGGCAGTCATCCGTAATCAAATTCTTGAAACAATTGATACCTCTAGAGGACTTCTTGAACTGCTTTACCATAATGTAGTAGCAAAACAAGAGATAATAGTGAATGATTGGCTTGAGAAGATGGAGGCAACTACAAAGGAAGAGATTGTTGCTGTTGCCGAGAAAATTGAACTTGATACCATTTATTTCTTAACCGGATCGGAGGCGGGTAAATAAGATGGAGAGACTAGCGTTTGACCAGCTGAAGGAAGAACTTTTTTATGAAAAAATGACCAATGGCCTAGATGTATATATTCTTCCAAAAAAGGGCTTCAACAAGACGTATGCAACCTTTACGACAAAATACGGATCAGTTGATAATACCTTTGTACCACTTGGAAAGAGTGAATTTATGACTGTCCCTGATGGGATCGCCCATTTTTTGGAACATAAGTTATTTGAAAAAGAAGATGGTGATGTCTTTCAACAATTTAGCAAACAAGGTGCGTCAGCTAATGCCTTCACTTCGTTTACGAGAACTGCCTATCTTTTTTCCAGTACCACAGATGTTGAGAAAAACCTAGAAACGCTGATTGATTTTGTACAAAGCCCTTATTTTTCCGAAAAGACAGTCGAAAAGGAAAAAGGAATTATCGGTCAAGAGATTACCATGTATGATGATAATCCTGATTGGCGTTTGTATTTCGGTATTATTGAAAATCTATATCAGAATCATCCAGTACGGATTGATATTGCCGGAACAATTGAATCCATCTCTCATATTACAAAGGATTTGTTGTATGAATGCTATCATACCTTCTATCACCCGAGCAATATGCTGTTATTTATTGTGGGGCCAGTCAATCCTGACAAGATAATGGAACAGATAAGAGAAAATCAAACTAAAAAAGACTTTAAAGCAATGCCAGAAATTAGGCGCAACTTTCCTGAGGAGCCATTACAGGCAGCAAAGAAAAAACAGGTTATTCCGATGAATGTTCAAACGGCAAAATGTTTAGTGGGAATCAAAGCATTACATGTAGAGCAAAAAGGGGTTGAAATGTTAAAGAATGAATTAACAATGAATGTCCTGCTCGATCTCTTATTTGGTAAAAGTTCGGAACACTATTATCAGCTATATAACGATGGGTTAGTGGATGATAGCTTTTCTTTTGATTACACACAAGAGCAAGGTTTTGGCTTTGCAATGGTTGGAGGTGACACAAGGGATCCTGACCAACTGGCAGAAAGAATTCAACAAATTTTACTGCAGGCAAAGACAAACGGCTTTTCAGCAGAACAGCTAGAGAGAGCGAAAAAGAAAAAAATCGGAGCTTTCCTACGTTCTGTTAATTCCCCAGAATATATCGCTAATCAATTTACCCGTTATGCTTTTAACGAAATGGATCTTTTTGAGGTCGTGCCAACACTTGAACAGATTTCACTGAATGATGTCATTTCACTGGCGAAGGAAGTCATTGCCGAAGAGCGTTTTTCTGTCTGTCAAGTGGTACCGAACCAATAACAAGCAGCTAAATTTTTTAGCGGAATTTAATGTGTTTCTAGAAAGAGTGACCTACATGAATAAATATATACTTATTACGGGGGCTAGTGGAGGAATCGGGCAGGCAATTGCCTATACTTTGGCAGAGCGTGGGTATCATTTGTATTTGCATTACAATCGTAATGAACTATCCATGAAAGATTTATTAGCAAGGTTAGAGACATTCCATGGTGAATACATTCCGATTCAAGCGGATTTAGCGAAAGCTGACGGCTATAAAATTCTTTCTTCACAGCTTTTTTCCTTGGATGGCATCATTCATTGCAGCGGTAATAGTCAGTATGGTCTGTTAGTTGATCTACAGCAGAAGGAATTGGAAAAATTATTGTCCATACATGTCCAAACCCCGCTGATGCTTACAAAAGAATTACTACCAAAACTAATTTCAAAGCGTTCAGGAAATATTATTGTCATCACCTCCATCTGGGGTCAAACAGGCTCAGCATGTGAAGTAGCCTATTCAACCGTAAAAGGGGCACAAATCGCGTTTGTTAAAGCGTTAAGTAAAGAAGTTGCCTTGAACGGAATACGAGTAAATGGTATTGCTCCAGGCGCTGTGGCAACGCCAATGATGGAGGGATTTAATTCAGAGGAAATAGAGCAGATTACATTGGAAATCCCGATGGGGAGACTAGCAAATCCTATGGAAATAGCTCATACAGCTGCATTTCTTCTCTCCGAGCAGGCTAGTTATATTACTGGACAAATTCTTGGTGTCAATGGTGGCTGGTATACGTAAAAATTTAATTGTTCTTTGTTTCCATGCACATAAGAAATGCTAATGTAATGTATAGTTCTACCCTCCATATCGCAAAATAACGATGTATCATATTTAAAAGGAGGTTAAACCATGTCTGTTTTGGATAACTGGAAAGAATGGCAAGAATTCTTAGGGAATCGTCTCCAGCATGCTCAAAATCAAGGAATGAGTGAAGGAGCCATCAGCAGCCTTGCACACCAAATTGGCGATTACCTAGCTGACAACGTTGACCCGAAAAATGAGCAGGAACGAGTTCTAGCTGATATGTGGTCAGTTGCGAGTGAGCAAGAGCAACAAGCAATAGCCAATGTCATGGTTAAACTAGTTCAACAATAAAGTGAAACTACCATTAGTGTGGGTTTTGCTACCCGTTGAAAAGAGAGTGGAGGAGATCCTCCCTCTCTTTTTTAGATAGGCTCGGCAAGGGCGTAAATAATAAATACCTGTTTCTCCATGTTTTTTCTTTCATCTTCTCGTAAAATCATTTATGATAAACTTTAGGTATAAAACAAGTAAATATTGTCGAATTTTCCAAGGGGGTTTATGATGAAAAAAGAATGGTATTTAGAATATGAGATTCAAAAGAACCGCCCCGGTTTGCTAGGCGATATTTCTTCTTTGTTAGGGATGCTTTCTATCAATATTGTAACCATAAATGGTGTGGATCAGGGAAGACGTGGTTTACTTCTTTTAGCTAATGATGACAACCAAATAAAACGACTTGAGTCAATTTTACATAAAATGGACACAATAAAGGTAATTAAAATAAGGGAGCCAAAATTACGCGATCGTCTTGCTGTACGTCATGGCCAGTATATCCAAAGAGATGCTGACGATAAAAAGACCTTTCGCTTCGTCAGGAGTGAACTTGGACTACTAGTTGATTTCATGGCCGAGCTATTTAAGCAGGAAGGGCATAAATTAATAGGAATTCGTGGGATGCCTCGTGTCGGTAAGACCGAATCCATCGTCGCAGCGAGTGTATGTGCAAATAAGCGCTGGCTGTTTGTGTCATCCACTCTTTTAAAGCAAACGATTCGCAATCAGCTTATTAAGGACGAATATAACGCTGATAATTTATTTATTATCGATGGCATTGTCTCGACAAAACGTGCCAATGAACGTCATTGGCAGCTGGTGAGAGAAATTATGAGGCTATCTGCAGTAAAGGTGATTGAGCATCCAGATATATTTGTTCAAAACTCCGAATATACCCTTGATGATTTCGATTATATTATTGAACTGAGAAATGATGCAGATGAAGTAATTTCCTATGACATCGTCGATGAACATAATATGTTCTCCGGAACGAATTTTAATGATTTTAATTTTTGAAAAATTGGTAGGTGTTCTTAGTGACTGAATTAGGGAATCGATTAAAAGAGGCCCGTTTAGCCAAAGATTTAAGCTTGGATGACTTACAATCGATAACGAAAATCCAAAAGCGTTATTTAAGTGGAATTGAAGAAGGTGATTATTCAGGGATTCCAGGAAATTTCTATGTCCGTGCTTTTATTAAACAGTATGCAGAGGCACTTGAGCTTGATCCTGAGGAGATTTTTGAAACTTATAAAAATGAGATTCCTGCTTCATATAACGAAGAACTCCCACAGCAGTTATCTCGAGTAAAGACACATAAGTCCTTATCTGAAGGAAATTCTAAAATATTTGATATCCTGCCAAAATTATTAATCGGTATCTTTGTGCTCGGGGTAGCGGGGATATTATATTACTTTTTACCACATTTTGCAGGTGATGATACGAAGGACATAACGAATAATGACAATGAGCAGGTAAAAGTAGAAAATAATCTTGATAATGCAAAGGCAACTGAAACAAATAAGCAAAAAACACAAGATGCTAAACAAACAGAGGATAAGGAAGATAAAAGTAGTAAAGCGGAGAAGTCTCAGCCTGAAGAAGAATCAATAAACCAGGAGTTATCAGTTCTTAAGAGCCAAGGAAAATATACGACCTATGAATTGAAAAATGCTGAACAATTTGAAGTAAAAGTGGTATCAAAAGGACAAACATGGGTCAGCATTGGCAACGGTAAAGGCAAGACTTTTTTTTCAGGTATGCTAAAAACAGGGGAGACAGAGAGTGAAACCGTAGATTTATCTTCGGAGACAGAAGCCAAGCTTATTATTGGAAAAGCCAATGATACAGATATCTTTGTAAATGATCAGAAACTTGAGTATGCAGCAGACCCGGCACGTATGGTTACACAGACTATTACGATTCAATACGTTCCAAAGAACGAATAGTCATCAGTAGATGACTATTTTTTCACTTTGTTCAAGTAGTTTACCTACATATTTGCCGGGCTTTTTACATAGTTTAGGAGGAAAAAATAAATGAACATCCCTAATAAAATAACCGTATCAAGAATCTTATTAATTCCATTATTCTTAATCATTATGCTTGCTCCGTTTGATTGGGGGAGCATACATTTGCTGGGAGCAGACATTCCAGTTACTCATTTCATCGGTGCGATAATTTTTATTATCGCCTCAACAACTGACTGGATTGATGGTCATTATGCACGTAAATATAATTTGGTAACCAATATGGGGAAATTTCTTGATCCGCTTGCTGATAAATTACTTGTTTCATCGGCGCTAATTGTATTAGTGGAACTTCCCGACCTTTATGCTCCATCTTGGATTGTTATCCTGATTATTAGCAGGGAATTTGCTGTAACCGGTCTTCGTTTATTACTTGCTGGAGAGGGTGAAGTTGTCGCAGCCAATATGCTGGGTAAAATTAAAACGTGGACACAAATTATCGCTATCTCAGCAATTTTGCTTCATAATATCATTTTTGCGATGATTCCTTTCCGTTTCGATGTGTTAGCTTTGTGGGTGGCGCTGTTTTTCACGATATGGTCTGGTTGGGATTATTTTTCTAAAAATAACCATGTGTTTAAAAATTCTAAATAATGGTGGAAAATGGAGGAATGCTAATGAATGCAGAAATTATTGCGGTTGGTTCTGAACTGCTTCTAGGACAAATTGTTAATAGTAATGCTAAATTTTTATCTCAGCAGTTAGCTGGACTGGGAATTGATGTGTATTTTCATTCAGTTGTTGGTGATAATCCCAACAGGTTAAAATCAGTAATTGAAATTGCTGAACAGCGATCAGCGATTATCATTTTTACTGGTGGCTTAGGCCCGACTAAGGATGATTTGACGAAGGAAACGATTGCTAACCATCTAGGTGTGAACCTTGTTATTGATGAAGAAGCATTGGCAGGAATTGAACGCTTCTATAAACGAACAAACCGAGTTATGACAGAAAATAACCGCAAACAAGCGCTCATATTAGAGGGTTCTCATGTTCTTCCTAACGAAAACGGGATGGCGCCAGGAATGATTTTAGATAAAGCCGGGCATATATATATCCTTTTACCTGGACCGCCGAAAGAAATGGAGCCGATGTTTTTACATTTTGGCACGAAGACATTATTGAATATGGTTAGTTCAAATCAACAAATTTTTTCACGGGTGCTACGTTTTTTTGGAGTCGGCGAATCTGCTTTGGAAACGGAAATTATTGATTTGATCGATGCACAAAGTAATCCGACGATTGCCCCGCTTGCTGGAGATGGTGAAGTTACACTAAGATTAACTGCTAAACACAAGGATAAGTCAACTGCATTATCTATGTTAGACCAAGTTGAGGAAAAAATTAATAAACGTGTTGGTCAGTTTTTGTACGGCTATGATAATACTTCTCTTTTAGAGGAGCTTACGAAGCTGTTAAAGGAAAAGAACTTAACAATCACGGCAGCTGAAAGCTTGACAGGTGGTTTGTTTCAACAAGAAATCACTTCTATACCTGGTGTAAGCTCTATATTTAAAGGTGGGATTGTTTGTTATGCCCAAGAAATAAAACAGCAAATTGTCCAGGTAAAGCAGGAAACACTTGCAAAGTATGGTGTAGTTAGTGAGCAATGTGCACGCGAATTAGCAGAAAACGTAGCGAGAATTTTCGCGACTGACATTGGGATTAGCTTCACTGGTGTCGCAGGACCGACTGAATTAGAGGGTAAGCCAGTAGGTACCATTTATATTGGGATAGCCATCAAAGGCAGACCAACAATCGTGGAAAAAATTGTTCTTGGCGGCTCGAGAGAAGCTAATCGAATACGCACGGTAAAATATGGCTGCTACTTCTTAATAAAACAACTGCAAACATCACAGGACGTAGAATAGTGTCCTGTGTTTTCTTTTTGAAAGAATGTTTTCAGAAAATAAGCGATATAGGATGTTTAGTTAAAAAAAATTGGTAATAATCACCGTTAACAAAGGATTTTAGTTGTTTCGGTGATAAAAATAGGTAAAAAACAACACGAATAGACGTTCGTGTTTTTGCTCGACAAAAAAAGTAAAAGAGGTTATAGTATTAGTAGGTTTCGTTTTAGTAGATTCCAGCAATCATTAAAAATTTTATTATAAAAGGAGGTCTATTTGTGAGTGACCGCAAGGCCGCGTTAGAAATGGCGCTAAAACAAATAGAAAAACAATTTGGCAAAGGTTCCATTATGAGAATGGGAGAACAGGCGGAAACGAAAATTTCCACCGTGCCAAGCGGATCCCTGGCACTCGACGCAGCACTAGGCGTAGGTGGATATCCTCGCGGACGGATTATTGAGATTTACGGACCAGAAAGCTCTGGTAAAACCACTGTTGCCCTGCATGCGATTGCAGAGGTGCAGGCAGCAGGTGGACAAGCTGCGTTTATTGATGCTGAACATGGTGCGATTTGTTGCTAAGTTAAATCCATTGGAAACAGTGGGCTAAAGCTTAGCCGAGTAAAGACCACGGAGGCTAAAAACCTCCATGAAAACCTGTGGTTACTCTCGAACTGTATGACTAATTTGGCAGGTGAAATACCTGCTTAGGATGAATGCGAGCATTCCTACCCTAATACCCCGACATGCTGTGATAAATCCGCGTTTATCATGGTGTGAAGCTCGGAGAGGACGGCGAAACTTGACCTGAGATGGTCCAGGAGTAGTCGGGGGGCTATAAAATTCCTATGCGTAGAGAGTCCTCTGGACTGGAACGAACCAACGGAAGTACGACTCGAAAGGCGTGGAGATACCAAAATGAAGGTACTCACATCCGAACGGATGACCAGTAGTGGATTTTGTATTCGTGTTTGCAAAATCTGTGTATAACCAGTATAGGTTATTCGAGAATTTAAACCTCTCGCAATGGTTGAATTCTTTGCTGGCGGGTTAGAGTTGGACGCTAAGGGAATATGTAAAGCTAAGTCATACGGAACAAATGAAGCCGAGAAGTGGATGCCAAGGTTGCGGAACCAATGACACTAATCAGTAGGAAATGGCTGATGAATCTCGGTGGCAGCAGCCCGTAGTAGGTATGAAGCACTGATAATAAGGTGTGGACCGAAGGGGCATAGTTAGTAGTTATGTTACAAGAGTAGATTTGCGACTAAACTGACAAGGAAGCCGTTAAGGAATCGAGGTAAATAATCGATTTCAATGAGCACAACTGACTAAAACCTGCAATTCTTCAAAGCGTTTCGTGTAGTAATACACGGTTGAAGGGGGTACAAGAACTTGTCGAGACCAAGTACAGAAAAATTAGTCAAGCAAATCGCATAACTATTGATGGAACGCCGTATGCGGGGAAACTCGCACGTACGGTGTGAGGCGGGGGAAAATAGCTCCTAACGGGTAAGCCGAGGATGTCTGTTACCTATCGCTATCCCTGGATCCTGCTTATGCACAGAAATTAGGGGTTAATATTGATGAACTGTTGCTGTCTCAGCCTGATACGGGTGAGCAGGCGCTTGAAATTGCCGAAGCGCTTGTACGGAGCGGTGCAGTAGATATTATCGTTATTGACTCTGTTGCTGCACTAGTACCAAAAGCTGAAATTGAAGGTGAAATGGGGGACGCTCACGTAGGTCTTCAAGCGCGCCTCATGTCGCAAGCCCTTCGTAAGCTTTCAGGTGCGATTAATAAATCAAAGACAATCGCTGTGTTTATAAACCAAATTAGGGAAAAAGTAGGAGTTATGTTTGGTAATCCCGAGACAACTCCTGGGGGTCGCGCGCTGAAGTTTTACTCGACGATTCGCTTGGAAGTTCGCCGTGCTGAAACATTAAAGCAAGGCAATGACATGGTCGGGAATAAAACTAAAATTAAAGTCGTTAAAAACAAAGTAGCGCCGCCATTCAGGACTGCCGAAGTCGATATTATGTATGGAGAAGGAATATCTAAGGAAGGCGAGATTATTGATATCGGTTCTGAATTGGATATTGTTCAAAAGAGCGGTTCATGGTATTCCTACAACGATGAAAGACTTGGACAAGGCCGTGAAAATGCGAAGTTATTTTTAAAGGAAAATCCTGAATTGCGCCTTGAAATTCAACAAAAGATTCGTGAACATTACGGTTTGGATGAGGAAAAGGTTGTTACCGAAAACAGCGATGATGAACAATTTGAATTATTAGATTAATAAGGTAGGGCAAAGCCAGTATTGGCTTTGCCCTACCCATAATACGCTTTAAGTTTAACTGCTTTTATACATAAAAAATTCATTCTAGTAAGTTTTATACCTTTCAATTTCAAAATATTTGAAAAAGGCAACAGGGGTAAACCTTGACAATGGTTTATCACACAATTACAATTAACATGTATATTTTACATTTTTGGTAATATTACAATGTGAAAAGCCTTGGTGCTTGCTGTATGTTGAGTCTAAACAATGTACATGCCGACACTTAAAAAAACGTAAAAAGTTCATAGCAAGAGGAGGTGTAAGGATGGATCCAATCACAATCATCTCCATTTTGCTTGGCCTTATCGTCGGTGCCGTTGTTGGCTATTTTGTTCATAAATCCATTGCCGAAGCAAAAGTAGCAGGTGCAAAAAATGCAGCGGAACAAATTATTGATGATGCAAAACGTGACGCAGATGCATTGAAAAAAGAAGCACTGCTTGAAGCAAAGGATGAAATTCACAAGCTTCGAACTGAAGCTGAACGTGATATCCGTGAACGAAGAAATGAAATGCAAAAACAAGAAAACCGTTTACTGCAAAGAGAAGAGAATTTAGACCGAAAAGAGGAAACGTTAAACAAGCGTGAAAATCTTTTAGAAAAGAAGGATGATTCTCTAAATCAAAGACAACAGCATATTGAAGAGATGGAAAGCAAAGTGGACGAGTTGGTGAAAACACAGCAATCAGAACTCGAACGAATCTCGAGCTTGACACGTGAAGAAGCGAGGACGATTATTCTCGAAAGAATGGAGAAAGAACTTTCCTATGAAACTGCAATGATGATAAAGGAAAGTGAAAATCGTGCAAAAGAGGAAGCAGATAAAAAAGCAAAAGAAATTTTGTCGCTTGCCATTCAGCGTTGTGCTGCTGATCACGTTGCAGAAACAACTGTCTCAGTCGTCAATTTACCTAATGATGAGATGAAGGGACGAATAATTGGTCGTGAAGGACGTAATATTCGTACATTAGAGACATTAACAGGAATTGATTTAATTATTGATGATACTCCTGAGGCTGTTATCTTATCGGGGTTTGACCCTATCCGACGGGAAACTGCTCGTTTAGCACTTGAGAAACTAGTACAGGATGGTCGTATCCATCCGGCAAGAATTGAGGAAATGGTTGAAAAATCAAGACGCGAAGTAGATGAGTATATTCGCGAAGTTGGAGAACAAACTACATTTGAAGTGGGTGTCCATGGTTTACATCCGGATTTGATTAAGATACTTGGGCGCTTAAAGTTCCGTACAAGCTACGGTCAAAATGTATTAAAGCATTCAATGGAAGTTGCCCAGCTCTCAGGGTTGTTGGCAGCTGAACTTGGACAAGATGAAACATTAGCAAGACGTGCTGGTTTGCTTCATGATATTGGTAAAGCAATTGACCATGAAGTTGAAGGAAGCCATGTCGAAATTGGTGTTGAACTTGCAACGAAATACAAAGAACACCCAGTGGTTATTAACAGTATTGCTTCTCACCATGGCGATACGGCACCTACATCAATTATTGCTGTGCTTGTTGCCGCTGCTGATGCTCTTTCAGCCGCAAGGCCGGGTGCAAGAAGTGAAACGTTAGAAAACTATATTCGCCGTTTGGAAAGACTTGAGGAAATTTCTGAGTCTTATGAAGGTGTGGAAAAATCATTTGCTATACAGGCTGGGCGTGAAGTACGGATTATCGTTCGACCGGATGCAATTGATGATCTTGCCGCACATCGTTTAGCACGTGACATTCGCAAACGGATTGAGGATGAACTTGATTATCCGGGACATATAAAAGTCACAGTAATCCGAGAAACACGGGCTGTTGAATATGCAAAATAAAGCGGTGCACTTGCACCGCTTTCATTACGTTATAGGAATAGAAATCTTTATTTGAAAGGAAACTTAAATGAGGCTGCTTTTTATCGGCGACGTTGTAGGATCGCCAGGAAGAGATATGGTAAAGGAGTTTTTACCAAAATTAAAAGAAAAATATGGTCCGCAGATTACTTTAATAAATGGGGAAAACGCTGCGGGGGGAAAGGGTATTACGGAAAGAATCTACCGGGATTTTTTGGAACTAGGTGCTCAAGCAATAACCCTTGGTAATCACACATGGGACAATCGCGAAATTTTTGAGTTTATTGATGAGGCAAAATATTTGGTACGGCCAGCAAACTTTCCAAAAAACAATCCAGGTAAGGGAATAATTTTTTTAAAATTTAATCAGTTGGAAGTTGCAGTTATAAACTTACAGGGCCGCACTTTTATGAACCCAATTGATTGCCCGTTTACGAAAGCTGATGAATTAATCGCAATTGCAAAAGAGAGGACTCCGTTTATCTTTGTAGACTTTCATGCAGAAGTAACGAGTGAGAAACAAGCATTAGGGTGGTACCTTGATGGAAGGGTTTCAGCAGTAATTGGTACCCATACGCATGTCCAAACGGCTGACCATCGTATCTTGCCAGCTGGAACTGCCTATTTATCTGATGTGGGCATGACTGGTCCGTATGATGGGATACTAGGGATGGAAAAAGATGTGGTTCTAAAGCGCTTCCTAACTAGTCTTCCAGTTCGTTTCGAAGTGCCTAAAAATGGGAGAACCCAATTAAGTGCCGTCGTCATTGATTTGGATCAGAAGACGGGACTAGCTAAACAAATCCAACCGATTCTTATTAATGACGATCATCCGTTTTATTCATAATAGAATGTGCCAGAAACCATTTAGTAATATTATGGATGGTTCCTGGCTTTTTTTTGTTTATCCCGCCTTAACGGGCAGTAAGACCCCCACCTCAAGATTACGAGTCTATAAGGAATCTAGGTGAGGGATCAACTGCCCGTAAAGGTCCGATTGGTTCAGCTAACCATCAGTGGGGGATGAAGAAAACCCCCACTGATGGAAGTTTCACTTTATTCTTTTTTGTCCAAGCTGGAATATTACAAATTTTTCGTGAATATAGTAACAGTGGAATGTTATATACCTGATTTGTTCATGAAGTTACTCATGCGGAATCGGGATTTTACAAGGGGGAGCTAGGAATGGAAATATTAAAAGTTTCAGCAAAATCTAATCCTAATTCTGTAGCTGGTGCACTTGCCGGAGTTCTGCGTGAAAGAGGTGCGGCAGAAATACAGGCGATTGGAGCGGGTGCATTGAATCAAGCCGTAAAGGCAGTAGCCATTGCTCGAGGATTTGTAGCACCTAGCGGGGTTGATTTGATTTGTGTTCCGGCATTTACAGATATTTTAATTGACGGAGAAGAACGAACAGCCATTAAGTTAATTGTAGAGCCACGTTGAGAAAAATTCTATTATAAAACATGTTGTAAAACCTGGTTGTTTTTTTAACAAGCAGGTTTTTTTGTTGAACAATTTCGTTTAAAGGCCAATCAATTAGTATAGATATACATTTACCCAACGAAATTATTATTTTACAATAAAAAGGATGTTTTTAAAATATGTCCATTTAGGAAGCGAAAAACGACTGGAAATCTATGTATATCAGGAAATTCCTCAGTTTTTTAGCGAATTTACCGGTGATAAAAAGGGCTGATTTGGAATAATAAAAAAATATTCATATTTTAGACAATATTTAAGGCTAAAGGGTTGCAATTTTTTACACATAGGTCTAGAATTGTAAGCGTTTAGTACGTATCCTTTATTCTAGTTTTTATCTATTTACTATTAAAATAGACTAATTTCTAGTGATTTACTCGGAAAAGTGCTACACTATTATTGATTCAGTTATTATTTTTTACATATCCAAAGGGGTGTAAGTAATGATCAATCAACTTTCATGGAAAGTTGGCGGGCAACAAGGGGAAGGCATTGAGAGCACTGGAGAAATCTTTGCTATTGCACTGAATCGCCTGGGATATTACCTGTATGGTTATCGCCACTTTTCATCTCGTATTAAGGGTGGCCATACCAACAATAAAATTAGAGTGAGTACAACACAAGTTCGTTCTATTTCTGATGATCTAGATATCCTTGTGGCATTTGACCAGGAAACTATTGATTTAAACTACAAAGAGCTACACAGTAATGGATTCATCCTTGCTGATGCTAAGTTCAATCCGAAAAAGCCTGACGATACTGATGCAGCACTATATGCAGTGCCTTTTACGGAAATTGCAACAGAATTGGGCACATCTTTAATGAAAAACATGGTAGCAATTGGAGCTACATCAGCTGTCCTAGATTTAGAGATTGAAGTATTTGAAGAGGTCGTAAGAGAAATTTTTGGTAAAAAGGGCGACCAAGTTGTAGCTAAAAATATGGAAGCAATTAAAGCAGGTTATAACTATACAAAAGAAAAAATGACTGGTAATGTTCCAACAATGCAGTTGGCTAAGGCGGATGGAAAACATCGTATGTTCATGATTGGAAACGATGCCATTGCATTAGGTGCACTTGCAGGAGGCTGCCGCTTCATGGCCGCTTATCCAATTACGCCAGCTTCCGATATTATGGAATATTTAATCAAAAAATTACCAGCACTTGGTGGGACTGTTATCCAAACGGAAGATGAAATTGCCGCTTGTACAATGACGATTGGTGCCGCTTATGGTGGAGTTCGTGCGCTAACTGCATCTTCTGGCCCAGGATTATCTCTGAAAACAGAAGCAATTGGTTTAGCAGGTATTACGGAAGTGCCGATTGTTATTGTTGATACTCAACGCGGTGGTCCTTCTACTGGTTTACCAACAAAGCAAGAGCAATCTGACCTTATGGCGATGATTTACAGCACACACGGGGAAATTCCGAAGATTGTTTTGGCACCTAGTACTGTGGAAGAGGCTTTCTATGATACTGCAGAAGCTTTCAACCTAGCTGAAGAATATCAATGTCCTGTCATCGTATTATCCGATCTGCAATTATCACTTGGAAAACAAACAGTTGAGCCGCTTGATGGTTCAAAAGTAGAAATTCGCCGCGGTAAACTAGTCACTGAAGAGCTTCCAGAGATTCCTAACAAGGGTTATTTCAAACGTTATGAAGTAACAGATGATGGAATTTCTCCGCGTACGATTCCTGGAACGAAAAACGGAATCCATCACGTAACTGGTGTTGAACATGCTGAAACTGGTAAGCCATCAGAACTAGCTTCCAATCGTATTTCGCAAATGGATAAACGCTTACGCAAAATTGAGAATATTCGTTTTAATACACCTGTGTATAAAAATGCACCTCATGAGGAAGCTGATGTACTAATTATTGGTTTTAACTCTACTCGCGGTGCTATCGAAGAAGCAATGGGACGTCTTGAAAAAGATGGAATAAAAGCTAATCATGCACATATTCGCTTGATTCATCCGTTCCCAACTGATGAACTGCTGCCATTAGTTCGTTCAGCGAAAAAGGTATTAGTAGTTGAAAACAATGCTACAGGACAGTTAGCAAATATTATTAAGATGAATGTTGGTTATGCTGAGAAAATTACTAAGTTTGTAAAATATGACGGAAATCCATTCCTGCCTCATGAAGTTCATTCAAAATGTAAGGAGTTGTTCTAAATGGCCACATTTAAAGACTTTCGTAATGATGTAAAACCAAACTGGTGTCCTGGCTGTGGCGACTTCTCTGTACAAGCTGCAATTCAACGTGCGGCGGCAAATGTCGGCCTTGAACCAGAAAAATTAGCTGTTGTTTCTGGAATTGGCTGTTCAGGCCGTATTTCTGGATATATTAATTCTTATGGTTTCCACGGTATTCATGGTCGTGCCTTGCCGATTGCTCAAGGTGTTAAAATGGCAAATCGCGATTTGACTGTTATTGCCTCTGGTGGTGACGGTGATGGTTATGCGATTGGAATGGCTCATACGATTCATTCGATTCGCCGTAATATCGATATTACTTATATTGTCATGGATAACCAAATTTATGGATTAACAAAAGGGCAAACTTCACCGCGTTCAGCTGTTGGTTTTAAAACAAAATCAACTCCAACGGGTTCCATTGAGCAGGCAATTTCACCAATGGAGATGGCATTAACAGCCGGTGCGACTTTTGTTGCCCAAAGTTTCTCGACAGATTTAAAAGACTTAGTTGCCTTAATTGAAGCAGGCATTAAACATAAAGGCTTTTCACTAATCAATGTGTTTAGTCCGTGTGTTACGTACAATAAAATTAACACATATGACTGGTTTAAAGAAAACCTTACAAAATTAAGTGAAATCGAAGGTTATGATTCATCTAATCGTGAAATGGCGATGCAAACACTAATGAAGCATAATGGTCTTGTGACAGGACTCATTTATCAAAATAGTGAGCATCCATCATATCAAGAATTAGTACATGGCTATTCTGAGACTCCGCTCACTAAAGCAGATTTGAATCTAAACCAAGAACACTTTGACAAACTAGTTGCCGAATTTATGTAATGAAATACAGCTAAATCCCGGGGATATCACTTCCCTGGGATTTTTTTTACGCATTGTTGCATCTGGATTTTCTATTGTTTTGAAGCAATGAAACCTTTATACTATAATAATGTGCAGATAAAGGCTATGTATACCTGTGCAAGTAACAATACGATAAATTTTTGAAATGTACCAATATTTTATGAAGAAAGGGGATTTTTCATACATGAATGAAAAACAACGCTTAGAAGGTCAGCAAGTAGCAACTGCTAATTCTTCGGACAAAAAATCCGAAAAGGATTACAGTAAATACTTTACTCAAGTTTTCACAGCGCCTTCATTAAAAGATGCGAAGAAGCGTGGTAAAGAAGATGTTCAATACCATAATGACTTTGCTATTCCACAACAATTTAAAGGTATGGGCCAAGGTCGTAAATTTTATATACGTACGTATGGCTGCCAAATGAATGAGCATGACACAGAGGTAATGGCAGGAATTTTTTTAGCACTGGGCTATGAACCGACTGACCGAACAGAGGATGCCAATGTAATCCTACTCAATACCTGTGCAATCCGCGAAAATGCGGAGAATAAAGTGTTTGGTGAACTTGGACATTTGAAAGCCTTAAAAATGGAAAAACCAGATCTGCTTCTTGGTGTGTGCGGTTGCATGTCCCAAGAAGAATCGGTAGTGAATAAAATTCTAAAGACCTATCAACATGTTGATATGATCTTTGGAACACATAATATTCACCGTTTACCTAATATCCTAAATGAAGCCTATATGTCTAAAGAGATGGTTGTCGAGGTATGGTCAAAGGAAGGCGACGTTATTGAAAATCTGCCAAAAGAGCGCCGCGGTAATATTAAGGGATGGGTAAATATTATGTATGGCTGTGATAAATTCTGTACCTATTGTATTGTTCCATATACACGTGGTAAAGAACGCAGCCGTCGTCCAGAGGAGATTATCCAAGAGGTTCGTCAATTAGCTGCACAAGGCTATCAAGAAATCACCCTCCTAGGACAAAATGTAAATGCATATGGAAAAGATTTTGACGATATCAACTATGGCTTAGGCGATTTGATGGACGAGATTCGAAAAATTGATATCCCACGGATTCGTTTTACTACAAGTCATCCTCGTGACTTCGACGACCGTTTAATCGAAGTATTAGCGAAGGGGGGCAATTTGATGAATCATATCCACCTTCCAGTGCAATCGGGGTCAACGGATGTATTAAAGATAATGGCCCGTAAATATACAAGAGAACAATACTTGGAACTTGTGAGAAAAATTAAAGCAGCGATTCCTGATGTTGCCTTGACAACCGATATTATTGTCGGATATCCAAATGAAACTGACGAGCAGTTCGAAGAAACAATGTCACTTTATCGTGAAGTTGGCTTTGAAACAGCTTATACCTTTATTTACTCTCCAAGGGAAGGAACACCAGCCGCAAAAATGGCAGACAATGTTCCAATGGAAGTGAAGAAGCAGCGCTTGCAGAAATTGAACGATCTTGTCAATGAACTATCTGCTGAAGCCATGAAAAAATATGAGGGGCAAGTAGTTAAAGTACTAGTAGATGGTGAGAGTAAGAACAACCCTGATGTTCTTGCAGGCTATACGTCAAAAAATAAATTAGTGAATTTTGTTGGACCAAAATCAGCAATTGGTAAGATTGTAAAAGTTAAAATTACTGAAGCAAAAACTTGGTCTTTAAATGGAGAAATGGTGGAAGAAAAAGAAATAGCAGAGGTGAAATAAGGTGGCGAAATATACAAAAGATGATATCGTCGCTCGTGCAGCAGAATTAGCACGGATGGTCGCGGAAACAGATGAGGTTGATTTTTTCAAAAGAGCGGAAGCACAAATTCATGAAAATCCAAAAGTTAAAATGTTGATCGCTGACATTAAAGGATTGCAAAAACAGGCAGTTAACCTGCAGCATTATGGGAAACCGGAAGCCTTAAAAAAGGTTGAAGAAAAGATTGCTACAATTGAACAAGAATTAGATGAAATTCCCGTAGTTCAAGAGTTCAAACAATCACAGCTGGAAGTCAATGAATTATTGCAATTGATTGCCTCCACGATTTCAAATACTGTAACTGACGAGATTATTGTTTCAACCGGCGGGGATGTGTTACGCGGTGAAACTGGAGCAGGTATGGCCCATGGTGGCGGTGCTTGTGAGGACCACGGTGATTGTGAACATGACCATTAATTATTAAGAACCAGGTGCTAAGCCTGGTTTTTTTTTCTAACTAATCTCATTAGGCACATCTATCGCTTCCTGGCATACTATGGACCATGACTCAATCTTATCCTGTTTTAGAAAAATTTTAACTCACACTAGTCTAGACATTCGCATAGGATGGAATGAAACAGAAATGAGGAGGGTTCGCGCGAAATGGGAGAATATAGAGAGATTATTACCAAGGCCGTAGTCGCGAAAGGACGTAAATATACCCAGTCCAATCATACGATTAGCCCGGCACATAATCCATCAAGCATACTCGGCTGTTGGGTTATCAACCATAAATACAACGCGAAAAAGGTAGGCAAAACAGTTGAAATCCACGGCTCTTATGACATTAATGTTTGGTACTCGTTTAATGATAACACGAAGACAGAAGTGGTAACAGAACGTGTCCAATATACGGATGTTATCAAGCTAAAATATCGTGATCATGACTGCCTAGATGACGATGAAATTGTTGCTAAGGTCTTACAGCAGCCAAATACATGTGAAGCTGTTATTTCTCCAAATGGTAATAGAATTATTGTCCATGTAGAAAGAGAGTTTCTAGTCGAGGTGATTGGCGAGACAAAGGTTTGTGTTAGAGTCAATCCTGAGGGCTGCAGGGAAGAGGAAGATGAGTGGGGCTTAGACGTCGATGATGAGGAATTCGAGGAGCTTAATCCAGATTTCTTAGTCGGCGGTGAAGAAGAATAACAATGACTAGGAGGGTATCTTCCTAGTTTTTTTCTTTTTGTGGAAAGAAAAAAACCAAGCTTATTCTTCCTGGCTTTTTTCCCATTCCTGTTTTAATAATGATAAAACATAGGCATCATGAGATTGTTTATTTTGGAATATATAGCCGCGAAGCAATCCTTCGTTTACAAAACCAAGCTTTGCTAACAGATGAAGAGAAACGGTATTCTGTGGATACACGACTGCACCCATTCTATACAATTCCAGATGCATAAAACTAAAGCGGAGCACTTCTTTTAAAGCCTCAGTCGCAAACCCATTTTGCCAGTAGGCTGGATGCAGTTCATAACTAATTTCTGCACGTTTGTTATTCATCTGTAAGCCATTTAAACCAATCGTACCAATAATCTTTTGATTTTCTTTCAACTTTATTGCCCAACGCATCCCACGTTTTTCTAGAAAATTTTTATGGTACATATCAATTAATTTTGTTGCTTCAGCAGGAAGTATGAAGGGATCTGTCCCATAATATTTAGTCACTTCTTCTATAGATAATATCGCAAAAATACTCTCCAAATGATGATGTGTTATTTCGATTAATTTTAGCCTCTTTGTCTCTAAAATTGGAAACCTCAAGGGTGGCACCTCATTTATCATAAACAAAATAGTTTTTCTTATTCTAGTGTAACTTGCAAGATTTTAAAAATAAAGTAAAATCATCTATTATTCTTAACGGAAAAAAACAGCAATAAAATCAGTCTAATAAAAATTTTGCATCAGATTAAACTTAAATCTTGATAATCAGGGAAAATTAAGCTTTTATATTTAGAAAATTTTGATATCATAAAACTAATGACTAGAAAGTTTGCAGAGAGGAGAATACATAAATGGTTGTCAGACTAGAAAATGTCTCTTTGAAACGCGAGGGTAAGTGGATTTTACAGGATATTAATTGGGAAATAAGGCATGGAGAGCATTGGGTGCTATTTGGCTTAAATGGTTCAGGTAAAACAGCGATGTTAAATATACTCAATGCCTATCAGTTTCCGACTAAGGGGAAGATTACGGTTCTAGGGATGGAATTCGGGAGAACCTATCTTGGAGAGAAACTGCGTAAACAAATCGGGTTTGTTTCTTCATCCCTACAGGATAAATTTTACGCCGCTGATAACGCATTTGAGGTAGTTTTGAGCGGGGCATTTGCTTCAATTGGACTCTATGAAACTCCGACAGATGCAATGAGGAATAAAGCAATCACTCTGCTGAAAGAACTGGGTTGTATTGACTATGCTAACAGAAGATATGAAACATTGTCTCAAGGGGAGAAGCAGCGTGTGCAAATTGCCCGTGCGTTAATGGCTAATCCATCATTACTAATTCTGGATGAACCGACAAATGGTTTAGATTTTATTGCCCGAGAAAAGTTACTGGAATCCATTGAGACGATTGCTGCTAAGTCGAATGCTCCGAGAATCATCTATGTCACACACCATGTTGAAGAAATATTACCAGTTTTTAATAAGACCTTATTATTAAAACAAGGTCAAGTTTTTGCTGCGGGAAACACTACTGAAATGCTAACAGGAAAAACGCTGACTGAATACTTTGGTTTACCTGTAAATGTATTATGGGAGAATCATCGGCCATTATTAACGAAACAACAGTTTGTGTCAGACACTATGTGAAAAATTCACATGGTGCCTGGCACGGGTGGAGATGAACCATTTTTATTCAGGTAGACAATCAATGTCTAAAAAGTTTGTAACTTGTTTCATATTGTCACTTACTGGGTAGCTTTTATATAATAAACTTGATAGGCGGACTGGGTCTCCGAAGAAATATCTTTCATATTGGGTTTGCCTAGTGCCAAATGAGCTCATGGTCAGGTCCCAAGCAAGGCGAAAAATCTTTACTCGTTCTTCGGCAGTTCTGCATGATGCTTGTAGGTATTGGTCTAGATCCTCGCGAATGCCAGATTGAAAATCCTCCTCTGTGGGCAAGGTAACCATCCCACTTGCACCGATTAATTGAATAATCTCACTAAATCGCGGATAGATTCTCGGAAAAATAATAGTTGCCGCTTGGAGCGAACGTAAATTAGGCCGTAGGATACCATAATCATCTGTTTCTGCTTCAATTTCAGCCTTAAGGATGAGGCTTTTCATCGTTTCCAAACCGACGATAATTTCCGCTAATTTTTCCTGTATATGTTGGTAACCGCCTACATTTATCGTCTCTACAAGAAGGCCTGCGAGGCCCAACACAAATTCCGTCTTAATAATTTGCCTCGTTACAGCTTGGTGGGTAGCAAAGTGATGAAAACAGCCTTGCACCATGAAATCATTAGCTGCCTCGAGATTGTCATAAAAAAACACGCACTCCCAAGGAACTAACACTTCTTCAAATACTAAAATTGTATCCATTTCCTCATAACGTGAGCCGAGCGGAGAATTAAAGGCTGAGTCACTACTAATAAAAGACTCCCGACAGATAAATTTTAACCCTCTTGTATTCGTCGGAATGGAGAAGGCATAGGCCTCTGATTCATGGAAAATACCGCCGCCAGTATAAACAAGCACTTCATCTGTAAGTCCTCCTTGCGTTGCCAAAAGTCTTGCACCAGTTATAATCAGACCTTTTTCCGTTCTTTCGATTACTCTTGCCGAGATTGGTTTTTTCTCTGAAAAGGGAATTGCCAGCTGCCCGCGGTTTGTCTGCGGGGTAATAAAGGTATGCGTGAAAGAGAGGTCATTCTCTTTTGCACGTTTATAAAGGGCCTGAATATGTTCTGGAAAACAACCTTTTCTGCCAACTAAAATTGCTGCTGAAGAGGCAAATGCCATTAGGACAGAGTTCATATAATCAGGGCTTCTCCCCATCATTCCATGTGTATGTCGTGCCCATAATTCCATCATAGTCCGTCGTTTTACTAAATCTTCATAAGTCTTTGGCTGCAAAAATGACAGCCCCATCACTTCTCCAGTATCCAAATCCGTATAGGTTAATTTATTTTTTAAAGTAGGATCATGTTGTAAATCATATAATTCTGCTTTACTTTGCAGTATTCCCTTAAAAGCAGGGTGTTCTGATATCCTTCCTGCTAATTTCCTGCCATTAAGCCAAATATTAGCATTTAATCGATTGATTCGTTCAATAAATTGCGTCCCGTTTATGGCCCCCATACGATCCACTCCTTAAGCAGGGCGATTCAAATTCATGTATCTGGTTTATTTTATGGATATGGTGCAGCTATGTTCCATCAGCTTAATAACTGTTTAATTAAAGGCGATTATGTGAAGTTTTTATTAGCACGTGATTTTTATAATTGTAAGGATAGCTAGAATGTGTACATGGGAAAACTATAGGTATAATGTAGTTGGAATGGTTTCTGAAAACTTGATAAGGGGCAGAAAATATGATTATTCGGTTTGGTTATGTAGCAAATGCCTTAGGATTATGGGATGCAAGCCCTTCAAAAAGCTTGACCTTTAAACGTTACTCAGCACTTCCAAAGGGGGAGCGATTGGAGAAATTGAAATCTGTTACAGCGGAAAATTTACAGCATACGAAGCGGATTCTTTATTATAATATTGCCCATGAAATTAAATTATATCGTTTTTCTAGCTCACTTGTCCCATTAGCAACGCATCCAGAGGTGATGTGGGATTTTATTACTCCATTTAAAACGGAGTGGCAAGAACTCGGTTCGTTAATACGGGAATTTAAGCTCCGGCCTAGCTTTCATCCCAATCAGTTTACACTTTTTACAAGTCCACGGCCAGAAGTGACTGTAAACGCAATAAAAGATATGGAATATCATTTTACCATGCTCGAGGCCATGGATGCACTTAAGCGGGGAATCATTAATATTCATATTGGTGGTGCATATGGGGACAAGCATGCGTCATTGAATCGTTTTCACAAAAATATAAAAGGTTTGCCAAGTGAAATCAAACAGCATATGACACTTGAAAATGATGATAAAACGTACAATGTTAAAGAGACACTTGTAACCTGTGAAAAGGAAAATATCCCAATGATTCTCGATTATCATCATTATATGGTAAACCAAGGTAATCTTGATTTATCACAATACATACCGCGAATTTTTCATACATGGGATTCGTTTGCGACTGTGCCTAAGGTACATATCTCCTCGCCAAAGGCAGAAAATGCTTTTCGTTCACATGCGGATTATGTTTCCCTAGAGTTTATTATGCCGTTTTTAAGTATGGCAAAAGAATTGAATCATGATTTTGACATCATGGTGGAAGCGAAGAAAAAGGACTTAGCGATGCAAAAACTTGTAGAAGATATTGCTTCAATTCGTGGTGTGAAACGGATCTCAAGCTCTACGCTGGAATGGTGAAGGATTAGGGGAATGTTTGTTTTTTTAATATAGTGTCACCGTTATAACTTGTCCACATAGAATAAAGAGAAAAAATAATAGAAAGGAGTTATTGAGGTGGTCAAAATCTTTATTGATCCTGGACATGGTGGCAATGACAGCGGTGCAACAGGTAATGGTCTGAAGGAAAAGGATGTTACCTTGAAAATCGCCAAAGCTATCAAGAGCAAGTTAAAGGAATATGAAAATGTTAAGGTAAAATTAAGCAGGTATGAGGACGAAACATTAGCCTTGAGGGAAAGAACAGAAATGGCTAATTCCTGGGGCGCTGATGTTTTCATCAGCATTCATTTAAACAGCGCTAGCTCCGATAATGCCAGCGGTTTTGAGAGTTTTATTTATACGAATACCGGTTCAAGAACGAGAGGTTTCCAAGACATCTTACATTCGGAAATCATGAAGCTTGTTGATAACTATACGGATGATGACCGTGGCAAACATGAAGCAAATTTTCACGTATTACGAGAAAGCTCAATGATGGCGTGTCTGACAGAAAATCTATTTGTTTCAAATAAAGCAGATGCTGAGTTACTAAAAGATGAAGAATTTATTAATGCAGTAGCCGAAGGACACAAGAATGGAATTGTAAAATTCTATGACTTAAAAAAAAAGTAGATAACAAGTCAAAACCCCAGAAAATAATCCACAATCCTTCCAAAATAAAAAACTGGTTAAGTAGATTTTTGAAAATATTTACTGTATTTAAGCTAAATCAACTTGCCAAGATAACTAGTGTTTTTAAGCCCTCTAGTTGGACAAAAGCATTTATTCTAGTGCTGGAAATCCTTAAGAAAGTGATAAGAATTAAATAGTATTTCAGATAAGGTAATCAATAAACCCTTGCGGCAGCAAGGGTTTTGTACGTTTGTGTAAATGAAAACCATGCTAAGCGCAGGTTTTAGTAGAGCTTTCAGCGATATGATTCATTGGTGACTGTCGTGTAGGTATAGGAAATGCTGTTTAGTATAGATAAAAATAAATCCAGCCCCAACTCGCCCCTACTTCCTTATATATTTCAACATATTTTTCGTGAATAAAAAAATAAACCCTTGATATACAAGGGTTTGAGTAGCGTCCCAGAGAGGATTCGAACCTCCGACCTACAGTTTAGGAAACTGTTGCTCTATCCTGCTGAGCTACTAGGACATTAATAAAATAAGGAACGATATATATTATATCAGTTTCTTGAGAAAGGTCAAATTAAATTTTGTAGGACTTGCCAACAGTACATTCTTTCCAATGGAGGTATCTTTTTAATAGAATATTTTTCATACAAAAAGATTTTGTACATTTATGATATAATAGTTTGTCGAAGATACTCGAGAATGAAAAAGTGTGGAGGGTCATGATGGCAGCTTATACGCCAATGATACAACAATACTTAACGATTAAGGCAGATTATCAAGATGCCTTTTTATTTTTTCGCTTAGGCGATTTTTATGAGATGTTTTTTGATGATGCCATCAAAGCATCACAAGAATTAGAGATCACTTTAACAAGCCGTGAGGGCGGGTCGGAGGAACGCATTCCGATGTGTGGCGTCCCTTACCATTCAGCGGCAAATTATATTGAGCAGCTTATCTCGAAAGGCTATAAAGTCGCCATTTGTGAGCAGATGGAGGATCCAAAACAATCAAAAGGTATGGTAAAGCGCGAGGTCGTTCAGGTGATAACCCCGGGAACGATGATGGAGGGTAAGGGTTTAGCTGAGAAGGAAAATAACTATATTGCCTCCATTACGGCATTTGCTGATTACACTTTTGGCTTGGCTTATACTGATATTTCTACTGGCGAGAGCCGCGTAACATTATTCACCGAGCAGTTTGATGACGTGTTGAATGAGCTTGCGGTACTGAATGCTAAAGAAGTAGTTGTGGCTAGTGATTTTAATGATGAATGGCTGCAGAAAATGCGTGAACGCGATGTCTTAACGATTTCTTTTGAAAATCAGAGTTCACTAGAAAGTGAGTTTCGCCATTTGCTAGAGCCGCTTCATCAAGATAAATTAAAGGAAACCTCAGCGAGACTGTTTCATTATTTGTACAAGTCACAGAAACGGAGCCTCGATCATCTGCAGCCTGTCGCTACGTATCAAATTCATCAATATATGAAAATTGATTATTTTTCCAAGCGGAATCTTGAACTTACCGAAACGATTCGTGGCAAAGGAAAAAAAGGTTCGCTCCTGTGGCTATTGGATGAAACAATCACCGCAATGGGCGGAAGGATGCTAAAAACTTGGCTTGATAGGCCGTTGTTAAATTACGAGGAGATAGAGACACGGCATCAGCTTGTCGAGGTATTCCTGCGCCATTATTTTGAACGGCAGGAATTCCGGGAAAAATTAAAGGAAGTATACGACTTAGAACGGTTAGCAGGCCGGGTCGCGTTTGGCAATGTTAATGCCCGTGATCTTGTTCAGCTCAAACGCTCGTTAATTCAGGTGCCATTGTTACAGCAAATCCTTATAAGCATGCAGGATGAAAAAATGACGGAAATAGCTGAGCAGCTTGATCCTTGTGAGGAAGTAACGGACTTACTGGAACAGGCTATTGTAGAAAACCCGCCGCTCTCATTGAAGGAGGGGAATATCATCCGTGATGGCTATCATCCTCAGCTTGATCAATACCGCGATGCCAGTCGCAACGGAAAGACGTGGATTGCCCAGCTTGAACGAGAAGAACGGGAAAAGACTGGCATTAAATCCCTCAAGGTAGGGTACAATCGTGTCTTTGGTTACTATATTGAGGTCACGCGAGCAAATCTTCACCTGCTTAAGGAAGGTCGCTATGAGCGCAAACAAACGCTGACGAATGCTGAGCGTTTCATCACTCCTGAATTAAAGGAAAAAGAGGCGTTAATTTTACAAGCAGAAGAGAAAATTGGCGAATTGGAATATCAATTGTTTACGGAAATTCGGGAAACGGTCAAAGATTACATTCCTCGCTTACAGGCATTAGCAAAAGCAGTCAGTGCACTAGATGTCTTGCAGTGCTTTGCCCAAGTTAGTGAAGACCGCCGCTATGTCAAACCGCAATTCTCCATGGAGCGGCGAGTAGTCATTAAGGATGGCCGCCATCCAGTCGTGGAAAAGGTCTTGAACGCACAGGAATACGTACCAAATGATTGCTATATGGATAGCGACCGAGAAATTCTGTTAATTACTGGACCAAATATGTCTGGTAAAAGTACGTATATGCGGCAAATTGCCTTAACGTCAGTACTGGCTCAAATTGGCTGTTATGTTCCTGCAACTGAAGCGATTCTGCCGATTTTTGATCAAGTGTTTACGAGAATTGGTGCCGCCGATGATTTGTTCTCTGGACAAAGTACTTTTATGGTAGAGATGCTCGAAGCGAAAAATGCGATTGCCCATGCAACAGAAAACAGCTTGGTTCTGTTTGATGAAATTGGCCGCGGAACCTCTACTTATGATGGCATGGCGCTAGCACAGGCAATTATTGAGTACATCCATCAGCGGATTGGCGCCAAAACATTATTCTCAACTCATTACCATGAGCTGACAGTCTTAGAAGAACAATTAATGAAATTGAAAAATATTCATGTCAGTGCGATTGAACACCAAGGCAAGGTTGTGTTTTTGCATAAAATAAAAGAAGGCCCGGCAGACAAGAGCTATGGCATACATGTTGCCCAATTAGCTGAACTGCCACAGGAATTAATCAATCGTGCAAATGAAATCCTAACGAAACTTGAACAACAGCCTGTAAAAGAGGTAGTCCAAACGAAACAGAAACACGAGCCGGTTGTGGAAGCGGCACATGCTGAAACAGTATATGAACAGACAGGGCAGCTATCATTCTTCGATGAACCAAAAAAAGGTAAAAAACATGATTTTTCAACAAAAGAAAAGAAAGTGTTGGATCAAATCCGCGAGGTTGATCTGCTCGATGTTACCCCGCTTCAAGCAATAAATATGTTATATGAACTTCATAAAAAGTTAAAAGGCTAAAACAAGATAGGAGGCGGGAATATGGGAAAAATTATTCAATTAGATGATGCCCTCTCAAATAAAATTGCGGCAGGGGAAGTAGTCGAACGCCCCGCCTCGGTGGTTAAAGAGCTTGTTGAAAATTCAATAGATGCAGGCAGTACGGTAATTGAAATTGAAGTCGAGGAAGCAGGACTTGCTAAAATTCGGATTATCGATAATGGAGTGGGTATTGAAGAAGAAGATGTCCTACTAGCCTTCGAACGCCATGCCACGAGTAAAATTAAGGATGAAAATGATTTATTTCGCATTCGCACGCTCGGATTTAGAGGCGAGGCTTTGCCGAGTATTGCTTCTGTCTCAAGGCTGGAGATGAGGACATCAACAGGTGAAGGGGCCGGCAATCTTGTTGTTATTGAAGGCGGGAAAGTGGTAACCTTTGAAAAATCATCTAGTAGGCGCGGAACCGATATTATCATTACCGATTTATTTTACAATACACCGGCACGGCTAAAATATATGAAGACGATTCATACCGAACTTGGTAATATTACCGATGTTGTAAACCGGCTTTCCCTCGCACATCCTGAGGTTGCTTTTCGCTTAATTCATAATGAACGAAAACTGCTACAGACAAATGGTAGCGGTGATGTCCGTCAGGTACTTGCTGCTATTTATGGAATGACCATTGCTAAACAGCTTGTCCCGGTTTCGGCACAATCACTTGATTATAAAATAAACGGCTATGTCTCGATGCCGGAAGTAACCAGAGCATCGCGAAATTATATTTCTACCATGATTAATGGGCGTTTTATTAAAAACTATCCGCTAGTAAAAGCAATTCAAGAGGGATATCACACTCTATTACCAATTGGCCGTTATCCCATCGCACTCATGAATATAGAGATGGACCCGTTACTTGTTGATGTAAATGTCCATCCGTCGAAAATGGAAGTGCGCATGAGTAAAGAAACGGAATTAAATGAGCTAGTAACTACTGCGATTAAAACGGTGTTTAAATCGAAAGTACTAATTCCGACTTCTTATTCTTCGATAAAAAAACAAACAGAGCAATCAGAACAGACAGTTCTTGATTTGAATGAAGGGACAGTAACGCCTGAAGCTGTCGAGGAAAAAAAGAAATTGGCATCATCATGGCCAGAAAAGGAAAATCGAGCCACTGAAAAACCTATAGATAGCAGAATGGTTGAAGTGACAGATAGTTTGCCGTCTCAGCAAAACCAAAAATATATAGATGAGCAATTTCCGCTAGATACTAATGGAAGTGAAGTAGTTCCTACTGAATACTCTATTGCGGAACAAATTTATGAGAAGCCTATCGCTAGCCAAGCCCCAGTGCCAGAACAAAATGAAAGTCGTGTTCCGCGGATGTATCCTATTGGCCAAATGCACGGAACCTATATCTTCGCACAAAATGAAAATGGATTATACATTATCGACCAGCATGCGGCCCAAGAGCGTTTGAAATATGAGTACTTTCGTGAAAAGGTTGGAATGGTAGCGGCTGAATTGCAAGAATTGCTAGTACCTTTGACATTTGAGTATTCACCTGACGAATATATTAAAATTACTGAGTATCGTGAGGAACTGGAAAAGGTAGGGGTTTTTCTTGAGGAATTTGGTTTAAACAGTTTTATTATCCGCTCCCATCCACAGTGGTTTCCTAAAGGACAGGAAAAGGAAATTATTGAAGAAATGATTGAGCAGCTATTAGCGATGAAGAAAGTTGATATCAAAAAGCTGCGTGAGGAAGCAGCTATTATGATGAGCTGTAAGGCATCAATTAAAGCAAACCGTCACTTGCGTAATGATGAAATCCAAGCACTGCTTGATGATTTACGGAAGGCTTCAGACCCATTTACATGTCCTCACGGAAGGCCAATCATCGTGCACTACTCAATCTATGAAATGGAAAAGATGTTTAAACGGGTGATGTGATTCTTGGATTAAGGGTGTAAAGTCTGAAAATCCGAGTATGGACCACGATAAAGCTGGATATGCTTGTATTCGCTAAAAGAGCTTAGCCCCCTCCTTCAAGGCAGGGGGCTTCTCGTGCTATTAAGCTATTTTATTAGCTCTAAATCTATTTCGCCTCAACCGTAAGCTTACTAACATATTTCAAGGCTGTTCCAGTCCCAAGGGCAACCGATTCTAGTGGTTGTTCGGCAACCTCAACAGGAACGACAATTTCTTTATTGAGCCATTCTCTAATTCCGTTTAATAGTGCCCCGCCTCCGGTTAAGATGACACCGCGATCGACAATATCACCGCTAAGTTCTGCAGGACAGTCTTCTAAAGTGGACCGGACTGCCTCAAGAATATGCAGTAACGCTTCCTTCATGGCACCGCGAATTTCATAGGATGATAGAGTGACGGTATTGGGAAGTCCAGTGACAAGGTCGCGCCCGCGCACATCCATATGAATCTCGTCATGATCGATTGGGGCATAACCAATTTCCATTTTAATTCTTTCTGCTGTCCTCTCACCAATAGCGACATTGTAAGTTTTCCGTACATATTGGATAATGTCATCATCCAGTCGGTCCCCACCAATCTTTATCGAATGGAAGGCAACAACACCGCCATATGAGATAATCGCTACTTCCGAATTCCCCCCGCCGATATCGACTACTACATTGGCAACAGGTTCGTCTACTGGCAATCCTGCACCGATAGCAGCAACGACCGGTTCCTCAATGACGATAATTTTTTTGGCACCCGCGTTTCTTACCGCATCCTGTATCGCTCTTTTTTCAACACTAGTTGAACCAGATGGTGAACAGACGACTACATTCGGCTTGCGAAAACCGATACCAATTTTTTTGGCGGCTTTTTTCAGCATCATTTTGAGCATGTCGGTTGTGACTTGAAAGTCGGCAATAACGCCATCTTTTAAAGGGCGAATGGCGGCAATCTTTTCTGGTGTCTTTCCAACCATCTCTTTAGCTTCAAGGCCAACAGCAACAATTTTGTTTGCTGTTGTATCAATGGCCACTACCGAGGGTTCATTGAGAACAATCCCCTTATTTTTATTGTAAATTAACACATTAGCTGTACCTAAATCGATTCCAATATCAAAAGTTGAAAACATAATTTCACCTTATTTCTGTAAATTTTTATAATATATATGCCGAACCGACATATTTCTTACTATATACGAAATAACATACGAGATAGCTTATCACGATTTTGGGGGTAGATTGTCGTTTGTAAATGAAACGTTAACGATTTGTAAACAATCAAGAAAAAAATTCCTATCCTCACTTGTGTAAAAAAAATTAAAATACGCTTATTCTTGCATAGAATAAAAAGATTTGGAGATACTTATTTGATGTTCAACTGCTTTTTTAATTTATGGTACGATAGAGACGGAAAGAATTTTTTCTTTAAAAATGTAAAAAAGAGGCAGTGTGAAAGTTTTGGAATCTAATCAGAAATTACTTGTCATCATTGGACCAACTGCAGTTGGAAAAACTAAGTTGAGCATCCAAATGGCTAAACGATTTAATGGAGAAATTATCAGCGGTGACTCGATGCAAATCTATCGGGGAATGGATATTGGCACAGCTAAGATCAAAACAGCCGAAATGGAGGGTATCCCTCATCATTTGATTGATATTAAAGATCCAGATGAGAGGTTTTCCGTTGCAGAATTTCAGCAGTTAGTTCGCAGTAAGATTTCAGACATTGCTAGCAAAGGGAAGTTACCCATTATTGTTGGGGGTACTGGTTTATACATTCAATCAGTTATCTATAATTATCAATTTTCTGATGTTGTCAGTAATCCACCATTACGAATACTGCTTGAACAAAGAGCTAGAGAGCTGGGGCCTGAGGTTTTGCATCAGGAATTAATGAGGGTTGATCCTTCGAGTGCCTCAGAGATTCACCCTAATAATCTTAAACGAGTTATTCGTGCACTTGAAATTTATTATTCCACTGGTAAAACAAGAAATGAGTTTACCGATACGGCGCAGAGTCACTCCTTATACAATACGGCGATAATTGGTTTAACCATGGAACGTGAACAGCTATATAACCGAATAAATTACCGAGTGGATTTAATGTTGGCAGAAGGGTTACTAGAAGAAGTCAAACAGCTTCACCAACGTGGGTTAAGGGATGGTCAGTCCATTCAGGCAATCGGTTATAAAGAAATATATCAGTACTTAGATGGGGAGGTTACGCTCGAAGAGGCCATCGAAAAATTAAAACAAAATTCACGTCGCTATGCAAAGAGACAATTAACATGGTTTCGTAACAAAATGGAAGTAAAATGGTTTGATATGACAAATGTCAATGATTTGTCAAAAAAAGAAGAGGAAATTTCACAATATGTTGAAGGAAAGCTTGGAGTAAAATCGAATACATATTAGTAGAGATAAAAGAGGAGGATCTATAAAAATGAAAACAACTATTAATATTCAAGATCAATTTCTAAATCAATGTCGGAGAGATAACATCCCTGTAACGGTTTTCTTGTTAAATGGATTCCAACTGCGTGGGCAAATAAAGGGATTTGATAATTTTACAGTACTGTTTGAAACGGAAGGAAAGCAGCAATTAGTATTTAAACATGCGATTTCAACATTTGCGCCACAAAGAAATGTCCAGTTAGAATTAGAGCAGCAATAAGTATGAACGATAACCAGGGCCCAGATTTTGGGCTTTTTTTTGTTGGTAAAGTAAAGTTTTTTTAAAAAAGATCTTTACTAAGAAATTGCATCGTTCAAGGATTGTTCTAAGACTCGCTAAATTGGTGAGTTCCTCAATTATGTACATAGTTATAATGATTTCTCTGGACTGTGAATATACATAAAATGAAGGAATTGTGGGTACTTACGCATGTTGTTCGCAGATTGAGAGGTGAAAGCTTTGGATCAACCATTTAGACTGAAAAGCAATAGTCAAATTAAGGTTGTTCTCAATTCCCAAAAACGCAAATCACTTACGAAAGAATTACCTGACTTTCAAGTTGCTCCAAAGGTTATTCCTCCAGAGCATTCAGCTTTAAAGGAAATTGAGGAAGAGCTGGAGGGTTTGGTCGGTATGGAAGAAATGAAACGAATGATAAAAGAAATTTATGCATGGATTTATGTGAATAAAAAACGTGAGGAAATGGGGCTAAAAGCAAAAAAACAGGCGCTTCATATGATGTTTAAAGGAAATCCCGGGACAGGAAAAACAACTGTAGCCAGGCTGATTGGAAAGTTGTTTCAAAAAATGAATGTTTTATCAAAAGGTCATCTTATCGAGGCAGAGCGTGCAGACCTTGTTGGTGAATATATTGGTCATACTGCACAAAAGACGCGAGACTTGATTAAAAAAGCACAAGGTGGAATCCTATTTATTGATGAAGCCTATTCTTTGGGACGCGGTGGGGAGAAAGATTTTGGCAAGGAAGCAATTGATACACTTGTGAAGCATATGGAAGATAAACAGCATGAGTTTATTCTTATCCTAGCTGGATATTCTCGTGAAATGGATTATTTTTTATCATTGAATCCTGGGCTTCATTCGCGATTTCCTCTCGTTATTGATTTTCCCGATTATAGTATTGAACAACTAATGGAGATTTGTGCGAGGATGCTCATCGAAAGGGAGTATTCGTTAAGTCATGAGGCGGAAAAGAAAATTAAAGATCATCTGATTTGGGTAAAATCGGTATTGAGTCCAAATAGTTTTTCCAATGGTCGTTATGTTCGCAATATCATCGAAAAGTCGATTCGTGCACAAGCGATGCGGCTATTGATGCATAATAGCTACGACCGTCATGAACTTATCACAATTAGGAGTAATGATCTTGTATTTGAGGAGGATAGTTAAGAAGAAAAAAAACGACAGATCTACATAGCCTGTCGTTTTTTTTCATATAAAGTATGATGTTTTTTTTGCTTAATTCCTTTGGTAGGGAGTTTCCAATTATAGGTATAAGAAAGTACCCGTAAAACCGTAATTATCGTAAATAAAGCATAGAGTTCCCAAGTATTGGTTGCGAGTTTTAGGCCAATTATCAGGCCAGCTAAGATAGCCCATACAGCATAAATTTCGGCACGCAAAACAATTGGTTTTCTGCCAGCCAAGACATCACGAATAATTCCCCCACCACTTCCAGTTAGGACTGCTGCGACGATGACAGCACTGAGCGGATGATTCATATTTGAGGCATAAATTGCCCCTTGGATTGCAAATGCCGACAATCCAATTGCATCAGTCAGATTACCAAAGCGATCCCACTGTTTTAACATACTAGTTGGAAAGAGAAAAACCACCGTCATAGAAAATAAGGAAATATGAAAAAATAAGCTCTGGTCCCAAAGCGCTGAAACAGGCACCCCGATAAGCAGGTTTCGAACTGCCCCGCCACCAAAAGCGGTTACAATCCCTAAAATATAAACTCCTAAAATATCATATTCTTCTTCCATCGCCACAATCGCACCGCTAATCGCAAAAGCAATCGTACCAATTATATTTAAAACTTCCCACGTCATTGTCATATGATACTCCTTAATCTTGTTGAGGTAAATAACTAATAAGCTGGTAACTATAACAACAAACATATAAGATTCTACCACTGATAAAGAAAATTACAACCCCCCAATTTTTTCACCGCGATTAGTGTATCTTATGCTTTTTTGATAAGATATAATATAGAACATTTGGAAAGGAAGGATATGTTTGGAGCAAAAAACCGAAAAGGAAAAAGCTGTTCTTGTAGGTTGTCAAACTTCGGATGATGATTCACGTTTTAATTATTCAATGGAGGAACTGGCTTCTTTAACTGAAACTGCACAAGGGGAGGTAATTGCTTCAGTTTCACAAAAACGGGATCAGCCCCACCCTGCAACATATGTTGGTAAAGGAAAGGTTTCCGAACTAAAGGCGTTAGCTGCCGAACTTGATGCTGATATCGTTATCTTTAATGATGAGCTATCGCCTAGTCAAAAGCGTAATCTCGCTGCCGAGATTGATGCCAGAATTATTGATCGCACACAGCTGATTTTGGATATTTTTGCACAACGGGCACGGTCAAAGGAAGGAAAGCTCCAGGTTGAATTAGCACAGCTTCAATACATATTACCAAGACTTGCTGGACAAGGAATTGAGTTATCACGGCTTGGAGGCGGAATTGGGACAAGGGGACCAGGGGAAACAAAGCTCGAATCTGACCGTCGTCATATCCGCCGCCGAATAGATGATATTAAGGAACAGCTTGCCGTAGTTGTTCAACATCGGGAAAGATATCGTGAACGCCGCAAGAAAAATAAAACGTTTCAAATCGCGATTGTCGGCTATACAAATGCGGGTAAATCAACGCTATTTAACCGTTTGTCAGAGGCAGAATCTTATGAAGAAAATCAGTTGTTTGCGACTCTAGATCCAATGACGCGGAAATTAATATTACCTAGCGGTTTCCATGCCTTGATAACCGATACAGTTGGTTTTATCCAAGATTTGCCGACAACGTTGATTGCTGCATTCCGGTCAACCCTAGAAGAAGTTAAAGAAGCAGATTTGATTTTGCATGTTGTTGATATGTCTAACCCTGATTATTTTCAGCATGAAAAAACAGTTGGTAAACTTCTTGAAGAACTTGAAGTGAATAATATCCCTCAATTAACAGTGTATAATAAACGAGATATTCGACATCCTGATTTTGTTCCGACTTCTGCCGGAACTGCAATCCAAATCAGTGCTTTTGACGAGACCAATCGTCAACAACTGAAAGTAAAAATAGAACAAATAATGATGGAATTCATGGAACTATATGATGTTTATATTCCATCGACGGAAGGAAAATTGCTATCGCAGTTAAAGAATGAGACGATCTTAAGAGAATTGCGTTTTGAAGAAAGTAACCAAGATTACCATTGCAAAGGCTATGCCTTGAGGAATCACACAGTTACAGGATTATTAAAGAGATATAAACGTTAAGGAGAGAATGACAGCATGTTTCAACAATTAAAAAATGGGGAAAAACTTCAGCCTTTAGTGAACGAGGTTGAGCTGCAAATTGCAGAAGTTCATAAGAAAATTGATGACATTGTAGAAAAAAATCAATTTCGCGTTTTACAAAGCTTCCAAAAGCATCGGGTTGCAGATACTCATTTTATCCCATCGACAGGATATGGCTATGACGATATCGGCCGGGATACGCTAGAATCAATCTACGCTGTTACATTTGGCGGAGAAGCAGGGCTAGTCCGACCGCAAATTATATCGGGAACCCATGCAATTTCAATCGCTTTATTCGGTGTCTTGCGTCCGGGTGATGAGCTATTGTATATTACCGGCAAACCTTATGATACGCTTGAAGAGATTGTCGGAATCCGCGGAAACGGGGTAGGGTCGCTAAAGGAATTTGGTATTACGTATAATAGTGTCTCTTTAACGGTGGATGGGAAGATTGATTGGGAAGCAGTCTCTCAAAAAATCTCTTCTAAAACGAAGATGATTGGTATCCAGCGTTCGAAAGGCTATGCAACAAGACCATCCTTTACTGTAGCAGAGATACAAGAAATGATTTCCTATGTTAAGGAAATAAAACAGGATATCGTTGTTTTTGTTGATAATTGTTATGGCGAATTTGTGGAAGAACTAGAACCATGCCATGTTGGTGCAGATTTAATGGCTGGGTCGCTGATTAAAAATCCGGGCGGTGGAATCGTTAAAACAGGCGGCTATATCGTTGGTAAAAAGCGATGGGTGGAGGCTTGCTCTTATCGTTTGACCTCTCCAGGAATTGGTGCAGAAGCAGGGGCATCTTTATACAGTCTTCAAGAAATGTATCAAGGCTTCTTTTTGGCCCCGCATGTGGTCGGGCAAGCTTTAAAGGGTGCAGTGTTTACGGCTGCTCTGCTTGAAAAATTAGGTATGAATTCTTCACCACGCTGGGATGCTGAACGGACAGACCTTATTCAATCAGTGCAATTTGATGATCAGGAGAAGATGATTGCATTTTGCCAGGCGATTCAATTTGCTTCGCCGATTAATTCATATGTAACCCCACAGCCAAGTTATATGCCTGGATATGAGGATGACGTAATCATGGCAGCAGGAACCTTTATTCAAGGGGCAAGCATAGAGTTAACCGCTGATGGCCCCATTCGTCCACCATATGTTGCCTATATACAGGGAGGTCTGACCTATGAACATGTAAAGCTGGCCGTTTGCCTTGCCATCGAACATTTACTTGAAAAACAATTAATTGAACTTGTTTAGGTTCGAAGAGAGCAGCTATTCTATTAGCTGTTCTTTTTAATAAATATTCATGTGAGGTTTTCTAACATGGTATTGACAGGATTGTTAACGGAAAATATAATACCAATATAAAGTGAAACTTCCAGGCGGGATAAAATTGCAAGAAAGGGGAAATTAAGGTGAATGGAAGTGAAATCCGTCGATCAATGCCATTATTCCCTATTAGCACTGTGATGCAGTTAACAGAATTATCAGCAAGGCAAATCCGCTATTATGAAGAACACCAATTAATTTCTCCAGCAAGAACAGAAGGGAATAGAAGGCTTTTCAGTCTGAATGACATTGATAGGCTATTAGAAATCAAAGATTTGCTTGACCAAGGGGTTAATATGGCAGGGATTAAACAGCTATTCCTGCTAAAGGCGCAACACGCTGAGGAACAAGAGCAGCAGGCAAAGAAGGCTAAGCCTGAGTTAACGGATGAAGAGCTAAGGAAGCATCTCCGCAATGAATTGCTGCACGCGGGAAAATTGAACCGCTCTTCATTACGGCAAGGTGACTTATCCAGATTTTTTCACTAATTAAAAATGAATAACAGTAACGGAGGAAGCAAATAATGGCAAAGTTTTCACGAGAAGATATCATACGTATGGCCCATGAAGAAAATGTAAAGTTTATCCGTCTGCAGTTTACTGATATCCTTGGCACCATTAAGAATGTTGAAATTCCAATTAGTCAATTAGAAAAGGCACTTGACAATAAAATGATGTTCGACGGCTCATCCATTGAAGGATTTGTTCGGATTGAAGAATCAGATATGTATTTATATCCCGATTTAAATACATGGGTTGTATTCCCTTGGACTGCTGAAAAAGGAAAAGTTGCTCGCTTAATCTGTGATATTTATAATTCCGATGGTACTCCATTTGCTGGAGACCCGCGAAACAACTTACGTCGTGTTCTCGAAGAAATGAAGGAGATGGGTTTTACTGACTTCAACTTAGGCCCAGAACCAGAATTCTTTTTATTTAAGTTAGATGAAAAAGGTGAGCCAACATTAGAATTGAATGATAAAGGCGGATACTTTGATTTCGCACCAACTGATCTAGGGGAGAATTGCCGTCGCGATATCGTTCTTGAACTCGAGGAAATGGGATTTGAAATTGAGGCGTCACACCATGAAGTAGCTCCGGGACAACATGAAATTGATTTTAAATATGCAGATGCCCTAACGGCTTGTGACCATATTCAAACATTTAAACTTGTCGTAAAAACAATTGCCCGCAAACATGGTCTACACGCAACATTCATGCCAAAACCATTATTTGGAGTGGCGGGATCGGGAATGCATATGAATCTTTCATTATTTACGAACGGTGAAAATGCCTTTTTTGATCCATCCGGTGATTTACAGATGAGTGACACTGCACGTCAATTTATAGCCGGTATATTAAAGCATGCGCCAAACTTTACAGCAGTTACGAACCCAACAGTAAACTCCTATAAACGTTTGGTTCCTGGTTATGAAGCTCCGTGTTACGTGGCTTGGTCTGCACAGAATCGTTCACCATTAGTACGTATTCCAGCATCCCGCGGCCTCAGCACCCGCATAGAGGTCCGCAGTGTTGACCCTTCTGCCAACCCATATCTGGCCATGGCGGTACTCTTAAAAGCAGGTCTTGACGGGATAAAAAATAAGCTAACACCACCACCAACGGTCGATCGCAATATTTATGTGATGACTCCAGAGGAGCGTTTAGCTGAAGGGATTATTGACCTTCCTGCTACATTAGCACAAGCCCTGGATTTACTAAAATCAGATGAGGTCATTGTTTCAGGGTTAGGCTCGCATATCTTTGAACGGTTTATCGATGCTAAAGAGATTGAGTGGGACATGTTCCGAACGGTTGTTCATCCTTGGGAACGTGAGCAGTATATGTCGATGTACTAAATTGGAGAAGCTTTGGCACTGTAGGTGTCAGGGCTTTTTTTTGTAGGGCAGTTTATGCCTAAAGAGAGAAAAATCAAAGCTCCCATAATTTCCTATAAATTCCCAAATAACATTTTTTGTGTATTCTTCGTAGGTGAGTGTTGTGTAGGTATGAGAACTCATAAGGGGAGAATTTCCGGCTAATTATACTATTCCTGGTTGCTATTGATAAAATTGATCAATAAATACCTTCTGCGTAAGATTGTTACAAAACTGATGAATAAAAACTCGCCAATATGAATTGAGGCGAGTTTTGGTTAAAACCTAATGAATTTGCCGATAAACGCCGATAACTTTTCCTAAAATTGTTACATTTTTTAAAATAATTGGATTCATTGTCGAGTTTTCGGGTTGCAAACGTATGTAGTCACTCTCTTTAAAAAATCGTTTACATGTAGCTTCATCTTCTTCTGTCATGGCCACGACAATTTCCCCATTATTAGCAGTCTGCTGCTGTTTTACAATTACGTAATCACCATCAAGAATGCCTGCTTCAATCATACTTTCACCCATAATTTCCAGCATAAATACATTCTCATCTGCAGGTGCTAACCTTTCCGGAAGTGGAAAATATTCTTCAATATTCTCGATTGCTGTAATAGGAAGACCTGCTGTTACTTTCCCAACAACAGGAACATTAACAACCTGGCTTCGCGGTATATTTGCATATTCATCAATCTCTAAGATTTCTATTGCCCGCGGTTTTGTTGGGTCCCTGCGAATTAACCCCTTACTTTCTAGTCTTGCAAGATGACCATGAACGGTGGAACTTGATGCAAGTCCAACAGCTTCCCCAATTTCACGAACAGATGGAGGATAACCTTTGCTTTTTACTTCGTTTTTTATAAAGTCAAGAATATCCTGCTGACGCTTAGATATTTTTACCATGGTTCGTTGCACCTCAACTTATTGAAATTAATTTCATTATAGCATGTTCGTGCTTTTTATACAAACATAAGTTCGAAAAAGATGTTGACACAAAACGAATGTTCGGTCTATAATCAAAATAGATACCGAACATTCATTCGATAAGAGGTGTGTTTCAAAATGAAAATAATCTGGAATCATTTTTCGTATGCAATTATTTTAATTCTATTAAGTTGTATATTTGCTGTGGTATTATCATTGCAAAATTGGTTTAATCATCAGGAGCAATATATAAAAGTGACCGTTTCAGAGGGAGACTCGCTTTGGAAACTATCAGAGCAATATTCTGGTCAACATTCGTTAACAAATGAACAATTCGTTAGCTGGGTAAAAAAACATAATGAAAAGATTGCTGAGCAAATTTATCCAGGGGAGAAGATCATAATTCCAGTACAAAAAAAGGCTGTAAATAACTCTGAAATTGTCAGCGCCGCGGAATAGTAGAAAGGAAATTACGATGAAAGCGATTATTTATTGTCGGGTAAGTACGGAGAAGGAAACTCAAGAATCTTCTCTTAAACGTCAAGAAGAAGAATTGCTCCACTTAGCGGAGCAGAATCAATTTGAGATTGAAGCAATCATTAAAGAGAAAGCCAGTGGCTATGATTTAGACAGGGAAGGGATTTTAGAACTGTTAGAAAGAATAAAAGAGCCGCAAATACAAGCAGTATTAATTCAGGATGAAACAAGGCTTGGAAGAGGGAATGCTAAGATTGCTCTGCTTCATTTTATTTTAAAAGAAGAGATAAAGCTTTATAGTATTGCCCATAACGGTGAACTGCAGTTATCTGAATCGGATTCTATGGTATTGCAAATTGTCAGTATGGTGGAAGAGTATCAGCGCAAGCTTCATAATGTAAAGATCAAACGAGGGATGAAACGGGCTGTTGAGCATGGATATAGACCACAAAAAAATTTAAAAAATCTTGGTCTCCACTCTGGCAGAGAAAAAATTGAAGTCCCCATTGAAGAAATTGACAGGCTGCGGCGAAACGGACTGACCTTTGCTGAAATCGCGGCAACAATGAGAGGTTTCGGTTACTCCATCTCAAAAGCCACTGTACATAGACGATATCGCGAATATATTGAAATGAAGGAAAAATAGACGTTTTGCTTGTCATAAGCTTCTGTTTCTAGTACATTAATTTCTATGTATTAGTATTGGAAAGGATGTTTCTGAATGCTATCCAAAGAGAAAATGGCAAGAATTAATGAACTTGCTAGAAAAGCGAAAGCAACTGGTTTAACAGAAGCCGAGGCAAAAGAGCAATCAAAACTAAGAAGTGAGTATTTATCAGTCTTTCGTTCGCAAATGCTTGAGACACTTACAAATGCAACGTTTATTGATCCACTGGGAAACGATGTAACACCTGCTAAACTTAAGGCTAGGAAAAAGAATAGACTTCATTAGAATTTTTAGGAATACAAAATGAATTTGTATTCCTTTTCTCACATATAAACCCTTTTAAGAGTCAAAATAAAGAAAGAAAATCCGCACCGCAAATTTTGTTGAATTAAATCGAGTCTACCTATATTATTAAGTTGTATGGATTATCCTATTGACAGAGAAAGGATGTAATTGATGTTTAATACTATTGATGAGTTATCTGTTACCACAATCCGGACATTGGCTATCGATGCGATTGAAAAGGCTAATTCTGGACATCCAGGCATGCCGATGGGAGCAGCTCCCATGGCGTATACTTTGTGGACAAGATTTATGAACCATAATCCGAAGAATCCTCGCTGGTTTAATCGTGATCGCTTTGTATTATCAGCAGGACATGGATCTGCATTGTTATATAGCCTGCTTCATTTATCGGGTTATAATTTATCTATTGAAGATTTGAAGCAATTCCGCCAATGGGGCAGTAAAACACCAGGACATCCCGAATACGGACATACTGAAGGTGTAGAAGCAACTACTGGCCCACTTGGACAAGGCATTGCAATGTCAGTCGGAATGGCAATGGCAGAAAGACATTTAGCAAGTGTGTACAATAAAGATCAGTATGAAATTGTGAATCATTTTACATATAGCATCTGTGGTGATGGTGACTTGATGGAGGGTGTCTCTGCAGAAGCCGCATCACTTGCAGGACACTTAAAATTAGGCCGCTTAGTTGTTCTTTATGACTCAAACGATATTTCACTAGATGGTGACTTGAATAAATCATTCTCCGAAAGTGTGAAAGATCGCTTTCAATCATACGGCTGGCAATACCTGCGCGTAGAAGATGGAAATAACTTTGAAGAAATTGCTCGGGCTCTCGAGGAAGCTAGAAGTGATCTTGATCGACCAACAATGATAGAAGTGAGAACGGTTATTGGTTATGGTTCTCCTAACCGGGCGGGCACGTCTGGTGTGCACGGAGCACCTTTAGGAGCAGATGAGCTGAAGCTTACAAAAGAAGCTTATAAATGGACATTTGAAGAAGATTTCTATGTGCCGGCTGAAGTATATGACAATTTCAGCAAAATGATTGTAGAAAATGGTCAAAGAAAAGAAAAAGAGTGGAACGATCTGTTTGCACAATATGAAGAGAAATATCCTGAACTAGCTGCTCAGTTAAAAGTTGCCTTAAATAATAAACTGCCTGATGGTTGGGATAAAGATCTACCTGTCTATCAGGAAGGAAAAAGTTTAGCAAGTCGTGCATCATCTGGTGAAGCCATCAATAGCATCGCGAAAAATCTGCCAATTCTTATTGGGGGTTCGGCTGACCTTGCTGGCTCAAACAAGACAATGATAAAAGGTTCTCCGGACTTTATGCCTGGCTCTTATGAAGGTCGCAATATTTGGTTTGGTGTTCGTGAATTTGCGATGGGTGCAGCTATGAATGGTATCGCTCTGCATGGCGGTGTGAAAGTATTTGGAGGAACATTCTTTGTCTTCTCTGATTATGTTCGTCCTGCGATTCGTCTTGCAGCGTTAATGGGATTACCTGTCACATATGTATTTACACATGACAGTATCGCCGTTGGTGAGGATGGACCAACACATGAGCCAATTGAGCATTTAGCAGCATTACGTGCTATGCCAAATCTCACTGTTATACGTCCAGCTGATGGCAATGAAACAGCTGCGGCATGGAAATTAGCAGTAGAATCAACTAATAAACCAACTGCCCTTGTTCTTACACGGCAAAATCTGCCGACTTTAAAAGGGACAGACCAGCATGCATATGAAGGTGTGTCAAAGGGAGCCTACGTTGTTTCTCCAGCAGAAAAAGAAACTGCAGATGCCTTACTGTTAGCCAGTGGGTCAGAAGTAGGTCTTGCTGTTGAGGCACAAAAGGTACTAGCAGGTGAAGGCATTCACGTATCTGTTGTAAGTATGCCATCATGGGATCGTTTCGAAGCGCAATCGAAGGAATATAAGGAATCAGTACTGCCGAAAAATGTGAAAAAGCGTCTTGCTATTGAAGTCGGAGCTTCACTAGGCTGGCATAAATATGTTGGTGATGAGGGTGACGTATTAGCTATAGATAAGTTTGGCGCATCTGCACCTGGTGAAAAGATCATGGAAGAATACGGCTTTACCGTTAATAATGTAGTATCCTTAGTAAAAGGATTATTACAGTAATACGAAAATAATTGAGAGTACGGTTTTTTAACAAACCGACTCTCTTTTTTTATCTAAAAGGCAGGAAAAAGCAATTCTTTCACGAATTAAATCAATAAATACCACTAGAAATGGCTGTTCGACAAAAATAGTGTTCGTTTTTTTCACCGAAAGACAAATGTTTTTGGACTTCTTTTCTATAATGTAAAAAAGGTTGTCTGCGAAGGAGAGGTCAGTGTGAGAAAATATCAGCTGTATTTAATAGAAGATGAATTCGCCACTCATTACTTCGGACGGGAACGCTTGTTTTTTCAGCTATTTCATGAACATCAAAACGCGTATGGCGAACTTAAATTTATTACTAAGAAACAAATTGATTATATAACCAAAAAGTTAGAGGTCTTAAGGTTACATCAATTAATTCAGAAACAACTAGGGCGAATGAAGGGATTTAGGGCAGAACGAGGGGCATATACAATCGAAACAAGTGGAAAATTAAGTAGAGCAACATGTGAAATCTATCAAGAATGTATTATGATTGAAGCTCAAGGAAGTTATGAAGCGGAGACTGCTTTTTTCGAAGTTTTGCGTAAAGGTGAAGCATCATTTCTGGCAATTGATCTGGAACATGAACGATTTGGCTGGCTAAAACCAATTAAAGAAAGAAAATTTGTCTAATTGCGCCGAAATATTGTCTATTTCTCATTTTTTTAGTACACTTTAGTATGGTAGACAACATGAAGGAGGAAATTTAATGGGTATGTACATTCTAGTTGGTATACTTGCCTTGGTCGCTGGTATAGCACTAGGATTTTTCATCGCTCGGAAATATATGATGAGCTATTTAAAGAAAAATCCACCAATTAATGAGCAAATGTTAAAAACAATGATGATGCAAATGGGCATGAAGCCATCGCAAAAGAAAATCAACCAAATGATGCAAGCGATGAACAAACAAATGAAATAAGCTGGACAAGCACATATTAAGGGTTTAAGCGTTTTACTTTGTATCGATATTTGGGATAGGGAAAAAGGATCTTATTCTGCTTCCGTACCTAAAAAATGAAGAAATGCTTAAACCCTTTATTTTTCTTTGGACATTTGTCACCTTTTCTGATGAAAGAACTTCAACTGAAAAGGTGGCTTTTTATTTGGGTAAATTAAATTTTCGAAATTAACGTGTATTAAGTTCAGATAAACATCTATCATGAGACTATCTTAATCTTCATTATTATGGAAATATTTGATAAAATGATAATTCAGACCTGTTTCATTTGTATCTTGAGTATGTTTTTCGGGGGCGGATGTATGAAAGTATTCTTCCAATTAGGCTGGTTTTTCAAACAGGAGAAAAAGTCGTATCTCCTAGGTGTGTTTCTCTTATTAATTGTTGCCCTGTTACAATTGGTACCGCCAAAAATTATTGGCATTGTTGCGGATAGCATCCATGATGGAACGATAACAAAGTCGTTACTGCTAAAGTGGATTATCGTTCTAATTGTTGCCGCTCTAGCGATGTATGTTTTTCGATATTATTGGCGGATTATGATATTTGGGTCGGCAGTAAAGCTGAGTACGTTACTCAGAAATAAACTATATGATCATTTTACGAAAATGTCCTCAACATTTTACCAAAAAAACCGCATAGGCGATCTCATGGCACATGCTACTAATGATCTCACCGCAATCCAACAGACGGCTGGATCTGGAGTTCTGACTCTAGTTGACTCACTGTCAACTGGTGGTTTCGTTGTAGTTGCTATGGCCGTCACGATAAACTGGAAGCTGACCATTATTTGCTTGCTGCCAATGCCGCTTATGGCCTTGTTAACAAGCTGGTTCGGAACGATGCTCCATAAAAGTTTTTCCAAAGCGCAGGCAGCATTCTCTTCTCTGAATGATAAAACACAGGAAAGTATAATGGGGATAAAAGTAATAAAAACATTTGGACAGGAGCAAGCAGATATTGATGATTTCTGCAAACAATCCGAAGATGTAGTGAAAAAAAATATCATTGTAGCCAAGATCGACTCCTTGTATGATCCGACGATTTCTATTATTACCGGTATCTCGTTTTTCCTAGCAATTGTGTTTGGGGGAAAATACGTTTTAAACGGTGAGATGACCATTGGAGAGCTGATCTCTTTTACTACATATTTAGGTTTATTGATTTGGCCCATGCTTGCCTTTGGCTGGTTATTTAATATCGTGGAACGTGGACGTGCTTCCTATGACCGAATCTTGAATCTACTAGGTATGGAAATTGAAATTAGTGATCAAAAGGATGCGGTAAGTGTTGTTCCACGCGGTGATATTGTATATAGGTTGAAAAGTTTCGCTTACTCTAGTGAAGCACAACCAATGCTAAAGGATATCAATTTTGTCCTGCATCGCAGTGAAACGCTTGGGCTTGTTGGAAAAACGGGGGCAGGCAAAACTACCTTATTGAAGCTTTTGACTCGAGAATTCACAGGATACAAAGGTGATATTTTATGGAATGACATCCCAATATCCGCCTATTCATTAGATAAGTACCGAGAAGCTTTAGGCTATGTACCACAGGAACATTTCCTATTCTCGGCGACTATCGCCGAAAACATCGCGTTTGCCAATCCAGACGCTACCATGGCCGAAATTGAAAAGGCTGCCAAAATTGCTAATATCCATGAAGACATTCTCCAATTTACTGAAGGTTATCAAACGGTTGTAGGGGAGAGGGGTGTTTCTTTATCCGGTGGACAAAAGCAACGTATTTCCATCGCTCGAGCGCTCTTATTAAATCCTGAAGTGCTGATTCTCGATGATTCGCTATCTGCTGTTGATGCAAAAACCGAGGAGACGATTTTAACTGCCTTGAAAGAAAACCGTCAAGGCAAAACGACGGTTATCACGTCGCACCGTTTAAGTGCCGTGCAGCATGCCAATCAAATTTTAGTCCTAGATGACGGGCAAATTATTGAAAAGGGAACACATGAAGCGCTATTGGCTTTGGGCGGGTGGTATCAACAAATGTATACCCAGCAACAGCTGGAAGAACTTGTTGAGCTAGGAGGACGCATACATGAATGAAAAAATGGAGCTCACAGGAAGTCAGCAAAGGAGGGTCTTATTTCGCCTGCTATCCTACACGAAGCCCCATAGGAAAATGATAGGATGGGCTCTTTTGCTGTTGGTACTGACAACTTTAGGTGATATTGTTCTGCCTTTATTAATTGCGACATTTATCGATGACTATTTGCAACCGGGCAGGCTTGAATTCAAGCCGCTACTACTCCTCGCTTCGGCATATATCGCAATTCAAGTGGTAAAATCGATTCTGTTGTTTTTTCAGTTAGTAAAATTCCAAGAAATTGCTCTGCTGATCATTCAACAATTGCGAATCGATGTCTTTGCAAAAGTGCAGACGCTTGGTTTAAAATATTTCGATCAAACCCCAGGAGGCAGTATTGTCTCAAGAGTAACGAATGATACGGAAGCCATTAAAGATATGTTTGTGACTGTGATTGCAACATTTATTCAAAGCGGATTTTTATTATTTGGAATTTTTATCACGATGTATCTTTTAAACGTGAAATTGGCCTTATTATGCACAGTCATCATTCCAATTATCTTCTTTGTCATGGTGTTATATCGAAAGTGGAGTTCCCGCTATTATCTCATCATGCGGGAAAAACTAGCACAACTCAATGCGAAATTAAGTGAGTCTCTGCAAGGAATGGCAATTGTCCAAGTTTTTCGCCAAGAAAAGCGGCTGCGCAGAGAATTTGCCGCCATCAACGGTCAGCACTACAACGCCCAGATGAAAAATATTAAAATCGATGGTTTGCTTTTAAGACCGGCAATTGATCTCATCTATATTTTGGCATTAATTATTGTATTAGGCTATTTTGGTTTAACATCGTTCACGCAAACGGTACAATTAGGAATTATCTTTGCGTTCGTCAATTACTTGGATCGTTTTTTTGAACCAGTGAACCAAATGATGATGCAGTTATCACTATACCAACAGGCCATTGTAGCTGGTTCCCGAGTATTTCGATTGCTAGATGAGAAGGAAACCGCTCCAGTCCAGAATGAAGACTCCTCGATAGTGATCGGTGCTGGCAAAATTGAGTTCAAAAATGTTAGTTTTTCTTATGATGGAAAGCGGGATGTATTAAAACATATCTCGTTTACGGCTCATCCTGGTGAGACGGTGGCATTGGTGGGACATACGGGGAGCGGAAAAAGCTCAATTATTAATCTGCTCATGCGGTTTTATGAGTTTGAACGCGGCGATATTCTCATCGATAATCAATCGATTAAGCAATTTCCAAGAAGTGAGATTAGGGAGAAAATTGGATTAGTGCTCCAGGATCCGTTTTTGTTTTACGGGACGGTAAAAGATAATATTCGTTTGTATCACGATGAGATAACAGACAAACAAATTATTGAGGCGGCAAAGTTTGTTCAAGCTCATTCATTTATCGAACGGCTTCAGGATGGCTACAACCATCAGGTAGTCGAACGGGGGACGACTTTTTCCAGCGGACAGCGACAGTTAATTGCCTTTGCACGCACGATTGCCTATAATCCAAAGATACTGGTTCTAGATGAAGCAACCGCGAATATTGATACCGAAACGGAAGAAGCAATCCAATTGGCGTTGGCGCAAATGCGTAAAGGAAGAACGACAATAGCGATTGCGCACCGTTTGTCGACCATTCAAGATGCAGATTTAATCCTTGTTTTACATAAAGGGGAAATTATCGAGCGCGGGACCCATCAACAACTTCTGGCAGAAAAAGGGCTGTATCATAAGATGTTCCTGCTTCAGAATGGGGCTGCCTCACAAGTGGAAAATATCGCTAAGTAAAAAGCCTGGAAATAAACTATCCAGGCCTTAATAATGAAGAAAACCATTACAATTAATAAGTTGTCGTTGGAATCTTCTTTTTATCATTACGATTATACTCATTAAGCAATTGGTCTAACTCTTGACTGCAGCGGATGGCAACGGAGGATGTTAAGCCGTTTGTATTAGCAGCTTTAATTAATTCTAGACGTTTTTTTTCAATGAGTGCAACTAATTCTTTTGTAAGCACGGCTGATGTCCTTTCCGAATTGTTTTCTATAGGAGACTTATTTGCTCGTCCACTATTTTACTAGTATAACCTAACTTGTAAATTTTTTCAAAGATAGTGTTGCGTTGTTAAGAATTGGAATGATTAGCAAACAACCAATATCTTTGGTAGCTAAATTGAGGCGAATCACTATCTTTTTGCTAAAATTTTGTTAGAATGAAGAGGTATCGACTATAGTAGGAGTGTTAATATGTCCGATGTAAATATCTTTTTAGCATTGGGAGCTGGATTTTTAAGCTTTATTTCACCATGCTGCTTACCATTATATCCTGCATTTTTATCGTATATTACAGGCATGTCTGTTGCTGAATTACAAAGCGAAAATGCTTTGCTGCAAAAACGAAGCTTGCTGCACACAATTTTCTTTCTATTAGGATTTTCCATTATCTTTATTGCGATGGGGTTTGCTACGTCGTTTATCGGAACGTTTTTCACACAATACAAAGATTTAATTCGTCAGCTGGGCGGAATTTTTATTGTCTTTTTCGGTTTAGTGATCGTTGGTGTCTTTAAACCTGAATTTATGATGAAAGACCGGCGGATTGAATTTAAAAACCGTCCTTCAGGTTATGTTGGTTCGGCACTAATAGGAATGGCCTTTTCTGCAGGATGGACACCTTGTACAGGCCCAATTTTAACAGTCGTAATCTCACTTGCGGCCGTCAATCCGGGTTCAGGAATGCTTTATATGATCGCATATGTACTTGGGTTTGCGATTCCGTTTCTCATTTTGTCATTCTTTATTGGCCGATTGAAATGGATTAAAAAACATAGTGTTAAGATTATGAAAATCGGCGGCTATATCATGATCGTTATGGGGATTGTGCTGTTCTTTGACTGGATGACAAAGATTATCTCCATTTTCCAAGGCCTGTTTGGTGGATTTACTGGGTTTTAATAGGCATTAGCAAGGCTGGCCGTTTCCTTTTTTGTAACCATTTAGCGATTATTGAATGGTTTTTCCTTTTTTTGTACATGAAACCACACTACGTGTAAATATGGGGACAATATCGAGTAAAAATCTTTCTCTTTTTCACTGCTTTTAAAGTATAATATTTTAGGTAAATATGAGATAAGGGAAGAATAGAGCTATGAATTACGTATTAATTTCTTCAATTGGTGCTGTCTTTATGGGTTTCTTTGTTCTGTTTGTGCGGATGAAGGCAGCAAAAAAACCAACTAGCGTTAAAAAAATAATCCTCCCGCCGTTTTTTATGTCAACTGGAGCACTGATGTATTTCGTTCCGCAATTTCGCTTGACTCCTGCTGAGATCTTAGAAGCAGTTACCGTGGGGATGCTATTTTCGATTTTACTAATAAAAACATCAAAATTTGAAATCCGTGACAATGATATTTATTTAAAGCGCTCCAAGGCATTCATCTTTATTCTAGTCGGATTATTAGTCATCCGGCTTGTGATGAAATCAATTTTGAGCAGTACCATTGATGTCGGTCAACTGAGCGGTATGTTCTTTTTGTTAGCGTTCAGCATGATTGTCCCATGGCGGATTGCCATGTACCGCTCGTATATGAAGCTTTACCGTGAGCTCCATGGGATTAAAATGATTTAGTTTAGCAACTATTCTTCTTTTGGAAACACTGATCTTTCTTGGGTCAGTGTTTTTCTTATAATGTGGAATTTTCTCGATGGGTGACTAAGAAGTAGTGTAGGGAAAGGAATTGATTCTTCCTGAAGTGCTGGCGAGCATGGTGATGGCGGTAAAAATAGGGGGATGATTCTTCCCAGAGTGGAGGTGTACGTGGTCTGACGGTAAAAATTAGAGGTTAATTTCTCCCAAAGTGATGGTCAAGCTGAAGCGATGAAAAAGGCCATCGAAATTATTTCGACAGCCTAATTGTCTAGTAAATAATTAAAATAAATGTTCATATGGAGTGATATCGATTTTGTTTTCAAAAAGTTTCTTGCGTAGAAATTTGTGGTCACGTTTTGGTGTTGCCTGGATATAGCCACGAATGACTAGGTCCTCAGTAATCTTAGGCGCTTTCTCCTTTATTGCCAGTTCACCAATTTTCCCAGCTATCTTATGTCTGGCTACATCGCGGAACAGTTCTGGAACAGGGCTGACCAAATCTTCTAGCAGCTCTTTTTCTTCAGAACCCCATAAATGGCGCGATTTGTTGACATAATGTTCTTCCCAATCCATTACCGACTTTCCGTCTTCTTTAGGCAAGCGCTTTAAAAACTTGCGAAACATGAAAAAGCCACCAATTGCCATAGATCCTACGAGAAACACAACCCAAAAAAGAATAAACCATAAAAACCAACCTTGCAGCATCTATTTTTCACCTACAAATTACAATATATTCATGTTATTATTATAGTTTGTTAATAGCCGATTAGACAAGTAATAGCCTGTTTAATTGTAGTACTGTGATAAATCAACTTTAAACTTTTCTAAATATTGCCAAATCGGGCAGTTCTATTGAAAAAAATTACTTTCCATTGTAAGATAAGGTCGAATGATGAAAACAAGACCATCATTATCTCATGGGGCTGGCTGGGGTACTGGTGTCCTCCGTAGTCTTCAAAACTATCCGAGACCTGCGTGCCAGGTCTGGTGGGTTCGATTCCCACACAGTCCCGCCAAATTTGACTTTTCAGCGATATTAAATAAATTGTTCCTCCGCAGTCTCAAGTGGGAAATTTGCCTAGACTGTTGCAGACTGTTACGCGAGACTGCAGAGGACATTCACTCTTAACCACCTATTTTTATCGATAGGGGGTTATTTTTATGCAAAAAACTGTCCGAAAATATAAGCGAGGAGATAGTAGCAATAAAAGTGTTAAGGAAGTTTTGGATGAGTTGACACTAGATGATATGTTTACAAAATTCATGATTTTTAAGAAAACAGACGGATTAGCCCCAGAAAGATTAGTAAGTACTATATCGACTTTGTAAATCTAAAGGAATTTTTAGGTGAAGGGTAAGCCCACAATATTTTCTTATTGCTTTTTTTTTGAAAAAAATTTATAATAACTAACGAACGTTAGTGAATCATAATACAGGAGTGACTTTTAAGTGAGCAATTAAGCAGGTAGAAGTTTTTTCTAAGAAAACCAAATTCCCTTTTATTCAAGAAGAGGGAATTTTTCAAGAAGATTCCGCTATTTTAGCAATTGGCGATAATCTAATCAACGTTTAGTTAACTGTTTGTTTTATAAAAAATTCGTGATTTCGCGTACTCCAAGTAATAGAGATGTCATCTCTCGACATATTTTAGGAACGAACGTTAGTTAATTAATTTCTTAAGCTTGTTAAAGCTTAAACCATGATTCAAGAGAAAGCAGTTGTGATAAAAGGACTATTGCTCTTTAAAAAAAGTTAAGCAGTAGCTTTTACCTTCTAGAAGAAAATTAGGGAATAATGCTCGTAGTACCTAACAAAATGTAAATATTATGTTGAAGGGGAGGGGGATTCCAGTAAAATTATTAAAACATTTTTGAGCTTTTTGGTTTTAGGGTAATAAGTGTGCGCTCACTTGTTCCCACTATTGCTCCATTGTTGGAGGAACAAATAAAAATCGTTCTGGAATTGTCCAATATTCCTGAGTCTGTGCCCATGCTAACTTCTTTAATTAACCCCTTAGTATTGATGATTGTTTCAATAATCTTGGGGATTGTGCTGGCTTCTAAGCTGGGGCTTACAAGTTTAATTTTTTATGAATTTCGTAGTTTAAAATAAAAATATGTAGTTAGGAGTGGTCCATGTGGACATGTTCATTCGAGTAGATCAATACAACTTTATAAAGGCGCAAACCCAGTATTTACTAAATGGTTATGGGACAACGAACGACATAAGGGTACTTGATGCATTAAAATCGTTAACCCAGGAAAAAATAATTAATTTGTTCCCTCAAATAAACGAGGAACAAAGCGAATTATTAAAGCCAATCATCAATGTGCGTGACCAAGCAAGCGCGGAAATATTTCTGCAGCAAGTAAAGCCGTACGTTATCCCTTTCAGAACGGTTGAACAACAAGCAATAAAAAAATTGTTTCCAAAAGTGAAAAAGTTAAAGGTACCTTCACTAGAAAAAGTAGAATTGCAAGAAACTTCCTATTTAGCCTGGGACGATACCGGCACAAATAAACGGTATATTATTCTCCATTATGACAACAAAATCAAAGGGTTTCAGGGTACGTTTAAAATCAGTTACAAACAAGGTGTCTGTTCTCTCTGTAATCGTCATGGCCAAGTAGGCTTGTTTTCAATTGAAAAAAAAGGTAGCACACAAGATTCATATATAAATCGTGGAAATTATATTTGTGAAGATAGTAGAAAGTGTAATCAACAAATCACATCACAAGAAAAATTGTTTGAGTTTTTCGAAAGTCTAGGGAGATAAGGAGATGAACAAAATAAATTTTTTGCTAAATAGTGAAAAAACAACCGAAATTGTCAACGATAGATTTTGAGTTTTCATTTAATAGGGGTAAAATTTTATATTCATTTAGGAGATGAGTGAGAAATTGGTTAGAAAACTGCTAAAGTTGGAAGGACTCCTGACAATGTGTGTAGGTATCTATGTCTATTATGATTATGGATTTAATTTATGGTTGTTTATTTTATTGTTGTTAGTTCCAGATGTGAGCATACTAGCTTACCTGCTAAACAAGAAAATTGGTGCGCAGATTTACAATGTAATCCATTCCTATTCTATCCCTTTAGTTTTGTATGTCTTGGGAAATTCGCAGTCGCAAAAATATCTGATATTTGCTAGTTTAATTTGGATCTGCCATATAGGGATGGATCGGCTGATGGGTTACGGATTAAAGTATGAAACAGATTTTAAGCATACGCATCTTAATCGAGTATAAGCATGAAAAATCTTGCTGACATTACAGAACTTAATGTATTTACAACTCGTTGCGCAAACCTTTATGAACTCCCTAAGTTAACTTCAGAATGCGGGTAAATCAGGTAAGTAAAAATTAAAAATAGAATGAGACCATCTTCTTTTTAGCCTGGTCTCATTTAACAATGTTTCATTTTTGTTTTTCACATACCGTATACAGGAGAATTTTCCTTTTGATTGAATCCTTTAGATTCGCATGGTGTAATTAGTACAAAAAATATTTATTACGTTTACGCCCTAAGTTACATAGGAGAAGTCACATGAATGGGCATACCTGTTGCGAGTTCGGCCGTTTCTATGATCGCCTCACTGATGGTCGGATGAGGGTGGATAGTTAAGGCCAAATCTGCAACCGTCCAGCCGGCCTCAATCGCGATGGTAATTTCAGTAATGACTTCAGAAGCGTTTGGACCAATTACCGCTCCACCTTTTACGTGGCCCGTATCCTTTGTACTAAAAATTTTAACGAGGCCTTCTGATTGGTTTAGCGTAAGTGCGCGGCCATTTGCTCCTAGTGGAAAAACGCTCTCCAACAAATGTTCAGTAGGAGCAGTTTCTCCTGTTAAAGCAATTTCGGGATCAGAAAAAATAACTTGTGGAATTGCTCGATAGTCAATGACATAATTATTTCCACTGATTACTTCAGCGGCAAGTTTTCCTTCGTATGAAGCCTTATGGGCAAGAGCTGGACCTTTGATGACGTCACCAATTGCAAAAATAGTGGGTACGCTAGTTTGAAGCGATGAGTTCACTTGAATCATCCCGTTGCGATCAACCTCGATATTTGTTTTATCTATTCCTAACGAAGAAGTACATGGGATTCTGCCCGCTGAAACAACTAAAAAGTCTGCTTGTACACTGAAGAATTCTGTTTCTCTTTGCAGTTGAATTCTGATTTTTTCATTCTCCTCCTGGTAACCAATTGCTTTCACGCCAGTTAACAGGTTAATTTTTTTCTTATTTAATTGCTGTTTAAGAATATGTCTTATTTTTGGATCTACCATTAACAATATATCCTCTTGAACCTCAATGATTGTCACCTTTACCCCCAAATTGGCAAAGGCACAACCAAGTTCAATTCCAATATAGCCACCGCCTAAAATAGCAATCTCTTCTGGGAGAGATTGTAATGCAAGTGCGCCTGTCGAAGAAAGGATTCGATCGCCCCATGGAAAGGAGGGAAGTTCCCTCGGTTCTGACCCTGTTGCGATGATGCAATGTTGAAAGGAGTATTTATTGGTATGCCCATGTATATTACTTACGATTAAGGCATCATTGCTGCAAAAGGCGGCAGTCCCTTCCACGACCTCAATCTCATGTTTATGAAGTAAATGTTGAATCCCATTTTGGAGTTTAAAGATCGTTTTATTTTTGTCCTTCTGAAATTCCATCATATCCATCTCATTCGAAGTAGATAATTTTCCAAATATGTGCTCACTTTTTTTGAAATCTGCCCATTTCTTTGATAAACCGATAATTGCCTTTGATGGGATACACCCAGTATGAAGGCATGTACCACCTATCTTACTTTTTTCAATGATTGTGACTCGCTGCCCAAGTTGAGCTGCTCTTATCGCGGCAACATATCCACCCGGACCTGAACCAATAATCACAGTATCTAGTTTTTTTTCCTCCATTTCCATCTACCTTTCTTTAATAATAGCCCTGTCCAGTGTCTATGTTGAATTATACCACTGAATTTTCAAAAAATAAACCATTGTTCAAAAAATAAATATATAGACAAAAATAAACAGTTAATGTAGTATGAATTTTATAAATATTTAAAATGTTTAAGGGGAGATACCTATGGATTTCGAATTATCTATGGAAGAAAAGCTGATAAAACAAACTGCGGATGAATTTGGCAGAGAGGTTATTGCTCCACAAGTCGGGGAACTGTTTAAAAAAGGAGAATTTCCTTATGGAATATTTCAACAATTAGTAGATATGGGCTTTGCGGGTTTTTTTGCACCAGAAGAGTATGGCGGGCAGAGTGTGAGTACTGTAGCCTACGTAGGTGCACTAGAAGAAATGGCTAAATATGATTCTACCATTCCACTTATCTTACAAGTTCAAAATCTAGTGATCGAAGTTTACTCTCGCTTTGGAAGTGAGAAGCAAAAAGCAGAATGGGTGCCGCAGCTTGTGTCAGGTGAGATCATTGGTTCCATAGCGATGACTGAACCAAATGCTGGATCGGATTTAGCTTCTGCTTCAACAACTGCAAGGGCAGAAGGAGACTATTGGATTTTAAATGGTGCCAAAACATTTATTTCAAATTCCGGTACGACAAAAAGTGACGGTATGATTGTCCTTGCTTCCACAGGTGAAAATAACGGCAGAAAAAGCTTTAGTACCTTTATCGTACCAAGAGAATCTGAAGGACTGATTATTGGCAAGCAAATCGAAAAGCTCGGTTGGAAACATGGGGATACCCGTGAAATCTTCTTTGAAAACTGTAAAGTTCCGCTTGAGAATATGTTAGGTCAGGAAGGAAAAGGTCTTCGCCATGTTCTTACTGGAATGGATCTTGGCAGACTAGCTTTTGCTGCATGCAGTACCGGAATGGCTGAAGGCGCCATGAATATGGCATTGGAACATGCGAAAACCCGTGTTCAATTCGGTATGCCGCTGTCCAAATTGCAATCGATACAATTTAAATTAGCTGAGATGAAAACGAAGGTAAATGCCGCTCGCTCATTAACTTATATGGCCGCTTGTGCCCGTGATCAAAAGAAGGATAATGTCGAAGAATTAGCTTCAATGGCCAAGCTTTTCGCCAGCCGCGTAGCGAAAGAGGTTGTCGATGAAGCGTTTCAGATTCATGGAGGCTACGGGTTCACACTTGAATATCCAATTTCACGGTTTTATGCGGATGTTAAGATGATGGAAATTGGCGAAGGTACTAGTGAAGTGCAAAAGCTGTTTATTGCAAGAAAAATGGGATGCTAGAGAGGTGAAAAATCTTGATTAAAATGAAAACGTTATCAGAGCAAAGATTGTTAGAGGTTTTTTCTAATGCGTATTTAACCCGTAAGTTTGAAGAAGCAACCATTGATCTATTTAGTAAAGGACAAATTGAAGGGTGGCTTCATTCCGGAATTGGTCAAGAGTTAGTAGGTTCGGTTCTTTGCACGATGTTGGAGGATGGAGATTATATCATCCCTTATCATCGTTCAAAGTCCTATTTTCTAGCCAGAGGGGTTAATCCAGGAAAGCTTCTAGCTGAGATCATGGGAAGAAAAGATGGTCTTTGTGGAGGTGTTGGTGGTGAAGCACACCTGGCAGATCTATCGAAAGGATTACTTGGCTCATCTGGAATTTTAGGAGCTGGGATGCCGATTTCGCTTGGAACGGCGTTTAAACAATTTTATGAAGGATCAAATAATATTACGATTTGCAGCTTTGGAGATGGTTCGGTCCCCCAAGGTGCCTTTCACGAGAGTTTGAATTTTGCAGCAACATGGAATTTGCCCATCGTATTTATCTGTGAAAATAATTTTTACGCCGAGTTAAGTCCGATTTCAAAAGGTATGAAGCAACAGGATATAGGTAAACGGGCAGCTGGATATGGAATCCCTGGCTATATTGTCGATGGCTATGATGTGGAGGCCGTTCATAGTCATATTCACCAAGCCATTGAAAGGGCTAGGAATGGAGAAGGGCCAAGCCTAATTGAATGTAAAACATATCGCTGGAGAGGACATTATGAAGGCGATCCTCAGCTCTATCGGACAAAAGAAGAGATAGAAAGCTGGGTAAAACGTGATCCTTTGCAAACAATTGAACAATGTCTGCTGGCTTCTGTCGGAGTTGAAGAGGTAGAGAAATTAAAACGAGAACGCGACCAGCAAATTCAGGAAGCGATTATTTTTGCATCAGCAAGTCCATTCCCTAATGAGGAAGACCTGTTAATGAATGTATATATGGATAACTCATTTTTTAAAGGAGAATAAAAAATGGCAAAGATTAATTATCGATGGGCAATTACAAATGCATTAGATGAGGAAATGGCCCGGGATGACAAGGTATTTATTATCGGGGAGGATGTTGCAGAAACGGGCGGTTCGTTCGGACTGACAAGGGGATTATTAGCGAAGTACGGTGAGCGACGGGTAAAAGATACACCTGTTAGTGAAGAAGCGATTGCTGGTTTGGGTGTTGGGGCAGCTGCTGTGGGGCTGCGTCCTGTTATAGAAATTATGTTTATGGACTTTATTTACTTGGCTATGGACCAAATTGCCAACCATGCAGCCAAAATGCGCTATATGTATGGTGGACAGGTAAATATCCCGCTTGTTGTACGCACTTTAGCGGGCGGCGGTTTTAGAACAGGAATGCATCATTCACAATCATTAGAGAGCATGTTTGGACATGTGCCTGGACTTAAGGTTGTATATCCATCAAATGCTTATGATGTAAAGGGATTATTAAAAAGTGCTATTCGTGACCCTGATCCGGTTATCTTTTTAGAACAAAAGTCGCTTATGAGCTTAAAAGAAGAAATCCCAGAAGCGGAATATCTAATACCGATTGGCAAAGGAAAAATTGTTAAAGAAGGTTCTGATGTGACGATTGTGGCACTTGGTTCAATGGTTCACTTAGCTAAAGAAGCGGCGAGAACATTAGAGAAGAAAGGAATAAATGTTGAAATCATCGACCCGCGTACAGTCATGCCAATTGATTCACAGTTAATTATTGAGTCATTAAAGAAAACCTCTAGACTCGTAATTGTACATGAAGCACCAGCTCCATTTGGCTTTGGCTCAGAAATTGCGGCACTGATTTCGGAGCATGCGCTTTATTACCTCGATGCACCAATCAAAAGGGTTACCTCTAAATTTGTTCCTCTTCCTGTTGGGCGAGGAGAAGATTATATTTTACCATCAGAAGAAAAGTTAATCGCCGCAGTAGAACAGGTAATGAAGGGGGAATGAAGCATGATTGAGATTACCATTCCTAAGATTGGTGTGGAAGATGGTGAAGTAATTCTAACCTCTTGGGAAAAGGAGGAAGGGGCGGCAGTTGAAAAAGATGAAATTATTGCTTCAGTGGAAACAGAAAAGGTTAATAGCGACATCCTTGCACCTGCTTCTGGAATTTTAAAAATCATGCTGCAACAAGGCGAAAGTGCTCGTATGACCGATACAATAGGCTATATTGTTTCAGTTTCAGATAAGAGTCCAGAAGAGAAGGAAGTGACGAGCAAGTTTCAAAATCCTCGAAAGGTACATCTCTATCAAGAACCTCAGCTAGTAAAGGAAATGAAACAACAGTTATCTCCAGCAGCTAGAAGGAGACAAATGAAAAATCCATTAGAAACATCCGCTTCCTTTAAGCCTGAAAGAATAATAGGGAGTCCGGCCGCCAAAAGGATTGCTAAGGAGCTAGGGATTAATCTTTTAAAAGTAAGCGGGTCAGGACCACAAGGAGCGATTCTCGCAAAAGATGTTTATGAGGCAAGGAAAACGCAAATCTCCCAAACAGACAAAAAACAGCAAGAAAGTATAAAAGTAGAAGCCGAGAGAAAGATTCGTTCAAAGCAGCCATTATCACCTATACGGAAAACGATAGCAAGAAATATGTTTAACAGTCTACAGCAAACGGCACAAATGACCTTAATGGGGTCCATCTCTCTGGATAAACTCTGGCCCATTTATCAACAAATGAAAGACGATTTGCTTCCTCATTCTATAAAACCATCATGGGCAGCTTTGTTTGTGAAAGCAACTGCACTGGCATTAGAAGAGCATCGTCATTTAAATGCGACGTATGAAACCGATGAACTGATTATATGGGAAGACATTAATATCGGTGTTGCCGTCTCGACGGAGAAAGGATTGGTTGTACCGCCAATTAGAAATGCAAATAAAAAAAGTTTATACCTTATCCACAAAGAAATAAAGGAGCTTGCTGAAAAGGCCCGCCAAAATCAATTGACAGCTACAGATTTATCGGGAAGTACGTTTACTCTTACAAACGTAGGCAGCTATGGAGGGGAACTTGGTACGCCAATCTTAAATACAAAGGAACTAGGTATTTTAGGAGTTGGTGCCGTAACGAAGCAGGCGGTTGTGAATGAAAAAGATGAAATTGTTGTGGGAAGAAGCTGTTATTATAATCTGACGGTTGACCATCAGATGGTGGACGGAGAAGCAGCCGGAAAGTTTATTCAAACCATCAAAAGAATGTTAAATTCCCCTACATTACTGCTTATGAGCTAAAGGAGGTCAGAACCAATGACTTATGAATGTATTGTATTTGAAAAAATGGAGCAATCAGCGGTTATTACCCTCAATCGTCCACATGTAAAAAATGCGATGAATATGAAAATGATAAGAGAAATTACCTCGGCATTAGACCTATCAGAACATGATGAAGAGGTAAAAACAATCATTTTTCGCGGCGCAGGTAATAAAGCGTTCAGTGCCGGCGCTGATATTGATGAAATGGCGAATGATACATCATTAGTGGTAAGAGAAAAAACAAAACAATGGATTGCGATGTTTGCGAAGATTGAATCAATCTCCAAGCCCGTCATTGCGGCAGTTCATGGATATGCACCTGCTGGGGGGACGGAATTAACCTTGGCCTGTGACTTTGTCATCACAGATCGAACAGCTAAATTTGGGTTGGCCGAAGTAAATATCGGGGTAATTCCGGGAGCAGGAGCGACCATCAGATTAACGAGATGGCTTGGCCGTGCCAAGGCTAAGGAAATCTTAATGACTGGAAAATTAATTGATGCAGAAACAGCCTACCAGTGGGGGTTATCTAATCGAATCGTAGAGAATGGGGATGTGTTTTCGGAAGCTTTAAAATTGGCAAGTGAACTGGGCGAAAAAAGTCCATTAGCACTTGCAGCGATAAAACGAGCAGTGAATGTTGCATCAGAAATGGATTATGAGAAAGGAATTCAATATGTGCTTCAAGAATTTGCCTTGCTGTTTAGTTCTGAAGACCAGAAAGAAGGTATGAGGGCGTTTATTGAAAAAAGAAAGCCAGTTTTTAACGGAAGATAAGAAAAGAGGTTACATGATGATTTCATTTAAAGGGCTAAAAATTTTGGACTTAACTCGTTTATTGCCAGGTGGCTATGCGACACAATTTTTCGCTGAATATGGCGCCGAAATCATTAAAGTTGAAGATACTGAAAAAGGTGATTACCTAAGAGACCTTGGGCCCTCTTTTGCGTCGTCTCCAGAATTCAGTTGCTATTTTTCTGCCACCAATTATAGCAAACAAAGCATTGCTCTTAATTTAAAAACGGAAGAAGGACGGCAAATTTTTTACCGATTAGCGGAAACAGCGGATGTGATTGTTGAGAGTTTTCGCCCTGGGACAGTCGAGCGGTTAAAAATTGATTATTCTGCGGTAAAAGCAATCAATCCTACTATCATTTACTGCTCAATTTCTGCTTTTGGACAAACAGGAAATCGAGCCAAAATGCCTGGTCATGATATCAATTTTCTCAGTTTATCAGGATTTCTTGATGTAAATGGTAGTCAGCCGGAGTCAAAGCCAGCTATACCTGGAACGCAAATTGCAGATATCGGTTCAGGAGTCTCTGCTACTCTTGGCATTGTCAGTGCCCTTTATCAACGGCAATTGACTGGAGAAGGTCAATATATTGATATTTCAATGTTTGATGTTATCTCTACATGGATGCTTAACCCATATTTGGACTATTTATCTACTGGGAGGGTTAGTAATAGGGGGCGAGAGTTATTAAATGGTGGGGTTCTTTGTTACCATATCTATGAAACGGTGGACCATCGTTATCTAGCTTTTGGAGCAGTTGAGGATAAGTTTTGGCAACAAATTTGCGATATTTTAGAAATGCCAGAGCTAAGAGAGGAAGCCTTCTCAGTTGCAAATACGAGTAATCGAAACTATGTACTCTTACAAAATAAAATCAAAGCAAAGACTCTAGCGGAGTGGAACGCCATTTTTGACACGGCGGATTGCTGTGTAACACCCGTTTTGAATACAGAGGAAGTTATGAAGGAGAATCATTTTCGGGATAGAAATATTGTAGAGTATATTTCATTAAATAATCTTTCGAGTCACGCTGTTCCTAAGATTCGTCTTCCAATAAAATTTGGGTCAGCCCATGAATCTTTGAATGCAGTAAAGGGAGAATTTGCTTCACCTCCTAAACAAGGTGACCATTCAGTAGAAATCCTGAAAAAAGCAAATTATACCGAACAGGAAATTAACCATTTACTAGACAAAGGAATTATTAAAAATTAGGAGGTAATAGGAATGCTTCATCCATATGCAGACGTTGTCCCCTATTATGATCGAGTGATTGCTAATTTATTAGAAACATGCGCAGCACAAAGAGGGAGTAACACGTTTATTGTCGATTTAGTTAGTGGGAAAGAAGAAATTTCCTATTCGGAGATGAAAAAGTCGGTAGACATTCTTGCTGCTAACTTATACCAAATTGGAATTAGAAAAGGAACCCATGTTGCTATATTAATGCCTACATCTAGGGATTTTTTATACCTATGGTTTGCTTTGGCCAAAATCGGTGCTGTGGAGATACCCATTAATACGATTTATAAAGGTGATACTCTACAATATCTGATTAATGATTGTGATGCACCGTATTTGATACTAAATGAAGAATTTTATGATGAGTTTACTAATATTTCTTCAGGACTTAAGAACATCAAAACCGTAATCCTTCACGGTCAAAACGAATGTAATGCGTTAGAAAATTGGGAAACCTACCAATGGGAGGCTCTAACAGTCTATCATGAAGAAATCTTGATTCATTTACACCGGGAACTGGAAAATGACCCAATAAAACACTACGACCCAGCCTGTATTATTTATACCTCGGGTACGACTGGGCCTTCTAAAGGAGTTCTAATTACGAATCATCATTTGTATTTTATGGGTCTATTTCAGGCTGATATTATGCAATACACTACTGATGATATATCATTGAATTTTCTTCCATTCTATCATGTCGCTGCAAAATTTATTACCCTTGGATGTATGATTTCAGGAGCTAAGATGGTGCTAAAAAAGAATTTTAGTGTTACAGGTTTCTGGGATGAAATACAGGAACATCAAATTACTCTTTTTCCTGCAGTTGGTGGAATTTTAACGATGTTATACAATCAGCCAGTCAATGAAAAGGAAGCAAATAATAGTGTTAGAGCCGTATATGCTATTCCTGCTCCAAAGGAAAATTATATAGAGATCCAACAACGGTTTGGTTTGAAGCTCGTTGAAGCATACGGTTCAACGGAATGGAATGCTGTGACTGCAACGGAAATGGAGGAAGATTGCCCAGGCTCTTGTGGAAAGCCGTTAACAGAATTCGTTGATATTTTAATCGTTGATGAACATGATCATCCTTGCAAGCCAGGCCAAGCTGGAGAATTACTTGTACGCCCTAAATTACCTCATATTGTAATGTTAGGCTATTATAATAAGCCTGAAAAAACCGTCGAAGCCTGGCAAAACTTATGGTTCCATACCGGTGACCGCTTTTATCAAGATGATAAAGGGTACCTATATTTTCTTGACCGGATGAAAGATGCGATTCGACGTAAGGGTGAAAATATCTCCTCATTTGAAATGGAAAGCATGCTTAATAAACATCCTGAAATTGCAGAATCAGCGGTGATTGCTATCCCTTCGCCAATTGGAGAGGATGATATCAAAGCTTGTATTGTCTTAAAACAAGAATCTAGCTTAACATATTTAGATATTGTCGAATATTGCTATCAAAATATGGGTCACTTTATGGTACCAAGGTATATTGAATTCTATAATGAACTTCCACGCACACCAACGGGGAAACTACTTAAAATGCCATTACAAGAAGAAGCTAGAAAGAGTTCTTCAAGCAAAACGTGGGATTGCGAAAAAGATGGGAAAATCAGAGTGACATCAAAGGGCATTATGCAGCTGCGGTAATTTTGTCTTAGCTGAAAAGGAAAACTAATAATGGTAGCAGCAAAACTAAGTGACCCATTCCCTTTTATAGGTCACCTCATAAGAATGAAGGGATTTAATCTTCTTAAAAGATTGATTATAATTGCATGTAGAATCAAATCTATTAAGAAATCCCATAACATATAGTGAAAGAACAAAGGGGAGTTTATTTTGAGTACCAGCCTAAGACAAAAGAAGATGGAAAAGAAGAAGAATGATATCATCCGGTCAGCGATCTCCATCATTGCTGAAAAAGGATATGAAAAAACAACTATGGAGGAAATCGCTGCCCAATTACTTATGACAAAAGGTTCTATGTATTATTATTTTAAAAATAAAGAGGAACTGCTATTTGCATGCCACATGATGATTATTGAACCAAGTATTGAAGTAATAAAAGAGTTTAAACATAGAGATTTAGAACCTGATGAAAAGATAAAAGGGTTAATAAAAGATTATATAATGTTTGAAATCAGTGAAAAATCGATGTTTAATGTTGCCGGCAAACTAGATCAAACTTTTTCAGCAAAATATTTAGAGAAAATATTAAAAAAGCGGGATGAGTTTAATCATATTTTTGATGAATTGATCTGGGAGGGAATAGAAGCAGGAGTTTTTAAAAATGTCAATGTTAAAATGGCAAGAATGATGATTCTGGCAGGAATGAACTCAGTTCAGTCCTGGTATAAACAGGATGGAACCATGAAGCCTGAGGAGATTGCAGAAATTCATGCAGATTATTTAGTTAAGATATTATTGTGAAAGGTAGGAAAAATTACCCATAAATATTATCGACTGAGCGTGTGGGCTCTTAACCAGATTGCGGATCCCATTGGAAGTAACCGTCAAATTCTTGACCGGACATGTAGTAAAATGTTCGGTTTTTTGAGTTTTTACAGCGCATGATGTCAGCAATCTCAAGGCCAGTCTTGAAGTATTATATGTAGAAGAACAAATCATCTGCAACGAACTCCAGGGTGAAGTTAACGGCGCGTTCGTAGCAATCGAGATATCGGCTCCGCCAAGTGACTTATTATCTAATATACGCAAACTTTTTTTATATTTTTTTCTAAGATAGATATACTTCACGATGAAAACTCATGTTAATGTAAGGGTATAAACTATTCGAGGTGAAGATGATGTCAACTACTACAGTAAGTTCTGAAGTCAAAAAAGTGGTAACACCGTATTCAAGAACCAATCCATTTCCAGCGAAAGTTTTAAAGAATTGTAATATCAATGGGACTGGCTCCAGCAAAGAAACAAGACATCTCGAGTTATCATTAGAATGCTCTGGTCTTACTTATAATCCAGGTGATGCTCTTGGAATTCTTCCTAGTAATGATCCAGAATTGGTCACTGCTATTCTCGAGGAAATGAATTGGGATGGGAAAACAGAGGTTATCATTAGTAAACAAGGTGAAACTCTGCCATTGTTGAAAGCGCTGACAGATTACTTTGAAATTACGTTATTGTCCAAAAAGATCCTGCAGCAGGCTGCCCAATTCACAGAAAATGAAGATTTACATAAGTTATTGTCTCCTGAAAATGCGGGTCAAATGAAAGAATATTGCTATGGGCGTGATTTGCTTGATATGTTATGTGACTTTGGCCCATGGAGTGCTTCAGCCCAAGACATAGTCTCAATGTTAAGAAAAATGACTGCACGTCTATATTCAATTGCTAGCAGTATCACTGCACATCCAGGTGAAGTGCATCTAACTATTGGGGCTGTTCGCTATCATGCTCACGGTCGGGATCGAAAAGGGGTTTGTTCTGTTTTAGTTGCGGAGCGTGTTTCTGAAGGTGATACACTTCCGGTATTTGTGCAGCCTAATAAACACTTTCATCTGCCCCAAGGTGATAAAGATATTATTATGATTGGACCGGGAACAGGTATAGCTCCATTCCGCTCCTTCATTGAAGAACGGGCCGTAACGAAGGCACAAGGAAGATCTTGGTTATTCTTTGGTGACCAGCATGCGGCATGTGATTACCTATATCAAGACGAATTTGAACAATATCAACAAGATGGAGTATTAACAAAAATCGATACTGCTTTTTCTCGTGATACAGAGAAAAAAGTATATGTACAACATAAAATGCTTGAAAACAGTAAGGAATTATTTGAATGGATGGAAAACGGAGCTTACTTCTTCGTTTGCGGAGATAAATCACGCATGGCCAAAGATGTTCACAACGCACTTATTGAAGTATTTGAAAAAGAAGGTGCAATGAGTCGTGAGGATGCCGAAGCATATGTAAACGATTTACAAAAGCAAGGTCGGTATCAACGTGATGTATATTAAATAATCAACACTAGGACGGTCTTCACTTTTTTACCAGATATCCATTAGTACAGATAATACTGTTACACCGCGTAAAAACTAAGTATCTTATTAAGGAAGCGAATTTTATGGGAATTTATAATTGGTTAGAATCCGTAAATGTAACAGAAGAGATGCTAAAACAAAGCGCCAGCCGCTTGCCTGTGGTATGGATTAGCGCATTGGATTGTACAGGGTGCAAAGAAGCCTTTATCCGTTCATCTGAGCCATCATCCCTCGATACGATCCTTAATTTTATTTCTTTGGAGTATAGTGAACTTCTTTCAACTGCTAGCGGATACCAAGCGGAAGAGCATAAAGAAACCATTTTCGAAAAGTATAAGGGTCAATATGTTCTGGTGGTTGAGGGAGGAATCCCGGAAAGTGATCAATTTCTAATGATTGCCGGGAAATCTGTCAGAGAAGAGATTATCCACGTAGCAGCACATGCAAAGGCCGTTATTGCTGTTGGAAGCTGCTCTGCTTGGGGCGGAATTCCTAGTGCAGGGTTAAATCCAACGAATTCAGTGGAACTAACAGCCGTTATTCCAGAAGGGGTCCCTGTTGCACTTGTACCAGGATGCCCGCCAATTCCAGAAGTGATCATTGGGACATTGTTGCATGTTCACTTTCATGGAGAATTGCCGGAACTGGATAAAAAGCTTCGCCCTAAAATGTTTTATCAAACGACTGTACATATGACCTGCCACAGAAAACCATTTTTTGATAAAAAGCTGTTTGCAGAGTCTTACGATGATGAAAACGCCAAAAATGGCTACTGCTTGTTTAAATTGGGTTGCAAAGGTCCGACAGCCTTTAATTCCTGTGAATCATTAGGAGTGGAGCGCTGTATTGCTGCCGGTTTTAGCTGCATCGCCTGCTCAGAAAAAAGCGTTTGGGATAAAGGGATTCTTCCTAAAAAGAAACCTGATAGGGCTAAATCGGTGCAGAAGCAGCCAGTGACCGCAACAAAATAGAAAATAGGTATTGCCTAGTGCTTGTGGTATTGCCAAAATTGCCGTTCAATACAGCATGGGGGTATAAATGAGGTGGAAAAGATGAGTGAAAGGATTGTTGTCGATCCGATTACACGAATCGAAGGACATCTTCGAGTAGAAGTAGATATCGATGAAAATGGAATGATTAATGATGCATTTAGTTCTGGAACAGCTGTGAGAGGGCTTGAATTAATTGTCCGTGAACGTGACCCTCGCGAAGTTTGGGCATATGTACAAAGAATTTGCGGTGTATGCACCACTGTTCACGCCCTAGCATCCATTCGATCGGTTGAAGATGCGTTACATATAAAAATTCCGAGAAATGCGCATTTAATTCGCGACATTATGAATGAAGCTTTATTTGTTCATGATCATATTGTTCATTTCTATCATTTACATGCACTGGACTGGGTGGACATAGTTAATTCCTTAAAAGCCGATCCAGCTGAAACATCAAGAATTGCCCAATCACTTTCAAACTGGCCAAAATCATCACCTGGTTATTTCACTGACGTACAAAACAAAATTAAAAAGCTTGTTGATTCCGGTCAGCTTGGAATTTTCGCTAATGGTTACTGGGGCCACAAAGCTTACAAACTGCCTCCAGAATTCAATCTCCTTGCTGTTGCCCATTATCTGGAAGCATTGGATTGGCAAAAGGAAATTGTCAACATTCATACCATCTTTGGTGGTAAAAATCCGCATCCTAATTATGTAGTGGGAGGAATGGCTACACCGCTGAACATTGATGGAGAATACGGCGTGAATGCAAAGCGGTTATCTAAGGTTTCTGAATTGATTAATCAAGCAAATGAGTTCGTTAACCAAGTATACATTCCGGATTTGCTAGGTATTGGGTCTTTTTATAAAGATTGTACATATGGCGGCGGCTTAAATAACTATTTGTGCTATGGCGATTTTTCAACAACCGATATTTATGATGTGGAAAACTTCAGGATGCCCCGGGGCGTTATCCTAAATGGTAATCTAAATGAAATTCATGATATTGATTTAACAGATCCCGAACAAGTTCAGGAATTTATCGATTACTCTTGGTACAGCTATGATGGTAAAAAAACGAAGGGAGAAGGAAAACATCCATTTAACGGTGAAACTGAATTTAACTATACTGGTCCAAATGCTCCATATAAAACGTTGGATACGAACAAGGAATACAGCTGGATCAAAGCCCCACGCTGGCGGGAACAGCCGATGGAGACTGGACCTCTCGCCCGGTTGCTGGTTGGGTATGCTGCTGGAAAACAGGAAATCGTTGATATCGTTGATGATACGCTGAAAAGACTTGATTTGCCATTATCCTCACTGCAATCTGCAATTGGTCGGACGATTGCTCGTGGCCTTGAGACTGTGTTAATTACCGACTGGATGAGGAATGACATGGATGAACTCTTCAAAAATATTAAAAGAGGGGATCAAAGTACGCTAAATCATACTAATAACGATCCTGAAAACTGGCCGAGTAAGGCTCAAGGTGTCGGCTGGATGGAAGCGCCACGCGGGGCACTAGGTCATTGGATTGATATTGAAAATGGTAAAACTAAAAATTATCAAGCGGTTGTTCCTTCAACCTGGAATGCTTCACCACGGGATAATCAAAACAAACTGGGCGCGTATGAAGCAGCACTGAAAGGGACAAAGTTGTTAGATAAAGCACAACCTCTGGAAATCTTGAGAATTATTCACTCGTTTGACCCTTGTTTAGCCTGTGCCGTACACTTAACAGATTTAGAGACAAAAAATACAACTGAAATCCGTTTGGGATAAGACTGGCAGAAAAATTAATAGAAAAATGATGATATAAAATGGTTGCTCTAGTCAATAGAACAAAAAGAGAGGGCTACCAAAGGTCAGTTACTGACTTTGGACCCCCCTTTAATTTTTGCAGATAATCAACACCTAAATATAAAAAGAAACATTAGCGGAAACAAAATACTTACCCAAGGCCTTCGCTGCTGTTAGCCGATCCGGATAAGAGGAGTAAGTTGTTCATAGATTATGTAGTTAAACATAGTTTGCAAGAATAGTTTCCCACCCAGACCCTCCTTATAAAAAGGAGGGTTTTGTTTTTTTTGATCATTATGGCAAACTCCATTAAGGTCATTTAGTTTACTAATAGGAAAAAAATTCTTGAAAAACCAATAATAGATGATTATAATACAAAACAATTACTCTTCGAAGAAACAGTTGTGGTTCATACTGAATACTTGTATCAGTAGTTTTTTATTTTTATAGAGGAGAAGTTGACTTTGTTAAAGTATCTACGAAATTTGCATCCGCTTGCGATTAATATACTAGTCGGCACCATGTTTGGCCGAATGGCAACGTCCATGAGCATTCCTTTCCTGGCGATTTATCTGACTCAGGTGAAGCACGTTTCCGCGTCGCAAACAGGAATGATTATCGCTGTAAGCTCGCTTGTCGGCATTACAACGAGTTTTGCTGGGGGCTATTTATCTGACCGCTTTGGCCGGAAAATTGTTCTCTATTCTTCCGTTTTCTTGTGGGCAGCGGTTTTTGTTATTTTCGGGTTAGCGCAATCGGTTGCTGGCTTCTTTCTCGCCAATGCCCTAAATGGGTTTTGTAGGTCTGTGTTTGAACCGGCATCAAGAGCGCTGCTGGCCGACCTTACTGAACCCAAAAACAGGCTGACCATCTTTAACTTACGCTATACAGCCATTAATGTTGGTGTCATTTTTGGGCCGATGCTTGGCTTTTATTTTGGTTCATCGACAACAACCTTCCTTTTCTTTATTGCTGCTGGTGTCTATGTCCTTTATGGTCTATCGTTGATGCTTACATATAGCAAGACTGGTTATCAGCCTAGTCATGCTGATGCGGCTGGGTCAAAACAAGCTGGTTTTTCTGAAGCAGCCAAGGCTGTGAGGGAAGATAAGGTGCTGCTGATGTCAATCCTTGGCATCATTCTGGCGACAACAGGTTTTGCTCAGTTTAACTCGACATTGCCGCAGTATCTGTCAATGGAATATGGCCAAAATAAGGGAGCGGGGATGTTTTCGGCCTTTCTAATCCTGAACGCCGTAACGGTTATATCCCTGCAGTACCCACTGCTCTCCATAGGGAAAAAATACTCGCCGATTTTTTCAATTATTGTTGGCAATTTAGTTTGTGCGCTTGGGGTGTTTGCTTTTTCGCTTGCAGGGTCGATTCCTGTGTGGGGAGCCGTTATTTTTCTATTTACGATTGGGGAAATTCTCATGTTCTCGATGACAGATGCCTTCATTGATTCAATTGCAAAATCTGATTTGCGGGGCACTTACTTTGGAGCGATGGGATTCACGCAAATTGGAAATATCGTCGGTCCGTCCCTGGGTGGCTTTTTATTGGATTATTTCGGTTACGGTGATACTGTTACGGTATTTGGACTATTAGCCGGCCTGTCGCTGCTGGGGGTTCCTGTCCTTTATGCTGTCAAACTTGCGATGGCACGGAGGTTGAACCAGCAGCGTAGTGAGGCTGGCTGACTTCATCAGGTTCCCAAGCAGGGGGGAGATTAGTCAACAACTACTATTATGATATTCTACTCTTTGCGAGCAAATGCAATTATATTATAATAGGTACTAAGGGCAAATCAATTGAAAAATTGAGACGCAAAACCACAGGTCTAATGTGTAAAAACTATGACGGCTGGGTTACCGTAATTTATTGGAAGAATAAATCGTAAAGGGGCTCTCCTCCATGTTTAGGAAAACTTCACTTATCCTTACCTGCGTTATTCTGCTACTGTTAACTTCTTGTTACCCTACTTATGCCAAGTGGAAAAATCCGTTATTAGATGTAAAAAACTATAAAATATACTATGGAAATGTCAGCGATGCTAAAGTGAAAGAGCTTAGCCGTTATGATATGGTGATTATCGAACCGCATGAGATTACCAAAGAGCGTGTTGCTAAATTAAAAGCAAACGGAACCATTGTCCTTGGTTATCTTAGTATAATGGAATTGCAGCAATGGGATAAAGCGTTTACGGCAAAAGTCAAGGAAAGTAATTACCTAAAGGTCAATTATAAAAAAGTGTATATCGAAGATTGGGATACCTATTTAATGGATATTACGAACCTTCATTATCAACAACTGCTGTTTGCTGAGCTAAAAGAAGAGATTATTGCCAAAAAGTTTGATGGTGTGCTGTTAGATACAGTTGGTGATATTGATGACTTTTACGGCGATAATAAAAAAGTTGCTACAAAATTGCGGACTGGTTATGGAAAACTGCTGCAAACCATTACCAAGAAATATCCTAAATTAGTTTTCGTACAAAATTGGGGCTTTGACACATATAAATTTACTTCGAAGAAATATGTCGATGGAATATTATGGGAAAATTACGATAAAGAACGTTTGAAGGACAGCAAATGGGGCCAGAAATGGATCAAATATTTTCAAACTGCTAAACGGAAAGAACATAAGGCTGTCTTTACTGTAACGCCAGATAATAGTAGTACAAGCTATAGTAAGAAACAGGGGTTTGTCCCATTTAAACATAAGACCAGTATTTATAATTAAAAGAAAAGGGACAGCTTCCTTGATGGAGGCTGTCCCTTTTGGCCCGAGATATTCTAGCTTCAAATGCCGGTGTTCCTTATTAAGCTGCATAATCACCGCTATATTGGACTAATGAAACATCCTTGACCCCGTCAATGTTTGAGAGGGTATGGACAAAGGCAGTGTTATCGACTTTCAACTTTAATTTGATGGTTAGTTCAGTCCAATTCTTGCGTACCACTTTTGATTTTAGTTCATACTCCATTTTAACAAGTGTTGTTTTAATTTCATCATACGCCTTTTCATCGTAGTGAATGACCAATAAATAGGTGATGTCCTTCCATTTTTTCTTGGAGAGGAAGAACACAGCCATCGCAATGAAGGCTGAGCCAAAAATGGCGACAGGATAGATCGATGCACCGATTGCAATTCCGGCAGAGATAGCCCAGAACAAAAAGACGATGTCGAGGGGATCCTTTAAGGCTGTGCGGAAACGGACAATACTCAGTGCCCCGACCATGCCAAGAGATAAGACGATATTCGTGCTAATCGTCATGATCACAAGCGAGGTAATCATTGTCATCAGTACTAAGGTAATATTAAAATTATGGCTGTACACGACACCGCGAAAAGTTTTTTTATAGACATAATAGATAAATAGGCCGATTAGAAATGAAGCTAAGGTTCCAAAGAAAATCTCTAAGACGGAAACACTGGTAAAGGTATCAGAATGTAAAATACTTTTTTTAATAATATCGTTAAAACTAGTCTGTCCATTCATCATCGTTAGTCCTCTCATTTATGGCTTATAATATTTCATATTTTCTTCACGACAGATGACATATTTAGAAATTGCAGAACGCTGGTGACTCTCGAGCCGGAGAAACTCGCGTATATAATCCGGTAGATACGAATTATATTTTACCTCCATGATCAGCAATGGGGGCGGCAGGACTTCAATAGTCATCATATTCTTCTCAAAGATATCAATTGAGTTTATCCCTGTGCTCAAGTATTTGTCAAAGGTAATCCGGACATCTTCAATCTCTGCCATATATGCTTCTCGAACGTAATCGACGATTACCTTAGGCGACATATACTGTGAGCGAAGATACAGATAGAAGTCTTTTCCTAGGGGATTTTCCTTTTCCCGCAGGAAGTCAAAGTCCCAATCCATTAGCTGTTCGTATTCCTGTTTGGAGATAGCCAGCGACTCCTTTTGAATCATTTCTCCATATCGGTTCTTTTTTTCCAATTTAATGACTTCATCACTCTGATTATAAATTCTGATTCGAAACTTTTTTCGTTTATAGATTCCAAAGCTTTTCTCAAAAAGGTCTCTGTTATGAACATTATCAAAATAGAGGCTGCGGATATGATAGCCGTCGTCGTTGACTGTATGTTGATCACGCTTTAAGATAATCGCCAGTTTTTCCCGCAATTGTTCATATACAGGTTGATTGATATAAAACTTTAGTTCATGCCGTAGCTTTTTCATGATAAGTTCCCTTTACGTTAGTTTGCGATGAATTTTTTTATTCCAAAATATCTTGTTTCTTGTACATCCTCATATTCATCGAAGGCCATTTGCGTATTTCCCTTTGCATCCTTGGCAATGACGCGCCAATAGTAGGTGCCACTCGCGATAGATGGGAGCACGAAGCTAGTTTTGTCTCCCGTTTTTATCTCTTGACTTATAGAATGAAAAGCAGGGTCTTTGCTAATCTGCAGGGTATAGGTAACATCATCACCCTGGATATCATAGGAGGCTTCCCATTCAAACACATATTGTTTCTTTTTATTCTCATAATCATTTAAGAAAAAAGGCATCGGTTTTTCTAGGTTTCGATAGTACATCTTTTTATTGATGACCGATTCATTCGTAAGGGAATAATAGTTTGCTTTATAATCTTTAACATTTATTCCCAAATGATCGGTATCAGGCTGGCGTTTAATAAATTGGCTGACAGTCGGATAGTACTCATCAAGCAGCTTCTTTGTTTTCTCTGGTGTGATAATTTTTGCTAGTGCTTCAATTTTTGCCGATAAATCCTTGACATTCCTTGGGTCTTTGAAGAACCGTTTGTGGAGGACAGAACCCCAATAATTCGATAAGCCATCCTCCCATTCAGCGGTTTTGACGATATTCTCTTTGGCTGCAGAAGAAGTCCAAGCCCCATCATAATCCCAAGGGAGAAAGTACCATTTCTCCGTATTGGAGGGACTATATAAATAAAAGTTCTGGGTTGTAACATCACGGTTACCGATTAGAATGTTTGCCGCAACCCATGTTAAGTAATTATCGCGGTCAAAATGTTTACTAACAACATCATTGATATTCAAGGCATAATTATTGACATCTTCAAGCATCGCGATTAGTTTGCGATGATCATTACTGCCTTTAATTTCTAGGTGTGCTTCAAACGTTTTTTTGCGAAAAGCAGGGTCTGATTCTAGCTTTATCTCATCAGAGTAGCGATAAAACTCAAAATTGACTGCTTTATAAAGATTGCCATTGGAATCAAGGCCATGTGTCGCTAAAAACCGCTCGTTTGCTTGTTCAATTTGCGTATATAATCCAAAGTCGACAAATTTATCATTAGCATTCGGATTCGTTAAATCTTTAATATATAAATGTACGAATTGTGTGCGCATACTGGTCAGATGGGGGATTTCGGTAAAATAATCGAATGATAGCTTGTTTCTAATTCGTGTTGCATCATATGGATGTTTATTTAAATTAAGTGTTTTTTGTCCTTGCCAAAGGCCAGTACTGTCATTTAGCTTAATTTTGAACGACTTTTGCGTCGCGATTCTGGTTGATTTTCCTCTAAGCTCGATGGATGCATTCACATCTGTCGCATCTGCGGCGAATTTTCCTTTTTCAGGCCCTTTTTCGCCTCCTTCCTGAATCAAAATATCCAGCTTTGGAGACTCTGAGTCACTGTTATGGATACTATACCAATGGTCCATTTCATAAAAGGATGTTGCATTATTGCTGTTAATCGTTACATAAAAAGTTACGACCGAATCCTTTTTGGCGAAATCATAAAGTCTTGAATCCTCACCAAAAGTTTGAGTGGATTGAGATGTTGCTTTCGTGTTTTTTTCCGTTTTACTGCTATCGTTTGAGCATCCTGAAACAATCAGCAGCAAGAGGAGAAGCGTGATACTTGTCCAATGCGTTTTCATTTATAGATAATCCTCCCACTTCGAAATGGATGGCTGTTTCCCCTTATCTTGGGGTATAAGTGGTTGTGAGCAAAATGTGTAATAGTCGATTTGATTCAAATAATGGGTTAGTTTAGCTATTCCGATTAGTAAACTGATGAAGCCGCTGATAAATACAGCATATCCATAGCTCCCATGTAATTGAAACAAGAAGGTAAGAAGTATACTTCCAACCGTATAGGCAGCTGTTGTTACTAAAGCACCTGTTTGATCATCAAAATATAATAGAACTAACACTATTGTGTACATGACGATAAAGAAAAGGTAACCGAGCACGAGAATGCAAAAAAGTTGGATTTGCTCATAGCTCAAGCCTAACATCGGGAGGAATTTTAACCCTAATGCAATTGAACAAACAGCTACAAATAACTGGATTTCGGTGATAAACGTTAATTCTAATGATAAAATGTTAAACATATCCTTCTTGGCTGCCCTAATTTCTTTAAGCGGATAGGCGTTTAAGATGCGATTATAGTATGTCTTATAGGATTTATAAAAGGTGGTTTCTAGGGACACGACAAAGATCACCATCGCAGGAAGCACACTTAAATAGGCAAAGAATACAGGAACATCATAAAAAGGTGCAATCACAAAGGTATCGCTGACAATATGCTGATGCGGACCTTGCCATGCTGCCAAGTTATGTCCATAGAGTGCTAATGTATACAAGAAGCCAGTAATAAATAATCGTGGATACTGTTTAAAATAGCCAAAGAATTCAAAGTAGTTCTCATTATTAACTTTAAAGAAAGCTCGAATATATTGTGTGAATTTAATGACCATAAAGAGAAACCCAATATTCAAGCATCCCATCATTGCGGTCGCACTTTGGATTCCAAATATATAGATACAAACAAAAATCGCAGTTCCCGAAATGAGTACCCCAATTAGGAAGCTTTTGACAATCTTCATATAATCCTTCAAGGCGGATATATACATGCATTGAATCCAAATGATGATTAACTCTGTAAAAAATAGATAAGTGAAGAATTTAAACGTGAATGGTAGGGGCGAGTTGGTAAAAAAAATGAACGCACTAACCCCGCCAATTACCGTACAAATCGCGATAACCCCATACATAGAGGCTAAAATATTTTCATAGGCCCCCTGGAAAATTTGATCGGCGACATATCTGGAAATGATTAAATTAAAGCCCCCGGTGATGATCTGCGAAAATATCAGGGCGTACTCTGTTGCTGCCATGAATAGTTCTTTCTCTCCAAAGGGGGTATTGACAGCGAGGAGCCATTGCTGGACAACGGTCATTAATAATATACATAAGGCAAGTGGCCCAACGGTGACAATTGTTGAATAGCCATAGGCCCGAATATTTGCCAGTAAACCGTGTTCATGAAACATTTTTTTTAATGAGAATCCTATGCCTGCCATTTGCTATTCACCATATTTTCATAGAGTTGTTGATACTGGTTTATAAAAGCTTTTTTTGTATAGTGGCTAACAACACGCCTTCTGCCAATTTCCCCCATTTCTTCTCGCAAGGAGGGATTTTGGCACAGTTTAATGATCGCCTTTGCCATCTCAACGTATTGCATAACGGGCACGACGATCCCAGCTTCTCCGTAGTCATCTTGTTCACCGTACAATAGGCCCTTGCAGTTGCCTACATCTGTTGTCACGAAAGGCTTGCTGCATGCCATACCTTCTAAAAGAACAAGTGGCTGCCCCTCACTAATACTAGAGAGCACGAGCACATCCATTTGATAGATATATTCTTTCGTGTTCACTTCACCAGTAAAAATTACCCCATTAATTTGTAAATTCTCCACCAATTGAAGGCATTCTTGGTAGTAATCCTCATCCTCAGCAGTTGGCCCCATGATGTAGAATCTTGCGGCCGGAAATTCCTGTTTGACAAGGGCAAAGCTCTGCAGCATCGTCTTAATGTCTTTTATCGGAACGACACGGACAATGGCACCAATGTTAATTTCCTGTTGTTTCTGTCTAGGTGGCAGTCCAGCGTATTCTTCGACATTGACCCCATTTGGAATGATGGTAACAAGGTCTGCTGGGCAGCCGAGTTCAATTTGTATTTCTTTGTTTTTTTGAAAAAGTGAAATTACGCAATCGGCTTTTCGGTAGGCACAATCTGATAAACTATAAAAATACTGAATCCATAGATCTTTAAAGTATCCTTTCACCCACTGTGCCTTAATAATTTCTTCTTCTCGTTCGCGAGTATAGATGCCGTGCTCGGTTAAGACAAACGGTTTCTGATGGATATGACGTCCGAGACTGCCAATAATCCCGGCATACCCAGTTGAGACGCTATGATAGAGATCAGCTTCCGGGAGTGGATGCTTCAAACAAATAAACAGCGGCAAGACCATTGAGCGAATCGACCAGAACATATCTGTAAATGGAACTTGATCATATTTTTCAGTACAAACTTCCTGAACAATGTCAAAGAAATCTTTACTTTTCAAAAAATGGATTGCTGAATCAATTTGCTCACCTGAGAGGAGGGAGAGGAGGGTATCCCAATCGGGTTGCCTATTCATTAACAGGGAAATAAGTGCATGTTTCTCCACTTCTGATAATGGATAGCGATGACCCCATTTTTTCCCTTCCTCAATAAAGTCATCTAAGAAGACTTCTTCTACATGATAAACATTAGAAGGCAGCTGGTATTTAAATTGTCCTTTCTCGCTCTTTTTGGCACCAATGGCATAGATGATAAATTGATGTTGGGGCATATTTGTAAGAATAGTTTGGATCCAGCTGGAAACTCCTCCTGTAACATAAGGGTATGATCCCTCAGCGATGATACATATTTTCATCCTATTCCACCAACCTTATTTCTGCGGTTGCCTTATTTACTTCCACGTAGTAAACATTAGTATCCGCTTTTTGAACCAGGCAGTTTTTAAGCTTGCCAATCTTTTTCTCCGTTCTGAGCATAAACTCCATTTTACCTGGGAATCGATCTATATTGATGGTCATCCGGTCAGGCTGCTCATTAATATACACTGCCGCATCTAAGTAGCTTGAAAGCTGTTTACCTGCTTTACTGGCTGTCATTGTTTGCAGCCATGGGTAATCTGTGTTGATATCGTGAAGAATGGCATCATATTCTTTATATAATTCAGTCCAGCCCTTACCTGAGGAACGTTCAATATCCAATACGTCATCGGGATGGATAAAATGGGAGAAAACGCCAAGGGATGTAATCGCATTGGCCATGACCCATTTGCGGTTTTTGGTATATTCATAACCTGATGTAACCCGTGGAAAGTGGAGAAAATCGTTTCCTCGTTCAAATTCATGAACCGTTGAGTATTCACTGTCATCAGGTAAATATAGCGATGAGAGTACTTGGATGGTTGGCAAAGCTTGGTGAACAGCTGCCTCACCGACGGAATCAATCCGATTAGAGGGTGGCACATAGGTATAAAGATGATAATTAGGGAATAACTTGTTTAGATAATTTTCGGTAATGTTTAGTGCTATCTCCATATTATCTTGATTTTTCCATGCGTTATATTCTAAGTCGGCAACTGCCTTTGGATTAACCGTTAAGGACTGGTGATTGTAGCCATGGATGCCAATTTCTCCGCCCATATTCAGCAGTTCACGTCCGAATTGCACAAAAGTGTTTTCGTCATGTTCCTTTTTTTTAAAAGGCGGCGTAACTTGATTATTATAGGTTTGGATCACTAAACCAGTGTATTTCACCTTGTATTTTGCGGCGCTTTTTAACATATCAGGCCACCAGATGTCTCTGTAAAAGCTTGGTATGTCGCGGTGAAATTCCTGATAAATATGTTTGTCCTTGCCTTCTGGCAGCGGGGCTGGAAAATCATCAATAAAGACCACCTTTGAATTGATGATAGGATAGATATAGTTTTCATTAAGCAGACTAAGCGAACCCGTAATCAATCCGCGATTTTCTTTGGCAGCTAGCATGGTACCATTAAATACCATGAATTTACCTTTTTTATAGGGAACATCCCAAAGAAGGGGGATGTGATCAAGGGATTGAATATAAACGTTACATCGCTCATCTAATCCAACGGTGATCGAAGAGTTCTGTGCTATTTCATCCTTTTTCATTGTCAGCTGCTGCTGTTTTATGAGAACATTCGAGATTAATTTCATTCCATTTGGGGCAGTAAATTCCCCAGTTTCATAAATGCCCAATTTCCGATATAAATTCTGTAACGCCCCGTTTAACTCGGGCCGGATGGCAAAGAACACTTTTCCACCATTGGCAGTATAGGTTTCGAGCGACTTCAATTGTGGCAGCATACTGACTTCTTCAAAGGCAATAATGACATTCTTGTATGAATTAAATGAAGAAGGAACGTTTGCTAATGAGACAGGAGATACCTTTTTCTTCATATATGATAGTGTTTGGACGATGTTGTCCTTAATGTTTTTGCTCTCGGCATCTTCTTGATTATAAATCAGCAGATATTCTTCTTGTTTAAGTCCTTTTAGTGTTTGCTTTGAGAGTCTTTTAACCTGAATATTATTCTCCATGCCGCCTAGGACAGACCCTTTTGGCAAAAATGTAAGTGCAAAGCTGGAATTCAATAGCCCTAATACAAGGCCGATGATAAAAACGAAGAGGATGACAAGATAAATGGTTTTACCTATTTTAAATTTACTGTCCATTGGGATCACCCGTTAACCAAAATCGAATCTTATTTAATCCTTGCGGTGTTAGTCTGACTGATGATTGTCGAAGCTTTTCTAGTGCGTGATTAAAGTTCATTTGGTCACTTAGTAGGTAATAGAGCTTCATAGTCATAAAGTAAGCATCCTCGTCATCAGGAAATTGTTGCAAAAAGTTTTGACAATCAGTTTCAGCGTGTTCCATTTCTCGTAATTGAAAATCACAATTAATTTTCTCCAAATAGAATGATTTTTCTTGTGGTTCCTTCTCTATGATCCTTTCAAGGATATGGGAAAATTGATAGTAATATTGCCGCTTTGTTCTTTCGTCGATAAATCCGGTGTTGATATATTCTTTGATAACTTGGGCATAGGAAATTAATAGCTTTACATTATCTGGCTGCTTCTCCGTTTCGTACTCTAAGCTCTGAATGGCGTTGAGCAATTTACTTTTAATATCCTGAATTGCAGTTGCTGCATAATGTGATGTTTCGGTATCGTCATTTTCAAGTGCTGATTGAAGAATTCCCATATGAATGAAGGTATCATTTTTTAACATATCAAGGAGCATTTTCCGTTTTGTTTGATTATCATTTAAGAGCAGAGCGTCCTTCATCGGCACAATGTTTGTTTCCTTTTCGATATCCACTCTTTGTAGGAAGTCTGCTTCCCCCTTCTCGATTTTGATAAATTCCTCGGAAAGTTTCTGGTTTTGCTTCTGTTTGTTTTTGTACATGTAATAAATCATGACAAAACCGATAAACGGACAGAAAGGTAAAATAGCAGCTTGAATAATGAAATGCTTACGGCTTTTGCGAAACTGAATCAGCAAGTAAACAATACAAAGCAAATAGTATAACAATAAGGCACTACGCATAGATTTTTTCCTCAAGTGAATGTTGATCAATAAAAGATTTAAATCGATCCATCACACGACCGACGCTTTCGGCGTTTGTATTAGACAAGAGCATCCAATAAACCCCATTCTCATCAAGACCAATATAGTCTGTTTCCCTTAGCGTAGCAGAAAATTTAGTCAAAAGTTGATTCATGTTTTTAATAGGCACTAGTTGAATCAAGGAGTATGGGATATTGAACTGTTCTTTGGCCTTTTGTTTATTTCCCAAGGCCCGGTGAAAATATGTCGGTTTTAGAATGTTGGTTCCTTCTATATATCGTTCATGATGAGTAGCATTAACATAGTCATAGGCCCGTCCGATTGAAGCGGTAATTAAGTTTGTCACAACATGGAAGAGATTATCGTAATATAAGGTTAATTGTTCAAAGCTTAATCCATTCACACAAATGACGGCAATTGCCCGATCGTTCTTCCATATAGGGGCCATCATCATAGGGACATTTGGATCAAGTTTTCGGTTTATAAATGACTTATTTTCTAAAACAATTGCAGCAAATGGGCTGTCCGGAATAATCTCAATGGACGCTGGAAGGGTCCAGCTGTCTCCTTTGGATTTCGAGACGAGTCGTAAATAGCGACTTTTTTGACCTACCATATAAATAGCAGTTTGATTTGTTTTCATGATTTGTTCAAGTGTGCTAATGACACCATTAAATACTTCATCAGGTTCTAAACTGTCAAGCTTTTTAATGACGGAATACACTGCTCCGACACTATCTTCAGATAGGAGAATTTGTGTTTGTAATTCCTCTTTTGCCTTCCTTGTATCACTATAAATTTCATCAAGAAGCTCGTATTTCTCCTTAAACAGCTGTAATTCATCCAATGCCATTTCTTCTCTTATATGTTTTCGGTCAATGATATACCCGACGAGAAATCCGACTAATAAGTAAATGGCAAAATGCAGAAGGGTGTTATGGTCAGTGAATAGCGCAACCATCTCTCTGCCATTGACAATTCCTGACCAACTGTAGAGTATAACCGACAATCCACAAGCAATTACTGCTTGGGTTTTTCCGAAAATGATGGCAATGGTCAAAATATATAATAGTAAAATATCAATATTATAAAGTAAGTTTCCTATTTTAATATGTAGTCCAGCCGCAATGATAAATAGGAAGATAGTCTCAAAATAGGGTAGGTAGTGTTTTTTTGACGAGATAGCCGGCTGCTGTGGTTCGTTTTCCTCAATGGATTGCTTATGCGTGCCAGCTTGGTCTTTAAACCAGTTAAATGTAATCTTAAGACCTTCCTCAATAGAATATTTTGGTGTCCAATCCACTTCACGTTTGACTTTTTGATTGTCTAAGCGTGAGTGCAAAATATCGCCATTTCTCATTGGTTTATAGACGACACCCTGGATGTCAGCTAGGTTTTTGAATTGTTCAATTAACTGATTGACACTTGTTCCTGTATTAGTAGACAGGTTCATCAATCCAGTAACACGGCTGCTAGCGGCCCGATAGATTGCTTCGGCTACGTCCTCGACATAAATAAAGTCCCTAGTTTGATTACCGTCACCATAGACTATCAACTTTTCACTGCATAAAATTTTTCCAATGAAGGCTGAAACAACGCCGCCTTCACCTTTCATGCTCTGTTTAGGGCCGTAAACATTGGAGAAACGGAAGCAAAGGGTGTCGACTTGATAGAGATCCATCCACTTTTGACAATAATATTCGCCTAATTTTTTGTTTATCCCATAGGGGGAAAAGGGATCGCAGACAGCGTTTTCATTGAGCGGAAGTTGAGGATTATCACCATACACCGCTGCTGACGATGCAAAGGTAAATTGAGAAACCCCATATTTCTGGCATAACTGCAGCATATTGACAAGTCCCATCACATTCATTTTTGCATCAAGTAAAGGGTGATGGATGGACGTTTGGACATCCACCTGGGCAGCTAAATGGATAATGGCATCAAATTTATGAGTACGAAAAACCTGTTCGCATTGTGGGTCTTCAACATTAAGGATATACGAACGGTGGCGGAACTGGACATTGTTTTTTGAGCCGGTTGATAAGTTGTCCAGAATATGTACTTCATGGCCTTCACGGTAAAACCTCTCAGCAACAAATGAGCCGATAAAACCGTATCCTCCCGTTACTAGTACTTTCATCCCAATCCCTCAAATCATATTTTGATAAATTTTGATAAGCTATTATAGCATCTTGATAATTAATCTGTCTCTTAAAAAAACATTTTCTTTTTGTGAAATTTTTTAAGGGGACGGCGGGACATTGCAGGTTAATTATTAGGAATTTTGGAGGGGAAGTCGAAAGTTAAGGTTCAAACAATTCAGTATTTACGGGTAAATATAAGCCGTTATAGTAGGGTAGGTGGCGAATGCGAAGAAATCTGCATACAAGCAATGACCAGCCCTCGTTATGCGATCACACTTAACATCTGGGGCTGGTCCATGTTCCTATCTTCTTATTTAATTTGCACAAAAACGTACACCGTTGCGCTAAGATACGGATTGGCGGAATCTTTTTGGAAATCCAATGATTGGAGGAAGACGGTTATTTTTGCAAAGTCGTTTTCTTTCATAAAGGCAGCTTCATCAGAGGAAATAACCGTTTCTCCTCTGTAGTCCATAAACTTATCAAAAATCTCTTCTAAATTATATTCAAGTATCACTTGCTTGGTATGGTTGACTAACTTAATCGTAAAGTGATGATCTTCAAGCTCCTTAACCAAGAAATAGGAATGGCCAGCCTTTTCAAACGTAAATTGTTCGTTACCATTCTTGTCTTGCGAGGATAAATCCATGCCAACAAAGAAATCATGACCCGTTATACTGATAGGACCAGTCTGTTTTACATTGACGTAAATAAACTGATCGGTGGTGAATTTTTCCGGAACTTTATATTCTTCAAAGCCAAATGTCTGACTAAAATCATCATACATAGTAAAATCTTTGGGCAGATAGGACAGTTGCTTTGTATAATTCATCATCGTTAAATAACTTATTGCTTCTGTAATTTTTTCTTTATCCTTATCCGAGATGGACTCTTTCGGGATAATTTTCCTATGTTCCAGCATCTCATTTTTCAGTAGAACTTCTTCAAGTAGCTTAATCTGACTATGTTTGCTGATGGTAAACGCATCAACAGGCGGAATAATCGATATAAAGGAAAATGTCGTGAGCAAGGCGGCGATTACGCCGTTTTTTCGAATCGGCAAAATGCTCAATAAGATTCCCGAAATGACGGCGAAAATACCAAATAGAATAACATAATAGCGCGAATGGGTTACTCCTGTGTTCATTAGTGTGACAGAGGAGGATAGAATTTGAAAAAGGACAATTGGAATCAGCAGTTTTGGAAACCATTTGCGATAGAGGTCAACAGACCTGTTTTTCAACTCGCTTATTAATATATACACTAGAATTCCGGTAATCGAGTAGGAAACAATCATCGGTTCCAATAAATTATCTTTCCAAAAATCCTGTCCGATATTTTTGACAATGTAGATAACAAGAATGAACGTAAAGATAGCAATTAATGGGATGACAATATAAGAAAGCAAAATCCTTAAGAATTTGGGACAGCTGGCAGCATATTCGATCATTTTTTGGTGTTGAGCCAGATTTTTTTGCACTGCTGCTCCTGGATAAACAGGAATCAACGATAAAAGATACATCGGTGCAAACAGGATAAACACGATATTTGCTAGATGTGAATAGGTATTAGAAGAAATTGGATATATCAATGTATGGATTGTTGTGATAATAATGGTAAGCCCTGCAAAGATGACGGCTGAGAAGAACAGTGTATGAAAGAACGATTTGAAGGCAATCATGAAGCTCTGATTAAAGCTGATGGCGCTTTTAATAACAGGAACCCAAATGAAGCAGATGAAGAGGGCAAATAATGCTGCTGCTGTCCTTATCTCCATCTCCAGGCTGAGTGTCGGAGCAGTTCTTATAATCAGGTAATAGCCGGCTGTAAGTAAGGAAACAACAACGGTTAACAGCAAGCGGACAATACTTTTTGTAAAAAAGCGTTCATAAGCAACTTGGGAAACTGCACTTAGAAGTGTCCCACATAAAAATGTTAAGAGTAGTGTGTAATCGTTTTGGTCGTTGATAATCAAGGAAGCGTTAATCAGGGCAGTCCCCAATAGAAATAATGTCGTCAAGGGAAACCTGGCAACAGCAGAGGAAAGGCCAGTAAATTTTCCTTTTAGGTTTCTAATCCAAATCATCTCTAAACCTCCTAAACTTTGGTATGGTAAATAAGAGGCACTAAATTTTTCCTACCTCTTCTTTTATTATATACTAAACCTCTCCCAGAGTGATTTTGTTGAGAAAGTCTTTTTGCATTACTACTGAACAAAATCAGAAGGAAAAGTAATGAGGTGCTATCCGCAAGTTACTGGGAGATGTAAGAATTCCTTCGTATAAGATATACTGTAATCACTACAATTATTGAAATAGAGGTTTTATTTATGAAAATTGACATGCCAAGAGTTTCAATGGATTTACCAGAAAGGAATTTTCACGATATTTTTTATGAGGAAGACCGGGAACTGGAACAATGCAGCATTACCGATTCATTATTTGAGAATGAAGCAGTAGACAGGGCGCGACTATATCAAATGGTCATTAAGAATAGCAGGTTTACCGATACTGATTTTGAAAATATTGATATTACCGACGTCTGCTTTGAAAACTGCGACTTCTCAAATGCAAATTTGTGCAAGTCTTCGATACACCGGGTAACGTTTACGAACTGCAAATTATTAGGAGCAAATTTCACTGAATCTCGCTTTGGAAACGTCCAGTTTGTGAACTCTGTATTAAGTTTAAGTGAATTCGGTGAATCCAAGCTGGAGAAAGTCGTCTTTCATGAAACATTATTAAAGGGTGCTGATTTTTATCAGTGCAAGTTAAAGAACGTTGAATTTCAGGATTGTAACATAGATGGAGCAAATTTTGACCATACCTCCCTAAAAGGAATCGACATCAGCAGCTCTTCATTTGAAACACTCACCGTAGCTATTACCGATTTAAAAGGCTGCAAAGTATCATCATATCAAGCTATTCAATTTGCCAGCTTGTTGGGATTGGTGATTAAAGATTAGTAAACATCGGTGCCTGACACAATGTGGGCACCGATGTTTGTAAAGAATGCAAAAATAAATGTCGAAATTACCGAAGAGTATTTTAACTTCAGCCTCACAAAAACATATTTCCTATTTATCTTCTCGAAAGATTGTATAATGATAATTTAAAATACAAATATTAGGAACTAGCATTTATTGGAAACTTTTCGTTAAAGCTCGTTATCAAAAGATAGGCTGTAATGATGGATTACAGGCTGGAAGAGTGCATCTGTTTACAGATACTTTTCAATCATTTGCTTATAGTGCTGTTTGTCAGAGGAATGATATTGAACGGCGAGATTTCGAATGGGGTCACCAGCATAATAGCGTTCATATAATTGATGTCTCGAGCCTAATGGGCTGCCTATTAAATCCCAGGCAAGTTTAAATAATTTTGTTCTTTTTTCAGCATCTAGCGTTGCTCCCTTAAAATACTGTTTTAATAGAGGGGAGAGAGGTCCAGAAAAATCGTCCATGCTTGAGGGTAATTGGATAAATCCTCCTGCACCGATTAGTTGAAGCATTTCAATTGCCCGCGGATAATACGTTGATCCCAAGTTTCTTGCTGTTTCGATATAACAGAAATCGGGGAGAAATGTGCTGTGGCTGTCAACCTTTCCTTGAGATTCGGAGGCTATGATTAAGCCGCTAATGGTTTGTACTTGATTAATTAATTTGCCGATTTTTTCCTGAACATGTAGGTAGGAATCTGCTCCAATCGCAGCGGCTATTTCAATAGCAATGGCCGTAACAAATTCAAGTTTTGTGTGCAGGCGGACGATTGCCTGGTGATAGGCGAGACTGTTCGAGGCAAGATCGGATTTGATTTGCCAAATGGCCTCGGGGTTATCATGTAGCAGCACTCGTTCCCACGGGACAAATACTTCATCAAAAATGATTAAGGCATCCATCTCGTCATATTGTGAGCTGAGAGGGTAGTCCATTTGTTTAGCGGAGTCAGCGGCAAACGATTCACGGCAAACAATGTGAAGACCAGGGGAATTGACCGGTACCGCCAGCATATGGGCTAGGTCCTTTTGTTTCTCATTTAGCTTTGTCAGTGGGTAGACAATCAAATCATGACAATAAGGTGCAGCAGTAGCTATCATTTTGGCGCCGCTCAGAATGATACCATCCTCTGTTTTTCTCGTTATTCGTAATAAACCTGCTTCTTTTTCATCGGGTAACGGTACCTGTGAACGGTTGATTTGCGGATCCCGTTGGACAACACACATCATGCGATGCTCGTCTCTTGCTCCCTCGTAGTAGTTTTTGATTTTTCCTGGGAAGTGTTCATCATATTTTCGATAGTTCTCTCTTGCCGCATACCAGCCCGTTAAGCGTGATCTTGCATAGTCAGATAAACGGCTCATGACGCCATCTGTTGCTTGACTCCATTCCTCAAAGGATCTTCTTCTTTTTAGTAAATCCTCGTAAGAATTTGGAACCAAGTATGCTGTATGGACGTATTGCCCTGTTTTTGGACTTTTAAAGCCGATGAGCTCCTGTTTGGAAGGATGTTCAAACATGTCAAATAAATACTTGATCGTAGCTAGTGTACCCGTAAAGTTAGGATTGCTTGTGACATCAACAGCTTCCCCATTTAACCAAACGTTGCGCCCGTCCTGTAAACTTTTGATGAATTTATCACTAATTGTTTCCATATCCATTCTCCTCTTTAGCTGCCAACGTTTCTGAATTCGGTTGATAGAGATTTCCACTGCTTAATGGCGGGGAATAGACGTGAAATGTCACAACAGGCGACAGAGTTGGGTTAAACATCATATGGATAGTATCACCAGTGACATGAAAGATATCTCCTGCCGCAAAGAGTTTACTCTCATTTATTAAAGGAATAAGTTCGGTTTCTTGTTGATGATAGACTAGATTTAAGAGCTTCCCTTTGACAATTTTAATACAACCGCTGGATGTGCCATGATCATGAACAAGGGTTTTGGCCATAGACGGCAAATGAACAACGATTACTTCTATCTTCCCATTATTAAAAATTACGTTTCTCCCATATTCTAATTCTAGTGGCGCGGTAATATATGGTCTTAGTTGATCGAAAGTAAGTTGTAACTTCTTTACGGCTAGATCAATGTTTTCTTTTGTGTATGAAGGTAAGTGATGAAACATTGTCTGAATATCTTGGATCAATTCCACTTTGGATCTTCCTTTCAGGTTTTTTTATTAGTCAAGTTTTTGTCTAGAAAGATGATGAACTTAGTCAACTTTCAAGATTAGCTTATGAATTTGCTTTTTCGGTGGTGAGCAACCTTTGATAAAAAAGGCGATTTCCTATGTATATATTTTTATTACATAAATAATCTTTAGGAAGGCTGTATTAGTGGGGGGAGAGCGTTTTGAAGATTTCTACAAAAGGAGAATATGCCTTAAGGGCGCTCATTGTATTGGGGAGGAATGAACCTAAAATCATTCAAATAAAAGAAATAGCGGCTGAAACGCTGGTGCCGATACAGTATTTGGAACAAATTCTGTTGCAATTAAAGGGGCTAGGGTATGTGAAAAGTAAACGAGGAGTGAATGGTGGTTACCACTTAAAATTATCGCCAGACTTGATTATAATTGGGAAAATTATTCGTGATTTAGAAGGACCGCTAGCCCCAATGAGCTGCGTAAGTATTACTTCATATGAATATTGCCCGCTCGAAGATAAGGCTTGTGTACTTAAACCGCTTTGGGGTCTGATTCGCGATGTTGTCGCGGATTTATTGGACCATACTACGCTAAAAGATCTCTTAGAAGGAAATATTTACAAAAAAATAAATTTGAAACACAATCATTAAATAGGCTGACTAGTTATAGGAAAAACGCTTGAAAAAGCTATCTCATTTTTCACGAGATAGCTTTTTGAGTGCCATGTTACGCATTTAAATCTGAAAGCCCGGGGCTGTGTTCATTAGGCATTTCCGGTAGAACAGGAACTGGAAATCCTTGTGGTGGAGCTACAACATTGAGCTGACCAGAATCTCTGCTTGGAGATTCACCTTGGAAGATTTCTCCGATTCGAGTTTCGTCTAGACGGAAATTAAATTGGGCGTTGTGATAGCCCATTTCTACATATTTTCTACATTCTGGATACTTGTTAATATCGTAATTTGGTACTGGGAAAATTTTCCCCCAATTGACTCCTAACGTCTCTAATGCCTTAGCAAAGGCATTTTGGTGAGCATTATCGCGAACAATTAAAAATGCTAATGTTTCTCTAAAGGTTTTATTTGAACTCATTTCATAAATTCGTGTTTTTTGTAATACGCCTGTTGATTCAAGGACAACATTATCGAGTAAATCACTGATTAAATTGCCATGGCTGTAGACATAGTTACCGTTCCAAGGATTGCCGTAAGCATCAACTGGAAGAGATGACTGCGCCCCCATAATAAAATGATGAGGATTGGCATCACGGGCAGCCTCATCCAATGGAGCACCGTCAGGGCTGGCATTGCCAACAACTTCTTCACCAGTTCCGTTTAACAGCTGATTAATTGTTGTCTGGACAAGTTCAACATGGCTAATCTCTTCAAGAAAAATCCCTCTTATTAAGTCACGGTACTGCTTTGCGGGTCCACGGAAGTTGGAACTTTGGAAAAAGAACTGCATCATAGTTCGCATCTCTCCAAAGCGGCCTCCTAAAGTTTCTTGCAGGACCTTGGCTGCGGCCGGATCCGGTTTATCAGGGACAATGATATTAATTAAATCTTCTTTATAAAAATACATATTGTAGTTCCTCCCAAAGTGTTGTAAATAGTAACTGAATCATTATTTGATTAATCAAAAACACCGCGGACTGTGTTGGTGAAGTCCTTCCAAAGACCATTGTTATTTCGGCCATTGCGAAGATCATTCGAGTAAGTGTTCATCTTGTTATAGAAATTGTTATCATAGGATATATATACCCGGTGGATGTTCTTGTCGGCAGAACGGACTTCATCAGCAATTTTTTGTTCTAAACGGTTAGAGACATTTTTATACCGGGTTCGATTGTTGGTATCTTCATTGAACCCTGTGTTATCACCATTTGCATTGTTTTCATTGTCTTCAATAAATGTTCCGTTCCCATTTGCTCCGGCATTATAATAGTTGATATTGCCATTTTTTGCAGTATTGTTACGGTTTTCTATATTATTTCCAGTATTTCCTGCTGTCCTGTTGATACCAGCATTATTGTTGTAACCGGTTAAGCTCGTCCCGGTATTATTGTCATTACGGGAAATGTCGGCAGTACCATCATTTGTACCGGTTCCGGTAAGATTGTTTGTCCCAGTATTCTGGTAAAACTTTGTCCGATTTTTTGTATTTATGCCAGTGCGGTCATCAGTATCCGTTTGTTTGTTTGCTAAGCGAACGGCCACATAGGCATCATTATTGCTAATAATGACATGTGCTCGATCCACTTCACCCAGTCGCTCAACATTTTGGCTTGCACGAGTGGATACACGTAAATTTTTTGTCGATACGTTTTGTGGGATAACACCATTATTGTTGTTTCGAACATTATTGAGACCAACATTGTTTTGGTTATTATCATTAATAGCATCGCGATTGCCATTACAGCCTGTTAAGCCAATTAGGGTTGAGGCTAATACGAATGTGATTATCCTTTTGTTCAAATTCGACAGCTCCTTTTAAAAAATAGTCTTACGATTATATCGTGGCTTCTTAAAGAGGAACTATTCGGTTTAATTGATGACAAATTATTGCTTTAAAGGTAGCAATAAAGCGAATTTTTAAAGGAAATCACTAAAAAAATGGACCCAAAAGTCAGGTCCATTTTCTTTATTTCGTTTGGTTCGAAGGTTTAGCATTCGTGATGTTTATTGAGATGCAGCGGCGGAGGAATGAGCCAACCTTTTTCCTTATTTAAGCGCAGTACTTTTGCACCTAAGGCCATCTTTTGTGTATGAAATTGACCATACATCATCGCGACGTCTTCGCGGATAGATTTGCCGATAACTTGACTGAAGAGTACTAAACCTGCGGCAATATCAGCAGATAGTGCAGCAGCAATCGCTGGGTCTTGAATTCTTGCACCAATTGGGATTTCTTCCAAGCAGGCTTCTGGTGGTTCTGGCGCTGCTGGCGGGAGACCTATGCCATTCTCTTTTAGCAACTCTTCAATTTGCTTCTTCTCCTGCTGGCATAATGCTATTGCTTCCAGTAATAATTTCTTTAGATCTTCGTCACCTGCATGATTCATCATTGTTTGGTAACCAGCAATCATCGCATTACCTGCTAAATCTGAAGCCCAAATATCAAAAACTTCCCCGTAATGAAGCGGTTCTTCTTTTGGATTCCCACTTAAAATTCCCATCGTAAACCTCCTTAATGAATCAGTGAAATTGTTCATCTGACGTGCCACCTTTCTACTGAGCACACATCTATAGTATGTCTCGTATGGTAACCGCCATTGCACCTTATTTATGGTAATTTTTCAGAAGTTTTATGGGTTTATAGCTGGGCCTCGGACTATGATTTTACACCGATTAAAATGCAGCTGACTCCGAGGAAAATCCATAGAATTTTTCCAATCGATATATTGCCAACCATTCCAAGAACCCCAATGGTGGTCGTTAAAATTAAAATAATTGGCCCCACGAGTGCTAGAGAACTATTAACCATCAGTGCTTTTTCCACGGAATTAAATTTAATCATTAAGATTGCCGCAAGAATTTCAATACTGCCCGATAATACTCGTAATAAAGCCATCCCCAAAACAGCGATTTCAATAAAGATAAACATTTTGCTCCTCCTATACAGACACTGTTCAGTTCAATATATGTTGTTTTACATAATAGAAGGACAAGTTTTTTTCTAAAAGAAGTAAATAGTATGCCTAAACATAGTTGTAAAGTGTTTGTGGCATAATTTACAAACAATAGGAGAAATTAAGAAATATTCTATGAGGGTTCATAACAGGAATAGGAATATCACTATATTGTCTGGAGTTTAGCTATGAAGAAAATTAAGCGTGTAGGAACAAAGAAGACGACTTCTTTACCAAACGATAAAACTGACAAGGACATTCAAGCCAATCTACAAGCGAATCTGGAATTGTTAAAAGATATGTTTAAGGATTGTTCTGACATTGTATTCCGCACTTTTATCGCGGGAGAGCAGAAAGCTTGTTTGATTTTTGTCGATGGCTTTGTCGATACAGCTTCAATTGAGTTACACGGTTTACGACAACTGCTTGAAGAAGTTGAAATCGAAAGTATTACTGCTGAAATTTTAAAGGAACGAGTTATCTCAATCAGCTCCATAAGCGAAACGGCCGAGCTTGATAAAGTGGTCAGTAATGTTTTAAAGGGTAATACAGTTCTCTTAGTGGACGGATTGACGAAGGCAATTATCTATGATGCCAAGGGAGGAGAGAGGAGAACCGTTTCCGAGCCGCAGACAGAGCCGACTGTTCGCGGACCGCGGGAGGGATTCACCGAAAAACTTCGTGTTAACACCGCTTTAATCCGCCATAAAATTCGCTCAAACCGATTAAAGATACTATCTAAGGATATCGGTGAAGAAACACAAACTGGAATTGCCATTTTGTATGTTGAAGGGATTGCTGCTCCGGAATTAGTGGAAGAGGTCATGTCACGCCTGGATCGAATCAAAATTGATGGCATACTGGAAAGTGGTTACATTGAGGAATTTATTGAAGACAGCCCTTGGAGTATGTTTCCACAGATTCAGAATACCGAACGTCCAGATACAGTAGCTGCCAATTTATTAGAGGGCAGAGTGGCAATTATTGTTGATGGAACACCATTCGTATTAATTTTGCCAGCAACATTTTGGCAATTTTTTCAATCAAGTGAAGATTATTACGGACGTTATCATATTTACATATTTTTACGTCTGTTGCGAATTTCCTTTGTATTTATTGCCCTGACATTGCCGGGGATTTATACAGCGGTCACGACGTTTCATCAGGAAATGATCCCCACAACGCTATTGTTTACGATTGCGGCCAGCCGTGAAGCCATCCCATTTCCAATGCTTATTGAAGTATTAATAATGGAATTATCGTTTGAAGCATTACGCGAGGCTGGAGTCAGGCTGCCACTTGTTGTCGGGCAGGCGGTTGGGATTCTCGGGGCAATTGTAATCGGACAGGCTGCTGTGGAAGCGGGAATTGTTTCTGCTCCTACTGTCATTATTGTTTCAATTACAGGGATTGCCTCATTTACAATTCCACGCTTTAATATGTCTATTTCCATACGAATGCTCCGGTTTCCGTTAATTATTCTTGGCAGCATGTTTGGTTTATATGGTGTGATCATAGGGATATTATTTATTTTAACACATCTGTGTAAACTGCGTTCTTATGGGGTTCCGTATTTCTGGCCGCTTGCCCCTATGTCGTTTAAGGCACTTAAGGATGTCTTTTTACGAGTACCTTGGTGGGCTATGAACCGAAGACCAGATCAATTAGTGAAAGGAGATAACGTTAGGCAAGCAGCTCATCTTATACCGTCACCTCCAAATGCTGATGATGAAGGGAGTTCCTCATGAAAAAGCTATTTTGTATTGTTCTGGTATTATCGTTGATGTTAATGGTGCTTAGTGGCTGCTGGGATCGAAATGAAATAAATGATTTGGCGTTTGTCGTCGCAACAGGTGTTGACCAAGGCACAGATAATACATACCGCGTGTCCGTTCAAGTACCGCTTCCTAGCTCTTTAGGTGGGAGCGGATCAAGCGGCGGCGGTGGTGGTACTAGTGGGGAAGGGCCGTTCTTAATTGCAGAGGGGACAGGCAAAAATATTCGTGAAGGAATTCAAGACATTCAGGCAAGGTTATCAAGAGAGCTGTATTTTGCTCATAGACGGGTGCTTGTTGTTGGTGAAGAGCTAGCAAAACAGGGGATTACTAAAGTTCTTAACGCCATTCTTATTCAACCGCAATCGCGGTTATCTACCTTTCTGATCGTTTCAAAAGGGGAAGCAGCCAAAACATTACAGGCACAGCCAAAAATGGAGCAGTTTTCAGCCGAAGCCATTAGAGAAATGGCCAAAACCGGTACAAACCAAACAGTAAAAACGGTCCTTCAAGACTTTGAACGACCAGGAAAGGAAGCAATTATTCCCTATATTGAAGCAACAGATCTGTTAAAAGCGGATAAGAGCAATAAGGAAGTTGCAATGAATCGGTTTGCACTTTTTAAAGGTGATAAGCTAGCCTTCATAACGACACCTGTAGAATCACAGGGAATTCTGTGGTTGCTTGAACGAATGAAACGAAAAAGTTACTCTTTTCCAGTAGCACACAATCAAGATATTTCAGTACAGATTATTGACAACCAGGTAAAACAAAGCTCGAGAATTTCAGCTGGTAAGCCGCAATTTACGCTACGAATCAGCGCAACCGGAACCTTGCTTGAAAATGAACCGAATTTACGGATTGAAGACCCAAAGACGTATCACTTTATTGTTGGCAAAATGGAACAAAGGATAAAAAAAGATGTTGAAGAAATTTTAGACCATGCTCATTCACAAAAGGTTGATTTTTACGGATTAGGCTGGTATTTGTACAAAAACAAGCAGCAAAAGTGGGAGAATGATTGGGAACAGACCTGGGAGAACGACCTTCCAGAGATAAATGTTGACGTAGTGGTAGATGCTGATATTCAGCGCGCGACGAATTCTGGTCAGGTTGAAAAGGAATGAAGAGATGAAAATAGGTGTAATCATTATTTTGGTTGCGTTGTTGGTGTATTTAATCATTGTGTTCAAGGCAAAGATTATTAGTAAAAAAGAGCGAAAATGGGTCTATTTATTAGTTTTACTAACAATCGGCTGCTCTCTACTCGTATCCTTTAATCTATATTTAAATGGGATAACCGAGTTCCTTAATAACTTTTTTGGAAGATTGGCAAGAATGGTTGTGAAAATATGAAACAAAAAATATCCAATCTGCAATTAATTTTTTTAGTGGCAAACTTTATGTTTTCGGGTTCCATCATTAGTTTACCGCAAATTATTGTCCATATTGGCGGGCAGAATTCTTGGCTTGTCCCGATTGTGCTGTTACCCATTATGCTGATGCTTATTTTCTTGATTTTTGGAAAACAGCAGCATGCAGAGGGACTTAGAAACCTGTTTGTAAAAAAACAGAATGGTTGGGAAAAGAGTCTCTTAATTATTTTTGCCTTCTTTGTGATTATGACATTTGTCCATGATTTACGGGCATTAATTGATTTTGTGGCTTCTGTGTTACTACCGAATACACCGCTTGATATGCTAATGCTTCTATCCATTTTTACGATAATCTATATTGCTATGGGTGGTTTAGAGGTTATATCGAGGATTAATGCGATTCAGTTTGTCATGCTAACGATAGCTGTTGTTTTATTACCATTTTTATTAGCTAATGAGTGGGAACTGGGAAATTTTCAGCCTGTCCTTAATATAAAAACGGTTAAATCTATTTTGATTGCGGTCTTTTTTTCGATTTCTTGGATGGGAGAAATGGTGCTATTTTTAATTGTTATTGCTAATATCAATCCAATTAAAGCTGCGAGAAGAGCGGTTATTTCTGGAGCTGCACTTGGTCTCTCTCTCTTTTTTCTGATTCTGTTTTTGGAAATTGCCGTACTGGGAACTAAAATTATAAAAGGTGCCACTTACCCATCTTATGTACTCATTCAACAAATCCATCTGACTGATTTTATTGATCGCCTTGATTTGGTGATTGCTTCTGTGTGGATTCCGGCTTTTTTATCAAAACTAGCCTTTTTATTATATGGCTTTAACTTTTGCTTGAGCTATTTCTACAAAAGTAATACAAACAAATTTCTATTTCCGCTTGCCTGTTGCTTAGGCTTCCTGTCAGTGCTCCTGTTTAAGAACAACATGGAACATTTGCATTTCGCCTTTTATACGTGGAATGTCCTTGGCATTGGCTTAGAGGCCTTAATTATCCTCTTGTTTATTTTTGCTAGAAGAGCTACAAGGCATTTGGAAAAACAAACATAAGAAAAAAACACGGTTGATACCGTGCTTTTTTTTACTGAATTGGTTTTCTTAAACTTGGGATTAAATTAATTTCAAGCCGCTAAATAAAATCATTATTGCTAAAACCGTTCTTAGTGGCTTTGCAGGTATCTTTGCGGATAAGGTACTGCCCATCATTACACCTGGAATTGAACCTACCAATAAGTTGACCATGAGAAGATAATCTACATTGCCGATCCCAGCATGGACAAAACCGGCTGCAGTCACTAATAGAAATGCATGAGCAATATCTGTCCCCACTAATTCGGCAGGTCTCATTTTATACAGATATAACATCGCCAGCGCAAATAAGGAGCCGGAGCCGATTGAAGTTAGACCGACAATAAAGCCTAATACGGCGCCGATGAGAATGGTCATGCTTCGTTTTTCCGAAACGGGTTTAAGCTGCATCGAGTTCCACTCTTCACTCTTTTTTGCAAACGTTTTGATTAAAGTTGCGATTGCGACAAGGATGAGGACATATCCTAGGGCGTGCTTGATGATTTGCTCTTGGTTATGAAAAAAAGAATCAAATAAGTGGAGAACCCCTACGGCACAAATGGCACTGGGGATACTGCCAATTGCTAAGTATTTAATTAATGTGAAATTGATCGTTTTTTGTCGCCAATGCTGAATCGAACCAAAAAGTTTTGTGATGGAATTATAAGCCAGGTCTGTCCCTACAGCAATTGCTGGGTTAATTCCTAATAAGATAAGTAACGGTGTTAACAGTGCTGCCCCCCCTACTCCTGTTAATCCAACCAAGAATCCAATTAAAAGCCCCATTACGATGATGCCAATACTCATTGGGCACACACTCCATTTTTTTCTAAATCTACACACCTATAAAATATGTCATGGATATATGCCTTGTTAGCCCAATTCCCAAAAAATAGGACCTATCCCCGGTTTTTAAGGGGTAAGTCCATTTTATTGTTAGCACATATATTATTCTTCATCTTCTTCTTTATTAAGGTTTATCTTTTTGCAGCCAACATATAAGCAAGCTAGTATATCAAGGTCTGGTTTTGCTTTTGCTAGCCCTTTTACATATGGAGTTATTAAATCGCGAAAATCGGCCCCAACCTCTTCTTCTTCTAAAATTCCATAAACATATAACTTCTTATCTGTGAATAGAAAGGCAACATTGCCGACTCCATTATTTTTGGCATCAACGACATTCAATACATGGTATTCCGGAGTAATAACCTCTGGAGAAAAGAATATTGGCAAACGAATCTACTCCTTTATGTGAACTGCAATTTTTCGAATAACGTATCACGTTTTTCTTTGGATGGTTCCTTCTTTGCAACTTTTATTAAAACAAGACAGAGCAGGGCGCAAAAAAGTGTTAACCCAGCAGTTGTTAAAAACATTCCTGAGCGTGACCAATCCATTAACTTACTAAAGATGGGCGGTCCGATTGCTACCCCTAGAAAGCGGACAGAGCCATATAAGGAGGTAACAAACCCACGGCGGTCAGTCGGAACTGATCCGGTAATAAAGCTATTAATGCACGGTAACACTAATCCAGTTCCAATACTGCTGACGGCAAGAACAGCGAAAAATGGTATTAGGTTTTTAAAGAAAATTAAACAGGCAAAAGATGCCGTCATTAAAACCAGTCCAAAAATGATTAAAGCCTTCATGCGTTGCATTTTTTTGCCGATTTTACTTCCAGTAAAGTAGGAAGTCGTGGTCATAAATAATAACGGGACGGCTAATATCGCCCCTTTTATTAATCCGTCGATTCCATGATCTTTTTCAAGAATATCCGATATATAGAATAAAATACCGAATAATGTAAATAAACAAGTAGCTCCTGTTAAATAGGCGGCAAATAACCAACGTCCCTCTGTTTTAAAGACCGATACCAACCCTTTAACATATTGGCCGACAGGCGGAGGTTCTTTTTTTCCTTTCTTTTCTTTAATAAAGAAGATGGTCAATAGGACAGAAATAAGACAGAAAACAGGAAAAGCGAAAAAGGCCGCATACCAAAATAGTAATGCGAATAAAGAACCAAGAATTGGGCTGATTACTTTGCCAAACCCATTCGATGCTTCGACTAAGCCGAGGACTTTACTTTGTTCAGCGCCTTTAAACAGGTCTCCTGTTAAGGCCATTGCAATTGGTGCTGTTCCAGCAGCCCCAATTCCTTGCATGATTCTTCCTGCTAATATCCACATATAAGCACTGCTGAACCATTCTGCTGCAGCTCCTGCTAAAAAACCGCCGCTGCCGTACAAAATCAGGGCAGGAATAATCACTGCTTTCCGCGAAAAGCGATCGGAGAAATACCCCAATACAGGAATCGAGATGGCGGCTGCAATAGAAAAGGCGGAAATCACCAAGCTGGTTTGAAATTGTGAGATATTCAGTTCAGATTTCATTCGTGGCAGAATTGGAATCAACATCGAATTGCCCAAAACAAGAATAAGTGGGATGGAACTAATCGCAAGAATCGTTAGGCCCTTATGTTTTTGCTTTGCCAATGATTGTACACCCCTAACTGTAAGAGTAAGCCTTTTTAGCATTTGATTTCTGTCTTTCATTTATACAAGGCCATTGCCTAATTTCTAAGGAATCTGCCTAATCCTTACACATTCACCCAATTTTTGAATAATCTATCCTAGAAAAAAAAGGAGGCGAACGGTTCCTTATGGATTTTTTAACTTTACCGCAACGAACTACAGGAAATAGGTCTTACGGTTTAACCTCAATTATTGATTTGGGCATGCCAATCAATGAATTATCCAGTTATTTAGCTGATTACCATCATCTGATTGACTTCGCTAAAATAGGCATAGGTTCAGCATATGTAACCCCTAATATAAAAAGGAAAATTGACTTATATAAGGAATTTGGGATAAAGCCCTATTGTGGCGGTACCTTATTTGAAAAATGCTATTACCAAAATAAATTAGTGGAATACAAAGCATATTTACATGATTTGGGGATTCATTGGATCGAAATATCAAACGGAACGATTGATATTCCACTGCTGGAGCGTTTACAGATTATTTCCAACTTGCAGGATGATTTCCAAGTTATTGCTGAGGTCGGTTCAAAAGATGCAGAAAAAGATATGCCCATTTCGGTGTGGAAAGAGGAAATTCATCAATTGTTAGCTGCTGGTTGTGAGTATGTCATTACCGAAGGGAGAGATTCAGGAACATCGGGGATATATGGAAAAGAAGGAAATGTCAAATCTAACCTTATCCATGAACTATGCAGTGAAATTGATCCAACGAAGCTTATTTTTGAGGCACCAACACCGAAGCAACAAATGTATTTTATTAGAGAAATCGGGCCGAATGTAAATGTCGGCAATGTGAAGCTTCATGATGTCTTAGTTCTCGAAGCGCAGCGCTGCGGACTTCGCAGTGAAACATTTTATCTGGAGGATGTTGAATGCAAATTACTTTAATCCGTCATTTGCCTACAGAATGGAATAAATTAGAGAAACTGCAAGGAAGGCGGGATATCCCGATATCTCCGGTTTCCGAGCGGTTTCAACAAGATATAATTATAAATCAAAAGCAGCTTGATCGGCTGGAACCATTTGATCTAATCCTGTCCAGTACACTTATTCGAACACGGCAAACCGCTCGTTTTTATGGCTATGAACCAGAAACCGAAAGCCTGCTCGATGAATTAGATTTTGGACTGTTTGAAGGAAGGTCAAAAGCTGAACTAGCAGCAGCGTTTGCAGGCAAATGGGTGGAAGATCCAAAATCCATTGTTCTTGGCGAGAGGGTCGAACAATTGGAGGAGCGGATTATGGCTTTTATCAACAAGTATAAACGATATTCCAATATTTTAGTGTTTGGACATGGGTCGTGGATGAGAGCCATGCTTTCATATCATCAATATGGCAATATTAACAAAATGAATAAAGTGACAGTCCAAAATAATCAATGTATCACTCTTTTGTTTAATAGGGATTGGGAGGCGTTGTAATGTCTGTTGCCTTAACGTATGACAATTGGAATCAAGAAAAATTGGCCTTCATCTTAAGGGAACGTTCCGATTATTTGGATATCCTTAAATGGGCATTTCAGGAATATCAGGATGATGAAATTGTTTATTCTTGCAGTTTTGGAGCTGAAGGTATGGTGCTCTTGGATTTAATTCACAAAGTAAAAAAGGATGCGAAGATACTTTTTCTTGATACAGGTTTACATTTTCAGGAAACGTATGACCTTATTGATCGTATCAAACAGCGTTACCCATCGCTAAACATTACTATCATAAAACCGAAATTATCATTATCTGAACAAGCAAATCAATACGGTGATGCGTTATGGAAGTGCAATCCGAATCTTTGTTGTCAGATTAGAAAAGTGGAGCCGCTGCGAGAAGCACTAAAGAATGCCAAAGCGTGGATTTCCGGTCTAAGAAGAGAGCAGTCCCCAACGAGAAAATATCTACAATATATTAATAAAGACCCCAAATTTCAAAACATCAAAATTTGTCCACTGATTCACTGGACGTCTGATGATATTATGACGTATATCCATCTAAATCACTTAGACTATAACCCATTGCATAATCAAGGATATCCAAGTATTGGCTGTGCTCCATGCACATTACCGGCCGCAAACGCCAATGATTCCCGCTCAGGCAGATGGGCCGGACATACAAAAACAGAATGCGGACTGCACCAGCTGTAACTGTTTCGAAAGAAAGGGAGAGAAAAATGGCAAATAGAAGTATCCCACACGGAGGAACATTAGTGAATCGGATAAATGAAGCGTACCGCATTAATTATTCCTATCGTGGTGTTGAATTAACTAATCTTGAACTCAGCGATCTCGAGCTGCTTGCCAACGGCGCCTATAGTCCGCTCGAAGGATTTATGGGGAAAGCTGATTATGAGTCAGTGGTACACAGTATGAGGTTAGCCAACGGGCTGCCTTGGTCATTGCCGATTACTTTGGCAGTTGATGAACAGCTTGCTGTAGAGTTGCATGTCGGTGAAATGATCTATTTGCAACATCAAGGCAACATTTATGGGGTTATGGAAGTGACCGAGAAATTTGCGGTTGATAAAATGGAGGAAGCGAGAAATGTGTACCGCACCACAGATATAAATCACCCGGGTGTAAAAAAGTTATTGGAACGGCCTGATACCTATATTGCCGGACCGGTAACATTAATTAAGCGTCCAGGAAAAAGTCACTCCCAGTCGTTTTATTTAGACCCACAAGAAACAAGGCAAATTTTTGCTGGATTAGGCTGGGAAACAGTGGTTGGCTTCCAGACCCGCAACCCTGTTCATCGTGCACATGAGTATATTCAAAAATCAGCGTTGGAGATTGTCGACGGATTATTTTTAAATCCATTGGTCGGGGAAACAAAGGCAGATGATATTCCCAGCAACATTCGGATGAAAAGCTATCAAGTATTATTGGAAAATTATTATCCAAAGGAGCGTGTCTTTTTGGCCGTGTTTCCAGCGGCGATGCGGTATGCTGGACCAAGAGAAGCGATTTTTCATGCACTTGTGCGAAAAAATTATGGCTGCACCCATTTTATTGTTGGCCGTGACCATGCTGGGGTTGGAAATTATTACGGGACCTATGATGCCCAAAAAATATTTAGTCATTTCTCTGAAGATGAGTTAGGAATCAAGCCGTTATTTTTTGAACACAGCTTTTATTGCAAAAAATGTGAGAATATGGCCTCGGCTAAAACATGCCCCCACGATGCAGAGCATCATGTTATTTTATCTGGAACAAAAGTAAGAGAAATGTTAAAAAATGGTGAGCTGCCGCCCAAGGAATTCAGCCGGCCGGAGGTTATTGCCATCTTAATTCAAGGAATGCAGGAAACTATTGAATAAAAAGTAAAGGGTGTAGGGGATGGAAAGCAATATTACATGGCATCAATCAACAATTACAAAAGCAGATCGTCATCAATTAAATGGGCATAAGAGCTGTGTTCTCTGGTTTACCGGGATATCTGGTTCTGGAAAATCAACTCTCGCTAATGCTGTTGATTATGCGTTATTTCAGAATGGAATCAGAAGCTATGTGCTCGATGGTGATAATATCCGCCACGGCTTAAATCGAGACTTGCGTTTTAGTAAACAGGACAGGAAAGAGAATATTCGTCGCATTGGCGAGGTAGCAAAGTTATTTGTCGATAGCGGGTTGATTGTTTCTACTGCGTTCATTTCACCTTACCGTGAAGATCGGGCGGAGGTTAGGAACATTTTTTCAGCTGAGGAATTCATCGAAATCTACGTCCAATGTCCGATTGAGGTATGTGAGGCACGGGATCCGAAAGGGTTATATAAAAAAGCAAGAACAGGCGAAATACCAGAATTCACCGGGATCTCGTCTCCATACGAACAACCGGAAAACCCCGAAATTACCATAGAAACAAATAAATCAACCATTGAAGAGTCAGTTGAGACAATTCTCTCCTACTTAGTTGAAAGGAAGATCCTATCTTAAGGAGCTTCCTTTTTTGGCTTTCAGCATCTAGCGCCTGCGCCAGTTTGCTGAGGCAAAGAGGAGTTGACGAAATCGTAATTCGTATATAAAGTCAATGATATTCGTTGAAATAAATTGACAAATAATAGCATAAAGTACTATCTTATAATCAATTACTAGAGCGGTAAACAAAAATATCAACAAATTAATACCCATCATGACTTTTCCTGGACTTAAATTTTTATAAGAGGCAATCATCAAAGCTGGGATAACCATTCCGCCGCTAGATGCTCCAGCCCGAATCAAGAGGCCGACACCAATTCCAAAAAGCAGGGCACCTGAAGCCATATCGACAAAAATATGCATATGTACATGTGGCACCTGCTCGGTGATGAACGAAACAACGGATGAGGTTGTAGCCACCGAGAGAATGGTACGAAGGGTCCACGTATAGCCGAAATATTTTAGTGCAAAAAGAAGAAACACAATATTAGCAAGCCATAAGGAAAAACCGAGGGAAAGACCAAGCCAATGGTTTAGGAGAATGGCTAGGCCGGCCGCACCACCGGATGGAATAGAATGTGGGAACAAAAACAAGGACATCGCCATTCCTTGTAAGATGGCGCCAGTAAATAAACAAATATAGGTAAGTACAAATTTAAGCATCATGAGGGAAAAGAGATCCTATCCAGCTGGTAAAAATTGTTTCACTCACATTTCATTCCTCCCAAGGTCTTGCTTTCTTGTCCAGTTTATGACGGGGAAAAAAGAAATATGAAAAAAAGCTTGTCAAGTTCGAGTTTGTGTAGAAGTCTAAAAGTTAATTTATTGAAAATTAAATAAATTTGGTATAATATTATACTAGTATAAAAGCTTTTGATTGTTATATATTTATAGCTTTTTTTAATATAATTGAAAGGAACTTATAAAGAGAGATGAATAGTTCTATATCTGATTTTAAAAGAGAAAAGCGGAAAATTTTGGAAAACTATGTTAAAGAGAGCTTGATTACATACAATCCACTGTTTGCCTCTGATGAGGATGCGATTTACGTTATGGATTTGGATGGCTTTTTTATCCCGTTGAATCCTGCTTGCGAACAGTTATTTGGTTATGAACGAGAGCAATTTTGCACAATGACCTATATGAAGGTTCTGTCACTAGAGCATTTAGAGAGGGCACTTTCGTATTTTTATCAATCATTAGAGGGAAAGTTACAGAACTTCGATTGTCAAATCATACATCAAAATGGGCAAACCCTTGATGTCAATATGACGATGTACCCGATATTAATTAAGGATAAAATTGTCGGTGTTTATGGGGTAGCAAAAAATATTACTGAAATTAAGTATAAACGTAAACAATTGATGGACCAAATTCAACAGCGGGAAGAAATTTACCGGGAAATTGTTGAACATTCTCCAGATGCAGTTATTATTGCTGCTCAAGAACGAATTCTATTTGCTAACGATACTGCAGTGCAATTATTTGGAGTAACCACTAAAGAAGAGATCATGGGCAGAAACCTCATGGACTTTCTCGATCCATCTTATCTAGATATTGCCAAACAACGAATCAATGAAGTTGAAAATGGCCAGTATGTTGATTTTATTGAGGAAAAGATTATTCGTAATGATGGAGAAACGGTTGAAGTAGAAGTTAAAGCGATTCCTACAATTTTTCAACATGAACCAGCCCGTCACATCATCATCCGTGATATTACCGAAAGGAAAAAGACACAGCAATTATTGCTCCAATCGGAAAAATTATCTGCTGCCGGACAGCTCGCAGCTGGAATTGCTCATGAAATAAGAAATCCACTAACGGCAGTAAAAGGCTTTATCCAATTAGTGGAAGATAATGAACAAGAAGAAATTCATTCCTATTGCGAAATTATTAAGGAAGAATTGAAACGTATTGATGTTATTCTTACTGAATTGTTAGTTCTGGCGAAACCACAGGAATTAAAATTTGAAAAAGCGAATGTAATGGCAATATTAGAACATGTAAAAGCTTTACTAGATACACAAGCAAATCTTAATAATACAGAGATTACCATTCAGTATTTAACAACTCAATTAGATTTAAATTGTGATGAGAATCAATTAAAGCAGGTATTTATAAATTTTCTTAAAAATTCTATAGAAGCGATGCCAAATGGTGGGAACATTACGATTAAAGTCGCCAGCAATGGGACCGGGTTTCTAAATATTTCGCTGTACGATCAAGGATGCGGGATTCCCCAAGAACATCTTGACAGAATTGGTCAGCCGTTTTTTTCGACAAAAGAGGGAGGGACCGGGTTGGGCCTAATGATTAGTAAACAAATTATTGAGAATCATAGTGGTCAATTTCACATATCAAGTAATCAGTCGGGTACCATAATTGAAGTGATGTTACCCTATAAATAAATTTTTGACTAATCGTGCAAAATATGATATTAAAAAATTGTTATTAGCACTCTTTGCTAGAGAGTGCTAATTATTTGCATACATTTTTGTGAATGTTTATAATGACGATGTCAATAAGAGAAGGAGAGGTTACGATGGAAACTAAGCAGTTTAAAGCAGAATCAAAACGAATCCTTGATATGATGATTCATTCCATTTACACTCACCGGGAAATTTTCTTGCGTGAGTTAATCTCGAATGCCAGCGATGCCATTGATAAAATCTACTACAAGGCATTAACGGATGAATCATTAACATTTGAACAAGAAAGTTACTACATAAAGGTAGCCGCGGACAAAGACAAACGCATTCTGAAAGTAATTGATACTGGCATCGGGATGACGAAAGATGAACTGGAGAATAATCTAGGTACGATTGCCAAAAGCGGTTCCTTAGCGTTTAAAGCAGAAAATGAATTGAAGGACGGCTTTGATATTATTGGTCAATTCGGTGTCGGCTTTTATTCTGCCTTTATGGTGGCAGATACAGTCACGGTGATTAGTAAAGCTTTGGGTCATGATGAAGCATATAAATGGGAATCAAACGGTACGGAAGGCTACACCATCACACCATGCGAAAAAGAAACAGTTGGTACAGAGATTATTCTGAAAATCAAAGAAAATACAGAAGAAGAAAATTACGATGAATTTTTGGAAGAATATCGCTTAAAAAATATTATAAAGAAATATTCCGATTTCATCCGCTATCCGATTAAAATGGATATCACCACGAGCAAGCAAAAAGAAGGCAGTGAAAATGAATACGAAGAATTCGTTGAAGAGCAAACGATCAACAGCATGGTGCCAATCTGGCGCAAGAACAAAAACGAGCTGACCAACGATGACTATAACAATTTTTATGCCGAAAAGCACTATGGTTTTGACCAGCCGTTAAAACATATTCATATTAGCGTCGACGGAGCGGTGCGTTACAACGCGATACTCTACATCCCTGAAAAGATTCCGTTTGATTATTACTCACCTGAGTATGAGAAGGGCTTGGAGCTTTACTCAAGTGGCGTGTTAATCATGAATAAATGTGCCGACCTCTTACCTGACTACTTTAGCTTTGTTAAAGGGATGGTCGATTCAGAGGATTTATCGCTAAATATCTCCAGAGAGATGCTTCAGCATGACAGGCAATTGAAGCTGATTGCCAAGAATATAAGTAAGAAGATCAAAAGCGAACTGCTAAGCTTATTAAAAAATGATCGCGAAAAATACGAAGAATTTTTCAATTCATTTGGCCGCCAGTTAAAATTTGGTGTGTACAGTGATTTCGGTACACACAAAGAAGAACTACAAGATTTATTGATGTTCTATTCTTCTAAAGAACAGAAATTAGTCACCCTAGATGAGTATGTATCGCGGATGCCAGAGGAGCAAAAATATATTTATTATGCCGTTGGCGAATCTAACGAACGAATTGCCAAACTGCCGCAAGCTGAGCTTGTTGCCGATAAAGGCTATGAAATTCTATTCTTTACCGATGATATCGATGAGTTTGCCATCAAGATACTACTCTCATACAAAGACAAAGAATTTAAGTCTGTTTCAAGCGGCGATCTAGGAATTGAGACTGAAGAAGCTGAGAAGGAGACCGCGGCTGAACAAGAGGAGAATAAAGAATTATTCTCGGCAATGAAGGAGATTCTTGGTGGTAAAGTAAAAGAGGTTCGGGTATCAAAACGGCTTAAAACCCATCCAGTTTGTCTCACCGCAGATGGAGAAGTTTCAATTGAAATGGAGAAGATTCTTAATGCGATGCCAAATAACCAAAATGTAAAAGCAGACAAGGTATTAGAAATCAATGCTCATCATGACGTTTTCCATTCATTAAAAGATGCCTTTGAACATGATCAAGACAAGCTGTCGCTTTACACCAATCTCTTATACAACCAAGCCCTGCTTATCGAAGGGATGACAATCGAAGACCCAGTTGAATTCACAAACAATATTTGCAAAATAATGGTATAAATGCATTAGCAGGTGCCAGGCACCATGTGGAAAATTCACATGGTGCCTGGCACCTAATTTTTTATCCTTTTCTTGACATTTTCATTTATCGGAGTATATTTATCTAGGTAACTAACTATTTCGGCTTACGAAATATAATTAGAAGGGGGATACACTTGAGTAAAGCGAACTTATGGACGAAAGATTTCTTCATTGTGACAACAGCGAATTTCTTCCTTTACTTTACCTTTTATTTGTTAATGGTGACGATTACGGTTTTTGCTGCTGAGAATTTTCACGCGACCCCGAGTCAAGCTGGTCTTGCTTCGGGAATTTTTGTTGTCGGTACATTGATTGCCCGGCTTTTTTGCGGAAAGTCGATTGATCGTGTTGGCTGGAAAAAAATGCTCTATATTGGCTTTATTTTCTTTTTAATTACGACTTGTTTATATTTTGCTGTGAACAGCTTAACTTTTCTACTAATTAATCGCTTCTTAAATGGAGCGGCAATGGGTGTCGCCTCAACAGCTACAGGTACCATCGTGGCTAAAATCATCCCGAATGAAAGGCGCGGTGAGGGAACAGGGTATTATGGACTAAGTGTCACACTAGCTGCCGCGGTTGGCCCATTTTTAGGGATGTACCTTACTGGCCATACAAGCTTTAGTATGAATTTTATTGTCTGTATCGTTTTGTTAGCCTGCAGTTTTGTTGCTGCCTTTTTTCTTAACGTTCCCAAACTGGAATGGAAAGAAGAACAAATAGAAAAGACAAAAGGTTTTTCCATCCATGAGTTCTTTGAAACTAAAGCCATTCCGATTTCGATTGTTGGTGCATTGATTGGCTTTGGCTATTCCAGTATCCTAAGCTTTTTAACAACCTACGCCAATTATATTCATCTAGTGGATGTTGGCAGTTTCTTCTTCATTGTCTACGCAGTGTTTATCGTCGGCTCCAGACCATTTACGGGCCGTTGGTTCGATCTAAAAGGAGAAAATTTTGTGATGTACCCAGCATTTATCCTGTTTGCGCTTGCTTTATTCGTACTTAGTCAAGCACATCACGGTTTTGCGCTTTTAGCTGCTGGTGCCTTAGTCGGCCTAGGCTATGGGACATTATCAACAAGTGCCCAAGCGATATCTATCAAAGTATCGCCCGTTCATCGAATGGGGCTGGCGACCTCAACCTTTTTTATCTTCCTCGACGGCGGAATCGGAGTTGGTCCGTTTTTAATTGGCTTTTTCATCCCATTGATAGGCTACCGTGGTTTGTATTTGGCGATGGCGGTTGTATTACTCGTTTCTACCGTACTTTATTATTTTCTACATGGGCGAAAGCCAATGCAGGCATACGGAAAAATTACAAGCACCATGTAATCATGGTGCTTAAGTTATGCTTAATGCAGTTTTTTATCGACATATTTTCCGTAGTCAGGAATAGCAATACGGTCAAATTCTGCAGCCAGCTTCTCCAAACCTGTTGCCAAGGCTTCACCTGACATTGGTAAACCATGACCCGTTACCGCCGTTTCAGGGTATAATTGCTGCAATGTTTTTACAGATGCCCAAGCAGCTTGCCAATCAGTTGTTAAGTATCGTGGCGGGCCATTAACTCCTTCTTCCTGGGTTAATACCTTGTACAATGAATCTTGACGGACGGTAATAAAGGCATCACCGGCAATTAATGTTTTATCAAGGTCACGGAAAAACGAGACATGGCCTGGAGCATGACCTGGCGTATGAATCCAGCGAAAATCCGGCATAAACGGTACGGTTCCATCGGCAGGTAAGACTTCAACCCGATTTCCAAGATTAATGGGTTCGTGGGGGAAAAACGGTGACATCTTTGCGACTGCTCCGCCTTCTACGGTTGGGTCTGGGGCCGGATATTGCTGCTGACCAGTAAGAAACGGCAGCTCTAGCTCATGGGCATATACTGGAACCTGCCAGTGTTCAATTAATTCGATGATTGCCCCAACATGATCAAAATGGCCGTGAGTAAGGATAATTGCTTTGGGACGGCTGCCTGCTCCGAATCGTTCTTCGGTTAAAGCGATGATTGAGTCAGCTGAACCAGGCATACCAGCATCGACCAAGACAAAGTCCTGTGAATCAGGGTTGCCGACAAGGGAGATATTGACAATTTGAATCGTATGACAGTAGATGTCAGGTAAAACAGTTATGCCAATCCCGCTGCCAATCGACGTGGCCGGGATAATTTTATAGTCTCTTCCGTAAGACATTTCTTCTTTCATTGGAAAATAGCTCCTTGTCATTTTTACTTTGGACAAGGATTAGTCTGTTCAAGGTATACTATTTTCATGCTCCGATAATTTTGAGGAATTAGCGGTAAACTACAACAAGGATTAATTAGGTTCTACATGGACAATTACATCATAAACATGATGTTCCTCCATTAGTACTGTTTCAACTTTTGTAGCTACCTCATGAGCATCACGGATATTTAAATTTGAATTCACCGCAATTACTACATCAACCACAGCATTGTTTCCATAATTTCTTGCTTTGATATCTTTAATCATTTTCACTCCAGGAACACCTTCAATAGCTGTCCGATAAACATAAATTTCTTTCACATCAAAACCATCTGTAAGTTTATGGGATGTATCACGGAAAATCTCCCACGCTGTATGGCAAATAAGCAGACCAACGATAATTGCCGTAATCGGATCAAGCCACGGTAAATGAAACTGGGCTCCGATGATACCAATGGCAGTGCCAACACTAACCCAAGCATCTGATAGGTTATCTTTTGCTGCTGCCATTACCGCTTGACTATTGATTTTATTGGCTAAACTATGATTGTATCGGTAGACCATATACATCACGAATGCACAAGCTAAGCCAGTTACAGCCGCAATTGGGTCGGGGGATTCATTTTTACCATTCATAACAGTTGAAAAGGCATCGAGTAAAACTTCAATTCCAACAAATAACATGATAAACGATGAAACCATTGAGGCGACCGTTTCTGCTTTCCAATGCCCGTAGGGGTGATCCTTATCAGCCGGTTTTTGTGATAATTTAAGTCCGATTAATACAACAATCGAGGCTAGAATATCCGTTGTATTATTCAACCCATCTGCCTTTAAGGCGGTTGAATTAGCAGTATAACCCACTATTAATTTTGAAGCGGATAAACACAAGTAGGCGATAATACTGATAATAGCCCCACGTTCACCTTGTTTTAACGATAAATATCTTTCTTCTTCCATGGATAAGCCCCGCTTTCTCACTCATTCTCATCTTATCAATGAAATTACTAGTGGGTCTAGAGAAAACTTTTTGACCGTTATTCACAAATGTAAAAACCGCTAACAAAGTTTTACGAGGGAAAAATTGATAGTTTTGGATCGATGTAGTTCGAGTATTCGGTTGGATAGTTTTCAAAAATTGATGTACTATATTCTATAGCAATAAATGAAAGGAGTTTGAACAATGCCAACTAGTTTAACCGATACAACAGCATTACATAATGGGGTAAAAATGCCTTGGTTTGGATTAGGAGTATTTAAAGTACAAGAGGGCTCTGAAGTCATTGAGTCCGTAAAAGCAGCGATAAAAAATGGCTACCGCAGCATTGATACCGCAGCTGTCTACCAAAATGAAGAAGGCGTTGGAAAGGCAATCAAAGAGTCTGGGATTTCTCGTGAAGAATTATTTATCACATCGAAAGTTTGGAATTCTGATCAAGGTTACGAGTCAACACTTCAAGCATATGAAACAAGCTTAAAAAAACTCGGATTGGAATATTTGGATTTATATTTAATTCACTGGCCGGGGAAAGATAAATTTAAAGATACATGGAGTGCTTTAGAGAAACTATACAAAGATGGTCGTGTTCGGGCCATTGGCGTCAGCAATTTTAAAGTTCATCATCTTGAGGAGCTGCTTAAGGATTGTGAAATTAAACCGATGGTGAACCAAGTGGAATACCATCCACATTTAACGCAAAAAGATCTTCTCGCTTTTTGTCAATCACAAGGCATCCAAATGGAGGCATGGTCACCATTAAAACAAGGCCAAATTTTGGAGGACCCTGTAATTAAAGAGATTGCCACTAAGTATGAAAAAACCGCAGCACAAATCGTGCTTCGGTGGGATCTTCAAACTAAGGTCATCACGATTCCAAAGTCAATCAAGGAACATCGTATTATTGAAAATGCCGATATCTTTGATTTTGAATTATCAGCTGAAGATATGCAAAAAATTGATAATTTAAATAAAGATGAGCGTGTTGGCCCTGATCCAGATGAGTTTACGGCGGGTTTTGATGCATAATCATGGCAAAAAACAGCGAACAGTTAGAGCGTGTTCGCTGTTTTTAATGAACAATAATGTTATAATTTTATTGCTGATAAAAAATAAACATAAGGGGTGATTATGTGACAGTATCGACAACATCCACTGTACAGCATCGAAAACTTCCACTATCAAAGGTGATTCTGCGCGTCATCTGGATTACCATTGGAGCCATTCTAATGGCCACTGGTTTAGAGATTTTCTTGGTACCCAATAAAGTCATTGACGGTGGAATAACAGGCATCTCCATTATGCTCTCCTTTCTTACTGATTGGAAATTAGGTATCTTCCTATTCGTGTTAAATATGCCGTTTGTTTTTTTAGGTTATAAACAAATGGGAAAGACCTTCGCTTATTCCACGGTTTATGGAATTATTGTATTATCCATTTTTACTTCTTTTTTTCATCCTATCCCTGCTTTTACCGATGACATCCTTCTAGCTACTGTTTTTGGGGGAATGATATTAGGAATTGGTGTCGGTCTCGTGATTCGTAATGGTGGAGCATTAGACGGGACGGAAATTCTCGCCATTGTCATCAACAATAAAGTACCTTTTTCAGTTGGACAAATTATTATGATTATGAATATCTTCATCTTAGGAACAGCAGGATTTGTGTTTACTTGGGATCGTGCAATGTATTCCCTGCTGGCCTATGTCATTGCTTCCAAAGCGATAGATGCAGTAGTGGCTGGTTTAGAAGGGTCAAAGTCTGTTTGGATTATTAGTGATGTTGCCGAAGAGATAGGTGATGCTATTAACGCCAGGTTAGGACGGGGTGTCACGTATCTGAAAGGCGAGGGAGCCTATACAGGGGACAATAAAAAGGTTATCTTTAGTATCATTACAAGACTGGAAGAATCTAAATTAACAACAATTGTTGAGGAAATCGACCCATCCGCATTTTTAGCGATTGCAGATATAGCAGAAGTGCGCGGCGGCAGGTTTAAGAAGAAGGGAATACATTAACAAGTGCAGTTAAGAATGGAAAAAGGTCTGAAATTGTTCAGACCTTTTCTTAATGAATTAAAGTATTGCTTTAAATGAATTGCGGATGACATCGCCGCGGCTAATAATTCCTGCTAATACCCCGTTGCGCTCTACTGGAACCTTCTTAATATGTTTTTTGCCTAAGATAGCAGCGATATTTTCAAGATCTTCATCCCATGTTACTTTAATTACTTTCTTTTTCGCAATGTCCATCACATTCATATTTAATAACCGCTTTTCTCTTTCTTCAAATTCTTCCTGATCGCCTTTAATAATGAAAGTATAGTAAAAATTATCGACAATCCGGTCTTCATGCCTTCCAATATAACTCATAATGTCTCCATCACTAATAAACCCTGCGATTTCATTTCGTTCATTAACCACTGGCAACCCGCTGATACGATAATCAATAAATTTTTCAATCACGGCTTGAACTGTGTCAGTTGTCTTCACTTTTTGAACATCGGTAATCATGATTTCATGTGCTTTCATAACTGTCTCCTTCGAAAAAGTTTCCCTCAAAATTTAGCTATATTGTTATTATACAACGGTTTGATGCTGAGTACCCCTTTGAGGAGGAAGATTTCAAAAAATAATCGAAATACTTATTAGTAACTTAAGAAAAATATTTATTCATAGTGGCAACGTTTACAAGCAAACATATAACCAATATAATAGAATTATAAATACGAAAATAGTAAACTTTTATTACTTTACTATAACAAAGATGAAGCTGGGGGAAATAAAAATGCTTAATGAAACTAAAAGAATTGAACATGACTTTTTAGGGGAAAAAGAAATTCCACTCCATGCTTATTACGGAATTCAAACATCACGTGCAGTTGAAAATTTTCCAATCACCGGTTATCGCATTCATGAAGAGTTAATTAACGCATTAGCAGCGGTCAAAAAAGCGGCTGCAATAGCGAATATGAAAACAAAGCACTTGTACAGCGGTCTCGCGGAGGCAATTATTCAGGCTGCTGATGAGATTCTTAAAGGCCAGTGGCATGACCAATTTATTGTCGACCCGATTCAGGGGGGAGCCGGGACTTCGATGAATATGAACGCCAATGAAGTCATTGCAAATCGTGCCTTAGAAATTCTCGGCTACCAAAAGGGCGACTACCAGCACCTAAGTCCGAACAGTCATGTGAATATGTCCCAATCTACGAATGATGTGTTTCCAACAGCTATTCATATTGCCACGCTTAAGCTGCTCGAAAAATTACTTGCGACGATGAGGGATATGCACCAGACATTTTTGGACAAGTCCAGGCAATTTGAACATGTCATTAAAATGGGCCGGACACATCTTCAAGATGCTGTGCCAATACGTCTGGGCCAAGAATTCGAAGCTTATTCACGAGTAATAGAACGCGATATCGAGCGTATAGAGTATTCACGCAAGCATCTATACGAAGTGAATATGGGTGCAACAGCAGTAGGGACGGGCCTAAATGCTGATCCAAAATATATCAGTGATGTTGTCAGCCAGCTTGCGGAGATTACTAAACTACCATTGAAAAATGCCAATCATCTCGTCGATGCAACGCAGAACACTGACGCTTATACGGAAGTATCAGCAGCATTAAAGGTTTGTATGATGAACATGTCGAAGATTGCTAACGACCTTCGTTTAATGGCCTCTGGACCAAGAGCAGGTTTAGGTGAAATTGCTCTGCCTGCCCGTCAGCCGGGATCTTCGATTATGCCGGGAAAAGTAAACCCAGTTATGCCGGAGATGATTAATCAAATTGCTTTCCAAGTAATCGGAAACGACCATACCATTTGTCTAGCTTCTGAAGCAGGTCAGTTGGAATTAAATGTAATGGAGCCGGTTTTGGTCTTTAATCTGCTCCAGTCAATTAGCATTATGAACAATGGCTTCCATTCCTTCACAAAATACTGCTTAGCCGGTATTGAAGCCAATGAAGCTCGTCTCAAGGAATATGTGGAAAAAAGCGTCGGTATCATCACAGCTGTAAACCCTCATTTGGGCTATGAAACAGCAGCGAGAATTGCTAGAGAAGCGATTACAACTGGAAAGTCAGTTCGTGAATTATGCCTGCTCCATGATGTGTTAACAGAAGAGGAACTTGACTTAATATTGAATGTGAAGGAAATGACTAAACCTGGTATTGCCGGAGCTGAACTGCTTGAAAGAGACTAAGAAGAACGAAATAAAAGCGTGCTGTGTGCACGCTTTTATTTCTTCTTTTCCTTCTCTTTCGCTGGCAAATCACGTAAGGAACGGAAGATTTGTGTATACATACTGTTTTCAACAATATGATCTAGAAAAAAGGTCCCAATAAGTTCGACATATTCCTCATCATCAAACATTTTTTTATTTTGTAATTCCATTTCTGCCAATCCATCATATGTAGAGATGAGGGAGTATGTATGATCCTTCCCGGTAATAGGCGTAAGAATATCCACCGTATGATTGTAATGTTCCATGCGGTATTTTTTAATTTCCCTTAAGTTTTCAATTGCTTCTTTAAATTTCTCTTGTTTAATCACAAACGTCTGATAAACGATAACAGTCATAAAATAACCCCCAAAATTGAGCCAATGTTATCCTTAATGTGGCCAAATTAAGTGGGATTATGCACTTTTTAAAATTGTAAAATATGAAAAAAATAGGAAGTGAATAGAAATAGCCCAATACCGCTTCGAGATGTTAAGCGATAATGGGCGGGCTTTATCTCAGTGTTTCCCAGTAAGAAAAGCTGCCGCTACCTTGACAGCTAGGGCAGTCAAAAGAGTTAAAATAAGCAAATTCATTATATGGGTATACGGTATAGCCGCGGCCTTGGCAATCAGGACATTTGCCTTGATCTCTCATATTGGAGATATGGTTTTGATATCGTGTCTCTCTCCATTGACTAAACGAACTAAGCAGTCCCATTTAATTCACCTCAACGTCCCGTTTTATTTAGTATGGGGGAATAATGGAATAATTATACTTAAGATTAATTTTTCAACTAAACTAAAGTTATAATGTAATAATAATTTTATGCAAACATAAGACAATTGGTGAGTGTTTAAGAATTAAAATCCCCTCATTCTACAAATTTTTACATGGCTATCTTGGCAAAAAAACAAAATACTAAGGCTTGAGGTGATCAAATGGAAAAATGGAATGAACAGGCAGCTCCAAATAATAATCTCTTGCCAAATACACTGAGAACGGGAAATTTTGTCGGAAAGCAAACAACAATTGAATTCTCTGAGGAATTAGCAGACGGCGGGGAACGCGATCAGTTTATTGAAAGACAAAAAAATGATTTGAAAATGAAATAGCTGCAGGATTACTTTTTTTTAGATAGCTTTGGAGAACAGGACACCGTGAAGCGATCTTCAAAGTGTCTTGTTCTCAAGCATCGCCTATATACTAATCCCCATTAAACATGTCAAACAATCCTCTGGCGATACTGCCTTCATCTTTGGAACCGCCGCGGGCAGGAGCTGCAGCAAATACTCTGCTGGCAAGTCGGCTGAATGGTAGTGATTGAATCCAGACAGATCCTGGTCCGCGTAGCGTTGCAAAAAATAACCCCTCACCGCCGAACAACGCCGTTTTTACGCCTTTAACAAATTCAATATCGTATTGAACATCTTTAGTCATCGCAACTAAGCAGCCGGTATCGACTCGCAGTGATTGTCCAGGGAGAAGATCTTTTTTAATAATCGTTCCTCCGGCATGAACAAATGCCATTCCATCTCCTTCAAGCTTCTGCATAATAAAACCCTCACCGCCGAAAAAGCCAACGCCAATTTTTCGCTGAAATTCAATCCCGACTTGAACTCCTTTGGCCGCAGCTAGAAAGGCATCTTTCTGACAGACAATTTTTCCGCCGAGTTCCTGGAGATTCATCGGGATGATTTTTCCTGGATAAGGCGAAGCAAACGAGACGTGCTTTTTACCTGTGCCCGCATTTGTGAAGGTCGTCATGAACAGGCTTTCTCCGGTGAGCACCCGTTTTCCGGCACTGAAAAGTTTTCCCATTAGACCGCTGCCGCTGCCACCAGACCCGTCACCAAAAATAGTTTCCATACTGATATTTTCATCCATCATCATAAAGCTTCCCGCTTCGGCAATGACCGTTTCTTGTGGGTCAAGTTCGACCTCAACAAACTGCATATCATCGCCGTAGATTTTATAATCGATTTCGTGATTGTACATAAACAATCCCTCCACTTTTTCAAAAATAACCACTTAATTTCATTATAAGGAATATAGGAAAAAAGTGCTATGTAAAGCAAAAATAAAAGGCATCTGCCAGTAAGGAAGATGCCTTTTATAACGTCTATATTAGACGCTTCGCTTTATGATTGCGGCAAAGAACCACACTCCACATTGTGTGTTCCGTAAAGGAATGTTCTTTGACTTATGCAATTCAGCTCATCGCATAGATAATATATTAGCACTGTTAATAGAGAATGTAAAGAGAGCTTTTTTAACAAAAGAACTTGATTTTGGCAAGCCGCTGCTGTATATTCAAATAATCAGATATACAAATATACTAAGATAAGAAGGGTGGATATGTTAATTAATAATAGGTTCCAAAACTATACCTTACGAAGTCTGCCAAAGGATCTTGTTTCTGGGGTGATTGTCGGGGTTATTGCGATTCCACTTGGCATGGCCTTTGCGATTGCTTCAGGAGTAAAGCCAGAGTATGGAATCTATACGACAATCGTTGCTGGGATTCTAATCTCTTTATTTGGCGGTTCCAAATATCAAATTGGAGGTCCTACAGGGGCATTTATTCCGATTTTATTTGGAATTGTGATGACGTATGGCTATGAAAATCTGTTGATTGCGGGTTTCATGGCCGGTGTGATGCTGTTGTTAATGGGAATTTTCAAGCTTGGGTCGCTAATAAAGTTCATTCCGCGGCCTGTAACCATTGGCTTTACTGCCGGGATTGCAGTAACCATTTTTACTGGGCAGATTGCTAGTTTTCTCGGATTAGAAGGCATCGAGAAACATGAGGAATTTGTAAAAAATATTTATGAACTAGTCCTCCATTTGCCTACAATAAATATTTTCAGTTTGATAACAGCGATGATTTGTTTAGGTACAATTCTCCTTACACCAAAGTTTGCCCCCAAGGTTCCCGGACCCCTTCTAGGTTTGATTGTTTCTACTCTTTTTGCAACAATGTTTTTTTCAGAACAGGTAGCCACGATTGGAACTGCTTATGGACAGATTCCCAGTTCGTTGCCGGCGCTTCATGTACCGGAAATCAATCTAGAAACGGTTATCAAGCTATTAAAGCCGGCGTTTATAATTGCCATCCTCGGTGGAATTGAGTCGCTACTTTCCGCAGTTGTTGCAGATGGGATGACGAATAGTCGTCACAACAGCAATAAAGAATTGATTGGACAGGGAATCGCCAACATCGTGACCCCGCTTTTTGGGGGAATACCGGCGACAGGAGCGATTGCACGGACGGCTACGAATATAAAAAATGGTGCTGTTTCACCATTATCAGGTATCATACATGGCATCATTGTGCTGTTAGTATTAGTCTTTTTTGCTCGGTATGCATCATATATCCCGCTGGCCAGCATGGCGCCCATCCTTATGGTAGTTGCCTGGAATATGAGTGAACGGAAGGTTTTTACCCATATTTTACGAACGAAATCAACGGATGCACTTGTCTTGGTAGTGACGTTTTTATTAACAGTATTTGTGAATCTAACCACTGCTGTTGAAGTGGGTCTACTTTTGTCAGCGATTCTGTTTGTCAAACGGATGAGCGATGTGATGGTTACAGCAAAGGCTCTGCCAAATTATCATGCAGAGCGGATAAAGGTTGAGACTGGTATGGTTTCAGATACTCATGATTGTCCGCAAATCAGTATTTTTAATATTGAGGGTCCGCTGTTTTTTGGTGCTGCGCTCATGTTTGAAGAGTCGATAATGAATACGATTAACTATAAGCCGAAAATCCTGCTCTTACGGATGGGCAGGGTTCCGTTTATCGATTTGACAGGAGAGGCAAATTTAGCAAGGATTGTTCAACATTTTTCAAAAAATGGTATAGTGATAATATCAGGGTTAAATTCGCAGCCGGAATCAGTACTAAAAAAGACCGGTCTTTATGATAAAATTGGGGGAGAGCATTTCTTTGATCATACTGGGGATGCCATTAGATTTGGACTAGAACAAATTAATAAGAATAAATGTTTGGGCTGTAAGCATTTTGCTTTCAAAGAATGTGCCCAATTATCTACGCCTGTTACGGTTGATAGCAATAGGGAAAAATTAACTGCGACATTCTAGTAACTAAGGGAGTTGATCAATTGAATTTAGAGATGCAGCGGTTTAAAGCTGATTTTTTTAAAGCACTTGCACATCCATTACGAATTCGCATTCTCGAGGTTCTTGCAGAAGGCGATAAAAGTGTCAATGAAATTCAATCGGTGGTTGGCAGTGAAGGTTCAGCGGTTTCGCAACAACTGCAAATTTTAAGAGCAAGAAATATAGTCATTGGGACGAAAGAAGGGAATAAAGTAATCTATACTTTAAAAGATCCTATGATTATTGAATTGCTTGAAGTCGCTAAACAAATCTTCAATAATCACCTAATTGATACGATTACCATTCTCGATAAATATAAGGATACTGATGAAAGCTTGCAGCTTACAAAGGACTAACTAGCCTAGGGTGATTTGTTCAAGGAGGCTTGTGGTTTGCTATATGTGTAATTAACTTGTTGAAGTTTATGCTGATATATAAACACAAAGTCGACAGCTGCTGTCGGTTAATGTCGATGGGCCATTCTTGACATTACAACATATAAATGTTACATTTAAATCAGCCGTTACACGTTATTAGATTTTTGTTCAAGTACCACCGATGTTTGGATAAGGTAATGAAAGTAAAGCTAGGTACGTTGTAATTTGGTGAATTTTACACATGGCTGAAATAGCCAATAGGAGGATTTTTTTTTATGAAAAACGGTAAGGTAAAATGGTTTAACTCAGAAAAAGGTTTCGGATTCATCGAAGGAGAAGACGGAAACGACGTATTCGTTCATTACTCAGCTATCCAAACTGAAGGTTTCAAAACTTTAGAAGAAGGTCAAGAAGTATCTTTCGATGTTGTTGAAGGTGCTCGTGGACCTCAAGCTGCTAACGTAACAAAGAAGTAATTTCATATACAGCTTATAATGACAACAGCCCAGTTTAATATCTGGGCTGTTTTTGTGCGTTGATAATTCCTAACAATCCTAACCAATTTCACTAGTTTAACCGAATCTATCAACAACTTTGCTATAATGATGGTATGGATGTTCGTATAATTTTGAAAAGCAGGTGAGACAATGAAGTTTATTCATACAGCGGATTGGCATTTAGGGAAACTAGTCCATGGTGTCTACATGACTGAAGATCAGCGGGAGGTACTGAACCAATTCGTTGACATCGTCCAAGAGGAGCAGCCTGATGCCGTCATTATCGCTGGTGATTTATATGATCGCTCGGTGCCGCCGACTGAAGCAGTCCAGCTCCTCGATGATATCCTCTATAAAATTAATGTTGAGTGTAGAACCCCAGTTCTAGCCATCGCCGGGAATCATGACAGTGCAGAGCGGCTTTCATTTGGCAGCTCATGGTACAAACATAGTCAATTCTATCTTGCTGGCAAACTTGAAAATTGTTTTGAACCGATTTGCATTGGTGGGGTAAATTTTTATTTACTGCCATATGCTGAGCCGGGAGTCATTCGCCAGCTACAAGAAGATGATTCAATCCACTCCCATCATGACGCAATGAAGGCTTTAGTTGGAAGGATAGAAGAAACCCTTGATGTCAGTACGCCCAATGTTCTCGTTGGACATGCCTTTGTTTTAGGTGGAAAGACCTCCGATTCCGAACGGGTGTTATCAGTGGGCGGCTCCGGTTGCGTAGGCGTTGAACTATTCGAACCGTTTGCTTATACAGCCCTTGGGCACCTGCACAGCCCAGATGCTATACGTCATGACAAAGTAAAATATTCTGGCTCACTATTAAAATATTCCTTTTCCGAAGCAAAGCAGAAAAAGTCAATTTCAATTATTGAAATCGCTGAGAATGGGCAGGTTTCCCAGCGCTATCGCTCGCTTGTACCAACCTATGATATGCGGGAACTAGAAGGTTACTTGGATGAATTGCTCGATCCGCAATTCTATGAAAAGCAGCGCACAAATGATTATTTAAAGATAACTCTTCTTGATGAAGGAGCCTTGATTGACCCAATTCATAAGTTACGACAGGTTTACCCAAATGTTCTTCATCTCGAGCGGAAAATTGATGCCGTTGATTTAAAACAGAAACAAGTGTTTCGAACGGAACAGAAACAGAAAAAAAGTGATCTTGAACTGTTTTCCCAGTTTTATTCAGAGATGACGACAGCAGAGTTTACCAAAGAAAAAAAGGCGGTAATGGCTGCCATCTTTGATAAGGTTTTACGAGGGGAGGCAGCAACCAAATGAGGCCGCTAAGACTGACCATGAAGGCATTTGGCCCCTATGCCGAAACAGAATATATAGATTTTACTAAGCTTGGCAATCGAACAATGTTTGTCATTTCTGGTAAAACGGGTTCAGGGAAAACGACGATTTTTGATGCAATTAGCTATGCGATTTATGGGAAGGCAAGCGGTGAAGACCGGAATGGTCCTGAACTGCGTAGTCAGTTTGCCAGTGATGACTTGCTAACAGAAGTGTCGCTCGATTTCTCACTGCGCGATCAGGTTTACACGATTACACGCTCGCCGCAACAACAGAAGAAAAAAGAGAAAGGTGAAGGGTACACGCAAATTGGTGCCAAAGCTGAACTATATAAATGGGGTTCAACTGGTGAAAGAAAGCTGTTGGCGACAAAAATCAATGAGGTTGAGGAAAAAATAAAAGAAATTATGTTGATTGATGCCAACCAATTTCGACAAATATTAATGATTCCCCAAGGGGAGTTTCGAAAACTATTAACCTCGGATAGCAGAGAGAAAGAAGTGATTCTTCAACGTTTGTTTCATACACAAGCCTATAAATTGGTTGAAGAGAAGCTCAAAGAGGAAGCCACCGAGTTAAAAAAAGCGGTGGAAGCGCAAATGCAATCTCGTTCCGAAGCGATTCGGCGAATATATGCAGTCACAAATGAACAGTTGCGCGAATATTTGGACGCGGGCAGTGAAAATGACACCATCATCATGCCGCTATTAAAGGAAGAACTGACAGGCTTGGCAGTCCTACTTGAGAAGCTGGATAGACAACTACAGGAACAAGTGCAAAAGCGGGACTGGTTAAAGGCGAAATTATTTGAAGCTGAAACGATTTTAAAACAGCTGCAAACCCTTGAGGACTTAAAAAATCAAAAGGCGCAGCTTGATGTCAAGCAAGACTTATTTACTGATAAAGAGAAGCAAGTCCAGCGAGCGCAAAAGGCAGCTCTCTTAGGAAAACAAGAAGAATACTGTCACCGCTTAAAACGTGAAGTTGATAGAGCTGCAGAAAATATTGAAACGATAAAAGCTGTCATTCAACAGCTGCAAGGGAATGCCACTCAATCTGAAGCCCAACTGCAAAAAGAGCTGAATCGGGAACAGGAACGTCAGTCTCTCCTCGAGAAAATTAACCGCCTAGCAAATATGAGGGAAGATGTCTATTCCTTTGCTTCTTTAGTCAAGGAAACAGCTGAGCAAGAAAAGAAGCTGCAAGTAGCACAGCAACACTATCAACGCGGACAAAAAAAGTTGGAACAATTAGAGCGGGAGTTAGTGTCATTACAGGAGCAAAAACAGCAAATTGAACAGGGCCAGCTTATCTATGTTGAAAACACACGGCAAATTGACAAATGGCAGCAGGAACTAAGGCAACTGGAAAAACTAATGCAATATCAGGAACGTTTTCAACAAGCACAGCAACAATTGCGATTGACTACGGAACGTTATCAAAATACCGCGGCGAAATGGCAGGATGCCAAAGCGCTGGTCGAGGAACTTGAGGAAAAATGGCTTCATGGCCAGGCAGCACTATTAGCGGCAACACTCCAGGATGGCCAAGCCTGTCCTGTTTGCGGTTCAGTACATCATCCCGCGTCAGCTAGAGCACAGGGAGATGAAATTCCTAACGAACTCGACCTAAAAGCTGCGAAACGGGAAGCAGAAAAATGGGCAGAGGAAAAATCAGCGGATGAAGGAAAACTCTATCAATGTCAATCTACTGAAAAGACGCAGAAAGAAGCATGTGATGAACTTCTAGCCGAAATTCTCAGTCAGCGCCCTGATTTCTCTTTAGCTGATGCAGCACTCGTTACATCAGAATTATCTGCGAGAATTAACAAGCTTATGTTGACCCAAAAAAAATTAGCGGCACAAATAGAGCAGCTTAGTCGAGTACAAAATCACCTAAAAAAAACAGAAGCGGACAAAACCAAGCAGCAAACGGAGCTGCAACAGTCACAACAAGAGATCAATGCATTAACTATTTCATTTACCGAGATGAACACAAATCTAGCACGAATGATGACAGTTCTTCCGGAAAATCTTCGTTCAGAAGCAGAATATGAGAAAACACTATCGGGTTTAACGAAGCAGCATAAAGATATGGTTAAAAGACTGGAGGAAGCGCAACAGCGCGTGCAAAGCATCAGAGAAAGGCTTGCAGCAGAATCAGCTAGACTGATAGAAGCAGAAAAATTGTGGACGGCAAAGCAAGAGGAACTTGTAAAGGAACGGGAAGTTTTTAAAATAGGCCTGTCCGAACAGGGGTTTGAGACTTATAAAGAGTATGACAGCTCCAAGTTGACTGAACAGACTGTCCAGCAACTCGAACATGAAATCCGTAGTTACCGTGAAGAATTACGCTCAGTCTCTGACCGGACCGCTGAATTAACAGTGCTGTTAAAAGATGTGAAAACACCAGATGTTGATGGCATCAAGCTGGAGCTTGGGCAGTTAGATGTGAAGATTAATGGGTTAACCCAAGAAAGAACCAACCTTGCTGTTAAAAAGCAAACAAATGAAGGTATTTACGAGCAGATTGAGGAATTAAATACAGCGATGAAAGAGCTGGAGGAACGTTATAAGTTAATAGGGCATTTGTATGATGTCACCAAAGGGCAAAATAGCTTCAAAATTACCTTTGAACGTTTTGTACTCGCTTCTTTCCTTGATGATATTTTACGGGAAGCTAATATCCGCATGCGAAAAATGACTTCAGGAAGATTTCAGTTGCTACGGAAAACTGATCGCTCTAAAGGGAACGCCCAGAGCGGGTTAGAACTGCTTGTGTTTGACCAATTTACCGGTCAGGAACGTCATGTGAAAACCTTATCTGGCGGGGAAAGCTTTAAGGCATCATTATCATTGGCACTAGGACTCGCCGATGTGGTCCAAAATTATGCAGGCGGAGTCTCGCTGGAAACGATGTTTATCGATGAAGGATTTGGTACACTAGATCCCGAGTCGCTTGACCAGGCAATCGAAGCGTTGATGGACATTCAAAACAGTGGACGCTTAGTAGGCATCATCTCACACGTTCCTGAATTGAAGGAACGGATTGACGCACGGTTGGAAGTGATTGCCGGCCAAACGGGGAGCCGCACCGAATTTGTTTTTACAAGTTAACATTCCAAAGCCGAAGTTGGATTTACCTCAGCTTCGGCTTTATATCTTACCCAATAAATATTTCTACGACTAGCCATACATTCAGTCCTAAAATAATCAACGCAAATAGACTGGAGAGGGCTGTGGTTATTTTTTTATTGGCTAATACCCCCATCAGTTCTTTCTTTTGTGTAAAGTAGATTAACGCTATTACTGGGAAAGGCAGGACAATGCTTAGAATGACTTGGCTGACCACCAGTGTAATCGTTGGATCAACACCGAGGGCAACGATTATCATACTCGGCAGCATCGTTACAATACGGCGGAGCCAGACCGGAATGGTAAAGCCGACAAAGCCTTGCATAATCACCTGACCTGCCATTGTCCCAACGACGGAGCTGGATAACCCGGAAGCAAGTAACGAAATTAAAAATACACTGGCCGCCGCCGAACCAAGCAATGGTGTAAGTGTATGATAAGCTGTTGTCAAATCAGCAATATTGCTTTGTCCAGGATGAAAAACAGACGCTGCCATATACATCATCGCTAAATTCACAAACCCGGCTAGCGCCATTGCAATCAGAATTTCGATCGTACTGTACTTTTGGATTTTTAGTTTTTCCCCATCATTACGGGGAATTATTCGGTTTTGTGTAAGGCTGGAATGCAAGAAGATTGCATGTGGCATCACTGTGGCGCCGATGACACCGACGGCGAGCATAATACTTTCTTTACCGCCCAACCATGGTGTGACACTATGATAGGCAATTTGGACCATATCTGGTTTAGAAAGAATCGTTTCTACTAAATAACATAAGCCAATTAAAATAGCAAATGCCGCAATAAATTTTTCTAATGGGCGAAATCCATATTTTTCTAACATTAATATTAAATAGGTCACAATCCCGACGATGATGACAGCATACATCATTGGAATTCCGACTAACAGATTTAACGCTAGTGTCGCTCCAAGGAATTCAGCGAGGTCTGTTGCCATTGCCGCTAGCTCCGAAACAATCCACATCAGAATAGTAAGCCATCTAGGCATATATTCGCGGCAAACTTCCGGCAGGCTTTTACCCGTAGCAATCCCCAGTTTTGCCGACATGTTTTGCAGCAGCATTGCCATTAAGTTAGCTAGGACAATCACCCAGAGCATTTTATAGCCAAAGCGGGCACCACTCTGAATGTTGGTTGCAAAATTTCCAGGATCGACATAGGCAATCGAAGCGATAAAGGCGGGCCCAATAAACGGTAGCAGGGCACGGATGCCCTTTACTTTCCCTTCAATTGCATCTCTAGCAGCGCTGACCGTTCGCTGTTGGGCGGTTTGAGCTTTATTTAGTGATAGTGATTGAATGGAACTCATAATAACAACATCTCCCTGTTGTTTTCAGATAGGCAATAAATGTTGATTCGTCTATAAAAGTTTCCTTAATGCAAATTTATAAAATTATTATAGTCGATTTTTAACAATTTGTGAACATTTTTGCTTTAGAAATGAGAAAAAAATCACACCTCAATCGGTCTCCTTGAACAATCTGTTTATACACGCTAAAGTAAAGATGAAGACCCTAAAGTAGGTGAATAACTTGGAAAAGAGATATTATACGATTGGCATGGCAGGTCATATTGACCATGGGAAAACGTCGCTTACAAAGGCGTTAACAAATGTTGATACTGATCGCCTTAAGGAAGAGAAAGAACGGCAAATCTCGATTGAACTAGGATTTGCCCCATTATATGAAGATGAAGAAATTCAAATCTCAGTCATTGATGTTCCAGGACATGAGCGGTTTATCAGGCAAATGATTGCGGGTGTTGCTGGAATCGACCTTGTAGTGCTTGTTGTGGCCGCAGATGAAGGTGTGATGCCGCAGACAAGGGAACACCTCGATATCTTAAAATTTTTGGGGATTAAAAATGGGATTATCGCCATTACCAAAATTGATCGCGTTGATGAAGAATTTATTGAACTGGTTAAGGATGATATCCTCGCGGAACTTGAGGGAACTGTGTTTGAGGATGCACCCTTTGTTCTTGTCGACAGCATCTCGAAAAAAGGGATCAAAGAGATAAAAGAGCTTATCATCACGACATTAAAGCAACAAGCGATGCGTGACGCAAAAGGCGCTTTTCGGCTGCCAATTGATCAGGTGTTTACCGTAAAAGGTCAGGGGACGGTTATTAGAGGAACAGTATATGAAGGAACAGTGACGGAAGGACAATCCTTGAAGATCATGCCAAAGGGGCTCGAGGTCCGTGCCAGGCAGATTCAAGTACATCACCAGCCAGCAACATCAGCATTTGCGGGGCAGCGGGCGGCAATCAACCTGTCTGGGGTGACAAAAGAAGAAATCGAGCGTGGTGATGTCCTGGTTTCTTCGGAACATTTTATTGTGACAAAGATAATTGATGTGGCGATTCGTTTTGTTGAGGAACTGGAGCATATCGTGAAACAGCGGATGCCAATTAAGCTTCATATCGGTACAACCGAAGTGATGGGACGGATTGTCTTTTTTGACCGTAATGAAGTGAAAACAGAGAATGGTGAGATTCTTTGCCAATTGCGTCTAGAGGAAGAAATTCTTACAAAACGCGGAGACCGGTTTATTTTACGGCGGCCAAGTCCTGCTGAAACAATTGGCGGTGGCTGGGTCATTGATCCTCAAGGGGAAAGGTATCGCTTTGGCAACCAAACAATTGCCGAGCTAGAAAAAAAGAAGGAAGGTTCCCCGACAGAGCGAATCACGGCTGCTTTGCTTGAAAACAAAAGCCTCTCGCTGCCTGAGTTGATTAAGAGGACTGCACTTGATGAAGATATGCTTAAGGAACAACTGCAAAATGAAGAGTACGTGTTCTACAATGGAAAAGAATACACCCATCAGCGGATTATTCATGAAATTGAAGAGGATCTCATTGATTACTTGCAAGACTTTCATTTACAGCATTCTCTGAAGCCAGGGATAAATAAGGCGGAATTAATTCATGCACTGCAAAATCAATTTTCAAAAGGTGTAGTTGAGTTGGTGATTGAGAATGGAACAAAAATGGGATTATATAAGCGCAAAGACCAATTTGTTTCAATGGGTGATTTTGTTCCCCATGTTCCGAAAAATTGGGCTAAACGAACAGAGAATATGCTCACTAGTTTAATGCAAGACGGATTAAAGGTGCGCTATTTGCACGATTATTTTTCAGCTGCTGGCATACCAGCACAACTGGAGATGGACCTCCAGCGCTTCCTTGACAGTGAAGGCATGATTGTTATGCTTGATGCGCAATACGCTTATGCTCGGGAAGTGTTTGATGCTGCTGTTGCTAACCTGCGATTGCATACAGAGGCACAATTTGAAGTTGGTGAGGCGAAGGAGATTTTACAGCTTTCCCGTAAATACATGATTCCTTTCTTGGAAAAATTAGATGCACTCGGTTATACAAAACGCGTGGAAAATAAACGTCTTTGGACATAAAGTGAAACTTCCATCAGTGGGGGTCTTACTGCCCGTTAAGGTGGGATAAAAACACTACAGTGTTGTAAATTGTGGTGTTTAAAAAAATATCGAAACAGCCGTCTGTTCCAAGCTTGGAGCAGGCGGCTGTTTTTATCAATCTATGAAAGAAACTCAGCCGGGTTTAAGCCTAATTCATGGCAAATATCGACAACGGTTTGTTTTTCATTGTGGTCAAAATTTCCATCTGCATAGCCAATCGCAATACAATAACGCGCAACTAAGCGAGCAATTTCTGGTTTTGTTCTAACTTTGCCAAGCGCCCGAAATGCCTCAGCACGACCAATGACGCGATCGTTTTCGAGGCGGGATATAAATAGGTTAAACCGTTGGATTACCTTGTTCGTGTCAAAAACACGTAATTCCTCGCTTTGATGGACAAACTCCATCATTTTTTGCCGTTCCGATGCATCTAAGTACCCATCAGCCATGGCGACTAAAGCACAGGCGGCAACAACAGCATCAAGCACGTCCTGGCTCTTATAACGCTGAAATAGCTCTTGTGCGCGCCGTTTTTGATTGTTGGCCCACTCAGCGTAGTCTGTTTGTGAAGGTGACCAAGCATTGCCGCAACTATTACATGTAAACTTTAACTGATTTTGGCCGATAAATCCGCCAAGCAAGCCAACAGGGCCAAGAATAAGTCCGCCAATTGCTGCTTTTCCTAAGCCAAACCCTTTTTTTCCGGTCCGGACATTTGCTGAATGACAGCGCGGGCAAATAATGTCATCACCGCCATAGCCTCCATAGGTGTGATTGGAAGATGGGAGTGGCGATACCGTTTGCG
>CCFE01000023.1 GCA_000752035.1 Bacillus rubiinfantis | reverse complement strand
CCGGTCCGGACATTTGCTGAATGACAGCGCGGGCAAATAATGTCATCACCGCCATAGCCTCCATAGGTGTGATTGGAAGATGGGAGTGGCGATACCGTTTGCGGCGGGTAGCCATAGGCCGGCTGACTTGTGGTGGCTGATTGAGGCTGCAAATGAATTGGCTCACCATAAGCAGCGGCCCCGGTATTTTGACTTTGTCGATAAGGGTCATAGTTTCCTTGTGATGGTTGAAAAGAATTCCCGCTACTAAATGGCTGGGCCCCCCCTTGACTCCCCACTTGATTTTGCCATGAAGGTGTTGCTGGCTGTTGGAAATTCGCCTGATTGCCTGCACCCATTGCCGGATTTGTTGGTGGCTCATCGACCGTAACACCGAAGTTATGACATAGTGCTGCCAGTCCTCCTTGAAAGCCGCTACCGATAGCGTTAAATTTCCACTCTCCGTTATGACGATAAATCTCGGCAGCAACAATCGCGGTTTCGACGGTAAAGTCCATTCCTAGGTTGTAGCGCAAAAGCTCTTCATTTGTTTGTTCATTAAAAATCCGGACATAGGAATCAGATACTTGTCCGAAATTTTGTCGTTTCGCTTGTGCATCATGAATCGTTATTGTAAAGGCAATTCGGTGAATATGTGCCGGTACATTCATCAATTGAATTCTGATTTGTTCTGCGTCCTGTACACTTGAACCAATCCGATTGTCTCCACTGTACATAATGGAACCGTTTCCTCCAGAGGGGTTATTGTAGAAAACAAAATCCAAATCACTCTGTACTTTGCCGTTTTGCCCTAATAAAAATGCCGATGCATCCAAATCGTAATTGGCACCAAGATTACTATTCCACCCAAGGCCAACAACAACGTTCTGCAGCCCTGGGTGTGCTTTTGTCAGGTCCACTTTTTGACCTTTGCTAAGAGTAACACCCATCTTTTTATCTCCCTTCCTAATACACTACTATTATTATGTAGCTTTCAATACAAAATATATTTTTACTTATATTGTACGGGATTGATGGTGAAAAGTTTCACTTATTTACCACTGAACCAATGATTCTTTACCGAGGTTCAAAATAGTTTAAAAAAACGCCACAACTATTTTTAAGGTTTATACGTTAAAATATTCAAGTGAAACATTTCACATAATAAAAATCATCAAGGAGAATAGATATCATGGCGTATAGTAAACCAGAGAAAATACTTGAGATCACGACTGAGAATGGCGTGAAGAAAACCAAATATCTTCCTATGCAAACGTTGATTCTTGGTTTTGAAGCAGGAGCTTTCATTGCATTAGGCTATTTACTTTATATTCGGGTGACCGCACCATTACCTGAAACTTTTCAGGGGTTTAGCAGCTTAATCGGGGCTTCGGTCTTCCCAATCGGCCTAATCCTTACGTTGCTGGCAGGTGGAGAACTTTTAACGGGGAATATGATGGCTGTATCATTGGCTCGATTTGCCAACAAGATTTCCACAGGGAAGCTTGCCTTCAATTGGCTGCTGGTAACCATCAGTAATTTTGCCGGTTCCATTTTTGTTGCCTATTTTTTCGGACATCTCGTTGGGTTAACAGAAGCTGCTCCTTACCTCCAGCAAACTGTTAGCATAGCTGAACACAAGCTCGAGGCATCATTTTTACAGGCATTTGTCTCTGGTATCGGTTGTAACTGGCTAGTAGCTGCTGCTGTTTGGCTTTGCTATGGTGCGGAGGACATGTCAGGGAAAATCCTTGGAATTTGGTTCCCAACGATGACATTTGTGGCGATTGGCTTTCAACACATTGTTGCTAATATGTTTGTCATTCCAGCTGCGATCTTTGCGGGACATTTTACATGGTTAGAATACATAGGGAATTTTGTTCCTGTATTCTTGGGAAATGCGGTTGGGGGAGTTGTTTTTATCTCGATGGCATATTATCGCTCCTATAGAAAAAATGATACTTCAATTAAGAAATCATCAGTCGTACAGCCATTTATGAAAAGTGGGAGATAACTCCGGCTTTATTATGTGAGAGCTCTTTTAGAATCTTTGTACAAGTATTGAAATTTATCAAAAGAGTCATATCCCTTGCCATTGATGATTAAGTTTATGTCAGAGGGGCGTAATGGGAAAGGTGGTGGCACATAATGGAATGCATTAAACCAGTTCGTTTACAAGCAGGTGATACGGTGGGGGTAATTGCCCCAGCAAGTCCCCCCAAGCTGGAAACCCTTGAACGTGGTATCCAGTTTTTATCGCAATTAGGTTTACATGTTGCCAAGGGAAAACACTTGTTGAAAGTAAATGGCTATTTAGCTGGGAATGACGCTGAACGGTTGGAAGATTTACATTCTATGTTCCTAGATGAAAGCATTAAGGCCGTGATTTGTGCTTGCGGCGGTTACGGTACAGCGCGAATTGCAGACTATGTCAACTATGAAATAATTCGCAATAACCCCAAAATTTTTTGGGGATATAGTGATGTTACCTTTCTCCATTCCGCTATTCACCAGAAAACTGGTCTTGTTACCTTTCATGGCCCGATGCTTGCGTCTGATATTGGCAAGGTGGATGTTGATATCATTTCAAAAGAGGGATTCAGTCAACTATTTCACCCTGCACCTATTGTCTATAATGAAGACAAGATGCCCTTAGAAGTATTAATTCAGGGCAAGGCAAGTGGACCAATAACTGGTGGAAATTTATCGTTACTTGTCAGTTCATTGGGGACCAACTTTGAAATAGATACAAATGGGAAATTATTCTTCATCGAAGAAGTGAACGAAGAGCCGCGTGTAATTGACAGAATGCTAAACCAGTTGTTTATGACAGGCAAGCTTCAGAAGGCAAGCGGATTGTTATTCGGTCAATTTTCGAACTGTGTCCCTCGTAGTAATCCATCACTATCAACAGATGAGGTGATTGCACACTATGTCACGCTGGCTAATAGACCAGCGGTTAAAGGGCTGCAAATCGGTCATTGTAATCCGCATTTTGCTGTTCCACTTGGAGCTCAGGCTGTGTTGGATACAAATAAGAAAAAACTGATAATCGAATCAGGGGTCATCTAAGAAAAAAGGACTACACAACAAAATGTGTAGTCCTCTAAAACGTTATTATCAACCGGTTTTTTCTTGTTCCAACGGATTGTATTCTTTTTCCCAGAAATCTGCATTCTTTATGCCGACTTTGACAGGATCAAAAACTGGGTCCTTACCTGCTTTAAGCTGTTCTTCATAATCGCGAAGAACTTTAAATGCCGGTTTTGACAATAGGAGAATGGCAATGATGTTCAACCATGCCATACTGCCGACACCAACGTCACCTAATGCCCAGGCAAGGCTTGCTGTTTTCACGCTTCCATAGAATACCATACCGCAAATGACGATTTTCAACAGGAATATAGACCATGGACGATTATTTTTACGGTTGATGTAAGCTAGATTGGTTTCTGCCATGTAGTAGTAGGCCATGATGGTTGTAAAAGCAAAGAAGAATAAGGAAAGAGCTACAAATGGTGCGCCAAAACCAGGGAACACAGATTCTACTGCAGCTTGGGTATATCCAGGTCCCGGTTCCATATCCGCAAGATTGTTGACAATGGCCGGCTTCCCTTCAGGTGTAACATTGTACATGCCAGTAATAATAATCATGAAAGCGGTTGCGGAACAAACTAATAAAGTATCGACATAAACAGAGAAGGCCTGAACAATCCCTTGCTTTGCTGGATGCGATACTTCGGCAGCAGCAGCAGCATGCGGGCCTGTACCTTGACCAGCTTCGTTTGAATAAATTCCACGCTTTACTCCCCAGGAGATGGCAGCTCCCAAAATACCGCCAAATGCAGCATCGGCACCAAATGCGCTAGTGAAAATTAGTTTAAGAACAGCTGGTAATTCAGAAATGTTCATAAAAGTTATGATTAATGCTACTAAAATATACCCCAAAGCCATAAACGGAACAACTAATTCAGCAACGCGTGCAATCCGCTTAACCCCGCCAAAGATAATTGATGCAAGCAGAACAACAAGTATAACACCGGTGATAGCCGGGCTGATACCGAATGCAGTTTTGACACTTGAAGCAATACTGTTTGCCTGAACACCTGGTAAAAGGAAACCAGTTGCAATAACTGTAACAACGGCAAATAATACAGCATACCATTTAATATTTAGACCTTTTTCAATATAGTAGGCAGGGCCGCCACGAAATAGTCCATTTTGCTTTACTTTATACACTTGCCCTAACGCTGATTCGATAAACGCTGAACCTGCTCCAAGAAATGCCATTACCCACATCCAGAAAACAGCTCCAGGACCTCCAAAGGCAATTGCTGTGGCAACACCAGCAATATTTCCGGTACCGACACGGCCGGATAATGCAAGTGTTAATGCTTGGAAAGAAGAAATACCAGCTTCAGATTTTCCCCCTTTAAACATTAATTGGAAGATGTCTTTCATGTGCCGTACTTGTAAAAATCTTGTTGCAATGGAATAAAACAAACCCACCCCTAAACATAGATAAATCAGTGCTTGGCTCCAGATGATCCCATTGAGCCAATTTACAAAAGCTTCCATAAATTTCCCCCTTTAGACCGTGATGAAATTATTATATTACAGATTCGGAATAATAGAAAGAATTTTATATATTTTTTAAATAATCTTACAATAGCATACTTTTCTCTGTTAAAGGGCTAAATTCCTTTTGCTGCTAAAATTGTTGGGACAACTAACTGAAATATGAAAATCGCAAATATTATAATCAGGATAGTAATTTATGTTTTTAATATATGAAAAAAACACGCTGATGTTCAATCAGCGTGCATCTTCAGATTGGTTAAGTTGATGTACTTTTGAACTTCTAAAAGGCCACCAGTTGGCAATCCCAAATGTTTTGACCATGACAGGAACAAATAACGGCAAGACAATTAGAGCATATAAGGCAAGACCGATTAAGAGAATTGTTGCAATTTGCAGTAATGATAAGACTCCAGATGGCATCATCGCAGCAAAAGTACCTCCTAAGATAACAGCCGCAGAAATAATGACCGTTCCCATTTTCTTCATCGACTCTAATATTGCCTGTTCCACGGAAAGGTGGCGATACTCATTAAAGCGATCCATTAAGAAAATACTATAGTCTATGCCGAGTGCCACCAAGATAACAAAGGCGAAGAATGGGACAGCCCAGCTGATTCCTGTGTACCCGAGCCAATTAACAAAAATCAACTCTGAAATTGACATAGAAGTGTAATATGTCAGCACCAGGGAACCGATTAAGTATAGCGGCATAATCAAGGAACGCAGCAACACGACTAAAATGATGGTAATACCGGCAAGCATTAAGATAACGGTTCTTGAGTAATCTCCTTTCGAAATGTGGTCAAGATCATTGTGCATGCTGGAGACACCGCCAATAGCAATCTTGGCATTTTCCAGTTTCGTATCCTTAATCACTCGCTTGACCGTATCCTTAATTTCCGGAATCCGCTCAATCGCTTCATTGGAGTATGGATTTTTATTAAAAACGATATCCATAGTCATCACTTTTCGGTCTTTTGATAGATAGGTATCAAGGACTTGGGTAAAGTCCTTGCTCGTTAATACATCTTCAGGAATATAAAAACCATTTTGCTTTTGCTTTGACGCATCTGTTAAATATCCTTGAGCAGTATTCAAGCCTTTTGATACTTGATGTAAGCCATCGGCACTTTGTGACAAGCCATCGGAAAGCTGGGTGATTTGCCCACTCATCGTTTCAAATCCATTAAGCAACTGTTGTTGGCCGGTTTTCAGTCCGTCTAAACCGCCAGCTACTTGCGGCAGTTTGGAAACAATCTGGCCCTGACCATCCTCTAGTTTACCTAATCCTTGTTCCAATTGTTTCATTCCGCTAACCAACTGTTTCATACCGTCAATTAATTGTTTCTGGCCAGAGATGGCTTTTGCAAAATTACGATTGGCTAATGAGATGCCTTCCTGTGCATCTTTTAAGCCACTATTTAGTTGAACGATACCATCAGCCAAAGATTTTGCGCCTGCGGCCGCACCAGGTGAATCAGGAATTCCCGGTACATCCTTGACTCCTTTGATGGTCATTTTTATAGCCTGATAGTTTTTATCTGCAAGTAGTGTGGGATCAGTTTTCATAAGAGTCTGTTCAAATCCAGCAAAATGGCTGTCAAGTGCCGCTAGACTTTCAGCTAATCGGTTTAGGTTCTGGGCAATGTCATCATAATGGCCCTTTAATGTACCGATTCCTTTACCTGCTTGTTCATAGCCAGATAGTAACTTTTGATAACCTGACAATAATTTTTCGGATTGGGCAGTGATTTCTTCTAAACCTTTGCGGGCTTCTTGTGTACCCATTGTGCCATCTTTTAAGCCTGCTTCAATTTTTCCTAACCCATCTTGGAGTGAGCCCATGCCAGTTTTTAAATCGCTGGTCCCCTTGATTAATTTACTGATACCGTCAGTAGCCTGGTCCATTTCCGGCTGACTGGCGGCCATTTGATTTCCAGCCTCTTTCAATCCGCTGCTAATCTTCTTGATGCCATCATTTCCTTTTTTCAGTCCGTCACCAACACTGCCGACTTGTTTGGACAGGTAGAAATCATCAATCACTTTTCCGGTTGGGCGTGTTAGCGAACGAACCGTTTTAACATCATCAACCTTGTTTAATTCTTGGCTTAGTTTTTCGGTTAGGGCGATATATTCTGAGGTATCCATTTTATCATCATTTTTTATCACGATTTGGCTTGGCATTGATTCTCCTGGTCCGAATGAGTCAGCAATTACATTAAAACCTTTAATAGAGGCATAATCATCACTGATTTCTTCTAAAGAGTTAAAGCTCAGCTGATCTTTATAGGTAAATAAGAAGGGAACAGCGACGATGGCAACAATCAGAAAAGATACAAATGGACGGGCCAGCGAGAAGCTGCCCAAAAAGCCCCAAAATTTGCTGTCACTATGTTCAATTTTTCCTTTAGATGGCCAAAACAGTTTTTTTCCTAACACTGCCATGAAAAAAGGGACAACTGTCACAAGAGCGACTAACAGGATTGCAACGCCAACGGCAACTGCCGCAGCTGATTTGTAGAGTTGGAATGTCGAAAAGCCAATCGAGGCGAAACCTATTAGTACGGCAATTCCGCTAAAAAGAACAGTTTTTCCTGCAGTACGATAGGTAGTAACAATTGCTTCAGTGATGTCTTCATTTTTAGCTAATTCCTCCTTATAGCGGCTCAAGAGCAAAATACAATAATCTGTGCCAATCCCAAATAGAACCGCTACAAGAAAAATCTGTGTAAAGGTCGACAACGGAAAATCAACTTTATCTACTAAAATAGCCACAATCGATTGTGCCGTCAGATAGCTAAAGCCGACAGTAATTAACGGGATGATAGGAGCAACAGCCGATCTAAACACAAGCAATAGAACGGCCAAAATAAATACGACCGTAATTCCCTCGGTTTTTTTCAAGCCTTCCTGAGAGTTTGTCACAAGGTCCTCACCAATAACCCAGTTACCCGTGTAGTAATGGTCAAGTTTCACGTTATCAAGTGCTTTATAAAGATCTTTAGAAATCTCTTTGGCTTCACGGCCATTACTGGTGACATTCAGTGAAACGAGTATCGTCTTGCCATCCTTGGACACAAGCTGGTCCTTTAAATCTTTTTGGTTAAAGTGGGTGAGCAATTCGGTAATTCCCAATTCTTCTTTTTGCTCTTCAAGTCTACTCACAGCTTTTTTTGCCTCTGAAAAATCAGCCTTTGTCAGCTTTGTGTCACGATGGAAGACAAGGGCGGTCTGTAAATCGTCACCTTTATTTTCATCCGACTGGACATCTTTCAGGATTTGTTCAGCGATTGTAGATGAATAACCTTTAGGTACAGTGATTTGCCCTTTCTCACGAACAAGATTTTCCATATTTGGTGCAGCTAAAAAAAGGCCGGCAATAATCGCAATCCAGGCAATCAAGATTAGCCATTTCCCTTTAATAATTACTCTCATGTGCTATTCCCCCAATACTTCTTCCTTCTTGTTTTGTAAAATCAGCGCCAATTTTTCATATGTTTGGATAAAGGTTCGGACTTCTAGTTCCTCGAACTGAGTAATAATTGATTCTACTAAATGATGAATTTTGTCTTGGCAATTTTGGTAAAGTGCATTGCCTTCATCCGTTAAGGTTAGATAGACAACCCTGCGGTCGTTTTGATCACGGGTTCGTTGAATTAACCCGCGATCAGCCATCCGATTGATAATCGCGGTAATCGCACTTTTATTTACTTCAAAAACAGCGGCTAATTCCGTTGAGGTGCAGCTTCCAGATTGATGGATATAGCGCAATATGTAATGTTGATCATTCGTCAAGTCATTGCTAATCTGATCTTTGATTAACGCCTCAGCTTTCTTATGTACTTGAAAGGAAACGTTTACATAGCGGTCGATTAATTCTTGAATCGTTTGATTATTCAAAGGTTTATCACCTCAATTCTGGTAATTAGTTAAACTCTTGAACTATTCAACTGTTTAACTATATTATGGAAATGGAGTTATTGTCAATGATAATATCCTGTGTGTTCATAGTGGAGCAATAAAAAAAGCAAGCTTTTATGTTTCAGAAAATCGCCTATTTCTATCTTATTAAGAGGCGATTAAGAAGATTTGAATATTGTGGATAAATTTGGAAATGATAAAAGTGAACCATAAAAATATTTTGTTCTAGGGTTTGACTTTTTTCATTAGCACATATATAATTTTTTCGAAATACATAGTTGAAACAATGACGGGGACTAGTAAAAAGTTGCAGTCTTACCAAGAGAGGAAACTGCTGGTGCGAGGTTTCTTAAGACGGACATTTGAACCTGCCTCACGAGTTCTGTATCGGATAAATTTGAAGATACATGCGGATAGATTCCGTTATCATGGAAAGAGTATAAAGCAATTGCTTTATAAATATAGGGTGGTACCGCCAGGCCTTGGTCCCTTTTTGAGGATCAAGGCCTTTTTGTATGTATTCAAAAAGCGGAAGGCATCATTATAGCGCTATCGCTGAATTAAAATAAATGAATGAGGTGTCAAAATGGCTAAAGAATTTGTAAAAGATGTAACCAGCATGGATGAAGATTTTGCTCAATGGTATACAGATGTTGTCACAAAAGCAGATCTTATTGATTACTCAAGTGTCCGCGGCTCCATGATTATCCGCCCATACGGGTATGCTTTATGGGACAATATCAAAAATGAACTCGACCGCCGCATCAAAGATACTGGGCATGAGAATGTCTATATGCCGCTGTTCATTCCTGAGAGTCTACTACAAAAAGAGAAGGATCATGTCGAAGGCTTTGCTCCTGAAGTAGCCTGGGTTACTCATGGCGGTTCAGAGGAACTGGCAGAAAGACTAGTCGTCCGGCCAACTTCTGAGGTGCTATTTTGTGAACACTACAAACATATCATCCATTCCTATCGCGACCTGCCTAAGCTCTATAATCAATGGGCAAATGTTGTCAGATGGGAAAAAACAACTCGTCCATTTTTACGTACGTTAGAATTCCTCTGGCAGGAAGGGCATACAGCGCATGCTACTGATGAGGATGCGATGGAAGAGACAATCAGAATGCTGAATGTCTATGCCGAGGTTCTCGAGAATGTGCTGGCCATTCCCGTAGTTAAAGGCCAAAAAACAGAAAAAGAAAAGTTCGCGGGTGCAAAGGCGACATTTACTGTTGAGAGCTTAATGCATGATGGAAAAGCATTGCAGTCTGGTACATCCCACCACTTTGGGACAGGTTTTGCTGAGGCATTCGGCATTCAATACCTTGATAAAGACGGTAAACAGCAATATGTCCATCAAACTTCTTGGGGTTTCACAACAAGGGTCATCGGTGCCTTAATCATGGTTCACGGTGATGACCGTGGTCTGGTGATTCCACCAAAAGCAGCACCAACCCAAGTTATGATTGTCCCAATCGCGCAGCATAAAGAGGGCGTACTGGATTTTGCCTATGAATTAAAAGATTCCTTGGCAAAAATAGTCCGCGTCGGCATCGATGCCAGTGATAAAAAGCCGGGATGGAAATTCAATGAGTACGAGATGAAGGGTATCCCCGTCCGTCTTGAAGTTGGACCAAAGGATATTGAAAATAAACAAGTGGTGCTCGTTCGTCGTGACACATTGGAAAAGAGCATTGTCCCAATGGAGCAGCTCGAAACGAAACTTGTGGAACTACTCGACGAAATCCAAACAAATCTATACAATAAGGCATTAAATCATCGTGAAGAGCGGACGTCTGTTGCGACAACACTAGCAGAATTAAATGATACCTTGGAAAATAAACCAGGCTTCATTAAAGCGATGTGGTGCGGCGATCTTGCCTGTGAGGAAAAAATCAAAGAAGAAACAGGCGCAACTTCCCGCTGTATACCATTCGAACAAGAAAAGATTTCAGACAAATGCGTTTGTTGCGGCAAAGAAGCCAAGCAAATGGTTTATTGGGCTAAAGCATATTAAAAGAGTAGGATCCTTCGAATTGTCGAGGGATTCTTTTTGTTTTAAAAACTGAATTTTTAAAAAATAATCTTGCCTCGTCAATGGAGGCATTATATTATTAATCTATATGAAATGTTGGTTTTTCTATTTTCCACATATTAATCTGGTTCATCGCCAATCGGTTTGAAAGCGATTTCAAAAGAGGGGGGAGAGTGCTTTTGCAAAAAACAAGCAATAAGGAAGCCACTTACAATCAGAAGCTATTTCAAGCAGTTTTGGCTAAAATGGGTGTTCAAGTACCTTATCAAATCTGGTTAACGACCCCAGAAATATCCGATTTTATCCTGATTGATGAAAATAGTGAAGGAATCGGCGACTCTCCTGAACAATTATTATATGTTAAAGAGTCGTTTTTTCAACATATTCAAGATAATAAAACAACCATTTATTTTAGGTATCCGGAGAACTATCAAATTGTCGTCTGTATTTACCAGTCACTTTCGATGGAGGAAGAGGATTTTCAGCTAATCTACCATCTTCTCTATCCTTGCTATGCTGATTTTGCCTTACGGGCCAGTAAATTTAAGATTGATAAAATCATTGAAAGTATCCGTCAAACAACGGCAACCTTAGATTTAGAAGAATTATTTTCGACCATTCTTTCCAACACAATGGAGGTTATCCCTAATGCTGACTTAGGTTCATTGTGGATTTATGATTCAGATTCAGAACGACTAATCTGTAAAACCTTTATTGGAAATCTATTACATGGTGTTGAAAAAATGAGATTTACAATTGGTGAGGGGATTGTCGGTTATTGTTTTAGGAAGGGAGAACCGATTTTATTTTCAAATGTAGATGAGTTCGCGAAATACGAGGTTTCGGCACTTTCCCCAGAAAATGCACAGCTTTGGGATCCTACATATGACTTTTTTAAAAACGTCAAGTCGCTCATTACCGCGCCTATAATCGTTGATGATCAGGTTGAATGTGTGATGATCCTGTGTCAAATCAAAACAAAAACCTCACTAACTTCAAAAGACCTGCAATTACTACAAGGTTTCACCTCGCAAGTAGGAATCGCGATGAGAAACGCAAAGTTATTTACCAATCTAAAATCACAAAATGAATTACTAATTAAAAGGGACGATATTCATGCAACGCTTACGGAACTTTCCTTACAAAACATGGGTGCAAACAAGGTAATTAGAGAATTAGCGCGGATGATCGGTCTACCGCTATTATTTATCGATTTGATTGAAAATGAAAGCATTCCTGAGACAAGAAAGTTGCCGAATCAACAATCATATCTTGAATTGTACGAGTATGTCTCAAAGATTAATGAGCAGTCACTCTATGACATTGTTGAATTTGAAAATAGTACGCGTTATCTTTATCCAATTCGTACTGGCAATGTCATCCTTGGCTGCCTAGTAATCGAAGCTAAACGACCGCTTAACCAATTAGATCAGATTGCGTTAGAACAAGGGCATTCAATTCTGGCACTAGAATTAGTGAAAAAACAAAATTTAGTCGAATTCTATTATAAAAAGAAGCGTGAATTATTTCAGGAAATTCTCCAAACAACTAATGAGAATCAAATACTTCAGAAAGCGCGAGAGCTGGGCATTAAAGAGACGGGGGTATTTACTGCTGCTAAGTTTCAATTCTCTTATTCTGCTGAGCCACAGGTGCTGGAGGCGCAAGTTCATCGCTTAATCACGCAGCTGAAACATGAATTTTCACCTTGGTTTCAGACAGTTTTTGGCAATCACAATGAAGTTACTTTATTAATTTCTATTCGCTCTGCAACCCAATTCACTAGTTTTTGTAAGAAGCTGGGACAACTATTAGATAAATGGAACAAGACAGAAGGAGTCATGTTAAGTGCGGGGATTGGATCTATTTATGAAGGAGTCCAGTCCATTGTCAAAACGTACAATGAGGCAGAGAATGCCTTGTCTTATTTGGTCTCCCGGCAAATCAGCGGCTATATTGAGTACGCCAAAATTGGTGTAAACCGGTTATTTATTCATCAGCGTCAAGAAGAAATCCAACGGTTTTTATTGGAAGTATTTGAACCGTTAAGGACGACCCAAGGATTGAATAATTCACTGGAACAAACGTTAGTAACCTATTTTGAATGTAATCGTTCTGCTGTTCAGACTGCAAAGAGGATGCATGTTCATATTAATACTTTGTATCAACGTTTAAAGAAGATTGAGGATTGCTTACAAATCTCGCTTGACAATCCAGAAAATGTCTTGCGACTGCAATTGGCCTGCTATTTGAAAGAGACATTTGGTATCCAAGATAGCTGACAGAGGAAGTTGAACTTCTTCTTTTTTTTGCCTCTTCTTAGAAATTTCCCCATTAAAAACATTGATTTTATGTAAAAACCTACATTGTTTCTAAATAGGAGGAAAACTAGAATTAAAAATATACAGAATATTTAATCAACATGTTCTTTGGTGAAATTTTAAAAAAAATTAAACAGTAAGGAAGTGAAAAAGGTGGATTTAGATAAAAGCGTAATTGGCGTAACTAGTGATGTGTTTGTTTTTGAAGTGGAAAAGGGTCATATCCGCCGTTTTGCCCAAGCAATTGGTGATAGGAACCGTTTATATATTGAAGAGGAATTTGCCAGTCATACGCCATATGGCGGTATTATTGCTCCGCCGACATTTCCAATTGCCATTGCCACCCAAGGAATTGGTCTTCCTATTAAACTAGATGAACGCAGAATGATGCATGGCGAGCAGGAGTTTATTTATCACCGTCCGATTCGCCCTGGAGAGAACTTATATTGCCAGTTGCGTGTTACCGACTTGTATGAACGTGAAGGACGCAGCGGAAAAATGCAATTTTTAGTTATTGACACAGAGATGAAAGATGAGCACGGTGAACTCGTTGTCATCAGTCGAATGAATATTGTTTACCGGCAATTACCAACAAAATAGGAGGAGAGGTTTCATGCTGGAATATAGCAAATTAACCGAGGGTCAGCAGCTTGAGCCGCTAAAAAAACCACCCGTCACAAAAGTGCAGCTAGTGAAATATGCAGGTGCTTCCGGGGACTTTAATCCCTTGCATACAGATGATGAATTTGCAAAAAGCATTGGCATGGATGGGGTCATAGCACATGGCATGCTCGTTATGGGGTTTTTAGGTGAGTATGTGATGCATTTGGCAGGACACAACGCCGAACTATCACGTTTCCGGATGAGATTTGGGGCAATGACAAGACCAGGAGATGAAATCATTTGTTCGGCAACAGTCGAAAAATTGTATGAAGCAGCGGGACAGCATTGTGTCAGCCTGGCATTAACGGCAGCGAAATCAACTCAAGAAGTCGTAGGCTCAGGACAAGCTGTGCTGACTTTTCGGAATTAACAGGCTATAGAATGAAAAGGAGGGTTTATGATGGGCAATATTTCTAACCGTTATGCAATAGTCGGAGTTGGTGAAAGTGAGCGTTCGAAAAATTCAGGAAAAACCCCATTGCATTTAGCATTAGATGCCTCCCGGGCAGCGATTGCCGATGCTGGACTAAATGCGAACGATATTGATGGGTTTATGAGCTACCAGGAAAATGACTCCTGTACCTCACACCAATTGGCAACCTATTTAGGTGTCAGACCAAAATATGTCAAGGATATTCAAGGTGGAGGCAGCAGTACAGAAATGCTGATTGCCGATGCAATCGGTTTAATTGAAGCGGGAATTTTGAACACGGTACTCATCTATCGGGCGATGAATGGCCGCTCTGGTGTTAGAATGGGCGGCGGCGGCTGGGATGTTAACTTGCTGCAAACTGCCATCGATGGCGGCAGCTTCATTATTCCATATGGTGCCGGCGGTCCTAGTCAATGGTTTGGTCTATTTGCCACCCGGCATATGCATGAAACAGGAATCACAAAGGAACATCTTGGCCATGTTTGTGTCAGCTTTTATGAACATGCCCAACGGAATCCAAAAGCGTTTTTCTATGGAAAGCCGCTGACAATGGCAGAGTACTTACAAACACCGGATTTAGTTTTTCCATTTAATCGCCATGATTTCTGTCTGGAATCAGATGAAGCAAACGCGATTATTGTTACCTCTGCCGAAAAAGCAAAGGATTGTAAATCAAAACCTGTTTATATTATGGGAATATCGGCACGGCAATGCCACCCACACAGCCATTATTGGAGTGATTTAACTCAGGTAGCCGCAGATTATGTCGCTCCTGAAGTCTATCAAATGGCCGGAGTGAAACCGGTAGATATCCAGGTGGCATCGATTTATGACTGCTATAGCTGGGTCGTCCTGCGTCAGTTGGAGGCATATGGCTTTGCGCCTCGCGGTGAGGTCGGCGACTTTGTTGCTGAAGGGAACTTAAAAATGGGAGGACGCTTACCGTCTAATACAGCGGGCGGGATGCTGTCGGAAGGCTACACTCATGGGATGAACAATGTTCTCGAAATCGTCAGACAGATTCGCCATGAGTATAAAGGAACAGACCGCCAAGTAGAAAATTGTGAAATCGGCATATGTACAGGCTGGGCAGGGCCTGATGTTGCTGGAGCTATGATTCTAAGAAACTAGGAGGGAATAACGATGAGCTATCAAAAGCCAATACCGTTGAAAAATCATGATAATCACCCCTACTGGGATAGTGCGGACCGCCACGAATTGTCATTGCAAAAATGTGAAACTTGTCAGGAATATGCCCATCCCCCGGGCCCAAGCTGTGCGAAATGCGGCGGTACCGAACTAAGCTGGGTTAATCTTGGAAGCGATATCAAGGGCACTGTTTATTCATATATCGTCTCATACCGCCCGTTCCTGCCAGGATTTCAAGACGATATCCCACTGATTACTGCCATCATTGAGTTGGAGAGTGTACCGAATGTAAGGATTATCGGCAATATCCTTGATTGCAAGTCTGAGGAGATAGCGATTGGCCTGCCAGTAAAAATGACATGGGTTGATATTACCGAAGACAGAGCATTGCCACAGTGGAAAGTAGTCTAATTATTAAGCGAAAGGAGTGAATACGATGGATTTTTCTTTCAGCAAAAGAGAAGAAAAATTTCGCGCGTCACTGCGTGCATGGCTTGAGGAAAATTTGCCTGACGGCTGGCTGGACGGCACGTTTCCGCTGTCAAAACATGACCCTGAATATTCTGCTTTCCTACGAAACTGGCAGAATAAATTGTACGAAGGCGGCTGGGCTGCTATCGCTTGGCCGAAGGAGTACGGCGGTCGCAACGCAACATTAATGGAAGAAATTATTTATCAGCAGGAGATGGTTCGGGTTAAGGCCCCACAGCTCATAAATTATGTGGGGATTCATATGGTGGGACCAACTCTTATCCAATTGGGTACTGAAGAGCAGAAGGAGCGCTATATTGAGAAAATCGTTACCGGTGAAGAGGTCTGGTGTCAAGGTTATTCAGAGCCAAATGCTGGTTCGGATCTATCAGCACTCAAGACCACGGCCGTAAAAGATGGCGATCGCTGGATTATCAATGGTCAGAAGGTGTGGACGAGTTTTGGTCACTTGGCTGATAAATGCTTTCTGCTCGCTAGAACCTCCCATCACGAGAAAAAACAGAAGGGAATTACCGTATTTTTAGTGGATATGCATCAGCCTGGCGTTGAAACAAGGCCGATTATTCAGATGGACGGAGAGCATGATTTTAATGAAGTCTATTTAAACGACGCCATCGCCTATGATGCTGATATTGTCGGTGAGGTCGATGAAGGCTGGAAAGTGATGATTACTTTGCTGATGCATGAGCGGACAGGAATTGGCGGGCAGCTATTTACGCTTGAACAGCAATTTGCCGAACTTGTCAATCTCACGCGTGAATTGGAAGACAATGGACGGAGACTGTTGGAAGATCCATTTATTAGGCAAAGAATGGTAGATTTTTATACAAGGACACGCGGATCGCTCTTGAATTATTATCGGAATCTAACAACCACGTTAAAAAGAGGCTATCCGGGTGCGGAAGGGTCGATGGATAAGCTGTTGGTTAGTGAATTAACGAAGGAAATGTTTGAATATTCTGTATCCATACAAGGCCATCAAGGCGTTCTTTGGAAGGAAGATGCACTGGCTGATTCATTCTGGCAGGAGCAATATCTCTATTCATTTGGGATGACAATTGGCGGGGGAACAAGTGAAATCCAAAAAAATACGATTGCTGAGAGAATGCTCGGCTTGCCTAAGGACTTAGGCCGTTAGTAAAAGGGAGGTGCGTAAGGATGGATTTTTCATTAAGTCAAGAACAGGAAATGTTTCGGCAGTCGCTGCGAAAATTCCTCGATGACCTCGGGCAAACAGCGATTGCTAGGGATGTTATCAAAGGCAATAGTGACATTTTTACTAAAGCACTTTCTGGTTTAGCCGCACTTGGCTGTACCGGGATAACGATATCCGAGAAGTATGAAGGTGCGGAACTTGGAGCGCTCGATCTCGTTCCCGTGTTTGAGGAGCTGGGACGCTCGCTTTTTCCAGGGGTTTATTTGGAAACGGTTGCACTCGCCGTACCGCTGCTGGAGAAATACGGTACAGAGCAGCAAAAGCAAAAATATTTGCCGCAGATTGCCACTGGCTCAAGAACGGTTACGCTCGCTTGGCTTGAACCAAAGACCGGCTTTTCTCCAAATCAGGTTCAAACCCGCGCTGAGCTATCAGGGGATGACCTCGTCATCAATGGCGTAAAATCACTGGTGCCGGAAGGAGAGACGGCAGATACGTATTTACTGCTCGTTCGAACCGATGAAGGCCTGTCTCTTGTATTGGTCGATTGCGAGGAATGTGACCTGAAGATTCATAGACAAAAAAGTTTAGATGAGACACTTCGCTTGGCAGCAGTGTCATTCGAGGATGTGACCGTTTCAAAACATCAATTGCTTGGGCCACTTGGGGACGGCTGGCCGATATTACAAGAAGGCTTGCTTCATATAAATGCCGCCCTTTGCTCATTGATGGTTGGCGGGATGGACCGGCTTGTTGAAATGACAGCAGAGTACGCCAAGATTCGCGTTCAATTCGGGCAGCCAATCGGTCGCTTCCAAGCAATTAAACATCGAATTGCCGATATGAAAACAGACTTAGAAACGAGCCGTTCGCTGAGTCATTATGCAAACTGGGCGTTAGAAAGTGATGCGCCTGATAAAGAAGCTGCAATCTATAGTGCCCGTGCCTTTATTTCGGAAGCCTATATCTCCTTAGCTAATGCGAGTATTCAGATTCATGGTGGTATTGGTTTTACTGAGGAATTAGACTGCCAGCTCTATTTAAAACGTGCCCGCTATTATGAGAGCTATCTCGGCAGTCCGCAGCACTACCGAGAAAAAGCGGCAGTTGCATTGGGCTGGTAATCCAAATAGAATAGCCTGTTGGCTGACCAGTAGGGAGAAGGACTGCCTTCTCCTTTTAAGTAGGGCCAATACACAAATTCGAGGATTATTATGTAAGAATCTACATTGCAGCTCTATTAAATAATATTTAAAATTTTATTATATTAAACTTTCTGATAATTTTTTATAATTTTTATTGAGGGGGAATACGATGCTGCTAACGAGTTTAATTGATCACACGAAGGAACATTATGGAGAATATCCATTTATTTATTATGGAGACAAGGTCTATACCAATCATGATGTTGAAGTCATCGCCAAAAAAATCTCACTACTACTAAAAAATCATGGGATTGTCAATGGCGAGAGGGTTATTGTTAGTATGCAGAATAATCCTGAAGTTATTTTTTCTTACCAAGGCATCCTCCGTTCCCGCAACATTGTTATCCCCGTAATGTACGTTTTAAATCACAATGAGATTCGCTACATTGTTGATGACTCAAAGGCAAGAGCAATTTTCACATCAGCACAAGTACTACCAAAAATTATGGAAGCAACGAAAAATCTCTCCCATGAGGTAACAATTTTTGTAACAGATGAAATTGACCAGGAAAGCTATCAAAATGATAATATTATCGATTTGTATACTGCTATTAAGGATATTAATAGTTCCGAAGAAGTGCTGGAGAGTTCCGAAGAAAACAATGTTGCGGCAATTCTTTACACTTCTGGAACAACCGGGACGCCCAAAGGAGTAATGTTAACACATAATAATTTAACAGTAGGGCCGTTTTATACGTATGAAATGAAACAGAAACAAGGACCGATCGAGCAGGGGGCAACAATTGGCGTACTGCCATTAGCTCATATCTACGGTTTTGGCGTTATGGTCGCTAATCTATTATTAGGTGAATCTATCGTTATTTTTTCTAAATATGATTTAGAAAAAGTCTGTGAAACGATTGAAAAATTTAAAGTTAAACAGTTTGCCGTCGTTCCGGCGATGGTACATGACCTGGCCTTTAGCGCTATCCCTGAGCGCTATGACTTATCAAGTTTGGAAGCGGTTAACTGCGGTTCAGCGAATCTGCCATTATCCGTAATCGAGGCGTTTGAAAAAAGGTATAATGCCAGCATACTAGAGGCATATGGTTTATCTGAAACAGGTACTGGTGGGGTGTCTGGTCATCGCGATGGAGTAACGTTAAGACAGGGCTCAGCAGGGATACCTTATCCATACGTTGAGGTGAAAATTGTCGATCCGGACGGAAATGAACTGCCAAAAGGAGAAATTGGCGAGGTTATTGTTAAAGGCCCCATGGTTACACCGGGATATTATGGTCGGCTGGAAGAAACAGAAAAAGCAATTCAAGATGGCTGGCTTTACACTGGAGACCTGGCGATGATGGATAATGAGAATTATCTCTTTATTGTCGACCGCAAAAAGGACTTAATAATCCGCGGCGGTTTCAATATTTATCCTCGGGATATTGAAGAGGTATTAAGTAAACATGGGGCTGTTTCCGATGTTGCTGTAATTGGGTTGCCAGATGAACGAATGGGTGAGGAAGTAGTCGCATGTGTGGTGAAGAAGCCTGGAATTGAAATAACCGAAGAGGAACTAATCTCCTTTACCCAAGAAAAACTGGCTAAATATAAATCACCAAGACATATTCTCTTTGTTGACAGCTTACCAAGAAATGGGGTTGGAAAAATTTTGAAACGGAGGCTGCGAGAAGAACTACAAAGCAAGAATGTTCGCATGACATGACGAAACACAGCAAAATGCCGCTAATGAGTGAATTAGCGGCATTTTGCTTTATTAGGAAGTTTAAACTTTCGTCTCTGCAGCAGGATCAGCTTTTACAACTGTTTCAGTTTTTTCACTAGTAGTTTTGTTTGGAATTAAGTAACCAAGAATAATCGAGACTAGCAAGAAGCCAATCGTAATAAAGGAGATAATTTGAAGGGCGTCAGTAAACGCCTCTCCTCGGGCATAATTTAATAAATCCTCAAATTTAATCCCGAGTGATTCTAGTTCACTAGAAAGTTCAGCGTCGATTTGTGTTCCCCCGCTGGCTGCTGCCTGCTCTAGAGCCGTGATATGCTCTGTTTTCACTCCTGCCTGTTCCGCTTTGTCAACTAAAGCGGAGCTTGTATATGACGTGGTCAAGGTGGTAAAGATAACAATCCCCGCAACCTGGCCCAATGGTGCACCAAAGTCACGGATAAATTGGAACAATGATGACCCGGCTGCATACTTTTCTGGCACCATCTCTCCTAAAGCGAATTTAATGATTGTTGGCGTAACGGCTCCCATCGCAAAGCCAAAGAAGAACGTTAAGATAAAAATGTATTGGAAGCTAGATCCAGATGTAACCGAAAAAGCGTAAAGGATAAGTGTCAGAATAGGCAAGATCAGAACCGAGGTTAGTAGTTTTTTACCATTAAACTTATCTGTCAATTTCCCATAAAGCAAGTTGCCAATAAAGCCGGAACTATAGATAGCGGTGTAAAACCAGCCTGTTTCAGATACATCTCCTCCTGGTCTAGTTGTCAAGAAGAAATTCATTCCGTAAATAAATAATTGATAGCCGGCCACAATCACTAAATTGGTTACGACCACAATAGTAAACAGGCGATTTTTTAAAAGAGAAAGTTCAATCAGCGGATTTTCTTTGCGATTTTGATTGACCCACAAAAGAATCGCAGAGAGGACCCCGATGGCAAGTGTACCCAGTGTAATAGCAGAGCCTGGGCCAAAGCTTCTGACCAGTGTTGAAACAGTTAACAAGCATCCGGTCACAATAATGATTAAAATCGTGCCAACCAAATCAAATGATTTGCTAGCTTCCCCTTTTGATTCAGGAACTAATGCGAGTATGACGAAGAATCCGATTGCCGTTAGCCCGCCGCTGACCCAATAAACAATAGGCCAGCCGTAAATACTGATTAAATAACCAGCGATCACAGCCCCGGTTGTGGAGGCCAAAGCCTGAAAAGCAGAAAAAATTCCCGAGGCCATTCCACGTTTTTCAGGTGGGAATAACACACCGATATAGGCAAGTGATACAGGAAGAATACAAGCTACCGATAATCCTTGAACAACACGAGCAACGAGGAGAAACGAAAACGTTGGACTTAAGGCAGCGGCGAATTCTGAAAGAGTAAAAAGCACCATTCCAAACAAAATAACTCGTTTCCTGCCGACCCTGTCTGCAATCCTGCCAGCAAGGGGATAGAACGCTGTTGAAGTGATATAGAATGATAAAATAATTAGTCCTGATAGAAAAGCTGGCACCTTAAAATGCTGAGCGATGATTGGTACGGCCGGTGCTTGAAAAACCATTGCCTCAATACAGATAAAGGCCCCAAACACTAGCGCAACGAACTGAATCCAATGTTTTCTTGTTACAGAAGTTTCCAATTTAACTCCCCCTAAAAATAAATGATTAAAATGTTGAAAAAATAAAGTTAAGCGCTTTCAATCATAAGAAAATAATCACCCTCTTGTCTCTATGGCTGTAAAAATAAAATTTCTGACTATTCTGTTAACTGATTATAAAGTTCAGTACTATGAATAGCAATCAGCAAAAAAAGAGGAAATGTTGGCAAAGCGATAAAAGCACTCTTGTTTATCGGTAAAAGGTGAGATATTCAACAATTCACCTGTATTTGTTTGCTATTTAATTTCTGGGAGAGTCCAACATATGAAAGTTAGAATGATGGCTGCAAATAGGGAATAGTTGCTTTTTGTGTGAAAACCTTAATCAGTTCTTGAGAAATAAATTCTGGGGAATATTTTAGATCTGTAACAATCAACCAATGGTAGATAAAACCAATGACAACAGAGGTGAGATAACAAGCAAAAAGACCATTATTCATAGGGAGCTGGTCACTCTGTTTTGGAAATTTTTTTATCTCGTCTAAATAAAAGGCGTATAACGTATCAGACAAGCGCTGAGATAACTGTGGGACACGTTGGTTATTAAGCATTGTTTTAAAATAATTGGCGTGATCTTCAACATATGTAAATAGCTGAATAGTTGCTTGCCCTGGTTGGTATAAACCATCCTTCTGCTTATTGTTAGCTGCTGTCTGCATGCTATTAATCATTCCAGTGATCAATTCATCGATAATGGATGACATCAGTTCATCTTTATTGCTGAAATGGGCATAAAAGGTAGATCTGTTTAAGTCTGAACGATTAATAATATCGGTAATTGAAATTGCGGAAAATTCCTTTTCAGCAATTAACGCAACCAGTGCATCCTTTAACATCTGTCTGGAACGGACGATTCTTCTGTCAACTCTCCTATTCGTTTTCAATTCTACATCCCCCTAAGCCTGTTTATTTGAAAAATTTACCTGGAGCTAATAGAATGTGGTTTTGCTAATGTTAGCATGTAAAGAAATGGATAATTCAAAATGAAAAGTTTTTACATTTTATGTATTGCTATATTCGTAATTATATATTATCATTAACGCAATGGCAACAAGATTCAGAAAATTAAAACTAATTATCTTAATAAAATGTTGGTTAAAAGGGGGTTAAGGGGTGAACGCCTATTTATTGCTGAATATTGCCGGAACGATTGCATCGGAGCAGGAGATTATAACGTTTGAAAAAAAACGATTTACCTATTCTCAATTAATCGAACGTACCGGCCTTTTTGCAGCTGCGCTGTCTTCATATGGAATTTCACGAGGGGACCGTGTTGGCATTATTAGTACGAATAGCTCCGAAACGGTGGAAGCATTCTTTGCTGCATTCCAGTTAGGGGCTGCGATTGTGCCGATTAATTACCGCGCAAAACCGGATGAATTGGCTTTTATGATTGAAGATGCTGGTGTAAAGGCACTAATAGTGGAACAGCGATATGCGGATATGGTTGCACCACTCTTAGCAGGTAAAGAGATCGAACTCACGGTATGTATTGGTGGTGCTCATCAGATTGGCCCTGAGTACGAAGAGTTGCTGTCAATAGTTCCTGAACCTGTGGTTGAATTTGAGGATGTTGAAGAAGATGAAGTAGCCATTCTCTTGTATACAAGCGGAACGACCAGCAGGCCTAAAGGCGTCATGATTACCTATGCGCAATTATCAAACTATGTCATGAGTCATTCTGAGGCGGCTGACGGTACACCAAATGGTTCATCGCTTATTTGCGTTCCCAGTTATCATGTTGCTGGTGCGACAGCTATTTGTAACTGTATTTATTCGGGGAGACGGTTAGTTTTAATGCGCCAATTTGCCGCACAGGAATGGCTGGAGACAGTAGAAGCAGAGCAAGCAACTCATGCCTTTTTGGTCCCGACGATGCTTAAGCGTGTCATTGATCATCCTAGATTCCAATCAACGAATTTAAGCAGTTTGCAAAGTTTGTCCTATGGTGCTGCTCCGATGCCCTTTCCAGTCATTCGCCGTGCGATTGAAGAATTTCCGTCGACCGTCAATTTTGCTAACGCCTTCGGGATGACCGAAACAACTTCAACAGTCAGTGTACTAGGCCCTGAGGATCATAAATTAACGGGTTCGGAAGCGGAAATAAAGAAAAAAATCCGCAGGCTGTCATCTGTCGGCAAACCATTACCGAATGTCGAAATCAAGATTCTCGACGATAGCGGTAGCCCAGTTGACACTAATACAATTGGCCATGTTTACATACGGACAGAAAAGGCCATGAAAGGGTATTGGAAGCGCCCAGATGCCTCTAGTGAAACAATTGTGAATGGCTGGATTAACACGAAGGATATGGGTTGGCTTGATGAAGATGGTTATTTGTTTTTAAGCGGCCGCAGCTCTGACATGATTATTCGTGGCGGAGAAAATATCTCCCCTCAAGAAATTGAGGATGTATTGCTGGCACATCCGGAAGTAGTCGATGCAGCTGTAATTGGCATCCCAAGCCTTGAATGGGGTGAGGAGGTCATGGCGGTAGTTGTCGCGAGTAATCCGGGAAAACCACCTGAATCAGAAGACCTTATTGCCTTATGCCGAAAACATTTAGCCAGTTTTAAATGTCCAGTCAAGCTTGAATTCACTGATGAATTGCCCCGGACATCCTCAGGTAAAATTTTAAAACGCGATTTACGGCAGCAATTTGTGAGTGAGCCGCTTAATCAATGAATGTAATTTTTCAGAAAAAAATGAGGTGATGCAGTTGCGTTTTGATCTAACCGCTGAACAGCAAAAGCTAAAAGAGGATATTCGTTCGTATTTAGACAAACATATTACTCTTGAACTTCTGGAGGAGCTAAAGGACAACCCGGATGGAGGTCCATTATGGCGTGAGTATATTAAGAAGCTTGGTGAAGATGGCTGGCTCGGAATTGGCTGGCCGGTAGAATATGGTGGACAGGGAAGAACACCGCTAGAGCAGTATATTTTCTTGGAGGAAATTGAGCGCACCGGTGTCAATATCCCGTTTATTACCCTCGAAACAGTCGGACCAACATTGATGAAATTAGGAACCGAGGAGCAAAAAAATTATTTTTTACCAAAAATCTTAAAGGGTGAAGTAGAAATCGCGATTGGGTACACAGAACCTCAAGCTGGGACGGATCTGGCCGCCTTGCAAACGAGAGCCGTACGCGACGGGGATTCGTACATCATCAACGGTCAAAAAGTGTTTACGACAAATGCTCATCTAGCCGATTACATTTGGCTTGCAGCTCGAACCGATCCAGATGCACCTAAACATAAGGGGATTTCGATTTTCTTAGTTCCTACTAATCTGCCTGGATTTTCGGTTACCCCGATGAACCTGATTGGGGAACGTTCGAATGTATCCTATTACGATAATATGCGTGTCCCGCTTAGTGCTCTTGTTGGTGAGGAAAACAAAGGCTGGGAATATATTACTACTCAGCTTTCATTAGAGCGGCTGATGTTGTCAACCTATTCGAGAATGGAGAGAATGCTCGAGGAAACGATTAACTGGGCAAGCAAAACTGAACTTGATGGCCTTCGTGTCATTGATCAGGCATGGGTGCGTGACAGTCTTGCAGAACTAACAGTAGAGATGGAGATTCTGAGATTGCTAAACTATCGGGCAGCATGGGCGCATTCTAATGAAAAGGCAGCTCCATTTCGACCATCAATGAATAAAGTGTTCGCAGCAGAACTGAATCAGAAGGTTTTTGATACATGTATGCAAATCATGGGTATGTTTGGTCAGGTAGAGGCCGGCTCGGAGTGGTCAGTTGCCGATGGCTATGCACCAGAGCACGCGAAAAAGCGGCTTGTCTATCTGTTCGGCGGCGGGGCAAATGACGTGCAGCGCGATCTTGTGGCCCGTTTTGGTTTAGGTCTGCCAAGAAGTTAAAGTTCTGTTGTAAGCGCTAGCATTGACGTAGATTAATAGGTTGAGGAGGATAATAGATGGCTTTAATGAAGGAGAAAATACAGGAGTTTATTGGTATTGATTCGGAGAAAATCGTTGGTCCAGATAAGGTATGTAAGCAAATGATTCGCCATTGGTGTGAGGTCATGGAGGATAGCAATCCATTATATCAGGATGAGGAATACGCTAGAAATTCAAAATACGGCGGAATCATTGCACCGCCAATGCAGGTCCAAGTGTATACGATGAGCCCGCTTTGGCCGCCGACAGATAGAGAGCCAAATCCAATGGAACAGTTGATTGCTGAATTAGCAAAGCAGGGCTATTCCTCAATTGTAGCCACAGAACAAGGGCAAGAGTACTTTGCACCGATGATGCTCGGGGATGAGATTAGCTATACCATTTCAGTTGATAAAGTTTCTCCTGAAAAGCAGACGGTTCGTGGTCCTGGTTACTTTGTAACCTTCCTCTACAAGTTCTTTAATCAGCGGGATGAATTAGTCTGTAAACAAACATTTACCATTTTGGCTTATAACGCCATTTCGAAGGAATAGGGGGAAAAGCAATGAATATGACAACTAGGAATTCCATCTGCTGGGAGGATGTGCAAGTTGGTGAAGAATTACCAATTCATGAGCGGAAAATTACGGCTGCCCTAGTAGTGGGCGGTGCTATTTCAGCTACTCATGATTATGCAGAAGTCCATCATGATTATCATGCCGCAAGAAAGGCTGGAGCCGATAATGTATTTATGAACATCCTTACAACCAATGGCTTGATTGGGAAATATCTTACTGATTGGGCAGGTCCGGCCAGTGAAATAAAGAGTATCGTTCTTAGACTAGCCGTTCCAAATTATCCTGGCGATACAATGACGATTACTGGAACTGTGACGCAGAAATACCAACGAGATGGGCAAAACCTCGTCGAAATTGAATTTATCGGAAGAAATTCACTAGGTAATCATGCCGCAGGGAGAGCAGTACTGGCCCTGCCAGGGAGGTAATCATGGTGGAAAATATCCGTGATAAAACAGCGATTGTTGGAATTGGCAGAACTGAGATTAGCCGCAACTGCGGCCGCACAGAGTTAAAAATGGCAACAGAGGCCATCCTGGACGCCGTTGAAGATGCCGGCCTTAACATTGAAGATATTGATGGCATGATTAACTACACAATGGATACGGCCGAACAGATTGAGATTGTTCGTTCATTGGGAATCCCAGATTTGAGCTTTTTTAGTAAAACACCATATGGTGGCGGTGGCAGCTGCGGAACCATCGCCCATGCCGTTGCTGCCGTTCATGCAGGCTTGGCTAACTATGTTGTTTGTGTCCGCTCAATCCGCGATGCCTCAGCACCGGTAAAGATTGGCGATTTTGATTCCTCGAAATCATCATATAACAATGATGTGTACTGGGGAATGTATCTTCCATATGGCTTGATTACCCCTGTTTCCTGGATTGGGATGTTCACGCAGCGTTATATGCATGAATTTGGCATTAGAGACGGCGCCTTCTTCCCGATTGCCCAGGTTAATCGTGAGAATGCCAATCGCAACCCGCATGCCTTATTCTATGAGCGACCATTAAGCTATGAAGAATATATGAAATCTCCAATGAATGTCACCCCGTTAAGAAGACATGATTGCTGTGTTAACGTCGATGGCGCGGTGGCAATCATCGTCACGACTGCCGAGCGTGCCCAGCATTTAAAACAGCGCCCTGCTTATATTTCTGGGGTATCTCAGGGGATGGCGACCAACGGTGAACAGATGACCAGTTTTTATCGTGAAGATATTACCGGATATCCGGAAATTGCTGCCTATGGGAAAAAGATTTTTCAAATGGCGGGTGTGACGCCAAAGGATATTGATGTTGCTCAACTGTATGATGCTTTTAGTTCGGAAATCCCGATGCAATTGGAAGCCCTTGGATTTGTTGGTAAAGGAGAGGGGGTCGCTTTTTGCGAAGGAGGACATCGGATTCGTCCTGATGGTGAGCTACCAATCAATACGTCCGGTGGCTTAATGTCGGAAGGGTATATCCACGGAATGAATTTAATTGCTGAGGGAGTCCGGCAAATTCGCGGGACATCGACGACGCAAATCAAAGATGTTGAACTTTCCCTCGTTACCGGCGGGCCTGGAGTACCTACTGCTGGTCTTATCTTAAAAAGGAGGTAGTTGATTTGGTCCAATATAATAAACAGTATCCAATTCCCAGACCAGATGTGAATGAAGATACGATTGATTACTGGAAACTCCTGCAAGAAACAAGGCAATTGCATGTGCAAAAATGTAAAAACTGTGGGACGTATTCCCACCCGCCGCGTCCAGTATGCCACCAATGCCGCCACTATCAATTGGAATGGGTACCGACATCGGGAAAGGGAACTGTCTATAGCTTTGTCATCTATTATCGGTCTGTTCACCCAGGTTTTGAAGTCCCTTATGGTGTGGTTCTCGTAGAATTAGTGGAAGGAGTGCGCATCATTTCCAATATGGTAGACTGCAAGCCGGAAGAAATCTATATTGGGATGCCAGTTGAATTAGTAGTAGACCAGGTCTGGGAAGATCTTGCCTTGCCAAAATTCAAGCGGCGAAACACATGAAAAGAGGTGGAACAAGGTGGAATTTGCCTTAACTGAAATTCAAGCAGAGTTCAAAACGATGGCACAGAAGTTTTTTAAAGAAAGATGTTCTATTACGGAATTAAGGAATACTGAAAATAGTGAAGAAGGCTATTCAGCCTCATTGTATAAAGAAGTTGCCGAGCTCGGGTTTCTTGGCTTAATAATACCTGAGGAGTATGGTGGATTTGGCGCTAGCTTAATGGATCTAGCCGTGGTAGTGGAGGAAGCGGGCTGGGCATCTCTTCCATCTCCGTTTGTTTCGACTATTGCCTACGGAGTCGTTCCTCTATTAAATAGCGGGACAGAGGCACAGAAGCAAACCTTGTTGCCACAGATTGCGGAAGGGAAATGTATCTTTTCCGGTGCGTTTGCTGAACCACAAGCTCAGTTTGATTTTCAGCATGCCGCTGCTTCTGCATCAACTGAAGGTGAGGGCTATGTACTTTCTGGAAAAAAACTATTCGTTCCCTTTGCTCAATCTGCTGATTACCTATTAACGTTAGCAGTTACAGGAGAAACGAAAGAAGCAGGGTTATTTTTGGTAAGGGGAAATCAAGAAGGCGTTACCCACAAGCCACTGCCTGCGATTGGACCGGACCGGTTATATGAAACTAGCTTTCAGAAAGTTTCTTTGGCGAAAGATAGTATGCTTGGTGAGGGGGAGGACGGCAGATTGTCCCTTGAAAAAACATTATTGATGGTAACGGCACTGCAATCAGTAGAAATGGCCGGAGTGCTGCGCAGAGCATTGGAAGTAACAAATGACTATGTAAAAGAGCGCCGCCAGTTTGGCCGGGCGATTGGCAGTTATCAATCTGTTCAGCATCGCCTGTCCGATATGTTCACCGTTGTTGAAGGCGGCAGACTCGCTGCCTACCAGGCAATTTGGCGCATAGAAGCCGGTCTGCCAGCAGAGCGAGAAGCTGCGATTGCTAAGGCGTGGCTTGGAAAGGCTGGCCAGCAAGTGTTAACGGGAGCACATCAATTGCATGGAGGAATGGGTATTGACCTCGACTATCCACTGCAATTCTGCTTTCGGCGTTTCAAGAGCTTGCAACTGAACATGGGCACTCCCGCCGTGCATTTACAAAAGATTAGCCGGAATATTGGCAAAGCGGACCAAACTAGCGCAGCATTTGCCGTTCGTATGTAATGTTTCTGAGGAGGAATGGATAGGGGCATTTCCGTGTAGGAGTAAAATGCCCTGCTTTTATTAGATGTTAATAGAAAATGAGGTGAAATAATTGACGGAGCAAGCGCTTCAAGGACTAAAGGTTATCGATTTGTCATGGCATATTGCTGGACCGTATTGCACCAAATTATTGGCGGACCTAGGAGCAGACGTTATCAAAATTGAACAACCGAAAATAGGAGATCCTTCCAGACAAGAAGGTCCATTCCCTTGTGATACCCCCAACCTGAATGCAAGCGGCTTATTTGCTTATTTAAATAACAATAAGCTCGGTGTCACGCTAAATCTGAAATCAGACCAAGGGGTTATGATTCTAAAAGAGCTCGTTCGCGACGCAGATATTTTAGTAGAAAACTTCAGACCCCGTGTATTAAGTGGACTAGGTCTAAGCTACGAGGTTTTGAAAGAAATAAATCCCCGGCTCGTCATGACTTCGATTTCTAACTTTGGCCAAACAGGAGAGTATCGTGATTATAAGGCAACGGAAATCGTCACCCAAGCGATGAGTGGATTTATTAGTTCAATTGGAGAGCCAGACCGTGAACCGCTTAGAGCTGGAGGTAACTTAAGATTATTGGAGTATCTTACAGGGGCATTTGCGGCGATGTCAACACTGGCAGCAGTTACTCACTCCAAAAAAACTGGCCAGGGAAAACATGTGGATGTGTCCATTGCGGAATGCGGTCTATTACAACGATCATATCCTACCGTACAAAATTCATTTCCAACTAGTCCGTCTAAACATACGAAGCGCTATGTGATGCTGCCGAGCATTGAAAAGTGTAAGGACGGCTACATAGGCATTAATCTGCTTACGGGACAGCATTGGCAGGATTTTTGCCTAATGACAGAAATGTATGATTGGATTGAGGACCCGCGATTTACTACTTTGTATCAACGCTTGATTCATAAGGATATTTTTCAAGAAAGATTTAATAAATGGCTGATGGAGCATACGCGCGAGGAAATCCTGCAGCTTGGTAAAGAGTGGCGCATTCCTGTAAACCCTGTGCCAACTTTTTCAGAGATGCTTGAATTTCCACAATATCAAGAACGAAACTTTTTCGTCGATGTAGACCATCCGGTAATTGGCAAAATGACTCAGCCAGGTGCACCCTATCGCTTCTCGGAAACGCCTTGGAAAATCACCACTCCTGCCCCGTTATTAGGTGAACATAATGAAACAATTTATTGCAACCAAATGGGATTGACAGAGGATGAAATGGAAGGTTTGGCAGCTGCAGGGGTAATTTAATTTTTTAACAGTTGTTAACTTTATAGGTTTCAAGACGTTATAACGTTTCTAATGTTCTATGAGCGAATTTAAATGACTTATTAGCGTTTCCTAATTTTTATTAGCGAATTTAAATGACTTATTAGCGTTTTTTGCTTTTTATTAGCGAATTTCGCACTTATATTAGCGAATGTCTAAATTTATTAGCGAATCACTATTCGAGTTGAATTCATCTAACAAAAAAGGAGGTAGAACAATGTCAGCCAATCCTTTAGAAGGGATTCGCATCCTCGATTTAAGCATGTGGTGGTCAGGGCCGATGTGTACTTCCTATCTGGGAGCATTGGGAGCAGAGGTCATAAAGGTGGAATCAATACAATTCCCTGATGGTTTTAGGTACACAATGGCTCCTCCTGGAGAAGAAAATTGGTGGGAGCTTGGCCCCCAATGGAACGCAGCAAATATGAATAAATTAGGCTTGACGTTAAATATGAATGAGCCTGAAGGAATACAGTTATTTAAGGAACTCGTTGAAAAAAGTGATGTCGTTATCGAGAATTTTTCACCTAGGGTCATGGCAAATTTTGGCCTGTCATACGAAGAATTGCGCAAGGTTAATCCAAGACTTGTTTATGTCTCCATGCCAGCCTATGGCAGCAATGGCCCATATCGCGACCGGCCTGGGTTTGCGTACACATTTGAAATTCTATCGGGAATTGCCCAGACAAACGGCTATGCTAATGAAAATCCAATGATCATCTCCGGTGTAGGCGATGTCATTGCCAGCTTTCATGCGGCGTTTGCCCTTTTATCAGCACTGGAATATCGCAATCGCAACGGAAAAGGCCAGCATGTTGAGGTAGCCCAAGCGGAGGCATGTGCTAATCTAATCGGCCAGCCAATTGCCGATGTGTCGATGAATGGCCGTAATTGGGGACGAATGGGAAATCGTCAGCCAGGTATGGCCCCACATGGAATTTACCGCTGCAAAGGAGAAGATTCATGGATTGCTATTTCGATTTCTAGTGATGAGGAGTGGCAGATGTTCTGTGAGGTAATCGGGAAGCCGTCACTTGGAAAAGATGACCGTTTCCAATCGTTACCGAGCAGGTATCAGCATCAAGATGAAATCGATCAAATTATTGATACCTGGACAACGCAATACAGTCATTATGATGCAGCAAAAATTCTCCAGGCTGCAGGATTAAGTGCGGGACCGGTTCTTGAAGTAGATGAAATGGAAAATGATCGTTTTCTCCAAGGAATGTTCCAAGAAGTGAGCCGTGAATTTACCGGAACGCATACTTTTCCAGCTTGGCCGGTGAAATTCTCCGGGGAGCGACTTCAACATCAGAATCCTGCACCAAAACTTGGTCAGCACAATGAGTATGTGCTAAAAGGATTACTAGGGCAAACGGATGAACAGATTGCTTCGTTAAACCAGCGGGAAATCATCGGTACTGAGCCTTTAGGAGCAAAACTAAAAAATAAATGAAAACGTTATCATTATTAAAACGAAAAGGGGAAAACAAAATGTCGATAAAGATTGGGACGAAATTTATTTGTACAAATTGCCAAAGTGAATTCATCGTAACAAAAGTAGGTAAGGCCGAATTAAAGTGCTGCGGTGCTCACTTAGAAAAGAAATAGCAAGTACTAAATTTAAAAGCAGAAGGAGAGAGGGAAATGGCAAATCAGCTGGGAAAACGACTGGAATGTAAACAATGCGGCGCTGAAGTACTCTGTACAAAGGCGGGGCCCGGGACGATCCAATGCTGCAGCGCTGATATGGAATTGAAGAAACCTGTTGCATTACCAACAGCTGACTAGTGAAGTAGAGGGTGTGAAGGGTACATGACAAATGAGTATGAAAACCAACTACTAACCGGGATTCGTATCTTAGAGCTAACAGCCGGGCCTTCAGGCAGTTATGCTGCAAGACTTTTTGCAAATTGTGGTGCGAGTGTCTATAAAGTCCTAAGGAGAGGGACACCGCAATCCGTTTTTCGTGACCGAAACAAGCATATCATCGAGACTGTAGACCTCGAAGATTTTTTCGCTGTTTCCCGCGATTTACTGAGACAGCATTGGAATCTTGTTTTATGGGATAGTCATGTACCTAAAGCTCTCGAAACGCAGCTGAAACAAAGGCAAGAGAATTCGTCAGTGATTGGTGTTTGCATCCAATTTCCAACAGATGTCGATATAACAGAAGAATATGCTCTGCAGGCACTCGCCGGCTGGCAGGCGTTAACAGGGAATCCCGTTCATCCACCGATGCGAGTGGGCGGCAATACCGCAGCATACTTGATTGGGGCCCATGTAGCAACAGCTGGTTTAGTTGCTTTGTTTGAGAAGTCCTGGACTGGCAAAGGACGGTTGGTTAATGTAGATGCGTTAACTACGGCTGTCAGTGCCCTAGAAGGAGCATACTCTACTTATTTAGCAACCAAAGAATCTCGCAGCAGAGTCGGCAACCGCCATCACAGTTTAGCACCGATGAGCATCTTACCAGCACGTGATGGCTGGGTCTTTATTGGCGCGCCTGTTGATGAAAAGTGGGAGCTATTAGCTGGATGGGCAGGTATTGAACCACGGAAACAATGGCTTAGTAATGAAGGTAGACGGGACGATTATCGGAAATTGGAAAAAGCATTGCAAGAATGGACCCGTGGGCTAAGCACAGAGGAATTATTTCTGACCGGGCAGGCTTTCCGCTTGCCGTTTGCCAAGGTGCAAACACCGCAAGAAGTCATGTGCTGCCCGCATTTACAAGCAAGAAATGTTTGGACAATGTCTCATCATGGCGTGAGCGGGTTGCGGCTTCCCTGGAAGGTAAATATAGGACCAGTTTCTTCAATATATAATACAAAGCCTATGGGGAAAACATCATGGCAGGGGTTAAGGATTCTCGATTTAACGAGCATGTGGTCGGGTCCATATTGTACCCGCCTGCTGGCGGATATGGGGGCAGAGGTAATAAAAGTTGAAGCGCCACATCGTCCTGACGGCATCCGTGCCAACCGCGGTATAAAAGCACCATTTTTCAGGGAATTAAATCGAAATAAACGAGGAATTCAACTGGACCTAAGACAGGAGGAAGCTCGGAAAGTATTCTTAGAATTAGTGAAAATAAGCGATGTCCTTGTTGAAAATTTTAGCCCGCGGGTAATGGCGAATTTTGGTTTTACCAAAGAGGAGCTCTGGAAACTTCATCCTAATCTTGTTATCCTATCGCTCTCTGCTTTTGGTCAGACGGGCCCATATCGAGATTTTGTCGGATACGGACCGACGTTGGAAGCGATGTCTGGATTAGCTGTACTTACAGGTATTAATGGACAGCCACAACTTCCAGGATTTTCAGTGAGTGATATCGGTGCTGGAATTCATGGGGCGTTTGTTCTTATGGCAGCGCTTATTTTTTCACAGCGAACAGGAATTGGTCTTCAGGCCGATGTTTCCCAATATGAAATAGCTTGTCAGTTTAGTGCCGCTTGTCTAGAGCAAAAAAAGGAGAGGGAGAAAGAAGAGACTGTTATGATCAGAGATATTACCGCCATTGCATCAGCGGGGGAAATTTCGACTGTGACGCTGCCTGAGGGAGATCAGGTGCTTGGAATGCCTTGGTACAGCAGCGGCTGGGAGCCACGCTCTGACTCACCCCCAGAACTTGGACAGCACAATCGTGACGTACTGCAGCTCATTCATAATCAGGGAAAATGGTTAAGAGCCCTGTAAAAAAAGGAGGTTAGATGGTGAAATATACGTATCTTGACGTGTGGATTCAGAATTCAGTAGCCCATGTGGTTCTCAATAATTCGGGAGAACATAATGTATTTAATTCAGAAATGGCTCAAGAACTTGGTGCCTGTGCTCGTGAATTACAAGACCGTGATGATATTAAAGTGATTGTACTAGGAACCAAGGGAAAAAATTTTTCAATCGGGCTGTCTCCTGATATCGCAGAGGATTATCGTGACGAGTCATATGCTGCCATAACGATAGCAACTCATGCCATTGAGGAATGGTCGCGTTTACCGTATCCCATTGTAGCAGCAATAAAAGGAATTTGTAGTTCTTTGGCCTTGAGTCTAGCATGTGTGGCTGATCTTCGCTATGCTGCAGCCAATGCTGTTTTTTCTGTTCCGGAAGCGACTTGGGGACTGGTACCAGGAGGAGGAATTACCCAGCGTTTACCACGCTTGATTGGAAAAGGACCGGCGCTGTCGCTGCTTTTAGGCGGAGAGATTCTGCAGTCTAGTCAAGCGTTACAGCTTGGGTTAGTAACAAAAGTAACCGATGAGGATTTGGTATGGATTGAAGCATGCCAGAAAGCCAAACAACTGGCTAACATGTCTACACTCTCGATGCAATATACGAAGGAATGTTTGCTTAAAGGCAGTGAATTATCGCTTGAACAGGCGTTACGTTTGGAATTGGATATTTATATGCTGCTGCAAACAAGTCAAGACCGCATGGAAGGAGTTCATGCTTTTCTCGAAAAGCGATCCCCACAGTTTATTGGTGAATAACTCTTGCAAATTGAAAAGGAGGGGGTAAAAGTGCCAGAAAAGAGTACAGCAGTTATTTTGCAAAAAGATGAAAATATCGCAATCTTAACCTTAAACAGGCCTGACAGATTAAATGCCTTCAATGTGGAAATCCGCGATCAATTGTATGAAGCCCTCCTGTCATTTCGAGATGATCCGACGGTTGATGCTCTAGTAATTTGCGGCGCCGGGCGGGGGTTCTGTGCCGGAGCGGATTTAACAGAATTTGGGGTCGAGCCTTCTGTTATTCGAAAACGAAGAATCAGACTTCAACGTGATTTATGGGATGAATTTCGCCGCTTTCCCAAGCCGATTGCTGCGGCATTACATGGATTTGCTGTCGGGTCGGGGTTAGAGATGGCAATGCTCTGTGACTTTCGCTTTGCGGCACAGGATACATTCCTTGCACTGCCTGAAGCTACGCTCGGAATGATTCCAGCAGCAGGGGGAACCCAGAGTTTGCCGCGATTAGCAAACCATGGCTTTGCGTTGGAATTTGCGCTTGAAGGCAAGCGAATTACAGCTGCGGAGGGATATCAACAGAGGATTATCAGCAAAGTAGTTCCTAATGAAGCATTGCTTGAAACGACGATTGAATACATGAAGGCACTTGTTAGAAAGAGTCCACAGACAGCTAATTGGATTAAATCACTAGTTGTTTATGGTTTAGATACCCCAATGGAACAAGGCCTCCTCAGGGAGCAGACGCTTATGGCCCGGTCATGGATAAAGAAGCAGGAGCAGAGAGCAAAGCAAGCAGGCAGCCTATAGTGTAGTTGCCTCCTGCTTCTTTTTATATTCAATCGAGATTTTTCGGGCATATTCTTTTACTAAGGCGATTAGATCGTCTACTTGATCCATTTGCAAGCGAGACATTGGCAGGAGGAGTCCCAGCCCAGCAATTGGCTCCTGGGCAAAACCCCAAATGGGGGCGACAATTGCGCCGGAATCTGGATAGGCCTCCCCAAGGCTGGTACAATAGCCTGACTCTCTAATGCTTGCCAATTCACTGCGAAGCTTGGCTTGGTCTGCAAAAAAGCTATGCTGAGATGGATTAATATCAATACGTTTATAATAGGTATCAAGGTCTACTGGAGACATAAATGCCATGTGCAGCTTACCAGCTGCACCAACAAATAAATCGATTTCATCACCGAACGGACTCGATACTTTAACCGGATGGGTGCTGTCAATCCCGGTTAAAAAAATATATTTATTGCCTGTTCGAATAGAAAGATAGATTGTTTCATTGGTTAGTTGTGCTAATTCCTGAATAAATGGCTGGGCTACAGCAGCAATATCATTTACCTGAAATTTTTGCACTAATTGGAAGAGAATTGGTCCCGGATAATATTGTTTTGATTTTGCGTTTTTTACAAGAAAACCACGGTCTGTCAGAGTTGCGGCTAAGCGAAAAGCAGCTGTCTTGCTGATTCCTAATTCACGTTCAATATCCATGAGGCCAACAGCATTATATTTTAAAAACAGGGTCAAAAGTGATATGGCATTGTCTACTGTACTAAGTCGATGAACTGTTTTTTTATTTGTCATGATGTCCCCCACATGCCTATTTTCTGTTTGCGGAATAATTGTTTAATATAAGAAACTACCCTCATTATAAGGGTTTCAACAGATATTTACAAACTATGAAAATAGTACTAGTAGTACTCAAGCTTGATAGACAAGATTTCCATTTGACCAGGCTTTTTTTACCTGAACAGACTCGAGTGCATCTTGCGGGCAGGTGAGCGGATTTTGCTCCAGGAGGATTAAATCAGCTTCGTATCCCGGCTGAATCATACCGCGTTTGTTTTGCCAGTCTCCAGCCAAGGCAGCATTGACTGTATACATTTTGAGGGCATGCCAGCGGGTTAATTTTTCGTGTACAGCAACTTTATTTCCTGTTTGTGTGGTCCTGGTACACGCTGTCTGAATCCCAATCCAAGGATTAATTCCGGCAATCGGTGCATCTGAACCTGCTGCAAGCGGAATATCTGCTTTCACCAGGCTATTCATGGGATAAAGCCAGCTATGTTCGGAAGCATCAACATCAGTGAGGTAGCGGTCACCATGTTCATAAATCAGGCCCGGATTAGTTACCACCACGATTCCATGCTTGGCTATCTCTGGTACAAAAGCTTCGGGACATAAGCTTACATGCTCGAGCCGGTGACGGATTTGTTTACGAGAATCTGAACGGTTTGCTAATTGAATCGCTTCGATTGCCGCCCAGGTCATTTCCGGATCAACTACATGGATAGCAGCGGCACAGCCCCGCTCAGCCGCATGGGTGACAATTTCTATTAGTTCCTTTTGTGAGGGATGCAGTTCAGGGAGGGCCTCAAGAACGATTTTCACAGGACCCATCTGTAGGTGATTTTGTAATTGTGCTGAAAACCCTTTAGCTAAGCGGTCCGACATCAAAGAATGATTTTCTTCATCTGCCATGAGCTGGGTTGTAATCGACCACTGATGCTGTTTGATTTGTTCCGCCCAAAATTTCAAATCCACAATTGTATTTGTTGGTGTTGCATCGTGGACAGCAGTAATTCCTTTGCTAAGTAATTTTTGTTGGAGCAATTTTACACCGTTCTGCCAATCATCCATGTGAACCGGTGGGATGATATTTTTCGACAGCCATGAATCACCGCCATAAATAATCCCCGTTGGTTCACCAGTTTGGGAATCTCGGTCAACACGTAACCCAACAGGGTCAATGTTATCTGCCCCTATTCCTGCTGCTCTTAATGCGGCACTATTGAGCACGGAAACGTGGCGGGTGACATGACGGAGGCGGATTGGATGATTCTGCGTCGCTTTATCTAAATCCCAGCGGGTCGGATGGCGTCTTTCCTGTAGATAAAAGGGATCGTATCCAACGGCACGAATCCACGCTCCAACTGGCATCGTTGCAGCTTTTTCGCGGATGGCGGCAACAATTTGCGCAATACTGGTTACGTTGTTACGATTGCAGGATACTGCCAGATTCTGACTGATTTGCGCCCTTAGGTGACAATGAGCATCAATAAGTCCAGGAAGCAATGTCCTTCCATTTCCATTGATTCGAACTCCATCAGGCTTAAGCGGCCACCCATTATGAGACAAAAGCGCAGTAATTTTTCCGTTAGTGACGGCAACGCCTGTAGCAAATGGCATCTGTTGATTCATCGTAATAACGGTAACATTTTCAATCACCAGATCGGCTGGAAGACGGGCCATAAACCTCACTCCTTTCTGAAACCAATTACAGTTGTCTTATATTGTAATTTAAAGAGAGTGAATATTCAAATTATAAAACAAAGGAGGAATTGTCTTGAGACTAAAAAATAAAGTAGCGTTAATCACCGGAGGTTCCTCAGGAATCGGAAGGGGAATTTGCCATGCTTTTGCAAGAGAAGGGGCTTCAATTGTCTTTGTCGGCAAAAGTCCCGATAAAGGCAGAAGAACTGAAGAAGAATTGTTGGCGTTAGGTGCTGACGCAGTTTTTTTACAGGCTAATCTAGCAGATCGCTCTGTATTACCCGGGATTGTCGAGGAGGTTATCAAAAAATTTGGTAAGCTGGATATCTTGGTCAATAACGCCCAAACCTCAAAAAATGTCATTTTTGAGGAAACAACAGAGGAGGTAATGAATTTAGCCTTCAATACGGGATTTTGGCCAACCTTTATCCTGATGAGAACGGCTCTTCCCTATCTTAAGGTAACAAAAGGCAAGGTCATTAATTTTGTCTCTGCTGCTGGAATGATTGGTTTGAGTAAACAATCCTCCTATGCGGCGGCAAAAGAGGCCATCCGGGGAATCTCGCGGGTTGCTGCGACAGAGTGGGGTAGATATGGAATTACTGTCAATTTACTGTCTCCGATTGCTAACTCACCAGGGGTGGACCGATTACAGGAGGAACATCCCAATGCCTACAATAAAATGGTCTCACTGATCCCGTTGGGACGAATCGGTGATTGTGAAGAAGATATTGGCAGAGCCGCTGTATTCCTAGCGAGCAGTGACGCCGACTACATTACGGGGCAGACAATCATGGTTGATGGCGGCACAGTGATGGTTCGGTAATGTTTTTTTAAAAGCTGGTACTGCAAAAAAATTATCGCGGTAAAGATAAGAGGCGAAGCTATATGATACAGAAAATTTGTGATGAGGTTTACCAAGTGAAGATTCCCATCCCCTATGATTTTGGCACAGTTAATAGCTATTTAATAGAAGGAAAAAACGGTTTTACGGTTGTCGACACAGGCGATTATACTGATGCTGCCATCGCTGTTTGGGGTAATGTGCTGGGTGACGGCAAATTTCCAATCGAAAGGGTGGTCCTGACACACGCGCATACCGATCACATTGGCCTGGCTGGCTGGTTCCAACAGCAGTATAACGTGCCAGTACTGATGGCTGACAAGAGCTATGAGGATATGCAAAAGTTGCGTTCCAATTTTCACGATGGACATTATCATGATCCTCATGCATCTTTTCTAGAAAAACACGGCTGGAGGATAGAAGCAAACGGGGCAGACGAGTTTCATCGGTTTCAAGCCTATCAATTTGAGCCTGATGAACTGTTCAGTGATGGCGAGAAAGTGCTTTTGGGAGATAGGCACTATCAAGCAATCTGGACTCCCGGGCATTCACCCGATCATTTTTGTTTTTATAATAAGCAAACCCAAACTCTTGTTGTCGGTGATCATATCCTCCATGCCATAAACCCAATCGTTATTTGTACAGGCGAAGGTCAAAATCCGTTACGCGATTATCTTCTAGCAATGGAAAAGCTGCGGATATGTGATGCCAAAACTATTCTTCCTGGCCATGGCGAGAATTTTTTTGATTTACCCACTAGAATCGAGATCATGATGGCACATTACAGAAAAAGATGGAAGCAGATGGTTGGAGCAATTGCAGTGGCTGGAAGTACAGCCCTTCAAGTGACAGAACTTGTATATGGGAAAAATCTTCCACCTGAGCGTGCAGGGGCGGCATTTTACCAGAGCATTACTAATCTTGTATTCTTGGAATCTTGCGGTGTGCTACAAAGGAAAGAAATTGACGAGAAAGTATATTTTGAAAAGCGAGCAGGAAAAGAATATACAAAATATCTAGTAGATTAATGGAAAAACCTCCATTGAGGGCATGTGAAAAATTACCTAAAATGGAATAGAATATGATTTTTGTGAAAGGGTGGATCTGATGGCTGTGATGAAGGAAATGAGGCAATATTTTAACCTGATTAATGGAAAGACAGTTTCTGCTTCAGATGAGCGAACAATGGATGCAATTAACCCAGCAACTGGTGAGGCATGGGCCAAAATTCCCCTGAGTTCAACTGAAGATGTTGAAGCCGTCGTTGCGGCAGCCCGATCTGCTTTGCCGCAGTGGGCGGAGTTTTCTCCGTTAGAACGAGCAGCCTATTTAAGGCGTATTGGCGATGTACTAGATACGTACGGTCAGGAGCTCGCACAATTAGAAACTAGTAATACAGGCTGGGTAATTAGAGAAACGGTCTATGGTTTAATCCCAGTACTAAAACAAATCTGGTATGATGCTGCAGGTGCTGCCACTGTTGCCAGCAAAGGAGAAACAGTCCCAATTGGTCCCACTTCCTTTGGCTATACCGTTCGCGAGCCGCTTGGGGTGGTGCTGGGAATTATCCCGTGGAACGCACCGCTGTTCACATTTACGATTAAAGCAGCCTATGCTTTAGCGGCAGGTAATACCGTTATCATTAAACCATCAGAATTGGCCGCAGTAGGTTCATTGCGCTATGGCGAAATTCTCGCTGAACACCTTCCACCGGGTGTCTTAAATGTGATCTCTGGTTTAGGAACCGAGATAGGTAATGTCCTTGTTGGCCATAAAGGGGTTAATCGCGTGAGCTTAACCGGCTCAGGAAGAACAGCAAGAGCCATCGTTCAAGCAACCGCAAGAGACCCCAAACCATTAACATTCGAATTAGGCGGTAAATCACCCAATATTGTCTTTGAAGATGCTGATCTTGATAAAGCGGCTGCTGGGATTACGACATATGGAATTTTTACAGGAAATGCTGGACAAATATGTGTTGGCGGTTCGAGAATCTTGATCCAAAAATCAATTCTCAACGAGATGCTAGAAAGAATGTATGAAGCTACGTTTAAGGAACTTAAATTGGGAGATACACTTGACTTTACGACAACCATGGGGCCGATTGCAAATCAGGCGCAATTTGACAAGGTTTGTTCGTATATTGACCTTGGGGTAGAAGAAGGAGGAAAAATTATTTTTGGCGGCAGATACGGCGGCGATGTGTTATTGCCTGATCAACCGCAGTTTAAGGGCGGCTACTGGGTAGAACCAACCTTGTTGCAAGTAGATAATAACGCTTACCGCGTCTGTCAGGAAGAAATTTTTGGTCCTGTTGCAGTTGTCATTCCATTTGAGACAGAGGAGGAGGCCATCGCGATTGCCAATGATACGGCATTTGGCTTAGCTGCTGGGGTATGGACCACGAATCTTGGCAGGGCACAGCGGATGATTAAGGCATTAGATTCCGGAAACGTGTGGGTAAATACGTATGCCCGGGTCGGTGTTGAACTGCCATTTGGCGGCTTTAAGGAGAGTGGTTTCGGTAAGGATTCAATTTTAGAAAATACGCGGGAAAAATCATGTGTAATAGAGATTGGCTAGAAAAATTGAAGCTGCGGGCAGTCGAAACCTTGGCTGCTAGCAGCTCTATTTATTGGCTTCTGTAGAGAAATTTAATTTATTAGCGAATTTAACCATTTTATTAGCGATTTTGGAAGTTTATTAGCGAATCCCAATGGTTTATTAGCGATTTTCGAAGTTTATTAGCGAATCGAAAAAGCCCTGTTCAAATAGTACTTCGTGATCGCTAAATATTCTCGAATGTAGGATTTTACAACAGCTGCTGCTGGTGTTTCAGCGGCAATTCCCTGCACATCAAGGTCATGGTCCCGTGCGATGGAAACAGCTCGGTAAACATGAAAAGCATTGGTCACGACCAGGCCGCTCCTAGCATCATGAGGAATCAATTTTTTCGAAAAAGCGATATTTTCAACTGTATCCGTCGATTGATCTTCTAATAGTATTCTCGTTTCGTTAATCCCCTCAGCCACCAATTCCCGCTTAATCGCTTCCGCTTCAGAAATGTCCTCACCTGGTCCTTTTCCGCCTGAAGCAATGACAATCGTGGTCTTATTATTATGTAAATATTCCGCCGCGGCATCGATTCTGCTGGCAAGGGCTAGCGAAGGAACGGTCCCCTTGACTCTTGCACCCAATACTATTACGTAATCTGCACTCTTTAGCACATCCATTTGAATATATTGGTTGATTTTAATTTGTAAAAACGCAACATAGATAAGTCCGAATGTAATCAGAATCACGATAGTTAGCTTAACTCTCTTTCGACGTTTCTTGTTAATAATGATTCACCTCTCTATAGTTTTCCATATTATACTAGATTTTGCTTCGTTTTGAATAGTGGCTACTATCTATTAATTTTTTTTAAAAAAACCTTAATATGTGATATACATCACTAATGGCGAGTGATGTTTTTCATATAATTTCACTATATACATAGTGAAAACTCAAGGAGTGATACTTTTGTTAAATCAAAAACTAGTTGAAATAATTAAATCTACTGTACCTCTTTTAGAAAAACATGGGGAGGCAATTACAACAAGATTCTACCAACAGATGTTTAGCAATCATCCTGAATTATTAAATATCTTTAACCATGCAAATCAAAAGCAAGGTAGACAACAAAGAGCACTTGCAAATACTGTATATGCCGCAGCCCAATATATTGATAATCTTTCAGAAATTTTACCCGTTGTGAAGCAAATTGCCCATAAACATAGAAGTTTAGGTATTAAACCAGAGCATTATCCGATTGTTGGTAAATATTTATTGTTGGCAATAAAAGATGTTCTTGGTGAGGCGGCATCAGACGAAGTGATCAATGCTTGGGCACAAGCCTACAATGTCATTGCTGATGCCTTTATTAGCGTCGAAGCAGACATGTATGATCAAGCAGCAAATCAAAAAGGTGGCTGGGATGGTTTTCGCAAATTTGTGGTTGCCCGTAAAGTTGAAGAAAGTGAAGTCATTACTTCTTTTTATTTAATCCCTAAAGATCAAGAAGAAATTGCGGACTTTCAAGCTGGCCAATATATTAGTGTAAAGCTTGAAGTAGAAGGAGAAAAGTATACACATATTCGGCAATACAGCTTGTCAGATGCACCTGGTAAGGATTATTACCGAATTAGTGTAAAACGAGAAGCAGGTACCGCCAACCCAGATGGTATCATCTCAAATTATCTTCATGATTGTGTCAAAGAGGGAGATTGTTTAAAAATCAGTGCTCCAGCAGGTGATTTTATTCTGAATACCAACAATGATAAACCACTGGTATTACTTAGCGGCGGTGTTGGCTTAACACCGATGTTAAGTATGCTAAAAACTGCTGCTGCAGTACAGCCAGAACGAAACGTTACGTTCATTCATGCAGCAGCAAACAGCAAAGTTCATGCTCTTCGTGGGGAAGTTGAAGAACTTGCAAAGCGGGGCAATGTTACTTCATATGTTTTCTATGATTCACCAATGGATGAAGATCGGATCAACAATCGTTTTGATGTTGCCGGGTATGTAACAAGAGATTGGCTGCAGGAAAATCTTGATACTAACGAGGCTGATTTCTATTTTTGTGGTCCAGTTCCGTTTATGAAAGCAATAAATCGCTATTTGAAAGATTTGGGTGTAGAGGATGAACGAATCCACTTCGAATTCTTCGGCCCCAAAGGAAGCTTAGAAGACTAATTGGGTATATCAGCGAAATTGGCCAAGAAATCAGCGACTTCACAAAGATATCAGCAATTTTTTTAAAAATATCAGCGACTTTATGTAAGGTGGTGCTCGGCTTCGGATATATCAGGCGAATTGGTCTAGATATCAGCGAAAAACGGAAGAAATCAGCGATTTCACAAAAATATCAGTCATAGTCACTATTATTTTTACTAGAGGTTCTTCAATATTTACCATCTAAAAAACCGGTTTCTCCCAGGGAACCGGTTTTGCTATTAAGCAAAAGTGAATATTCAGCGGGTCAAAAGTTTGAATCTCGTTCAATTTATGTTTAAATTAACGTAAGAAAAAGCGTGAAAGGACTGAGCTTTTTGAGTAAGAGAATGGTTGGCTATGTTACTATCACTGCGTCGCTGCTTTGTCTTCTGTGGCTCATCGGGCTTGGGTGGGCAGTGCAGGAATATTACGCTGGAAAACCGGAGGAGATGCCGAAAACCGTGAAAACTGCCAAGGAACCAAAAAATAAAAAAGCTCTAACCGTTGTGGCGTTAGGGGACTCACTGACTAGAGGAACGGGTGATGAAACAGGCAAGGGGTATGTCGGTGACCTCGTGGACGAAATAAAAGATAAAACAAAACAGCCGGTACAGCTGACAAACCTTGGCATCAATGGACAAAGGTCCACACAATTAAAAAAGCAAATCCAACAGACCGAAGTGGGCAGGCAATTGGAAACAGCTGATGTTATTCTGCTGACCATTGGTGGTAATGATTTGTTCCGCGGAGGCCAAGGACTTGTTGATTTTGAAACGGACAAGATTGCTGCGATTGAAAAGCAATACTTACAAAATATAAAGTTTATTTTTACAGAAATCCGCAAGCATAACCAAAATGCAACTGTCTTTTTCATTGGTCTATACAATCCGTTCATCGAATTAGACCGGGGAAAAGATATCTCAAAAGTCATCCGCCAGTGGAACTATCAGAGTGCCGAGATTAGTGCCGATTATCCAAAGATTGTCTTTGTTCCCACCTTTGATTTATTTGAATTAAAAGTGAATGATTATCTTTATTCCGATAAGTTTCACCCAAATAAAGAGGGGTATCGCCTCATTGCAGAGCGGGTTGCCTCGCTGCTCACTTGGTAAGGAGATTAGAAAATATGGAAAAGAATATTACTTTATCCGTAAACAATGTCAAAAAAGTTATCGGCCGAAGAGAAATTATCAAAGGGCTGTCATTTGATTTACGTGAAGGCGAAGTGTTTGGCTTCCTTGGTCCGAATGGTGCCGGAAAAACTACGACAATCCGGATGCTGGTCGGTCTGATTAAACCAACATCAGGTTCAATACATATTTGCGGATGCAATCTGAAGGACGACTTTGAAGCAGCGTTAAGCCAGCTTGGCTGTATTGTTGAAAACCCGGAATTATATCCTTATCTTTCTGGGTATGATAACTTATTGCATTTTGCACGCATGCTTCCCGGAGTGGGAAATGAGCGAATTCTCGAAGTAACACAATTGGTGGGCTTAACAGAAAGAATTCATGACAGGGTGAAGACTTACTCTCTTGGTATGAGACAGCGGCTCGGCATTGCCCAGGCATTATTAGGAAATCCAAAGGTGCTGATCCTAGATGAACCGACGAATGGCCTCGATCCAGCGGGCATTCGCGAGATGCGCGAATTCATCCGTTTTCTCGCAGAACAACAAGGGCTGAGTGTCCTTGTCTCAAGCCACTTGCTAAGTGAGATTCAGCTCTTATGTGACCGCGTAGCGATTATCGTGAACGGGACGATTATCACAACAAACACGGTAGAGAAGCTGTTGGCTAACCGTGAAAAAATGGTCTGGCGGCTGCAGCCATTAACAGAAGGCAGGAAAGTATTACAAGCTTTAACAGCAATTGAAGAAAAAGCAGATGGCACTATTTGGACAGAATATAAGGAACAAAAAATAGCGGAATGGAATAAACAGCTTGTCAAGTCAGGTGTCTCGGTATTGGAAATGCATCGCAAAATGCCGGTGCTTGAGGATCTATTCCTTGAATTGACAGGGGGTGTGGCAATTGACTAACTTAATACAAAATGAAATGATGAAATTAATTGCCAAAAAACGACTCGTCGTGATTGCCTTAATCATCGGTGTCCTTGTCATTCTATTTACCTATGCTCAGTATAAGCAAGTACAAACGCAACGGGAAAAATTAGGAACGAGTGATTGGCGGACCATTGTTCAGCAGCAAATTGTTGATACGACTAATCGACTCAGCTCAAGCCGCATCTCAGATGAATGGAAAAAGCAGCTGCAGATTTCACTGCAGCAGCAGCAATACTATTTAGATCACGATATTAATCCATCTGAACCAGGCGCCCCAACGTTTATGCGGATATTTTTAGAAAATGCAATTGATCTGTTTATCCCGTTAATGGTGATGGTGATTGCCAGTGACCTTGTTTCATCAGAGCATAGCCTTGGGACAGTGAAACTGCTGTTAACGAGGCCGGTAAAACGATGGAAGATTCTATTGAGTAAGTATATCACCCTTTGTTTAGCGGTGTCGTTAATTATTGCCATTGCTGCCCTGTTGTCCTACGTCATTTCTGGTGTGGTTTTTGGTTATAAAGGGTGGGGAACACCAATATTAACCGGATTTAATATCACCGATGAAGGATTAAATACAGCAGATGTTAGATTGCTTAGTTTGTGGAAATTTTTGTTGATGGACCTTGGTCTAGTTTGGTTTGTGGCGATTGTCGTAGGAACTCTATCATTCATGCTTTCGGTATTAATTCGCAGTACGGCAGCAGGTATGGGGGTGATGCTGGCTGCATTAATCTCCGGTGCCATCCTGAATAATATGGTCTCATCCTGGGAGTCAGCAAAATACTTCTTCATGGTGAATTTAAGACTAACTGATTATATGAAAGGAAATGCTCCGCCAATTGAAGGGATGAATCTGTCTTTTTCAATGATGGTTCTGTTTGTCTGGTGGTTAGCAGCTTTACTTGTATCATTTATTGTTTTTAGCAAAAAGGATGTTTATTAAAACAAGCCCTTTTCAAATTCGAAAAGGGCTTGTTTTTTTGCCTTATACAAAGAGGGGGAGAGTATAAGGCTGTGATACACAAGTTTAAGAAATTTAATGAACCATTATTGTTTAACAGTCATTTTTACTGGTTCACGGTTCACATTAAAATGCTGTTTAATAATCAACGGAATTCCTCCGAGGTTAAACAGGTAGCGGGCCTCAATCACTTGTTTCATAAAGGCGCCTATTAATCCAGACAGCCGGACACTACCAACTTTTCCAACAGCAGCCATTGTTCCGATGGATGCAACAGAACCCTTGTGGTGGTATTCAAATCTTTTTAAGCTCTCACCGCGAAGGGCCGCAACAATATTTCTTGCACAAACATCTGCTTGCTGCAGGGCTACTTGTGCCGTTGGCGGTAATGCTGATTTTTCATCCTTCATAAATAGTGAGCAGTCGCCGATACTAAAAACATTCGTTGTGTTTTTTACACGCAGGTCGGCATCGACTGCTAATTTGCCTTTTACAATAGGGAAGCCAAATTTCTCTACCAATGAATTTCCTTTAACTCCACAAGACCAAATAATGGTTTTAGTAGGAATTTCTTTTCCATTTTCCAAGCGGACACTATCAGCTGTACATTCAAGAATCTTTGTTGACGTAATTAACTCGATCCGATTCTTTTCTAATACTTCTGTTGTATATTGAATCGATTGCTCAGGGAAAAACGGTATAACAGAAGGTGCCGCTTCTATCCCAATAATTTTTACTTTTTCATAAGGAACACCATGCTGTTTACATAGTTTTGGTAATCCGTCGGCAAGCTCACCGAGCATTTCAATACCGGTAAACCCACCGCCTGCCACGACAAATGTTAACCGGGAAGGATCTTGATTCTGTTTATATAACTGAATCTGTTTGTTAATTTGATGGTAGATAATTTTTGAACTTCTAAAGCTACGAATTTCAAACGTATGCTCTTTAACACCTGGAATTCCAAAGGTTTGTGTTTCAAACCCAAGGGAAACTAATAAATAGTCATATTCTACTGTTTCACCATTATCGAGCGTAACTTCTTGTTTGTTATGATCTACTCCTGTTACTGCAGCTTTAATAAACCGAGTTTTTTGTGTGTCAATTAACTCGGTAATTGACATCGCTATTTGTCGATCTGCAGCCGTTGCAACCCCTACCTTGTGTAATTGTGTTGTTATATAGTGGTAATCATGTTTATTGATTAATGTTACCTGAGCTTCACCATTGCGTAAAAGCTTTTGTAGTCGAATACTTGTAACAATCCCGCCATAACCGGCGCCTAATATGACAATTCTTTTTTTTGACATTTTACATGACACTCCTAATCAAAAGGTGTAATATATTGTGAAACATTTCACATAATGACTTTTTAAAATAGGGCTTACCACCCTTAATTGTGAAATCTTTCACAATCACTAACTATTTTTATGATAAGCTAACCAGTATATTTTCACAAGACTTTTATAATGAATTTTTTGTCTAAATCAGTAATTATTTTGCGTATTAATGGAAAAATAAGGGTGATAACGCTTTATTAATAATAATTGGAAGGTGAGAAAATGAAGGTAAAGGTTTTTATGATCGCATTAAGTTTAATATTCAGTCTGCAAGGGTTTGTACAAGCACATGAAAGGGGATTAAATCCTGAAAGACACCATCACCATCACAAACATGAAAATTGGAAGCAAAAAGAACTAGAAACGGAGCAAAAAATACTGGGTTGGGTAAATCAATATACCCCAGATAAAAAAGAAGAATGGACAAAAGTCATCGCTGAAAAGAAAAGGCTGCGTTCCCAGTGGATGAGCGAGAAAAATAAAGAAAAAAGAGAGCAATGGAAAAAGGCAAAAAAAGACGAATTCAACAAACTAATAACGCAGCTAGATGAAGGGAAAATTACAAAGGATGAATTTATAAAGAAACTTCACGGAGAAAAACGCTCTGTCTTTTGGACAACCTATCGTGAACTAGAGGAAGCTATTAATAACAAAAACAATGCGCAAGTGATTAAACATCTAGATCAATTGTTAACTCTTCAAAAGGAACATAATAAAAAGATAGAGAAGCAACTTAAGTAACATAAAAGGGAAATCATAACAATGTAAAACTCCTCAAAAGAGGGAAATGTAAAAAAGAAACGAAACAAAGGAGGAGCTTTAGAATGGTTCGAAAGGGGTTAATGATGACAACCGTCGCTTTAGGAGCAGCTTATCTGCTTCGTAATGAAAAATCACGAAAGAAATTAATGGAGCAATTTCAAACAATGGCAGATAAATCGAGAAGGTAAACAAAAACATCCTCGGAAAAATCTCCGGGGATGTTCATTTTCTATTTAGTTAATTTTTTTACATCAGTAATCTCATCTTTAAATTCTTCTTTAATCTCATTTGTAATGCCATCTGTGGCTTGTTTAAATTCACGGATGGATTTTCCAAAGGCTCGGCCAATTTCCGGAAGTTTATTTGGACCGAAGACAATCAGTGCAAGCACTAAAATCAAAATCAGTCCTGGTACACCAATATTAGAAAGCATCGTTTCATCTCCTAGAAGCGTTTTCCCAGCACTAGTATTATACCCCGCCCTTTTCTTATAAGGCAAGCTTCGATTGAACGTAATGATAGAGGAGCTTTGCTGTATTTTCAATCGATAAACGATGAGTACGCTCAAAAGCATGTGAGGCATCGATTCCTGGCCCGATTAAGCCATGGATAATATCCGCTCCGGAACGAATCGCTGCCGATGCATCAGAGCCATAAAAAGGATAGATGTCTAATTTATAATCAATATTGTTTTCTTCAGCCAATTGGACGAGTTTTTTCCGTAACTGATAATGATATGGTCCGCTTGAATCCTTAACACAAATAGAAACAGTATACTCATCCGATTGCTGTCCGTCACCAATTGCCCCCATGTCAACCGCTAAATATTCGACTGTTTCTGGCGTAATATTAGAATTACCTCCATAGCCAATCTCCTCGTTATTGGAAATTAGGAAATGCGTTGTGTAAGGTAATACGAGCTGTTCGGTTTGAATTTGTTTAATCAATTGTAATAAAATGGCGACGCTTGCTTTATCATCGAGATGCCGTGATTTAATGTAGCCGCTCTCAGTGACTTTTACGCGAGGGTCAAATGAGACAAAATCACCCACTTCTATCCCCAACGCTCGGACATCCTCTGAAGTATGTACTTTTTCATCGATCCGGACTTCAATATTTTCTTGATTGCGTTCCTTCTTACCGGCATCTTTATAAACATGGACAGATGTTTGATGCATTAGAATGGTTCCAGAGTATTTTATTCCTGTCTTCGTTTCAATTTCACAGTATTCTCCTTCAATCGAGTTGTATCTGAAGCCGCCAATTAAATCAAGTCTTAATCTGCCACACGGCTTGATCTCTTTCACCATGGCACCGAGTGTATCGACATGGGCCGTCAGCATTCGATGTCTGCTGGAATCCTTTCCCTCTAATGTTGCAATAAGGCCGCCTTTGCGATTTCGATTGCTCTTCACGTTCAAGTCTGTCAGGAATTTTTCAACAAAATTGATAACTTCATAGGTGTTGCCTGTTGGACTGGGAATCGACACTAATTCAGTTAACAACGAAATGGTTTCATTACTATCGGGATAGCTCATTTTTTTGCTCCTTTCACTTTGTTTCCTTTCTATTATACATCTAAGGGAAAAATTCATGTTCGGAATCATATCGGATAGCAACATTTTATTCGCTACGCATAGGATAGATAATGATTGAATTAAAAATTACAAGGAAATTATCAATTGCTTATAGGTCAAGCTTTTTGAAAGACAGGGAGAGGAAAAGATATGACAAGAAGTGAATTATTCCAACGAAAAACAAACCATATTCGCTGGAAGCTGCCTTTGCTCATTATTGCTGCTTGTGTCTTATTTATTGCAATATTGTTTCGTATTTCTTATGACTTGCAGCCAAACAATGATATAGAGGAACTTCAGGTGGAGAAAGGGAGGAAGGTCGTCATCGAGCTTCCAAATGGTCAGAAGGTGTATACGTATGACCATTTGATTGTCGAGAGAGAAGGGAAAACTTATTACAAAGGAGAGCGCAATACCATTGATTTAACGGGCGGGAAATTGTCTTATCAAAATTGGAAAGAACCAAAGTAAAAGTCCAGCGTAGGCCGGACTTTTTTGTTCTATCATCGAAACCAGCCCTTTTTTTTGAACCACCACGACATCCCCAGGCCAACTATAAGCATAAAGAGGAGGACGCCAAAATAGCCATACTTCCAATGTAATTCCGGCATATAGCGGAAGTTCATGCCGTATAATCCGGCAATAAAGCTTAAAGGCATAAAGATGGTTGTTATAACCGTCAAGACCTTCATGACATGGTTTGTTTGATGAGAATTGATGGATATATAACTGTCACGGATATCCGTTGTCAACTCTCGGTTTGCTTCAATCATTTCCGTTAATTTCAACAGATGGTCATGGATATCAGAAAAATATTCCTTTTTACCATGGATGTAGGTCATTCGCTGTGAATTGAGGATGCGATAAATCAGGTCACGCATCGGTGTAATCGTATGGCGCAAGGACAATAGATCATGACGAGTCTCAAATAAATCCTCTAATAGTACCTCCATCGATCGTCTTCGCGAGTTTTCATCAATCTCATTTAAGCGATCTTCAATCTGATAGACCGGCGGGAAATAATTATCGACCATCTTATCGATAATGCTATATAAAATATGGGAGGGATCCCATTTTTTTAGATGGCTTGCTGCTAATACACGCGTCCACGTTTCATTAATTTCCTGAGACGGCTTGTAATGAAACGTGATTACATAATGGTCACTCAAGAAAAAGTCAACTTCCTCGCGCGTTATGGTTTCCTGATTAAGTGCTTGGGTGACAAAAAAGGAGTAATCTGCATAATTGTCTAGCTTAGGCCGCTGTAATGTAAAAATACAATCTTCAATCGCCAATGGATGAAAGCCGAGTGGTTCCCGGAGGAAATCAATTTCGGCCTCTGTCGGATTAAAAAAGTCAATCCAATACCAACGATAGTCCTCTTCAATTAATTTTTCTATTTCAATATCTTGTACAAGTTCATAATTTTTTTTCACAGCAATTGTTCTAATCATGTAAAACTCTCCAGTTCAATTGACTAAACTAAGCATATCAACTTTGTAGAAATGAAGTCAAATCAGTCTTGTCCCTCAGACTAAAAGTTTTGAACCGGGATTACTTTTGTAAACTAGGGATTTTGCATAAAATACCACTTCTTGTGGGAGAGTAGAAAGAAAAGTCGTTAAACGAGAGGTAGAAATCATGCCGACAATTGAAGTGGAACAAATTAAAGTTCGTCTGAGAGAGCAGATTCCCCAAGCAGCCGATGTTGTTTTCAAGGAATTACACACAAAAGAAAAATATATGGAAATCTTCTATATAAAAACAGTTTGTGATGAGCAGCTATTGTCAGAAAAACTATTTAAGCCTTTTTTTGAACAACAGCAGCCCGATCAATTTAAACATTATCTTGATTCGAATCCACAAATAAAACCATATCAAAGTGAAGGCAAAGCAGTTGAGGCGATTTTAAAGGGAAATGCCGTTATTTTCTATCAGGATGTTGTACTGTTATTTGATAGTAAACTAGACAAGAATAGCGCTGTGACAGATACGTTAGTGGAAACGACAATTCAAGGACCACAATCAGGATTTAGCGAAAGCTTACCTACGAATTTGAGCTTGATTCGCAACCGTTATCCAGACAAACATCTGCAAGTTGAGAAAACAACAGTAGGTAAAATTTCGAAAACGTCTGTTATGCTTCTTCACGATTCACGGTTTGCAGACCCTAATACGTTAACGCGAATCAGAGATTTCTTATCTTCAGTTGAAATTGATATGTTTCAATCTGGGGAACAGCTTCTTGATAGTTTAAAAAAGCGTAATAGAGCATTGATTCCACTCATGCTTGTAACGGAAAGAGCGGATCGTGTTGCTGTTAATTTAGCAACCGGAAAAATTATCATACTTGTGTCAGGTTCTCCTTTTGCCGTTATTCTACCTACGGTTATGAAGGATTTTATGGCATCAATGGAAGATATTTACCAAACATACTGGGTCGGCCGCTTCCTTCAGTTAATCCGCTATATCGCCTTTATAATTAGTGTCGGATTACCTGGACTTTATGTCGCGATTACTAGTTACAACCCAGAAGTATTTCGTGTCCAGCTGGCATTATCCATTGCTGGTAGCCGGTCGCTTGTGCCTTATCCATCTTTTGTCGAGGTGTTACTAATGTTATTTATGATGGAACTATTAACAGAAGCGAGTGTTCGGCTGCCCAAAGCCATCGGTCCGACGGCGACAACAGTTGGTGGTTTAATTTTAGGACAGGCAGCCACTGAAGCCGGATTGGTAAGTAACATAATGGTAATTATTACATCTGCAGTGGCGATTTCTAATTTTGTAGTTCCAGTTAATGCTTTCAGCTTATCATTTCGTGTAATCAAATATTATATTCTAGGCTTGGCCACTTTTTTTGGTATTGCAGGTGTTGTGTTTGGCTTTTATTTATTACTTGCTTATTTAGTGAAACTAGATAGTTTTGGCGAGCCGTTTCTATCTCTAGTGCAAAGCAAGCCACAAAGGGATTTGTAGCCAATAAGGGGGAGAGGAATGAATCGCTATTATCTCTATTTAGTAGTGTTAAACATGGTTATGAATGTAATTGTGTTTGTACCGAAAATCCTCATTGAATACCGCTTTAATGGTGCGGTGATGAGCGTTTTAATTGCAATACCAATCGGGTTTGCTTTAAATATTATATTCACAAAATCAATCAATCGATTTCCAGGAAAAGGATTTACTGAACTAGTGGAAAATTCGAATAAGAAATGGATAGTTAATACTTGTTTGAGTATTCTGCCATTGGCCTGGTTTACAGCGGGCCTGATTACCTTATTAGGCTTTTCTGATATTTTAACTAGGTTTATTAATCCTGAGGCACCAAAGCTGGAAATTATCGCAATATATCTCGTTGGTACTTTGTTTATTATGACAATGCCGACAGAGCGGGTGATGTATTTTCTAGAGATTGTGTTATTTTTAAATCTCCCCTTAATCGCCTTTCTAATCTTAAAAACATATACTAGTGATTATCTTGTTTGGGATTCTATTCTTGAGGTTGGGACACATATTTTTGAATGGCCCAATTTGAAGGCAATTGCAGCTGCTAGCTATGTGTTTTCAGGCTATGCTAATCTAATGATCTTTAATCGGACCTTTAAAGGTAAGATTAAGCTGAGAAATTTTTTCGCGGTGTTATGTTTAGGAATCGTTACCCTATTTACTTCCTTTTTAGTTCCGATTGGGTTTCATGGTGCTGATGGGGCACAGGAGTATCTATATCCATGGATTTCTACAGCAGATTCAATTCGCCTTGTGTACGGTCCGATTGAGCGAGCTATCTTCTTATTTATTGCTTTTTATATGACGATATCCTTAATGAGCATTGCCGTTCACTGGCATGTTGCATTCCAATTAATTCGGGGGATTTATAAGGAAAGTAGAAAAAAAGACTGGCTAGTACTGGCAGGCTTTGTTTCCATAACTCTTATCGCAGGTTTGGTTTACAATACGGTTGAATTAAACATCATCACCTCGTACTGGATGATTTTCCGGCTTAGTTTTGAAATCATTGTTGTTGGGCTTTTCTTTATTTGGGCGAGGAGGCATCGAAGTGAAAATCACTAAAAGGATTCAACTGAGCTTTTTAGTATGCGCTCTTCTCTTTATAAATGGCTGCGGTTTTAAAGATATTGATAAACGTCTGTTTGTCGTTTCGATTGGGATTGATTTAGCTCCCGAAGACAGCAATAAGGAGTATTTAGTCAGTTTAAAGTTTGCCGTTCCAAGTGCATCCAAAGACAAGCCTTCTGAGTTTTTTATCATATCCGAAGAGGCTGACTCAATGTCTGAAGCGGTGAGGATTTTAAAAACGAAGGTTGATAAGGAAATTGATTTTAGTCACGCTAAAGTAATTATTCTCGGTGAAAAGGTGGTTAAAAAAACAGGTAATGCCGGAGTTTATTATTGGTTTGCAAGAAGACGTGATATCCAGGAAATTGCTTGGGTAGCTATCGGCAAACCGCAGGCTCTCGACGTTTTAAAGGTAAAGCCTAAATCTGAAGTTTTGCCATCCGAAGCACTTATTTTGGCATTGGGTAAGGATGGATCGGAAACACCATATATAATCCCTGCATTATTATTTGATTTTAAATATCGCTTGATTGAACGCGGGATTGACCCAGTATTGCCGATTATTGAAGCGAAAAGTGAATGGTTTGAAATGAACACTATCGGCATTTTTAATAAAACAAAAATGAAGCTGCACTTAGCTCCAGAAGAGACGAAATTACTAAATTACTTACGTGGAAATGAACAAAAAAGCTCTTTAAAAATTGCTAGGGAAAAGACCAAAATTGTTGTCGATACTGACAAGGTGAAAGCTAAATACAAACTAATTTCCCGGAAAGGCAAAAAACCGTATATTAAAATGAATATATCGGTGAAGGGGCGATTGGAGGAGGCCGATCATCGTGTTGATAACAGCCAATTACAAAAATATGAGAAAGTAGCGGAAACGACATTAAGCAAGGAATTTAAGCATGTCTTAGAAAAACTAAGAGACGCTGAAGTGGATCCTATTGGCTTTGGCTTAAACTATCGAGCCCATCGTTTTCAACAAAATGACTGGGCCAACTGGAAACGGATTTATCCGCAAATCGACTTTGTTGTACAAGCAAAAGTGGATATTACTGACACAGGATTAATCGAATGAACACAAAAAAAGGGCATCAACATGCCCTTTTTAAAATCATTATTGCTGAAATGCTTTTTCTTTCTGGCGCAGTGCTTGCGGAATATAGACACAGTATGGTTCACTCTCGAGATAATCTCCTGTTACGGCATACGTTCTTGAACGTGAACCGCCGCAAATATGATTGTATTCACAGACACCACATTTTCCTTTATAAATATCTGGCTGGCGAATTGCCTGTAGCACAGGGGAATTTCGATAAATATCCGCTAGTGACCTTTCACGAACATTTCCACAAACAATAGGTAAAAGACCGCTCGGCATTACCTCGCCAATATGTGAGACAAAAATAAAGCCATTGCCGTCATTCACACCTTTTGGAGCACGTTTAAGACCATCGTGCAACGAGGCAAAATCGGTCGTAATGGAATCTTCGTAATGAATTTCGCCTTTTTCGATTAAATGATCCCTCATTTTCTCCTGCAATACGACCCTGCGGTAATGCTGGGCGGCAGTTGTTTTAATATCAAATGGAGCAGTCTTGCTCAATTGATATAGCCAGCGAAAAACTTTTTCGTGTTCAGCTGGTGAAATACAAGCGTCTAATTGACCGCGCCCAGTTGGAACGAGCAAGAAGATATACCACATCACGGCACCAAGTTCCCCAACAAGCCTGGACATTTCCTCTAACGAATCATAATTGTACCGAGAAATAACCGTATTGATTTGCAGTGGCATGTCTAATTCATTTAGATATTTAATTTTTTCAAGTGTTAGGTCGAATGCTCCTGGTGTGCCGCGAAAATAATCATGAGTCTCCGGGGTTGGCCCATCTAGACTAAAGCCCCAGCGCGACAGCCCGATATCCTTCGCTTGTTTCATTTTTGCTTTTGTCACGTTAGGTGTGGCGCTTGGTGACATTGAAACCCGCATACCTTTCTTAATTGCATATTGTGCTAATTCGAACAAATCCTCACGCATCATGCAATCTCCACCAGTAAAGACAAGCATCGGATTATCCATTTCATAAATCTGATCGATTAATTTGATGCCTTCTTCATGTGAAAGTTCACGTGGATCAGCGGTAAGCTGTGCATCAGCACGACAATGAATACACTTAAGTTGACAGGCTCTAGTTACTTCCCATATTACAATAAAGGGATTTTGATTATAATCAATCTTTCTCCCCATTCCATGTGGATGTCCTTTTCCAATTCCTTGCATGTTATCACCATAATTCATTTAGTATTGGTAAAAACCTTCTACAAGATAATTATAAGCAATCCAATACTAGATAAACGGCCGGGATGTTACGATATTTCTACAATTTTAGGGTTTTTTCTACATGCAATAGTAGTAATAGATTGATTAAACGACCTTTTGCACATTTCGGTCGATATGATTTTCCACCTCAATGACTTCCTTAAAAAAGCTCTTTAGAATCAGCCATTTTGCTGGATAGTGGTAAATAAAATCTTCCAAACTTCTTAATGAATAATAAAGTAAACAATCAAGCTGCTCTCTTTGCTTTTTCACATCGAATAAAAGGGCATGAGGATTCGTGTAATAGTCATAGATTTGGTAAGGATTCAATTTGATGATGTCAATGTTATGCTCCTTTATATAGGTACCAATCGAATCAATCTGTAACGTGATACTTTCAGTCAATGTCAGACTCTGAACAGGAAGCCGTTCATTAATAAAATAAATTCCCTTCATCCAATAACACCTCGCTACATATGTTGCTATTGTTATTGACAGGGAATCAAGGATGTATACATAGAGGTTTAGACAAAAAAATACCCGGCACGCTGCCGGGCGACTGGAAAAAATCTATATATAAAGGGGGTGGAGGTTGAAAGGTTCTATCTGAACCATGTGAATATAATAACGTATGAATATGAATAAACTATGAACGAAGCATGAATAGTTTAAGAAAGTTTAAATTTGTTTCATCCTAGTTAATGTCATCCAATCCTTAGAAAACCACAAACCTAAAAGCAAGCTAGCACTTCCGGTAAAGATTAAAGTTTCTCCGACCACTTGCATTTTCTCAGCGGATATTTCTGTGCCGAATAATAATCCTAAGATAATGGAGGAAAAAATGGATCCTAAATAGCGGCAAGTTTGGAATAATCCTGAGGTGGTCCCGATGATTTCCTTAGGGCTTTCCTTTAACATGGCCACTTGCAGGACCACATTACCAATCCCATAGCTTAATCCCATAATTGAGAGAATAAGACCAATGACAATGGTTGAAGCATCGATAAAGAGGAATGTAAATGAGAGAGCACCAAACACCGCTAAAACAGCAGCAACGATAATCGGCTGATATACACCAGCCTTATCAATCCATTTACCGGTTACTGTTGAGATGAGGATGCTAACCCCTGACATGAACAACATCAATAAACCGCTTTTTTCCACACTTAATTTCAAAACTTCTTGAAAATAACTTGGCAAACCGAAGAACAAGCAGTAGAAAAATATATTTAATAAAATAAACTGCACATATACCATCGATAGCTTCCCATGAGTTCTAAAGATGCGCACATCAATGAACGGCTCCTTCACTGACAATTCCCGCCAAACAAATAGGCAAAGGAAGATAATGCCGGCAATTCCTGAAAGATAATGAACGTTCGTCTCGAATGATAATAAAAACCATAGGAAAAATACCATACCTAAGGCAAACAAGGCAATACCGATTAGATCAAGATTGGCTGCTAAATGCCTTAAGGTTCCTTTATGTTTAGTAACATCTTTAGGGAACATGTACCAGCCAAGCAGAAAGCTAAGCAGCACAAACGGGAAATTCACCCAGAAAATTGCTGGCCAATTCCCCCAAACAATGAGGAAACCGCCGATTGTTGGACCTAAAGCGACCATGGCAGATGCAAAGATTGACAGGACAGCTAAAGCAGAGGCCTGTTGCTCTTTTATATGGAAGCGAATCAAGGCAATCCCTGAAGGATAAATAGCACTGCTGCCAATCGATTGAATGAGCCGCATGACAAGCAGCATCAGAAAAGTGGTCGAAAGTGGTGCTGTAAAAGCGGATATCGCCACGAGAATGAGCCCGACTAAAAAGGTCTTTTTACGACCAAACAAATCGCCGATTTTCCCTGTTACCGGCTGAGCTACAGCACTGGCTAAATAAAAAGACGAGATTAGCCATGAAACGGTTGTAAATGAAAGCTGAAAATCCTTTTGGATACTGTGTAAAGCCAGTGAAATCATCGACGAATTCAACGGGTTTAACATCGTGCCAGAGGCAACAGCAACAATAAATAAACTTCGAGTTTTTTTCAAGAAAAGTCATCCCTTTGCGGATCAGGTTACAATGAACCACGCCTCATTTTAAAATAAGTGTCAAGTACACGGCGGCCAATCTTTAAGTTTGCTTTATGATCTTCTTTCCCTTGATATGCCCATGGAACGACAACAGCCATAGCCACCTTAGGCTTTATGCTCGGGGCATAGCTGACTAAACTTAAGTTGATGACAGGCGGAGGCTCTTTACCAAAATTATTTCGTAATGGACCATCATAAAAGGCCTCGGCCGTGCCCGTTTTCCCTGCAGGTGCATAATTAACCCCTTTAAAAAATTTATAGGCAGTGCCCCCTGGCTCTTGCATCACCTTGCTAAAGCCGAGTTGAACCCGCTCGAGCCAGTCAGTCTTTACATCGATTGTATTAAGAACAACAGGTGAAACTTCGTTAATAACCGGACCGAACTTTTCATTGTTAGAAGCAGGCCGGCGAATTTCCTTAACAATATGCGGCTGCATGCGGTATCCGCCATTGGCGATGGTTGCTACATATTGGGCTAACTGCATCGTAGAATATGTATCATATTGGCCGATAACGAGATCGAGCAAATAGCCTGGCAGCTTGCTTTGCCCTTTAAAGCCGGTTTGTTCATTCGGTAAATCGATACCGGTCCTCGTTCCGAGACCAAAGGAAGCAAAAGAATTGCGAATCGTTTCAAACGCCATTTTATTAGAAAAATGCAACGGTTTGTCGTATTCATACTGGCCTTTTCCGATACGTATCGCCGTATGAAACATGTAAACGTTGGAAGATTTTTTTAAAGCGGTGATTTCATTTAATCTGCCTAAGTAAGCATATGACTTTTTTATCGGGGTTGCTTTAATCTTAATACCAGCATCATCAAATACCGTTCCTGGGAGGATGGCACCTGTTTTATAACCGGTGAGGATGGTAGCTCCCTTTACGGTTGAGCCGACACTGTAAGTAGTTGTAAATGTACCAATTGCGTCATCGTGCATTTCCAGTCGGCCTGTTTTTTTATTGCGTACCAGTTTTTTTCCTGACATCGCTAGGATGTCACCGCTAAACGGGTCAAGCAAAACGACATAGGCACGATCAGTTAGCGAGGTGCCAGGCTTGCGCTTAATAGCCCACAATTCTTCCTCAATAATTTTATCAACAGCCTTCTGCAGCTTCAAATCTATGGTAAGAACAAGGTCATTCCCTTTTTTACCAGTAGATACTGTTTTCGTTTCAACAACGTTTCCGGTTTTATCGGTAATATTTTTGATTTTCGCTTTATGGCCGCGCAAGATTTCTTCATATTGGGCTTCTAATTGACTTTTGCCGACGCGATCATTCCGGTTATAATCTCTTGTTAAGAAGTGTTGCAGCTGCTCTGCAGGAAGTCCCTCATCTGAAGTTGTGACTTTTCCTAAAACCGATCTTAACGTCGAATTGTACGGATAGGAACGCTCCCAGTCGGTTGTCGTGTCTACTCCTGGCAATGTGGATAAGTGTTCACTCACTATTGCTAATTCTTGCTCACTGACATGATCGTTTTTAACAATTTGCGGGATGTATTTATAGCCTGCGGAAAACTGTTTATAAATCGCCATCGCTTCAAGATCATTCTCTGAAAGAGATTGTAAATCCTCTGTGGTAATCCGCTTAAGTTTTAATAAATATAAGTCTCTATCGGTTAACTTTTTTTTCAAATATAGTTCTTTTTCACGTATGGTGATTTTTTCCTGAGCAAGTTCAGGATTTTTTAATAACCAGTAATCACGCTTATCGCGGTCAGTCACAGCATCGCTATAAAGATCAATTAATTGTGCCAAACGTTGAGCCGTTTGCAGCATTTCTGCTTGACTGAAGCCTTGGTTGGTAAAGGTGATTGCATTTTTAGGGACATTATCTACTACGACTTGAAAGTGACGGTCAAACAATCTACCCCGAGGAACAGGATGACTTACGGTAATATTTTCTTTTCGCTCTAAGTCTCGTTTGAAGTTTTCACCATGAACAATCTGCATGAAGCCAAGCCTTAATATTAATAGAGAGAACAAGACGAATACGCTAAAAAAAATCATGTTTAAGCGAAAAGGGAAATGAGCTGTTTTTTTATGTTGATTTTCCAATTAGTTCACGTCCTTATTAACCCGGTCATTTCATCTAACTTATTTTTCCAATGTTAGCACAAGTTATGCTAAATTCTTTGGAGTAGCGAAATTTTTCGCCTTATGGGAAAATTTATTCTATAATGAATAGTGTGAAGTCGAAATTATTAAGGGGGGCTAATAATGGTACAGAAAATGGAATTACCCTTACAAGAGGTCTTAAAGCGCTTTACCACCCTAGATGAGAAGATAACCCATTTCAATAGCATTATTGGATTGATTGACTGGGATCAAAAAGTGATGGCACCCAAAAAAGGCAGATATGTGTTTGCTAAAGCAGCAGGTTCCTTACGAACTGAAGTCTTTAAACTGTCTGTATCTGAGGAAATGGGCGAGTTGTTAGCGTTATTAACAAAGGAAGAATATCAGCAAGAGTTAAATCAGGTAACAAGAGCAAAGGTAAGAGAATATAAGACTTTTTATGATAAATCAAAGCGAATCCCAGCAGAGCTTTTTCAAGAATATTCCGTTCTTACTGGCCAGGCAAATGATGCGTGGGAGGAGGCGCGGGCAACGAATGACTTTGAACGCTTCCTGCCGTACTTAGAAAAGATTGTTACATATACGCGCAAGTTTGCTGAAATTTATGGCTATGAGGATCATCCATATGATGCTTTGCTCGATGAATATGAACCAGGCCTGACAGTAAAAGTATTAGATCCACTATTTGCAAAATTAAGGAAAGCAAGTGTTGATCTGCTTAAGCGAATACAACAGGATGGCAAACCAACGCGGTCCGAGATATTTGAAAAAACATATCCCATTAACAAGCAACAAGAATTCAATCGCTACATCTTGCCGTTGATTGGCTTTGATATTGATGCCGGAAGACTTGATGAAACGATCCATCCTTTTGCCCAAGCGGTTACGATTGGTGATGTCCGTTTAACAACCCGCTATCTAGAAAACAATGTCCGCTCGGCGTTATTTGGGACGATTCATGAAGCAGGTCATGGGATTTATGAACAGCAGATTAACCCTGATTTTGAGGAATCGGTACTGCAAAGTGGAGCATCATTTGGAATTCATGAATCACAATCACGCTTCTTAGAAAATATGATAGGTCGGAGCAAGGAGTTTTGGAGCTACTTCTATCCCGCACTACAGGAAACATTCCCAGAACAGTTAGAAAATGTAGCGCTGACTGATTTTTATCGTGCCGTCAACACGGTTGAGCCGTCAATGATTCGTGTTGAGGCAGATGAACTAACCTATAACTTGCATATTATGCTTCGTTATGAAATCGAAAAAGGTCTCATTGCTGGAGAAATTGAGGCAAAAGACCTTCCTGAAATTTGGAACAAGAAGATGCAGGATTATTTGGGGGTTATGCCGGCTACTGATTCAGAAGGGGTGCTACAGGATGTTCACTGGTCATTTGGCGGCATCGGTTACTTTCCTTCGTATGCTTTAGGAAATCTATATGCTGCTCAAATCTTGAGGACAATCCAAAAAGCGCTGCCTGATTTTGCTGCGTTAATTGAAAAAGGCGAATTTAAGCAAATTCAAGGTTGGCTAAAGGAACATATTCATCAATACGGGAAGCTTTATACACCTAATGAGCTAATTGTAAAAGTAACTGGGGAAGAGTTGAATGCAGATTATCTTGTCGAATATTTGGAGAAGAAATACACTGAAGTGTATGAATTGTAAGTTAATGTAATTTTTAAATTATATTGACATCAATGGCGAAAAAGCATATAATTAAAACAATAAAATATTTCCTTTTTAAAGGGGAGTAGCTGGACAATAGAGTCGTCATTCCCGAGAAACTACTTTCTCCGGCTTTATTGGCAACCTAATCGTTGTTAGCAAGACCTTTACTTTACTGTAAAGGTCTTTTATATTTTTTGGCCTTTATTGTGTTGACAGTAGAGGCCATTTTTTTGTGGAAAAGGTGTATTTTATAACGGCATTGTAAACTTTAGAAATAATGAGAGAAATGAAGGGAGAATTGCGGATGGATGTTACACTTTTGTTGGAATATGCTTGGGTGTTGCTTGTATTGGTTGCTTTAGAGGGGCTGTTGGCTGCTGATAATGCACTTGTCTTGGCCATCATGGTGAAGCCGCTGCCGGAGATACAGCGCAGGAAAGCTCTATTTTATGGATTGGCAGGTGCTTTTGTGTTTCGCTTTGCTTCATTATTTGCTATTTCCTATCTTGTGGATGTATGGCAGGTTCAAGCAATCGGTGCCCTTTATCTGCTATTTATGGCGGGAAATCATATTTTTCGTAAAGTAGTAAAAGGAAAGGCAGAGGAAGCAACCAAAAAGAGTACGAAAAAGACAACTGGCGGCTTTTGGGTAACTGTTTTCAAAGTTGAACTTGCAGATATCGCCTTTGCGGTTGATTCCATATTGGCTGCAGTTGCTATGGCTGTCGTGCTACCGGAAACGCCGCTTCCAAATATCGGTGGTCTCGACGGTGGAAAATTCTTAGTGATTTTTGCTGGTGGAGTAATCGGACTGATTATTATGAGATTTGCAGCAAACCTTTTTGTTAGACTGTTAGAAAAGAGACCGGGATTAGAGCTGGCGGCGTTTGCGATTGTTGGCTGGGTCGGAGTAAAGTTGGCAGTCTATACACTCTCACACCCTGAGTTGGGGATTCTCAGCGAACAGTTTGCTCATTCAACAGAATGGAAAATCAGCTTCTACTTAATCTTGGTCGGGATTGCTGCAGTGGGATGGTTCTTCTCAAAAACGAGCAGGGAGAAAAAGGCAGCATTATAAGCAGAGCTTAACTGGAAGTAAAGGGGCAGCTGACTTTTAGGTATGCTGCCTCTTTTTTCTGATTCTAGAATGTTTTAGGTACTATCCTCTCATAATAATTGTTATGATAGTAGGGAAGAACAAGTTGTTGCTGTTGTGAGGGTTGGCAAATGAAGTTGAGATCATATTTAATCATCGCATTTACTATTAGTATGATTTGCATGTTTGGCTTTACGTTGATTGCTAGGTCAATTAGCGATGAGCAGCTCATGGCTTTTGACCGAATCGTTATTTCAGTTGTCCAAGGGTGGGAGGCATCGGGATTAACGAGACTGATGAAATTATTTACATTTATTGGTTCAACCGGCTTTGTCATTTTTTTAAGCCTTTGTGTAGTTATTTTTCTAGCCAAAGTGCTGCACCATCGTAGCGAGGTGTTGCTGTTTGTCATCGCCATTATCGGTTCAGCACTGCTGAATCAGCTGTTAAAACACCTTTTTCAACGCACCCGCCCCGACTTCCATCGCTTAATTGAGATTAGTGGATATAGTTTTCCAAGTGGTCACGCGATGAATGCTTTCACTGTGTACGCGATGCTGGCATTTATACTATGGCGTCATATCTCAGGAAGGATGGGTAGGAGTTTATTAATTATCTTTAGCATTATGATGATTATCGCGATTGGTGTCAGCCGTATTTACTTAGGTGTTCATTACCCAAGTGATATTGTGGGGGGATATTTGGCAAGTGCGATATGGTTATCTCTGGCAATATTCTTTTTTCAATATTACAAAGAAAAGCAGTATAATAAAAAAGATAATGTGAAAGGGACTGTTTGAAGCCTCTTTGAAAAACTGGAGTGATACATATTATTAGGAACGCAATCCCAAATTTATTTACACTGTTTAATTTGTTTTTCGGTTTTTTATCTATCATGTATTCAGCGGTAGGTGATTATAAAAATGCTGCGATCCTCATCTTAATCGGCATGATGCTCGATAGCATGGATGGTCGGATGGCACGAATGCTGCGGGTACAAAGTGACTTGGGGAAAGAGTTGGATTCACTTGCTGATATCGTTACCTTTGGGGTCGCCCCGGCCATGATGGCCTATTATGCTTATTTTTCCGCCTTTGGCGTCTTTGGAATGGCTATTTCTGGGCTTTTCCCTTTGTTTGGGGCATATCGGCTGGCGCGTTTTAATATTAATGCCGTCAAATCTTCACTAAAATATTTTACTGGCGTGCCGATTACCGCTGGTGGAGGCATAGTCGCCCTATTAACTCTATTTCATGGGAAGATGCCCAGCATTGTGTTGCCGATTGCCTTTTTTGCGATTTGTTTTTTAATGGTGAGTACATTGAAAATTCCTAGCTTAAAAGAAGTGCCGCTGCCAAAATACGGGATCATCGTCACTCTCTTTTTGGGCTATGCGATTTACCTTGTCTTTAAGAAAGAACAACACCGCTTTCCCTATTTTATTTATGTTGCCATCCCGCTTTACGTGGCGTTTATCGGCTATCAGCTAGTCCGTACCAAAAGGAAAAACCAGTCCTGACTAGGAATGGAATGGTCCTGACCCTATGTTACACAGGATTTGGTTTAAAAAAGTCATTATTCTATTATAATAGAAGATGTGTGAAATTTAATAAGAGAGGTTGACAACAACATGAAGGTCAAGATTAATCGAATCGCTGCTAAAGCTTTGAAGAAAATGCTTGAGCAAGAAGAAGCAAAGGATAAATTATTTCGCATTTATGTGACAAGTATTCATGGTGATCACGCTCATTATGACTTAAGATTGGATACACCAACAGATAAGGATGCCGTTGTAGAAACTGATAAGGATATTTCTTTCATCCTTGAAAAGGATAATGAATATTTGGATGGCGTTTGGATTCAATATTTCCAAGTGCCTAAGGAAGAATGGTTGATTACAAACCCCGCCAAAGGTGGGCATCATCACCATTGATTTTTTTAAAGAACTTGATTGGCAAAGCTGTTCAAGTTCTTTTATCGTTTTATTTATCAAAACACTTGAAATTATCTGAGTAAACCTCATATAATCCTAGTATTGTCAAAATGAAAAGGAGAAAATGTATGATTCGTCGATTCTTCTCTTATTACAAACCCCATAAAAATTTGTTTCTCCTCGATTTTAGCAGTGCTGTTGTCGTTGCAATCCTTGAACTAGCCTTTCCCCTTGTTGTCCAATGGTTTATCGATGACCTTCTGCCTGGGAGTGATTGGCAGGCAATTGTATCCGTCAGTATTGGCCTGTTGTTATTGTATATTCTCAGTACACTGCTTCAATTTATTGTTAACTACTGGGGGCATAAACTTGGAATTAATATTGAGACAGATATGCGTCAGGACTTGTTTGAGCATGTCCAAAAACAATCGTTTCGTTTTTTTGATAATATAAAAACGGGTCATATCATGAGCCGTATTACAAATGATTTATTTGATCTTGGCGAACTTGCCCACCATGGTCCGGAAGACATCTTTATTGCTTTCATGACCTTTATCGGTGCCTTTTGGATCATGTTAACAATAAATGTCAAGCTGGCATTGGCAACCATGCTTGTTCTACCGTTGCTTATTTTATTAGTTATTATTTGTAATTTAAAAATGAACAAGGCCTGGGGACAAATGTATTCAAGCATTGCCGATGTCAATTCACGGGTGGAGGATAGCGTTTCCGGTAGTCGTGTCGTGCAGTCGTTTACAAATGAAGAATTTGAGATAAATAGGTTCCGAAAAAATAATCAACGTTTTCGGGCTGCAAAACTCGGTGGATACCGGGTAATGTCGTTTAGCTTATCAGGCATTTATATGATGACCAGGTTGATCACCATTATCGTCTTAGTATATGGCGCTTGGTTAAGCTTCTCGGGCCAGCTTTCCTATGGGGAACTTGTTGGGTTTGTCCTCTATGTGAACGTGCTATTTAAGCCAATTGATAAAATAAGTGCGATTATGGAGCTCTATCCGAAAGGAATGGCTGGTTTTAAACGCTTCATTGAACTCCTTGATTCCGAGCCAGATGTGAAGGACCGGGAAAATGCACTTGAATTGTCCTCGCTAAATGGAAATATTCAATTTAACGATGTATCCTTCCGCTATGATGGGCAAAAAACAATCCTTGAAGATATTAATTTATCGATTCGCGCTGGGGAGACGGTTGCATTTGTCGGCCCATCGGGTGCGGGAAAAACGACTATTTGTTCATTAATCCCAAGATTTTATGATGTCAATGAAGGCGCGATTACGATTGATGGAATTGATATTCGCAACATGACAAAAAAATCGTTGCGCTCGCAAATCGGAATCGTGCAGCAAGACGTTTTCTTATTTTCGGGAACGATTAAAGAAAATATTGCTTATGGAAAATTGGATGCAACAATGGAGGAAATAAAAGAAGCTGCCCGTCGAGCTCATTTAGAGTCATTCATTGCTTCGCTTCCGGATGGCTATGATACAGAGATAGGTGAGCGAGGATTTAAACTATCAGGCGGGCAAAAACAGCGGATCGCAATCGCAAGAATGTTTTTGAAGAACCCACCAATCCTCATTTTAGATGAAGCAACCTCAGCCCTAGATACGGAAACGGAAATGGTCATTCAAGAGGCGCTGGATGAGTTATCACAAGAAAGAACGACGCTGATTATTGCCCATCGCTTAGCAACGATTCGTGATGCGGACAGAATTATTGTGGTAACTGAGGCTGGCATTATCGAAGAAGGGACACACGATGAATTAATCAGACAGGGCGGTGTGTTTGCCAAGCTTCATGCGGTACAATTTCAATCTTAAGTAGTAATGCTTCTCGTAAATCAAAGTGCACTAGGATTTTTCCTAGTGCACTTTGGTTTTTAATAATTGTATTATGTAAACTAGTGTATAATTTTTGCATGTTTGAAAAAGTTCATGGTACGCTAATTAGATGGAAAATCAGAAGGGAGTTTTAACATCATGAATAGGAATAGGGATATCAAACTGATTGCCCTCGATATGGATGGCACTCTACTAAATAATCACCAAGAAATATCTGCGGCAAATCACGATGCGATTGCAGCGGCACAGGCTAGAGGCGTAAAAGTAGTACTAAGTACTGGCCGTTCTTTTCAAAGCTGCCGCCCATTTGCGGATTTACTGGGATTAGAGTCTTATCTTGTTACGGTAAATGGCAGTGAAATTTGGGATGAACAGCGCAGCCTTGTCGAGAGAATTCGGATGGATCCGGAAGAGATAGAGTGGCTCGGGATGTTGGCGAAAAAGTATCAGACATCTTTTTGGACGACGACAACAGATGGAGTTTTCCATAATGAACTGCCAGCGGATTTGTCAGCTTCTGAATGGCTGAAATTTGGCTTTTACTTTGAAAAGGACCTCTCAGTGCGAGAGACTGTTCTAGAAATGGTAAAAACTCGAGGAGAATTGTTTGAGATTAGCAACTCAGCTCTCGATAATTTAGAAATAAACCACGTTGGTGTCAATAAAGCAAGCGGTCTTAAAAAGGTCTGTGAGCGACTAGGTTTGAACATGTTCCAAGTGATGGCCATTGGCGATAGTTTAAATGATATGGCGATGGTCCAAAAGGCCGGCCTTGGCGTAGCAATGGCAAATGCCCAGGATACGTTAAAAGAGGCAGCTGATTGGATCACTTCTACAAATGAGAATGACGGTGTGGCACACGCAATAGAGAAATGGGTACTAGCAAATCGCTAATGAAAATGAGGCAATATTCCTTCCAAGCTGGAATATTGTTTTTTTTTATTAATCGTCCCCGCATGACGAAAATCGTGCGCGTCGGGTCCATCACGAATTCGAAAATATCAGCGGCTTTGGAGCAGATATCAGCGAAAAATAAATTATATCAGCACTTTTTTAAAAATATCAGCGAGTTCGCATCGGGTCCGTCCCGAATCCAAAAATATCAGCGACTTTGTAGCAGATATCAGCGAAAAATAAAAAATATCAGCGCTTTTTCCAAAATATCAGCGAATTTCCAAAAATATCAACGACCTTTTCAAATATCACAGGGCGCCAGATGGACTTAGAATGTCAATCTTCGTGTTCAATTTTTTCAGGACTATTGTTATAGTGAGAGAAAGGGGGCGACGATAAATGATGAATCAGCCAATTGCAATTGTCACGGGTTCTTCTAGTGGCTTTGGACTATTAACGGTATTAGAGCTGGCGAAAGCAGGTTTTCACGTCATTGCCACAATGAGAAATATCCCAAAGGGTAACACGTTATTACAAGAAGCAATGAAATATAAGCTGGAATTAAAGATTACCTTACATGAATTGGATGTAACCTCGGAATCTTCAATTAAAGTCTTAACCGAAACAGTAAGGAAACTAGGTCGCGTAGATGTGCTTGTAAATAATGCCGGATATGCTGGTGGAGGCTTTGTTGAGGAAATTCCACTTGAGGAGTACCGTAAGCAATTTGAGACAAATGTATTTGGTGTTATTGCGGTGACGCAAACGGTATTACCTTATATGCGGCAGCAAAAGAGCGGAAAAATCATCAATGTCAGCAGTATTAGTGGCAGGGTGTCATTTCCGGGGTTGTCGCCGTATTGCGCATCGAAACATGCACTTGAAGGTTGGAGTGAAAGTCTTCGCTTAGAAATGAAACCATTTGGCATCGAAGTGGCTCTAGTCGAACCAGGTTCCTTTAAAACGAATATTTGGTCGACTGGCAGACAAGTAACGACATCATCTCCCAAGTCGCCATACTTTGAAACTATGAATAAATTAGAAAAATATATATCCTCAGGTGAAGCAGGTTTTGGTGATCCGAAGGCAGTTGCCCAAAAAATTGCCGAAATAGCTATTATAAAGGAGCCAGACTTTCGTTATCCAATCGGAAAAGGGGTGAACATAACAATACGACTAAAAAATTCTATTCCGTGGAAAATATGGGAAACTTTTCTTTTTAAAAAAATCAACAGGATAAAAAGCTGAAGCCTTCGACAAATTTCGATAATAACTTAGACAATTGTCGAGTACACTAACTATAGCAGCAAGGGGGGATCGTTTTGAGTAAGAGAAAGTTTCTTGTTTTATTGATTGCTGTTATGATGGTGATTCAGCTAGGGAAGGCACAATCAGTATCAGCATCAAATACAGTAATTCCAGAAAAGCAATACAATCCAAACAATTTTTTTGCCCATTATGTTGAAAGATTAATTTTTGGAAAATATCTCAAACCCATTATACTAAATCGCACTAATACATATAATGCACTTATAGCACTTGAAGCAGCAGCAAACGAACCTCATTTCATCCTTCCAGAAGTTAATTCGGAGCCGATTCGTATTTCGTTTGCCGGTGATGCAATGTTTGACTGGTCTGTGAAACAAACGATTCAACAAAAGGGTGCCAATTATCCATTTATCCATATTAAACCAGAGCTTGCTGCAAGTAACTTAAATGTTGTCAATTTAGAGACCTCGATAACCACTGGGGGGACGAAACAGGAGAAACAATATACGTTCCGCTCTAATCCCCAAGCATTAGCAGGGTTAAAAAATGCTGGCTTCCAGCTTGTCAGCTTAGCTAATAACCATTCGCTTGATTATGGGCAAACTGGTTTTACCGACACTATTGCCAATCTAAAAAAATACAATGTCGATTATGTTGGTGGCGGCTTAACAAAACAAGAGGCCTACGCTGCGAAAAGTTACGATTTAAAAGGAAACAAAGTGAAGATACTGGCATTTTCTAGGGTTCTGCCTGATTATTCCTGGGTGGCTGGTGATTCAAAACCAGGTTTGGCAACTGGCTACGATATCCAATTAATCGAAAATACCATTAAGAATGAAAAGGAAGATGCCGACTTCTTATTCGTGTTTATCCATTGGGGAATTGAAAAAAATCGATCACCGGAACCGTTTCAGCGGGAATGGGCTCGGAAGATGATTGATGCAGGTGCTGATGGAGTCATCGGCAGTCATCCACATGTACTTCAAGGGTTTGAATATTATCAAGACAAACCAATTGCATATTCGCTTGGGAACTTCCTATTTCCAAATTACGTGAAAGGAAATGCTGCCCAGACAGGTATTTTGCATTTGGACATCAACGAAGAAAAAATTGCGATGACATTTGTCCCATTTCGTATCTACCAAGACCAAATTGTCAAGCAATCTGAAGTTGAAAAAAATAAAGTTTGGAATGAGCTGAATAACCTTTCTTTTGGAGAGTTAGAAATTGAAAACGGAAAAATTAAGAACGTTACTTCTGTTTCTGGTAACGGTGAATGAAGGCAGATGACTCATCTTAGGATGGGTCATCTTTTTGCTATAAAAAATCGTAAAATAACATTTCGTTGGTGAATCTCTTGTGGAAAAAATATCGGAAATAGTCGAAAAATTTTTTTAAAATAACAAAATAGATTGGTAATATTGCAGGAATTCACGGGATAGGATGAGAATTATAAAATGAGAGTAACATATAAGGAGGGGTATATGGGGATGCAAGTGGTTGAAAAAGGAGAGATAAAAGTAGTTGGTATTCCGTGGAGTGGTACCTACACTGAAATCAATCAACTTCCCTTTTTATTCGATGAAATGAAGCAGCGTCTTCGAGATGTTCCTTATCAGACAAATGAACCGATCCTAATAGCACCTTTTCATGGCAGGGAAACAGAGCTAACATATTATTTTACAACCCCTGTTAGTGAAATTAAGGAAATCCCTGAAGGTATGGTTGGATTTACAATTCCACGAAAATTTTATGTCTGTACGACACATAGCGGCCGACAGGATGAGATTCGCCATACATATCAGCAATTGTTTAACTGGATGAAAGAGTACGGATATGAACAGGACTTTCATGCTTTAAGCCTTGAGGTTTTTCATGATGTATATAGTTTGCTAGATGAGTCCGGTTCACGTTTTTTTGATATTTATGTGCCGCTAAAAACATATAACCGTCATATTGATCAAGATTTACATTTCCAAAGTACTTTTTTTTCAGTATAATATAAATAACAACTAAATAATGCAATTCCTTCGGGGCAAGGTGAAAGTCCTTACCGGCGGTGATGAAGCGATGGCTTCTTAGTCCGTGACCCGGTTAACACGATGTTAAACGGTGGATCTGGTGAAATTCCAGGGCCGACAGTTACAGTCTGGATGGGAGAAGGATAATTGACAGGTTTAGACAGTGGAAAAACAGCCAATGTTTAAGCCTTAATTTCTTATTGTCTTTTTTACGCCCTGAAACGAATTGTTTTAGGGCGTTTATTTTTTGCAAAGGGAGATATGTCATGAATGATACATATTACATGAACTACGCACTTAACCTTGCTAGGGCTGCATCAGGCCAGACATCGCCAAACCCTGTTGTTGGTGCAGTGCTGGCAAAAAATAATCAGATTGTCGGTTTTGGTGCTCATCTAAAGGCCGGAGAGCCGCATGCCGAGGTTCATGCAATCCGCATGGCTGGAGAGAAGGCGGCTGGTTCATCCCTTTATGTCACCCTTGAACCTTGCAGCCATTTTGGCAAGACACCGCCATGTGCTGATCTTGTTATTAAGTCGGGAATCAAAAAGGTGTTTGTTGCAGTAACCGATCCAAATCCACGTGTTGCCGGAAGGGGTATAGAGCGGATGAGGGAGGCGGGGATTGAGGTAGAGACAGGGTTGTTGGCAGAGGAAGCTCGGGATCTCAATAAGGTGTTTTTTTATCATATTGCGACGGGCCTCCCATATGTCACTTTAAAAACTGCCGTCAGTTTAGATGGAAAAACAGCAACATCAACGGGAGACAGCAAATGGATAACAGGCGAGGAGGCCCGCCAGGATGTCCATGTCTTTCGCCACCAGCATGACGCCATTTTAGTCGGGGTTAATACGATTATCAAAGATGATCCTTCATTAACAGTACGATTGCCGGCTGGAGGGAATAATCCAATTCGTGTTGTACTGGATACTCATCTGCGCACGCCGCTGACAGCAAAAATTATCACCGATCACGAAGCGCCTACTTGGATTGTCACTGGTTCCGCTGTCCCAGCAGATAAGGTAGAGAGCTTCAAAAAGGCGGGGATTACGATTGTAAAGACGCAAGCTCCGACAATTTCGATCAAAGCGATGCTGTCACTTTTAGGTGAGCAAGGAATCACTTCGCTATTTGTCGAAGGCGGTTCAGAAGTACATGGGAGTTTTTTAAAGGAAAGGACCTTTCAGCAAATGATTACGTATATTGCCCCGAAACTAATCGGTGGAAAGCTCGCTCCCACTTCCTTCGGCGGTTTAGGGATGGAAACGATGGCGGAGGCAGTTCCATTAAACTTTAAGCATGTCGACATGATTGGTAAAGATATTCGTATTATTGCGGAGCCGGAGGTGAATAACAATGTTTACTGGAATAGTTGAGGAACTGGGTACGGTTGTGGTGCTGAAACGTTCGGGAGCATCGTTTGTTCTCACCATTGAAGCTGACAAAATTTTGAGTGATGTTCAACTAGGTGACAGTATTGCCGTTAATGGTGTCTGTTTGACGGTTACCGCGTTTACCTCAAGGCAGTTTACTGTTGATGTGATGCCGGAAACCGTGAAGGCGACGAGTTTACAAACGTTATCCCGTGGTTCAAAGGTGAATTTGGAACGAGCAATGGCGGCAGGAGGCAGGTTTGGCGGCCACTTTGTCACAGGACATATTGATGGCACTGGCATCATTAAACAAAGAAAACGAGAAGAAAATGCCGTTTATTATGAGATTGAGACAGGACCTGATTTGATGCGCTATATCATCTTGAAAGGGTCGATAGCCGTTGATGGGACAAGTCTGACCGTTTTTGCACGCAGCGAACAGGGCTTTATGTTATCTCTAATCCCGCACACTCTAAAAGAGTCTGTATTAGGGCTTAAAGGTCCAGGAGATATCGTGAATCTCGAATGCGATATGATTGGCAAATATATTGACCAACTCCTGAACGGAACACAGCGAGCCTTGGCGAAATCTTTAGCGGGTGGCATCAGTGCGCAATTTTTACAGGAAAATGGTTTCTCTTAATCTCTGCAAAAGCCACAACAACATAAGGAGTGTGAGTAACATGTTTGATACTATTGAGGAAGCAATTGCTGATTTAAAAGCTGGAAGAGTTGTTATTGTTTGTGATGATGAGGATCGTGAAAACGAAGGAGATTTTGTTGCTCTAGCTGAACGGGCTACACCAGAAGTCATCAATCTGATGGCCACGCATGGGAGAGGGTTAATTTGTGTCCCGATTGAAGAGGGGTTAGCACAGAAGCTCGATTTGTTACCGATGGTTTCAATTAACACCGACTCTCACGGAACGGCATTTACGGTGAGTATTGACCATAAATCAACGACCACTGGTATTTCCGCTTATGAGCGTTCCGCAACCGTGCTGCAGATGATGGACCCACAGGCTAAGGCGGATGATTTTAAGCGGCCAGGTCATATTTTTCCATTAATCGCCAAAAAAGGCGGAGTCCTTCGTCGTACTGGCCATACAGAGGCTGCTGTCGATCTTGCAAAAATTTGTGGAGCCGCACCGGCCGGAGTGATTTGTGAGATTATGAATGAGGACGGCACGATGGCCCGGGTCCCGCAATTACGCAAGATTGCTGACAATCTGCAGGTGAAAATGATTACGATTAAGGATCTGATTGAGTATCGCAACAAAAAAGAAAAGCTGGTAAAACGTGAAGTTGAGATTAAACTGCCAACAGAGTATGGCGAATTTACAGCAATCGGCTATTCTAATCTTGTCGATGATAAAGAGCATATTGCTTTAATAAAAGGTGAAATTGACCCGGAAAAACCGCTGCTCGTCAGGGTGCATTCGGAATGTCTGACTGGAGATGTGTTTGGGTCGTACCGCTGTGACTGTGGGCCGCAGCTGCATGCCGCTTTAAGCCAGATTGAAGCGATGGGAAATGGCGTGCTTCTTTACATGCGTCAGGAAGGTCGCGGCATCGGGCTCTTAAATAAGCTGAAGGCTTATAAGCTCCAAGAACAGGGCTATGACACGGTTGAGGCCAATCATAAGCTTGGCTTCAAGGCTGATTTACGTGAGTATGGCATCGGCGCGCAAATTTTAAAGGACTTAGGAGTGCGCAAAATGATGCTGTTGACAAATAACCCACGCAAAATTAAAGGTTTGAAAGGCTATGATTTAGAAGTGGTCGAACGTGTTCCACTGGAAATGAAAACCCGGGTAGAAAACGAAAGCTATCTACGGACAAAACATGATAAGTTGGGACATATGCTGCATTTTTAAAAAAGTTACAGCTGCTAGGAATCCCAAGAACAGGTTACTAATAGTAATACTACTAATCTTAAGAATGGAGAATGTGATAATGGGACATATTTTTGAAGGAAATTTAGTTGGTACCGGGTTAAAAGTAGGGATAGTTGTTGGTCGTTTTAATGAGTTTATTACTAGCAAATTATTAGGCGGGGCGCAGGATGCTTTAAAAAGGCATGGCGTAGAAGAAACTGATGTTGACATCGCTTGGGTTCCCGGTGCGTTTGAAATACCGTTAATAGCGCAAAAAATGGCGGAAGGCGGTAAATATGATGCTGTTATCACCCTTGGAACGGTCATACGCGGTGCCACCCCGCATTTTGATTATGTTTGCAATGAAGCAGCCAAAGGCGTATCAGCCACGGCGTTAAGAAGCGGCATCCCCGTTATTTTTGGCGTTTTAACAACGGATTCCATCGAGCAAGCCATCGAACGTGCGGGCACGAAGGCCGGCAACAAGGGCTGGGAAGCGGCTTCGGCAGCGATTGAAATGGCGAACCTGTGCCGAAACTTACACCAGTAATGGATGGAAGTGGTAAGGATTGTCGAAAAAAGATATACAAATTTATAATTCTTATCTATAATAAAAGAGACAAAAAATATTGATAAGAACTTAGGTGCTGAAGAATCTTTAATGTAAAGATTTTTTGCTTAAAAGGGAAGTTTGGTGAAATGCCAACGCGGTCCCGCCACTGTAAATGGGAGCCTCCTATAGCATGTCACTGTCGAAATTTGATGGGAAGACATAGGAAGCAATGACCATAAGCCAGGAGACCTGCCTAGTTTGTTAACGCCAAAAACCTACGAGGATAGGAAGGTGTGGGCTATCCTGTTATACTGTTTAACAGAGTATGCATCTCATTAATCCTAACATCCTCTATATTATGGGGATGTTTTTTTTATTGGCGAAAAACTATATTTTTTGTAGATGATGAGAAAGCAGGAGATAACATGAAGAAATTACTATCATTATTTGTACTATTCCTACTCATGCTAGGCCTCTTAGCAGCCTGCGGCGAAAACAAGGAAAAAGCTAGTGACGGTGATAAAAAGGCGAGCGAACCAAAAACAGAACAGGCATCATTTCCAGTTACGTTAACAGATGCGTTGAAACAAAAAGTAGTGATTAAGACAAAACCAGAACGAATTGTTTCATTAATGCCGAGTAACACGGAAACCGTCTTTGCTTTGGGGCTAGGTGACAAAGTTGTCGGGGTTTCTGATTTTGATAATTACCCAGAAGAGGCAACAAAAAAGGAAAAAATCGGTGGACAGGAAATTAATTTGGAAAAAATTATCGCTCTTAAACCAGATTTAGTATTGGCTCATGCTTCCTCTGCTCATAACTCTGAGTCTGGATTAAATCAGCTGCGTGATGCTGGTATCCCGGTAGTGGTTGTCAATGATGCGCAAAGTTTTGACGGGGTTTATGATTCAATTTTGCTAATTGGAAAAGCTACAGGTGAAGTGAAAAAAGCGGACGATCTTGTCACCGGTATGAAGGAAAAATTAGCGGAGATTAAGGAAAAAGTCTCTAATATCAAAGAGAAGAAGAAGGTCTTTGTCGAGGTAGCGCCGGCACCGGAGATTTATTCGACAGGAAGCAAAACATTTATGGATGAAATGTTAACAGCGATTCAAGCTGAGAATATTATTGGTGATCAAGAGGGTTGGGTTAAGGTTGACCAGGAAGCAATTGTCGAACGTAATCCTGATGTCATTATCACCACATATGGCGGCTATGAAATTGAGAAGCCTTCAGAACAAATAGTAAAACGCAAAGGCTGGGAAAATGTGACGGCAATAAAAAATAAACAAGTCGTTGATGTCGATTCTGATCGAGTTACCCGCTCTGGTCCACGAATCATCGAAGGAGTAGAGGATCTTGCCAAGGCCATCTATCCGGAAGTTTTTCAATAATATCATCACGGCTTATGTATTAGCTGGGCTATTTTTAGTATTTGCGGTAATTTTGGGGATTGCCATCGGAACGGTTTCAGTCCCCGTTCCCACCATTTTTAAAGTGATTGCAAGCAGTTGGTTCGGTTTGACATCGACGCAGAATATTGATCCGATGTTTACAAGCATAGTCATGAACATTCGCTTGCCAAGAGTGATATTAGCTGGGCTTGTTGGGGCCTCTCTGGCGATTGCCGGAGCGGCCTTTCAAGGACTGCTGCGAAACCCGCTTGCCGACCCATATACGTTGGGAGTTTCCTCGGGCGCATCAGTCGGTGCAGTGATTACGTTATTTTTTCAACTGACCATCCCTGTTGTTGGCAGCTATACGTTACCGTTACTAAGTATTCTTTTTTCTTTCATTACCATCTTTTGTGTGTTAGCTTTTGCCAAAAAAGTTGAACGTTCAATGAGGGTCGAAACGATTGTTTTAACAGGAATTATCTTTAGTTCTTTTCTCGGGGCGTTGATTTCCTTGATGATTGCATTAACAGGGGATGAATTACGGCAAATAATTGCCTGGCTGTTAGGAAGCGTGTCGATGCGTGGTTGGGAATATATCAAAATTATTATTCCCTTCTTCATCATTGGCTCTACAATCCTTTTATTGAACACGAAGGAATTAAATGCGATGTCGTTTGGTGAAGAGCGTGCCCATCACTTAGGTGTAAATGTCCAGAGACGGAAGCTAATTGTGTTAACAGCAGGGTCGATTTTAACGGGAGCAGCAGTAGCTGTGTCAGGGACCATCGGCTTTGTCGGCCTTGTGATTCCGCACTTGGCAAGAATTCTCTGGGGTCCTGATCATAAGCATTTACTACCGTTGTCGATACTGACAGGGAGTGCCTTTTTAATTCTCGCTGATTTGATTTCCCGGACGATTATTTCACCGACGGAACTGCCAATCGGCGTAATCACAGCCCTGATTGGAGCACCTGTGTTTGCGGTGATTTTACTGCAAAGAAAAAGAATGGAAAGAAGTGGGTAACGATGCTGAGAGTTCAACACTTATCTGGTGGCTATTCCGGGGAAGCTGTCATCAAGAATTTGTCATTCCAAGTGAAAAAAGGTGAGTTATTTGGCATTTTGGGACCCAATGGAAGTGGAAAAACGACTCTGTTAAAAATGCTGAGTGGCATCCTGCCGGTTCAGGCTGGAGAGATTACCATTAATGGCGTGCCAATTCAGTCATATAGTCCGAAAATGCTGGCGCAGAAAGTGGCGGTATTATCGCAGCATTCCTCAGAATCGTTTTCCTATACCGTGAAAGAAACGGTCGCCCTTGGGCGTTATGCGCATCAAAAAGGCTTGTTTCAAACATGGCGTCAAACTGATGAAACGGTCGTTCAACGGGTGATGCAACAAATTGGCGTTAGCCGATTTCAAGAAAAGCCTATTCAGGAACTTTCAGGCGGAGAGAAGCAGCGGGTGTTTCTCGCTCAGGCGTTAGCCCAGGAACCAGAAATTCTTTTATTAGACGAACCGACTAATCATTTAGATTTATCGTTTCAAAAAGAGCTGTTAGATTTGTTGCGAGAATGGACAATGGAAAATGGCTTAACCGTGATCTCGATTTTTCATGACCTCAACCTTGCTGGGCTTTATTGTGATCGTTTGCTGCTGCTTGAACAAGGCAGAATGAAAAGCAATCATGTCCCAAATGAGGTGCTGCGCGAAGAAACGATTCGTGAGGTGTATCAAACAAATATCCGCAAACACCCTCATCCGCAAGTGGCCGCTCCGCAGCTGGTGCTCATGCCAAAGCGGCAAGATATGGTTCACTTTGGAAAGATAGATCACTCGATGCTAACACTGACACAAGAGTTTATTATGTTAACAACACCGCAACCGCTGCGAACTATGTCATCGGGTGTAATTGGCTCAGGAACCGGTTGGTATCAATCATTTGTCAACCGACATGTCGATAAGGATTACAACTGCAGTGACCACCGTGCCGAAATGGCCGCATTTTTAACAGCTAATGGGTTTGAACCTGCTGAAACAGTCGGGATGATGACAGCCGTGATCCTTGAAGACGTGGTTCATCAAGAATACGCCGGAGAGGGATTTTCAATCTTTGTCGTCGTAACAGCAGGAATCGGCAACGCCGTCGATGCTTCGAAAAGTCATCTCCACGTAGTAGAAACGGTGCCAGGCACCATCAATACATGGGTGTTTGTCAATGGAGAACTGAGTGAGGAAGCGTTTATTCAAAGTATCATGACGGCGACCGAGGCGAAGACGAAGGCAATTCAAGATTTACAAGTAATCGACTCCGTTACAGGGACGATTGCGACAGGTACTTCCACAGACAGCATTTTGATTGCCGCCACCCAGCAGGGCCGCAAATTAGACTATGCCGGGACGATTACCCCACTGGGAAAACTAATTGGTAAAGCCGTTTATGAGTGTACAACGGAGGCAATAAAAAAATCACGAAAGAGGAAAGAAATGTGATTCTCCATCATCTGTCTGCAATCACGGTTGCCTATGTAATTGATTTGCTTGTTGGGGACCCACCTAATTGGCCTCATCCGGTGCGGTGGATTGGCTCATTGATATCTGCCTTGGAGAAACGCCTAAATCATGGTGCCTTCAGAAAAATGAAAGGTGTGATCATGCTAGCTATTGTTCTTATCACCGTCTGCTTGTTAGTTTCTAGCTTCGTCTATCTTGCCTATAAGATTAATACTTTTATTGGAATTTTCATTGAAGGTGTTTTGCTGGCAGCTACTATCGCCCAAAAGAGCTTAAAAGAGGCAGCTGTAGAAGTTTACAATCCACTAAGAAAAGCTGACCTACCAGCGGCACGGGAAAAACTTTCCTATATTGTTGGCCGTGATACCGAAGCACTAGATGAATCTGAAATTTCCCGGGCTGCAATTGAGACCGTTGCCGAAAACACGAGTGACGGAGTAACTGCTCCGCTTTTTTGGGCCCTTATTGGGGGTGCTCCATTGGCGTTTATTTATCGGGCAGCAAATACCTGTGATTCAATGGTGGGGAATTTTAGTGAACGCTACAAGGAATTTGGCTGGGCCTCGGCGAAATGGGATGATATCATGAATTGGCTTCCCAGCCGGTTGACAGGAATTGTCATGCTTGTCGGTAATCGACCTAACATGATTTCATACAAACGGGCCTGGTCAATTTTGTTTCGTGATGCTCAAAAGCATCCAAGTCCAAATAGCGGTTGGGGCGAAGCAGCGGTGGCTGCGATACTTGGTATCCAGCTTGGCGGTATCAACTATTATAAAGGAATAATCTCGAATCGTGCCAAGATGGGGGAAGCACTTTTTCCAATTGGATCATGTCATATTTTACAGGCAAATCGGATATTAGCGAGGACTGTGTTGCTATTTATCATGCTGTTATGGTTAGGAGGCGTTTTAGTTGCTTGGCTCGTACCATGATGCTTCATTGATTTTTATTAGTGGCGGTGTTCGCAGTGGAAAAAGCAGTTTTGCTGAAAAGCTGACGGTTAAACTGGCACGAGAAACAGGAGGCAAGCTTAATTACATCGCAGCCGGTGTTGCCTTTGATGCCGAAATGACAATGAGAATTAAAAAGCATCAACAAGACAGAGCAGTATCGGGCTATCATTGGAAGACGTTTGAGCAGCCTATAGATGTCGGTGTGTTGGCCCCATCGTTTCATCGTGAGGATATAGTGTTGCTCGATTGTTTGACGACACTTGTTAATAATGAGCTGTTTGCCGTTCCGCAGCCATGGGATGAAGAATTTTTGCAAAAGCTTATCTCAAGAATTATTGCTGGAGTGTTTGTGTTAAAACAACGGGCAAGAGCACTGATTGTCGTTAGCAATGAAGTCCTCAATGAGCCCGTAGCCAGCAATGATCTAGTGTTTACCTACGGAAAAATATTAGGACACATTCATCAGCAAATCGTCAAGGCTGCAGATTTGGCCTTTCTAGTGGAAGCCGGCGTGCCGCTAGTGATGAAAAATAGGTTAAACGACAATTGAAACGCGGAACTATCACTTATGAACAAAAGAAGGGGAAGAAGATGAACTGGATTAGAGGATTTTTGATTGGGCTGCAATTTTTTACAGCAATACCAATTAGCAAGTCATTCCCAATAGATCAAGCACATTTAAAAAGAACGATACAGGTCTTTCCTCTAATCGGTTTATTTCAAGGAATGATTTATTCCTTCCTATTATATAAATTAGTGGAATATACCCCGTTTAGTCATGTGGCTTCTGCCTTTTTGCTGTGGTTAGCGACGATTTTGGTGACTGGCGGCATCCATCTTGATGGTTGGATTGATGCATCAGATGCCTATTTTTCCTATCGGGATCGTGAAAAAAGGCTGGAGATTATGAAGGACCCAAGAACAGGAGCCTTTGGGGTCTTGTCAATCATTGTGTTGCTAAGCTGCCGTTTTCTCTTTATCTATGAAATTACGACATATACCCACTTGTCATCATTCCTGCTGATTGCGGTTATTCCTTTCTTCGGAAAAATTATCATGGGGACTGTGTTGCTTACTGTACCGTCAGCAAAGCAAGAGGGTCTGGCGTATCTATTTCAACAGGCGGGGACAAAAAATAGTTTGTGGATTTACCCCTTATTTATTGTTGCCGTCCTGCTACTTTTTCCGGTTACAGGCTGGGTCTTCTGTGCGGCACTATGTTGTTACGTGTTTGCCAGTTGGAAAGTGAAGTCGTGGTTCGGCGGTATTACTGGTGACATACTGGGTGCAACTGTTGAAGGGACGGAGTTGATTCTATGGCTGACCGTGTGGTTGTGGCATTATTTCGCCATGGGCTGACAGAAGCCAATCACCGCAAGGCTTATCTTGGCTGGGGTGATTCACCGCTAAGGAAGGTAGAGTGTGAATACATCCAGCCATCGTCACATTATGATGTTTATTACTGCAGTGATTTACAGCGTTGTGCCCTGACAATGAAACAATTATTCCCTAAAGCAGCCCCTTATTTCTTGCCTGAACTGCGAGAAATGAATTTTGGTGATTGGGAAGGAAAAACGTATCAAGATCTTAAAGAAGAGAATCTCTATTGTAATTGGCTGACTAATCCGTACAAGTACGCTCCGCCAAACGGAGAATCATTTCAGCAGTTTTCAAATAGAGTGGCTGCAGGATGGAAGAAATTGGTGTTTGAAATTTTATCAGAAGATTTAGGCAGCTGTGCGATCATGACGCATGGAGGTGTGATTCGCTTGCTTCTAGAAGATTTTGCACCGAGAGCAAAAGGATTTTGGCAGTGGCAGGCAACACATGATTCTGCGTATGAGCTAATCTTTTCCACGGCTGCGCTAAGGAGGGGTGAACGGTGCACTTTGTTACGGGAGGTGCCTTTAACGGAAAAAGGGCATGGGTGAAAAACCATTATCAACAGGCAGAGTGGTACTCAGCCTATGATAATCAGCCGCTGCCAAGGAAATTAATGGGGTTAGTCAGCGGCGACATTTTAGTTTTAGAAGGAATCGAGTTGTGGCTTAAGTCGTTAGCACTTCAGTACAAGCAATGGGAATGTTGTGAAATTTGGCGTCAATATTTGGAAACGTGGTTGGCATGGGAGATGGCAAACCCCGAGCGGCGAATAGTTGTCATTGGGACAGATATTACAAAAGGAATCGTCCCTATTGAATCAGCAGACCGCTGCTGGCGTGATATGGTGGGTTGGGCATTCCAAGATGTTGCAGCCGTTTCTGCACAAGTAGATCTCATTTGGTATGGATTGAATCAAACAATTAAACAAAGGGGGCAGTAATGGATGAGTATTTACACAAGAACGGGTGATAAAGGACAAACGAGCATTATCGGCGGCAGGGTTGATAAAGACGATATTCGTGTTGAGGCATATGGTACCGTTGATGAGGTCAATTGCTTTGTCGGGCAGGCAGTCACTGAATTAGAACCTGAATTGTTTAAGGATGTGCTGGTTGATCTTGAAAAAATTCAACACGAATTGTTTGACTGCGGTGGTGATCTCGCCAGTATTTCAGAAAAAAGGCAGCTGAAGTTACACAAGGAATCAATCGACTACCTAGAAACGAAAATTGATGAATACAGTAAAGAAGCGCCTGCGCTGGAACGTTTTATCCTGCCTGGGGGCTCAAAGCCGGCAGCATCTATTCATATTGCGCGCACAGTGACACGTCGGGCTGAAAGACTGGTTGTAACATTAACAAAAGCTGACCCAAAAACCCCTGTGCTAGCCTTACAATATCTAAATCGCCTATCAGACTACTTTTTTGCGTTGGCACGCGTCGTAAACTACCGGCTGGGCGTAAAAGATGTTGAATATATTCGCAGTGCGAAAGTTTTTCGAGATGGGAAGCGATAAAATGAAAACTAGGTTCAAAGGAAAATATATTAGCTGGCTTGCAATGTTTACCGCTTTATCAGTTGTTGGTGCCTCGCTGAAGATTCCAGCAATGATCACGAGTGTGGCTCTGGATGCCTTTCCTGCTTTATTAGCAGGTGCCTTGTTAGGAGGCGGTGCCGGTGCGATAGTTGGGGCGGCAGGTCACTTACTGTCTGCACTGTTGGGTGGATTTCCACTTGGACCGTTGCATTTCTTAGTTGCTGGAGAAATGGCCGTGCTTTGTTGGCTGTTTGCAGTCCTTTACCGCAGCAAACATAGGTTGCTTGCGGGCATCATGTTTATTATTGGTAATGCACTGATAGCACCAATCCCGTTTATCTTTTTAATTAGTAAGGCGTTCTATGTGGGAATGCTGCCGTCACTGCTAATCGGTTCAAGCCTAAATACAGTCATTGCTCTGGTGATTATACCTCGTCTAGTTTCCTTAGTGTCGTTCGGAATGCTGAAGGGGGAAGCGAAACGATGAGGAATGCCCTTGAGATTCCGCTCGATTTAGCACATACTTCTTTGATTGTAACTAGTGATAATAGTGGCGGAATTGGCAGTAAAGCTGACGATCTTGTCCATGTACCATACAAAACAGTTGCCTATTATAGTTTTCGTGTTGCCGCAATGGAATGTATTGCGGCAGGTGGTGAGCCGATTTCAGTTGTTCTTCAAAATTTTTGCGGCCATGAACCATGGAATGAGCTTGTTAGCGGCATTCAGTTAGGAGCGTCTCAACTCGGGCTTTATCATATGCAGATCACCGGCAGTACGGAAAGTAATTTTACTTTACGGCAATCAGCCATTGGGCTGCTGGTGATTGGAAAGAAAACTAGTGAAAAGAAATTGGTGAATTTTAGTCAAGAAGCAATAGAGCTAGCCGTGATTGGTCTGCCTCTGGTCGGGAATGAAGTGATTGAACAGGCGGGAGATATTGTTCCTTTGACTGTTTTTCAAAAAATCAGCAGACTGCCTGACGTTTTTTCCTGGCCGGTTGGCTCAAAAGGAATCTTGTCTGAATTACAGCAAATGTTACCGGATTTACATATTACCGCCGAAATGGTTGTCACGGATGTAGATATTTGCAAATCAGCGGGGCCGGCAACTTGCTTTATTGCCGTGTTTCGTCAATCACAAGTTGAGTGGATAAGAAAGCTAGCCGGAGATTATTTTCATTCATTAGAAATCAATGTTAAGTAAGAACGTCTACAAAAAACAGCACGCCGCAAAAGGCGTGCTGTTATCGTAATTCCTTCACTTTTTCCACTATCGAATCGACAGTTTCCCCAATAGTATAAATGACTTTATCCAGTCCTTCTTTCCATTTTGGAGCCTGTTCTTTAATGGTGCTACCAATTTTTTTGGCGTTGTCATTTAACTCCTGACTAATTTTCTTAGCCTGTTCTTCAATGTTTTTCCTAGCACTCGTTTTCCCGGCAAGCTGAGCATTAACGGAAACGACTTCAAAATCCTTTTTAGGCAGATAGGTAGCTGATGAACGCATGATTTCTTTAAAAATCGGTACGACATTTGACGAACTCGAGCTTGGCAGATAATGCTCTTGGTCTGTTTGGTCAAAACCAATCCAAATTGCCCCGACTAGATTTGGCGTATAACCAACCATCCATTGATCTTTTGTTCCTGTTCTGCTAAAAGTCAGTTGAGTTGATCCTGTTTTTCCGGCAAGTTGAAGACCGGGTACTTGGGCACGGCGTCCTGTTCCGCTTTCGACAACATTTAGCAGCATTGAAGTCATCTCATTGGCGACTCTTTTTGAGGTAACCTTCGTTTTAACTGGTTCACGCTCGGCAATCACATTACCTGTTGGGCCGACAATCTTGGTAATTAAGTGACTGTCTTGGCGTTCACCGTCATTGGCGAATACGGAAAAGGCATTGGCCATTTGCATAGGTGAAACACCTTTACTCATGCCACCAAGGGCGATAGCAAGGTTATTATCCGCTTTTTCCACGGGTATTCCAAATTTGTCTAACTTATTAATCCCTTTATCCAAGCCCACTTTGTCGAGCAGCCACACAGCCGGAATATTTAACGAGTCTTCTAAAGCCTTGTACATCTGGACTTCGCCTTGGTAAGTTCGTGAAAAATTCTCCGGCTTATATTTACCAAAGGAGGTCGGCTTATCGACCAGTTCAGATGAGTACTTGTAGCCAGCTTCTAGTGCTGGTGTATAAACCACAAGAGGTTTAATGGTTGACCCCGGTTGGGCCCGTAATTGAGTTGCCCGGTTAAAGCCGCGGAAGGTAGCATCTCCACGTCCGCCCACAAGGGCACGAACACCGCCAGATGGAGGATCCATTAACACGGCACCGCTTTGGACAATTTTACCGCCACGGCCTGCTGGAAATAAGTAATCCTTACGATACACTTTTTCGAGGTTGGCTTGGAGATTTTGGTCCATCTCTGTATAAATGCGGTATCCGCGTGTTAAAATTTCTTCTTGTGTCAGACCGTATTTTGAAATAGCTTCATTTAATACGGCATCGACATAATATGGATATTTCCGGTCTATATAACTTCCGCCGCCATCTTTTAAGCGGATTTTCGAATTCTTAGCTTTCTTATATTGTGCTGATGTAATCATTCCAAGCTCTTTCATCTTCCCAAGTACGAGATTTCGACGTTCCATGGCTGCATCGTAGTTATTATATGGGTTGAGGTAATTTGGTGATTGCAAGAGACCGGCTAGCATTGCAGCTTCACTGATCGTAACATCATGAATATCTTTATTAAAATATTTCTTTGAGGCATTGGCGATTCCCCAGGCTCCGCCGCCAAAGTAAACCTGATTCATATACATTTGCAAAATTTCATTCTTTTTATATACCTTTTCAATTTTTACGGCGAGGAATAATTCCTCGGCTTTGCGCTTGTATGTTTGTTCCGGTGATAACAGTGCATTTTTTGCTAGCTGCTGGGTAAGCGTGCTGCCGCCTCCAGTGATCCTGCCGGCAAATAAATTACTAAAAAATGCCCGGGCAATCCCCTTAATATCAAAGCCGTTATGCTCATAAAAGCGTTCATCTTCAATCGCCACAATGGCATTAGGAACATATTTTGGCAGCTTCTCAATATTTATTCCCTTGGTACGATTCGTTGCGACATTTGTTGCCACATCTTCATCTTTATCGTAAATTACTGTTGGCTGACTCAAACCTTCTTTTAATGTTTGGACATTTGCCCTTGAGGCCAGCCAGGCAAAATATAGGATGGTCACTAAGACAACAACAAGAACAAACAATAAAAGAATTTGGGTTAGATGTCTTTTCTTCCAAAAACGAACGATTATTTCCCAAATTGGACGTAACTTTTCCATTGGCTCTCCTTACTTTCACAGGAATTTAGCTTTTTCTATTATAAGTCTCTTACGCAAAAAAGACCATGAAAAACTTTTCGTTATTGAAAATAATGGATTTTAATGGATATTAAGGTGCTTACTAGGGAGGGAGTTGAATAGGATGAACTAATCTAGCTTAAAAGGGGTTAATTATATGGTAATTTTATTGACGATGTTGATATTGATCATCGTCGTCATCGTGATTATAGAAGAAAGCATCTATCTGATTTGGAATCGCTACCTTTATGGAAAAGCAAAACAACTAAGCAAAATACAGAAATGTAAAATTGTGCTATCGCAAATAAAGCGAAAGGTTGAAAATAAGGAACAGGTGGAAACTCATGACGATATCGACTCGCGATAAAGCTAGTATTGTTGTTTTACGATAATGGCGGAAAGTATTCTCATATTCACTGCTGGCTTTCTTGTTTCTTCTTAATAAAGTGATTAAACGCCTTAGCGAAAAAAATTAGTCCAAAAATAATCAGTATCGTCATTTCAATTGCTTCATTTAGTCTAAATGATTCAAGTAGTTTACCAGGGATATCAGCAGGCTGTGCTCCTAATAACAGGTCCAACAAGCTAACAAATAATAGCAGCGATAAGGAAACTAGGCTTATAACGAAGATAGTCTTCAATGAATTCACCAACCTTTTTAGTAGCGATTAGTAATAGGCACATGGATAGAAATTGGTCTTTTGGGTAATATAACCACCATAAATAATGGCTTTATTAATGGGGCGAATGCTGTGTTTATTTTATCCAAACTAGTAAAAAAGAAACAACAAAGAAAAGGAAATGATAATTATCGTCAACAATCAGATCCTTCAGAACCAAGTCAATTATTAATTCAAAGAGATATTCATGAAAATATAGCACGTATCAAACAGGAACTTGGGTATAGTTCCGATCTAGTGGTAAAGGAGATAACGTTATGTGATTCGATTCATGGGGCTATTGTCTTTATTGATGGATTAGTTGACAGTCAAATCATCAATGAGTTTATCTTAGAATCATTTAAAGGCAATCTAAATGTAACTAAACCAGATTATTTTCAATATTTTGCTGAAAAAGCAGTCGCACTGGGCAGTACAAGTACGATTACAAATTGGAGTAATCTATACGCTTCATTATTAGCAGGCAATACAATCATTTTATTAGACGGATATAATAAAGCCATCAGCGGGGACACCCAAGGCGGGGAAAAAAGGGCGATTTCGGAGCCGACCCAACAATTATCGATTCGCGGACCAAAAGATGCGTTTACGGAAAATATTCGAACGAATACTGCACTGATTCGCAGACGAATAAAAAGCCCTAATCTATGGACAGAATCAGTGAAATTGGGAGCCGTTACCCAAACGGATGTTGACATCATGTATATTAAAGGAATTGCAAATGACAAGATTGTGGAGGAGGTTAGAACACGAGTTAAAAGAATTAATATTGACTCTATCATCGATTCGGGCTATGTAGAACAACTTATTGAAGATAAGACTTTTACCATCTTTCCAACAACTTTTCATACAGAAAGACCGGATGTTGTTAGTTCACAGCTGCTTGAAGGCCGAGTTGCTATTGTCGTGGACGGGAGTCCGTTTGTCTTAACGGTTCCCGCTATTTTTGTTCAATTCTTCCAAGCACCTGATGACTATTATTCCCGTTTCGATTTATCGACCAGCATTCGCTTGTTAAGAATCTTGGCGTTTATTATCGCCCTTATCGGTCCGTCACTTTATATTGCAGGGACCACCTACCACCAAGAAATGATTCCGACAACATTAGTTATTGCGATTGCGGCGCAAAGGGAAAATATTCCTTTTCCTGCGTTTTTCGAGGCGCTAATCATGGAAGTAACGTTTGAAATCTTACGTGAAGCAGGTTTGCGCCTTCCAAGGGCAGTGGGTCAGGCGGTTTCTATTGTTGGGGCGCTTGTTATTGGTCAGGCCGCTGTTCAGGCGAGTATCGTCTCTCCTGTTATGGTTATTGTGGTTTCAATTACAGCCATCGCAAATTTTTCAACACCTGTATTTGCAATGGCGATTTCAGCTCGTCTGTTTCGATTTGTCTTAATGATCTTAGCAGCCTTTTTGGGTTTTTTTGGGATTATGGTAGGGTTAATGATGGTAACCATCCATCTATGTTCTTTACGCTCATTTGGCGTTCCATATATGAGTCCTCTAGCGCCTTATATTGGGGCAAATCAACAGGATGTGTTTATTCGTTATCCGTTGTGGGCTTTCAAAAAACGCCCGAAATTAATTAGTAAGGGAAACATAGATCGGACAGGAGAGAAGCAAAAACCAAGTCCACCGCAGCAGGATAGAAATTTTGACAGTCAGCAGAAAGGGAAGCAGAAATGAAGAGGAGAATGAGGCTAATCTTTTCTATTTTATTATTAATTCCGTTGTTAACTGGCTGCTGGGATCAAAATGAGCTTACAGATTTGGCTTTGGTGATGGCAGTTGGAATTGATAAAGGAGAGAATGGAGATAAATTTGATGTTTCTTTCCAGATTGTTGTTCCATCTAATGTGGCATCAGGTCAGATGGGGGGCGGCGGCGGCGAAGGGCCACCTGTCATTGTTTTTAAAAGTTCCGGCAATAATGTGACGGAAGCGGCGCGCAAAATAAAATTACAAATTTCTCGGCGGCTTTTTTTTGCTCATATAAGTATCGTCGCGATTAGTGAAGAAGTGGCACGAGAGAATATTCTTGATATCATTGACGGTTTTGACCGTGAGCCGCAATTTCGGACAACCACGCCATTTGTCATCACTAGAGACATTAAGGCTGAGGAATTATTGGCAACATTAACTAATCTTGATAAGCTCCCAGCGGAAAAATTGACAAAAACGCTTGAAGTAACGGAGGCAAGATTAGGGGAAAATCTCACTGTGTCATTGGATGATTTTCTTATTATGCTTACAAGCAACGGGAAAGAACCAGTGCTTGGGGGATTTACGATCCGGGGCAATCCGGAAAAGGGAATTTCCTTACAAGAGCTTAACGACACAAAAATGTCGACGGTCATAACTGGTGCCGGTATTGCCGTTTTCAATACAGATAAATTAGTCGGTTGGTTAGATGATGGACATGCCCGCGGTGCTGCTTGGTTGATGAACAAAGTAAAGCAAACATTTATCAACGTCCCGTTTGCAGGCAAAGAGAATGCAATCAGCATGGTTCCTTATGTATCCGATACAACCATCGGCATCTCGATGCGAAATGGCAAGCCAGTTGCAAACATCAAAATTGAAACGGCCTTAAGGCTTAGCGAAGTGAATATCCCATTTGATTTTCAAGATCCGAAAAAAGTTCCCGCGCTTCAAAAGAACACAGCGGAGCAGATTAAAAAAGATGTGGAAGCAGCAATTCGCCAAGCACAATCATATCATGCTGATATTTTTGGCTTTGGGGAAAGACTTTATCGCAAAAACCCTAAACAATGGAAAAAGGTAAAAGAAAACTGGAATGAATTATTTGCTACCATGGATTATCGAGTTAGTGTCAAGACCTATTTCCGTGAATCAGGTTCAAGAAACAAACCGTTTTGGAATGAGATCAAAAAATAGGAAAGGGGGATGCTCTTGGAAAAGGCGAGAATCGGTGCAAAACAATTATTTGTTCTTGTCGTTATCTTCCAGATGGGGAGTGCCATCTTACTTGGCTTCCCAATCGAATTAAAACAAGATGCCTGGATTGCGATTATTCTAGGCCTTATTGGAGGTATCTTGCTATTTATTGTTTACTACCGGCTCTATTTATATTTCCCTGAACTCCCCTTGACAAACTATGCTCAGAAACTGCTTGGTAAATGGCCAGGTCGTATTCTAGGTTATTTGTATGTAATTTATTTTGTTTATCTTGCAGCACGAGTACTTCGCGATTTCGGGGAACTCTTAACCGCAACGATATACACTGCGACGCCTTTGTTTTTCCTGATGTCGGTATTAATTCTTACGTCAGCATATGCCGTAACTAAGGGATTTGAGGTTATTGCCAGGGTGGGAGAATTATATTTTATCATTATCTATGTAATGGCTATTGTTGGATTTTTTCTAATTATCTCCTCGAGCCTTATTCATTTAGATTATTTAAAACCTGTGTTAGAACAAGGATGGTTACCCGTCATCAAAGTTGCGCTTAGAGGCGTAGTAACCTTCCCCTTTGGAGAAATGGTAGTGTTTACGATGCTGCTGCCATATTTACAGGAACAAAAAAAGGCAAAATGGGCTTGTATCACAGGAATAGTGTTAAGCGGAATAAATTTTGTTATTGCAGCAGTGATAAATATCACTACACTTGGGGCTGAATTATTTGCTCGCTCACCTTATCCTTTGCTGTCAACAATAAGTAAAATTGAACTGTTTAATTTTATTGAACGGTTGGATGTTTTGTTTATGCTTTATTTAATGATTGCTTGTTTTATTAAAGTGACCATTTTCTACTATGTGGCGGTTGCAGGCACAGCGGACTTGTTTGGTTTTCAAGATATACGTAAACTTAGCTTACCATTTGGACTGGTGATATTGATAACAGCAATGATTATTGCACCAAACTATACCGAGCACATTAAAGAGGGGCTTGAAATTGTACCGATATATCTTCATTGGCCATTTCAAATCATCATCCCCTGTATTCTTTTGGTTATTGCATTCATACGTCAGCGTGTTAAACAAATAAAAAAAACTAAATCAACTTTGATTCAAGATGTAAATGAGTGATTAGGAAACCCGCTTGCCGAGAATCACGAGATCGCGCTCAATTTCGTCAAGTACCGCAACGTTTGGTAAATAGGCCCATTGTTCAAACCCGAAACGATTAAACAATTTAATACTCGGTAGATTATGTGCAAAAATAAAACCTAGCAGGGTACTAATATCCAGTCCCGGGCAGGCCTCAATTGCCTTTTCCAATAAATAACTACCAAGTTTCTTACCGCGAAAATCAGGATGTAAATAGATACTAATTTCGGCCGTATGGCGATAGGCAGGGCGCCCATAAAAGGATTGAAAGCTGAGCCAAGCACAAATGACGCCGTTATTCTCAACAACCCATAATGGACGAGTAGCAGGGGAATGTTCATGAAACCATGGTATTCTGCTTTCCACGCTGATTTTCTCCGTATCAGCTGTTACCATTCTTCCGGCAATAGTGGTGTTATAAATTGCTACAATGACCGGTAAATCATCCAACATTGCATCTCTAATTGTGTACATCGGCTCCGTTCCTCATTTCTTGGTAAATATCCTAGTATGAACATAATCCTACACTCCTCCAGCTAGCAAATCAATATGCAAAATAGAAAAAACCTTTTCCCTGCAAGAAAGGGAAAAGGTTTTTTCCATTAATGGAAACCGGGTTAACCGGTTCCGACATTCGTTTCACTGCCATCCTCTACCAACGGTGGGCTTTGGCATTGCTCCTCAAGATGATTGTATTTTGCGTCATTTGCGTTTGCCCGTTTACTTGCGATTTCTGCCGTTTCGGCCTTGTCCAGGTATGGTGAAATAGCTCGGATTGGGAATCTAAACGCTCTCTGTAGCTCATCAAATCACCTCAAGATTCAAAGTTTGAAACGACGATATTCACTATGGAACATCGGTATTAGTATATGTCAAACAGTGAAAAAATAGTCAAGGTGATTAATTGCTATCACTGTTTCGTAAAATGACGATGTTGACTCTGCGGTTTGCCTTTCGATGTTCATCAGTATCATTCGGATAAATTGGTTGATATTCTCCGTAGCCAACAAATTGCAGACGATTTTTCGCGATATGCTTTGTTTCAAAATAATGAAGGACACTTACTGCTCTTGCTGAAGAAAGTTCCCAGTTGGATGGATATTTTGGATTTTGAATGGGGACATTATCAGTATGTCCTTCAATGCTGATAGGATTTGCCAATTGCTTTAATAATTTAGAAATAGAATTCAAGGTTATATAAGAACTCTTCTTCAACGTTGCTCTCCCAGGATCAAACAGAATAACTTCATCAAAGGTTATTTCGACACCACGCTTTGTATCCTGAATCGATACGTTCGCTTGCAGTTTATTATCTTTGATATATTTTTCAAGTTGCCCCTTTAACTGTAATAGCTCCTTATCTTCTTTTGAAGTCGTTTCAGTCTCTTGTTGCTGGTTTTTTTCCTCTGTCTTTTGCTCCGTTTGGCCATCACTTGGATTTACTGATAATCCAGCGTCATGACTTTCAATTTTTGTCCCGGTAAATTCCGATTTAAAGGATTCCATAATCGACTTGAATTTTTGTGCATCGACTGAACTCGAGGCAAATAGAACTATAAATAGAGCTAATAATAATGTCAGAATATCAGCATAGGGAATTAACCACGATTCATCAATGTGCTCTTCATGCTCATCATCAAATTGTCTACGCCGTTTTTTCATTTGACTTAGCCTCAATATTCTTTTCTAATGTTTTTCGTTCTTTTGGTGAAAGCTGTCCGCCCAATTTTTTCTCAATAGCACTTGGAGACAGTCCCTGAGCAATTGCAAGCAAACCCTCAATCATTAACATCCTTACTTCTTGTTCCCGTTTGGAAATACGCTTAAGTTTATTAGCTATCGGGTGCCATAAAACATAACCGGTGAAAATACCTAATAACGTGGCAATAAAGGCTGCAGAAATAGAGTGTCCTAATTTATCGACATCATTTAAATTTCCCAAGGAAGCGACTAAACCCACAACAGCGCCCAGTACCCCAAGCGTTGGTGCATAGGTGCCTGCTTGCGTAAAGATCAGTGCACCGATCTTATGGCGTTTATCCATGGCAGCAACTTCATCTAATAAGACATCCTCAATGAAATCCACCTCATAGCCATCGATAATCATTTCATAGCCCTTCTTTAAAAACGGGTCCTTTATCTCATTAGTTATCGTTTCAAGTGCCAGGATTCCTTCCCTCTTCGCTAACCCTGCATTTTCTATAAACGTTTTGATTTGCTCTGCTTTAGAAGGGAGCTTCGGTTCAATCAAAGCAATCTTCAGGAGGATTGGAAACTTTTTGAGTTCGCTAAAAGGAAAGGCGATGGTAATTGCAGCTGCGGTGCCGCCTAAAATAATCAAAAATGCAGCCGGATTCACCAATGCATTTAAGGAGGCGCCTTTTAAAATCATCCCAAAACCAACCGCTAGCAATGCCAAAATAATACCGAAAATAGTAGACATTTCTTTCTCCTTCAATAAAAAGTTAGTATATAATTATATAGTCATTGTACGTCAATTCGATATGATTCGACAACAACCAAATTTTGATTTTGGATTTCAAAAAAAATCAAAATTTACCTTAGATTTGAATCGAGGACATATGATACTATGGAAATGATGAAATAGGGGCTGTAGACGGTTATTGATACTGTAGTTAAAAAGCACAAAGGAAGTATAAGGTGATGATATGCTAGATTATGGATTACAAAGATTAAGCCAAATGATTTATGATTTTTGTGGATTAAATTATAAAGAGCGGCTGGCTTCTTTAAAAGAAAAACTATCAAAACGGATTATGGAACTAGGATTTTCCTATGAGGATTATTACATGTATATCCAACGAAATCCTTCAGAGTGGGAAGTCTTGGTAGAATTGCTGACAATCAATGAAACCTATTTCTATCGTGAGGAAAATCAATTACATGAATGTTGCTCCGTTATACTTCCTAAACTGCGAACGAGCTTTAGAAATCGCCCGCTTAGAATTTGGAGCGCTGCTTGTTCAACCGGGGAAGAGCCATATACATTGGCGATGCTAATCCAGGAAACAGGAAGATTCTCACCAGGAACAGTAGAAATCATTGGTACCGATATAAATAAAAAAGTGCTACAAAAGGCAGAAAAAGGTTGGTACCATCAAAGCTCATTTGCCTTTAGGCGCATTCCTACCAATCTATTGCATAAGTATTTTGATGTTGAAAATGAAGGGTATCAAATTAAACCATCAATTAAACGCATGGTCCGTTTCCAACAGTTGAATTTGTTAAATCAGCAGCAAATGGCATTGCTTGGCGAAGTAGATGTTATCTTTTGTAGAAATGTATTGATATATTTTGATCAAGAAACGATTAAAACGGTTATTCGCAGCCTGTATCGCAAACTTGCACCTGGTGGATATTTGTTTCTAGGCCATGCAGAATCTATCACGGATATGGATTTAGGGTTTCAGAAAGTAGATGCAGCAAAGACTTTTTATTATCGAAAGGAACCAGATCAGGATGAAACAATTCGGTGTGTTAGTAGTCGATGACTCCGCTTTTATGAGAAGAGCTGTGAGTCATTTACTCGAAAGTGACCCGCAATTCACTGTTGTTGGTATTGCCAGAAACGGGGTTGAGGCAGTGGAGAAGGTCCAAAGATTAAAGCCTGACCTTGTGACCATGGATGTAGAAATGCCTGAATTAGATGGTATCAAAGCATTACAGGAAATTATGAAGATAGCCCCTCTGCCAGTTATTATGTTAAGCTCACATACCGGTGAGGGGGCAAAAGAAACTCTACAAGCACTCGAATACGGTGCTGTTGATTTCTTTTTAAAAGATGACTTGCTCAAAGATTCAGCCGAGCATAAGCAGAAGCAACAGGAGTTTCTGCTCCGACTGAAAGGTGTGCTAAGAGGAAAGCTTCCTACAGCTGCTCCAGCGAAAAAGACGAGGGTGGCGAAGGAGATACGAAAAAGACCAGGCAAAATAGAGTTGGTTTTTATTGGCAGCTCCACTGGCGGTCCCTCTGCACTGCAGAAAATACTGCCATTTTTTCCCGAGGATTTTAACGTTCCTATCGTAGTTGCACAGCATATGCCGCCTGGCTTTACAAAACCATTAGCTGATCGATTTAACACATTATGTCAACTAACGGTAAGAGAAGCGGAACATGGAATGGAAGTAAAAGCCGGGACTATTTATATTGCACCATCCGGCAATCAAACCCGATTAGTAAAACGGGAAGACGGAATCATTATCTTTGATGTAAGACATCAGGGGGATGAACAAGCGCTATACAAACCATGCATTGATATTTCGTTAAGCTCAGCTGCTCCGCTTTATCAGGACAGGATGTTGTCAATCATATTAACAGGCATGGGTTCAGACGGTATGAAGGGTTGCGGCTTAGTTAAACAATATCATGGAACGGTTTTGGTGGAAGCTGAAGAGTCTTGCATTGTTTACGGTATGCCAAAAGCAGTCTATGAAGCGGGATTTGCCGATGGACAATATGAGATTACGAAAATGTTCCAGCAAATAATGTCGCTAGTATAATCAGCCATCGAAAAGCAGGCTCGGTTGCCTGCTTTTTACTATGTCTTCTTATTCTCGACCAGTCATTACAGTGATGAAAGAATCAGAAAATAATAAAGCTGAAAAAATATCTTTTTTCCAAAAAATGGCCCATGAAAATAATGTCGATTATTGAAAAATATCATGACGAAAAATCTTGTATCGTTTATAATGTAGAGTAATTGAGTTAGTTTTCCATAATAAAGGAGGTATATGTTTGGATGCCGCTCAAATACCAATCAAAATAAATCAAACACAACAATCTGATGCTGGAAAGCTAAAGCTGACGAGCCAAACAGAGGTACCGACCATTCCTTTTCATCAGATACTAGCAATGAATCGTTATTCTGAAAATACTGTGAACTCGAAAGGCTTGAAGCAGCAAAATTCAAATGAACCCAGTACCCAATCAGCCGAAACAACAGAACCAGAAGCTGATTACCTGTTAGAATCTGCGATTGCAGCTTGTGCTTCTGGATCTCAACAAGTCCAACTTTCTTCAGACCCAATAATGATGGTGTTAAATGCAAATGGAAACGATTTATTGAAACAGGTTTCAGATAATAGTTCGATTTCAACATTGGATGGGGTACATAATAATGGGGGAAATGACTCAACATTATCCATTAACGAACCTATTCAGCTTTTTTTGGAAAGGGAACAAGAAAGCATGCAACAGATTGGAGAAAATTTCTTGGCAAACGGTCCAATGCAAGATCCAGAAATTTTGAATCAAAACGGAACTAGTAGTCAAACGAATTTTACCAAAAATGGGGATGTTGCTAATGAGGCCTTTGTGGGTTCTTTGGCGGAAATAGTTTCATATCTTGATAGCTGGATTAATCAAAAAGATTCAAAAAATAGTGCTAGTCATCATCCGCTCAAGGGCGATTTATTGCTTTTTGTGGAAAATGTCGGTCCGGTTCAAGTTGAAGTGACTAATCAAAATCAACAGCTATCAATAAAAATAATTACTGAAGACAATAGTGAGCTAGATACGCTTAAGACCGAGCTGCGACAACTAGAAGCAGCGTTACAGCAGCAAAATATCCACCTGAAGTTTGCTGAAACTGTGTCCCGTTCTTCTGCTGCGAAAGAAATGAAGCAGATGTTTTCACCTGCCATTCAATTGGCAGAGCATTTGCGTACTGAATTTTTTTCTAACGTAAATTTTCACGAAGGGCAAATGCAAAATGATGATTCTCTAGAATCAAGTGAGATAGATTTGGCACCAGGCTCAGCCTCATACCAAACCGGACAGTTTGCGATTTCACATGGACAAACAACAGCCAGTCTGAGTGCTACAGAACATGGTCAGCAGCGAGTAATGGTGAAAATATCTGATTTTGTTGCGAATATGAGCGAATGGATTGGGATCAATAGCCAATCCGCAGAAATTGAGGGAGTGTCAAAAGGGATTCGGTTATTATTAGCACCGGAACATCTAGGGAATGTAGAAGTTAAACTCACTGCCCTAGAAGGTCAAATTTCAGCGCTGATCGTAACTGATACAGTTCAGGCCAAAGATATTTTAGATGGCCAGCTTCATCATTTAAAGCAAGCATTACAACAGCAAGGCCTGACAGTGCAAAAGCTGGAAATTGTCCAGCAACCGATCGTTCAGGCAGACTCTTCGCAAATGAGTCAATTGCTGTCACAAGATGGACAACACTCGTTCCAAGAACCTCGCTCTCGACAGTTAGCTAAAAATGGCCGGGATCAAAAACAGAAAAATGATGGAAGTGAAGGGAGTATGGAGACTCCTTTGGTGAATTATGCAAATTCTGGATTGCGAACGAATGCAACAATCGATTTTACCGCTTAGAAGGGAGTCTTTTGTCAATGAGTAATTGGGTAGATATTGCCAGTGTGGCAAAAAGTAACACTATCTTAAACCAAAAGTCATATGAGGATCAAACTTCGTTGGGGAAGGATGACTTCCTCAAAATTTTGGTGACGCAACTAGCAAACCAAGACCCGTCAAACCCACTTCAGGATAAAGATTTTATCGCGCAAATGGCTACATTTAGTTCTCTGGAGCAAATGACGAATTTAAATACGGCATTTGAAAAATTTTCAGCACAGCAAATTGGTCAATATTCATCCGTTATCGGAAAAGAAATTACTTGGAAGGATAGTGGAACCGATGCAACTAAGAGCGGTGTAGTTAAAGGAGTATCGGTGGAAAATGGCAGCTACTTCTATCAGGTTGGAGAAGAAAAGATTCCTTTGGAAAATGTAACGGAAATCAAACAAACTACTACAGAAACAAAATAATAAGCTAGCGGAAGAGCAGTGAAATAAGAGGAGGAACAGAAATGTTAAAATCACTATACTCCGGAGTATCCGGCATGAAAGGCTTCCAAACGAAGCTTGATGTCATCGGAAATAATGTAGCTAACGTAAGTACAGTTGGCTTCAAAAAGAGCCGGGTGGTCTTTCAAGATTTACTGAATCAAAATATTTCCGGTGCTATGACACCCAATAATCAGCGCGGCGGTACTAATCCGCAGCAGGTTGGTCTCGGTTCAAAGATTGCCGCAATTGATACTCTTCACACCCCAGGGAGCCCAATGACAACCAATGTTGGAACGGATTTAACCATAGATGGTAATGGTTATTTTGTCGTTTCTGCCAGCAAGGACGGCAGTAATCCGTTGTTAACGAAAGCGGGGAACTTTACTCTTGATGGCAATGGCTATCTCGTTGATGCCAATGGAAACTTTGTTTTAGGAGCAACTGATACAAAAAATGCCGATGGCAATGCCGTTCCACAGCCGATTAGAATCTCGATAGATGATACGAGCAGCAAAAAGTTTACATCCTATTCGATTGACGCGGATGGATATATAAACGTAGTAGATGAAGACGGAAAAATTGGCAAATTAGCTTATGATGGCACTAAATACTCTGTGAATGACACCACCAATACAGCGAATAATCTATCTATAGCCACAAGTGTTGTTCAAAATCCGGCTGGTTTAAAAAAGGTCGGAAATTCGTTGTTCGAAGTTACTGGTAACGCAGGAACTAATAGTTTTGGACGCATTAATGAAACGGATGGCGGCCAAATTTACTCCGGTGTACTGGAAATGTCGAACGTTGACTTAACTGAGGAATTCACGGAAATGATTGTGGCGCAGCGGGGATTCCAGGCAAATGCTCGTACGATTACGACATCGGATTCCATTTTAGAGGAAATTGTCAACTTAAAACGATAAGGTAATTTGAAGCTGCTAGCGTAAAAAAGGTTAGGAGGGAACCGAGTGATTAATTTTTAGGTTCTTTCCTTATTTTTTGACATATCAAAGGCTTGCGGTTAATTTCTAACAACTCACGGAAGAGTTAGGGGGATGCCCTTTGGCAGATGTATTATCGCAGCAAGAGATCGATGCCCTATTATCTGCCTTAAACAGCGGTGAAATAGAGGCATCTGAGGTTTCTAAACCTGAGCGAAAAGTAAAAGTATACGACTTTAAACATGCGATGCGCTATTCTAAAGAACAATTGCGCAGCATTACAAGAATTCATGAAAATTTTTCAAGGCTGGTTACTTCTTACTTATCAGCACAACTAAGAACGTTTGTACAAATTGAAATTGAACTGGTAGAACAAGTAAACTACCATGAATTCATTGCCTCCATACCATCTAAAACAATTTTGAATATTTTTGATGTAAAACCAATGGATGGAAAAATGGTCATTGAAATCAATCCCCAAGTCGCCTATGCGGTGTTAGAAAGAATGTTAGGCGGACAAGGAGATCCCGCTGAACGTGACGGTGGTTTGACAGAAATTGAAACTATCCTACTCCAGAAGGTCTTTTCTAAGGCATTTGATACGTATCAAAATGTTTGGGAGAACATTGAAGATATCAAAGTTGTATGGGAAGCGATTGAATCAAACCCACAATTTATCCAAATTGCATCACCAAATGAAACAGTGATTGTCATAGCATTGAGAACCACGATTGGCGAAGTCACAGGCCGAATGACTCTATGTATTCCACATTTAATTGTGGAACCGATGCTTCCAAAGTTAACGGCACATCAGTGGTTTTCCACGATGGCAAAATCAAAGGTTCCAAAACAGCCTGAGGTGATTAAGAAAAATCTTGACGATGTCAAGGTTCCAATTATTGCTGAACTTGGAAGAGGGAAGCTTCCTGTTGCTGATTTAATGAACTTGCAGATTGGTGATGTAATTGGAATTGAAGCAGGAAAATTACAGTTAAAAGTGGATCAATTGACAAGATTTCTTGGTAATCCAGGTCTCCTAAATGGCCATTATGCCGTACAGATTGATCAAGTAGTCTACCCAGAAGGAGATGATGAATAACATGAACGAGGGTTCACTTTCTCAAGAAGAGATTAACGCCTTATTTAAGCAAATGGAATCAGCTAATAATAATCTTTCTATCGATGACTTTTTAAGTTTGATGGAAAAGGATGCATTAGGGGAAATTGGTAACATTTCCTTAGGAAGTTCAACTACAGCACTCTCCACTCTATTGAATCAACGGGTTGAAATTACCGCTCCGGAACTGTCTTTAATTGAACAGGACCGAATGGAAGAGATGATAAAGGAAAAACATGTTGCAGTTCATGTTGATTATACGACAGGAATTCGTGGAAAGAATCTGTTAATGATTAAAGAGCAAGATGCGAAAGTAATTGCAAACCTTATGATGGGTGGAGATGGAACATCCTTGGATGAGGAACTGACGGAGATGCATCTTAGTGCCGTTCAGGAAGCGATGAATCAGATGATGGGGTCAGCGGCCACGTCAATGTCTACTATTTTCCATGAAAAAGTGGATATCTCACCTCCGTCCATTGATGTTTTAGGGTTTCCACCGAAAAAGTTAGAAGACTTAGAAGATGATATTATCATTCAAGTATCCTTTCGTCTCAAGGTAGGGGATTTGATTGATTCACATATGATTCAATTTATCCCGCTATCTTTTGGCAAGGAAATGATTCATAAGATTCTTAGTCCAGTAGAAACGGCTGCAACGACGACGGTTGAAGAACCGCCAATCGCGGTACAGGCTAATTCTCAAGCTGTTGTGGAACAAGCAGCACCTGCTGCCCCGGTACAACCGGAACGTCCTGTTATGCTAGAAGCAGAACCTGTTTCCCGTCCGGCAGCCCAAAGTGTTACTCCAGAAATACCGGTAAATGCCAATGTACAAAAGGTAGAGTATACCACTTTCGCGGATAGTAAACCTGCTCAAGCGGGCAAGGGGAATATTGACCTATTATATGATATTCCTCTTACTATCACCGTGGAATTAGGACGAACTGAAATGCCAATCCGTCAGATTCTTGAATTAGGACCAGGCGCAGTAATCGAATTAGATAAACTGGCCGGTGAACCAGTCGATATCTTAGCAAATAATAAATTAATTGCTAAAGGGGAAGTCGTGGTTATTGAAGAAAACTTTGGAGTGCGGATTACCGATATCATCAGTCCTATAGACCGATTAAATAAAATGACTGTTTAATGCATGAATAATGGAGGGGTATAAAATGGCAAAAATTTTAATTGTCGATGACGCAGCTTTTATGCGGATGATGCTAAAAGATATCTTAACGAAAAATGGTTTTGAAGTGGTAGGCGAAGCCGTAAATGGGGAAGATGCCATTGAAAAATATCAGGAGCTCCAACCAGACGTGGTAACAATGGATATCACCATGCCGGAAATGGACGGGATTACCGCTGTGAAAAAAATTAGAGCGATTAATCCGCAAGCAAAAATTATTATGTGTTCTGCAATGGGACAGCAGCCGATGGTATTAGAAGCAATTCAATCAGGGGCAAAGGATTTCATCGTAAAACCTTTCCAAGCTGATCGCGTTATTGAATCTATTTCCAAAGTGGCAGGCATGTAACCAGCGGAAACGTCGTTTTGAATAAGCGGGAGATGTTTAAGGTTTGTGCCGAACACCTCTCGCTTTTTGCTTCAAAGACAAAGTAAACAGTGAACCAGCGACAAAAAGTTTGAAAAAGCATCAAAAACATACCATTATGACTATGTAAATTATGCTAAGATAGGGATATATTAGCCCGTTAGGACTAAATCACTAGAAATATATTACAGGGTATTAGAATCTGCAACCTTTTGCGAGGGGAATAGCATATGGATTTAAATGATTTTTTAGAGCTATTTATTGAAGAATCGAAGGAACATTTACAGTCAATCAATGCCGAACTATTAAAATTAGAGGCAGAACCAAATAATTTAGCCATCGTGAATGAAATATTTCGCTCAGCCCACACCTTAAAAGGAATGGCGGCCTCGATGGGATTTGATGATTTAGCATCACTTACTCATGAAATGGAAAATGTTCTTGATCTTGTGAGAAATTCAAAATTAAGCATCACAACCGAAATTCTCGATGTCATCTTTTCCTGTGTAGACTATATAGAGAAAATGCTTGATAATATCGAGCAGGGCGGGGACGGAAAAGAAGATGTTACTTCAGTGGTTGAACAATTGACATTGATACACAGTCCGCGGACAGTTGTCCAACAGGAGGTAGCGAAAGCACATCAGGAGACTGCCGCTACAACAGCAGTACTGGAGCCAGAAGCCACAGAAGCCGCCGAAGATGTAGCAATTGATCAATACCAGTTGTCCGTTATTCAGGAAGCAAAGAAGACGGGGAATCGTTTGTATCAAATTACGATTCAACTTGATGAAAAATGCATCATGAAGTCTGTCCGGGCTTATATGGTTTTTCAAGCGGCAGAGGAGCTAGGAGAGATTATTCAAAGTGTTCCAGCTGTAGAGCAAATTGAAGAAGAAAACTTCGATCATACGTTTACTATTTTATTGCTTACAGAAGAGAATTCTGAGACAATAAAAAAACAATTTTACCAGATTTCTGAAATAACCGAGGTTTCCGTTCATGAGAGGAAAGACGAGGAGTTAACGGCACTTAAATATCCACAACCAGAATTGGTGAAGCCCAAGCAGTCAAGCAAGGATAACACAACAAAGCTTGATAAGGACAAGACCAAAAAGAAACACCGTTCTAAATCAATTCGGGTTGATATTGAAAAACTCGATCAATTAATGAATTTATTTAGCGAATTAATTATTGATCGCGGCAGATTGGAACAGATATCAAGAAATTCAGAATTAACTGAATTAGCAGAAACGGTTGAACATATGACCCGTATCTCTACCGATTTGCAAGGACTCATCTTAAATATGCGAATGGTACAGGTTGAACAAGTCTTTAACCGCTTCCCTCGCATGATACGAGACTTGGCAAAGGATTTGCATAAAAAAGTACATCTTATCATCGAAGGGGAAGAAACCGAGCTTGATCGAACGGTTATTGATGAAATTGGCGACCCTCTCGTTCACTTGCTGCGCAATGCTTTAGACCATGGACTTGAGTCGACAGCGGAAAGAGTTGCGGCCGGAAAACCTGAGGAAGGTAACGTTTTATTGAAAGCTTACCATAGCGGTAATCAAGTGTTTATTGAGGTTGCTGATGATGGGAAGGGCATTAATCGCGAAAAGGTACTTAATAAAGCAATTGAACGCGGTGTGGTTACGCAGAAGGAAGCAGAATCTTTAACTGATAATCAAGTCTATTCATTAATTATGGCATCGGGATTTAGTACAGCGGATCAAGTTTCTGACATTTCCGGCCGCGGTGTTGGACTAGATGTGGTTAAGACGAAAATTGAATCCCTAGGTGGCTCAATCAGTATTGAATCAGAAGCGGGGAAGGGTTCATTATTCCGGATTCAACTCCCATTAACCCTCTCGATTATTTTTGCAATGCTTGTGAAAGCTGGTCCAGAAACTTATGCGATACCATTCAGCTCGATTGTCGAAATAACGAAGATTACGAGTGATCAGGTTTCCACATTATATGGACAGAAAGTTATCCAATTCCGGGAACAAGTCGTTCCATTGGTGTTTTTACAAGAAGTATTTAAGATTCCTGAATGTGACATCACAAATCAGCAAGAGCAATTCATTGTCATCGTCCGTAAAGGCGAAAAAACGATGGGTCTTGTCGTAGACGGTGTAATTGGCCAGCAGGAAGTCGTCTTAAAAAACTTAGGGCGCTTATTAACAAACATCTATGCAATCTCTGGCGCTACGATCCTGGGGAATGGAGAAGTCGCCTTAATCCTTGATACGAACCAGTTTTTCACAGAGAAAGGATGAGCATGTAGATGAGTATTAGAAAAATAGTGGCCTTTCGGCTTGGTGAAGAAGAATATGGATTGGACATTCAACATGTTCAATCCATTGAAAAAATTCAGCATATTACAAGGGTCCCCAATGCTCCCATATATGTCGAAGGTGTAATGAATCTTCGCGGGAATGTTACACCAATCGTTGATTTACGCAGGAAGTTACAGCTGGACTCTCTAGGACACTCGGAAAATACGCGCGTTATTATTACGGAATCTGATGATCTCGTAATTGGGTTTATTGTCGACCAAATTAGCGATGTGATTGATATTCAAGAAGAGTTTATTGAAGGGACGGAAGCGATTTCCACCAGCGAAATCAGCTCTAACTTTTTTGATGGTATTGCAAAAACAGCCGGCAGATTGGTTATTTTATTGAAAATGGAAGAATTAGCGAAGACAGCTAAAAACTAACTTTCTTTTTCCAACAGAAAAGATTTTAAGGAGGGGCAGACATGACAGAGGAATTAAAAGTACTGGTGTTCAGAATTGGCGAGGAGGAGTATGGTATTCAAATTCAGCAAGTCATTTCGATTGAACGAATGGAAGAGATTCGCACCTATCCAAACCGCCCTGCCCATGTTCTCGGAGTGATGACAGTTAGAGAGGTAATTACTCCGGTTGTTGATATGCGTGCAGCATTGTCTGAAGGAACTTTCGTGCCAAGTGATACTTCAAGAACCATCGTCGTGCAAGTCAATGGGCAAGAGGTTGGCCTTGTTGTGGACGCGGCAACGGATGTGCTGACAATCCCAGAGGATACCATTCAACGGCCAAGGCTAATGGCAGATAAGGATATTTCATATCTAAACGGTGTCTCAAAACTGGACAATCGCTTAATTATTTTGCTAGATATTGAAAGATTACTAGAAAAGACCACGAATTTAGATGAATTAAAAGAAATTAAGATGGAACTAAATCAACATAGCAAGAGTGAGATGCTTCTTTAAAACGATTAAGCAATTTTATATCAGAAAAAATCTCTGAACCCAGCTGATGTAACAAATGGTGTTACAACAATGTAATCGACTAGGTGGTGAAGGAATAGATGGTACACCCTTCTGAAACACTACAAATAGAAGGAGAGTTACATAAAGCAATCAAACAAAATGAATTCCGCCTATACTATCAACCAAAAGTAAATTTAAACTCAGGAAAAATAATTGGAGTGGAGGCGTTAATTCGCTGGTTTCATCCTGAAAAAGGGATTATTCCCCCGCTAAAGTTCATCCCCGTCGCCGAAAAGACGGGGCTCATTATTCCTATTGGTGAATGGGTCCTGCGCACTGCCTGCAAACAAAATATCGCTTGGCAGCAGGAAGGGTATTTGCCGTTAGTGATGTCTGTGAATCTATCAGTCGGCCAATTATATCAACCACATTTCGTGCAGATTGTTCAGGATATATTAACAGAAACGGGACTTAACCCGAATTATTTAGAACTGGAAATAACCGAGAGTATGATGGTTGATACAAATCAGGCCCTGCCCATTATCAATGAGTTGAAAAAATTAGGCGTGCAAATCAGTCTCGATGACTTTGGAACAGGCTTTAGTGCCCTTTATTATTTGAAGGAATTTCCTATCAATAAAATTAAAATTGATCAATCTTTTATTCGAAACTGCACAACAGATCCGAATGATACGACGATTGTGAAAACGATTATTGCCATGGCCCATCAATTGAAAATGGGCGTGATCGCGGAAGGAATTGAATCTCCGGACCAATTGCAATTTTTACAGCAAAATCTCTGTCATCATGGTCAAGGTTATCTCTTCAGCAAACCACTGCCTCCGGAAGAGCTTGAACAGTTTTTCTATGAGATTGAGGAAGCCGTTCCCTTTGAGGGGATTACGGAAGAGGTTAATCACCAGAATTTAATGGATGAGATGCTTGATCATGAAAAATACCATCTGTTCGCTGAAAAGGTGTTGGAGTATACGAAGAAAATGAGTACCTCCCTCGCAACAATGAAGGAAATGGCACAACAACTTAAGACTGATAGTGTTCAGCCAGTTGATGGCATCTTAAATGAATTAAAAACGCTTGAAGCTATACTACAGGAAGCGGCATCATTAGCAAAATTGTAAAATGAATGGTTGATGTACTACCCATAAAGGAAGTGGAATGAAAAACGTAAGAACATGGGGTTCATTGCGTGATGCTGCAGGGGGAATTTCAATGACACTGTTAACAGAACTATCCAATGAAATCTTCCAATCCATAATTGAACACAATTCTGATGCTGTTTTTATTTTTTCCATGGAAGGAAGAATCGTTCAACTTAATAAATCGGCGGCTGCCATTTTTGGCTATACGAAAGAAGAGGCCGTCGGAATGCACTATCGGAATTTAGTGATTACAAAGCAATTAAAAAAACTTCATCGCTACATCAGAAAAATGATCAAGGCAGTTCCCTTTGAAGATGAACTAGATGCCCTACATAAAAACGGCAAAATTCTTCATCTACAAGTCAAAATAATTCCGCTTATGGAGCAAAAGGAAATGATTGGCCTATTCTGTGTGGTCAAAGACCTAACTGATTTAACCATTTCCAAAAAAGCCTTGGAAGAAAGTGAAAAACGTTATCGTTTGTTGGCGAATAATTCGCTTGATCTAATTCAGCTGGTTAATCTCGATGGCATTGTCACCTTTGCTTCTCCGTCTCATAAAGCAGTTCTTGGATATGATGCTGATGAATATGTCGGCAAATGGGTACTTTACCAGCCGGACGGAAATATCGATGAACAGTTTAAAAAGATGTTTGTGCAAATGGTGTTAACTCAGAAGTCGATGACATGTGAAATCTTCAGAAAGACTAAATCTGGTAAGGACGTATGGCTGGAGCTGAAAGGAACACCGATGTTTGATGAGGAAGGCCATATCCAGCATATGATGCTTGTCGGTCGCGAGATTACAGAGCGGAAAAGATATCAGAAAGAATTAGAGTTTTTGAGTTTTCATGACCCATTAACTTGTCTCCCTAATCGGCGGCTATTTAAGGAACTGCTTGATCAGACCATTCGAGAGTCCAGCCGTTATCAGCGTAAATTTGCGATTATGTTTTTAGATTTGGATCATTTTAAACATATTAATGACCGGTTTGGTCATGACATAGGTGATGAGTTGCTGCAGAAATTTTCACAACGAGTGAAAAAATGCCTCCGTGAAAGTGATACTTTAGCTCGTCATGCCGGCGATGAGTTCACCATCATTTTGTCCGAAATTAGTAAGGAACAAGATGCAATCCTGATTGCTAAGCGGATTATTCATGCTCTCCAGAAACCATGGCAGTTGGGGAATGAACGTATTGGTACTACCTCAAGCGTTGGAATCGCCTTCTTTCCCAAGGATGGACGGACGAGTGATGAATTAATGAAGCACGCGGATGACGCTCTCTATCACGTGAAATCCTCGGGACGAAATAATTTTGATACATATTCATACATAGATGAAGATGATGAGAAAAGCTCTATTATTGACGAATAGGAGCTTTTTCTTATATTTACTAAAGAAATTTTTACAAGGATAAAGTATAATAGAGTGGTGATTTTGTATTATTTTGATAGATATTTTGAAAAGAAGGTGATGTTTTTTGAAGATACAGGATCAAGTTCGTGTCAATATCGGTGATACGCGCACACTGGGAACAGATCGGAATGCCGCACCAGCTGCCTCTTTTCAAAAAATCATGCACTCGTATTCAAAGGATTTAACGAAGGAATATTTGCATAAACTGCTCGAGAATATTGATCAGCAAGGTAAACAGTTGTCTGAAAATCCGAACTTTCATGAACTGCGTAAATACAAGGATTTAGTCAAACAATTTATGAGTGAGATTACTAAAAACGGTCTGAATTTAACAGAAACGGAAAGCTGGGATCCATATGGCGGCAGCAGGACGTTGAAAACGGTCCAAGTGGTTGACCACAAATTAATGGAACTGACCAATCATGTTTTACATGAGCAAACAGACGGTTTGTCGCTCTTGGAACGTATCGGTGAAATTAAAGGTATGTTGATTAATTTGTATACTTAGTGAAACAAAATGCTAGCTAACAATAAAATGAAAAGCTTAAAAGGAGAATTTACGATGTTAAGAGGTTTATACTCCGCTGCCTCAGGGATGTATTCGCTAGAGCGGCGTCAAGAGGCATTGGCAAATAATTTGGCAAACGCGCAAACACCTGGGTATAAAAAGGATGACAGTGTCCTTAGAGCATTTCCCAACCTACTATTGAGCCGAATCAACGACATGAATGAAAAAATTCCTGCTTCCGGTGCACCGCAAATTCCCGGACAGCCTTCGCGAGTTGGCGAGTTAACAACCGGTGTCTATCTGCAGGAACGGATTCCGAGTTTTGAACTAGGTGATATTGTGCAAACGGAACAGCCGCTCGATGTCGCCATCAATGATCAGAATCTGCCTGTGCAAACCATCAACGGACGCCAAATAAAAGCAGCCGCCTTTTTTACCGTGCAACTTCCTGATGGCACAATCGGCTATTCAAGAAATGGAAAATTTTCAGTCGATGGTAATGGTGATCTTGTCACATCAGAGGGTTACCGCGTCTTAGGGACTGATGGTCAGCCGATTCAATTAACTGACAGCATCCGCAAAGAAGATGTCAGAATTACCTCCGATGGACAAATTTCTGTGCAGACAGGAGGACAACAGAATGTATTCGGACAAATTGGTATCGCTGTGGCGGACAATCCCCAGGAGCTGCGCCGTTTGGGAGGAAATGTTTTTCAAGCAGACAATCCGTTGCCAAATCTGACTAACCCAGGGGAAGTTACTATCCAGCAAGGATTTATTGAGCAATCCAATGTCGATGCCGGACAAACGATGTCTGATATGATGACGACGATACGCGGCTATGAAGCGAATCAAAAGGTTATTGATGTCTATAGCCAATCATTGCAACAACTATATTCTGTCGGTAAGCTAAACGGGTAATGAGGGCTTATAGGACATGAATCAAGAAGAGAGGGAAACTTGTTGAATACTTCACTTTACATATCCTCCGGGGCGTTGCAGGCATACCAGCAAAAATTGGATAATACTGCAAGCAATATTGCCAACGTTGATACGAACGGTTACAAGCGGAAGGATCATAGTTTTTCAGAATTATTGGCCAACCAAATCAATAACCAGGCTCAAGCGCAGAAGGAAATTGGCCGCCTCACGCCTAATGGTATTCGCGTTGGCTACGGTGTCCGCACCGGCTTGACACAGTTCGATGCCTCCCAAGGGGCAGCGCGGCAAACAGGAAATCCATTTGATTTGATGATTAATGGTAAAGGGTATTTTCAGGTAGGATACCCTGACAGCGGTGAGACCCATTACACACGTGATGGCAGCTTCCATTTAAGTCCGAATCCAGACCAGCCAGGCAGCTACCATCTTGTGAATGCTAATGGCGGCTACCTTCTGGACCAACAAGGGGAGCCGATTGCGCTAAATGGAGAATATGATGTTTCCTTTGATGGGAACGGGCAAATCTTATTGAAGAATAAAACCGGCGAAGGAACCCAGTTTGTTTCTGAACAACAGATTGGCTTCGTAGATATTCAGAATCCCAACTTGTTGCAGGCGGTAGGAAATAATGAGTTTGCGGTTGCCGAAGAGGCCCTGCCAAACGGCGAGAATGCTGCTAGTGTTGTTAGATTGATGAACCCTGGCGAAGCACAAATTTCCTCTGGTTATCTCGAAGGATCTAATGTGGATTTATCGAAGGAAATGACCGATTTAATGACCTCGCAGCGTAGCTATCAGATGAATGCCAGAGCGGTATCGTATGCAGATCAGATGACTGGGATTGCTAATAATATTTTGAAATAGTCAACAAGCCGCTTTTTGCGGCTTTTTATATATTCGGGTCCTTTTATGTTTGTAGTTTTCCGAATATTGATTTGGTCCTATTTGAGATAAACTTTTTCTGTTATTAACCGATATATCTTAGTAAGTATGTAAACTATGAAACTAGTTAGAGGGGGTTACAGAATGTCAGGTGTTAATTTATCGACTCATGTATCGGGACTTGCGTCTGGAATGGATACGGAATCAATCGTAGAAAGTATGATGAAGGTCAACAGAATTCCACTTGATAAGCTGAAGCAGGCGAAAACCATCAATATCTGGAAAACAGAAGCTTACCGGGAAATCAACACAAAGGTTGCCAGCTTCCGTGACGCGATGCAGGATTTGCGTTTGGAAGGGACATTTACTTCGGCACAGAAGGTCTCGTCGAGTGATTCACGGGTAGATGTGTCACTTTCAGGAAAAACAACACAAACGAACTTTACGATTACAGAAGCAAAAATGGCTGAACCGGCGAAAGCGGCTACTGTTAGCTTTAACTCTAAAATCAGCAGCGGCTCGGCAACCATTTTTTCAGAAGACGATAATTCAGTCGATATGACTTTTACTGTCAATGGAAAGGAGATTAAAATCTCCAAAGAAAGCGATACTGTCGATAAAGCAATCGTCGAAATGAATAGCCAGCTTGCGGAAAAAAATATCAAGATAGCAAATGTCGGTGGCTCGCTTGTTTTTACAACAACTGCCACTGGAGATGGAAATTCGATTACCATTTCCGCTGTAGATGATAACGTAAAAAGTAAATTAGGAATCAGTGAAGGCACGACCAATACTACTAGCACAGCTGCGCAGGAAAGTGGCGTATCATTTTTTACCAGTGGGACGTTTACTGATGGAAAAGATCTCGTGCAAGGTTATGTTGTTATAAATGGAACTACAATAAATGTGTCGAGTAACTCTTTTACCTATGACAATATTCAAATCAATCTGAAGCAGGATTTCTCTGGTGGACAAGCCAGCATTCAAGTTACGCCGGACACCGACAAAGTTTTTGATAAAATCAAAACCTTTGTGGAGAAATACAACGAGCTTATCAAAGACTTGAATGATAAGCTTTCTGAAGAAAAATACAGTGATTATACGCCATTAACAGATGACCAAAAGGAAGCGATGGAAGAGAAAGAAATTGAACTATGGGAGGAAAAGGCGAAAAGCGGCATACTTGCAGGTGATTCAACCATCCGCCAATTCCTCACACAGCTGCGTATGGGGATGAGCGAAGTTGTTCAAGGTGTCAGCGGGGAATTTGATACGTTAAAAGAAATTGGTATTTCCACTAGTACTAACTATAAAGATAACGGGAAATTAGTATTAGATGAAACAAAGTTAAAGTCGATGTTGTCTACAAACTTGACGGATGTTCAAAAGTTATTTGCCGCTAAATTTGACACTGGCAGTTCAAGCGATACTACCTTAAATAATCAGGAAAAATACAAAAAAAGCGGTCTAGCGGTGAGAGTGTATGACCGATTAGGAGATGTATTATCCAGCCTGACAACAATTGCTGGAACTTCAATTAATAGTAATCTCTCAAAAGAAGCCGCTCGGTATGATGAACGAATCGCGGACATGGAAGACCGCCTTACGACAACGGAAGAAAATTTATGGAAGAAGTTCAACGCGATGGAGGAGGCTCTGCAGAGTCTAAACTCACAGAGTTCTTGGCTGTTCCAGCAGTTGAGCTAATATAAAGTAAACCGCAATTGGATGATTAATCTGGCTGCGGTTTTTTTTGTATAAAATTATCCAAAACTACTAAACTTACCTGAAGGGCGGCCGATAAATATAATAACAAGGAAATGCTAAAGATGATCAAAAAAATGCTAAACTCTTTATTTGATCTTCCGATAATAAAAATGTAAGAAGCATTCCTTGAAAAATCAAACTCCTTGGAGGATGGCTGGAATGTTGATTGTAGGCAGAGAAATTGGACAGTCTGTAATTATCGATGACGACATCAAAGTAACTGTACTTCAAAAGGGCTCAAAATTAAAGCTTGCGATCGATGCTCCGAAACATGTTCGAGTCGCTTCCATCAAACAAGATCAGGATAACTTGAGGCGACTTAGGAAAACTGATCGAAAAATTGGCGAAACGTTCCTAATTGGAGACCACGTAAAAGTAGCGATGATTCAAACTCAATCAGGCCTGTTACGCTTCGCTATCGACGCTCCAAAAGAAATCAGTATATTTCGTGAAGAAATATACAAAAAAAATTCAAAAGAACTAATCAGCTGATTACAATCTATCAGATTTCAACGTTCTTTTGGGCACATTTTCGGTAATAAGCCCCACTGGGGAATTATTATATTCACACTGCAGAAAACTCTGCAAACAATAATACTTTTATTACATAGGAGGAAAAAATTATGCAAATCAACCACAACATTGCAGCACTCAACACGTATCGTCAGTTGAATACTGCATCAACTGCACAATCTAAATCAATGGAGAAATTATCATCGGGTCTTCGTATTAATGGTGCAGCTGATGATGCTGCTGGTCTTGCAATCTCTGAAAAAATGCGTGGACAAATTCGTGGTTTAGACCAAGCGGCAAAGAATGCTCAAGATGGAATTTCTTTAATTCAAACTGCTGAAGGTGCTTTAAATGAAACACATAGTATCCTGCAACGTCAGCGTGAACTAGCGGTACAAGCATCAAATGGTACAGCTACAGATGATGACCGTAAAGAAATTCAAAAAGAAATGAATCAGTTAATTGATGAAATTGACAGAATCTCTACCGATACAAATTTCAATACAAAGAATCTTTTAGGCGGGTCTTTGAACGAAAAAATCCAAATTGGTGCGAACCAGAATCAATCTATGAATATTCAGTTTAATAATATGTCTTCAAGTGCAATTGGTACCAAATCGGGTAGCGGATTAGTTTCTACAGCTTCAATCGTAACTGATTTTTCATCTGCAAGTTCATTGGATTCTGAATTTACTCTAGATGCAACAGTTGGTGGAAATGCATTAACACAAGCTACAATTACTCTTGACCAAGATTATGGTAGTGTAGACGAAGTAGTAAATGCTATTAACAATCAAATTCAAGGAAATGCGGATTTTAAAAATTTAATTCAAGCTACTGTAAAAGCTGACGGTAAGATTGGTTTTGAAAATTTAACTTCAGATGCAGTCACAATTACTAACGGAAGTGGTACTGTTGATATTGCTGATGCTTTAAAGATTACTCCAGCAGCAGTCGGTGGTACAACTACATCTGTTAACTCACTGAAACAAGACACAGATACAGCATCATCAGGTGGAGTATTAACACAATCAGATGCAAATGCAGCAATTAAGGTTGTTGATGATGCAATAAAAATGGTATCAGCAGAACGTTCAAAAATGGGTGCATATCAAAATCGTTTAGAGCACTCTATTAATAACTTGAACACATCCTCTGAAAACCTAACTGCTGCGGAATCTCGTATCCGTGACGTTGATATGGCGAAAGAAATGATGAACCAAACTAAGAACTCTATTCTTAGTCAAGCAGCACAAGCAATGTTGGCTCAATCGAATCAAATGCCTCAAGGAGTATTACAACTCTTGAGATAATGATTAGAAGGGCGTCTAGCTTGGTAACGAGCTAGAGTATAACTGGGTGAATTGCTGGAACTTCCTAAAGCTTCATCAACCACAACGTAACTGAAAACGGTCAGCGTGAAGGTGTAAAAATGATGAGGATGAACCAATGGATAATCAGCAGCCAAGCTCCTGTGAGGAAACTCTGGAGAAGGTTCAACGACTAGGATATACTGTCTAAGGCGAAAGCTATGACAATGAAATCCGTAGGGTGGCAAAAACCATTCGAAGTGCCCAGCCCCAACCAGCAAAATGGTGGGTGAAGATATAGTCTATTCTGTAGTCGAAAGATACAGTCGCAAAGCAAGCGAACCAACAACCACAAGGAGTTCTACAACTTCTTCGTTAATTTATTAAAACCGGGTTCCAATTTGGAATCCGGTTTTTTAAATGAAATAAATCTATCACAACGAATTCTTTTTTCTAAGTTCGCTTAATTTATATACTATTGACCAGTAACTTCTACCAAGAATTTCTGCGATAACCTTATCAGTAATACCTAGTTTTTTAAGAGAAATAAGTTGTTCAATTTCTTTTTTCGAGTAAGTCTTAAAACGTATATCAAAAATTCAACCTATTCAGTATATTATTTTGAATCTTTTTGATATTATTTGACTTCTCTGTCAAAAGTGTTAAACTTTTCATAGGAAAAATGTACCATAACTAAAGTTGTAAAAATGTTGGAGGCTGTCTCATCTATGAAAAGAACAAGACTTTATCGTTCACTACTAGTTAAGCTGCTGGTTTTTCTACTGATTCTGTTAGTTATTCCAATTTCAGCAGCAGGCAAATATTTATACTCTAAAGTTAATGAAGACTTAACGCAAATGGAACACGAACGTGTGCTTGTCTCTAACCGCGCGGCTCAAGACTTAATTGACAGATATGGGGAAGATTTACTAGGAAAGGTAAACTCAAACTCTCATTGGAAGGCAAACAGCATCGCGGTTGAAAAGAAAGACGTAGAATGGATTGAAGAAAATATTAATTCTGAAATGAAAACAACCCCTGACCTGGCGTTTATTGCAACCACGGATTTACACGGTCAAGTCATCTCGGAGAAGGGCGGTGTTAAGGAATTTCAACAATCACAGGTTAACCAGGATATATTGAAAAAGCTAGGTCAAGATGATGACTTTTCAGGGTTGATGTTAACCTCAAACGGGTTAGCGGTCATTGCGGCCTCCTATATTACTGATGATTACACAGAGTCTAAACCGGTTGGCATGTTAATTTTTGGAAGGTTCCTTTACAAACAAGATTTACAGGAAGTAAAAGACATCTTAAAAGATGATATCACGATATTCACCAATGGCGGTAGTTTGATTTCGACTTTAGACAATGTTTCAAAGGACGCCTTCAAAAAGAGGCTGGCCACCATACAAAAAAGCAAATCGAAACAATTATTCGAATCTAATGGTGATAAAACGGGTGATGTAGCGCAGATGACTAGCAATTTAACTGATTTTTCCGGAAAGTCAATCGGTATTCTGCAAGTTAGTCAAAAGCAAATCACGAGTGCAACTGTTAAAAGCAAATTATTAAGTGTTAACCTGATCATTGCCCTAATCTTAATCGTCATGTTTGTTTTACTTTCATTTTTGATTTATTTCATGATGATCAAACCAATTCAACATTTAGAATCTATCTCACAAGGAGTTTCTGGTGGAAATTTGGCCATACAAGTTAGTGAGAAAGTTATCAACCGCCGGGATGAGCTTGGCAGATTGGGACATTCTATGAATTTGATGATTGAAAACTTCCGAAATTTGATTAGAGAAGTTGTCCAAACCATCAATCAAGTTGTTTCATCGGCTGAACAGTTATCAGCAAGTTCTGAAGAAACAACACGTGCTACACATCAAATTTCAAAAGCGATTAAACAAGTAGCCAGTGGATCGGATCATCAGTTGAAAGGAACGATTGACTCCGCTGCAGAAGTGAAGGAAATGGCCGAGGGTATTATCCGGATGACAGATTCCATTTCAGTTATCTCTATGAACTCTCTGCAGGCCGAGGATGAAGTCAAAACAGGTAGTCAGGCGATTGTACAGACAGCAAAACAGATGAACTATGTCGATGAATCGTTTAAAGAGTCTGCGCATTTTGTTCAACAGTTAACCGAGAGTTCAAATGAAATCGCCAGGATTGCGGCGACGATTTCTGAGATTGCGGATCAAACGAACTTACTTGCCTTGAATGCAGCCATTGAAGCAGCCAGAGCGGGGGAACATGGTCGCGGCTTTGCGGTTGTTGCCGATGAAGTTCGCAAACTGGCAACTCAAACATCTGAATCTGCACAACAAGTAGGTAGCTTGATAGCTCATATAAAGCGTGATTCCACATCTACAAAAAAATCAGTAGATAGGGTAAAACTAGAAATGGCTGAAGGAATCCAGCAAATCAATGGAGTTACTAAAGTATTTGAAAAGGTTTTATTAGTTGCCAAAAATGTAGCCGAACAAACCGGAGAACTTTCCGCTGTATCTGAACAAATATCGAAAAATACAGAAATGGTGTCTGCTTCAATCGAAGAAGTGGCTACTATAGCCAAAACATCAGCAATTTTTTCCAATGATGTCGTTTCATCTTCAGAGGAACAACTCGCTTCGATGGAGCAAATTTCCTCTGCTTCAAACTATTTAACCGAAACGGTGCAAACATTACAGGAACTAGTTAAGAAATTTAAGTTATAAAATAGCCCAGCACTTTTTGAACCCGGGTAGCATTAAAAGCATCCCGGGTTTTATTTATATTCAATTTACTCCAATAAAAGTTATCTTGTCGTTCTATTCTGCAATAACAGGTCTAATTTGTAAAAGCATATCGATGTGAGGGATATTATCTTCTAAATATGTTTCGGAAATCGCTTCGAAACCGAAGGAACTATAGAATTTTCGTAAATAATCCTGAGCTTGAATTTTCACAGTTGCTTCTTTTAATTCGTTTTGGATAAAATCTAGCCCTTTTTGAAAAAGTTCCCTTGCCAGTCCTCGTCCCCTGTATTCTTTCTTTACTAGGACTCTTCCAATAGAAATTTCTTGATAACTAACACCTGCAGGTATAATCCGCAAATAGGCAATGATTTCTCCATTTTCTTCTTTAAAAAGATGATAAGAAACAGGGTCTTTACCATCAACTTCTAGATACGGGCAATTTTGTTCAACAACAAAAACCGCAGTTCTTTCTTTCAAAAGATTGTATAGTTCGGTATTTGTTAACTCTTCAAATCTTTTCAACTTCCAGCTCATAACATTTCACCTCATATAGTTTGTTGCCAGTAGAACGCATGTCCTAAATTTAACTTAACTTAGTTGCATTTGCAAAATAAATTAAAAGTCTGCAAAAAAGAATATGAGAAACTACAACTCTTTTATTTAACCCTTAGAACTAGGGCAGCACAAGAAACTGCCCTGGTTCTCTTCTTCTACAGCAACATAACCCGATATTCGCAATGGCTATCGCCACTAACGTTGCATTTTTCCTCGCGAACCATGACTTTTCCGTCATAGAAGCGGGAGATTGCCCCTTCGAGAATGGCTCCTTCCAAATCACAGACCTTTTTCCCCTCATGGACCGGCAAGCCTTTGCAGAAGCAGTCATCAATTTTAACGAGATATTCATTGTCCTTCGACTCGAGCACTGTTGGAATGCCGATTCTCAATTCTTTAAAGAATGCGAGTACGTCCTCAATTGACTGTACCGGCAGACTCAGACCTATTTTTCGTCCAACGGTAACAGTTGTATTTTTTCCGTTCAGTGGCAGCCCTTGATACATCCCGATTAAGCGTAAAGAGCGGAACAGCTCCAACGGAACCGTATCTCCCAATTTTTTACGGTTGATTTTCTTCATATCTTCATATGTAAATAAATCCATGCAAAATTCCCTCCAAAAGTATGTATGTTTTACATCCCTATTATGGCAAACCGAAATAAGGAAAACATTGACGTACATCATAGATTTGATAAAATCTGTGATGTCTATCGAGAATGATAGTGGTACTTACGAAACTACTAGCTCATAGGCTAACGGGTTATGGAATGAAAAAAAACGTTTTCGTGTTATACTTTAATAAAAATAGTGTGGAGTTGACCGGGATGGAGGAAACTTTAAATCAAATTTTGAGTGAGCTGAAAGGCTTAACAAAGGATATGTCAGAGTTAAAACAAGAAGTAGCAGGCTTAAAACTAGACGTAGAAGATTTAAAACAAGAAGTAGCAGGCTTAAAACTAGACGTAGAAGATATAAAACAAGAAGTAGCTGGTTTAAAACAGGATGTAGCAGACCTAAAAGATGGTCAAGTGCGAATTGAGACAAAAGTAGACAACTTATCATCAGAACAGCGTAGTAATTTTCAAATATACAAATGATAAATTAGACGACCATCGGAAGGTCTCTGGAATTGTTTCAAATGACATTTCGGGGGTGAAAATAGATATAGAATACCTAAGTTCAAAAACAGGCAAGCATGATACTGAACTCAATAATATAATGAACAGGCTTAAAGGGTAGAACAGGATAGGAAAATGGAGGATGACAATGGAACAGAAACTGCCAATCTATTTAACAAAAAGAGACGGAGACTTATGGTTAACAGAAGATGAACGAGACAATTTAAAAGTAAGCTACCGAATCAAAGAAATCATTTATCACCAATCATCGCCGTTTCAGGAAGTGATGATTGTCGATTCTTATGATTTTGACAGAATGCTTGTGTTAGATGGAATTGTGCAAACGACTTCAATGGATGGGCATATTTACAATGAAATGATTTCCCATGTACCGATGTCGATTCATCCAAATGCAAAAAAGATCTTGATTATTGGCGGTGGCGATTGTGGCGTTGCCAAAGAGCTTTGCAAGTATGAGGATATTGAACATATTGATATGGTGGAAATCGATGAATTAGTTGTCCAAGCCTGTCGCGAACACTTACCCGCTGTATCTGGCCGGTTAGCAGATTCAAGGGTGTCGTTTGTCTTTGATGATGGGGTAAAGTTTGTCGCTAGCAAACAAGCGGAATATGACTTGATTATTGTTGATTCATCTGACCCAATTGGTCCGGCTGAGGTTCTTTTTGAAAAAAGCTTCTATCAAAGCATCCATAAAGCCTTGAAAGGCGATGGCCTGATGGTTTGTCAAAGTCAATCACCGATTTTTCATAGTGAAGTCATGAAGCAGACTTCTTCAAGAATATCGGAACTTTATCCTATCGTAAAACAGTATACAGCCGTTGTTCCGACTTACCCCGGAGGATTATGGAGCTTTACGATTGGATCAAAACAATACAACAACCCTAACCCACAAAAACTTAAAGAAAAAGAAACAAAATATGTGAATGAGGGCTTAATCACAAGCTGCTTCTTATTGCCACAATTTATGAAATAAGTAAGAAGTTTTTTTCCAAAAATAAGCACCGAAGCTAAACATTTCCTCCCTTCTGCCGATAATGTTAATAATAACAACTTCAGGAGGGATGGAAATGCTGGAGAAGGTTTCTAATCAAACCCAAACTGCTGATTTCCAGGTTAAGCAAGTAGAGCAAATTCCTCGTGTCAAAGAAATTGTGAAGGAAAAAGAGCAACCTTTACAACAGGACATATTGACGAAAGACAAGACTGAAAAAGTCATTGAAAGTATGAATGACTTTTTAAAAGAGTCAAACACACATTTGAAATTTCAATTTCATGACCAACTGCAAGAGTATTATGTGGCAATCGTTGACGATGCCACGAATGAAGTCATTAAAGAAATTCCACCGAAGAAATTTTTGGATATGTACGCGGCGATGACAGAATACCTTGGTTTGTTAGTAGATAAGAAAGCCTAGAAAGAATGGATAAGGGTGGTACGTGCAATGCAGCTTCCGCAAATACGCTTACAACATCTGAACGCACAGATTGGACTGCGAATAACCCAGCCCGTTCAGGAAATTCAGCAGTCACCTGCGGATGTGTCAATTAAACAAGTTCCGGTACAGATGACGATAAATCGCCAACCATCTCAGCTTGAAATTGACCAAGAAGAAGCATGGAATCAACTTGGGTTCAAAAGTCTGTCCACATTGAGTGCTGAATTGGCCGATTATGCTAAGCAGGCTGGATTAGAAGCGATTGGTGAAATTGTTGATGAAGGAAACCAAATGGCGGCGATTGAAAATAAAAGCGATGCTTTCGTTGCTATTGCTGTAGATAAGGGGAATCCACCGCCTGATGATTATAATATTGCCTTTATCCCTAGCTATGGGTCGGTAAAAATTCACTACACACCGACAGAGCAGTATATTGAATGGAAGCAGGGTGGAGCAGAAATCGATGTTAAGCAAAATAAACCGGTACATACTTACCAACCAGGTAAAGTTGAAGTCTATCTGCGTCAGGAACCAACCTTAGATATTGATTTTGTTGGGATCAATATAAATAAAAGTATGTAAAGAAAGCAAGTGGAGAAGATGGTGTTCAGTTATCTCCACTTGCTTTTTTGCCGTCTAACCACAATGGTTACAATTACCAGCATATTTCGACAAAAACTATAAAAAATCGACTAAACCCTCCGATAACTTTTTCGATAATAATCATATAATCAAAATTGAAGCATTAGCTTGATGCTTTTTGATATTATCTTTGGAGGGGGAACCATATGCGGGTTATAAAGGAATCACGTTTTAGATGGAAGAGTACAAAAACAAAGTTAATTGCCGGAATGACAGCTGTAGCGATTATTCCAACAATATCCATTGCTCTAATTTCTAACACGTTCACGAGTAAAATCATGAAAGAGCAGGTCGCTAGTTCGACCATTGCCATCACGGAACAAGTTAGCACTGGCCTTAGTTACAAATTAGATGGTGTTGTTCATCAGCTTTATCAATTAGCACAAAATATCAATTTCACCGAATTTTATAATAATAAGAATAACGCAACATATGGCAAGAAGTTACTAGAAGGAACCTTGGCAAGTAATAAAGAGTACGCATACGTCTATTTTGCTTCAACCAAAAAAGACATGCTAATCACACCGGCAAATACGTACTCAGAAGATTATGACCCAACCCAACGGGAGTGGTTTCAAGAGGCGGTCAAAAAAGATGGTGAGATTTTCTACAGTAAACCATATGAAGACGCTGGCAGCGGCAAAAAAGTGTTAACGGTTTCTCAAGCAGTTAAAGACAAAGCAGGCAATTTGGTAGGGGTCGTGGCTATAGATTTAGACATGGACAATTTTTCCAAGGCAATCGGTGCCATAAAGATTGGCAAAGATGGCTATATGAGTATTATTGATAACGATGGTTCCTATATCTTCAAAGATAATTCTGACAACAATACCGCAAAAACAGTTGAAAATTTAGCGCTTTGGCAGGATATGAAAAATGAGAAACAAGGAAACAGCGAATACACGCTGAAGAATGTCGATAAATTCTCCTCATTTACAACTAATAGCAATACAGGTTGGAAATTCGTTTCTACTCTTGATGTCTCCGAATTAGTGGAGGGAGCAATCCAAATTCGAAATATTGGCTGGCTCCTTACGGCTATTTTTGGAATTTTATCTGCTCTCGCTGCTTATATCATCGGAAAGAGAATTGCTCGGAATATTCAAAGGGTAAGGGATGCGCTGGAAGTAGCTTCTAAAGGTGACTTTACCGAAAGAGTATCGATCAAAACAAATGATGAATTTAAGGATTTGGAACTGAGCTTTAATTATACGATGGAACAATTTTCTGAGTCGCTAAGAAAAATCAGTGATACATCAAAAACCGTTATGGATACGTCTGCACATCTATCGAACATCACGAATGAGACCAATGCTGCCCTTTCTGAAGTAACGTTAGCCATCGGCGAAATTGCTCAAGGAGCCGGTTTACAGGCGAAAAATGTCCAGGTCGGTTATAATCAAATGAAGGAACTGTCGCAGCAATTAGATGAAATTTCACTTGCATCGGAAAATATGAATGTTGTTTCCAAACGTTCGATGGAATTAAGTAATGAAGGATTAGAAAAGGTAGTTTTCCTAACCGACAAAACGACCGTAACGAAAACATCAACAACAGAGGTCGCTGCAATTATCCATGAAGTTGATGCCCGCATGGAGGAAATAAATACGATTATTGAAGCGATTACTAGAATTACCGATCAAACCAATCTTCTCTCGTTAAATGCTTCGATTGAATCAGCAAGAGCAGGAGAACATGGGAGAGGCTTTGCGGTTGTCGCAAACGAAGTACGGAAATTAGCTGAGCAGTCGAAGGCATCCGCTGATGAAATTAAACGAATCGTCGAAAATATTAAGTCGGTTGTTCGTCATGCAGTGCAAGCGATGGAGCGGACCAATCAAGCTGTAACGGAACAGGATGAAGCAGTAAACGAAACGAAAGCAATTTTTAATGATATTCTTGCATCTGTTCGCGACCTTGCCCAGAAAGTCCAAGATGTCGAAGTTTCCGTTCAGGACAGTCAAACGAATAAAGAACAGGTCAACCGCGAAATGGATAGTATTACTGCTGTATCTGAACAGACAGCCGCATCATCAGAAGAAGTGTCTGCATCCACAGAGGAAATTTCTGTAACGATGAGCAGCTTTGCCCAACATGCAAATGGTTTAAAAGATCTTTCACAGCAGCTTGACCAAGAGATTAAGAAATTTAAAATCGAATAAATGATAAAGGATAGCGGGTGTTGCTCGCTATCTTATTTTTTTGTCACAAATTAGAAACAAAACAAAATTTATCAAAAAAATTCAAATGCAATCTTAACAGTTTGATTGGTAAATTGGTAAAATAGTAGTAGGTTAGGGTATCCTAAATTTACAATCTTGGAGGGTTGCAAAATGGGCGAACGAAAAAAAATCCAGATTAAATGGAGAAGCACGAAAACGAAACTGATTATGGCGATGACCGTGGTTGCCATTATTCCAATTATCTTAATTGCCTTAATCTCCAATACGTTTACAAAGAATGTCATGAAGGAACAATTATCTAGAAATAATTTACAGTTAACAGCACAGGTCAGTACTAGCCTGACGCATAAATTAGAAGGTGTTGAGCATCAGCTCTCACAAATCGTACATAGTAAAGAGTTTGTTGATTTTAATCAAGATAAAACAAACGCTAAAATTGGCTATAAAGAATTAGAAGAAATCCTCGCGAGCAACGAGGAATATGCCTACGTTTATTTTGGTTCGGCGAAAAAAGATATGTTAAGTGCTCCCAATGATCCACTCCCCGATAACTATGACCCGACAGCGCAAGATTGGTACAAAGGTGCAATCGAAAAAAATGGTGATGTGTATTACAGTAAACCTTATGCAGATGAAGGAACAGGACAAATGGTGCTGTCCATTACTCAAGCTGTGAAGGATCATTCAGGAAATATTATCGGTGTTGCCGCAATTGACTTAGATATGGGGCAATTTTCTAAATCAATGAAGTCAATTACGGTCGGTGAAAAAGGTTTCATTAGTATCATTGATTCTGATGGAGACTATATTTATCATCCTAATATGAATAGTAAGCAGCTAACTCCTGAAAAGCAACTTCCGTTCTGGAAAGACATGAAGGCCCACAAGCAGGGGACTAGTGAGTACAGATTAAACAATAAAATGTTATCCTCTTCCTACACGACCAATGAAAAAACCGGTTGGAAGTTTATTTCAACACAGGACAATTCAGAGTTAATCAAAGGGGCTGACACGATCGGAAAAATCAGCTGGCTCCTCGTTATTATTTTTGGTCTGACTTCAGCAACATGCGCTTACTTTTTAAGTAGAATCATTTCAAATAATATTCAAACGGTGAAAAAGGCATTAGAAACCGCATCAAATGGTGATTTCACCCAACGTGTGGCGATTAAAACAAAAGATGAATTTAAAGATTTGGAGCATAGCTTTAATGATACGATGGAACAATTCTCAAGTGCACTACGAAAAATCAGTGAAACGTCAAAAACGGTAATGGATACCTCCGCACATCTTTCTGTGATTACTACTGAGACAAATGCAGCTCTTTCTGAAGTTACGCTGGCCATCGGTGAAATTGCACAAGGTTCGGGATTGCAAGCGAAAAATGTCGCAACCGGTTACGAACAGATGAAGGAATTGTCCAAACAATTAGATGAAATCTCACTTGCAACGGAAAACATGAACAAAGTATCCAAACGTTCAATGGAATTAAGCGGTGAAGGGCTAGATAAGGTCGTCTTCCTAACTGATAAAACCTCGCTAACAAAAACGTCAACAACGGAAGTTGCTTCGATCATCCATGAGGTTGATACCCGGATGGAGGAGATTAATACGATTATTGAAGCCATTACTAAGATAACCGATCAAACCAATTTGCTTTCCTTAAATGCTTCAATTGAATCGGCGCGAGCAGGAGAACATGGCAGAGGCTTCGCCGTCGTTGCCAACGAAGTCCGAAAATTAGCAGAACAATCGAAGGCATCAGCAGACCATATTAAGCAAATTGTAAGTAATATTAAATCGGTTGTGCGCAATGCAGTAGAAGCGATGGATAGGACAAATCAGGCGGTAACCGAACAAGATGAAGCAGTAAAAGAAACGAAGGCTATTTTTAACGAAATTCTTACTTCTATAAATGACTTGGCCCAAAAGGTTGAAGCTGTTGAACTTTCCGTTGCAGAAAGTCAGACAAATAAAGAACGGGTTAACCGTGAAATGGACAGTGTCACAGCCGTTTCCGAGCAAACAGCTGCTTCGACTGAACAAGTATCTGCTTCAACAGAAGAGATTACGGTAACAATGAGCACCTTTGCACAAAGTGCCAACAACTTAAAAGACTTATCACAACAACTCGATGAAGAGATTAATAAGTTCAAAATCAAATAATTTGCCAAAAGATAGAGGAGTCATTCTCTATCTTTTTTTGATTCGATCCTTTTTGGTCTAATTTCTAATGAAATGCGAGCGAAATTTTGATAAAATAAAATGACTAATAACTAGAACGATGGCAAGAAAATAAAGTTTTTCATTCAGCATTAAACTTTTAGCGAAAGACGCCGATAACAATAATAAGAGTAATAGGGGGGACTATGATGCGAATCCAAGATAGTAATTATGGGTTGTATGCCTATCAAAAACAACAAAATCGCACAAACCATATCACAACAAATACAACGAAAAAAACTTCGTCTTCCGCAAATATAGAAATTTCTGCACGTGGTAGGGAAATTTCACAGGCCATGATGTCCGAACAAACTGGGCGTCAGCAGCGGGTTCAAGAATTAAAACAGCAAATCGCCGCAGGAACCTATCAAGTCGACAGTAGTAAGGTTGCCGATAAAATGCTGGAATTTTGGAAAGGCAGTACCAAATAGGTGATGGCAATGGAAGCTATAACGAAAGTAATGCAAACATTGGAGGCCATGGTTGCCGCTCATCTGCAAATGCTTGATGTAACAAAAGCGAAACGGAAAACTTTATTGAAAGGCGATATTGCTGGTCTGCAACGTTTGCTTCCGCTTGAATTAAAATATACGGCGCAAATTGAGCAGCTTGAAGAACAAAGACAAACAGAAGTACAGGCTTTGCTGCGGAATACTTTACATGCTGGTGATTCTTATACACTTGAACAATTGCTGAACAATCTTGATGATACAGCTGCAAAAACGAAGCTGGAAAAGATTGCTGACCAGCTGCGTTCTCTTGTTCAAGAAATCGCTGAGTTGAATGAAACGAACCAGCAACTGATACAAGCATCCCTTTCTTATGTACAGTACTCGCTCGGGCTGTTTGTTCAAAACGAACCTGCCATTGGGTACGGTCCGAAGGCAGCGAAACGGTATGCAAATCTTCTTGATGCAAAAATTTAAAAATGATGGTAAAGCAGGGATAGTATGACGTCAACTTTTCATGGGCTGGAAGTGGGGAAAAGGGCATTATATGCACAACAGGCAGCTCTTTCAACCACCGGTCATAATATTGCAAATGCAAATACGGTAGGATATACACGACAGCGTGCCAATATGCAGGCTACGAATCCTATCTCTATTCCAGGGATGTCGTCCTATCAATTAGGGACCGGAGTAGATGTGAACAAGATTGAACGACTGCGCGAAAATTATTTAGATGTACAATATCGTACAGAAAATAAAAATGTCGGCTATTGGGAAGCCAAAAGTGATACTCTTGGTAAAATTGAAGAGTTAATGAACGAACCATCTGATAATGGTTTGGCTTATGTGATGAATGAATTCTTTGCCGGCTGGGAAGAACTTGCGAAAGATCCAGATAGTGCTGCCAGCCGTTCTGTTGTCAGGCAGAAAGGGATTGCTGTAGCTGAGACATTTAACTATATGTCTAACTCGCTTGAACAAATGCAAACTGATTTAAAGCTGGCCATCAATACAAAACAAAATGAAGTAAATTCCATCGCGACACAAATTTCTGGCCTCAATGATCAAATTTCCCGTCTTGTAGCCAATAATTATGAACCAAATGATTTGTATGATCAGCGCGATTTGCTGCTGGATCAATTATCAAAGATTATTCCAATTACTGTCACTAATAGTTCGAACGGAATGATCGATATTACCGTTGCTGGACAAGATTTAGTAAAAGGTAAACAAGGAAATGAACTGGAAGTATTATTCGGGACTGATAATGGTTCAGATTGCGTGACTGATATTAAAATTAATAATCAATCTGTTGAGATACAAGCTCTCCAATCTGGAGAGTTATTGGGTCGAATGGAGTCTTTCGGAATTCAGACATTAACAAGTGACGGGCTTAAAGTAACTGGAACGATTCCGGATATGAAGCAAAAGCTAGATGCATTAGCAAAGGCGTTTATGGATGAGGTAAATAATACTCATTCACAAGGCTATTATATGAAAAATAATGCCGGGACGATTGAAATGGTTTCTGCTGAAGATATTCCCTTTTTTACAGGAACAACTGCAAAAGATATGGCGGTCAGTACTGAGATTATGGGCTCACTTGATATGATTGCTGCTGCTGCCAAAGAGGGAACGAGCGGCGGAACGTCATCCGGAAACGGACAGAATGCCCAAAATATTGCTGATTTACAAGCAAAAGGAACTGTCACCATTAATGGTACGACATCCACGTTAAATGATTTCTATAGCAATATGATTGGACAATTAGGAATAGATTCTCAAGAAGCCGAACGGATGCAAGAAAATTCTGAAGTGATAATCCAACAGGTTGATAATCGCAGGCAATCGATTTCTGGCGTTTCTCTCGACGAAGAAATGGCTAATATGATTAAATTTCAGCAGGCTTATAATGCAGCAGCACGGATTGTCACGACGTTGGATCAATGTTTAGATAAAGTAATCAACGGCATGGGCCGGGTAGGATTGTAGGTGGAAACATGAGTAATCGCGTAACACAATCAATGCTAAATCAAAATTTTCTTTTTAACCTGAACCGCAGCAACAAAGCGATGGAAAAATACCAAGATCAATTTTCGTCCGGAAAGAAGATTTCAAAACCCTCTGATGATCCTGTTACAGCTGTGCGTGGTATGTTTTACCGTTCAACGTTAAGTGAAATTAATCAGTTTAAAAAAAATGCTGATGATGGATTATCTTGGATGACTGCGACAGACGATGCCCTTGATGAAGTGACAAGCGTGATTCATCGTGTTCGTGAGTTGACTGTTGAGGGCTTAAATGGAACGAATGATGACAGTTCCCTTGAAGCAATTGCCTCAGAAATTGACCAATTGAAAGAGCATTTAGGTGAAATTGCCAATACACAAATGGCAGGTAAATATTTGTTTGCTGGTACAGATACAAAAAATGCACCCTATCGCCTTGATCCGAATGACCAAGAGAAAAAATTTATCAATCAGAATTCAGAAGCTATCCAAGTACAAGTCGGACAAACAAATAACGTCCAGATAAACGTGAATGGGAAAAATATCTTCGCCTCTGAAGAAATAGGCAGTATTTTTGATGTACTGACAAATATTACGAAAGATTTAAGAGACCCATCGCAATCTCAAGATGATCATTTGAGTAAATTGGATGCTCAATTGGATAATATACTGAAGGAACGAGCTGAATTAGGGGCAAGGATGAATCGAATGGAATTAAGCCAGACACGGATTGATGACCTAGAAGTATCCGCGACTAGTTTATTATCTGAAACAGAGGATGCTGATTTATCAAAGGTTATTATTGATTTGAAATCACAAGAAAACGTTCAACGGGCCGCATTATCGGCTGGAGCAAGAATCATTCAATCATCCCTGGTTGACTTTTTGAGCTAACAGAGAAGGTGTAAGCGTGTATCCAAAAATAAATCAAAATATTACAATTGAATTGGAGAGTGGTGTGAAGAGTCATTCAATTATTGCAGACATTGGAGTAAATGAAATGGATATAAGTCATCCGATGGATGAGAATACAATCGGAAATTTTTTCATTGGAACAAAAATAAAGATTACATTTATCTCAGAGGGAAATAAATATCAATTTAACTCTAGGATAATAGGGAAAAAGCACGATAAGATTCCATTATTCTGTATCCCTAAGCCACAAGAAGCTGAAATTATCAAAATTCAATTGCGTGAAAATTTTCGTGTTGAAACCAATTTGCGGATAGAAATCCACGAGCTGGAGTTACATACGATTAATATAAGTGCCGGTGGAATGCTGTTTTCTTGCACATTAGAACTGCCGTTTAATATCGGTGATGAAGTTGCAGGGAAGATTTATATTCATAACTCGGATCCAATTTCTTTTAAGGGTGAAATCAAACGAATTGGTTTGTTGAATAAAGTTCAAAAGCAAGTTGCCATGCAGTTTACGGTACTTGACCGAAAGGATGAATCAAAGCTTATCCAATTCTGTTTTCAAAAACAAAGGCAACTGAGAAAAGTAAAAAAGTAAAAAAGTAAAAAAGTAAAATATTTAGATTCTAGTAAGTTTGAAATCCCTTTTCGATGGAAAGGGATTTTTTTGATTGTCAATGGATAAATAAATTGCAATAATTGACCATCGTGCGTTATAATGAAAATAACACAGGGCAATATTTTTAGGTGTGCGTTATACAGAATATATAATAAATTATTTTAATAAGAAGGGTATTGTAACAACAAATAAGTGATTGTAACATACTAGTTTGAAAAAGCTCTGAGATATAAGGAGGTATCTAAAATGGGCTTGAAAGCAGCAGTTTTTGAGTTAAAGGAATCTATTACTCGAAAGCAAATTGGGAATGCGGAAGCAGATTTTATTCTGAAGCTGGAAACAGAGTTCAAGTTAAGAAGTGGAACATTGGCATTTTATTATAATTTTTTGATGATGATGGATATCCGAAATCAGAAGAATGCCAGCAGTTCGAATGTTGATGGTAAAAAGGTAAACCGCAAATGGACCAAAGATGAAATAGCTTTTATGTTTCACTATATTTCAGAACGTCAAGAGGAAGGTGGCTTAAACATCACTGAACTTCTTGATGAAGTAGCACGGTTATTAGGGAGAGGTTACCAGTCGGTTAATTATAAATATTATTCACTAATTAAAACACAGGAAACCAAGAATGTAGAGCCACCGCAGATTACAACTATCTCAAAGGAGCGTATTCCAGTGCTCTCTACTGAAGTCCTTCATGACTTACCGTCACAAGAAGCTAATCATCTGTTATCTTCAGAGGAGAATGAAGATTTATTAGATATATTATCAGGATTAATTACAAATGTTGAGAAGCTTCCAGGGATTAAGTTGGACGAATTGCTAAAAAGTTTATATCATCTGACGAATTTGGCCCTGCAAAATCAAAATGTGGCCATCGAGATAGAAACAATGAAATCAAAAATGTCTGCAGAAAAAGAAACTTATCGAGATAAGGTTCGGAAACTAGAACAGCAAGTTCAGCAAGAGAAGAACAGAAATGATGAATTGCAACAGGAAGTTTCTAAATTAGCAAAGGAAATTATGGCGTTTAATCAGCTAGGAGATGCAGCCAAAATTCAACAGTTAAAGGCTTACAATCAGAGACTCAACTACATCATCGATGGGTTTGGAGTTGTTCTGCAAGTAGGAAGTTGAGCGATACTCAAAAAAGTTATTCAAAGTTGGAATAACTTTTTTACCTTCTAAACATTTAACTCCTTCATCCGATAAACTATACTAGAAGTATCGAATCAAGGAGGAAGTGGAATTATGACACTTGCAAATCCCTATCAAAAATATCAACAACAAGCCGTAACGACTTCAAAACCTGAAGATTTAACATATATGTTATATCAAGGGTTAGTAAAATTTATTCGTCTATCCAAACTAGCTTTACAAAATAAAAATTTGGAAGAGGGCCATCGTTATATCCTAAGGGCACAAGATATTTTGAGTGAATTAATGGTTACCTTAAAGATGGAATATGCTATATCTGCTGGGTTAAACTCGTTATATGATTATATGAAATCTCGCTTAATTGAGGCAAACTTGCAAAAGGACATCAGCATTCTTGAAGAAGTTGAAGGATATGCTGTTGAATTAACGGAAACCTGGCAGGAGGCAATGAAACAAATTAAATAAGGTTAAGGTCGAGAAAAATGATAAATGAATTAATTCAATCTATTTACAATCTTACCATAACAATAAAACAGGCTTTGTTAGCTGAAAAAGAGGAAGAATTGAGTCAATTGTTACAGGAACGTGAACAATTGATGGAGAAAGTGATGGCGCAAAAGTCCACTGTCCCAAATTTTCACTATTCATCGGAAGCGGAACAAATGATGAGAGATACACTTGAGCTTGATCAAGAAATAAAAATACTCGTTGAGACCGCATTAGTAAAGACTAAGAAAGAACTGCAGAAACTGAAATTAAATAAACAAGTTTCGCAATTATATCGTCCCTATTATAAACAAACAAGCGGGGCATTTATAGACTCAAAAAAATAATCCGACGCGTATTCTGTTCGAAAAATCGACAAGAATACGCTTTTTTTATGGAATTTCGACAAATTTTTCTGTTATGTTACATATTTTTCATATACCATTACAATCAAAAATAAGATAATATGTTTATGTGGGTTTAACGTAATAAATGTAATATATTAGCTAAGATAATGTAAAAAATGAAAAAAGGAAGATTTTCATGACACAAGAGCAGCAATCTATTACAAACCAATCGGTGAAAGGTAAGTTATACCATTTTATGGATTACAAAAAGAACAAGCCTTTCTTTCGAAAACCAATGAAGATTACCATTGATGACTATAATATTGATACATATTATATGATAAAGAATTTTGTCTATCGGGATAAACAGATTCTCGTTATGCAAAATGACCGTGATCCCAATACTATTATTCTTGTTGAGGCGATTATTGAGGATGGTCAATTATCATATATATCCATGCTTCCTGAATCGCTGTTAAACGATGTCCGTAGATTGCTGCAAGAGAGAATCTAGATCATGAATAGATAAGAAATAGATAAGAAATAGATAAGAAAGGATGACCTGCTATGAAAATTAGTGATAATTGGTTTCTAACATCAATGCTGATTAATTCGCTTAATCGCAATGAAAATACGTCAATGACAACTAGTAATACCAGCTCGGATTTTACAAACCTATTGTTGTCAGTCTTGAATAATATGATGACCAATTCCAACACCCAGTCTGATTCAACACTAACAACAATGTCACTGATTCCTTCTGCATTCACGAATACAGCAGTTCCAACTATTGATTATGTAATGGCAAACTCATCATCGGCACAAACCCTGAAGACAGACGGTTCTTTACAATTTACTAACGTAAGTGCTGATCAGTTAAATGAACAGTTAGGCGGTAAATTGGCCGGAAACGGTGAAATATTTATTCAAGCCGGCAAGTTGTATAATGTAAATCCTGCCTTACTTGCTGCAATTGCCCAGCATGAAACGGGTAATGGAACTTCACGTGCAGCGATGGAAAAAAATAATATTGCCGGGATGATGGGAATCAATGGCTTAAAATCTTATTCCTCTATTGAAGAAAGCATTATGGACATGGCCCGAAATATTAGTAAAAATTATTTAGGGCAAGGATTAGCCAGCATTGCTGAAATCGGTGCCAAGTATGCGCCAGTTGGCGCTAGTAATGATCCGACAGGCTTAAACAATCATTGGGTAAATGGGGTATCAAAATTTTTCAACCAACTAACGGTGTGAAAAAAGTGGTAGATTTATAGTTCTTGATTATAGTATATTTATTTGTGATGTGTAGAGCTATTTTTGAATCACTTCAAAAATTATCAAAATTAATAAGCAGTAAAATGAATACAAAAGTGGGGATTAAAAGTGAGTACGATTAACCTTCTGCAGTCAGCCTTAACTGCTTCGAGTTTACGGCAACAAACTATTTCTAATAATATTGCAAATGCAGAAACTCCGGGCTATAAAGGAAAAAAAGTTATCTTTGAAGACATTTTGCAACAGCATTTAAACAATCAATCCAATTTTACCGGCAATCGAACAGACCCCCGTCATATCTTGATTGGGACTACTTCGCAGGTACCTGTTGCGAAAATTGTTGAAAATAGCGGAACAACGATGCAGAATAACGGAAATAATGTCGATGTGGATGAAGAAATGACGAATATGGGGAAAAACGCCCTTTGGTATAACACCTTAACTGAACAGGTTAATAGTGAATTTCAGAAGTTGTCGATTGCAATTAAAGGGAGGGTATAAAGATTATGTTTGATTCGTTAAATATTAGTGCCTCAGCTCTGACAGCCCAGCGTTTACGAATGGACGTAACTTCTGCCAATATTGCCAATGCGGAAACAACCCGAGGGAAAATCGTTGATGGACAGTGGGAGCCCTATCGTCGCAAAATGGTTGTCATGGAACCGAGTACAACATCATTTAACCAAATTTTTCAAACAGAAATGCAGAAACAAGTTCAAGCAGGAACAAATGCAAACGGTGTAAAGGTCACAAAGATTGTCGATGATCAAACACCGTTTAAAATGGTTTATGACCCAACACATCCAGATGCGAATGCAGAAGGTTATGTACAGATGCCAAACGTTGATTTATCAAAGGAAATGGTAGATATGTTGTCTGCCTCTCGAGCATATGAGGCAAATGTTACCTCATTTAATACCGGAAAATCGATTATGTTAAAAGCATTAGAAATCGGTCGTTAGGAGAGGAATCAATGAATATTTCACAAATTGGTACAGATTCAATCAAAATAAATCAAAATCCATTTCAAAAAGTAGACAGCCAAGCAACTTCGACTTCATTTTCAAATGTGCTAAAGGGATACTTGGAAAATGTTGACACAACCGTAAAACAAGCTTCAGATTTGGCTACTAAAACAGCAGCTGGCGAGGTTGATAACCTACATGATGTTATGATTGCTTCACAAAAAGCAAAAGTAGCCCTCGAGCTCACAGTTGCTGTACGTGACAAAGCTGTAGAAGCATACCAAGAAATGATGCGAATGCAAATTTAAAAATAAAAGCGGAGGCGTCTTGTTCATCGCCGTACAAATTGGAGGGATATCGACTGAGATAAAGGAAACACGATGAACGGAGAGAATCGATGTTGACTTATCGTAGGGAGATGGCCTGAAATTTGCTAGGCGATAGACGCCGGAGCTAGATAAATAAAAGCGGAGGCGTCTTGCTCATCGCCGTACAAATTGGAGGGACATCGACTGAGATAAAGGAAACACGATGAACGGAGAGAATCGATGTTGACTTATCGTAGGGAGATGGCCTGAAATTTGCTAGGCGATAGATGCCGGAGCTAGATAAATAAAAGCGGAGGCGTTTTGTTCAACCCCGCAATAAATAGAGAAAAAGAAAAATTAGCGAAAGAAAAGCGCATGTGATAAGCGCTAAAGCTGGGCAGGGTGAGATATGAATCGATCATGGATAGATCAACTCAAAAAAACAAAAGATCATTTTAGTCAATACTGGCAAGCAAGGAGTAAGCAGCAAAAATGGCTGATCATTGGGACATTTCTATTGCTTGTGATTGGCTTGTCTACCTTTATTTTTTTGGTATCTCGCCCTAACTATGTTCCACTATACACAGGGGAATTAACACAGCGGGAAATTGGAGATATCAAAGCAGAACTAGAAAAAGAAGGGTTTACCGACTATAAGATTTCAGCAAAAGGCACCATGTTGCTCGTACCCGAGAAGGAAGCTCCAGATTTGGTTGTGAGCCTCGCTTCAGCTGGTTATCCAAAGGACAATAAAATTAACTATGATATTTTTGGGGAAAATCTTTCCTTTGGAGCAACAGACAAACAATATGAAATCCTAGAACGGGAAGCAATGCAAAATGAGGTCGCAAATGTTCTGAAAAATGTTGATGGCATCAAGAATGCTGAAGTGATCTTAACGTTACCGGAAGACTCAGTGTTTGTCCGTCAGGATGACAAACAGGAAGCGAGTGCTTCCGTTGTAGTAGAACAGGAGCCGGGCGTCAAACTTGATTCCGGACAAGTTAAAGCCCTCTATACACTCGTTTCAAAAAGTGTACCAAATTTGCCGATGGATAATATCACGATAATGAATCAATACAGTGAAGCGTTCGAACTAAGTGATGACAGTGAAGATCAATCATTATCAAAATATGCTGAGCAGAGAAAAATTCAGAAAGATATCGAGCGGGATATTCAGCAAGACTTACAGAACCTCCTTGGGACTATTCTTGGAACGGATAAAGTTTATGTCCATACGTTTGTGAAAATGAATTTTGACAAGGTGAAAACGGAAGAAAAATTAGTGGAACCTGCGAAGGACAGCGACAAAGGGCTTGTGATTAGTTCCGAAAAAGATTCAAAAACTTATACTGGAGAAGGTGGCAGTGCCGGAGGGGTTGTTGGCTCAGGGGAGACTGATGTTCCTAGCTATGCCGAATCAGATTCAGGCGGTGATACCACCTACGAGGAAACCCAAGATAAGGTCAATTATGAGTTGAACAGAATTAATAAAGAAATTATTGGCAGCCCTTATCAAATTGAGGATATTACGATTAATGTCGGGGTTGAACCTGAATCATCTAAGTCCAATACATTATCACAAGAAACTCAGGACAGCATTCGTAACATCGTTTCCAATACAGTGCAAACGGCACTTGGTCATCCTAATCTAAGTGATCAGGAAATTGATAAAAGAATTACGATTTTTCCGCATACCTTTGAGAAAAATACTGCTTCTGCGAAAAATGAACAATCATTTAATTGGCTTTATGTGGTCTTACCACTTGCGGGACTTCTTTTAGCCGGTGGTCTCATTTGGTTCTTCTTACGTCGGAAAAAGCAAAACGAAGTTGAACCGGTAGAAGACATCATGTTTACAAAACCAACAGCAGAAGAAGCGGCATATTTTGAAGAGGAAGATATGAGTGTCGAAAGTCAGTTGAAGAAATTGCTTAACCAGAGACCTGATGACTTTTCCAAAGTCATCAGAACATGGCTGCATGATGAGGAGGCTTAAAACCCTATGTCGACAGCACTAAAATTAACCGGTAAACAAAAAGCGGCAATCTTGCTTATTTCCATGGGGAAAGAAGCTTCCTCCAAAGTATTTAATCATATGTCAGATGATGAAATAGAACAGTTAACCCTGGCCATTGCCAACATAAAAAAGGTAGATGCCAAGGAAAAAGAGGAAGTTCTGAAAGAATTTCATGAAATGTGTATTGCCAGCGATTATATTGCCATGGGCGGTATTACTTTTGCTCAGGATGTATTGGAAACAGCACTTGGCCGCGAGCGGGCGCGGCAAATTATCCAAAAATTAACCGTGCAGCTCGAAGTGAAGCCGTTTGATTTTGCACGCAGAGTAGACCCGATGCAAATCTATCATTTTTTGCAGAACGAGCATCCGCAAACAATTGCACTTGTTCTGTCACATTTGGAACCGCAGCAGGCCGCTGTCATTCTTTCGTCATTGCCAGAGGAACTGCAATCAAATGTAGCTAGAAGGATCGCATTGTTTGAACAAACTTCTCCAGAAGTAATTAAAGAAGTAGAGCATATTTTGGAATCGAAGTTATCTGCGACAATCCGCAAAGATTTCAGTGTCGTTGGCGGAATCGAATCAATTGTGGCTATCTTGAATGGTGTTGATCGCGGTACCGAAAAGAGTATTCTTGAAAATCTCAGCCATAAAGATAATAACTTAGTCGAAGAAATCAAGAAACGGATGTTTGTCTTTGAAGATATTATCAGCTTGGATCGTCGGGCAATTCAGCGGGTAATTCAAGAAGTCGAAAATCAGGACTTAATGCTGGCCTTAAAAGCAGCAAGTCCGGAAGTCAAAAAGATTATTTTCGAAAATATGTCACAGCGGATGGTCGAAACCTTCGAGGAAGAAATGCAGTATCTTGGGCCGGTTAGAGTTAAAGATGTCGAAGAGGCACAAGGCAGAATTGTTTCAGTTATTCGCCGCTTAGAGGATTCTGGTGAAATTGTTATTGCTCGAGGTGGAAATGATGGCCTCATACTCTAAAGTATTTAAAGCTGCCAACCTCTCAGTCATGAAGGAAGTAAAGGTCATTGCACCTGCCTATATTCATGCGGAAGCGCCGCCAGTTCAAACGTTTGAAGAGAACAGCCCGATTGAAACATCTCCTCTTATTCAAGAAGCAAGGCAAGAGGCAGAGGAAATCCTGCAAACAGCAAGGGAAAAAGCACGTGCGCTTGAAACTGCTGCTGAGGAAAAAATTGACCAATGGTGGGTAGAAAACAAAGAGCAGCTTGAGCAGATGTCTGTAGAGGCAAAAGAGCAAGGCTTTCAAGCAGGGTTTACAGCTGGAATGGAGGAGGTTGCTGCGAAGCTGGAGCGAGAATACCAAGACAAGATTGGTGAAGCACAGCAAATTTTAGAACAGGCATATCAGCAAAAAGAAGCTATTATTGCGGAAGCTGAACCGTTTTTACTAGAGCTTAGCACAGTGATTGCAACGCAAATAATCAAACAGGAATTATCGGACTGTCCTGAAAAATTTGTGGAACTGGTAAAACAGCATATTTTGCGTTTTAAGGAAAAGGAACAGATTACAATTTGCGTGCATCCTGATGATTTTTCTTTTATCCAATCACAGCGGGCACAGTTGCTTGCGGTCGTCAATGGGGAAACGGAAATGAAAATTATCCCTGACCACACCGTAACCCCTAAAGGCTGTATCATCCGTACAGCTTATGGCAGTGTTGACGCACGCATTGATACACAAATAGAAGAAATAAAAAAAGCAATTTTAGATGTAAAAGCGAGGGCTCTGTCGTGATGCTATCTGCAGAAAACTATGTTAAAATCATCCGCGGTCTAGATCCGGTAAGAGTCAACGGCAAAATCACACAAATTATTGGTCTCACGATTGAATCACAGGGGCCTGATGTTAGAATTGGCGAATTATGCTCGATTTACCCCTCACATGGCGGCAGTCCAATTCAGGCTGAGGTTGTTGGCATTCGTGAAAATAAGGTTTTACTTATGCCCCTTGGTGAGGTCCAGGCGATTGGTCCGGGCTGTGATGTTGTGGCGAGTGGGAAACCAATGGTGGTTAAAGCCGGAGCACAGTTACTGGGTAGAGTATTAGATGGATTGGGACAGCCGATGGATGGAAAACCGCTGCCACTTGGGTTAGAAGAAGTACAAACACATGCTAAACCGCCAAACCCACTGAGCAGACCGCGCATCTATGCACCCCTGGAAGTTGGTGTGAGAACGATTGACGGACTGTTAACGATGGGAAAAGGGCAAAGAATCGGGATTTTTGCCGGCAGTGGTGTTGGCAAAAGTACCTTGTTAGGGATGATTTCTCGGAATACCTCTGCTGATGTCAATGTTATTGCCTTAATCGGGGAAAGGGGACGGGAAGTTCTCGACTTCTTGGAACAGAATCTTGGCGAAGAAGGCTTGAAAAAATCAGTCGTCATTGTGGCCACTTCAGATCAGCCAGCGCTGATTCGGATTAAAGGAGCGTTGACAGCAACCTCAATAGCGGAATATTTCCGTGACCAGGGAAAAAATGTCTTGCTCGTCATGGATTCGGTAACTCGCTTTGCGATGGCTCAAAGAGAAATTGGCTTAGCGATTGGCGAGCCACCGACAACAAAAGGGTATACTCCTTCAGTGTTTGCGATGCTGCCGCAGTTGCTCGAGCGGGCAGGGACCGGGCCAAAAGGTTCGATTTCAGCTATCTACACTGTGCTTGTTGATGGCGATGATATGAATGAACCAATTGCAGACGCTACGAGAGGGATACTAGACGGACATATCGTCTTAAATCGGGCGATTGGCGGCCGGGGTATTTATCCAGCCATTGATGTGTTGAGCAGTGCCAGCCGGGTAATGACTGAAATTACCTCTGATGAGCATTTGCATGCAGCACGTCAGTTTAAAAAACTAATGGCCGCTTACAATGAAGCAGAAGATCTCATCAATATTGGCGCCTACAAAAAAGGTTCAAATCGAGAAATTGATGCTGCGGTTCGGTTAAAACCACAGATGGATCAGTTTTTGCGACAAGGAATTTTTGAAGTATCCACATTAGAAGATGCCAGATCCTACCTAATCTCACAATTTGGAGCGATGCAATAATGGCGTTTAAATTTTCTTTTCAAAAAGTGCTGGATGTAAAAGAAAAAGAAAAAGAGTTTGCACAGCAGGAATTTGGTACAGCCAAAACACGACAGCTCGAGCTCGAGGAACAGTTAAATGAACTGGAATTGCAAAAGCAGCAAATCTTTTTGAAATATGATGAGACCAACCGTAAAACGGTATCAGAATTGGTTGAAATGCAGCATGACATCGAACATGTTAATCGAAAAATGAAACAGCTTGAAGTAAAGTCACAGCAAGTTCAAGTCGAAGTGGAGACCAAACAACAAGTGCTGATTAGCAAACTTCAAGAAGCAAAAATGTGGAATCAGTGGAAACAAAAATCATTTGCTGCTTTTCAAAAGGACATGCAGCAAAAGGAACAAGCGATGCTAGATGAGATGGCGGTTCTTCGTTATTCCCATAAAGTATGAGGAGCGACAAGGCAATGGAAGAAGAGAAAGAACATGGAAAACTTAGATCACTGCTTTTATTTGGAGTTTTTCCAATCCTTACTTTACTTATTTTAGGTTTATTTATTTTTAACTGGCTCGGCTTTCCGGTATGGAAAACAGCTCAAGCTTGGGCAAATGATATTCCTGTCATTGGGTCAATCATTCCCGATCCTGCATCTACCCCTGCCGATAAGCAAAGCAGCGAGTCTTCCGCTGATGACAGTGCAGAAATTGAAAAAACTAAAGCGAAACTGAAGACGGCTAATGAGAAGCTTACTGCTGCTAATATGGAACTAAAATCAACGAAACAACAGCTGGAAGATTTGAAGAAAAGCAATGAACAGCTGCAATTCCAGTTGGAAAATAATTCTGAGCAAACTAACAAAGATCAGTCGAAGAATATTGCGGCTATCTATGAAAATATGTCTTCGTCAAAGGCTGCAGCGATTATGGAATCGATGTCGATTGAAGATGCAGCAATTACGATTTCAACACTTAATAAAGATGTGCAAAGTGAAATTCTCGGGAAAATGAAGGATGCCAAAAAGGCAGGACAAATCACGCTTCTCTTGAAAGAAATTGCTAACTTAAATGTCACCGATACTGCCTTGCTGAAACAGCAACTTGAAAGTATCAGGAAAAACGGTCAAGACCCAATCGAAACATTATCAGATACGATAGCTGCCATGCCTGCAGCGCAAGCGGCTGTACTAGTGCAATCGATGATGAAGAGTAACTCTCAAACTGCAATTAATCTGATGAAATCTATGAATACAAGCAGTCGTTCACAAATATTAACGGAAATTTCCAACAAAGATGCTGATTTGGCAGCGCAAATTACCGTTAGCCTAGAGAAATAGAATTGACTCCAAGGAAGGAGAAACCCATGAAACGCATTATGTCTTTATTTGCTATTGTTTTTTATCTATTATCCTATCAATCTGCAGCCCTTGCCACGGGAGTAACTATCACAGCCGCTGGTGAGCCTTCCGTCTATGACACTATCAAGAAAGGTGAAAAACAGTCCTCACCTGTTAAAAATGATGTCAAAGATAGTGGATCTTCTATTTTCTCCCTATTTATAAAATTTATCTTTTCGTTTATTTTGGTGATCTTTTTATTGTTTGTTTTATTACGTTATTTAGCAAAACGGAATCGACCTCTTTCTGCAAATGGTCCGATTATTCCCTTAGGTGATTATGTACTCGGTAATAATCGCTCAGTCCAGTTGTTATTGATTGGTCAGACAATTTATGTTGTCGGTGTTGGTGACAGTGTGACTCTACTAAGGACGATTTCTCAAGGCGAGGAATACCAGCATTTACTTGAAAGCCTTGAGACGCAAGAGGAGCAAGGAACAGTATCACCTTTATCACTGAAGCAGGATACAAAAAACGTGTGGAACTCTATTTTTCAAAAGCAACTGAACTTGATGAAGAAGCGTCATGAGGAGGAATAAGACATGTGGAAGAAAGTAGCTTTTCTTGTTCCTCTTCTAGTAATAGGTTTGTTAACTGTTGCACATGCGGAAACGACTTCGATTCTTCCAGGGATTGATTTAGGTACTTCTAATGAGCCGGAAAAGGTCTCCAATACAGTGAGAATTATTCTGTTATTAACCGTACTATCGATTGCACCTGCCATTTTGGTGTTAATGACCTGTTTTACCCGGATTGTCGTTGTACTGGGATTTGTCCGCAATGCTCTCGGAACGCAGCAAATACCGCCTAACCAAGTTTTGATAGGTTTAGCACTGTTTATAACATTCTTTGTGATGGGGCCAACCTTTTCGCAGATAAATGATGATGCCTTTCAGCCGTTTATGGCGGGGAAAATCTCGCAGGACCAGGCCTATAAAAAAGCGAGTGGTCCATTAAAGGAGTTCATGGCAAAGAGTACTCGTGAGAAAGACTTAGCATTGTTCCTTGATTACGCCAATATCGACAGGCCGAAAAAGGTTGATGATATTCCGCTAAGGGCACTTGTTCCGGCCTATGCGATTAGTGAACTTAAATCGGCATTCCAAATGGGCTTTATGATTTTTATTCCTTTTCTAGTGATCGACATGATTGTCTCCAGTGTCTTAATGTCAATGGGGATGATGATGCTACCGCCGGTGATGATTTCACTTCCGTTCAAGATTTTATTATTCGTGCTTGTTGATGGCTGGCATTTAATCGTTGAATCACTGTTGAAGAGTTTTTAAAGGAAGTGAATAAAAATGACTACAGAAATGGTATTGCGGTTTGCCCAAGAGGCCATTTATACAATTTTAATCGTAATTGCACCAATTGCCGGTGTCGCATTAGCAGTAGGGCTATTGGTTAGTATCTTTCAAGCGGCAACGCAGATTCAAGAGCAAACTTTGGCGTTTATCCCTAAGATTATTGCAGTCTTTTTAACGCTGTTGTTCTTTGGGGCTTGGATGCTGCGCCATGTCGTTGATTTCACGCAGCATTTATTGGGAAATCTGTCGCAATTTGTCGGGTAGGTGAGGCTTAATATGGATGCTTCCTCTTGGTGGAACTTTTTACTGATATTTGTCCGTATTGCCTCGTTTATGGTAACCGTACCAGTATTTTCGGGTCGGCAAGTCCCATCCGCTTTTAAAATTGGCTTTAGTGCAGTTCTTGGGTTTCTCTGTCTTGGGGTTATCGATGAGCCGCTTAATACTATGCCACAGTGGACGATATATATACTAATTTTAAAAGAATTTCTCGTCGGGATTGTTCTTGGTTTCGTTGCTAATATATTACTTAATGCGGTACAGCTGGCGGGGTCGTTACTGGATATGCAAATTGGGTTTTCGATGGCCAGCTTGTTTGACCCAAACTTTGGGATGACAAGCCAGCTAACGGGGCGGTTTAAAAATATCCTTGCCATTCTCGTCCTGTTAGTAACAAATGGACATCATCTGTTGCTTCAAGGGTTATTGGCCAGCTTTGAATGGATTAAACTGGGAAGTATGGTTCCAGCGTGGTCAGACGGCCGGTTATCGACATTTATTTTAACCTGTATCGGGCAGATGTTTATGATTGGCTTTATGATGGCAGCGCCAATTCTAGCGGCGATGTTTTTAGCGGATGTAGCAATTGGTATCTTAGCCAAGACAGTTCCCCAGATGAATATTTTTACGGTTGCTCCACCATTAAAGATTCTTGTGCACTTTTTATTATATATTTTTATAATGCCTAGTTTTTTCTATCTATTAAATATTTTGTTTGAAAATATGTTCGACTCAATGTCTTCCATCTTAAAAATAATGGGGGCTTAAGGCATGCTGCTTCGGTTAGATATACAACTGTTTTCCGGTGAAAAAACGGAAAAGGCTACGCCGACGAAACGGCGTGAAGTAAGAAAAAAAGGACAACTTGCTAAAAGCATGGAGGTGCCAGCGGCCTTAACTCTGCTGTTTACATTTGCTTGTTTACTAGTTTGGGGTAAGAATTTTATCGAAGGCTGTTTGAATATCTATCGGCATAGTTTCCGTGAATACATGCTTTGGGATTTGTCGATTAGCAATACCAAGCAGCTGTTTAGCCAAATATTACTCGATGGCGTGAAAATAACCGCTCCGATTCTCCTCGTCGCGTTAGTCATTGGGGTAGTTGCAAATGTGATGCAAGTTGGGTTTATGTTTAATTTCACATTAATCAAGGTCGATTTTGCCAAGCTGAATCCTTTGCAAGGGCTTAAGCGCTTATTTTCACTGAGGTCGCTTGTAGAGTTAGCCAAGTCGATTTTAAAAATTACTATCATTGCGGTTGTGCTATTTCTAGTGATTTGGAAGCAAAAAAATGAGTTTTTGCTCCTCGGCCAAAAAAGTATCTGGGATGTCGCCAGCTTTGTTGGTACATTGACGATTCGGATTGGACTGGCGGCAGCAGCATGTTTAATTGTACTGGCGGCAGCTGATTTCATCTATCAAAAATTCAGCTTTGAAAAGAAGATCATGATGTCAAAACAGGAAATCAAAGATGAATATAAGAAAATGGAAGGCGACCCGGTAATCAAAGGGAAACGACGACAAATACAGCGTCAGATGGCAATGAATCAAATGATTCGTGAAGTGCCTAAGGCGGATGTCGTGATTACTAACCCGACCCACTTCGCGGTTGCCATCCGTTATGACATAAAGACAATGGACGCACCGCAAGTCATTGCTAAAGGGCAGGATTTTCTTGCGCTAAAGATAAAGGAAGTTGCAAAAGAACATAAGGTTATGATTGTCGAAAATAAACCGTTAGCACGGGCGTTATTTGCTCAAGTTGAAATCGGTGAAATTATACCGGAAGAGCTGTTCCATGCAGTGGGTGAAATACTCGCTTATGTTTATTATCAAGAAGGTCGCTATAAGGGGATGATGACATGAAGACAAAAGACTTATCAGTTTTAGTAGTAGTGATTTTGATTGTCACCATGATGATCATCCCACTTCCTACTATATTATTAGATTTTCTGTTAATCTGTAATATTTCGATTTCCTTATTAATCCTACTAGTGGCGATGAATACAAAGGAGCCATTAGAATTCTCAATTTTTCCAACGGCGTTGTTATTAACTACATTGTTTCGTTTAGCACTGAACGTTTCAACGACGCGCTCAATTCTTTCAAAAGCAGACGGTGGTCACGTAATTGAGACGTTTGGTTCATTTGTTATTGGCGGCAGCCCGGTCGTCGGGTTTGTTGTCTTCTTAATTCTCGTTGTTATCCAGTTCATTGTGATCACGAAGGGTTCAGAAAGGGTTGCCGAAGTTGCGGCTCGCTTCACCCTCGATGCGATGCCTGGTAAGCAAATGAGTATTGATGCTGATATGAATGCTGGATTAATCAGTGAGCAGGATGCAAGAGTCCGCCGGCAAAAAATTGAGCAAGAAGCTGATTTTTATGGGGCGATGGATGGTGCCAGTAAATTCGTTAAAGGTGATGCGATTGCTGGTATTGTCATCTTGTTAATCAACGTTATCGGTGGTTTTATTATTGGAATGGTTATTCACGGTATGGGTTTTACGGAGGCAGCCAGTACCTTTACATTACTGTCAGTCGGTGATGGTTTAGTCAGCCAAGTACCGGCGCTATTAATCTCAACGGCAACAGGTATTACGGTTACCCGTGCAGCGTCTAACGGAAATTTGGGTTCAGATATCGTGGAACAAGTCTTCAGTTATCCGAAATTATTAATGATCGTTGGAGTAACGATTACTCTTTTTGGATTGTTAACACCAATTGGCTTAATGTTGACCGTTCCTGTTGGCGGATTATTGGTTTTCGGCGGTTATACGATGAAGAAGTCAGTTGAAAAAGAAGAACTCCTTCATGAGCAAATGGAGATAGAAGAGATGGAGGAGGATATTCGCAGTCCGGAAAAAGTGATCAACTTGTTGCAGCTTGATCCCTTGGAGCTTGAAATTGGTTATGGCTTGATTCCGCTTGCTGACCAAAAACAGGGCGGTGATATTCTTGATCGAATCGTGATGATCCGCCGCCAGTTTGCTATCGAATTGGGATTAATTATACCGACGATTCGAATTCGTGATAATCTGCAATTGCCAGCAAATCAATATGTTTTAAAATTACGGGGTAATAAGATTGCCTCCGGGGAAGTGTACCTTGATCATTATCTGGCGATGATTCAGGGAGATGATAGTGGCGACATTGAGGGAATCCGTGTAATCGAGCCTGCTTTTGGACTGCCAGCTGTATGGCTGACGTCGGAGGAGAAACAAAAAGCTGAGTTGATGGGTTATATGATTGTTGACCCGCCTTCTGTGATAGCTACCCATTTAACTGAAGTCCTCAAGCAGTATGCACATCAGCTGCTGCATCGTGAAGAAACGCAGGAATTAATTGAGCATCTGAAGGAAACACATCCGAATCTTGTGAATGAACTTGTACCGAATCTTTTATCAGTGGGTGACATTCAAAAGGTATTGCAAAATTTACTGCACGAACAAATATCGATTCGCGATTTAGCAGCGATTTTTGAAACATTAGCTGATTACTCTATATATTCAAAAGATCCAAAAATATTAACGGAATATGTTCGCCAATCATTGACGCGGCAAATTACTGAACAATATGCGGATAATGGCGTTATTCATGTGTTAACAGCAGGAGCAACATTAGAAAAAGGCATCTCTGATAGTATTCAGCAGACAGAAGCTGGTGCATACTATCTTTCAATGGAGCCGCAATTATCTCGCCGAATTACTGAACAATTACAACAAGAAATCCAACGGGTGATGAAGGCAGGTTCTCAGCCCATTTTTCTAACTTCTCCATCAATCAGGATGTATTTAAAACAATTTGTCGATAAAATTTTACCAACTGTTCCTGTTCTTGCTTATACGGAACTTGAGCCTGATATTGAGATTCAAAGTATAGGAGTGGTGAACATATGAAAACCAAAAAAATTGTAGCAGATTCGATTCCGCTAGCGTTAAAAATGGTTCGCCAGCAGCTAGGAGATAATGCTATTATCGTCAATACGAGGGCGGTAAAATCCGGTGGTATATTTGGCTTTTTTGCTAAACAAAAGTATGAAGTGACAGCCTATGCAGTGGATAAGGCGGTAGTTCCACCAGCTGAAAGGCGAGACCCTGTCGAACAAAAAACTAATAGACCAGAAATGGTCACGTCACCAACTAGTATAAAAAAGAATGGTGTTCATGAGGAGACAGTTAATTTTTCTCCCGAAGAAAAAAGTCAATTGATTGAGCAGATGCTTGAAAAAAGAAATCATCTGCATGGTAACGAAGAAGAACGAACCTCTTATCGCAGATATAAACTTGAGCAGGAAGAGGTGTACCCGGCTAGTCACCAACAACAAGAAGAACGAACGGATGCAGTAAGTTCAGTTTTTCATAAGAAACCGCAAATGTTGTACCAGTATTACTCACAGTCAACGAAAGAGGAGCATCCTGAACCGATAATAGCTGAATCCAGATTATCAAGCCCAGCACCCACTCCTCCAACAGTTGAACCTGTCTCTGCAAAAGCTGAGCCTGCTGCAAGAGATGTGCAGTTATTGGATGAAATCAAGAGTCTTCGTAATATGATGATGGTATTCATGTCAGGTGAGAAGCAAGAGAATGGCGCCATGGCTCGTTTATCGAAATGGATTAACCGTCTAAAGAAGCAAGGTGTCGATGAAGAGGTGCTGGAGAAAGTTGTCATTGACACAATGAATACAGTTGTAAGGACTTATGGTTCACTTGAGAACGCAACGGATGATGAAATTGAAAAACAACTAATCGCAATTGTTCAACATATCATTGAAAACCGTATCCCAACTTCTTATGTCCTTCCAGAGGATGTTCGTTTGGTTAATATTATTGGTCCGACTGGGGTTGGAAAAACAACTTCGATAGCCAAATTAGCAACGGAACAAATATTAAAGCAGAAACGCAGAGTGGCCATGATTACGACCGACGTGTACCGTATTGCCGCAGTTGAACAATTGAAAACGTATGCCACGATCCTGAATGTTCCTATTGAAGTGGCCCGCTCTCGTGAAGAGCTTGATCAGGCTATTATGAAATTGAAGCATTTTGATTTAATTTATATGGATACCACTGGCCGTAATTTTAAAGATGAGAAAAACCGTGAGTCGGCTCGTGAATTTCTGACTCATTCACTGAAAAGTGATAATTTTTTAGCGCTGAGTTTGACGACAAAATATGAAGATTTACAACTCTTATTAAATGAATTTTTAGATAGTCCGGTAAAAAAATTAATTTTAACAAAATATGATGAAACTTCAAGCTATGGTTCGATTCTCAATATCGCCTACCATTATCCGTATGAGATTGTATATATTACGACAGGACAAAGTGTGCCAGAAGATATCATGGTCATTGATGCAGCAGAACTTGCCCATTCCATTGTAGGAGATGAACGTTAAAATGGATCAGGCTCAACGACTCAGGGAATACATGCATCGTCATCTAGGCCAGCAGGAGAGGAAAACCCCTTCAAGGATGATTACCATTACGAGCGGCAAGGGGGGCGTTGGAAAATCAAATTTTACACTTAACTTTGCACTTGCCTTACAATCTATCGGCAAGAAAGTAGTAGTTTTAGATTTAGATTTATCAACGGCTAATATCGATATCTTAATGGGGACCTCGTCATCTGGAAATAGCCTGGCAGATGTTCTTCACCAACGTAAATACCTGTTTGATTGCATTGAAAAAGGAATTGGTGGAGTGGAGTATATTGCGGGGGGCCTTGATATTCAGGAATTAGTAACATTGGATGAAAAGAAGTTAATTTTTTTCATGAACCAAATTCATGAGCTCCACTCTTATGCCGATTTTATTTTACTTGATACTGGTGCAGGAATTTCTAAAGTGCTGGTTGACTTTATATTAGCCTCAGATGAAACGATACTAGTAACAACACCGGAGCCAACTGCGATTGCCGATTCCTATGCTGTAATGAAAACAGTACTGCAATTTACCAATCAGGTGCCGAAATTCAGATTAGTTGTGAATCGAGCTCGCTCCTATCGAGAAGCTATCGACACATCAAGAGCATTGAAAAATGCCAGTCAGACCTTTTTAAAAATGAGCTTGAACACATTAGGCTTTTTAATGGAAGATGCCCATGTCCAAAAGGCGGTGCGGACCCAGACACCTTTTTATCTTACGTTTCCAAATTGTGAGGCATCAAAAAATATTAAACAAATTATGTATACGTTTCTTCCAGATTTGGAAGTGACGACAAATACGCCGATAAAAGGTGTTCGCGGCTTTTTTGAAAAAATGTTGTGGCTAGGTAAATCAAGGTAAAGGGTGACGAAAATGATTGGAAGCTGGAAATTAAATGTCCTTTTTGGGGGAATTGCCTTCATTTTTGGCTTTTTTCTATCATTAGTCAATAATATGTGGCTGACGTCATTATTTCGGGCACTGATAGGGTTTATCCTTTTTTGGGGGTTAGGTTATGTAGTTCGGTTTATTCTCTTTCAACTTGGAACGCGAAAAAGTGGGGATAATCAGCATGCGGACAAGAATGGCAATGAAAGTGAGTTCACTGTTGAAACGAAACCTGATGAATCTGTAAACACTGTCTCAAATCAAGCAGTCAGTGATGGTAAAGAGTTAAAGGATGAGGCTAGTTTTCAAGCCATTCCATTGCATGCGTTGCATAAGGGAAAGACTGAGGAACAATCAAATTAAATGGAGTTGTCATTTAATGGTGAAACCGGTTTGTGAGGAGGGATAAACGTTGAAAACGGTTATGCATGAACATCATTCCACTAACACGTTATGGAAGAGCTACCAAGACTATCATGATACAGCAGTACAGGAAAAATTGGTAAAACAATATGCTTATTTAGTAGAACGAATGGCGAATAAACTTAGTTTAACAATTCCACAACGGATTATCCCGAAGGAAGATTTGGTCGGCTTAGGTTTCATTGGTTTACTGGAGGCAATAAGAAACTTTGACTATACAAAAGGTTATCAATTTGACACCTATGGTTTATGGCGCATTAAAGGGGCCATGCTTGATGGAATTCGCAAAATGGACTGGATTCCCCGCAGCCTTAGGGACAAAGCAAAAAAATTAAATAATGCCTATCGCGAGCTTGAACAGAGTTTATTACGAACACCTACAGAAGAAGAACTGGCTGATTATGTGAATATGGCCATTGATGAGGTAGATGATGCGTTGTCTGCTTTGTCATTTTCCACGCTTTTGTCATTAGATGAACCGATAAATGATGCAGAAGAAGAAGGAAAACAGCAAAGCCGTATAGAATTTATTCATGATAAAGCTGCCGATAATCAAGAAAAGCAGCTGCAAATGGCAGAATTCCGCAAAATTATCGCTGGAAGTATCGATGAAATGCCGGAAAATGAAAGGCTCGTGCTAACACTACTTTATTATGAAGGGTTGACACAGGTCGAAATTGCAGAAGTGTTAAACTTAACAAAAGGAAGAATTTCACAAATTCATTCAAAGGCAATTATCCGGCTGCGGAGAAAATTTGAACAGTCAGGATATGCGTTTCATTCATTTGTCTAGGCAATGGTGGTGGTCAGGTTGGGGCGAATATTCGAAAAACGGGAATATCAACGAGTTGTGTTCCATAAACCAATTCAGGGTTTCATTGAACCAACAATTCCATATACTAATAGGGTGAAAGCATCCATCTGGATTGTTGATATGAGTGCTGGTGGCCTAAAATTTATCAGCAAAGTCGAGTTTTTCGTCAGTGTGTTCGAAATTTATCAAGTAGAGACACGGCTTGGTAATAAACAACTGCGATTATTTGGGAAAATCATTCGAAAAAAACAAATTATCAAAGGCTGCTTCGAATATTCTGTTCAATTTGACTTTGACTATGTAAAAAACAGAGGAGTGGACTAACCATACCAATTGTGACCACCCTTGCAAAACCTCTGCTAGCTCTAAGTCAAGTAATTTGTAAAATTTTTTTTGAATCCTTTTGCGTAATACTATATAATTTCCATTAGGGCCATGATTGACAAACGGTCTGGCCATTATACTTTAAAACGATTGGGAGTAGTAATATGGAAAAAGTATTAATTTTTGGACATAAGAATCCTGACACAGATTCCATTTGCTCGGCGCTTGCCTATGCAGACTTGAAAAAACAATTAGGACTGAATGTGGAGCCTGTCCGTCTTGGGGCAATTAACAGTGAAACGCAATACGCGCTGAAGACGTTCAATGCAGAAGCACCTCGTTTAGTTGAGACAGTTGCCAATGAAGTGAGCACAGTTATTCTCGTTGACCATAACGAACGGCAGCAAAGTGCGAATGATATTGCAGATGTTCGCATTCTTGAAGTGATTGACCATCATCGGATTGCCAATTTTGAAACAAGTGATCCACTCTATTATCGCTGTGAACCTGTCGGCTGTACTGCGACAATTCTAAATAAAATGTATAAGGAAAATGGCAAAACACCTAGCAAAGAGATTGCTGGCTTAATGTTATCAGCAATTATCTCAGACTCTTTGCTATTCAAATCACCAACCTGCACTCATGTAGATGTCATTGCTGCCCAAGAATTAGCAGAGATTGCCGGTGTTGATGCGAATGTATACGGCTTAGAAATGTTGAAAGCCGGTGCTGATGTAAGCAGCAAAACGATTGACCAGCTTTTGACGCTTGACTGCAAAGGCTTTGAAATGGGATCTAGTAAAGTGGAAATTGCCCAGGTGAATACTGTTGATCCAGCAGATGTACTTGGTCGCAAAGCAGAACTAGAAGCTGCTATTCAAAGCCGAATTGCTGATCGCAATCTTGATTTATTCCTATTTGTCATCACTGATATCCTAACAAACGACTCCGTTGGGCTTGCACTAGGAGAAAAGGCTGCAGCTGTTGAAAGAGCCTACAATGTTTCATTAACAGACAATACCGCAGTCTTAAAAGGCGTTGTTTCTCGTAAAAAACAAATCGTCCCTGTCTTAACAGATGTGTTTAACAAGGTAGAAATCTAATCGATTAGCTATACTGTCTATGCACTTGCGTAGGCAGTTTTTTTATTTCCAGAGAGTAAACGCAAGCAATTCCATTGACAATACCGGCCAATTTTTATACTATTATCTTGAATTCGAGATAATTTTTAAAGATAATTTTTAAAAGGAGCAAATTAGACATGGTACGAAAAATAAATCACAAAAGTATGGGTAGAAGTAATCTGGGATGGTTACGCAGCCTTTTTCACTTTTCTTTTGCGGAATATTATAACCCCAACAATACAAATTTTGGAAGACTACGAGTCATCAATGATGATTTAGTGGCACCTGGTACAGGCTTTGATCTTCATCCCCATCATAACATGGAAATTATTTCATATGTTATCAATGGCCAGCTAACACATGGGGACAGTATGGGAAATAAAAGTACCATTACACGTGGTCATGTTCAATATATGAGTGCAGGTACAGGAGTTTATCATAGTGAGCAAAATCTAGGAGACGACACACTAAGGTTTTTACAAATTTGGATTATCCCCGATCGGTCGGGATATCAACCAAGTTATGGTGATTATCGCTTTGATTGGGACGACAGATACAACAATTGGCTGCACATGGTTTCTGGAAAAGACGGACAGGCGCCAATAAAGATCAACCAAGATGTAAATATTTATGCTCTTGAGCTTGACCAAAACAAAGAGATGACCTTCTCAGTCGGTGAAGGGAGACAGGTCTATTTAGTCCAAGTAGAAGGAAGTTCTCAAGTAAACGCTATTGAACTAGCCGAAAGAGACGCACTCGAAATTGTTGGGGAGAATATTCTCATTATAGCTGCTGAAAAGGCACATTTTGTCCTCTTAGAGATGAAAATCGAAGACTAAATGCCACAAATCTCGCAATAAGGTATACTAAAAGCATCTATATATTCTGTTTTAATGAAGAAGGTGCCGAGTATGGAACAAGAATCTATCACACGCTGTGGCTGGGTAAACAATGATCCATTGTACATCGATTATCACGATCATGAATGGGGTGTTCCCGTTTATGATGATCGCTTGTTATTTGAGTTTCTTAATCTTGAAGGAGCGCAGGCAGGCTTAAGTTGGTACACAATATTAAAGAAACGGGAAAATTATCGTCATGCATTTGATTACTTTGATGCCGAAAAAATTGTCGCTTATGATGAGCAGAAGATAGAGGAACTCTGTAGGAATAAAGGAATTGTCCGCAATAGGCTAAAAATTAATGCAGTGATTAGCAATGCGCAGGCTTTTTTAAAAGTGAAAAAAGAGTTCGGTTCATTTTCTGATTATCTTTGGTCTTTTGTTAATGGTAAGCCAATTCAGCATCAGTATACAAACTTACGGGAGGTCCCAGCCTCAACAGAATTGAGTGAAAGACTTAGTAAAGATTTAAAAAAGCGAGGATTTAAATTTGTTGGACCCACGATTTGCTATGCGTTTATGCAGGCAGTGGGGATGGTCAATGATCATCTAATAAGCTGTCATTGTTACAAAAGAAGCTAATATGCAAAAAAAAAACGATGTTCTCCAAAAGGGAAACATCGTTTTTCTATACATTTTCTATTAGATTTACTGTTTCTCTATGGCAAAATCAGAGGCGGGAATGGGGATGATTTTGCCACCTATTTGAACATGAACGGTATCGTTAAAAATGGCTTTTACAATTCCTTTAAGCGAAATAGTTGAATTAATTGAAATTTTTTTAGACTCAGGTTGGCTGGCCATTACTATCAACACCTTTCCATTTGGTAAAAAGCGAATAAGTTATATTATAATATTCTAAATACAATGTCAATATCCTTCTTAATCATAGAAGTTATTTACAATAATAAAAAAAAACGGTCATGTTATGAATATCTTTTCAAGGGGTGTTAAAAGGAAAACAGCATAACATGAACCGTAGTTCAAGTATTGCACGAGACTATTTGCTTGTCAATAAAAAAACATGAACTCTAGTTCAATATCTTATTTTGTGATATGATTAACAAGAGGTGGTACGGATGGCCGAAAAAGAAGACCAATTGGTAGGGGAATTCCCCTTTATTCCGCAGCAAGAGCGTGCACAGCAAAAAAGAAACGCACTGCTAAAGAGCGGTCAGATTTTATTTTCTTCAAAAGGTTACGAACAGACAACAGCTAAGGAGATTGCGGCTCATGCAGGTGTAGCAACAGGGACATTCTACCGGTATTTTTCGGACAAAAGACAACTACTCATGTACCTTCTTGAAGATAAACTAGACCAATTCCTAGCACCAGAGCCGGATTGGATTTCTAATAATCCAGAAAGGGTGCTTGCCTCTCTATTAGAGACCCATGGCACTCGTGTGCGTAATTCCGGGATTTACCACGTGCTTCCGGAAATTTTGGCAAAAGATAAAGAACTTGCTGAGACAATACAAAAAGCAAGAGAGAAAATTCACGCGAAAATCTTTTCAAAGTTACAAAAGATTAAAGAACAGGGTTTAACATGGCAAGACCTAGATTTAGAAATGGTAACGTGGACGATTATGATTCTGATAGAAAATGGGTACAAAGAAGAACAAAGTGGTATACAAATTAACTACCGAGAGCTGGCAAAAATAATTTGCCGCTTGGTTTTTCCTCCAGAAGTTCTTGAACGGCTGCAAATTCTGTTGGAGAAGACGCTGTAATAGAAAGGACGTTTACATTTGAGTTTAGAACAAGTAATAGATTTGAAAGAACTAAAAGCATTAAAAGTTGAACTGACACGGTTTATGATGGCTTATAAGTTTGCGCTTGATGAAATGAATACAAAGATTAATATTCTTAAAGAGGAATTTAGTTATATCCATGATTATAATCCGATTGAGCATGTGAAATCGCGGTTAAAATCACCTGAAAGTATTGTGAAAAAGATTCTTCGTAAGGGATATGATTTTTCTTTAGATTCTATTAAAGAAAATATTCGCGATATAGCAGGTATCCGGATTACTTGTTCATTTATTTCGGATATTTATGAATTGGCTGATATGATTGCTAACCAAAAGGATATCAAAGTGATTGAGTTCAAAGATTACATTAAAAACGCTAAGCCTAATGGTTATCAAAGTCTCCATCTGATCTTACAAATTCCTATCTTTATGTCCGATCGGGAAGAATTAACTTATGTTGAGGTTCAAATTCGGACCATTGCGATGGATTTTTGGGCGAGCTTGGAGCACAAAATTTACTACAAATATAATAAAGACGTACCTGGTCATATGGTGGCAGAATTAAAAGAGGCGGCTGTAATGGCATCACAGCTCGACAAAAAAATGGAACGTCTTCACAATGAAATCCTGGAACTAAAACAAGCCGATCAGGAAGGCGAATTGCAGCAATTGATCCAGCTGTCGAGCGGTAACGTACTCGAACAATTTCTTGCAAAAAAGGAATAAAGAAAAGGCCCATCTTTCGTGATGGGCCCTAAATAGTTTATATTCAATTAATGAGCAGGCTTTTCAACAAAAAATTCAGAGGCAGGAATGGGGATGATTTTTCCGCCAATTTGCACATGAATGGTATCGTTGAAAATGGCTTTTACAATTCCTTTTAAAGAAATTGTTGCGTTTACTGAGAGATTTTGTTTAGCTTCAGTTTGGTTTGCCAAATTAAACCAACACCTTTCAATTATTATTTGAAGATATTATATCTGATGAAATACCATTATGGCGAATGATATGCACGGGAAAAGCAATATTTTTATCATTATGGCCCTTCTTTTTATCAATATATACATATAGAGAGATAAAAAAAGCCAATCCCACTTGAAAGGATTCGCTTTTTTTCGCAATGATTAATAGTGTAGTTTTTTTTCGATAGCTGATAAGATTCTCTGACTTTTCAAATAGTCTTGTTCACGTCGCTTTTCTACATTCATTCTTACGTCGAGTTTTCTGCTGTAATCGGCATAACAAACTCCATGAGCACCTATCATTGCTTTTTCCATATTGTTGGTGTAGGTTAATTTTAGTTGATTGATAAGGATCCCCCACTTTTTGGCCGAGAAGGCTGCAACTATTACATAGTCAGTATCTTACCACTATGTGTATTAGGTAACAAAGTCGAAAAATCTAAAAATACGCCGAAATCGGGGAAATAACGCGAAAAACGGAAAAATAACTCTCGTAAGCTTAAAATTTCTTAATTTAAAAGCATGTTTCGATCTCAAGAATTATTACGCTTTGTAAATGATTACCATACAAAAACTAATGAAAAAATAGGACTCAGACTCAAATTATGGACTTTAATGACACATTGCCTTGAAATAGTATCGTTTAAAAAAATATGTCTAAAAATACTGTCGTTAATTTTCAGAATATAATAAAAATTATTCCTTGAATACTAGTTTCCTATCATGATAAGATAGGTATTGCAATGAAAACGCTATCATTTCCATTGCTAGGATTCTAGAAAGGGAGGAAGAACATTTGAGTCAAGTAGCAGTCGATTTAAAGGAACGAGTAGAAAAATTTTTATTGGGGAAAAAGAAACTGTACATTGATGGCCAATTTGTTGAAAGTCTCTCTCAAAAAACATTTGATACGTATAACCCCGCAACTGGTGAGGTGCTGGCTGCTGTATATGAGGCAGGACCAGAAGATATTGATCGCGCAGTAAAAGCTGCAAGAAAAGCCTTTGACGAAGGACCATGGTCAAAACTGGGCTCTGCTGAACGCAGCCGCTTGATGTATAAATTAGCCGACCTGATGGAGGAACATAGAGAGGAACTAGCTCAATTAGAAACGTTAGATAATGGAAAACCAATACGAGAAACGACTGCTGCGGATATTCCTCTTGCTATTGAACATATGCGTTACTATGCAGGATGGGCAACGAAAATTGTTGGGCAAACAATTCCAGTTAATGGCCCATTCTTTAACTATACACGTCATGAAGCGGTGGGTGTCGTCGGTCAAATTATTCCGTGGAACTTCCCGTTATTAATGGCGATGTGGAAACTGGGCGCAGCATTAGCGACTGGGTGTACCGTCGTGTTAAAGCCGGCGGAGCAAACACCTTTGTCAGCCTTATACTTAGCAGAATTAATCGAAAAAGCAGGTTTTCCTGCAGGAGTCGTCAATATTGTTCCTGGATTTGGCGAAACAGCTGGACAGCCGTTGGTTGACCACCCGCTTGTCGATAAAGTTGCCTTTACCGGATCAACGGAAGTCGGAAAGTTAATTATGGAGCGCGCTGCGAAAACATTAAAGCGGGTCACACTTGAGCTAGGCGGTAAATCACCGAATATTATACTTCCGGATGCTGACTTGACTAAAGCGATACCAGGAGCCCTAAATGGTGTCATGTTTAACCAAGGTCAGGTTTGCTGTGCCGGGTCAAGAGTATTCATTCAGAAAAAACAGTTCGACAATGTTGTGTCTGACATGGTAAGTCATGCCCAACAAATCAAGCAGGGCGCTGGTTTGCATGCTGATACACAAATCGGTCCGCTTGTATCCGTCGAGCAGCAAAATCGAGTACTAGGGTACATCGAGAAGGGCCTAAATGAAGGAGCCGAATTATTGGTCGGTGGCGATAAGCCATTTGAACAAGGTTATTTTGTTTCGCCAACGATTTTTGCTGATGTACGTGACGAAATGACGATTGCCAAGGAAGAAATCTTTGGACCAGTTATTTCCGCCATGCCTTATGAGGACCTCGATGAGTTAATTAATCGTGCCAACAGCAGTCAATATGGCTTGGCAGCTGGTGTGTGGACAAGAGACGTTGCCAATGCCCACTATATTGCGAACCGTCTGCGTGCTGGTACTGTTTGGGTCAATTGCTATAATGTCTTTGATGCTGCTTCTCCGTTTGGCGGTTACAAACAATCCGGAATTGGCCGCGAAATGGGCTCTTATGCGTTAAATAACTACACTGAAGTCAAGAGTGTCTGGGTTTCTGTAAACTAGAATATTATAAAACTGAAGAGCTCTTCTCATCCGAGAAGGGCTTTTCAGTCTGGCTCAAAGATTGAAAGGAATATTTTGTCATAATATTGCCAATTGTAACCTGAAAAAGCAAATATTTTCGCGATATAATATAGGTAACAGGTGGGAACCTGCTAGGTTTTTCGTTAAATCGAACCATTATATTAGGAGGGCAAAATAATGAAAACGTTAATTGTGTATTGCTCGTCCCATGGTACAACGGAAAAGGCTGTAGGTTTATTAAGTGAAAATATTGCCGGGGATGTGCTGGCAGTAGATCTTAAAAGAGATAAGATTTTTTTTAATCTGCAGGAATATGATGCAGTGATTATTGGCGGTTCTATTCATGCAGGGGAAATTCAACGACGGATTAAGCAGTTTATGAGAAAACATCTTGAAGAATTATTAGATAAGGATGTAGGGTTGTTTTTATGCTGTATGCGTGATGGCGAAATCGCCATTGAACAGTTTAATCATTCTTTTCCACTAGAACTGCGAAAGAATGCCGTAGCACTTGGTCTATTTGGCGGTGAATTTCTTGTGTCAAAAATGAATTTTTTTGAAAGACAGGTTGTAAAAAAAGTTGATGGAGTAGTTACAGATCAATCTAATCTGGACATTGCTTCGATTATGGAGTTTGTTACTCGATTTAATTCACGGAAAGTGTTGGTTTAAATATAATTTTTTGCTTGAGATTTTTGCGTTTCTGCAGTTGCAGAGGCGTTTTTATTTACGAAAAGGTTTACATAATAAAATTATGTAGTTATAAAAACAGTTTAAGTAAATAGCAGAGAATTTGGATATATTATATAAGCGATTACAATAGCAAAATTTGCTTTGGGTTATTCTTTTGCTATAATAATACATCATTTAGAACGGCATAGAAGATGAAAACCCGCTACATCAAAGATGAAAGAGGATGGTCATGAAGATTTGGTTTAATCGGTGGTTTACAACTGTTTTACACTACATCGATATGATACGAAACAACGAGGACAAGCGGAAATATATCATATATGGAAGTCACCCTAGTAAGGATGCGCTGTATTTGCAATATTGTGATGTTGCTTTCGAGGAGCCCCCGCTAACGGGTGAAGCTTATGTTGATTATTGTCTTGAAGTATGTAAAACACAGGGAATTGACATCTTTATTCCAAGAATGGAAAATGTTTTAATCGCAAAACGTTTATCCGAATTTGAAGCACTTGGTGTTAAAGTACTTGTTTGCCCAAACGCACAGTTAATGGAAATGATGGATAACAAAGCAGCAACTTATCAAGCGTTGCTAAATAGTGCTAACGGTGCCATTTTTTCAATACCAGATCATTTTGTTGTTAATAATGTTTGTGATTTTAAACTCGCTTACAAAGTTTTAAAGGAAAAAGGTCATCAAGTCTGTTTTAAACCAGTGATTGGCGAAGGTGCTAACGGCTTTCGGGTTATTAAGGATGCGATAGATTCGGTGGAGCAGTTATTGTCTCATGGTACAAGTTTTCGTATACCATTCAATTATGCGTGTGACATTCTGTCTCAACAGGAAATATTCCCCGATGTGATGGTCATGGAGTTTTTGGACGGCAGAGAATATAGTATTGATTGTCTTGCATCTGAAGACAAATTATTGGTTGCTATCCCGAGAATGAAAGGTGAAGGAAGGGTGCGGGAGCTTGTGGAACATCAAGAATTGATACAACTTGCTCATGCATTTCATCAGCAATACAAAATACCGTATATTTTTAATATTCAAGTCAAATACAGCAACAAAGGAGTAGCTAAGCTGCTGGAAATTAATCCTCGAATGAGCGGGGGAATGCATATCAGTTGCCTTTCAGGCATTAATCTTCCTTACTTGGCACTTAAAATTCTACTAGGCGAAGCAATTAAACCAGACCAGCTAAAACCAATATTCGGTATCCGGGCAAGCCATATTGAAAAAGAGATTATCATCCATCACAGCAGCTTTGAAAATCATGGATAGCTTGCTGCAACACCGTGGTGCGCGGGAGCTAATCTATGGTAAAGTGGGAGTGGAGGGGAAAACGATGGTAGGAAAATGGCTAATTGCTGATCGGGATCTGAATGAGCGTGAAGGGTTGAAGTGGCTGCTAAAGTCATCTTCAATCCCTGTGGAAAATATTTTCCTTGCAGGAGACTTTCAGGAGTTTATCATGCTATTTGAACAAAAGGTCCCGGATGTGGTGCTGTTAGAGCTTGATATGATAAATAAGGATGATTGGATTTCTTTTCGTAATCTGGTACATATTTTTTCACCTGTATTAGTTTTAACTAGTGCGGAGGCAACATTTGAGAAAGCACGGCTCGCTATTGATTTGCAAGCTTTAGATTTAATCATTAAACCTTTTTCAACAACCAAAGTAAAAACAGCATATCAAAAAGCAGCCCAGAAACTGCAAGCAAAAGTGGATCCGTTCGAAATGACTCGTGCAAATACTTTTAAAGATGAAATATACGAGGCCTTTTTTTTGAAACAGTCACTGAAAGATGAAAATTTTCAGCTGGCTGCCTTTCAAATACAGAATGAAGAAGCATTTTCAGCATTGCATTCCTTCTTGTCAGATTATCCTTTTAAAGGTCTTCAAGCTGTGTTTCCGCTAAGTGATTTGATATTAATGCTCTTCTCCGAAACGTGTCAAACAATGAAAGAGCAATGTTTAAAAGCGATGGGACGCTGGGAGGAGGAATTTTCCGAGCCACTGGCGATTGCCCTCCATGCAGAATTGTCTCCAAACGTTCCGCTGAAGCAAAAATATCAACAAATCCAGCAAACTCTCGAGCTTACCTATTATAAAGGTTATCGACAAGTACTAGAGTTTGAAGCTGTTGTATCTTGGGAGCATATTGATCCATTTTTAACCCCACCTGAACAGCGGACATGGATTAACATGTTAACAAACTTTGAAAATAACAATATTAAAAACTGGCTTTATGAGGAATTCCTCCATTTATCTGCTCCTTACCCTGATCCAGGACTGGTTAGAATTCGGCTTACAAGTATTCTTGCGCAAATAAGAAGGTTTATGAAGACCTACCATTTAGAGCTTATGCCTGTTTTTGAACGTGAGTACCGGACGATTTTTGATTCGATATTATATGATCGAGTTCTGTATCGGACGGTACAAAATCTTATCTTGTTTATTCAGAAAATTTTTACTGGAGTTAAGAATAGTACCAGTTCTCTTAAACAAGATCCGATTGAACGAGGACTCGCATACATGGAGGCTCATTTCACCAAAAACGAGCTTAAACTGGATGATGTTGCTCACTATGTAGAGCGGAATCCAGCCTATTTCAGCCATCTATTATTGACAAAAACCGGTTCAAGTTTTACGAATGTATTGACCAATATGAGAATGAAGGAAGCAAAACGATTATTGCTGGAATCGAGTAAGCCAATTAGAGAGATTGCAATTCTTGTAGGTTATCAAGATGCAAACTATTTTAGCAGGATCTTCAAGGACAGAATCGGGATGTCCCCGCGAGAATTCCGTAAATATAAACCAACTGATGAATAAGGTAAGTTTCCCCGGATATACTGGGGTTTTATTTTATAAAAAAAATACTACTATTCAATAAAAAATACTATTGTATGGTCCTTGATATTTTAAAAACTTTATCTTATCTAAAAAAATTACTGATTATCTTATGAATTCCTGCTATTTTTCAAAATATTTTCAATTTATAATTAGATAAATAATTGAAATTGGAGGATTGGGAAACATGGGAATGAAGACAGATAAGCAACGGATTCTTAAGCATTATCGAGGTACTGAATTACATGCAAAGGGCTGGATTCAAGAAGCAGCATTAAGAATGCTTTTCAATAACCTGGATCCGGAGGTAGCTGAGCGACCAGAGGATTTAGTAGTTTATGGCGGGATCGGCAAGGCTGCGCGTAACTGGGAATCATTTGACGCAATTGTGAAAACGCTTCTGCAATTGAAAGATGATGAAACTTTATTAATCCAATCAGGTAAGCCAGTGGTGGTGTGGAAAACACATAAGGACGCTCCTCGGGTATTGCTCGCCAACTCAAATCTAGTACCTGCTTGGGCCAATTGGGGACATTTTCACGAGCTAGACAAAAAAGGCTTAATCATGTATGGACAAATGACGGCTGGCAGCTGGATTTATATCGGCAGTCAAGGGATTGTTCAAGGAACATATGAGACATTTGCTGAACTTGCCCGTCAGGAATATGGCGGTACATTAAAACATACGATTACCTTGACAGCGGGGCTTGGCGGTATGGGCGGGGCGCAACCGCTTGCGGTGACGATGAATGATGGGGTGTGTATTGCCGTTGAAGTCGACGAAACCCGGATTGATCGCCGCATTGCGACAAGATATCTTGATGTGAAAACAGCGGACTTAGATGATGCATTACGGATGGCCCAGGAAGCAAAGCTGGCTGGAAAGGCGTTATCGATTGGATTGTTGGGTAATGCAGCAGAAATCTTACCAAAGATGCTGGAAAAAGGTTTTATTCCTGATGTTTTAACAGATCAAACGTCAGCTCATGATCCATTAAATGGCTATATTCCAGTGGGGCTTACATTGGCGGAGGCGAGTGAATTACGAAAGGCGAACTCGGAAAAATATGTGAGGCTGGCGAAGCAAAGCATGGCGACACATGTAAAGGCAATGCTTACAATGCAGCAAAAAGGCGCGGTAACTTTTGATTACGGAAACAATATCCGCCAAGTTGCCAAGGATGAAGGGATCGAAAATGCCTTTGATTTTCCGGGATTTGTTCCTGCCTATATCAGGCCATTATTTTGTGAGGGCAAAGGGCCTTTCCGCTGGGCTGCGCTGTCGGGAGACCCTGAAGATATCCGCAAAATTGATGAAGCATTATTGCGCGAATTTAAAGATGATGAGCATCTATGCAAATGGATTAGAATGGCTCAGGAGAAAATTGCTTTTCAAGGATTGCCGGCGCGGATTTGTTGGTTAGGATACGGAGATCGTGCTCGATTTGGAAAGTTGATTAATGACATGGTGGCATCTGGTGACGTATCTGCTCCAATTGTTATTGGCCGTGATCATTTAGATGCCGGCTCGGTTGCCTCGCCAAACCGGGAGACCGAAGCGATGAAAGATGGCAGTGACGCAGTATCTGACTGGCCAATTTTAAATGCGTTGATCAATGCTGTTGGTGGTGCCAGCTGGGTGTCGCTGCACCACGGCGGTGGCGTCGGTATGGGCTATTCTCAACATGCGGGAATGGTAATAGTTGCTGACGGAACGAAGGAAGCTGAAGTTCGTCTACAGCGTGTTTTAACGACTGACCCAGGAATGGGAGTTGTCCGCCACGCTGATGCCGGTTATGATTTGGCAATTAAAACGGCAAAGGAAAAAGGCATCCACATGCCAATGCTGTCGGAAGAATAAGATTACAAAAATAAATTTTGTGAGTGAAATAGAGTGAGAGGATGTTGACATTGAAAAAAGCAGTTTTTATAAGGAATGCTGCACAGCTTGTCACTTTAAAGGGGAGCTCTCATGCTCCCCGTGTAAAAGCAGAGATGTCCGACCTAGGGATCATTGAGAAGGGGAGTGTCTGGATTGAAGACGGAATTATTCAGGATGTTGGCCCCGATGCAGAACTAATGGCTGTATATGGATCCCGTCTTGCCGATGCAGAAGTCATTGACGCTAGCGGAAAACTGGTGACTCCGGGACTGGTCGACCCCCATACCCATTTAGTTTTTGCTGGCAGCCGGGAAAGTGAGTTTACGATGCGACTGCAGGGGGCAACGTATATGGATATCATGAATGCAGGCGGCGGAATTCATGCAACGACGGGAGCGACGCAAGCGGCCAGCTTCGATGAGCTGTACCAGCAAAGCTATTCGCGTTTAAATCAATTTCTGTGCCATGGTGTTACCACGGTAGAGGCAAAAAGCGGCTATGGAATGGAGTGGGAAACGGAACTAAAACAGCTTGAAGTAGCGAAAGAGTTGAATCAAAGCCATCCTATTGATGTCGTTTCTACCTTTATGGGGGCACATGCCATTCCAACGGAATACAAACAGCGCCCGGATGATTTTGTTCAGCTGCTCGTCGAAGAAATGATTCCCAAAGTGGCCCACCTAGGTTTGGCGGAATTTAACGATGTATTTTGTGAAAAAGGCGTCTTTACCCCGGAGCAGTCAAAAGTCATATTAGAAGCCGGGAAACGTCATGGCTTGATTCCTAAGATTCACGCAGATGAAATCGAGCCGTACGAAGGGGCTGAGTTGGCAGCAGAGGTAGGTGCCATTTCGGCTGATCACCTATTAAAGGCCTCGGAAAAGGGGATAACAGCAATGGCCGAAAAAGGTGTGGTCGCGGTGCTGCTACCAGGAACGGCCTATTTTCTCATGGCTGAGTCTGCAAATGGCCGAAAAATGATAGATTTAGGCGTTCCTGTTGCCTTGTCCACGGATTGTAATCCAGGGTCGTCACCAACTGTTTCCTTACCATTCATCATGAACCTAGGTTGTCTAAAAATGGGGATGACACCAGCTGAAGTGATAACTGCGGCAACAATTAACGCTGCCCATGCCATTAATCGCGCAAGTAAGATTGGCAGTTTAGAAGTTGGTAAGCAAGGAGATGTGACCATATTTAACGTAGATAATTATATGAAACTGCAATACTCGTATGGGGTTAATCACACAGATACAGTGGTCAAAAATGGCCTTATCGCTGTTAGAGGAGGGAATTTAATTGGGGAGCTTTCTCTATCCTAAATTACGCCCGCCTGGATTTATTTGGATTCAGCCTGAAAAAGGAACTTTCATTACAAAAATTCACGAATGGATTGAACCGCTTACCGCTGACCTAGAACCAGAATCTTGTAGAAATGCAGACTTTGTGGTGGTCGGTGTCCCGCTATCGCGCTCATCTATCAGTGCTTCTGGGGCTTCTGAGTTTCCTGATGCTTTCCGTCGTATGTGGAAGAACTTTTCTACTTATAATCTTGATGAGGATCTTGATGTTTCCGAGAAGACCGCATTTGATGTAGGCGATGTCCCAATGCATGTTACCGATATCTGCCGCTGTCATCAGAATATAATTGAAGCATCAGCTACCCTCTTAAATGAGTTTCCAAACTCAAAAATTTGTGCAATCGGAGGTGATCATTCCATCACTGCTATGATGGTGAAAGGAAGACATCAGGTTCGACCGGAGCAAAGAATGGGGATTATTCAATTTGATACTCATTTTGATTTGCGTGACATGGCAGATAATGGACCATCAAATGGCACTCCGATGCGCAATCTCATTGAGAGCGGCATCGTTCATGGTACTGACATGTATAACATTGGGCTGCATGGGTTTTTTAATACGAAGGATTTAAAGCAGTATGCTGATGAAAAAGGGGTCAACTATATTACGCTTAACAAAGCACGGAAAAAAGGCATCGCAGAAACAGTCAGGGAAAGCATCGAGGACTTGGCAACGAGGGTGGACTCCATTTATTTAACGGTTGATATGGACGTCCTTGATATTGCCTTTGCCCCAGGGGTTCCGGCCTCAACACCAGGTGGGATGACAACCGCGGAATTGCTGGAGGGCGTTTTGACTGCTGCCAAGCATCCAAAAGTCGATGCCATGGATATTGTTTGTCTCGATCCATTGAAAGATTCCCTTGTTCAGCCTACTGTCAAACTGGGCACGCACGTTTTTCTAACTTTTGTCACCGGAATCATGCTGCGCGAATAAAGGTAATAATCGACATTATAGGGCATCTGATGGATGCTCTATTTTTTTTTGTAATATCACTATTTTTATTTTTCTTGAGTCAGTAGGAAAATAAATTAGCTTGCAAAAAGGGAATTAGACATTTGCCTTTACCAAATATCGCGAATTTGAATTAACTATAGGAGATACTAGGTGTTTTTCTATGAACGGGATTCGAGCGATTACGTAGTCTGGTTATCCTACAAACGATATCTAAGGATTCCTTTGAAGGGGAGGAAAATGATGGATACAAAAATACTGGAAAAATGGGTAAAAAAGATTAACGTCAAAAATGTTCTAAATGCAGATGTAGAGGTCGAAAATGAATCACCATTAAAATTGATTGGGAAGGGCCGCCAAGGAGCAGTTTTTCATTATTCAGACGATATTTGTGTAAAGGTCTTTGGTAATCAGGAGGATTGTGAACGGGAACATTATGCGTTGTCACTTGGGCAGCACACCGAGCTTTTCCCAAAGGTGCATGCAAAAGGCAAACTGTATATCGCTATGGACTTTGTCGGCGGGGTGGATCTAAGGGAGTATTTGCAGTCACAGCCGCTAACAGAAGCGCTATCACATAAATTAATTGACATGCTCATAGTGTTTAAAGAGATTGGCTTTGAGAGAATCGATCATCATAAACGGCAAATTTATCTGCAGGAGGACGGAAGTTTAAAAGTGATTGATGTAGCAAGGACAGTATGGCGTGATCGTGTATACCCTTACCCACGGAAGTTATTAAATTCCTTGGGCTATGAAAATAAAGCAATCTTTCTTGCACATGTACAAGCATTTTCGCCAGAATTGTATTCCGAGTGGGAGCATTACATTCGTATGGAAGAACTATCACGAAGTATTTATCAAGTAATTCTTCATGAAGGAAGTCACCAGGCAAAGCAAGAATTGATGGCACAGAGCAAAAAATTGCTAACACGTGAAGATGAACAACAGTATATTACGCTTTTGGAAGGGTTAATGCATAAAATATTTAAAGAAGAGTGGGTAAAAACGATGCTTGCCCGCGGAGCAAATCCTGAAAAGGTAATGGAAGAAATTGACCAGTATTGGGAGCAACATAAGCTGGAATTTATTGGTGTATATTCTAATAAAGATAAAAAGAAAAAAGCTCAAAAGTCTCACTTTGAAGGATATCGGGAAGCAGGATTCACTGGCTATAAACAGAATAAGCAAAAATCATTAAGGATAGTGGGAAGTATCGGTAGTGAACGAAAAAAATATACCGGAGAAAGAAGATCGGTAATTTAATTTATGTTTGAGGAGATAGAAAGAGGTGAGGTTCAAATTATGAAGGTATTAGTAATTTGGCGCTTACTTACGGTTGGCGGTGTAAACGCCGGCTGGAGGAATCGTTCGATTTTCTTTAAGAAGCACGGGATTGAAACGGAATTCCTCTATACTACTGACCATGGTGGACTTCATATTATGCGGGATATCGCCAAGGTATATTTGACAAAAGATGAAAAAGAAATTAAAAAAATTATCAGAGAGAATAATTATGACGCCATCATCGTGGTGGATACAAAAGCTGCCTATAAATGGATTCGAAAAGCACAATTTACCGGACCGATTATTATTGAAGCACGTACCCCAGAACTAATCAAATTACAGCCGCATTTACAATCCTTTAAGGGAATAGAACCTCAACTAGTTATTGTTCCATCATACTATCAAAAGAGACTGGTATCGATTCTCGTTGATAATATTCCAATCGTAGTGATTTATAACGGTGTTGATACAGCTTTTTTTCATGCTTTATCATCACAGGAAATCGATATGGAAACTTCACCACTTTTACCAAAGGACAAGAAAATCATCGGCTGGATTGGTCGCGTTGATAAACGAAAAAACTGGCCAATGTTAGTTGAAATTGCAAAAAAAATTAAAGCAGAACGATCCGATATTGAGATGTGGCTAATTGGTGGTGCTCAAAGTATCCAAAGGGAAGATTTTGCTGCTGTATGGAAACAAGAACAACTTGAAGATATCATCAAGTGGTTTCCAGTAATCCCCTACCAGCAAATGCCGCATATGTATGCGAAAATCCGCCAGTCCGGGGGCTGCACACTGGCAACTACTAAATCCGAGTCATTTGGTAATACTTTTATTGAGTCGATGATTTGCGGAGTGCCTGTAGTTGCTTCGAACATTATGCCTATTAATGAAATTGTAGTACACGGTGAGACAGGAATGTTGTATCGCGGGCAAAATGTCGATGATGCTATAAAACAGCTGTATGCCATCGTTGATGACCCAGAACTACATGAGCAAATGTCACAGGCGGCAATCAAGCGCGTGGAGGAGAAGTTTGCAATTGAAGTGGTTGCCGAGCAATACGTGGAACTCTTACAATCTATCGTTTCAGTGAAGGAAACCCCATCAAGAGAGGGGGAGACTCCAAATTGATGCCAGTAGCATATAAACAGAAACTAGAGGGAAAATCTAATTCGCATTTAATCACGTTCAACGATGGAAATGACTATGTGGTTAAATTCTATCAAACAGGCTTTGAAAAATCGTTAGCGAATGAATGGGTTGGTTATTGTCTTGGACGTTATCTTCAGCTGCCGATTCCATTTGGTAAAATTATTGACGTTACCCAGGAATTCTCAGGGCAATTTCCTGATTTAGCAGAGATGAGCCAGATTCCGTATCAATTTGCTTCTCTGTACATCCCTAATTGTCAAGATGGGCATGATGTTGAAACGATTCACGAAATCACTAATCATTGCTCATTGGCTGGAGTTATCTTGCTTGATTATTGGCTCTTTAATCGTGATCGGACACGAAAAAATATCCTCCTTCATGAGACGGGACCTAATCAATTTCACTTGTGGATGATTGACCAGGCAGAAATTTTTGGTGGTTATGCTTGGTCCCAGACGGAGATTGAAAACCTGCCTGACGATTTAATTAAGAGTGCAACCCATCAATTGATGGCCAGCTTCATTAAGAAAGAGGAGCAATTTTTTCAAGAATTAGAATACATTCAGACAATCCCTATTTTATTATTGGAAGAAATCATGGCACTTATCCCAGATGAATGGAATGTGACGAAAGAAGAAAAGAAGGCGATGGTCACGACCTTAGTAACAAGGCGCCATAAAGTTCTCCCAGAGGTTATACGTAAGTTTATCAAATATGTGTACCGGCCTTTACATGAAAAACGCTCCCGAGACTAAAATGCTTGGGAGGTTTTTTACTTCCCAAACAAGGGGGAAATAGAATTATTCCTCGGGAAAGCGCAGGAATAGACATATCTCGAAGAATCGATGTCAGAATAGAGCGAATTTTGCTTTAGCTTGTATAATAGTGATAGGTAAATCGAACAAATTACTGCTGAAATTAAGGCAAAATCACTTGTGGAAATTTACAAGTAGGTTTTGCCTATTTTTTGGCATTTTTTCGAACTTTTATGAATGATAATGGTTGTTTTTGAAAGAATATGATTGATTTTTGAGGAAACCAGCAGTAAAATAAACTTACAAAGAAAATCTGAAAGCGTTTTTTTAGGAGGCGGTAATGTGTTAGAGCCTGAACGCCATCAAATAATTTTGGAAGCTTTAAAGAAAAAGAATACAGTGAAAATGCAAGAACTAGTGGAAATAACAAATTCATCTGAGTCTACAATCCGACGTGATTTAATCCAACTAGAACAAAGAAAATTTCTTAAGCGCATTCATGGTGGTGCAGCAAGGCTGCAGGGAAAGCTCCAGGAACCAAGTATGTCGGAGAAATCCTCCAAAAATCTCCAAGCAAAACAGCAAATTGCCAAATATGCTGGCGGTTTAATTGAATCAGGTGATTGTATATATTTAGATGCGGGATCCACTGTTTATGAGCTAATCCCATTTCTGCCCGAGGATATTGTTGTTGTCACCAACGGTCTTATGCATGCCAATGAACTTGTTGACCGAAATATCAAGACATTTTTAATAGGCGGTTACGTAAAGCAGACTACCAAAGCGATGATTGGCAGAGGGGCCCTTGACAGTCTGCAAGATTATCGGTTTGACAAATGCTTTATGGGGGTCAATGGAATTCACCCGCTGTTTGGCTATACTACGCCAGATCCCGAGGAAGCCTTAATTAAACAAAAGGCAATGTCCCTTACGCGTGAATCATTTGTTCTCGCGGATGAATCTAAATTTTCTGAGATCGCGTTTGCTAACGTAGCAGATATCCATATGGCTACGATTATTACCAATAAAATTGATCCAGATACTAGGAATCAATATGATCATAAAACAAACATAGAGGTGGTTACACCATGATTTACACACTAACATTAAATCCATCACTTGATTATATCGTTGAGCTGGAGCAGGTGACTCTAGGCGATATTAATCGAACAAAAAATGAGACTAAATTACCTGGGGGCAAAGGAATCAATGTTTCGCAGGTGTTAAAAAGATTAGGAATTAACAGTAAGGCACTTGGATTTATTGGCGGCTTTACAGGTGAATATATTGAGACATTTTTAAAATCACGGCAAATTGAGACAGACTTTGTAAGAGTGGAAGAGGACTCACGGATAAATGTCAAGCTGAAGGCGGACAGTGAATCAGAGATTAACGCAAAGGGTCCTGCTATTTCTATTGCAAATTTTACTGCTTTAAAAGAAAAAATCTCCCTCCTTACAAGTGAAGATACGCTTGTATTAGCAGGCAGTATCCCAGCTTCAATGCCAGAGACAACGTACGAAGAACTTGTGCAAATCTGTTCAAAAAATGGTACTCGGTTTGTCGTCGATGCGGAAGGAGAACTGCTTAAGAGAGTTCTCTCCTATAAACCATTTTTAATTAAGCCAAATCATCATGAGCTTGGTGATTTATTCGATACTGTGATTAGTAGTTGCGAAGAAGCTGTTGTATACGGAAGTCAACTAATCGACCAAGGTGCACAGAACGTGATTGTCTCACTTGCTGGTGACGGGGCAGTCTTCATTACGAAAGACACTGCATATCGCGCCACTGTTCCTCAGGGTGAAGTGAAGAGTTCGGTTGGTGCAGGAGACTCTATGGTTGCAGGTTTTCTCGCAGCCTATCAAAAAACAAAGTCATTGGAAAATGCTTTCCAGTTTAGTGTGGCTACTGGAAGCGCCACAGCTTTTTCAATTGGTTTATGCACACATGAGCAAATTGAAGGTCTGCTGTCACAAGTAATAGTAACGGAAATCAATAAAAGAGGTGAGTAGTCATGAAAATAACAGAGCTATTAACAAACCAAACCATGAATTTAGCATTAAAAAGTTCACAAAAAGTCGATGTAATTGATGAGTTAGTGTCCGTATTAGATGCTGCTGGTAAGTTATCCGACAAATTGCAATATAAGCAGGAAATACTTAATCGCGAAGCACAGAGTACAACTGGTATTGGTGAAGGCATCGCGATTCCACATGCCAAAACAAAAGCGGTAAAACAGCCAGCCATCGCTTTTGGTCGTTCCACTGCTGGTGTCGACTACGATTCATTGGACGGGCAGCCGGCTCACTTATTTTTTATGATTGCTGCTCCTGAGGGGGCTAACAATACCCATCTTGAGGCTCTTTCCCGTCTTTCTACCATTCTGCTAAAAGAAGAGGTACGCCATCAGCTGTTATCGGCTGCGTCTGAAGAAGAAGTGTTGGCCATTTTCAATGCTCACGATCAAGAGGAAGAACAAGAAGAACAGTCGATGTCAGGTAAGAAGGATTTTATTGTTGCAGTAACTGCTTGTCCGACTGGAATCGCCCACACGTATATGTCGGCAGATTCCTTAAGAGCAAAAGCGGCAGAAATGGGTATTGACATCAAAGTGGAAACGAACGGTTCTGGCGGCGCAAAAAACGTACTGACCGCTGAGGAAATCAACAATGCCACCGCTGTCATTGTTGCCGCCGATACGAAAGTGGAAATGGCCCGTTTTAACGGCAAACACGTAATTGAAACCGCTGTTGCGGATGGGATTCGTAAACCACAAGAATTAATTGAACGGGCGTTAAAGCAGGATGCGCCAATTTATCGTGCTAGTGGTGCAGATTCCCAAAAAGCTGCAGACGAGAGCGGCCGCGGTATCGGGGCCACGATTTATAAGCATTTAATGAACGGTGTATCCAATATGCTGCCATTTGTTGTTGGTGGTGGAATATTGATTGCGATTAGCTTTATCTGGGGATTTAACTCAGCAAAGCCAGATGACCCAACCTACAATCTTATTGCAGCAACCTTAAAACAAATCGGCGGTGATAATGCCTTCGCCTTGATGATTCCGGTTCTAGCTGGATTTATTGCTATGAGTATCGCGGATCGTCCAGGGTTTGCTGCAGGTATGGTTGGCGGCATGCTGGCGGCAAGTGGGGGTGCAGGCTTTTTAGGTGGACTTGTTGCAGGCTTCTTAGCAGGTTATGTCGTAGTTGGTTTAAAAAAGCTACTTACCAACTTGCCTGCATCACTTGAAGGTATTAAAACAGTACTATTGTATCCATTACTTGGTATTGCGGTAACAGGTTTCATTATGGTCTTTGTTGTCAACAAGCCGGTCGCAGCCTTAAATACAGGAATTTCCAATTGGTTATCCGGTCTCGGAACAGGGAATGCGGTTTTATTAGGAATTATTTTAGGATTAATGATGGCATTTGACATGGGCGGTCCGATAAATAAGGCAGCATACGTATTTGGTACTGGTTTAATTGCCAATGGTGTGTATGAGCCAATGGCCGCGATTATGGCAGCTGGTATGGTTCCTCCATTAGGAATTGCGATTGCAACGACGATTTTTAAACGCAAGTTTAGCAAGCAAGACCGTGAGGCAGGTAAGGTAAACTATATTATGGGATTATCGTTTATTACGGAAGGGGCGATTCCGTTTGCCGCAGCAGACCCAATTCGCGTGATCCCTTCGCTCATGGCCGGTTCAGCGGTTGCTGGCGGCTTGTCGATGATGTTTGGAATCGGACTTCGTGCCCCGCATGGCGGTGTCTTCGTTATCCCATTAGTGGATGGCAACTGGCTTTTGTATCTGTTATCAGTGGTTGCAGGAGCGGTGGTTTCAGCTATTTTACTTGGACTCTTGAAAAAGCCTGTGGAAGAAAAATAGAATAGATGAATAGTGATAGGAGCCTGGATACTGTTAGGGCTCCTATTTTTTCTATAATGAGAAATCGCTGATAAAACCTGATTTTCACTGATATAAATGAAAAAACGCTGATAAGACTAGATTTTCGCTGATTTCCAGATGAAAGTCACTGATAAAAATCGCAGTACTACTCCGCTTATGGGGAATTACTACCAAATGGAATCCCCAGCTTCAACAAGGGAACAATCATTAAAGGAATTTTTGTAAAAAAAGGCGAATATGGTAAGTAAAAGGTAACGGAGGGATTGGCTTATGACTCGAAACGGCTCCTACTCAGAAGCAGGCGTGTTAGTCTTTGATAGCTATAAAGATAATCTTATTTTGGACAAGTATAATCGGGTCTTTTTAAAAATGAACAAGGTAAAGCTTGAAGCTTTTCGCAGTGAACAAAGTGAAGATGCCCTGATTTGGAATATTTTTCGTACCCTGCAGAAAATTGATGCAAAATTATGGCTGCCGCCCCTGTTTGAATCATCCTTTGCGGAGAACCGCGAGGATATCGTGGATAAGATGAAAATCTCCCTTTGGAAAATAATTTCCCCGCAGAATGAAACTTCTCCTGATGATAAAAAAATAGAGATAGACGTTATGCTTGAAAATGATCATTTTGTTTGGATGCTGGATGTAAGATATAAAAGTGATGCGAGACTCGGAGGAGGAAAAAGGCATCCGATTGTTGCCACAATTGATTACGGAACTTATTATGCAAGGGGAAAAGATTTCTATTATTCGCTTCTATACTTAGATGAGAGATACTCGCCGCAGAGTAAAGAGTTAGTAGAATTATATAAAAGCAACCGTACAAAACTGCTGGAGCCACTTTCAGACCGAAAAAACCAAGTAGATTCAATCAAAGGAATATCCACGATAAAATTGACTGATTTCCAAACACTCTTCCGCTTTTGCGAGGAATATGTCCGCTATGAGGATGAACGTTATCTGGCCAAATTGGCTAAAAATTATTTAACTAAAAAACTTGCACAACGCTAAGACTTTCTACCTATTTTAGGGAATTATTATAGTTTTCGGTTTACTTTTACATGTCGTCAGCTTATCATGAAGGTAATTTCATATAATTTGTACTACTAGGGGTGCCCAAACCGTGGGCTGAGAGAAAACGAGTGCGTTTTTAACCCTTTGGACCTGAACTGGGTAATACCAGCGTAGGAAAGTAGCATTTGTTAACGAATTTCTAAACATGCGTACAACCAGGTCCACATATGGATCTGGTTTTTTATTTTTTTAGAGAAGGAGAGATTGGGTTGGAAAAGGAAGAGTTGTGGCCAATCGTTCAAAAGGTTCGTGAAACAAACCCGCTTGTCCATAATATCACGAATGTGGTAGTGACAAATTTTACGGCAAACGGGCTTCTAGCAGTTGGCGCCTCGCCAGTGATGGCGTATGCATCTGAGGAGGTAGCCGAGATGGCAAAGCTGGCCAGTGCTTTAGTACTAAATATCGGTACGCTGGATTCATATCTCGTTGAAGCAATGATTTTGGCAGGAAGAAGCGCCAATCATCATGGCGTACCTGTTATGTTCGATCCAGTTGGTGCTGGTGCGACACGGTTTCGCTCAGAATCTGCGCAAACTATTTTAAAGGAAGTTAAGGTTTCCGTTATTAGAGGAAACGCTGCGGAAATTGCAAATCTCGTTGGTGAAAATTGGCTGATAAAAGGAGTAGATGCTGGTCGGTCTAGGGGAAATACAGTGAATTTAGCTATAAAGGCTGCCAAACAATTCCAAACTGTTGTAGTTGTAACTGGAAAAGAGGATATTATCACCGATGGGAAAACAGTCTTTAAAGTGAAAAATGGCCATCCGCTATTAACGAAGGTCACCGGTGCAGGCTGTCTGTTAACCTCTGTAGTCGGAGCGTTTGTCGGTGTTGAAAGGGATACCGTCAAGGCGGCTGTGTCTGCGGTTAGTTTTTATGGTATAGCTGCAGAAAAGGCAGCAGAACAAGCGGTTGGGGGTCCAGGTAGTTTTCAAATTGCCTTTTTAGATCAATTGTCAAGCGCAACACCAAAAGATATAGAGACTAGAAGTTTGTTCGAAAAATTCAAATAGGGGATGAGATAGATGAAAAGAGCGTTAACAATTGCCGGTTCCGACTCCGGCGGTGGGGCGGGTATCCAAGCTGACCTCAAGACGTTTCAAGAATTAGAGGTTTTTGGGATGTCGGCACTAACTGCAGTCACGGCACAAAATACGCTAGGAGTCCATGGTGTTTATCCGCTGACAGCCGAGGCTGTTACGAAGCAAATCAGAGTAATTGGTGATGATATCGGGGTTGACGCGGTGAAAACAGGGATGTTGTTTAATGCCGAAATTATTGAAACGGTGGCGGCACAGCTAAAGTATTACAAGTGGAAACAGGTGATTGTTGACCCGGTGATGATTGCTAAAGGTGGTGCGCCATTATTACAGCAAGAAGCGGTTACAGCCCTGAAAACCGCTTTATTACCGCTGGCAGCAGTAATTACCCCGAATATTCCCGAAGCAGAAGTACTTACAGGGTATACGATTCGCACTGTGGAAGACAAGCGGGAAGCAGCACGGAGATTAGTAGAATTTGGTGTCAAGAATGTCGTCATTAAGGGGGGACATGACGAAGATCCAGACGTAGCAAGCGACCTCTTATTCGATGGCAGCGATTTTTATACATTTACGAAGAAACGTATCCAAACGAAAAATACCCATGGTACCGGTTGTACTTTTTCCGCAGTCATCACAGCTAAACTGGCGCAAGGTGCCACCATTGTTGATGCGGTTGTCACTGCAAAGGATTTTATCCAAGCGGCGATTGAGGCCGAGATTTCCATTGGCCATGGCCATGGTCCGACGAATCATTGGGCTTATCGAAAAAGCAAACAGAGGAAGGAGTTGGCTGGGCGATGATTGACATGCGTGATGCCTTAAAGCTGTATTTTATTGCAGGGAGTCTAAATTGTAAGCGCAACCTTCTCGAGGTCCTAAAAGAAGCTATAAATGGCGGGATTACTATGTTCCAATTTCGCGAAAAAGGGGAACAGGCTTTAACAGGAACTCAAAGATATATGTTGGCGAAGCAAGTGCAGCGGGTCTGTCAGCTGCGCCAAATCCCTTTTATCGTTAATGATGATATCGAGATGGCACTTGCGCTGGAGGCGGATGGGGTTCATATCGGTCAGGAAGATGCTCCTGCGGCAGTCGTTCGTGAAAAAATTGGGCAAAAAATTCTTGGCGTCTCTGTACATACAATGGTTGAAGCGAATGCGGCTATGCAGGCTGGCGCTGATTACTTGGGCATTGGACCTATCTTTCACACAAACACAAAGAGCGATGCTAAACCAGTCCAAGGAACCAGGCTGATTGAACAATTACGAGGCGCTGGTATTACGATCCCTATTGTGGGGATTGGTGGTATTACAAGTGAGAATGCATCTCGCGTCGTCGCAGCAGGTGCCGACGGTGTTTCCGTCATCACCGCCATCAGCCAGGCTGCTTCACCGCTAGATGCAGCACGGGAATTAAAAAAGGAGGTCTGTCGCTATGAAAAACACGTATAAATTAACGTTAGCAGCGATGATGATTGCAATTGGAACGGTTTCAAGCAGTGTGGTCGCGATTCCGATTGGTTTTGGTGAAGAATGGCCGGTCTAACAGGGAAATGTTTAAAAATAGCAGCTCGTTAATAACAACTGTCCACCCCACGTGGACAAATCACTCAATTTGTCCACGGATGGTGCCAGGCACCCGAGATTTTAAATACATGATATAAAAGACGCCGGCGCTGAGGAATCTTAATAAACTGCTGATGTTCATGGCCGTTGTGATGTTGGTTGTTTCTAAAAGCCAGATGCCGATTTGTGGTGCGATGAATGCGATAAAGGAGAGGAGGACGTTGTAGCTTGTGATACAGTATGTTCTCTGTTCCTTTGGTGATTTTTCTAGTAATAGATTAAATAGTAATAGGGTTGTACCTGAAACAAAGAAACCAGATGTCATCTGTACGAACGTTAAATAATAGAGATTGGTTGAGACGACTGTCATAAACGGCGCTGTTGCCATCCCAATTGCCACCCAGACAAGAACCCAAGCATTTGATTTCTGCTCCGCCCATCTTTTCCATAATGGAAATGAAAAAATTTGCACTAACTGATTGGCCACTGAGAATATGCTTATCCAAAGAATGGTTGCCTGTGCATATCTAACGTTATAAATATTAAATAAGCCCCAGGCCATTTGCCAGGTAAAATTGAAACACAGAGCAGCAATGAGAAACCACTTATAATTGTGGTTGTTAAAGATTGACCAATCCATATAGGATTTTTTGTCTACCACTTCTGCTACTTCGTGAACTTCTTCTTTATGTTTTAGTAAGAAAAACGTCTCGAGCAGCCCGAAGACAAAGGCAAACAGAAATAGCAGTTGATAAGCTGCATCATTGTTAGTATGTTTCTTCATGACCATCCCAATTACCAGCATCGTGATCATTCCTACGATCGTTAAGAGACGATTGCGGTCACTGAAAAATGCTCCTCGGCGATCCTCACCAACCATGCCGCTAATTAAAGTTTGCCAGCCAATCGTTGAAATGGTTCCTGGTACGTTCATCAAAGCGATCAACAAGAGGAATACCCAGGCCTGATAGTCAGCAGGGATAAAAACGACAGTGATTAACATGAGAAACACCGCTCTTGCCCCGAGTACGTTGAGCGCTACGGTTTTCTTTTGCTGCTGCAAACGATTTAATAACATGGCAGCTGGTATCGTTACAATTAGTGCTACCAGTGGTGGCAACGAACTGATCAGTCCAACCTGGTAGTTCGTCGCTCCTAAGATTGAAATTGCAAAAATCGGAAAATAGTTACTAGCAAGATTAGTCGCAATGGTTGAGACCATCCCATGATAAATACTTATTTTCTCGTTATATGTTCTCATTTGTCAGCACCAGCTTCTTCAAAGATACAAAGCTATTATACAAGGAAAATAACAAAATGCACGAAATATTTTTGTAAAATAATGAAATGTCACAATAGAATGTATGTTCTTTTTTTAGCAGCTGCCACGATACATGCTATAATAAGGAAAAATAAAATAGAAGGGTGTGGCATAGATGACAGCTGAAGTCTCACAATTGGAGCTTATTCAATACTTGCCGCCTCAGGGTGAATTTGAAACATTTCGCGATGAAGATCACTTTAAATTAATGTTAAAGGAATGGGGGTTAGCCTCGGCTAAAACAGAATTCTGGTACAAGGAACGGAATATCCAGTCCCTCGTTACCATTAAAGGATATCAAATTTACGGGAATTCCGCTGAATATCACACAATCATCATTCAATTTCCAAATGGTTCCTTAAGTAGCATTCATCCTGCCTATTTAAAAGAGATGCAACAGTCGAGTTTTGGCAAAGAAAGTCTCATAGCAGTAGAGAAAAAGGAAGCAAAGGATTCTAATCCTGATGGTGTTCCAGATGCACTCGAACTGGCTGATGGAAACTATGAAAAATCGGAGGACTTGGCTGATAAAACCGCTCAAAGGCAGCCAAGGAAACCGCAAACAAAAACGAAACCGGAAAAGCCGGTGAAGATAAGCTTACCGGCTGAAAAAGTCCATTTCACTGCTAAAGTAAAGCAATTTGCCTTGACATATAATCCTTTCAATGAAGAAAATGATGAAGTAGTCGTCTTTGAACAAGTGCAGATTATCCAGGATTCTCCATTAGAGCTTGGACTAGCTTGGTGCAGTCACAGTAAAACCTTGAAAAAATTTGAGTTAGCTCCTGAGGACATACTTGAGTTTGATGGGAAAGTTGTAGCAAAGAAATTAGCAAAAGGTAAAGATGCTGCCCCTGAATTTATTGTATCTGATCCGGTATTGTATAAAATTAACAATCCATCGAAAATCAATAAAAAATAAAAAATTTGTTTTGGCCCATTCGACCATTTTAACGGAGAGTAATAGGCGGTAACCTATCCACTTTTCCTCTTGGACACATACACTATGATGCAACCAATTGAGGAGGAGATGTGAGTGGATAGACAATTTATGGGAATGCCCGGTGGTTATCCAGGAATGGGTATGAATGTAGGCGGCGGTATGACGATGCCAGGAATGGGTATGGGTACAGGAGGCCATCAACAAGGACACGGCGGTCACTATCCTGGGGGCGGTTATCACCATGGCCACGGCGGCTACTATCCAGGCGGTGGTTATCATCATGGGCATGGCGGCTATTATCCGGGACATGGTTATCACCATGGCCACAGCGGCTATTATCCGGGACATGGCTATCATCATGGACACGGCAGCTATTATCCGGGACATGGCTACCATCATGGACATGGCAGATAAAATATCAGAACATGTAAGGGAAGACAGGAGTTAGCTCCTGTCTTTATTCAATATATGGATATCAATCGCGAACTAAACTCTCAACCTTCTGCGATTTTTAAATCGTAGTCACAAAAAAGTGAGAAAAACATTTGAAAATCACGTATAATTATATCTTGGTACATTTAATCAAGGAGCAGCTATTATGAATCAAACCTTCTCAGTAAAAGAAAAAACAAAGCAAATAATGTTTCTGTTACTTCCAATACTAATCACCCAGCTTGGGATGTTTTCAATGGTGTTTTTTAATACGATTATGTCGGGGAAGTACAACTCCGCAGAACTTGCAGGGGTTGCAATCGGTTCTTCCATTTGGAATCCGATTTTCACAGGTCTAAGCGGCATTCTCTTAGCCGTATCACCGATTGTAGCGCAATATTTTGGCGAGAAACGACACCATGAAGCAGCATCGGTTGTCCGACATGGTATATATCTTTCTTTTTTTCTAACCATTATTATTTTTGCATGCGGATTGCTGTTGTTAGAGCCGCTTTTAACCAGGATGGATCAGCCTGCACGTGTGCAAAGAACAGCTCATCGATACCTTGTAGGTCTTAGCTTCGGTATTTTGCCGCTATTTTTGTTCAATGTCCTGCGCTCATTTATCTATGCTTTAGGAAAAACCCGGGTCGTTATGGTGATTATGGTAGCTTCACTGCCGGTCAATTTCCTGTTAAACTATTGTTTCATTTTTGGAAAATGGGGTTTTCCGGAGTTTGGTGGCGCTGGAGCGGGGTATGCGACATCAATAACATACTGGGCGATTTTAGCTTTTACGATTTATATTGTTCATAAGGAAGAACCATTCGCTAGCTATCAAGTATTTGCTAATTTACGGGAATTTTCGTTCCGCCGCTGTACGGAAATTTTAAAAATTGGCGTGCCAATGGGACTTTCAACCTTTTTTGAGACGAGTATGTTTGCGGTTGTGACGATTCTGATTAGTATGTTCAGTGTCACTACAGTGGCTGCTTATCAATCAGCCTTAAATATTGTGTCATTTCTGTACATGATTCCTACCAGTATTTCGATGGCCTTAACGGTGTTGGTCGGATATGAAGTTGGAGCTAAGCGTTATAAAGATGCTCGGGACTATAGCTGGCTTGGTATTGCCTTGTCAGTTATATTTGCTGTTGTGACTGGATTATTAGTTGTTATTTTCCGTTATCAGGTGGCTGGTCTCTATTCCAACGAAACCGCGGTCATTCATTTAACTGCTTATTTCTTAATTTTTGCGTTATTTTTCCAAATTTCCGATGCCATTCAAGTCACCGCTCAAGCTGCCTTGCGTGGATACAAGGATGTCAACCTCGCCTTTGTGATGACCTTGTTTGCTTACTGGGCTATTTGTTTGCCAGTAGGTTATGTCCTCGCACATTATACAGCACTCGAGGCAAGAGGCTATTGGATTGGTTTGACTGCAGGACTGCTCGCAGCCGGCCTCGCCTTATCCATCAGACTGTTGTACATTCAAAAACGAAAGTTTATTTCGGATCGCGAACCTGCAAGCATAAACTGAGCTGCCTAGATAAAAGGAAGACGCCATTCACAGTCGGAAGGCGTCTTTTCTTTCTAGAGCGATTTTTTAAAATTAAACAGTTTTAAGAATGGATGCTGAAATTTATCGGTAATATTTAATTCATTCATTACTAATTTTTCTTGATTATCTGTGATCCATTTCTTTAATTCGTGCTTATCTTTGCACTGTGTATAATATGTTTCTCCACCCTTACCTAGAGCATTGACAACATACCTACAAGTATTCCCCATAGTGCCCACCTTTATATGTGTAATATATTCATATATTGCATTATAGCAGGGTTTTAAAAATAGTCCATCGTTATTTTTCATCAAATTTAGCCAAAAGATTTCAAAGATAGAGTTAGGTAATCTTATAGTAATCTTTGTACCATGCGACGAATCGTTTAATCCCCTCTTCAATTGATACTTGCGGCTTGTAGTTGATATCATTTTCAAGTTCGGTAATGTCAGCAAATGTTTCGGGGACATCACCAGATTGAATTGGGAGAAAGGTTTTTACTGCTTTTTGGTTCAGCTCGTTTTCTAATAGTTCGATTAGATATAACAGTTCGACTGGCTTGTGGCTGCCAATATTATAGAGTTTGTAGGGGGGGTGTGAACCTTGTGAGGAAGGGATTTTATTCATTAAACGAGAAATCGCTTCAACGATATCATCAATATACGTAAAGTCTCGTTTCATTTTGCCGTGATTATAGATTTCAATTGGCTGTTGTTTCATTATCGCATCAGTAAATTTATAAATGGCCATATCCGGTCTGCCCCAAGGACCGTAAACGGTAAAAAAGCGCAGCCCAATGGTTGGCAGTTGATATAAGTGGCTGTAGGTATAAGCCATCAGTTCATTTGCCCGTTTTGTTGCGGCATATAAACTGATTGGAGTCTCTACCCGATCTTGCTCAGAGAATGGCTGCTTTTGGTTGCCGCCATAAACGGAGCTGGATGAGGCATAAAGGAGAGGTATCTGCCGCACCTTACAATACTCCAGAATATGAATAAACGCTTCCAGATTAGACTTTCCGTAAACGTATGGATTTGTTAAACTGTACCGTACGCCTGCTTGTGCCGCAAAATGAAGGACCATTGTGATTGATTCTTGAGTAGACAGGTTGTCCAACACTTCTCTACTTTCAAGTGCATCTTCGATAAAGCTGAAGTTGGCTGACTCCTTTAACATTCTTAATCGAGCTCGTTTTAAGATTGGATCATAGTAATCATTAATCTGGTCAATTCCAAGCACTCGATATCCCTCTGTTAACAAGCGTTTCGCTACATGGTAACCGATAAACCCAGCACAGCCAGTTACCATGACAATATTGTTCCTTTCGTCCATTTCGTATAACCCTTCTTTCTTGCAAGTGATTTCTCATTTCACAGTCGTTGTTTACTATTTATATGCTGTTTTAGAGAGGTTGGCTAAACTTTTTGTTTAGTTTCCTTTGCATTATCCTGAGGCAATTGCGGAAATTTCCATGTTTATACCTTAACCTGGTGACCTGTCCAATAACAAACGTCAGCGTTTACATATGTATAACATGAAAAGAATATTACGAAAAAATCGTTTGTTGCCGTTATGGCTAGGAGGGAAGGGAAAATGAATAACCAAGTAATTATTCCGTGGGATGTTGATGAACAGCAACATGAATTCTTTATCCCGGATTATATTCATGAGATGGCACTGCAGGTGCTAAAAGCTTATGATTTTTCCGTTAAAAACATGGAAGTCGTGACGACGAAGCCGGATAAAGGGGGAGCGATTTGGAAACTCGAAACGAATGCCGGACCGAAAAGCTTAAAACTGCTTCATAGGAGGCCATCAAGAAGTCTGTTTAGTTTAGGTGCACAGAAGTATTTAGTAGAGGTCCAGAAGGCTAGTGTACCCCCAATTATCCCAACGAAAACGGGAGAAGATTATGTTGTTGCAGGGGGAAAATGCTGGTTTGTTGCCCAATGGATTGAACCGTTATTTCCGGTTTCCAAAGATTTAGAAGGAGCAAAACAGCTCTGTGCGGCTCTAGGTAAATTTCATCATTTAAGTAAAGGGTATAAGGCTCCAGCCCAGGCGGAAGTTTCTTCTAGGCTGCACAAATGGCCAGCTAACTATCAAAAAATAATTGAAAAAATGGACTGGTTTCGCAATATTGCGGCTGCCTATTCGGAAATGCCTGCAAGCAAACCTTTACTTGAAGTGGTCGGACAATTTGAAACACAGGCAATTCAGGCTTCTGAACGACTAAACCAATCTAGCTACAATAGGTTGGCTGCTCAGGGGCCGCAATACTGGGGCTTGGTTCACCAGGATTATGGCTGGTCGAATGGGCAAATGGGTCAAAATGAAATGTGGATTATTGATTTAGATGGAGTTTCTTACGATTTGCCGATTCGTGATCTGCGAAAATTAATTACTGGTTCGATGGCTGATTTAGGTGGTTGGGATACCAATTGGGTGAGGGAAATGCTTAAAGCCTATCATGGTGAAAATCCAATTTCTCCCGAGTTATATGAACTATTGCTGATTGACTTCTCACTTCCGGATCAATTTTATAAAAATATAAAAGAAGTAGTCTATGAACCTGAATTGTTTTTAACAGAAGAGACAGTAGCGTTGATTCAAACGATTGTTGAGGTTGATAAGACGAAATGGCCGGTTCTAGAGGAAATCAAAGACGATTGGAAAGGAGAGAATTGATGATGAAAATTCTCATGATTAGTACAGAGAAGCTGCCTGTACCACCCGTATTGGGCGGAGCGATTCAAACCTATATTGCTGGCATTCTTCCACACCTTAGCAAAGTCCATGATATAACCGTTTTAGGCGTAAATGATCCGTTATTACCTGACCAAGAAACCATCGATGGTGTTCATTATGCCCGGGTACCGGGAAAAATATTTGCAGTGTACCAAGAGGAAGTTATTCGTTATTTACAATCCCATCAATATGATTTAATTCATATCTTTAATCGTCCTCGGCTTGTTCTCCCCGTGCGCCAAGCAGCACCTAAAGCGAAAATTACGCTTAGCATGCACAATGATATGTTTCATGGTGCAAAGATAGATCCGCAGGAAGCTGCACAAGCGTTAGAGGAGGTTTCGAGCATTGTAACCGTGAGTAATTATATTGGCAAGACTATTGAGCAGCTGTTTCCTCAGGCAGCCGGGAAGCTTCGCACAATCTACTCCGGTGTAGATACAGAACGTTTTTTACCTGGAAATCATCACAGCATGCAGAAGATGCGGAATGAACTTCGTAAACAGCATGGCTTGGAAAATAAAACAGTGATTTTATTTGCTGGCAGGGTATCGCGAAACAAAGGGGTAGACCGCCTAATCCGCGCTATTCCTGAACTTGCCAAAAAGCACAAGAATCTTGCCCTAGTTGTGGTGGGTGGAAATTGGTTTAGCCAGGATCGGGTTACGGACTATGTCGCTTATGTCAGAGCGTTGGCGAAAAAGCTCCCTATCCCTGTGATTACAACTGGATTTGTTAATCCGCGTGATATCCACACCTGGTTTGCGGCAGCAGATTTATTCGTCTGTACATCGCTGTGGCAGGAACCGCTCGCCCGCGTGCATTATGAAGCAATGGCGGCTGGTTTGCCGATTGTAACCACTGCAAGAGGGGGAAATCCGGAAGTGATTGAAATCGGCCAAAACGGGCTAATTGTTGAAACCCCAGAAGATCCTCAGAGCTTTACGGCGAAAATCAGTGAACTGATTTCTAATCAACAACGCATGAAAAATATGAGTGAAAAAGGAAGAGAACTGGCAGTAACCAAGTACAAATTTAATAGAGTTGCAGCTGAAGTACTGGAGGTATGGGATAAAGCCTAAGGAACCTGTCCTAACTATAATCCCCAAAATATGTTTGCAAAACCTATCATTTCTTTTGAAAAGATTGATAGGTTTTTTAATTAAGATTTGTAGCGAAAATCCATTTTGTTATAAAATCAGAAAAAGTTTAATTATTTGTAAATTGATAGGAAAAAATCACCTCACTCTCGTATATGGTAGATAATAGCGATAATAAATTGAGCAATCAGTTATTTCACAGGGGGATGAGAAAATGACGGTAGATAATGCAGCTGCAAAGCGTTTATGGCAGCCTTCCGAGAAATTCCAAGAAGAATCTAATTTAACAAGATTCATGACTTGGCTCGCTGAAAAGAGAGGATTGCAGTTTACAACCTATGAGCAGTTATGGCAATGGTCAGTGTCCGATTTACAAGGGTTTTGGTCAGCGATTTGGCATTTTTTTGAGATTCAAAGTAAGTCAGCTTATGATACGGTTTTAGCCGATAAAAGAATGCCTGGTGCTGTGTGGTTTCCTGGGGCAACATTAAATTATGCTGAACATATCTTTCGTCACCAGGCGGGGGAAAAGCCAGCGATTATCTATGAAACTGAAATCCGCCAGCAGGCAGAAGTAACCTGGGTAGAATTGGAGCAGATAACGGCTGCAGTTGCTGCATATTTACGAGGTATTGGCATAAACCAGGGGGATCGTGTTGCTGCCTATGTATCTAATATTCATGAGGCGGTCATCAGCTTTTTAGCCTGTGCAAGCATTGGTGCTGTCTGGTCGAGCTGTGCACCGGAATTCGGCATCATGAGTGTGATTGACCGATTTAAACAAATTGAGCCTAAAGTACTGATTGCGGTCGATGGTTACCGCTATGGGGGAAAGGACTTTTCAAGGCTTGATACCGTACAGCAAATTGAGGCAGAACTGCCAACAGTTGAGAAAACCATCATTATTCCCTATTTACAGATGAAACCCGAAATCAGCATGTTGCAAAATGCGGTGTTATGGGATGAAGTGCTCCTTGAATATCAGGGAACACAATTAGCCTTTACACATGTTCCGTTCGATCATCCACTGTGGATTCTTTATTCTTCAGGAACAACCGGAAAGCCAAAAGCGATTGTTCAGAGCCAAGGGGGAATTCTCCTTGAACATGTTAAATTAAGCGGACTCCAAAATGATTTAAAGCCAGAGGACCGGTTTTTCTGGTACACAACGACAGGCTGGATGATGTGGAATGTCGTTGTAAGTGGATTGTTGGCCGGTTCCACGATTTTACTGTACGACGGGAATCCAGGTTATCCTAGCTATAAAAAATTATGGAGCTTCGCTGAAAGTACGAAGATGACTGTGTTGGGTACGAGTGCCAGCTTTTTGACGTCATGTATGAAGGCAGGATTGAAGCCAAAGGAGCAATTTGATTTGACTCATTTAAAAAGTATCGGCTCTACCGGGTCTCCGCTTCCCGTCAGCGGCTTTGAATGGGTTTATTCAGAAGTAAAGGAGGATGTTTGGTTGTTTTCAACGAGCGGTGGCACCGACCTTTGCACTGCATTTGTCGGCGGAGCGCCACTGTTGCCAGTTTATGCGGGAGAACTTCAGGCACGGTCTTTAGGGGCAGCGGTAAAAGCCTTTAGTGAAGAGGGGAAAGAACTGCTTGATGAGATTGGTGAGCTGGTCATAACCGAGCCGATGCCGTCAATGCCGATTTATTTCTGGAATGATAAGGCAGGGGAGCGCTATAAGGATAGTTATTTTGATATGTATCCAAACGTCTGGCGCCATGGTGACTTTATAAAGATTACCCCGCGTGGGAGTTCGATTATTTATGGCCGCTCTGACGCCACGATTAATCGTGGCGGGGTGCGGATGGGTACAAGTGAAATATACAGTGCGTTGGAAGGTATTCCCGAGGTACTTGACAGTCTTGTCGTTGATTTGCCAATATCTCAGGAAAAATCATATCTGCCATTGTTTATCGTCTTACAAGAGGGAGTGGTTATCAGTAATGAACTTAAATCACGGATACAACAGGCGATTAGACAGAGCTGTTCACCACGCCATGTTCCGGATGATATCATCGTAGTATCGGAGCTGCCAAAGACCTTAAACGGTAAGAAACTGGAAGTACCAATTAAGAAAATCCTCCTGGGAACTCCAGTGGAAAAAGCCGTCAATCCCGGTTCACTGGCGAACCCTGATTCACTCCAATTTTTCATTCATTTTCGAGAAAAAATGAAGTAAAAAGAGGCACCTTTACAGCGCCTCTTTGATAACCTTTTTATAATAAAGGACGGAAAGAAACCCAAACACAGAGTACAATGCCGTATAAATTACCATCACGATAAGCATTGGTGTCCAGACTTCGGTTCCGAAGAAGAACCAGCCGGATTGAACTGCAAAATAGCTATGGGACAGACCGATCACTAACGGAATCCCAAAACTAAACAACTGCTTGCCGCGGATACCCCTGGCTAAATCGTTCCGGGTAAAACCCAGCTTGCGCAGGATCGTATAATTTGGCTTTTCCTCTTCGCTTTCTCCCATTTGTTTAAAATAAAGAATGCAGCCTGATGTAATAAGGAAGGTTAATCCGAGAAAACCAACAATAAACATTGCTAATCCGAAGATTGTTTTTTGACTGTTGCTCATTTCCAAACGGGAATCAGCGCTATCATCTTTAAAATTCAACCCGATAAACAGTTCATTGGCCTTTTCCAATTGTGCTTTGTTTGAAACATCAACCCCGATAAATAGGGAGGATTTCTTCTGGGCAGCAACAGCTGGATCCATATCGTGTTGAAGCTGTTCAAAAACCTTTTGGTCAACAATCGCAGTCGGCTGTCCGCCATTGGTAAAATACCAAGAAACGACAAACTCTTTGCGCAGGCCCAAATAGGTAAGGTGATATGATTTCGCTTTACCTAAGATTTCTATGTTTCCTGAATCCTTGAAGGTTAGGAATCTTTGCAGCATATCGCTGTAGCCCGTAAATACTGTTTCTTTGGGAGATAATTGAATGCCATCAACGGCTTTTTCACTAATAACAGGAATGGTCGTTTTCTTTGGATTAAAATTTAATTCGTTTAAATTTTTTGTTTCGAAAATATCTGAAAGATTCGCATCTGCCACCAGTACCTTAATCTTTCTTTCCTGAAAGGGAATCTGTTTAGCATTTAATGCCTCTGTAAATAGATTTGCATCATGCTCATTTATGAAGGCAAAATCGCCGGCAACATTATTTTTCGCTGATTTTTCTGCGGAATAATACGAAATATAACTAAGCGACAGCAGTCCAATCGCCAATGCAGAAACAGTCGTAATAATTGTCAATAACAAGGCATTTGATTTCATTCGGAACATAATAGAAGAGAGTGACAATACTTCATTGATGTTTAGATAACCGTTTTTCTTTTTTCGAATAAGATTAAAAATAAAACTAACTGAACCCTTGTAAAACAGATACGTACCGATGATGACGGCAGCGAGGATAAAGATCATTGCCATAAACAGTTCATTTATCGTTGTAAAATCACCGCTGAATAATTTCGACGAGACATAATATCCAATGATGATCAAGGAAATGCCGAGAATCCCGATGATGATTTCCCAGACTGATTGCTTTTTAATTTGTGATTCCGTAGAAGAGCTTGCTCTAAATAATGTCAGGATACTCTGCCGTTTAATAAATAGGTAGTTCATCAACATAATGAAAAGAAAGATAAGCGCAAAGACTAGCAGTGTCTGGATTAGTGCTTGACTAGAAAAATGAAGCTTGGCGATTGCCTCAATTCGGGTTATTTTAAAAAGCACCATCACCAATAATTTTGAAATTGAAAAGCCGATAAAGATGCCGATGATAAGTGACCCAAAATAGAGGCAAAAGTTCTCCACGCTGAGAATCCGAAAAATTTTAGCTTTGGTCATTCCAATTAATTGGAATAAACCAATCTCTTTGCTGCGCCATCTGATAAAAATCGTATTGGCATATAGTAGAAAAATTGAAACAATTGCCACCAAAAGGACAGAAGCTGTTTTAATCGCGGCTGCTCCTTTTATCGAGCCTTTCGCTTCGTTCATAGCTGGATCATACTGCAGCGTAACAAAGGCAAAGTAGAGAGACACGCTAAAGATTAGTGCAAATACATAAAGATAATAATTTTTTAAGTTCTTTTTCAAATTGCGCAGTATCAGTTGATTAATGCTCATACTGAACACCACCTAAAACGCCTTGCGTCTTCATAATATCGCGGAAGAACGATTGTCTTGATTGTTCACCTTTTATGAGCTGGGTATAAATTTGCCCGTCTTTAATGAAGATGACGCGGTTGGAGAAGCTGGCAGCCACCGGATCATGCGTTACCATGACAATGGTCTTTCTTAGCGTTTGATTTAACTGGCTAAGTTTGTTTAGCAAATCAGAGGCAGCTTTAGAATCCAATGCTCCTGTCGGTTCATCGGCAAAAATGATGCTTGGCTCATGGATAAATGCCCTTGCGGCTGAAGTCCGTTGCTTTTGTCCACCGGAAATTTCATTGGGATATTTATCTTTGATTTCATAAATCCCTAGTTCTTTCGCTACATTAGTGAATCGTTGTTGTGCATCATTTTTGGATACATTTGTAATCGATAAAGGCAGGAGAATATTTTCTTTTACGGTTAGTGTATCAAGTAGATTATATTCTTGAAAAATAAACCCCAAATGATGCTTGCGGAATTCCGCCAGCTGCTTTTCCTTCATTCTGGTGATTTCGCTACCTTCGATTTTAATCGAGCCTTGGCTCACCCGGTCGATAGAAGAGAGAACATTCAAGAGGGTCGTTTTTCCCGAACCAGAAGGGCCCATAATACTGACAAACTCGCCTTCCTCAATGGTGATATCCAACCCCTTTAATACTTCTTGTTTATTCATCTTAAGTCCGTAGCTTTTATAAATCTTACCCGCTTCTAAAATTGACATTTATTTACACACTCCTTATTTCGATAATCTTATTATAGCGGGCATGTTCAAGCGTTTCCTGCGATTGGCCGAACAAATGACAATAGCATGTGACATTTTTGTCACATGCCTGTCATGACGAAATCATTAGGTTTTGGAAATCTTAAGGTAAAAGTTGTTCCTTTGCCCAGTTTTGAAATGACAGAAATGTCGATCAACAGCGGCTTGGCTACTTTTTTTGCTAAGTAAAGGCCCATACCGGTTGCGGTGTTGTCCTGATGAATTGTCGTTGAAGTAAAGCCTTTTTCAAATATGCGTGGCAAGTCGCGTGAATCAATGCCACGACCAAAATCGGTGATATCTAGGTGGGTTTGTCCATCTTTATGATAACTGGTAATGAGAATATCAGCATCTTTACTGTATTTGACAGCGTTCGTGACAATCTGTCGAATAATAAATGATAGCCATTTCCCGTCTGTAACTACTTCTGTTACTCCTAAGTCAATCTCAAAACCAATCCCTTTTTGCATGCACCATGATTGTAATGATTTCAGCTCACGAAACACGATTGCTTTTACATCCACTTGTTCGATAAATAAGTCATTCTCCATAAAGGGAATCCGTTTTAAATGGAGCTGTTGATCAAGCAAGAGATGAATCCGCAACCATTCATATGTTAATTTTGCTTTAACATTTTCGTCTTCTAGATCATGAATCATTAATTGCATTGCTGTCAGCGGTGTTTTGACTTCATGGATCCAAGACAGCAATTCATCCTTTTCTTGCTGGAGGTCGAGTAAATGCTGTGCTGCCTCTTGCTTCAGGCGTTCCGTTTGGGCGATGACAGTATGTTCAATGATTTTTTCAAATGGACTCCTGCCCTCAGTAATACTTGTGATATCGAGATGATGTTCCCAGTTTAATAAGCTTTTATAGTATTTCGTTTCTTGATGATAGCGAACCAATAAAAATACGAAAAATATAAGCGTTGATAAAAATACAATATAGGTAATGGACGCGAGCGCAATGGCTGAATCGAGATAGGTGATAAAAATTGTCAGAAGCTGCAAACCGAAAAATAACAGAATCCAGCTGAGACGCTCTCGCAAAAATACTTTTATCATAAAGTTTGTACCTCTTCGACAGCCATATAGCCTTGCCCAACCTTCGTTTCTATCATATTTCCGAGTTTGAGTTCCTCAAGCTTCTTCCGTAAACGATTGACATTGACTGTTAAAGTATTATCGCTGACGAACCGTTCATCCTCCCAAAGACTTTTGATTAAGGCTTCGCGGCTAACAATTTTATTTTTCTGTTGAATCAATTGTCTTAAAATAAACATTTCATTCTTGGTCAGTTCAATGCTTCCATAGTCATTACGGATCGTATTGGTTTGATAATCAATAGCTGCTCCACACCAAGTTTTCAATTCAAGTTGATCAACACTGTAATTATAGACACGTCGAAGGATCGCTTGGATTTTTGCTATTAGAACCTCGAAATGAAATGGCTTTTGAATAAAATCATCCGCTCCGAGCTGCATCGACATCACCATGTCAGAAGGGTGATCGCGCGATGATAGAAATAAAATTGGAACATTTGAGTATGTACGGATCATTCGGCACCAATGGAAGCCATCAAATTTTGGAAGTTGAATATCAATAATCACCAGAGCAGGTTTAATTTCCGTAAACTCCTGGAGAACTTGATTGAAATCAGAAACACCGTAGACCTCGTATGACCAGCTGACCAGCCGCTCTTTTATTTCCTGAAAAAGTGTTGCATCATCTTCAATTAAAAATAATTTAAACATTGTTTTCACCACTTTTGCTATCCTTGCCCTTATTGTAACGGAAAAAAATTGTTGCGAACAGAAAAAACGTGCACATAATCAAAGTGTGCACGTTTTTTCAAGTATCCGAGTTAGCGAGAAAAGATTGCGATTACCACAACTGCTGCTGTAATGAAACCAATGAGAATTTTAGCCTTCAAAGGCAACGTGTCGTTTTTCAAATCGTTAATTTTTGCCTCTTGTTCCTTGACAATTTTGCGATATTCAGGACTGCAACAGCCCATTTACGCTGCCTTCCAATCAGAGATATCCTCTTCGAGCGGCAAATTATTCGCACGTGCTTTGTTTGCCGCCCGGAAGAACAGGGCAATCAAAACGCCGGAACCAACGAAGCCGCCAATCCATGAGGCATTCATTGATAATCCAAAGCCAATTTGTGCATTCAAGATATAGGTAATGACCATAACAAGCATGAAAGAGCCAGGAACTAAAGAAATCCAGTAATTTTTTCTAGCAATATATAAATACATCGCCCCGACAAATAGGGCAATCACGGCAGTTGCTTGGTTAGCCCAGCTGAAATATCTCCACAGAATATTAAAGTCGATTTGGGTTAACACAACAGAGATAGCGAATAGTGGAAAGGCAATCCACAGACGGCTGGAAAATTTCCGCTGCGCAATATTTAGGTATTCAGCGATAATCATCCTTGCACTGCGGAAGGCTGTATCTCCTGAAGTGATTGGCAGGACAACTACTCCGAGTACGGCAAGCGTACCACCAATGGCACCCATCATTTTGGTCGATACTTCACTGACAATCGCACCCGGCCCGCCCGCAGCAAGCAGGTCGTTTAAGCCTTTATAACCATCAAATAAGCTCATCGCCGCAGCGGCCCAAATCATCGCGATAATTCCTTCTGCAATCATCATCCCATAGAAAATTTTCCGGCCTTGTTGTTCATTTTGTGTTGTTCGTGAAATAATCGGTGTTTGAGTAGCATGGAAACCGGAAAGCGCGCCACAAGTAATCGTAAAGAACAACAAAGGAAAGATCGGTGCATTTGCTGGATGGAAATTTTGTAAAGAAATTTCAGGAATTGGGGCACCGGTTGCAATTAATCCAATTCCGACACCAACGGCACTAATCACTAGCAACGCACCAAAATATGGGTATAAACGGCCGATGATTTTATCAACTGGAAGCAGGGTTGCTAAAATATAGTAAAGAAATTGCTGCAATGATAATGCCAAGGGCTATTTTTCCGTTCATTAGCACATGCAAGAGACTCGCTGGTGTTGAAACGAACACGGTACCAACCAATAATAATAGTAAAACGGCAAAGGCATTGACGACATGGCGCATGACTTTCCCTAAAAACTTGCTGGCAAGTTCAGGCAGGTGGGCACCGCGATTACGAATCGAAATCATTCCTGTTAAGTAATCATGAACAGCACCGGCAAAGATACAGCCTACAACAATCCAGATAAATGCAACAGGTCCGTAAAGTGCACCCATAATTGGACCAAACACTGGACCGGTACCAGCAATATTTAATAGCTGAATCAGTGAATTCTTTGAGGTGCTCATTGGCACATAGTCAACGCCATCATTATTTACATAGGCAGGTGTGGCTCTCTGTTCTTTTACACCAAATACTTTTTCAACGAATTTCCCATAAGTAAAGTAACCAATTATTAACAGAGCAATTCCTGCTAAAAATGTATACAAATCCTCTTCCCCCTCACAAAAATATGAATGCGATTACATAGATAAGTATAAGAAAGAAACAAGGGAAAAGGAGGGATTTAAGATTGAAAGGTAGAAAAGCTGAATTATGATGTGGTATTCCGGGATTAACACGCACGAGGCATCAGCAAAAACGTTAAATTTCCAGCCGGGCCCGTAAGGCTTTGACGTAATTTCTGCTCACGGATAACAGTTCTTTTCTGCCTTCAATCTCGAGTTGATAGGCTCCATTAAACCAGGGTGTCAATTTGGTTACATATTCTAGATTGACAAGAAAGCTTTTATGGATGCGAAAAAAACCATAGCCAAGCAGCCGACTCTCTAAATCCTTCAATGGTGTTTTTGTTTCAAATTCCTCATTCTTGGTAACAATCTTTGTTAACTTTTCATTGCGAACGATATAAAGAAGTTCTCGCGGCTCAAGGTAAAAGATTTCCCCATCGACCTCAACCGCCAGTTTTCCTGCTGATTTACCTGATTCCTGTTCCTTTACTGTAGATATTTTTTCTGCAAGTCGTTCAATCGCTTCTTGTAGCTGATCTTCATCATATGGTTTCAGTAAATAGTCGACGGCGTCATAGCGGAAGGCCTCAACAGCAAATTGCGGATAGGCTGTCGTAAATACGACTAATGGCGCTTTTTTCAACTCCTTGAAGGATTTGGCGGTCAGCATGCCATTCATTCGTGGCATTTCGACATCGAGGAAAACGACATCCGGCTGCAGCCTTAGTACTTTCATGACGGCAGCCTCCCCAGATTCGGCTTCATCAATCACTTGTATGAAAGGGTATGCTGCTATTAAATGCTTTAATTCATCCCGACTGTACGGCTCATCATCGACAATGAGGACTCTGATGGTTGGTTCCATTGGGAATTCACCTCCACAAATGGGATGGAAAAAGAGATTGCTGTTCCTTTTTCCAGTTTACTCGTTATTTTTAAGGCTGCGCTGTCACCAAACATTGTCGTTAGGCGGCGATTAACATTGTAAAGAGCCAGGCCGCTGCCCAGCGCAGATTCTATTGGTGCTTTACAAATACTAGCGGCACGTTCTGGACTTATCCCGCAACCATTATCAATAACTCTGACAAAGGTGGTTTGCTGCTGGGTATAAACGGTTATTTTGACCATACCATCATGCTCTTTATCTTTCATTCTTGCTTGATGGCATTTTCAACAATTGGCTGTAATGTTAATGGCGGAATATTTTGTGACAGTGCTTTTTTCTCAATCTCATAAAGGATCGTTAACTTGTTGGTGAATCTTGCCTCTTCAATTTCCAAGTAGGCCTTTACCTGCTTTAATTCCTGATCAAGAGTAGTTAAATTTTGTGTAGTGACCGACAGATTTTGCCGTAAAAAATGGGATAAAGACACCAGTAATTTCCGCGCTTTTGTTGGATTTGCCCGTACAAGCGAGAGAATTGTATTTAGCGTATTGAAGAGAAAATGCGGGCTGATTTGCGCCTGCAGTGCCTTAATCTCAGCTTCTTTTGCGAGCTGATGAGCTTTGTCGGAATCTGCTAATTCCAACTGGTTGCTTAACAGGGAACTAAGTCCTGTAATAAGCTCAATAATGACCGGGGTAATTTCTTTTTCTGATTTAAAATAAAATTTGAGTGTTCCGATTGTTTTTTCCCGTTGTTTTAAGGGGGCAATTACCGCGGCACCGAGTTTACAGCCTTTAACACGGCACTGAATGGCCTCGTGGCTGGCAACGACCATTGTACCTTTTTGAATCACTTCTTCAGTGATTTGCGTTTGAATTGGACTGTTTTGCCGATGATGGTCATCCCCAACTCCGATATGTGCCAAAATTTCTGTTGCATTTGTCATTGCGACAGCACTGGAATGAATCTCCTTATGAATAATTTGGCAAACAGCAGAGGCAGATTCGGTTGTCAGACCATTTCGCAAATGGGCTAATGTTTTTTTCATAATACGCAGTGTTTTCTGTGCTTGAAGGGCACCCGCCTTTTCCTCTTCGTTAATAACATTTTTAATAATCAATAAAAACAGCGCACAGCCCAGGCCATTAGCTAAAATCATTGGCAGGCCGATTATTTCAACGAGTGACCAGGCCTTTTCGAACGGGCGGGAGACGAGTAAAATAATCAGCATTTGCAAGGTTTCGGCTAAAGCCCCGATAAAAAATGCCGAACTTAAGTTTACATGCTTGTTCTTTCGGTAAAATAAACCGGCCAGAATTCCCGAGATAATTGTGGCACTGCCGCATGGTACAGCTGTGAAACCGCCTAAGGTAAAACGATGAATTCCAGCTACTAATCCGGCCCCAATGCCGACGCGGTATCCGCCTAAAAGGCCAGCAAGAACTACACCGATGACACGGGAATTGGCGATTGCCTCATCGCCTGTGAGACCTGAAGTCCAGCGGTTAATTTGAAGGTTGTCGGTGCTTAAGGTAAGTCCGGTGTAAGTACCAATAATCCCGAAAAAGCCAAAAAATAAGATTGCGGTCAGCTGCTGCCGCCGGTTTAATTGCTCTTGATAAATCATATTGCGAAAAAATTGCAGGCGAGTTAACACAAAGGCAATTGTCACTAAAATGCCCAGCCGTTCAACCATCGTCACCAACAATTCAAACATCACTGTGCCTCCCAATTATTAAAAGAATTTTCTTTATCTTTTATTCTAACAGTTTATATAAAAATTGAGGAGATTTTTAATTCGAGTATTAGTGAAGTTTATTTATAATTCTTCCACTCACTTACTTTTTTACCATTCTCATAGATAAAATTAGGAGTATAATGGAAAAGTATATAGTGTGAATCTTCAAGCAGTGTAGGGTTCCCTTACTGTTTAGTCGGAACTAACGAATTGGCAGGGATCAAGATGGATAAACAAAATAGCAAGTATCGGTGGGGTGTATTTTTTTGTGTATTATTAGCGTATTTTTTAATCGTTAGCCAAAGGACCGCCCCGGGGCTTATTTCTGATCAATTAATGAAGGATTTCCAAATGACGGCGGCGACAATCGGATTGTTGACGAGTATTCAATTTTTGGCTTATTCCGGATTACAGATACCTATCGGGCTTTTATCTGACCGCTATGGACCAAATTTTTTCCTAATCATTGGAACATTACTCAATGGTATTGGAACCTTTATCTACAGCATTGCTCCAAATGAGATCGTTTTGCTTATTGCCAGATTGTTAGTAGGGATGGGGGATGCAACGATTTGGGTTAATCTCGTACTCATTTTGAGTATTTGGTTTAAAGTAGAGGAATTTGTTAGTTTATTGGGTATTGCTGGGATGACGAGCAGTTTTGGCTTTTTACTAGCGACTGTTCCGTTCTCACATTGGATTTCTTCTTATGGCTGGCGGCCACCTTTTTTTACAACAGGAATCGTTCTATGTTCTATTGGGGTCCTTTTGTTTATTGTGTTGGTGAAAATTCCTCACTCATTTGAAAAGAAGGCAGCGAAGCCATCAGTAAAGGCCGTTAACCAAACGGAGCATGTCCTCGTGTTACTGCGAAGGCTTTTTTCCACGCCTCAGGCTTGGGCAACGTTTTTCTGCCACTTTGGTGCAGTCGGTACATATGTCGGCTTTATCGGTTCATGGGCGGTCCCTTATGGAATTCAGGTATATGACATGTCGCGTTCTGAGTCTAGTCAGTTGATTATGATTGGTTTACTGGGGGCGATTATTGGTGCCCCGCTTACCAGCTGGATTGCCGGTCGAATTCAATCGTTGAAAAAGCCATATGTCACCGTTCAGCTAGTCATTTTGATTAGTTGGGCTGCGTTTTTGTTTTGGAACGGCAAGCCGCCATACTCACTTTTAGTTATTCTCTTCTTTTTAATTGGTTTTGGAAATGGTGCGAGTGCATTGACATTTGCAATCGTCCGACAATCATTTCCGATTAAGGAGGTTGGCGTAGTTTCAGGATTTGCCAATACGGGCGGCTTTCTTAGCGCTGTTCTTTTGCCAAGCTTATTTGGCTTCGTGCTTGATTATTTTCAGCAGGGTGCAGGCGGAACTGCTTACTACTACGGCTTTATGATTCCGGTTCTCTTCACTTTAATCGGCTTTATTGGCAGTATGTGCATTAAGGAGGAGAAACAAACAGAGGAACAGCCAGCCTAATTAAGAATTAACCCGATGTCTAGTCACCTCCCCCTTTAGCTGGATATTTTTTTAAAAAACTATCCAAAATAAGAAGGATTTGAAAAGGGGGGATAGCCATGGCTAAGAAAAAGCATCTTTCATCATTGGTAACCGACCAAAAGAAATTGTTAAATGACAAAGTGGAAGCTGCTCGCGAGGACCATTTCCACGATAATCATATTCGCAGAGTCAGCCAAAACGGCGCTGACGGTCAGTAAACGAAGGGGGATTCTCCTTCGTTTTTTATATTTTGTCAAAGATTACAATAGTATTAATTTTTTCCAGAAAGGATGGCGTTCATTAAAGAATGGTAACAATTCTAGATTCGCGGTTGTTTCGACATTTTTTGTAAAAGGGGTGAATTATAATGACATTGTAACGGCAGTTGATTACTAAATGGAGGGATTCTGAATGAAAGATACTCTTCAACAAGCTGTCCAGGAAAAAAGACAAAATTTGATTGAAAAGCTAATCAAATTAGGCGTTTATAAAATTAATAATAAACATCTTTACGAGGGAAGCTTAGCTGAGTTAGAAAAAGAATATATGGAAATCCATAGCTGTGAAGTGGTTACTTCTTAATACTTAGAGTAAGAGGACGGTTAGTCACCCTCCTCAAAAACTGTCTCGCCAATAGTTCAACTAGGGCAAAAATAAACGAAATGTATTGAAAAATGGTAAAATGTAGCTATGATTACCGCATGGAGGAGGTCAAATTCGATGACAGTTCACTATTCATCAAGAAAAGAAGTACCAGAGCAGGAGAAATGGCGCTTTGAAGATATTTATGCTTCTGTTGAAGATTGGGAAAAAGATGTTCACAATCTTGAAAATATGCTACCAGACTTAAAAAAATTTGACGGGGCCATCACTGACGGAAGTTCATTGTTTCAGTATTTGTCACGAAAAGAAGAAGTATCGAGCAAATTTAATCTGGTCTATGTTTACGGCATGCTTCAGGCAGATGTGGATACAAGGGATACCTTTGCCCAGTCGTTAGTTGATCGAGCCAAACAACTCGCTGTCAAACTAAGCGCAGCCACCTCATTTTTCCTACCCTTTTTGCTAAGCTTGGACGCAGCGACATTAAAGGATTATATTCGGCAAGAGCCACGTCTGCAATATTTTGAAAAGGATTTATTTGATTCTTTTCGCTATAAAACACATGTGCTGAGCAAGGAAAAAGAAGAGATTTTGTCCCAGCTGGGTGAGGCTTTATCCTCTCCAAGTAATACGTATAATATGTTGAATAATGCTGATATACAATTTGGCGAGGTCACGAATGATGAAGGAGAAAAGATAGAATTAACTCGCGGTATGTATGCGAAATTAATTGAAGATGAGAACCGGAGCAAGCGCCAAGAGGCATATAAAGCCTATTATAAGCCGTATTTACAGTTGAAAAATTCAATTGCTTCAACACTGGCAGCAAACATCAAGACCAATGTAACTTTGGCCCGGCTGCGAAACTATCCTTCGGCATTGGAAAAGGGTTTGTTTGGAGATATGGTGCCGAAAGAAGTGTATGAAAATCTAATTGCAGCTACAAAGGCAAATCTTGGCTCCATGCACCGATATTCTGCATTACGAAAAGAAAAATTGGGGCTAACGGAACTCCATCAGTATGACCTAAATGTTCCGCTTGTAAAGGGAGTAAAGCTAGAAATTTCTTATGATGAGGCCTATGAAACGATTTTAAAGGCATTGCAGCCGCTTGGCAACGACTATCTTAACACACTGAAATCGTTTAAAAATGCGCGTTATATCGATATCCGCGAAACACCGGGAAAGCGTTCCGGTGCGTATAATTTAGGTGTGTACGGTGTTCATCCGTTTGTGCTGTTGAATCAACAGGACGATTTGGACAGCATGTTTACCATGGCCCATGAATTCGGGCATGCGATGCATTCTTTTTACTCGAACAAGCATCAGCCACGAATTTCTGCCGGATATAGTATTTTTGTTGCTGAAGTGGCTTCGACTGTTAATGAAGTCCTTTTAATTCATTATTTATTATACAATGAAAAGGACGAAGCGATCCGCAAGCATTTGTTGAATCATTTTATTGATCAATTTAGAGGAACATTTTTCACGCAGGTGATGTTTGCAGAGTTTGAAAAATTAACCCATGAAAAGGCAGCGGCCGGAGAACCATTGAACGCGGTCGTATTTAGTCAAATTTATGAATCACTGTTTAGACAATACAATGGCGAGACGGTTGTATTTGATGATGAGGTTCAGTATGGCTGGGCGCGAATCCCTCATTTCTACCGGCCATTCTATGTGTATAAATATGCGACTGGTTTCGCCTCAGCCATTCATATTGCCGAACAGCTGTTGACTGGTGATGATGCAGTACTGACGGCATACCTAACATTTTTAAAGAGCGGCAGTTCTGAATATCCATTGGAGTTGTTAAAGAAAACAGGTGTCGATTTGACTACCCCACAACCTGTTGAACAGGCACTGCACCGCTTTGAACTATTGATAGAGGAATTTTCTAAATAGTATGCAGCCATTGTTTATTGATTTAGCAGGGAAAAAAGTTGTCATTATCGGCGGAGGCAAGATTGCAGCCAGGAAGGGAAGCACCTTAGCAACAGAAAAACCGGATCTTACCTTTATTGCTCCCGAATTCCATGAGACTGTACTCCAGTTATCAGAGGAAAAGGGGTATCAACTTATCCGACGTAAAGCACACTATTCTGACCTTTCTGATGCATTTTTGGTTATTTTGGCCACAAATGACCGTACATTTAATAAAACTTGGGCCCGTCAGCTTTCAGCACATCACTTAGTTTGTGTCGTAGATGAGGCAGAGGAAGGAAATGTTATTTTTCCAGCAACTCTGAGGCGCGGGCATTTGCAAATTGCGGTGACAACCAATGGTGCCAGCCCTAAGCTTGCGCGAAAAATAAAACAAGAATTAGAGTCACAGTTTGATTCGACATGGGAAAACTATCTTTCGTTTCTGGCACAATCCAGGAGAAAATTGAAAAAACTGCCAATCTCACTTGAACTTAGAAATAGTCTCTTAGAGGAACTGCTTGAGGAGCGATATCAGTTAAATGAAAAGCTGCGGGAAGAGCTGCTAGCGCGTATCGATACTCTAGAAAAACAAAATAATTAATTAGTAAAAGCTGGAACGGCAATCAAACCATCATTGTCGTTCCAACTTTTTTGTTAGGCTATTGTTATAAATCTAGCCTGTCATTGTCCTGAAGTTGTTGCAAGCGCTCTAAGATTCTGCGTTTCCGATATAACATAATCCCGGTCTCAGCAACATCGCTAATCGAGGAGCGGTTAATAAACGCACCAAATACAACGCCGGCAATTGGAACAAGCTGGAACAGCTTTTTCCAACCGAAATTATCCCGGTAGGTCATAACCACCTCACGCCACCCCTGAAGCTGTGAAATCATTCGGTTGTTTTTACCTTCTGAGTTGAAATTTGTTAGGTCTTCTAGAATCGCTTGTTTTCCAACAATATCGGAGGAAGTGAATTGTAAACACTTTACAATGAAGACTCTTTCAAGCTTATCATTGGGATCGTAACCATAGCATAATGCAATTTCTTGTAGAACTTTTAGTTGCAGTCCAAGCAACACAGGTATGTCAATTGCTAGGGTGAAAATACCGCCAATTCCGGTTGTTGCCCCTTGAATCGTTGCTGCCTTTTTTCGCGATTGGACGAGCTGCTCTGCTGCCAAATCCATTCTCTTTAACGGGAGCTGTTGCAGTTGTGTCAGGTCTGTTACTTGGCCTTCTGTAGAGAAATATTTATAAATTGTATTTTCATTTACCAAATACTGACCACCCGTTTGTATGTAGCTGCCCAGTTCGTCAATGGCCACTCCAATTTTATCTTGAATAAATTTAGGAGTTAATTTGTCGAGTAGAGCAAAGGGAAGGCGACCGATTTTTTCCCAGAACCAAAGCCCCTTTTGGTCTTTTTCCCATTTTTCTATTTTCGTTAATTCTTGTTTTAAACAATCAATAGTATCAGCTGAAGGCAATGTGATTCGACTCCTTTAATACGCTTTAACACAATATACGAACAAAAATCCATTCTAGTTTCACATTTTTACATTCCGACTTTTGGCATGTTAGATTTACTTACATAAATTTAACAATCCTCAATAGACAAGCTAAGAGGATACAAATTGTTGTTATTACTTTTTATTACGCCTAGTTAAATACAAGGCCATGCCAAGATAAATGCATGCCAGAAGCGTGATAAAAAGCGGGGTGGAGATTGAATCCAAATCATCACCTGCTATTTTAATTCTTGTAGTGAAGGATGGAAAAATAGTAGCAGTATAAAAATAATTGGTATTGAAATGAGATAGGCGAGCAAGGTGTTTTTGTAATGAAGGCGGATAATCATAAATGTAATCAGGTTAAAAAGAGTAGACCACCATATGTTCCAGCCATGTTCATAAATAAATAACCCTTTCTTCATAAAGAGATATTCAATCAATGAAAAATATGCTATCCAAATACCAACGTAAAGATATTTTTTATATCCTTTTGGAAAATACTGTAGATAAATCAATAACACTACAGGTAAAATAAAAAATGAAAAAGCAATCTCAATCAGCGTGTGGTTAAGCCATGGCACAGTTACCGCTTTATATCTCCAGAGGGTATGCTGATAGAAAATAAAATTATAAAGTAAATTACAGATGATATAAAATTGAATCGTTGGATAAAATTCTCTCCATCTTTTCCAATCGACAAACAGCTTAGCAAAGATTATATAAACCCCAAGAACAAATAGTAAATACATGAATATTCCTCATTTATTTTTTATCCCGCATTAACGGACTGTAAAACCCCCATACTGATTGAAGTTTCACTTTTAAGGATATTGTTTCCAATTAGTTGAAAATCTATCCCGCATAACGGGTTTGTAAAACACCAATTGACGGAAGTTTCACTTTATGATAAAAAATATCTTTTTGCTGTGGTAAGATGATGATGCAGAAAAAAATTATATTGGAGGCAGTACGATGTATAGCTTTAAAACCGATTACAGTGAAGGTGCTCATCCGCGAATTCTTCAGGCACTAATGAACACCAATCTTGAACAGGACGAGGGATATGGGGAAGATCGCTTTTCAAATCAAGCAAGAGAATTAATAATAGAAAAACTTGGACAAGCAAACGTGGATATACACTTGATGGTTGGCGGGACGCAAACCAATTTAACAGCGATTTCCGCGTTTTTACGACCGCATGAGGCAGCAATCGCAGCCGAAAGCGGGCATATTTTTACCCATGAAACTGGGGCGATTGAAGCAACCGGCCATAAGGTTTTATCTGTAAAGACGGAAGACGGGAAACTGACACCTTCTTTAATTCAAACGGTACTTGATTATCATTCCGATGAACATATGGTAAAGCCTAAGCTCGTATACATATCTAACTCAACTGAGATTGGCACTATTTATTTGAAAAAAGAACTGATAGAATTGAGCCAATTCTGCCGTGAGCATCAGCTCATATTGTATATGGATGGGGCTAGATTGGGATCGGCACTTTGTTCTCAGGGTAATGATCTTACACTGCGTGACTTACCTGAAATGGTAGACGCATTTTATATCGGCGGTACCAAAAACGGTGCTTTACTTGGAGAAGCATTAGTTATTTGTCAAGATTCTTTGAAAGCAGATTTCCGTTTTCATATTAAGCAAAAAGGGGGACTGATGGCCAAGGGTAGATTATTGGGAATCCAGTTTCTCGAGCTATTTCGCGATAATTTGTTCTTTGAATTAGCTGAAAACGCTAATAAAATGGCCGATTGGCTTAGAGTCGAACTAAGAAAGGTTAATATTCAGTTTCTTACCGCTTCACCTTCTAACCAACTATTTCCGATTTTACCGAATGCAGTCATAAGTGAATTACAGAAAAACTATGCCTTTCACATTTGGGAAAAAGTTGATTCTGACCACTCCGCAATTCGTCTTGTTACATCATGGGCAACACCAAAAGAAGCAGTGGAGGAATTTGTACAAGATGTAAGGAAAAATTTATATTTGTAATACTTTAACAGGAAATTAGAACATGCTGATATAAATGAGTCCCTTGTTCATAATGCGTGCAACCGCACAGACAAGGGGCTTTTTTACGTCTTAAAAAAATGAATGCAGGACCTTTTACCCTAAAATGGAAAATTATATTCTTGGCAGCAGCTCTTTATGATATCATCAGTATTACTGATTACCAAAAAATTGAATTACATTAAGGGAGAGGGATTGCTTGAGTTATAAATTGTTTTTTAAAGGGATAGTCGTGTTTATGCTGCTACTAAGCGTTTCAGCTTGTTCCAACCATCAGGACACAGATGGGAAAGAAAATGCTGAAAGCACCGAAGTCAAGAAGGATGAGGTGAAGCATAAAGAGGAGGACATTTCTGTTGAAGGAAACGAGAGCAGTGAAGCTAAAGACGATAATAGTAGTGAAATAGAAAACCCTCCTGGGAACAACCAAAAAAATGGGTCAAAGACCGCGACTGTTAACGCTGACAACATGAAAAAGGTTGGTAAAGAAGGCTATGGGTATGTTAAGGTTCCAAAAGAATGGGTGAATTTTAAAGATTTGAATCCTAACACCAGCTTTCAAGTAAGCAGTCCTGACACTGGGCAAATTATCTCATTGAATGTCTTTCAAGATTTAGGAGCGGATGCAAAGCTTGAAGATTATGCAAATATCGTGGCGGCCAATATCCAAAAAAATGGCGGAAAGGATATTAAAGGGGCGATGGTGAAGCTAGGAAACTATCAGGCAGCACAGATTTATGCGAATTACAAAAGTGGGACCTATTTTCTAGTTGCCTGGATTTTTCAAGCTGAGGATAATAAATATCATTATGTCTGTGCTGAAGGAACAAAAGACAGAATTACTGAAGTCGTTGGGTTTATTGAAAAGGGCGGTTGGACGTTAAAATAATAAAGCTGCATTTTTCGGGTGCTATTAAAAAATTATTGTCTTAACGTTACACCGGACTGTCCTCACTTGTATTTTACAAGGTTAAGACAGTCCTTTTTAATGATTAAATTCTGACAATCGTTCTTCCGACTGCCTCGCCCTTTAAGAGAGTGGGGAGGATGGTTGGCAGCTGCTCCAGTGTAATTTCCTGCTGTATTAGTGCCTCAAGGTTTGCTGGTTTGTAGTCACTTGCGAGCCGATTCCAAATGTTTACTCGTGTTTCCATTGGACAATAGACCGAGTCAATTCCAAGTAAATTAACTCCCCTTAGGATAAATGGAAATACTGTTGTAGGAACCTTTGGGCCTCCAGTTAAGCCGCTTACAGCGACAGAGCCGCCATATTGGACTTGGCTCAAGACAGAAGCTAAAAATTCCCCGCCCACAGGGTCGATGGCGGCTGCCCATTTCTGTTTTCCTAGAGCTCGTATTTTTCCATCATATACTTCTTCTCGTGATATAACCGCAGATGCCCCTAAATCCAATAAATATCTCTGTTGTGTATTCTTACCAGTACTTGCTTCAACTTGGTAGCCTAATTTAGCAAGGATGGACACCGCAAAACTGCCCACACCGCCGGTTGCACCAGTAACTAGAACTTTCCCTTTGTCAGGTTTGAGACCATTTTCTTCGAGCCGCCGTACCGATAATGCCGCAGTAAATCCGGCAGTCCCAATAGTCATAGCTTCCTTCAAAGTGAGCCCTGTTGGCAACGGAACAACCCATTTAGCAGGAATCCGAGCATATTCACTATATCCGCCAAAATGAGAAACACCGATTTCATAACTAGTGGCAATTACTTCGTCTCCTTCGCGAAATGCTGGTTCAGTAGATGAAACAACAACCCCGGCTAAATCAATTCCTGGTACAAATGGGTAGGCTTTAACAATATTGCCATCAGGAATAGAAGCAAGACTATCCTTATAATTAATACCGGAATATTGAACGCGGATTAATACTTCTCCCTCTGGCAGGTCATTAAGCGAAAGCTCTTGAATACCTGCTTCAAACTGCTGATTTCGTTTATCGACAATGAATGCTTGAAAAACTTGTGACATGTTAAATCCTCCTACTGGTAAAATCGTGATGATAGTTCAAAGCAAATTGATCAAACTTATTATAACAAATATACCGAGGCAGCATAGTTTTCGATAATATCAAGCAGATGCATAGGGTTTATATAATGTAGTAGGGAATAATTTATCGCATTATTACCAAATTTCATAAGTTTCTGTATTTTATTTTGTTATTGTAATATATCTAAATATTCACTATAATACTACTTATTAGAATAAAGCCTACAGTCAAAGGCCAATAAAACTAGCAATTTTATCCCGCCTCAATGTAAGTTTCACTTTATTAAAATTGGAGGAAGTGTTATGAAAAAGTTTTTTAAAAAATGGAATCGTTTGAGTTTAGTGAAGCAAATTATTATCGGCTTGATCGTTGGAATTGTTCTCGCCTTAACGATTCCTGAAACAGCAAAACCGCTAGTCATTTTCGGTTCTTTATTTGTAGGGGCCTTAAAGGCTGTTGCACCTGTTTTGGTATTATTTTTGGTAATGTCGGCTATCGCTCAGCATAAGAGCGGTCACAAAACAAATATGAAATCAATTGTTGGTTTGTATCTTTTAGGGACCTTTTTAGCAGGTTTGTTTGCGGTAGTGGTTAGTTTTATTTTCCCAGTAAGCTTAAAACTGGGTGCCGGTGCTGAGAATGTAACAGCTCCGGGTGGTGTAACAGAGGTTCTCAAAACATTGCTGTTAAACGTTGTAGATAATCCGGTAAAAGCAATCTTCAATGCGAACTATATTGGGATCTTGTCTTGGGCAATTGTTCTTGGCTTTGCCTTGAAAAATGCAACTGACACGACAAAAACGCTGATTGCTAATTTCTCTGATGCTATTTCAAAGGTGGTTACATGGGTAATCAAGTTTGCACCATTAGGGATTATGGGTCTTGTTTTTGAATCTATTACCACAAATGGTATGGACGCCTTAATAGGCTACGGAAAGCTGCTGGCGCTTTTAGTTGGCTGTATGGCATTCGTCGCGTTTATCGTAAATCCGTTGATTGTTTTTGTAATGATTCGACAAAATCCATTTCCATTAGTTTTTACTTGTTTACGGGAGAGTGGAATTACAGCATTTTTTACCCGCAGTTCAGCGGCAAACATTCCGGTTAATATGAAGTTATGTGAGAAGTTAGGTTTAGATAAAGATACGTATTCGGTATCTATTCCATTAGGAGCAACCATTAATATGGCTGGTGCCGCGGTAACAATTTCTGTTTTGACTTTGGCTGCTGTACACACCCTGGGAATTTCCGTTGACATTCCTACAGCTATTATTCTAAGTGTACTTTCAGCAGTATGCGCCTGTGGTGCTTCTGGAGTTGCCGGAGGATCATTATTATTGATTCCGTTAGCCTGCAGCCTATTTGGAATCCCTGCAGATGTAGCAATGCAAGTCGTTGGGGTAGGCTTTATTGTCGGTGTCGTCCAGGATTCATGTGAAACAGCAATCAACTCTTCAACAGATGTACTATTTACAGCAAGTGCTGAATTCCGAAAATGGCGGAAACAAGGTAAAAAAATCGTACTTAAAAAAGCTGCCTAATCGGGGTTAACTTCGAATGAAGCGTTACAAGACCAATTTTAGCTAGTAGCTAGTTGGTCTTGTTTTTTTTACGCATCTTGAAGCAATCGCCGTAATTCAACAGCTTGTTTTCGATTTGTATCAATAACTTGCTCGACAATTCGTTTACTCTCCTCGTCCAAATCGCCTTTTACAAGCTCCTCAGAATATTCAATCCCGTATTGATTAATCCCTTTCAAAGCATCTGTAATGATTTCTCTCGTATCACCTGAAACCATCATTTTATGCAGATAGCTATGCATTTTCCCGGTAATCCCTTCACTATCAGCTGGGGTCCCTTGTAAATTTTGAATTCGCTCGGCTATTTTTTCCGCATTTCTCTTATACTCCTGCTGCATAAATTGAAATATTTTCTTTATTTTCTCGTCTTCTAATTTTTCAATATGGTGTTCTAACGACCGGATTCCCATGAATGTCCCTCGTAATAAGGTGTTTAATTCCTCCACGACAATTTCTTTATCCTTCATGGAAACACATCCTTTTATTGATAAATTTTAAAAAAAACTTGGTTCTAGTAAAGTTTGCCCATTTTTTTATGATTGTTCTACTTTTACTTGCATTTTTTTAAAACTATAAAAAGGGAATAGGAAAAAAACTGAATAATCACCAGATCCAGTCGAACATTATCAATATACTATGATAAAATAAAAACAGGGGCCCAATCCATACTAGGATGGTCCCTGTTTTATTTTTTACCTTCAATTTTCATTTTGTACATCTTTTTATCAGCTGTTCTAATTAATTGTTCAAGATTTTTACCTTCATTTGGGTAAGTTGCTGATCCAATTGAAAGACTGATATCAAGATCAAAAAAGGTAGACGTCTCAAGACGCTCATTAATACGTTTATTGATTTCGTCAATGGCTGCTAGATTTGTGATATTAGGGCAGATAATAATAAATTCATCGCCACCCCAACGGGCCACAACATCAGATGTCCGCATACAATTCACTAACAGCTTTGCGAGATGTTTTAACAAGTCATCGCCTTTTTGATGGCCGTATTGATCATTGATCATTTTGAAATTATTTACATCGATAAGAAATACGGTCACCATCTGTTGATTACGATCAGCAATGGAAGTTATTTTTGTAAAAAATGGTTCAATAATTCTCCTATTATAAATTTCGGTAAGCGGATCTTTTTCTGAAAAGTATTTCGCCTCATCAAATTTTCTTCCAAAGAACCAAGCGAGAATTAACGTTATTGGTAACCCTATCCACTGCAAAAAACTCACATAACCATCTCGAATATAGTAAAAAAATATATATACAAAATTGATTGCTAAAACGAGACTGAAAGTTACCAGCCTGCCAGTTATTTTCAAATGACATCACCTTTCAATAAGGCTTCTTGTATTACCTCTTGATTTGAACTATTATCTGCTTTATACATAGCAAGGAAAACATCGGTTATTTCTGGGTCAAATTGTAACCCTTTATTATTTTGTATTTCCTGCAGGGTTTGTTTTAAATCAATTTCATTTCGATATACCCGCCTAGAAGTCATTGCATCGAATGTATCGGCAATAGCTAATATTCGGGCCCCGAGTGGAATTTGCTCACCTTTTAATCCGTGTGGATATCCCTTACCATCATATCTCTCATGATGATAAAGGACAATTTCAAGAATGCCCTTTTCGGAAAAATCTGATACGTGTTTAATCATATCATAACCAATCACGGGGTGCTTTTTGATTATGTTGTATTCTTCATTAGTTAATTGTCCTGGTTTTAATAGAACATGCTCTGGAATACCAATTTTACCAATATCATGAAGTAAACCTCCTTGATAAATTGCTTCAATTTCTTGTTCAGACAAGTCCAGCCCTTTTGCAATTTCCACTGCATATTTGGCAACCTTAATAGAGTGGGATGATGTGTAGGGATCTCTTAAGTCTAATGCCTTTGATAAGGCAAGTAGTAATTCGAGATTATCCGCCTTAATTTTTTGTGCTTGTCGCATAATTCCAACGGATATGTACATGATTAAAAGGTATGTAAATTCTAGTAAGACGATGGCAGGTAGATTCCATTGACTCCGCTCTAAAAGGATTCTCAAAATGACAATCAATGTTGTAATAAGGCATAAATATGAAATAGATTTTTTATAGTAGCCAATCCCAAAAAAGACAGTTGCAATGAGGAAAAATAGATAAAACGGTTCTGGGATAAATGGTAAAAAGTACATTGGGATAATTAAAATCAGAATTATATAAAATCCATAGCGGAAATAATGCGGATTTTTAATCCAATCTTTCATTATTTTGTTCATATCTTATCCTCCATAATCCAATAATCGCAATCGTATTCTACTATACATTTAGTGGTTACTTTTTGTTTTCTGTTAAAAGTCAAAAAATAGACAAAAGTATTCTTCAAATTAGTGAGAATTGAATCATTGATAAATAATCCATCATTAGTTACCCTATGTTAGGGACCCTTACCATCAATATTTTTATAAGAAAAAGGTGTGAAACGCATGAATATTAGCATTAGCGACAAAGCGATAAAATGGTTTAAAGAGGAAGTTGGCCTTCAAGATAATGGAAAAATTAAGTTTTATTCGCAAATTTATGGCAGCAGTCCGGTACAAGAAAATTATGCACTTGCATTTACGGTTGATAATGAACCTGTCGATATGGTGGTCCATACAATGGTTGATGGAATAACCTTTTATGTGGAAAGTGCCGATTTATGGTTTTTTAACGGGCATGATTTACGTGTAGATTATAATGAGACAAGGGATGAATTGGAATATAGTTATACAAAGCAATAAGAATTATTCAAGTTTTTCAGCATAGGTATTTTATCCTGTGATATTTCCAAAAATTTTCTAGATAAAAGAAAAGCTTTGTAATCGATAAGGTGTTAAAATAAAGACTGCTATTCACCTTAGCTGATTCCAAAGCTTTTTTATGTAAGGGGGAATGTCAGTGAACCTGATTACAAGCGTACCGACAAACAATCCACCTACTTTGAAACGGTTCTATCTTCCTGTCCTATGGAAATTTTGGCTAAGTCATGGAATCTCACTGGCATGGATGATTTTTTCAATTATTATCTCCATGCCTTGGGTGAAAGAATTAGGTGAATTGATTAGCTTGCCAGGATCGATTGTGATTATTACTGGGATTGCCTATGTCCCAGGATATTTAAATGCATTCCTCGTTGTTAGCTTACTATTTGATCGTCAGCCAACCTTTAAAATTTCTCATCCTCAAGAGCCAGTTAGTATTCTAATTGCCTGCTGGAATGAAGAAAAAGGGATTGTAGCGACTCTGCAACAAATTGCTAAGCAAGATTATCAAGGAGCTATGCAAATATATGTAATTGATAATAATTCTACGGACAATACTTCTGAAGTTGCTAGACTGCTGGGCAAGGAGCTGGGCTTAAATGTTACAGTTCTGTTTGAAAAAAAACCAGGGAAAAATTTCGCACTGAACACCGGCTTGCAATACGTAAAAACTAAACATGTAATAACATTGGATGCAGATACATTGCTGCATCCCCAAGCGGTGCGTCGCTTGATGGCTCGAATTACTTCAGCACCAAAAGAAGTTTGTGCTGTTGCTGGCGCCGTTTTAGTCCGTAATAGCCGAGAAAATTGGTTAGCACGTATCCAAGAGTGGGATTATTTCTTAGGAATTGCCTCGATTAAACGGCTGCAAGGTCTTTATCAAGGAACATTAGTTGCCCAAGGAGCCTACAGCGTCTATTTAACAGATGTGGTCAAGGAAGCAGGTGGTTGGCCTGATGCCATTGGTGAGGATATCGTACTCACATGGTCATTCTTGGAAAGTAACCATAAGGTTTATTTCGAGCCGACGGCCATTGCTTTTACTGATGTGCCAACTGGTTTTGTTCACTTTGCCCGGCAGCGAAGCCGTTGGGCAAGGGGGATGATTGAGGCATTAAAGAAGGTCAAGCCCTGGGAACATCCGATGGTGTTTACCCGCTATTTAACGGGATCGAACCTGCTAATGCCGTATCTTGATGTTGTTTATACGTTTGTCTGGATGCCGGGACTACTGCTGGCATTCTTCGGTATTTTTTGGATAGTTGGACCTCATACATTATTGGTTTTGCCTTTAACTTTACTAACAAATTATATCCTTTACCGTCATCAAAAAAGGGTTTTTAATGAACTAGATTTGCATATTCGTAGAAATGTCGGCGGTTTCCTCCTGTATGTTGTTGGTTATCAAATGATTATGGCTCCTGTGTCTGTATGGGGCTATATTCAAGAGTTTATGAAACTGCAAAGAGTATGGAAATAGATTAATCGTGTATCTGGTACTGCTACCAGGTCTTTTTGTTATTTGAAAATTTGAAATGCAATTTATATAATGATAGACATAGGAGTGATTAACATGTTTGAAGAAGGATTTGTTGAGGTTACAGGGGGAAGAGTGTGGTATGTAAAGTTTGCCAATGATTCAGGGAAGGCGCCTGTTGTGATTTTGCATGGCGGGCCGGGATCTTCCTGCTATTCATTACAGGGATTAAAAGCTTTAGCTAAGGAGCGTCCGGTTATTTTGTATGATCAGTTAGGCTGCGGCCGGTCAGATCGCCCAACTGACCCTTCTCTATGGCATATTGAAAGGTTTGTCGAGGAACTCGGTCAGCTGCGGCAGGCACTAAACCTGAATGAAGTACATATTCTTGGTCATTCTTGGGGCACGACGCTTTCAGCAGCCTATTGTTTGACAGACCCACGACCAGAAGGAGTAAAAAGTGTTATTTTTTCCAGCCCATGTCTGAGCGCACCAATGTGGGAGCGGGATCAACGTGAAAATCTGAAAAAACTCCCGCTTGAAGTGCAGGAAACAATTAGGAGCTGTGAAGAAAAGGGGATGACTGATACACCTGAATTTGAGGCGGCAATAGAAGTATTTGGTAAGAATTTTGTAAATCGATTGGAGAATAGCCCCAAATGGCTAGACGAAAAACCAAAAGACTATCGGAATTCCGAAGTTTATAATATTATGTGGGGACCTTCAGAGTTTACCGTGAAAGGGAATTTAAAGACCTTTGATTGTACTGCTCAGCTTAAAGAGTTAACAATGCCTACGCTCTATACATGCGGCCGGTTTGATGAAGCCACACCGGAAACCACTAAGTATTATAGCAGTGTAACCCCACAATCTCAGTTTCATGTATTTGAAAACAGTGCTCATATGTCTTATGTAGAAGAGGCTGAGGAGTACTTGCGAGTGATTGGTAATTTCTTGAATTCAGTTGAGTAGCCTGTTGTAAGCCCAACATTTTGCTGTAAAATGTTGGGCTGTTTTTTCGTAAAGAGTCAGGAGTATTGATTTCCATAAAAAATTATAGATTTTTAAAAAAGTATTTTGCTATAATAATAAGGATGTAATTATTTATTGTAAAATAAAGGAAGTAATTCGTGCGGAATAGAGGAGGTTGTTATGGGAAGGAATAGGTATGTCTTTTGGGGGCTAGTCATTACTACCTTAATTTCGGCGCTTGATGCCAATATAATGCAAACGGCAAGTCCAACTATTGCGAAGCAACTGGGTGGAATGGAGTTATTTGCTTGGATTTTTGCTGTCTATATGTTAGCAAGTACAGTAACAGTACCACTTTATGGGAAATTATCTGATATGTATGGCCGGAAAAAGCTATTAATCATTTCGGTAGCGATTTTTACGCTAGGTTCAATTCTTTGCGGAATTGCCAACTCAATGGTGTCACTTGTTATTTATCGAGGGATACAAGGGCTTGGCGCAGGCGGAATGATTCCATTATCCATGATTATCGTCGGTGATTTGTTTACGATTGAAAAGCGCGGTAAAATTCAAGCTGTCTTTAGTACAATATGGGCGCTAGCCTCAATTGTTGGACCGATCTTAGGTTCTTTTTTTGTGGAAGCTTTAACGTGGAGATGGATCTTTTTTATCAATATCCCGATTGGAATTGCCACCATTCTTTGCTTAATTCCATATAAGGAAGAAAATGAATTCAAAAAAACTTATATAGATTACAAAGGCTTCTTTCTTTTTGGAATTTCCATTACCTTGTTATTATTAGCAACAAATGTCTCGAAACCAATTCTGTATATCACCGCAGGTCTGTTTGTTTTGGCTGTTTTTGTAATAGTTGAACGGAAGGTGACTGAACCGTTTCTGCCAGTTTCTTTGTTCAAAAATAAAGGGATATTAATGACCAACGTGTTCATGCTTATTTACTGTCTCTCCTTCTACGGTACTTCGAATTTTATCCCGTTATTTTTACAAGAGGGAAATGGCATGAGTATCTATAAAAGTGGGTTAATTCTATTAAGCATAGCCGTAGGGTGGATGTTTGGCAGTACTCCAGCAGGAAATTGGATCATTCGTTTTGGATATAAAAATCTATTTATTTCAGGCAGTATCATTACTGCAGTTTCTGGACTGGGACTTTATCTCTTTGTTGAATCTATCTCATATGCGATGCTATTTGTAATTCTAACCATTCAAGGTTTTGCTTTTGGTTTATTGTTTGCCGTAGCGACGATTGCATCCCAAGAATTTGCTGAGACTGAAATCAAGGGGATCTCAACTTCGCTGCAAATATTTTTGCGAAATATTGGCTCATCTGTTGGGGTGATGATCATGGGGGTACTCATAAATCATGCAGCTAACATTGTGATAGGCATGGAGAATGTATTTCTGTATGCCCTGGTCTTTAGTTTTATCACTGTATTTTTGAGTTTTCTCATACCTGCAAATTCAGCTGCTGTTAAAAAGGTTGATTAAAAATCGAACCGAACATGAAATCATGTTCGGTTTTTAATATGGATTGGTATAGTTAATCGTTTGATTGCTCGGTTTCTCTTACATCAGGTTTTACAGGGGTTAATTCCTCAGAGGCCTCAGTTTGGAATTGCGGCCGGTTGAGTTGGCCGAATCGCTGTTGCTTTTCCTGCTGCATATTTTCTCTTGTTAGTAAACGGTGGAAAAAATATTCAAAAACAGCAACGGCAACAGCGGAAATAAGTGAGGCAGAAAAAAGATCATCTTCGAAAGTTATTTGCCTTCCCATCAGCCAAATAACCACAAATGCCAGACCAAAGTCAGCAGCCGTAGCAATTATGTTGCTGGTGGAACGCAGAATAAACAAATCTCCAATAATATAGCTTAATCCACCTAAAACCGCTGTGATAAAGATAACATCTCCAAAGCTAAAATCATAAAACATCCCTAAAATAATTCCCAATACAATTAAACAAGCAATAAATTTAACCACCAATCTGAACAAATGCTGCATCATCAACCCTCCTTACCCATAGAATGACACCCATTGAAAAGAATATACAAACAAGTTCCCTACACAAAATGGAAATAAAATGAAAAGTGTCCACCTGGAACGGACAAATCACGGAAAATGTCTTTTTAGGGTGTCAGGCACCACATTTTATTATTGACTTTGGTTTGAAAAGCTCTATAATTAACTTTAATCAGTTTAATTCCGATTAAATTAATGTGTATTATTGGATAAGTGGGTGATGGGTTTGTTTTTAAAAATTCAACAGATAAATAAAGATTTTAACAATCAACATAAAGTAAGTACTGTTCTTTCTGATATAAATCTTGATATTCAGGAAGGGGAATTTGTTTCTATCCTTGGTCCATCTGGTTGTGGAAAGTCAACTTTGCTCTCTATCGTTGCGGGGTTGACAAAGCCAACAAGTGGAGCGATTTTACTTAACGGTCAGCAGATAACAAAGCCAGGAAAAGACCGCGGAATGGTATTTCAGCAGGCGGCTCTATTTCCATGGATGACCGTGGAAGAAAATGTAATGTTCCCATTGCGGAAGGAAATGAAGAAAAACGAAGCAAGGGAAGTGGCGCAACACTTTCTAAAAATGGTGCAACTGAGTAATTACGCCAAACATTCTCCACATGAGCTTTCTGGCGGTATGCAACAGCGTGTTGCCATTGCTCGCGCACTATCGATGAATCCGAAAGTTCTCTTGATGGATGAACCATTTGGAGCTTTAGATGAGCAGACACGAGCGCGGCTGCATCATGAGTTAGAAAAAATTTGGCTGGAAACAAAAAAGACAATTTTATTCGTAACCCACAGTATCAGCGAATCTATTAAACTATCAGACCGAATTATTGTTATGGGAACAAGACCGGGTACAGTCCTTGATGACATTCATGTTCATATTCCGCGGCCAAGAGCGCAACACCCGCAACAGACTGCAAAACTAACAGAAAAAATTAACAGTCTGCTCCAAATAGAAATTGACAAAGTTGTGAAAGAGGAACTCGGATATGCAGTCAACAATTAAACGAATCCTATTTTTTGTGATTATTATTCTCGGCTGGCAGGGTGCAGTGCGGATTTTGAACATATCTCCGTCGCTGATGCCGGCACCGACAGATGTCCTTGATGCTTTAATGAAGGGATTTGCTGATAAGACATTACTATATGACATCGTTGCCAGCTTTCGACGATTAGCAATCGGTTTATCTATCTCAATTGTTCTTGGAATCGGGTTAGGGATTTTACTTGCAAAAAATAAAACAGCTGACGAAACATTAGGAACCCTGATATTAGCACTTCAGAGTGTACCAAGCATTGTTTGGCTGCCAATTGCGATAATGTGGTTTGGCCTAAATGAAAAGGCGGTTACCTTTATTGTTATCCTCGGGGCAACGCTGGTAATGACCATTAACATGAGGATTGGCATTAAAAACGTGTCCCCGCTATATATCAAAGCTGCACAAACGATGGGATCAAAAGGGCTTGATTTATTTGTGAAAATAATTTTCCCTGCCTCGATACCGTATGCAGTAACAGGGGCTAGACTTGGCTGGGCGTTTGCATGGCGTGCGTTAATGGCAGGTGAGATTTTAAGTACCGGACCGGGTTTAGGCTACACTCTTAAATACGCCTCAGATTTCGGTAACATGAAGTTAGTCATCGGTATTATGATTATCATTGGTGTCATTGGTACAATTGTTGATATTCTTTTCTTTCAACGTGTAGAAAAGAACGTGCTCAAACGCTGGGGGTTAGAAAGCAGTAACTAATACTGAAGGATTATACAGAAACTGCTGTGTTTTCCTAATTTTATCCAATAATTGTAGATAGGTTTAAAAAATTTGTAGAAACACATCTTTAATTTGTAGAAACACACCTTTAATTTGTAGAAACACATCTTTAATTTGTAGAAACACACAAGAAATTTGTAGAATATCGAACTTACTTTGTAGAAACAAGCCTGAATGAGGTATAAATGCCAACAACAATTGAAAAAAGGAGAGTGCAAGATGAAAAAGCAAATTTCTATTTTAAGTATTGTCTTTTTACTTATGATCGGGGTGTTAGCTGGCTGCGGTTCAACGAGCAGCAACGGCTCTGAACAGAACCAAAAGAAAGTAGTTATTGGGTATTTTCCAAACATTGACCATGCACCAGCAATGGTTGCCAAGGAAAAAGGGTATTATGAAAAGGCATTGGGCAAAGATGTAAAAATTGAATATAAAACCTTCCCAGATGGCGGTGCTTTTATGACTGCGTTAAAAACTGGCGACATCGATGCGGGCCTTGTTGGACCTGGTCCTGTCATGAATAACTTTACTAACGGTGCAGATGTGAAAATCCTGGCAGGGGCATCATCAGGCGGAACTGCCATTGTTGCCAGCAAACAAAGCGGTATTAACTCAGTTAAAGATTTTAACGGAAAAACCTTTATCACACCTGGTGTTGGTTGCACACATGATGTTCAAATGGAGACATTTTTACAAGATTATGGCATCAAATCGGCTAGAATTGGCGGGACTTTAAAGCATGTAACTGGAAATCCTGCTCAGTATGCTAACATGTTTGAATCTGGAAAAGTCGACTTAGCTGCAGTACCAGAGCCATGGGCATCACAATTAGTTAAAGATGCAGGGGCAAAGATTATTGTTGATAGTTCACAAATTTCCTATGGTAAGACACTACCAAACACGATTTTAGTTTCAAGCAGCAAGAAAATTAAAGAGGATAAAGAAATGATTGCAAACATTGTCAAAGCACAAAAGGAAGCAATTAACTTTATTGCAAAAAATCCTGAAGAAGCAAAAGAAATCACCATAAAGGATATCAAAGCGGTAACAAAGCAAGACCTTGATAAGGCCGTAATGGATCAAGCATGGAAAAATATCCGCTTTACCTCAGAAGTAAATAAAGACGTGATCCAAGACTTTGCCAATTCTTCTGTTGAACTTAAATTTCTCAAAGACACACCTGATTTTGCCGCTTTAATTGATACAGAATTTTTAAACTAAGTGACAAGTGCTGGACGCAAAGTTCAGCACTTTATACATCTGATAAAATGAAAGCGCTTTATAACAATTATAATATATTAAATTATCAAAAAATATTGACAAGTATTTTTATCGGTGGTAACCTAATTAAAAAATTACGTAAGTTCAATGATGAGAAGAGTAAGATAATGCAGTTGTCTCAAGAGAGTCGGCAATTGGTGCAAGTCGATGGCAGGCATATCTGAAAATCATCTCTGAGAAGCATGGCTGAACACTGCGAGTTAGTAAGCTAATGCCGGAAATTCCCCGTTAACGGAAACGTACAGCATAAAGTACGTTGTCGAGAGCCGCAGTAAACAAGTAAGTCTATTGCGGAAGTAGGGTGGTATCGCGAGTATAACTCGTCCCTATCTAGGGGCGGGTTTTTTATTGCTTCAAAATTGAAAAGACACACTAGGAGGAACAGAAAGATGAGTCAACAAGTGGAAAAGAAAACCGTTACAGTTGAGGATATCATTATTGCCAGTCATACCATTAAAGATGTGATCTCTCCGACGCCGCTGCAATATAATCATCTTTTATCAGAGCGGTACGCGTGCCGTCTTTATTTAAAACGTGAAGATTTGCAAAGTGTCCGTTCGTTTAAAATTCGCGGCGCATATAATCGAATTAAAAGATTAACACCTGAAGAGATGGAAAAGGGCATTATCTGCGCCAGTGCCGGTAACCATGCACAAGGAGTAGCTTATTCCTGCCATTTATTAGACATTCATGGGAAAATCTTTATGCCTAATACGACACCGAAACAAAAGGTAAATCAGGTGAAATTTTGGGGCCGGGATAGCATAGAGATTGTCCTAGTAGGTGATACGTTCGATGATGCCTATGAGAAAGCAATTAAGTGCAGCCGCGAGGAAAAGCGCACCTTTATTCATCCATTTGATGATTGTGATGTGATTGCCGGGCAGGGAACCGTAGGAGTAGAACTGTTAAATGATTGTCCTGAGAAAATTGACTATCTATTTGCGGCCATTGGCGGCGGGGGCCTAATGGCAGGAACGGGTTCCTATTTGCGTCATTATTCCCCGGAAACTCAATTAATCGGGGTTGAGCCTGAAGGGGCACCAGGAATGAAGGAATCGATTCTGAACGGCAAGGTAACATGCCTTGAAAAAATTGATCCATTTGTTGATGGGGCAGCAGTCAAGACCGTTGGTTCTAAGACATTTGAAATCTGCAAAGACATTGTAGATGATATCATTGTCGTTCCAGAGGGGAAAGTTTGCACCACACTGCTCTCCTTATATAATGAGAATGCAATTGTTGTTGAACCTACCGGGGCCTTATCGATTGCTGCTCTTGATACATATGCTAAGGAAATTAAAGGGAAAACAGTTGTCTGTATTGTTAGCGGCGGCAATAATGATATTGGCAGAATGCAGGAGATTAAGGAGCGCTCCATGATTTTTGAGGGGTTGCAGCATTATTTTATCGTCCAGTTCCCACAACGACCTGGTGCATTGCGTGAATTTTTAATGGAAGTGTTGGGACCAAATGATGATATCAGCCACTTTGAATATACGAAAAAGAATAATCGGGAAACTGGTCCAGCGTTAGTGGGAATTGAACTCAAAGATAAAGCAGACTATGGTCCTTTAGTGCAGCGAATGAAAGCGAAAGGCTTTCTATACCGTGAAGTCAATAAGGACAGCACCTTATTTCAAATGTTAGTGTAATACCAATAAGTCTTTTTTTAATCAATTTACTGGAACAATTCTTCCTTAGGAGGAATTGTTTTTCTGGTTTTGGAAGATAATGGTAGTAAACATTGAATAGTTTATGAACTCTAGGTCATTTTTTTGCAAAGGACCCTTAACAAATGAACCATTTAATGTATAATATTAAATGGTCAAGTTTCTATTATGAAGCTAAGTTCGTATTAGTTACCTAATTTGATTTGGAATAGAAAGCGAGTGTTACTATGGGTCGTAAATGGAATAATATTAAGGATAAAAAAGCAGCGAAGGATGCCAGTACAAGTAAGGTATATGCCAAGTTTGGCCGAGAAATCTATGTTGTTGCTAAGCAAGGTGTACCTGATCCAGAAGGTAACCAAGCGCTGAAATTTGTACTTGAACGGGCAAAAACATATAATGTACCACGCCATATTATTGACCGGGCGCTTGAGAAAGCAAAAGGTGGCTCTGATGAAACATATGATGAGCTTCGCTACGAAGGCTTTGGTCCAAATGGTTCAATGATTATTGTTGATGCATTAACAAACAATGTTAATCGTACCGCTTCAGAAGTCCGGGCTGCCTTTGGTAAAAATGGCGGTAATATGGGGGTTAGCGGTTCCGTTGCTTATATGTTCGATAAGACGGCTGTCATTGGTGTCGAAGGTAAAAATGAAGAAGAAGTCTTGGAATTATTGATGGAAGCAGATGTTGATGTCCGTGATGTAGTCGAAGAGGACGGCCAGGTTATTGTGTATGCAGAACCAGATCAATTCCATGCAGTCCAAGAGGCATTCAAAAATGCTGGTGTCACAGATTTTACCGTTGCAGAATTAACCATGCTGCCACAAAATGAAATAGCTCTTCCAGAAGATGTGGTCCCTAAATTTGAAAAATTAATCGAGGTTTTAGAGGATTTAGACGACGTTCAGCAAGTATATCATAATGTTGATTTAGGAGAGTAAACTGAAACTAACTAATAAAGGGTGCCCGATGAGGGCACCCTTTTCGAGTAATATTACTTTTTTACTAAAGATAAAATAAAGATGGTGGCAATAATGGCTAACGCCCCTACCCATTCCGCTAATCCAAAAGAAACCTGAAGCCAGACAACGGCTAAAAATGCTGCTGACAATGGTTCAGCACTTGCGAGAAGACTAGCCTCGGAGGCACCAATATATTTCATACTCTCCATATAACAGAAAAAAGCGATTAACGTTCCGAGAATTACAACCGATACTACAGCCAAGAAGGAAGATACAGACCAAGTACCTTGAAATTTCCACGGTGGATGAATGAAACTAAATGATATTCCACCAATCAACATCCCCCAGCCTACCGTAATCAGCGATCCCCATCTTGCCAGCAAATTACCTGGATAAATCGTATAAAAAGCGAGGGCAAATGCTGAGAGGATACCCCATAAAAAACCAGGAAGGGAAATAGAAAGTGTATGAATATTTCCTTTAGTTACAAGCAAAAATGTTCCAATTAGTGCTAAAGTGATGGCAATCAGTTCAAACTTTGATGGCAATGCCTTTGATTGCATACATAGATAGCAGGCAATTATGACGGGAGCCAAGTACTGTAATACTGTCGCAGTGGCTGCGTTACCATGTTCAATTGCCGCGAAGTAGGTGTATTGGACCGCAAGCATGCCGAAAATACCGAAGATAACGAGTTGGATTGCCTCTCTTTTATTTTTCCAAATAGCCCAAATATTATCTCCACCAATTGTATGAGCAAAAACCAATAATCCTATTCCAGATAAAAGCAGGCGGATAACCGTTAACCAGCTAGTGCTGAAACCTTGGTGATGAAATAAAAATTGCGCCACCGTCCCAGATACACCCCAAAAAATAGCAGCAATCAGCACCAAACTGATTCCCTTAGTTCTAGTATTAGAAATGATAGCACCCTGTGATTCCAAGCAAAATCCCTCCAAAAACAAAAAGCGAACTATAGAGATTATATCATGTATTGGCTTCATAATTGCTAAATATATTTAATTTTTCGAATAGTGATTTAGAATATTTTCTAAGGAGCAAAATTTTCAATAATAAGCTGAGTCAATCAATGAATTGACCAAAATGCATAAAACTTGTATAATCTTGGAAACCCGTATGGAATGATTCAACAATATTAGTAGGGGAAGGGTGGATATTTTGTCATTAGAAGATGTTAAAGCCCATTTTGCACGATGGGGCAGGGAACAAGAAATTATGGAATTTGATACGTCAAGTGCGACGGTAGAACTCGCAGCTGCAGCAATCGGTACAGACCCGGAACGAATTGCCAAGACACTGACCTTTAGAGGTGGGGGGGAAAAAGCTATCTTAATCGTTGCAGCAGGTGATGCAAAGATTGACAACAAGAAATTTCGTCATACCTTTGGCTTTAAGGCGAGAATGTTGACGCCTGAAGAGGTGCTGGAGCAAACAGGTCACGCTATTGGTGGAGTTTGTCCATTCGGTTTGAGAAATAATCTTGATATTTATCTCGATATATCAATGCGGCGTTTTACTAGTTTGTTTCCGGCCTGTGGCAGTTCTAATTCAGCTATAGAATTAACATGTGCTGAAATTGAACAATTTTCATCAGCAGCAGGCTGGGTAGATGTATGTAAAGGATGGCAGGAAGAACTCCAAGTTGATGACGTCAAAATCATGAGTAGCAACGGAGCATAACAAAATAAGCAGGCCCTGATTTTAACTGGAATCTGGCCTGCTTATTTTGTTTAACCTCTTTTTTTGCCGTGTTGTTTTTTAGAAGAATCCATTTTGAACGCAGATTCCGCCTGGTGATCTTTTTGCATCTGTTCGATACTTGAATTTTGTATTCCTTTTTTTGTCATTGTTTCAACCCCCTAATCAATTCGGTAATATTTTGTCTTCATTTTGTGAATTTATGCTTGACGAAAAAATATCTCAACGGCGCCATTTCGACATTTTTTTCATGGATTTATGGAGATATTATATGTAATACGATAGGAGGCAGAGTATGCGAAATTATCCACATTTTATGTCAGTACGGTATATTATTCGTGTAACCAAAGATAATGTGAGAAGTTGTTTGCAAGCTGATAATCCATGCTTCCTAGAAGGGAGAGAGTTATGCTAAACAAAGCTTTGGTAACTTCATCAATTGCAAAGGGTTGAAACTATGGATGCGAAGGAAGCCTTATTTTGGAGTATTGCTCTCCCAGGTTTTGGACAATTATTAAACCGAAAGTGGCTGAAAGGAATTATCTTTATCGGACTGGAATTCCTTGTAAATGTCCAAGCACATTTTAATGAAGCAATTATCTCAAGCTTTCATGGAGATATACAGCTTGCAATTCAACAAATCAATTATCAATGGTTAATGTTTTATCCATGTCTATATTTTTTTGCGATGTGGGATGCGTTTAAGGATGGGGGTGGAGGGAAAAAACGTTATTCCTTTCTTCCGTTTGTCTTTTCTGCCTATTTTGTTACAGTTGGATTGATATTTTCAACCAAGGTTAAAATCTTTGGTGTGGTACTGGGCCCAGTACTGCTTCCAATGCTGTTTGTCATCCCTGGATTAGCAGTAGGTTTTTTACTTCAAGCTATTTTTACTCGAATCACGTAAACCTAACGACTGCAAGGTGAATGCAGTCGTTAGGTTTACGGTGGGTTAGTAAAATATATAAAAATTGGTACAAATGATTAGGTATGCAATGATTAACGTGGTGTTAATGGCTTTACAATGATGGCGGGAGCGTAAGAAGTGGTTAAACAGCCAGATAATTGCTCCTCTTTGAGTAGTCCTAAATCGAGGGCGGCTTTAATTTTTCTCATCAGGTTTTTTTACGACTTGAATGAGGTCGATAAGTTTTAATTCCTCCAATCTTTTTACCGTTTCTTCTTCGTTATATCTTTCTGTTTTTCGAACTTGTCGCTGCAATTTATAACCGTCTAATGTGATTTCCCCTTTTGTATTGGTCCCAACCACTTCATTAAAATATTGTTGAAATAGTTCCTTTAATTCATTTAATTTGTACTCAAGTTCTTTTTTCTGTTTGTTTAATTCATAGTACTGGACAAGCATTTCAGCGGTAACCATAGATGGATGCCTGTTTTGCAAGTTTGTCGCCCCCTCCGAACGTATATTCTACTATATGACCGCTTATTTATTTTAGACCGACATTTTTTTTAATTACATCAAGTGCCTTCGTAGAAAACCTAACCATTGAAAAAAAGTGGCCTAAGCCACTTTTAAAAGAAGGAAAAATGAATGGGTTACTTTAATATATGTCAGGCTTGTACGCCTATATAGTTATCTTGTCCAAGTTTAAAAAAATGTGCGCTAACATAGTTTTGCATAAGCTCGAACATTAATTTTTTATGGAAAAAATAACTTTTTATAAACTTTTTGAAACCAACTTGAGAGTAAGTCGTACATGTATAGTGGAAGGAGGGAAGGGAAGATATATTCACAGTCCGTAAAAGAGTACCGTCAGTTCTGTAGGTGAATATGTGCCTATTATTTTATAAAATCAGGTTATTTGGATATAAGTTGAATTTACTAATTTATTAAAATGTTAAAAATTTAATTTCGTACAAAAGGAAGGGGAATTTTATTGAACGTCTTAAATGAAATTTTAGCAACTTATGCATCATTTTTCGATTGGGATATGTGGGTTAAAGTATTGTCAGATCCTGTTTCTTGGGGTTACATAGGAACACTGGTCATCTTAGAAGGTCTGCTTTCAGCGGATAACGCCCTAGTTCTTGCCGTTATGGTCAAACACCTGCCTCCAGACAAACGGAAAAAGGCTTTAACATATGGATTATTTGGTGCCTATTTCTTCCGGTTCGTGTTTATTGGCCTAGGAATGCTACTGATTAAGTTTTGGTGGATTAAGGTCCTTGGTGCAGCATATTTAGCTTGGCTTGTGATTAAACATTTCTGGCTTACAGATAAAGATGACGACAATGTTGAAGGGGTTAAAAAAGAAGGCTGGCTTGTCCGTACCTTTGGCGTGTTTTGGGGAACAGTTATTTCCGTTGAATTAATGGACATTGCCTTTTCCGCCGATAGTATTCTTGCTGCTTTTGCGGTTTCAGAAGAAGTATGGATTCTTCTAGTCGGGGGAATGTTAGGGATTTTAATGATGCGTACTGTTGCGAAGTTCTTCCTTGTGCTGATTGACCGAGTTCCTGAACTTGAAAATACAGCGTTTATCCTAATCGCAATAATTGCGGCAAAAATGTTTGCCAGTGTATTAGGATTCCACCTTCATCATATTGTCTTCTTTGGCATTTTGATACTAGCGTTTGCAGCAACATTTGTGGTTCATCAAATGAATAAAAAGAAGGCAGCAGCTACGGAGGTTGCTGGAACTGGAACAAATGATAAATAAGAGTTTTTATAAGGCCGCTAAGTCATTTAATTAGCGGCCTTTTCAAATCCTAATCTAAGAATCTACTTTTCCACTCGGGCTTAGGCACCAGGCAACTTTCCTTTTTCCCGAACCAATTGTAGCGATTTCTTGCGATAACTCTGTAAGCAGCATCACGAATTGGCCGTGGGATAATAAGTAAAACTGAAATCAGCTTCCATCCACCGCTTAACTTCCTACAAACCTTTAATGCCGCAGTTGATTCCATATAATACTTTTCTCCTTCAATTAAGATAAAGCTGTCACTATCAGGTCTGATTCGATGTTTTTCCTGCAGTCTTTTTCCAGTTTCGCCTTGAAGTGAGGCAAAAAGGAAGCTTTCTGTCGGGTCATGTTTAAGAATAAATTGTACACTATGATCACAAAGATTACAGACACCATCAAATATAATGATTCGTTTCAAGCCATTTTTCACCAGCTTTAAAGTTTGAATTCGTTATGGCCAGTGTAGCATAATCTAGCGGAACAATAAATTTTTAAAAATACAGGAAATTTTTGAAACATACTAATGTAATCATCGTATCTTTAGTATGTATAATTACAATTAGGAATTGAGAGGAGTAAATATATGCCATTTGAACCGGGACTTGATATGTTTTCGATAATGGAGACAATATTTCCGTTGTTTTTTATAATTATTGTCGGATTGATTGTTTTTTCAATCTTTAGAGGGCTTAAAGAATGGGATCATAATAATAACCAACCACGATTAAATGTTCAGGCCGTAGTCGTGTCGAAAAGAACCCGGGTAAGCGATAGTGGACCGGATCACCATTCGAGTACATCTTATTATGTAACTTTTCAAGTGGAGAGCGGTGACCGAATGGAATTTCATGTAAGGGGACATGAATATGGTCAGCTTGCAGAAGGTGATGTTGGTAAGCTAGAGTTTCAAGGTACACGTTTCTATAGTTTTACCCGAAGTATGGTGCAAAACTAGGGTTTATCCCGCCTTAACAGTTTCACTTTATGTTATTTAAGTAACATCATCGTGCCAATATAAATATAAACACTGATGTTTTCCTAACTGTTTAGCAAATTTAGTTAAAAAGATGAGAACCAAATTCTAGAAAACTCGTCTAATTATTTAGAAGTATGTCGATTTCTTGTGCCCGTTAAAGTAGGGCTGAAAGGGGAGGCAAACATAAATTAATGGATGAATAACGAAAAGTAACATGATTTCAATAACCTGCTTATACTTAAAGAATAGATAAGTTCAGGGGGAGGAGATTATTTGCAAGTTTATTTGAAAAGAGCTCCCTATTTATTGTTTCTCCTGGTGATGCCAGTTCTAGGGGGGATTTATCAGCGGTTAAATGGTCGTTCACATAAAGCAGTTGATTTCATTACACCGCTTGATCATGTGATTCCATTTGTACCAATATTTATTATTCCCTATATTCTCTGGTATGCGTATATATTTTGTTATTTGGTTTATTTTTGCTTTAAAGATACCAGGGTCTACCTCAAAACGTTAATGCTAATTGTTATCGGAGAGTTAATTTGCTTTGTGATTTATTTCTTTTTTCAAACGACTGTACCCAGACCGCCGGTTACCGGTGATGATTTTCTAACCACGCTGGTTCAATGGATTTATTTGAAGGATCAGCCTTATAATTGTTTTCCAAGTATACATGTATTAACAACGTTTGCTATCATGCTTGCAGCGCTTCATATTAAGAACAAACATCTTATCAATAATTTGTTCATCCATATTGGAGGAAGTCTGATTATCATTTCGACTTTGTTCGTCAAACAGCATGTAATTTTTGATATGATTGGTTCGATGTTCCTTGTTTCTTTTCTTTATGGATTTACGTTTGAATACTTCCTGATTCGTGTTCCCGATAAATCAGGAACTGTTTATGTTAAAAATAAATAAAGCACTTTTTCATAAAAGCTATTTAATCTAAAAAAGGCCAGAATTTAATGTCTGGCCTTTTTATAAATTTATATTTATACTCGTCTATTTAGATATTGCTCCATTTCTTCTTTCGGGACCATGCTACCGCCAGTTGCCCAGACGATATGTGTTCCTTTAATTAATTTATCTTCGAGATGATGCGTTCGCAGGTACGCATTGCCTTGTTTACATAACATAATCGGACCAATCATTCCAGCAAGGGCTGATGGTTCTAAATAAATCTTTTCCGTCTCCGCTAAACCCTTAAGAAGTTGAAACAAATGTTCGTCACTAACCGTATAACAGCCACTCAAAAAAGGCTGAATCACCTTTCCGACAAATCCGGATGGTCTTCCGACTGCCAGTCCGTCGGCAGCGGTTTTATTATCAAGTCCGATATCTTCAACTGCAATTGAGTCATGAAGACCGGTTGCTAGCCCAAGCAGCATGCAAGGGGAGTGGGTTGGTTCTGCGAAAATGCAGTGGACATCATCTTGAAACACAAGTTTTAATCCGAAAGCAATGCCTCCGGGTCCACCTCCAACACCACAAGGCAAGTAGACGAACAACGGATGATTTTCGTCCACTATGATACCAGCTTCAGCAAATTGTTTTTTAAGCCTTAGAGCTGCAACCGCATAGCCTAAAAACAAGTCACGTGAGTTTTCATCATCAATAAAATAACAGGATGGATTGGCTTTTGCTTGACGTCTTCCTTCTGCGACTGCTTTACTGTAGTCTGAGTCATATTCGACCACTTTAACATGTTTCCTTCTAAGCAAATCCTTTTTCCATTGTTTGGCATCTGCTGACATATGTACTGTCACGTTAAACCCTAATTTAGCACTAATAATTCCAATGCTTAGACCTAAATTTCCTGTTGAACCAACAGCAATCGAATATTGTGAGAAAAAGGAACGAAACTCTTCACTATCGAGAATCGAATAATCATCTTCAAGCGATAATCTATGTTCCATAAGCGCCAATTCTTCGGCTATTTTCAGGACTTCATAGATTCCACCTCTAGCTTTTATTGAACCAGAAATCGGTAAATGGCTATCACATTTTAACCATAGTGATGCGAAAATTTCCTGATGAAAGCGTCGCTCCAAGTTTTCACGCATCTTGTCAATTTTTTTTAAGGGAGATTCAATCATACCCTTTGCCGATTTTGTTTCCGGGAATGCTTTTGCAATGAACGGAGCAAACCGTATTAATCTTGCCTCAGCAGCCTGAACATCCGATAATGTCAATGGACTATTTGTAATAGCTTCACTAAAGGCTTGCAATTGTGGATTAAACCAGATGACTTCTTCGCGGGAGGTAAGTGTTTGAATGAGTGTCTGCATGTTAGAAGGAACCCTTGATTGAATATCAATATTCATTGATTACACCTCGATTGAACAATGTTATAAGTAGTTTACCATATAAAGAAGCACAATTTTTTCCAAAATCAAAAACAGCCATGCTTTCATGGCTGTTTTAAGAATTAATTATGATTATGTTCGTTGCGCTGGTTTGATTCTTCAAAGTTTTCATCCATTGGCATAAAACCAAATGGTCCAGCAGGTCTTCGCTCAGCCCGGTAAAGTGCTACAATTTCTTCAATTCGAATAAATAATTTTACTGGATGTCCGCCAAGAAAGTGATTTTCCAGGACAAGTACATCCGTTCCAACGCTAAGAAGTTTACCCTCAAAATTACCTTGGGTTGTCAAAACATTAACCTCATGATGTAAAAGCTCACTGGCTGCCTCATGGAAATTTTTTTCGCTCATCATTTCTCTATTCCTCCTCTCAGGAATAGTAAATGCAGCGGTTAGGAAAATGGTATTGATTTTGGCTGTTTTTTTTGAAATTTTTTGCAAAAAGTGGGAATCAGCTTGTGTGGCTGGTTATAGGTTAGGAGCTTAATAAGTTGTTCATGGAATTGTAGATTCGTTCAACTGTATCAATTCCGGCTCGTTCCCACCTGCTTTTATCGTATATATATCCGTCGCGGTCTACTGGCTTTTGGAACTGATCCAGGCCTGTTGTTCCGGTAACAAAGGAGTTTTCATCATGATCTAAACCAATGTTCACGACATGCTTAATCACATATGGGGTGCCAAATTCAACCATTGCACTGGAATGATCTAGTTCACCATCCAATACATAAATGGGAACGCGTAAATAAATCGATTCCTCCCCGTTTCTCCATAAAAGGGCGTCAAATTTCCCCTGATGATAATCAAAATTACTGCAAAAACTACAGCCATGTGCATCAAAGATACTTCTAACGACACCAAAATTGGCCCTTTTTCCTTCAATAGGTGTTTGCAACATTATCATAACGACTCACTCCTATCCAGATTCTGTTACTATTCTTGACAAAAAACTCAATAAAATAACAGGAAGGAAAGGGTAGAATACTTCACAAAAAGCTCTCCCTGGAAAAAAGCTCGCATAACTTGTCAGTGAATACAAATTCTAAGGTTTAGGAGGTGACAATATGCCACAACAATATCGTAACCAAAACAAAAAACAGGTTCCAGATCAAAGTTCGGGTTCAAAATACCATGAGGAACATGCTGGTCGTGTGACAGGATATGGTGAGATTGACCCGATTGTGGATGGGCTAAATCATAATGAGGATAACAAGTCCTAAAGCGAACAAAGCTCACGCCCCAATTGCGGCGTTTTTTTTTGCCAGAATACTTGAGGATGGTGATGACCATGGATATCAATCAAGCCGAATATAATCCAGGAGATATTGTTTATGTTTTTTACCGAAATCCCCATACCCAGGATGTTGCCAATGTTCAGGCAGCAGCTGTTGTGAATCATCCAGAAAATCCTAATGAATTGGCATTATTTTTATACGAGACCTATTATCCGCTGACAAGCGAGACGGCTGTTTACAAAAGTGAAGAGGAAGCCTTGCAAGTTTATGAGCAGTATTTCGGCGAGTATTGAGCGGGGGCTAACAAATGAATAAACCATTTACACCACAGCTAGTTTATTTTGAACCAAATGCATTGGAGTATCCGCTTGGGAGCCAATTAAAGGAGAAGTTTGAAAAAATGGGTGTCGAGATACGCTATACGACGTCCCATAATCAAGTGCGAAATCTCCCGGGAGATAATGATTTTCAACGCTATCGGATAGCTAAGTCGACGCTGGTTGTTGGTATACGGAAAACGTTAAAATTTGATACATCTAAGCCTTCTGCCGAATATGCAATTCCTTTTGCTACAGGATGCATGGGGCATTGCCATTATTGTTATCTGCAGACCACGATGGGAACGAAACCCTATATACGAACGTATGTGAATGTTGAGGAAATTCTTGAGGCAGCTGATCAATATATGGAAGAACGCGCACCGGAAATGACCAGATTTGAGGCCTCCTGTACTTCGGATATTGTTGGGATTGACCATTTAACACATACGTTAAAGCGTGCAATTGAGCATTTTGGTGAACGTGACTTAGGCAAGCTGCGGTTTGTCACAAAGTTTCATCATGTTGATCATTTACTAGATGCCAAGCATAATGGAAAAACCCGCTTTCGCTTTAGCGTAAATGCAGATTATGTCATCAAAAACTTTGAGCCAGGCACTTCGCCACTGGCAAAACGGATTGAGGCGGCTGGGAAAGTGGCACGGGCCGGTTACCCCTTGGGGTTTATTGTTGCTCCAATCTACTTGCATGAAGGCTGGGAGGAAGGCTACTATCATCTATTTGAGCGGCTAGATGCAGAACTTCCGCAGGATGCAAGAGAAGATATTACGTTCGAGTTTATCCAGCATCGTTTTACTAAACCAGCAAAGCGTATTATTCAAAAAAATTATCCGATGACAAAATTAGAATTAGATGAGACAGCCCGCCTATATAAATGGGGCAAGTATGGGATTGGCAAGTATGTCTATCAAAAGGAAGAACAAGCTGATATTAAAGAACATTTACATTCCTATATGAAAAAGTTTTTTCCTAAGGCCAAATTAGAATATTTTACGTAAATTCCGCAAACACACGATTCTTCGTAAGAAAAATTGTGTGTTTTTGTATTTTTGCATTTAGATAAATAATGTGATAATGACAATGGTTTGTAGACCGGTTATTAATAAACTTTGTTAGACATCAACAAAATCTCTTTACAAATCGGATAATTAAGTTATAATACCCATATAGGTATATAAACCCCATGGGGTATATAACAAATAGGAGGTAAATATGATGTCAAACAAAGTTATCATTATCGGTGGTGTGGCTGGTGGAGCCACAGCCGCAGCCAGACTAAGAAGAATTAGTGAAGATGTAGAAATAATTCTCGTCGAGCGTGGGGAGTATATTTCATTTGCCAATTGTGGCCTGCCATATTATATCGGCGAAACAATCAAAGACCGCAGTAAATTATTAGTGCAGACTGTCAAGGGCATGTCAGATCGGTTTAAACTTGATATTCGAAATTTAAGTGAAGCAGTGAGCATTAATACAGATAATAAAACTGTAAAAATAAAAAATTTGCAAACGGGCGAAGTGTATGAAGAATCATATGACAAATTACTACTTTCCCCGGGAGCAAAGCCAATTGTTCCACCAATCCCTGGATTAAACGATAATAAGACGCTGTTTACGTTAAGAAACATTCCGGATACCGATAAAATCAAGAGTTACGTTGACACCGAAAAACCGAAAAAAGCTGTAGTCATCGGTGGCGGATTTATCGGCATCGAAATGGCAGAAAACCTGGTTGACCGTGGAATTGAAGTAACGATTATTGAAATGGCGAAGCAAATTATGGCTCCGATTGATTTTGAGATGGCAAGTATTCTTCATGCTCATTTAAAAGAAAAGGGAGTCAAGTTAATCCTTGAAAATGGCGTCCAATCATTTGCTGATGAAGGAAGGAAAGTGGTTCTTGCGGATGGTACAGAAATTGAAACAGATATGACCATTCTTGCAATAGGAGTTCGCCCTGAGAACGAGTTAGCGAAAACAGCTGGACTTGAGCTTGGCGAGCGCGGTGGTATCATCGTTAATGAATATTTGCAAACATCCGACGAAAATATTTACGCTGTCGGCGATGCAATTGAGGTGGTTGATTATATTAACGGCACTAAAGCGATGATTCCACTTGCTGGTCCAGCCAATAGACAAGGGCGGATTGCCGCGAATAACATGATGGGTAAAAACGAAACGTATCAGGGAACCTTAGGTACCTCGATTGCGAAAGTATTTGATTTAACTGTTGCTGCAACTGGTAATAATGAAAAAACATTGAAGCGCTTAGGGGTAGATTATGAAGTTGTGCATATTCACCCAAGTTCCCATGCCGGATATTACCCAGGAGCTGCGCCAATTTCATTGAAATTAATTTTTGACAAGGAAAACGGGAAAATCCTTGGTGCCCAAGCTGTTGGTGTCGATGGTGTTGATAAGCGAATTGATGTGATTGCTACCGCAATGAAAGGTGAATTAACGGTCGAAGACTTAACTAATTTAGAATTATCGTACGCTCCGCCATACTCATCAGCAAAAGATCCTGTCAATATGGCTGGATATGTTGCAACTAATATCTTAGATGGTGAGTTAGAACATATTCAATGGCATGAGGTGGATGAAATTGTGGCTGATGGAGGACTATTAATTGATGTTCGTGAACCAATGGAGCGAGAATTCGGTTATATTGAAGGTTCAATCAATATCTCATTAAACGAGCTAAGAAATCGTCTGTCAGAGCTTCCTAAAAATCAGACTATCTATGTCAGCTGTCAAGTTGGATTGCGCGGTTATTTAGCAAGCAGAATTTTAAAAAATAATGGTTTTCAGGTTAAAAATGTTGATGGTGGTTGGAAAACCTATTCTGCAGTTTTTGGCAGCAATCGTAACCAACAAGTAATAACCTCTACAAATGATTTAGGAGAAACGGTTATTGAAAATAAATCGAATATTCATTCTGACATGGTAGTCGATGTGACTGGTTTAACCTGCCCGATGCCAATTGTTAAACTCAAAAAAGCTGTAGAGACGGTAGAAAGTGGCCAAGTTATTGAACTGCACGTGACAGATAGAGGCGCGTTGAGTGATTTACCATTGTGGTCGAAAAATGCCGGCCATACCATCCTCGACACTATTCAAGAAGACAAGCTAATGAAGTTTTGGATTAAAAAGAAATAATCTAGTTAGACTAATACTACATTAGAATCTGGGTGGGGACTTTCCTCTTATTTAAATTAGCCGGTTCTTTTTGCCCGCAGGAGTGCCAAACGTGTTGAAACGGTAAAAAAGAACCGGTATTTTTGACCTGAAGACACTAAAAAGCTGGAGAATGGAAAATTCAAACTTTATGAACCTTTCATCATAATTTACGATTTGACAATATACCCTAATAGGTATAATATTTACTTATACTTGTCTACCTCATTCCTTTATTGAAAGGAGGAAATCTAAATGGATTATAATGATCAAATGAAAAATAGAGTTAAACGCATTGAGGGGCAGCTAAGAGGAATACTACGAATGATGGAAGAAAATAAGGATTGTAAAGATGTAATTACACAATTATCTGCCGCGAGAACAGCAATCGATCGCACGATAGGTGTAGTTGTAAGCTCCAATTTAGTTGAATGTGTAAAACGGGCTAATGACAATGGAGAACAAGGAATGGAGCATTATGTAAAAGAAGCTGTTGATCTATTGGTCAAGAGTCGATAAAAGGGGATTGACGCCCTTTTTATTTACCGGTATAGTATACCCATAGGGGTAAACAACAAAAGTGCGCTGATTTAAATACCCCAACAGGTATTAAGGCGGATAAGCTGTTGAATTAATCACGACTTAAGAAAGAAGAGCAGCAGTGGGTTGAACATGGATATATGGAAGAAAAGGAGGAGGTTGCATGACTGAGAGAGAAAAAAACGACAACAATTGCATGAGAACCGGAACTTGAGGTATCCGCAAGCCTAACGTTACTGAAGGTGGAAAGCAAACAAAACAGCCTTTCCCAATATGACCAGGGACGTTAGTATGGCTCCTGGTAGGAGTTATTTATTTACTATATAAAGCATTTAGTTAAGAAAAATTTGTAAAGGAGAATAATAATGAACAATATTACCGTTTATACAACCACTACTTGCCCATATTGTGTAATGATGAAAAACTTCTTAAAAGATCAAGGTCTGCCATTTAAAGAAGTAAATGTTCAACTTGACCCGATAGCCGCCAATCGACTTGTTGCCGCAACTGGCCAATTGGGTGTGCCGCAAACGGAAGTAAATGGCCAGTGGGTGCTCGGCTATGATCCAGATAGAGTCTTGATGTTACTTAAATAAAAGGAGCTATTAACATGCAAACTATCAATTATATAATTCTTGCAGTATTACTATACCTCCTTTTAAAACGGTTTATTCCAGTTAAAGGGGTAATGAATATTTCGACGGCCGATTTAAAAAATATCTTAAATGATAACAGTAAACAATTTATCGATGTTCGCACACCTGCCGAATTCAAAGGGAACCATATTAGGGGTTTCAAAAATATTCCCCTCCATCAGCTTGCACAACAGGCAAATAATCAATTGGAAAAAGAAAAAGAAGTGGTAGTTATTTGTCAAAGTGGCATGAGAAGCCAAAAGGCTAGTAAAACTCTCAAAAATTTAGGTTATACGAAGGTTACGAATGTAAAAGGCGGAATGAATGCTTGGATGTAGATCAGTCATTACGCATCACTCTTTACTAACACAGATAGCGAAAAAAGTTTGACATTGATCTTAATTTCCAATACCATTACCTATAGGGGTAACGGTAAATTAATCCATGAGGAGGAAATCATAATGAATAAAAGGGTAGCAATTATTGCTAGTAACGGTGGATTGTTTGATGCTTATAAGGTTTTTAATATTGCCACTGCTGCAGCAGCATCAGATCAAGAAGTTGCAATTTTTTTCACCTTTGAGGGCTTAAATTTAATCCATAAAGAGGCACATAAACAGTTACCGATGCCAGCTGGAAAAGAACATTTTGCCGAGGGTTTTGCAAATGCAAATGTGCCATCTATTCCTGAACTTGTTGCAATGGCACAAGATCTTGGTGTGAAGTTTATCGGGTGTCAAATGACAATGGATGTGATGGGGCTAACCGAGAAGGATTTTATTGATGGAATTGACGTCGGCGGTGCGGTAACGTTTTTAGACTTTGCTAAAGATGCTGACATTACACTGACATTTTAATAGAAATATGGGGGAGGTCATATAGATGCCTAAAAATTCCACCAAAATACTAAACTTAATTTTGTAAAATGTTTATTTGGTGGTGGCGAATTCCTTCATGTGTAACCAATATTAAAGAAAAATAGAGGCAATTATTTTTGCCTCTATTTTTACATACATTTTATTGAGGAGAGTGTAATGACAGTTTTCCAAATTGGTTCAATTTCAATCATGGCCAAGTGGCTGCTGCTTGGACTTGCAGTTCTTATTGGACTACTAGTAATTCAATTGTGGCTGCGAAAAACCTATGCTGATATTCAAAAAAAGTTGTTAGAGCTTTTAATTAACAGTTTAATCTTGGGATTTATTATTTTGAAAGGGAGTCTTATCATTTTCGAGCCGACAATAGTGATAAATAGCCCTTTATCTCTATTGTATTTTACCGGTGGAACTCCTGGCTTAGTTTTTGCTATCGTCATTTCCAGCTTTTATTTTTTGTTTAAAGCTCGTAAAGTCACAATTGCACAGGCTGTCATCTTGAAGACTGGGGCTGTATTCTTCATTACTGTTTTTAGTTTGTACCATGGTCTTGCCTTTTTGTTTCTTGAAAGCAATCATAAACTTCATTTACAATTAAGTTTGGCAGCTTTTTCTGTAGGGCTTATACTTTTTTTACTCCAGAAAATGAGTTTGAGCCTAGATAAAGATTCAGTAAAAAGGGAGAGTGTTATGATTAAAAATTCTCTTATTATCATTGTTTTCGTTGGACTTATTAGCTGGGTCATCTACGGTCAAATAAGTTCTCCATCTGAAAAGGAAAAATCAACTTCAACACCATCAGCCAGCAGCCAAAAAAGTAATCAAAAGTCAGTGGAAATTGGAGTTGAAGAAGGGAAGAAAGCACCAAATTTTCAACTCCGAACGTTGGGCGGTAAAGCTGTCCAATTATCTGATTATCAAGGAAAAGTAGTCATCTTAAACCTGTGGGCTTCATGGTGTCCCCCTTGTAAGGCTGAAATGCCACACATGCAAAAATTTTATCAAGAACACAAGAATAATAATGTAGAAATACTTGCTGTAAATTTAACTACGGCAGAAAAAAATTCAGACGGAATACGTCCATTCGTAAAAAAATACGGATTAACATTCCCTATCTTACTTGACGAGCAAGGAGAAATCGGCAATACGTATCAAGCTTTCACTATTCCAACAAGCTATTTTATTGATAAAAACGGTATCATCTTCAAAAAAATAGTCGGTCCAATGGATCAAGAGATGATGACTGAATTATTCCAAAGCTTGGAAAAAAGCAGTGAGTGAGAAGCAAAAGCTCAGAGATTTCTCTGAGCTTTTTTTACGTATCCCTACTCTTCTACGCCCGGGGAAACGGAACTTTGATCCCAGTAGCGTAATGTTTCAGTTTTGGATGTGGGAATTTCCTCCAACACATTCCCCTCTTGATCCTTGTGTACCTCATATTCTTGGTACGTTTCAATAATATAATTGCCATCTTTTTCAGTCTTGGTTAATTTTTCAATCAGTTCAGGTTCCTGCTGTGACGGCTCGATACTTGCCGGTTGCGCGATAACCGGTTGGTCGGCATGATAGGAATAGCTTTTATGTAGTAATGAGTATGGTGAATCAAGATAGGCTGTTAGTCCAATCGTTACTAAAAGGCCAATAACGCTTATAAAAGTCGTAGATTTCATCTTATTAGACTCCTTTAAATCAAATCCATCTTCCGTACTCATTGTATGCTAGTCCAAAGAAAAAGATTACAGGTTCACAGCTTTTTCCGTTACGCGAAATCGCAGAAAAAGAAGAAAGGCGATAAGAGTAATAATAATCCCCGAAATATACGGCAGGCCAACTGAGAGTGAATACAGCCATCCCCCAAGTGTTGGGCCAATTATCCTGCCTAATGAATCAAAAGAGGATAATACCCCTGTTGAAGTACCATGACCAGCAGTAGATATTTTTGTTAACAATGATGAAACACATGGCCGAATGACACCATTTCCGATTCCAAAGATGGTCAAAAAGACCGCAGCAGTTAAAAAATTATTGACAAGCAGAATTAAGCCAAAGCCGACGGCCGATACAATCATCCCCATCTGAATAACTGTATTTTCTCCGTATTTTTTTGTCCATTTTCCCACTAATCCCCCTTGAACAATAGCACTGCCAAATCCCATGATCATGAAGATAAGTCCGAGTTGAACAGTACCTAGCCCCGCATTTTTGGCAGCAAAGTAAGCAAATGTTGCTTCAAGGCCGGCAAGAGATAGGGAAATTAATAATTGCACCAAAAATAAAACAGTGGCAGGACCTTGTAACACACTCCAAATCGATGGTTTCTTTTCCTGGGTTTCAATTTGCTTATGCTTCGATTCTTTTAAGAGCAGGGCAACGAGTATAAGTGTTACAACGGCAAAACCAGCAGCAACATAAAATGGCAGGCTTAAACTGTTTTTTGAAAAAATTCCGCCGATGGCTGGCCCAAACACAAACCCTAGGCCTGTTGCTGCTCCAATCATCCCCATGCCCTTACCGCGGTTTTCAGCGGTTGTAATATCAGCAACATAGGCCATCGCAGTTGGCATATTGGCTGATGAAAGGATGCCGCCAATGATCCGCGCAGCGAAAAGCATCCATAACTCGGTTGAAATTGCTTGAATAAAAAACGATATTCCTAAACCGGCAATACCCAACATAATCACCGGCTTTCTCCCAAATCGATCAGATACCTGCCCCCATAATGGAGCAAATAAGAACTGCATTAAGGAATAAACGGACATCAGCAAGCCCAATTCTGTCGGATTTGCTCCAATTTCCTTAGCGTAAAACGGTAAGACAGGAATAATAATCCCAAACCCGACCATTACGAGAAACATAACGATAAATAAAATTGATAGTGCAGATTTTGTTTGCAAAGGATGGTCACTCCTAGTATAAAACTTGGTAAAAAACCCTTTTACAATTATCACCTAGTAGAGGAGGGCAATGCAACATTCCCGTTCGAAAACTAGAAGCTTTTTCTAAAAAGACTTGGCTAATAAAAACTTGAAATATTACAAATATAGGAAGCATAAAGATGAAATAAGAAGCGATTGACAAGGGGTCTCGGCACGAATGCAGGAAATTTTTAGAGTGTTATTCATAAATTTAGTCAGTGATATTGATAATTTATTGATTTTGGGAACAATTTTACGAAGATATTCCTATTTAAATGTCACCATGCTAGCGGTTGTTGTCCTAACGATAACTCGTTCATTATATGTTGCCTTTGTGGAAGTCGTATCACAATTGCCATACTTTCAGCTGATTGTTGGAATCATCCTCCTATGGATTGCATTTAAACTCGTAACAAAAACGATTAGGGGTGAGGTTTTTCAGCGGAGCAGCAACTCGGTTTTTACAAAGATTAAGGTTCTTTTACTACTTGCTGCGACTGATTTTCTGATTTGCTTAGACAGTATCATTGTCATTTATGAGTTCTCCACACACATGCTGCCGGTAATCATCGGTCTGTTTTGCAGCCTCTTCATTTCGCTGCATTTCCTGCCTTTAATTGAACGCTTAGCGACAAACTTTTTTTGGATTAATGTGGTTGCAGGTGGATTTATTGCTCAGAATGCTGTTCTTATCATGGTAAAGGATCCATGGATTTCGGAGTTATTATCGGTTTTTTTCAGTTTATATGAAAAAGACGATATGGTAAACGTACTTGCCAATGGAGCCGTAATCATCGTAGTGCTAACCGGCGTTATATCCTATATCAATCATCGCCGCATTTTACTTAAATAATCCTAATTGAAAAAAAATCCTTCAACGAGAGTTGAAGGACTAATCATCATTATTTTCGTTTAAGAGTGCTGTGCCCATTCTTCAACATTCCAAATTGCTGTTACCCAGTCCTCGTAGAATTCAGGTTCATGGCAAACGAGAACGATGGTGCCTTTATAGGCTTTCAACGCTCGTTTTAATTCTGCCTTCGCATCGACATCAAGATGGTTGGTCGGTTCATCGAAGAGTATCCAGTTGCTTTCTTCCATCATTAATTTGCATAATCTCACTTTGGCCTGTTCGCCGCCGCTTAGCTGGTTAAGCGGACGGGAGATATGGTCATTTTTCAGACCACACCGAGCAAGGGCAGCCCGTACCTGATGCTGGTCTAATTGTGGAAAGGCGTTCCATACATCATCAATAGGGGTAATGCTTCCAGCTTTAACTTCCTGTTCAAAATAAGCAGGGAAGAGGAAGTCTCCGCGCTCAATCTGGCCGCCAAGCGGGTTGATTTTTCCAAGCATCGTTTTTAAAAAAGTAGATTTACCGACACCGTTACAGCCGATGATTGCCACCTTTTCACCGCGTTCTAGCGTCATATCCATTTTCGGCAGGAGTGGCTGGGTATAGCCGATTTGTAAATCTTTTGCTTCAAATACGTAGCGGCTGCTGCTGCGTGATTCTTTAAACTCAAATGTTGGCTTTAAAGCGGTTTCCGGGCGGTCAATCCGCTCCATTCGATCTAGCTGTTTTTGTCTACTTTTTGCGCGTCCGGTTGTTGAATAGCGGGCTTTGTTTCTGGCGATAAAATCTTCTTGTTTTTTGATAAATTCTTGCTGCTTTTCATAGGCATTCAGATGTTGATTTTTGCTAATTTCCGCTAATTCCAGGAATTTTTCGTAGCTTGCAGTATAGCGGGTCAATTTGGAAAACTCTAAGTGAAAAATCACATTTGATACTTGGCTCATAAACTCGGTATCATGCGAGATTAATAAGAACGCATAAGGATAGTCTTTTAAATATGAAGTCAACCAGCGAATGTGCTCGATATCAAGATAGTTTGTCGGCTCATCTAGCAGTAGCACTTGAGGCTGCTCAAGGAGAAGCTTCGCTAGCAGTACCTTCGTCCGCTGCCCGCCGCTTAATGCTGATACGTCGCGGTCTAAACCGATGGCGTCGAGACCAAGGCCTCTTGCTGCTTCCTCAATCTTGATATCGACCGAGTAGAAACCCCCGGCATCTAACGCATCTTGAATCTCTCCCATTTTTTCAAGAAGCTCTTCCAACTCTTCAGGTGTAGCCTCAGCCATTTTCGCGGTTACTTCATTTAGTTCTTTTTCTTTTTCAAATAGGGGGAGGAATGCATCGCGAAGTACATCACGCATCGTTTTCCCTGGTGTCAGCACAGTATGCTGATCTAAATAGCCGTACTCAACGCCTGGAGTCCATTCAACACGGCCGCTGTCATGGATTAATTGGCTGGTAATAATATTCATTAACGTTGATTTTCCAACGCCATTTGCTCCAACTAGCCCGATATGATCCTCCGCCAACAAGCGAAAGGATACATCTTTAAATAGAGTGCGGTCGCCAAATGTATGTGATAAATTTTCTACTGTTAATAAACTCATTTTTCTCCCAAATCCTCGCTTTATTAAAAAAATCAATCATTCTATCATCATACTAAAAATGGCAGTTTCCTGCTAGATTTTTTGCTGAAAAAAATGAAAAATTTTGTTGGTAAAAGGAGTTAATGATATATAGCGACGTGTAAGCGCAAAAGCATAAACCTGTCCATAAGTTTATACATAAAATAAAAGTAAATGATAGGAAGGGAGGAATAAGGGTGTCAACATGTTCTAGGGGAATTAATATTGGCACGATATCTGGCGGCATTGTGAACTTTGGCGGTGCAGGGACGATTGCACCGATATCTATTACGAACACCACATCAGATTCTAATTCAAGTAGTAAAGGCCTTAGTCTGCTGACAAGCTCGACAGAAATTATGACTAATACCGCTGGATGATCTAGCTAGGAAGGAGCAGAAGCCTGCTCCTTTCATTCTCTATTTAAGAGGCTTTTAAACCGCTGGCAGTGTGTTTTGTCTTTGCAGGCTTCACAACATTGAAGATGAGATTTAGCAGAATCGCTGTTAAACTTCCGGCGACGATTCCACTATTTGTAATGATCTTTACCCCCTCAGGCAACGCATCAAAAAGATTAGGAACCGTGGTTACGCCTAAACCGACTCCTACCGAGCAGGCGATAATAAATAAATTTTCTTGTGAGGAAAAATCAACCTTGCTTAACATCTTTATCCCAGAAGCAATGACCATTCCAAACATGGCTATCATTGCTCCTCCAAGAACTGCAGTTGGTATTACGGTCGTTAACGCAGCGATTTTTGGTAAAAATCCTAAAAATACAAGCAGGCCGCCCATAAAATAAATGACTGCTTTGTCCTTGACACCGGAAAACTGAACAAGTCCAACATTCTGTGAATAGGTTGTATAAGGAAAGGAATTGAACAAAGCGCCAATAACACTTGCTAAACCTTCTGCGCGATACCCTTTGATGAGGTCATCTTCTTTCAGTTTACGTCCGGTAATATCGGCAAGTGCAAAGTAAACACCAGAAGATTCTACAAGACTAACAATAGCCACAAGCGTCATTGTAACGATTGGTGCTAGTTCAAACGAAGGGACCGCAAAATGTAATGGTGTGACTAAATGAAACCAAGAAGCTTCACCCACCGCGGAAAAATTCACCTTTCCCATTAAAGCGGCAGCGATCGTTCCGGCAATCAACCCTAATAAAATGGAGATAGCCCGAATAAAGCCGGTGAAGAAGCGATATAAAATAATGATGAACAGCAGGGTGCTAAAGGCAAGTGCGATATTGGATAAGGAACCAAAATCTGCACTACCTTGACCGCCAGCAACATTATTCATTGCTACTGGAATTAGGGTGGTTCCAATGATCGTCACCACTGACCCTGTTACAACAGGTGGAAAGAAGCGAATCAGCTTTCCAAAATATTTAGCAATGATCATTACAAGAATTCCCGATACCAAAATCGCTCCATAAATAGAAGATAATCCATACTCTTGGCCGATTGAAATGATGGGTCCAACGGCCGTGAATGTACAACCGAGAACAATCGGAAGGCCGATTCCAAAGAAGCGGTTCTGCCAAACCTGTAATAGAGTGGCAATCCCGCTAGTGAGAATATCCAGCGAGACTAAATATGCGATTTGCTCTCCTGAAAGCTTAAGGGAAGTACCGATAATTAGCGGTACGATGACCGCTCCGGCGTACATTGCCAATACATGTTGGATTCCAAGCGAGACGGTTTGTATGGGTTTATGTTTCATTTGGCCAGTTCCTCCATAGCTCTTTCTTTAATAAATACAACCTCACCAGAGGACAGATCAGCTATTCGCGCAAGCGATTCCACCCTGATACCTAGGTTTTTTAGTTTGGTAGCTCCTTCTTGGAAGGATTTTTCAATCACAATACCGATACCGGCTAGATTGGCACGGCTCTGATAGACAATATCGACCAAGCCAAGTGCTGCTTGACCATTGGCAAGGAAGTCATCAATGATTAAAACTTTATCATCTTCGTGAAGGTATTTCTTTGAAATTGAAATTTCATTGGTCTCCTTTTTTGTAAAGGAATACACCGATGCCGTTAGTAAATCTTCAGATAATGTTAGTGATTTCCGCTTTCTCGCGAAGACAACAGGAACTTGCAAAAACAACCCGGCCATGACCGCTGGGGCAATTCCCGAGGATTCAATCGTAACTATTTTAGTAATTCCTTCAGTGGAAAAACGCGACGCAAACTCCTGGCCGATTTCTTGCATGAGTTGTGGATCAATCTGATGATTTAAAAAAGAATCAACCTTTAAAACATTTGCAGATAAGACAATCCCATCCTGCTTAATTCTTGTTTCTAATCGTTTCATAACAACCTCCAAATTAGTAAATGGACATAAAAAAGCACAAAGACCACTGCTTCACATCAAATTTGAGTGAGACAATGGCCTTCGTGCTGTTAACTCCGAAAGGAATAGGAAGGAAGTCCGCTTTTGTTAGAAGCGGATTAAGTACGCATTACCCACTCATAGTCGGATTGTTTACGGCAATCCGGTAGAAACTTGCGAGCCCTATCCCCGCGATTATATGAGTGAAACAATATGAAATTGAATACACACATTATAATCAGATTATCTAACTATTTCAATCATTTTTTTGTAAAAAGCGAATGAAAAATAAATATATTTGCTTTTCATTCGGGAATTGAAAACCTTTTCAAAATCGTAAAGATTGTAAAAATCACTAGTGTTGCATTAATTTAAATTCACTATTAAAAACATTCGCAATGTTCAATTTTGTTATTTTAAGCAAAGAAAAAGTCCTTTATAATAGATAAGTCAGGTGGTAACCCGTCCAAATCC
>CCFE01000022.1 GCA_000752035.1 Bacillus rubiinfantis | reverse complement strand
AAGGAGAAAATAGTGTTATGAAGTTGCCTGCGCTGTTGAAAAATAATCAAATAGACAGCGTGTTAATTGTCACGGATGAGGGGATTACCTCGCTAGGTTTGATGGCTGATTTTTTACAAGAATGTGAGAATATCGGACTTACCACTGTTATCTATGACAAAACCGTCCCTAACCCAACGATAGAAAATATCGAGGAGGCCTACGCGTTATTTGTGAAAAATCGCTGTCAAGGAATTGTCGCCTTCGGCGGTGGCTCCCCTATGGATTGTGCCAAAGGGGTCGGAGCCCGGGCTGCAAGATCAAATAAATCAATAGCAGCGATGAAAGGCGTGCTAAAGGTGAGAAAATCGATTCCCCCGCTGGCGGCAATCCCTACTACCGCGGGTACAGGCAGTGAAGCGACGCTGGCGGCAGTTGTCACCGACAGCAGCACACATGAGAAATACGCAATCATGGACCCAGCGCTTATCCCCCACTATGCGGTACTTGACCCGTTATTAACAGTCGGCCTGCCACCGCATATTACTGCGGCTACCGGAATTGATGCGCTGACGCATGCAATTGAGGCCTATATCGGAAAAAGTAACACGGTTAAGACCCTAGAATATAGCAGGAAGGCAATTAAGCTCATTTTTGAAAATCTCTTTGAGGCCTATTCCGCTGGCAATAATATGGAGGCGCGAACGAATATGCAACAGGCGGCCTACTTGGCTGGATTAGCGTTTACGCGTGCTTATGTGGGGAATGTTCACGCGATTGCCCACACTCTCGGCGGTTTTTACAACGTTCCCCATGGTTTGGCTAATTCCGTTACGCTGCCATATGTACTTGACTATTATGGTGAATCTGTCTATAAACCGCTGGCAGAATTAGCCGATGTAATTGGAATAAGCAGGCAGGCTGAGTCAATCGAAGAGCGGGCAAAAATGTTTATTACGCAGGTAAAAGAGCTTAATGAAAAAATGCGGATTCCCGACAAACTGGATATGATTAAAGACGGTGATATTCCTGTGATGGCCGCCCGTGCTTTAAAAGAAGCCAACCCCCTCTACCCTGTTCCAAAAATACTTTCACAAAAAGATATGGAACATCTCTATACCAGTCTTAAAGCGTAACCATGTATAATAATAGCAAATATACTCTGGGGGTAAATCGTGTGAAAACGTATCAATCCTTAGTAACAGCACAACGAAATTTTTTTCAGACGGATCAGACGAGAGACGTTGCTTTCCGTTTGACGGCTTTAGAAACATTAAGAAGTGCGGTGATGCAGTACGAACAAGAATTAATGGACAGCTTGCGGGCGGATTTAAATAAATCCGAATTTGAAGCCTATTCGACGGAAATTGGTTTTGTCCTTGAAGAACTGCGATTTACAATCAAGCATTTAGCGTCCTGGGTCAAACCGCAAAAGGTGAAAACCCCGGTGACACATATCGGATCGAAAAGCTATATTTACTCTGAACCATATGGTGTCGCTTTAATTATCTCTCCGTGGAACTACCCCTTTCAGTTAGCACTGGCGCCATTAATCGGCGCGATTGCTGCTGGGAATTGTGCGGTAATCAAACCGTCAGAATTAACACCAAAGACTTCGGAGGTTGTGGAAAAAATCATCAGTGAGTGCTTCCCGCGTGAATTTGTCGCTGTCGTCCTAGGCGGTGTCGGAACGAGCCAAGCCCTCCTTAAGGAACATTTTGATACGATTTTTTTCACTGGCAGCGTTGCCGTCGGAAAAATCATCATGGAGGCAGCCGCCAAACAGCTGATTCCTGTCACATTAGAGCTTGGCGGGAAAAGCCCGTGCATTGTTCATGAAGATGCTGATTTGCGTGTGGCCGCAAAGCGGATTGCCTGGGGGAAATGGACAAATGCGGGGCAGACCTGCATTGCGCCTGACTACCTCTATGTTCATGAGAAGGTGAAAGATAAGTTCTTACAGCAGTTACGAGCTGCTGTTATTGAGTTATATGGGGAAGAACCTTTACAAAATTCCAATTTTACGCGGATTGTCAGCGAACGTCATTTCCAGCGGCTGGCTACCTTTTTAGAAAATGGGGTTACATTTTTGGGTGGTCAGGTTAACCGGGATGCTCTAAGGATTGAGCCGACGGTGTTAACAAAGATTACCTGGGACGATCCGATTATGGAGGATGAAATCTTTGGGCCGATTCTTCCAGTGATGGAATACCGTGAGCTGTCAGAGGTGATTGACGGAATCGGGCATCATCCCAAACCGCTGTCGCTGTATATTTTTACCGAAAATGGTCAGACTGCGGAGGAGGTCTTGAGCAGTGTTTCATTCGGCGGGGGTTGTGTCAATGACACTGTTTACCATTTCGCCTCCCCCTATCTGCCTTTTGGCGGCGTGGGCACTAGCGGGATTGGCAGCTATCATGGAAAAGGGAGCTTTGATACCTTTTCCCATAAAAAAAGTATCTTAAAACAAACGACGCGCATTGATATTCCTTTCCGTTATCCAAATGTCAAGGATGGGTTGAAGAAAATTAAGATATTTTTGAAGTAGCATTATGGAAATGAGGATTTACAATGTTAACGAAAGATAAAAAAGCCTAACTTCTCCGTGTTGTAAGAGACTTTAGGCTTTTTTATTCATATACACGTCCGGAAATTCTATCTCGTTTGAAGCTTCTTTTGAAGGTGTGCACGTACCTCGGGCCATTCTTCGGCAAGGATTGAATAATAGGCAGTATCCCTAATACTACCATCAATTGCAGGGGTGTGTGCCCTGCGAATACCTTCAAAAGTAGCACCAAGACGTAGTATCGCAGAACGTGAACGTGTGTTACGAGCGTCAGTTTTCAGCGTAACTCTGATCGCATGCCATGAATCAAAAGCATGAGAAAGCATCAGCAGCTTGCACTCTGTATTGACACCCGTGCGTTGGAATGAAGCAGTATACCAAGTGCTGCCGATTTCAGCCACGGTTGGTGAGGTTAAATCTGTAGGTGAGACCCCATTGGCAACACCCGGTGGCCATGGAGGCGGCCATGAGAAAAATTCGAGATCGAGAAATCGTGTTGTTCCGACAATACGACCAGTCTCAATATGACGAACGACAAATGGCAACGAACGGCCTTTCAAAAAGTCTGTTAGGGCAATGTCAATATAACGTTTCGCATCTTCGTGACCATTTGGAACATAGGTATAAGTGTATGTAGATCTATCTTCCGAAGCAGCAACACAGAGTTCATTAACGTGGTCAATTGTCATAGGTTCAAGGCAAACTATGCTCCCGCGAAGCGTAACTGGTGTTAACATGATTTCACACCTTCAATTTATTTGAGTTTGTTTTCCTATTTTGATTATACATTATTTGAGTAAGTTAATCTTGTGACTATACTTTGATGTTAGAAATCAACTGAAAATGGTAAAATATAGGTAAAAGTTCGTTGGGGGTTTTCAATGACAACTAAAAGGAAAGAACAGGTAAAAATGCTGCTCATTATCATCATGACGGCAAGTTTGCTAGGAGCGTTTATTTTATTTTTTCTGCAGCAATACACACTCGCCTTCGGATCTGCAGGAGTATTTATGGCTCTTGCATCCTTCTTAAGCCAATGGACAGCTGGAAAAAGTCATGATTATGTGTATAGAAAAACGTATAAAGATAGATACAGATAAAGAAAACTTGCCGATTGGTGAGCCTTTAAGGCGAAGACAGAGGCTTAGTTGCGCTTATGCCTGATAGAAAGTTTTATACTTCCTATCGGCTGAAAAAAAGCTTGGAGCATCTCCAAGCTTTTTCACGCTAATTAAAGCACCTTGTCACCTTTTATCCCATTAATGGAGTAGCTTGCGGTAATGTTGGCACTTAGCGAATGGGAAACAGAACAGTACTTATCTTTTGATAGTTGAATGGCGCGGACGACTTTGTCTTCGGGCAGTTCTCCTTCTAAGGCATAATGAATATGAATGTCAGTGAACCGTTTGGGATGGTCGTCTGCACGCTCGCCCTTGACATCCATATGAAAAGATTTAGGGTCTAAACGCATTTTTTGTAGTATTGAAATGATATCAATTCCGGTGCAGCCGGCAATCGCATTTAGCAGCAATTCTGTTGGTCGTGCCCCTGTATTTTCTCCGCCAACTTCCGGAGCAGCATCCATTTTTAGCTCATGACCAGAAGGGGTAATCCCGGTAAAGGCCATTTTCCCCCTCCATTTAATCGTAGTTTCCATCATTAGAAACTCCCTTCATTTTAAGAATTAGACTCAGCCTGGAAATAAATCAGATGATAAATAGCGTTCGCCGGTGTCAGGTGCCAGACAAAGGACTCTAGCTTCTTTGGAAAGTGTCATCGCAATTTCTATCGCAAAATGGGCTGACGATGCACCGGAAGCACCAATAAAAATCCCTTCCTCTGCGGCTAGGCGCCGGGCCATTATTTGCGCGTCTTCATCCTTGATATGCAAAATCTCATCATAAATATCGCGATTTAAAATCTTTGGAATAAATCCTGGTCCGGTCCCAGGGATTTTATGTGGTCCTGGTTCACCGCCGGAAAGGACCGGGGATCCAGCAGGTTCAACAACATAAATTTTCAAATTAGGTATTTGTTTTTTCAGCTCCTCACCAACACCTGTGACGGTTCCGCCTGTTCCTGCAGTCAATACGAGGGCATCGAGTTTGCCAGCAAACGACTCCAAGATTTCAACAGCGGTTGTTCCGCGGTGGGCATCGGCATTGGCAGGGTTCTCAAACTGCATTGGAATAAACGTATCAGGAATCGTTTTTGCCAGTTCATTGGCTTTATCGATGGCCCCTTGCATCCGCTGGTTTGCGGGTGTCAGGTACACTTCTGCGCCATATGCTTTTAAAATTTTTACCCGTTCCAAGGTGGCATTATCTGGCATGGTAATAATACAGCGGTAGCCTTTGACGGCACACACCATGGCAATCCCAATTCCGGTATTACCCGATGTCGGTTCGATGACCGTGCTTTGTCCGGGGATGAGCTTCCCTTCTGCCTCCGCACGCTCAATCATTGTGATGGATGCGCGGTCCTTGACACTGCCACCTGGATTAAATGACTCCAGTTTTATGTATACCTTGGCACCATCAGGGTCAGGTAGTTTATTCAATTTTACAATCGGGGTATTCCCAATCAAATCAAGTACTGAATTATATAATTTCACTTCTTATCACCCTTTTTTAGTATTCCAATTGTTAGCTCTTTTATTATATCATGTTATGCCAATGAGATTAGTGGGTAATGACTTTTTTTCGAAAAAAATTAATTCGGCTGAATAATGATTATCAAAAGTTATTCATGAGAACAGTTCGCCAAGTCTATGTTTAATTCAGTTCTCATAATCGTTTTATGAGAACAAATTAGCAAGGTTGTTGCCACAATCAGTCCTCATGAGCCCTTCATGGGGACAATCTAGCAAGGGAACTGCTCAAACCAGTTCTCATGATAAGATTTATAAATAAAAGCCTACTGTTTTTTCACAATAGGCTTAAAAGTTAGAGTTCATACTCCCATTCATCGCGCAGATGTAAATAGAGGACCAGAAGGGTGTTTTCCAATTCACTCGCTGTTCGACCTGCACTTTCGATGCCAAGCTTTGGTAGCAACAAACTTGCAATTTGCTGCGTCAATTGCGTGCGCTCGTCGTTAGGAAGCTGTTGGAAGCGAGAAGCATACGTTTGAAGCAGCTTCCAGTCCTTCTCTTTAAATGATTTCAGCGTCCACTGGTCTACTACTAAATCAGCTTTAGAAAGCCCTCTGCTTTCTACTTCTTTGTCAATACCGCTCAGTTTTTTTCGCTTGGCTTTACGCTCATGTACGACAATCGTGCCCGCGACGAGATCCCCCAGCCGTTTATGCTTCGGATGGAAAAAGACCATGATGATACCGAGAAAATAACCGGTTGGCAAGGAATCAATAATCCGCAGCAGGTTGCGAATGAAGCTTGAGAGCAGGGTAATACTGTGACCATTATCCTGAATGACACGGATACCGACGAGCTTTTTCCCAAGGGTGCGTCCGGCAAAGAAAAACTCACAGACGAAAAAATAACCCCAGTTAATCAAAAAAATTAAAATAATCGCAATCGCAAAAGGCACGTTGCTATCCAGCAAGTCAATTTCAAAGCTGGACATGCCCCTGACCACAAAATAGGCCATGACCAAAAGCAAAATATTCATTACCGTTATAAGCAACTGGTCAATAATAAACGCAGCCGCCCTGCTCCCCAAACCAGCAAGACGAAATTGCAGTGAGACATATTCCGGAGTCTTAAGCTCCATTTGTTCCGAATTCATGTAAATTCCTCCACACACAATGATGAATTTTTTCATAGAGGTTTCTATTTTTCTACAATATTACTATAATAAGGAATAGAATGTAAAATGATAGAGGTGTCAAAATGGATGTTAAACAATTTATTCGCCAGCATCGAGAAGATTGGAAAAGGCTCGAACAATTGATCGGCTTACTCAGTAAAGGGAAAAAAACGATTACCAATGACAATCTTACCAGCTTCAATCGCCTTTATCAAAAGGCTGCACAAAATCTTTCCTATAGCCAAACATACTTTCCACATCAGGAAGTAACACAATACTTAAATGGACTTGTGTCTAAAGCCCATAATCTTCTCTACAGGGATCAAGTATCGAGCATGAAGCAAATCCGATACTTCTTTAGCACAAAATTTATCGGCCTCCTCTTGGAACAGTGGCAGTTTGTCATCATTGCGATGGCCCTTTTTACCGTGGGGGCGCTTGGCAGTTTTCTGGCAGTGTCGAATGATCCGCTCCACATCTATTCGATTCTGCCGGCTGATATTGCTCAAGGTGTTGATCCAGAACAACTGGGCAGTCAAGACGGAGCAGTTGATTCTTCCCTGATGTCAGCAAGTATTATGACTAATAATATTCAAGTAGCTATCTTAGCATTTGCTGGCGGGATTACCTTTGGCTTGTTAACAGTATATTTATTGATATATAACGGCATTATTATTGGCGCTCTGGCGGCGTTATTTTGGCATCATGATAAGTCGTATGATTTTTGGGCTTATATCGTTCCTCACGGGATGATTGAACTGACAGCCATCTTTATTGCCGGCGGTGCGGGACTATTGATGGGCTATAAGCTATTTGTTCCCGGCCTGTATTCACGGGGATATCAATTAAAGCAGCAAGCCAAACGTTCTGTAGGGCTGCTGCTTGGGACGATTCCGTTATTTGTGATTGCGGGGATCATTGAAGGCTTCATCACACCGGCGGCGATTTCACTTGAAGCGAAATATGCCGTTGCGCTCTTGACCGTCATCGGCCTGATCCTATACATCGTAATTGGCAAACTCAAACTGGCCAAAACAGCTATAACACATTTTGATTAATCAACTCGATATAATGTGAAACAGCCGTAACCGCTAATTTTTCCTCTGGGGCCTCAATCATCTGCAGGCCCTGCTTTTCCCATTTATGTTTTTCGCGCTTTTTAAAAACCTGCTGTTGCTGGGCAATGCTCTTTAGCATCGCTGCTTGGACATCAACCGGTGCTGCTTTTGTACGTTTCACCAGCGTTTGATCCTCAACCCCAACCATGAAAAATAAATGTCGTTTGCGCAGCCGTTGTAAATAAACGAGGGCCGTTTCTTCATGGAGGAAGCTGCGGACATCGCTAAATAACAGCAGCAGACTGCGTTTTTTCTGAGCCATTTCTAAATACTGCAGTACTGCACCGTAATTTGATTCGGCAGCATCAACGCTTACATTATAAACAGCCTGCAAAATTGTCTGTAGATGATCCATTCCTTTAGCAGGCGGAACATACACCTTAATATCTCTTGAAAATGCTAGTAAGGAAACATAGTCTCCTTTTTGCAGCGCAGCCGCGGCTACAGTTAACGCCGCCTCAAGTGCTTTCTCCAATCGGTTACCCTTTTTTAACTCCGCGCCCATCATCCGTCCGCAGTCAAGCAAAATCGTGATATATTTCCCGTGCTCTGGTTCATATTCGTTCGTCATCACCGCTTGCAGCTTTGCTGTTTGCCGCCAGTTAATTTTTCGTGGATCATCGCCAACGACATAGTTTCTAATTTTGGCAAACTCGCCGACACCGCTCCGCTGCTTGCGAATTTTTAACCCATCATATAGCAAAAATTGCTGGGCATTTTCTAAATATTGCTTCGTCTCACTTAAATCAGGAATGACTTTGAGACTATCGGCTATTTCAACCGTTGTCTGCTTTTCCCATAAGCCCAGTTTGCTGCGATAGCGGAAATAGAGCTTGCCAAGCTGATATTTTCCCCTTATCTGTGCCGTTGTTTCATATGTAATCTTAACGGCGGAGTCATGGGCGATTGTACCCGAAAGCGGAAATGGCCGGGTAAACGACTGCGGCAGGCTATCAATCAACTGATATCCAATAGGATAAGCAGAAGCATTGCTGACCTCAATCGTTACTGGATAAACCAGTCCCCTCTCCATTTCATCTGTAACTCTTCGTTTAAAGTGAAGCTGAGTTTTTTTCGGTGAAAAAAATAAATCTACCAAGCTTAGCAGTAAGACGATTATGTTAATCGTTGCTATATACCACCAGGAGACCTCGGTGCCGGTTACCCAAATCGTTACTCCGAGCGATAACAGCAGATAGAGTAAAACCAATCGTTTTGTCGGCAGTATCCCTTTATCTTGGAACAGGAACCGAGCCAACAAGTTCTTCGATGATTCTGTCAACGGTTGCTCCCTCCAATTCCACATGTGGAGATAAGTGAATTCGATGGCGTAAAGCTGGCTTGGCAACCATTTTGATATCATCAGGAGTTACGTAGTCCCTGCCGGAGAGATAGGCCCAAGCTTGTGCCGCTTTTCCAATCGAAATACCAGCTCTTGTGCTGGCACCGTAGCGAATCGCCTCTGCTTCCCGCGTTTTGCGGACAATTTTCATCACATAATCGAGGACACTGTCACTGATTGTAACCTCACTGATTTCTTTACGAATGGCGGAAAAAGTCGCAAGGTCGAGAGCTTCCTCCACAGAGCTACTATCAAACCGGTTTTCAATCACTTGCTTCAATACCTGCATCTCTTCATCAAAGCTTGGAAAATCAATCATCAGTTTAAACAAGAATCTGTCCTGCTGTGCCTCGGGCAGTGGATAGGTCCCTTCAAACTCTATCGGGTTTTGTGTCGCCACCACAAAAAACACATCCGGTAGCGGGTATGTCTCACCTTGAATGGTCACCTGTTTTTCTTCCATCGCCTCAAGTAGGGCAGCCTGCGTTTTTGCTGGTGTCCGGTTAATCTCATCTGCTAATAAGATATTTGTAAAAATCGGCCCTTTTAACGTTTGAAAATTACCTTCTTTAATGTTATAAATCATACTTCCGGTAATATCGCTTGGCAAAAGATCAGGGGTAAACTGAATCCGGTTGAAGCTGCCGCCAAGAAGGCCGGCAAGTGTGCGCACCATTTGTGTTTTCCCGGTGCCTGGCACCCCTTCAAGGAGCACATGCCCGCCAGACAGAACCGCCGATAATAATAAGCGTAAATTTGTTTTCTGACCAAGAATCCGTGCTTCATATGAAGCTAAAAGATTAGTTAATTCTTGTTTCATCCTTGTTCCACCTCTTTTTGTAAACGGTCGAGCTTTTGCGACCAGAGTAAATATTCCTGTTTGCTGATCATTTCTTTTTCAAGTACAGTGCTTAAGCCAGTGAGAAAAGCGCGAAGTTCTCCGGGCTTGATTCCCTTCCATCTCCGCTCGATGTCACTAGCCAGTTCGTTCCAGCCACGGTTGTAAGGGATGTACCATTTTTCCTGGAGGATGACCTTTACATAATCAGCTTGCATTAGCAATGAATCATGATAGCGGTGACCGCGGAGATACCAAGCGGCTAGCGCCCGAATCCCTTCATCGCTAAACCGGACACTCGCCTCGCGTGGAGTAAAGATTGGGCCAAAGCGTTTTCCTTTCAGCCATAGCCACAGAACGGCAGCGATTATTCCTTGGGCGAGGAATATCAGAAACCATTGCGGGTAAACGGTTAACGGCGAAGGAGTCTCACCTGCTCCGTGTAAATATTCATCAACTAAAACAGACGTTGCTTTACTTTGGTTCAACAACTGCACAGCCAGCTGTAAATGCTCGTGCTTTAAAATATTGCTATTCATTAGCCATTGCGGTGTCACAGCGACAATCAGCTGGCCTTCGCCAATGGTCCGTTTGAGTGCGATGGTGCCGGCATCATCATAGAGCAAACGCTCATCGCCAGCCTTTGTCTCGAGGCGAACGTATGAAGAAACCTCGGCTTGATGGCTTTTCTTCGTGGAATCATGAATGGTTATAGCACCTTCTTCGGCATCTTCAGCGACATAGTCAGTGTTGACATCGAACATGCCTTTCGGATTGGTTTTTAACAGCAGGATTGTATTGCCGGCTTTTATAAACTCAACGTAAGTCTTCATTTCCTCAGAATCCGGGGTAATCCTTGGTTCAACCATCAGCAATAATTTTCCATCCTTTTCCTTCGAAAGGTATTCAGGTTCATGACTCCAGCGCTTTGCCTCCAATTCTTTGTTTAAGTATGTATACAGTGCCTTTATCCCTGTAGGAGAAGGAGATTGAGAGTCATAGCTTGGATAGAGCTTCGGTTTAGGTGAAAAGGCAAAATAGCTGACAATCATAAACATAATAACGAGCGCGGCAAGCCAGATCCCGCTTTGTTTAGCCTTTTTCACGCCATTCTCCTCCTTTCCATTCCTCCCCCTGCAGCTGCTTTTTTATATTTGCCACGAATTCGTCATATTCTGCTTTGTCAATAACCTGCTCACCATAAGTGACTTCATCGAAAAAGCGGGCAAGATAATAAAACTGTTGGGCATGTGCTTGCCCTACCTTGCTTAACTCTTCATAATACTCCCAATTTGTCTTCCAAATGCGGGCCTCAAGCCAGCCTTTTTCATGAAAAAACAGCAGCAATCCTAAAAACAAGTGGCGGACAGCACTGCGATAGTCACCGCCTGCTTCAAGTCTTCCGGCTTCCCGAAGATGTTGGGTATACGTCCAGTCAAGCTCCTGACGAGATTGCAGAGGCTTTTGCTTTCGGAGCAGCCGATTGCGTTTATGGTTTCGTAGTAACAAGAAGGTCGATAACGCTAATAGCAGTAAAACAATTACAATGACTATGATTAAAACAGACCCTGCCGCACTGTCTGATACCTTAAGTGCGGGAAACAGGGCCTGTAATTTTTCACTCAGCCATTGCTTCGCTTGTTCCCACCAGGTTGCTAGCAGCCCTTTTGCCTCGTGATATACACGATATTCTTTTTGATTTAAGATGTCTTTTAATTCATCTCGTGCCTTAAGGTCGTCAAGCATCGTTATCACCTTATTTATTAAGTAATGGTGGGTTGTCATAATCATCGAGCAATTCTTTTAAGTCATCAGCATCATGGCGGACTTTTAAATCAAAATAGATAACTCCATAGCCAACAGAGAAAATCATTGTTGTGATGAGTGTGACTAGATTGGAGATGATTGATAATAGCACGCTATTTCCTAACGCGATTCCGAGTGTAGCCTCGACTGCAAAGCTGACAATCGAAATAATTAGGTAAAAGATAATATATAGGCCAATTAACGTCCATGTGCGGCCGCGAGTCAATCGCCAGCTTCTGCCAAACCCCGGTGACTTGCGGTCAATCACGACAGAGCCAAAATAGAAACTCCAACGAGTTGTCAGAAAAGCGATGATAATACCAAATACGAGAAATAACACAACTGCTAATAAAATACCTAAGATTGGACTGGCCATTGCGCCAAAAGCCCCCGAAAAGGCAACGACTAAAATAGGAATCAGCACAATAGCTAATATCATGATGCCAAATAAGATACTGCTGCCCAGCATTGGCCAAAAGCGGGAAAAGGCTTGCTTGATTACTGAGCTTACATTAAAGTTCTCCTGTTTACGAAGGTGGTTAAGGGCAAATAAAATCGCACCTTCAGCAACAGGTCCAAGAATGACAGCTCCCAATCCAATCAAAATTAAGCCAATATCTTCTCCAATACTTGATTCAATCGTCCCGGTCTCAGTAAAACTAGTTAAGATTTGTTCATACCATGTACCTCCAGAACCAACCTCACGGAAAAAGCTAGTTCCTGTTGCCAGTTGGATAATCGCCTGAAGGAGATAAATTGGGCCTAATAATATAAGAAAAATCATGAAAAAATCTTTAAATCTGCTTTTACTTAAGCTGAATGTATGATCGAGTATTTCCCCAAATCCTTTTGGTTTTGTAAATTTCGAATCCACAGCTGCACTCCCCCTAATTGAAAAAATAGCCACAAACATAATTTTACCATTTTTCCAGCAGCTGTAGTGTAAATTTTGTAAATACATTTAAAAATTAACTGTATATTTGTACCTTTTGCATAAAAGTTACTAAAAATGCCAATCAATATAGTGAAAAGAATTGGAAAGTGAATGTGAAAAGGATGAAATGGATACAAAAGAAACAAAAAAACCGGGGTTTTACGATTTTAGAAGCAAACCGTGTTCACGAGCGGGAGCCTAAATTAGTAACAGTGATTACACCCGTTTATAACGCGGAAAGATATTTACGAAAAACTATTGATTCCGTCCTGAAGCAGTCATTAGGCAAAGATAAGATCGACTATATATTGGTGGATGATGGGTCCACAGACCGTTCCCGGGAGCTATTATTAGAGTATTCTACTGACCATGACAATATCATCAGCGTATTTTTAAACAAAAACTCAGGGACACCAGGATATCCACGAAATATTGCCATTGGGTTAGCTAAATCTAAATATATCACCTTTTTAGATGCTGATGACTGGCTCGAGCCAACAGGACTGGAAACGCTAGCAGGAATACTTGAGGAGACCGGCGATGATTATGTTGTCGGAAAGACGATTAAGGTCAAGGAGAACGGGATGAGTGTGATTGCAGAGCATGAATCTTGCAAAGACCGCAGGAGTGTTTGCCCCTTTTCTATACCGCATATGTTGCATCATCTCGGCCCCCGCGCGAGAATGATGAAAACAGAGCTGGTAAAACAGCATGAAATCCAATTCCCGGAGATGAAGTTTGCTGAGGATAAACAATTTTTTATTGAGGTCCTGCTTCATAGTCAAACTATCTCCACTACTACAAAACCTATCTATTATTTAAACCGATTTGATAATGAAAAAACACGTTTGACGAATCAAACAAACATCATGCAAAAGACGAATTGCAATTTAAAAGTGATTCACTACTTTTTAACGAAAAATCTGCCAGCTCATAAGAAAAAAATGATTCTTAACCGCTTGTATGAATACGATGCCATCACCCGGCTGTTTACCACGCCACATTTTAAAAAAACTAGGCTGAAACCGGTCTATTATTATAAGCTCGGACAAGTATTAAAAACAACCAAGCAGTTAGATTATGAGTTTTCTGAGGAATTTTTGCAGCCACTGAACAAACAGGTCATTCAGCTTTTTCGCGAGAAGAAGTACCGGCAATTGGAAAAACTTTATGCTTGGGAGGGGAATGAGAAAATTAAGGAAGTCCGTATCATCGACAATCTCCCTTATAAGGTTTTCAGTGAGGCAAACTTGCTAATCAGACTCGCCCTATTTGTAATGGTAAAAGAAGACAGTTTCAGGGAACAGAGCTATTGTCTGCAAATAGATGTATTTGGAGATGGCCTTGAGTCGGTAAACGATGTACTTATTCGTGATACAAAAAATGGCTTGAATGAAGTAATACTTCCCCTTGAAATAACTAATGGGAGTGGCGTTGTGGAGATACCTTTAGAGAGCCTTTCCAATTTGCCTCCATCTACTTATTCAATCTTCATCCGCTATCAAGATTATCTGAAAACCAATATTAGAAGAACGATAGCAAAAGCAAACCGCTGTTCTGACGGAAAACGAGAGTATGTTTTTTTCAGGACTACTTACGGAAATATCGGCCTAAAAATCAACTAGTGCTATTGAAAAAGGCCCATGGATTGTGGGCCTTTACGGTTTAAAATGTATGTTTATAACAACTATTTCTGAGCGAGTGCCAATTCTGAGCGGGGTGCCCCAAAAACCATATCCCGAGGAAACAATTGACTGCATCTTGCCCCTTTTAACATAACCCCAATCATTCTCGAACAGTCTTTTTGTGATTAAATTACCGGGTGCGATTTGTCCGCGATGGGTGTGGCCGGAGAGCATCAGGTCCACGCCATTATCTGCCGCAATTACTAAATCATAAGGTTGATGGTCAAGGAGAATAACCGGTTTACTTTTATCAACATTGCTCATTAATTGTGCAAGCTTTTTCCGATTAACATCCTGATATCCGCGGTCGCGGCGGCCAACAAGGGTCACGCCATTTTCTAATACAATGGTTTCATCGTCGAGCACCTTCATTCCGCTGTTATTAAAGATTTGAATTAAATCGACAGCGGTGCGCTCGCGGTCATGGTTGCCTAGCACTGCAAAAATGGGCTGCTGGATTTTTTTGAAAATATTCGGAATTCCTTCCTCGAGGAATGGCGCAATTTCATCATCGATGATGTCGCCCGGAAGCAGCACGAGGTCAGGATTCTCCTTCTTTATTGCGGCGGCTAACTTTGCTGCCTGCCCCGCTCCTGCCAACTTGCCAAAGTGCAAATCAGAAGCCATTACGATTTTCATGCTGTTTTTTCCACTTACAGGTTTATTGATATTAATATTGTAAGTTCGGACGACAGGGCTATAGGCATTGAATATTCCGATTATAAACAGGCTGATTATGCCAATTGTCACAGCAAGTCCGCTCCACTTGATCACTACCCATTTTTCGATAGAGGTAAAGCGTGACAGCCAAACCAATAGATTAACGACAGGCAAAGATAAACATAAGAAAAACAGCATCCCCAGCCAGATGGCACCCATCCATGTGAAAATACCCAGCCAATCCCAAAAACGGGCAATGACAAAAGAATAAGCAAAAATTAAATAAACTAGAAGATATACGTAGGCAAATGGTATCCGCTTATGAAAGGCTATTGCTTTAATCCATTTCCAGCCATTCCAGCCTATGTAACAAAGAATGCAATTATAAAGGACAAATATTCCAATGATCAATACCATGCCTGGCTCCTCACTTTACGACAAGTTTTATCCCTATTAGACCATAAGAAGGAAAGTTTGACAATCAACTAAAAAATAGAGGGTTAATTTTCATATTTTCATAAAATTTTCAAGGATTTTTGCAGGATATTGTCGATACAAACAGAATGATATTAAAGAGTTTTACAAAAAAAAGGAGGAATTTAGCATGAAGAAGTTGGCTTTGCTTTTATGTGGTATCATCATTTCTTTCACAATGATGCTCCCCGTAAATTCTGTCCAAGCAGCGGAAGTAGACGATGATTGCGGGTGTCATGACCTCATCCCATTGCAAGGAAAAGAACGTAACAAAATTGTCGCAAAATTTATCAGCAGTGAAGCATTTAAAACCGTAAAAAAACAAGCACAAAAAGACGGTTACAACTGGAACGGCGCCCATGCCATCGAAGTGGTCATTCCAAGCGAAGATGTGACAATGATTGGAGTTCCATTCACCAAAAAAGACGGTACAGTGGAAATTTTCGTCTTTATCAATGGTGTGTTTGTCGGTACCTCTCCTGGTGAATAAGGTATCCTCTAAATCAATTGTGATCCCCAGCCCTAGCGGCTGGGAATCTTTTTAAACCGCCCAGTAGTACCAAACCCCTCCTTCTAAACTCTTCTTACACTGGTTGTTATAGTATAAATATTCCAAATGGGCCAGTGTCTCCCCCATTGCCATCTGCGCATCTTGAGAAGAGACCGCTTTAGTAAACAACTGTCTTGTTACCTGGTAAATCGTTTGCGGCTGTTTGATATATTGATATACTTTTTCTAATTGATCCTGATGATGCTCGATCAATTCATAAATTCGTTTATTTGCATTTCGAAACGGCTGCCCGTGGGATGGAATAACATAATCAGCCTCATAGGTTTCAAGTTTCTTCAATGAATCCATATAGGCCAGTAATGGATTATTTATACCGCGAAACCAGTAGGAAATATTCGGGGTAATTCTCTCAAGAATATGATCGGTCGAGAACAGGACCCTTTGTTCTTTGTTAAACAGACATATTAAACCGTCAGCATGACCGGGGGTCAAGAGCACTTCGTATTCGTATTTTCCAAATACAAGTTTCATCCCCTCTTGTAAATATCTGTTAGCTGTAGGGTATGGTTTAATCCCTGAAAACGGACTGGCTCCTTGAGCAGCCGGAGGTCTAGATAGTTCATTTGGAACTCCGCAAGTAAGTACCTTTTGCTTGAGATTATTCAATGAATCGCTCTCCCAAAACGTCCTGCCGGCCACATCCTCAGTCTCTGTTATCCACACCTCCGCATTGGTCTGCTGCTGCAGAGAACCTGCGTATCCGTAATGGTCAGGATGATGATGAGTAAGAAGAATCGTTGAAATCGGCACTTTTTCTATATAGGGAGCCCAGCTTTTTCTTGCGACATCATCATGTAAACCGGTATCGATGATTATCCAGCCATTATCTCCTTCAGCTAAAAAACAATTCACATGATTTAAACGAAACGGTAAAGGAACGGTCACCTGAGTTACGCCAAGTTCATCTAACAAATAACATCAACTCCTACATTTTTTGTTATTTCCAAATAATCAGTTTATTGTATCATGACATATTTTTTTACAAAAATAAACTATCAAGCCTGGTAAAATTACCTTACCAGGCCTGCTTCACTTTATCCCTCTTGAATTTTCCCGTCAATAATCGTCACTTCAATGGAGGTTTGCAAAATTTCATCTGCAGATTCGAGAGCAAAAAGATTTTTTGAGAAAACAGTCATGTCTGCCCATTTACCGACTGAAAGTGTACCCTTTACCCTTTCTTGATTAGCAGCATAGGCACCGCCAATTGTGAAGAGCTTAACGGCCTCAAGCAGCGTTAATTTTTCGGCAGGATTCCAACCCTGGTGCGTCTCGCTTGGCTTACGGCGGGTTACG